>CAWCSE010000015.1:0-49080 GCA_963798165.1 uncultured Solirubrobacterales bacterium | reverse complement strand
GTTCACCCGCCTGTCGAGGGGCGCTTCGAGTCTTGCTTCCGGATCGAGACTGCTCTGAGGGCGGAGAGCCCGCCTCGAGAGCAGTCTCACCCGCCGACCCGCCCACCGCCCCACCAATCACCTGACGCCCCTGCCGAGCGGTAACACCGCGCACCCGAGCAGAGCGGACGCGAAGCGGAGGATCTGCTCGGAGTCATCCAAGCCGCCCCTGCCGAGCGGTAATCACCCGCGCAGCCCGAGCAGAGCGGACGCGAAGCGGAGCATCTGCTCGGAGTCATCTACGAGCGGCAACACCGCGCAGGCCGGTGGAGCCATCCGAGACGCGCCCGGCAGGATTCGAACCTGCGACCTCCGCCTCCGGAGGGCGGCGCTCTATCCAGCTGAGCTACGGGCGCTTGCGGCGGGGAGTCTAGAGCCGAACCCTTCGGCCCGGTTCAGCCCTGGGTGCCGTCGCTGACGCTGATCGTGGTGATGTGCTTCTGGTCGGCGCTGTAGAAGGTCATCGCCGACTTCCCCTTGCCGGGGACGTAGTAGCCGTAGCCACCGGCGATCTTCTTGGCCTTCGGATAGGCCTTGCCGACCTTTCGGGGCTTGTCGCCGAGCCCGATGCCCTCTTTCGTCTCGAACTTCATCAGCGGGCCCTTGAACTTGTACTTGCTGCCCTTGATCCCGGCCGAGATTCCGGCCGAGGCGACCTTGCTCTTCTTCTCCGACGAGATCTGCGCCGAGCCCTTCGTGCCGCCGTCGTACTGGCAGTACTTGAACTTGTCCTTGAGGCTGCATTTGCCGGTCTTGCCCCAGGCCTTGTCCGCGGCCTTGATCTTCATCCCGATCTTGACGCCACCGAGGCTGGTCGGGACCTTGACCGGTCCGCTGGGCTTCGGCAGTCCGGCGAGCGCGGCGGGCGCGGCGGTCAGCGAGACCGCGGCGGCGATCGCGGCGGCTGTGGCAAGTCTCCTCATCGGCATCCTCTCGGTTCGATTTCCCATCCGTTCCAAAACCTATTGCAAGTCAGCCCTGGTGCTTACCGTCGAAGACCGTGATCGCCGTGATCCGGTTGCCGCCGAGCGTCTGGAAGGTCATATAGGAACGGCGCTCGCCCTCGATCAGATAGCCCGTCTTTCCGGCCGTCTTGATCGCGTCGGGATATGCCTTGGGCACCCTGTCGCCCTTGTCACCGAGGCCGATCCCGCCCTCGGTCTCGAACCTGAGCAAGCGGCCGGCGAAGACGTATCCGCCATCCTCGTCGCGACCCGCCTCGATCGCGAAGGAGCTGACCCGCTTCCGCGTCGCAGCGTCGATCCAGGCCCGGCCCTTGAGTGGATCGCCGCTCTCGTAGCTGCAGGACTTGAAGCCGGGGGAGAGGTCGCACGCGCCGGTCCGCCCCCACGCCCGGTCGGCGTCCTTGAGGCCCTGCTTGACGGCGACGCCGCCTATCGAGCCGGGAACGGCGATCGTCGAGTCACGCGGCTTCGGGAGGGCCGCGAGGGCGATCGCCGGCGCCGCCAGGGCGGTGCAGAGCGCCGCGAGCACGACGGTGAGCGGACGATTCACCGGGGAAACGGTAACGAGGGCCGGCCGCGGCTGCGCCGGTCCCGGCCCGTCCCCATACGCTCCCGGCATGGATCTCGACGTCGTCTTCCTGGGAACCGGGGGATCGGTTCCCTCCGCCCGTCGCAACACGGCGAGCGTCCTCGTCCGCCGTGGCGGCGATCGGCTCATGTTCGACTGCGGCGAGGGCACGCAGCGGCAGATGCAACGCTCGACGGGCCTGATCGGGGTCGACGCGATCTTCATCACGCACCTTCACGCCGATCACTACCTCGGGCTGCCCGGCCTGATCAAGAGCTACGAGATGCAGGACCGGGAGGCGCCGCTGACCATCTACGGGCCACCGGGCCTCGTCTCGCTGTTCGACGCGATGGCGAGGATCATTGGCCGGCCCCGGTACGAACTCGACCTCGTCGAGCTGAACCGCGGCGAGGAGGTGGCCTTCGACGATTACGTGATCGCGCCGTTCGACGTCGACCACCGCGTGGTGGCCAACGGCTATGCGCTTCACGAGGATCCTCGGCCGGGCCGCTTCGATCCGGAGGCGGCGAGGGCGCTCGGGGTCAGCCCCGGCCCGGGCTTCGGGGCGCTCCAGCGCGGGGAGGAGGTGGAGGGATCCGCCGGGACGGTCGCTCCCGAGCAGGTGATGGGCCCCGATCGTCCCGGGCGGAGCATCGTGATCACCGGCGACACCCAGCCGTGCGAGAGCACGGTGGAGGCCGCCGCCGGGGCCCAGCTCCTCGTCCACGACGCCAGCTTTGCGGCCGACGAGGCCGAGCGGGCAGCGGAGACCGGCCATTCGACGGCAATCGGCGCCGCTCGGCTGGCGGCGGAGGCCGGCGTGGGCATGCTCGCGCTGGTCCACATCTCCTCGCGCCATTTCATCCCCGACATCGTCGCCGAGGCTCACGAGGCTTTCCCCGAGGCCGTCGCCCCACGGGACTTCGACCTGGTCGAGATCCCGCTGCCGGAGCGGGGTGGCCCGCAGCTGATCGCGAACGGAGCCCGTGAGCCGCAGGCACCGCAGGAACCCCGAACCGGCGCGGGCCCGGCTCCGGACCGGTAGAAATGGCCGTGATGAGAGGACCTCGCATCCGCGGCGCGGCGCTTGCCGCGTGCCTGGCCACGGCCACCCTGTCCGCCGGGGCCGCCGAAGCAGTCGGCCCGAACGGCGTCAAGTACGCGGGCGAGACCGAGCAGGGCAAGGCGATCAAGCTGATCACCGGAACCGACGGCCTCGTCCGCCGCGGCGCATTCTCGGCGGTGACCACATGCACCGGCCAGTACAAGCCGTTCTCCGCCGACGTCGCCTTCGACCGGCCCCTGAAGCGCTCCAGCGCCCGGGGCTTCCGTGAAGTCGGCAACCATCTCGATACCGACGGCACCTACAGCGGCCGTTACAAGTACGACATCAAGGGCAAACGCAAGTCCGCCCGGAAGTTCAAGGGGAGGATCGACCTCGAGATCGTCTTCCGCAAGAACGACAAGAAGTACACGACCTGCACGGTCGAAGACCTCGCATACAAGGTGAAACGTTCCAACCAGTGACATCGCGGAGCGGCCCGAACGCCCGGTGCCGCCGGTCGGCCCTGATAAGTTCCCCACGTCGTTTCCTTTAACCCGGTCCCGCGAGGCCAGGAAGGGGCGCCCATGAGCGAGAGAGTCGTCCTGGACCGGGACGATCTGCGCCGGACGCTGGTGCGCATAGCGCACGAGATCATCGAAAAGAACGCCGGAGCCGCACACAGCAGCGGCGGCGTCGAGGATGATCCCGCCTCCGCGATCGCGATCGTCGGCATCCACACCCGCGGCGCCGTCCTCGCACGGCGTCTGCACGAGCAGCTCGCCGAGATCTCCGATTCCGAGATCCCGCTCGGCGACATCGACATCTCCTTCTACCGCGACGATCTGCCGGGCAGGGAGCCGGCCGACGCTCCGATCGTCCACGCCTCCCACCTCGACTTCGACCTCGAGGGCCGCACGATCGTCCTCGTCGACGACGTCCTCTTCACCGGCCGCACCGTGCGGTCGGCGATCGAGGCGCTCTTCGACTACGGCCGCCCGCAGCGGGTGCAGCTCGCGGTGCTCGCCGATCGCGGCCACCGCGAGCTTCCGATCCGCCCGGACTACACGGGCAAGAACCTGCCGACCGCTCGCGACGAGCGGGTCTACGTCCGCCTCGAGGAGGTCGACGGCATTGACGAGGTGGCGATCGGCGAGCCGGCGCTGACCGGGGCCGGAAATCCGAACGGGGAGGCAACGCAATGAGGGATCTGCTCTCGATCGACGATCTCGACCGCGACGACATCGAGCGAATCTGCGATCGCGCTCGCAGCTTCGCGGAGGTCGGGCGCCGTGACATCAAGAAGGTGCCAACCCTGCAGGGCCGCACCATCGTCAGCCTCTTCTACGAGGCGAGCACACGGACGAGCGCCTCGTTCGAGCTCGCCGCCAAGCGTCTCTCCGCCGACGTCGTCTCCGTCAAGTCGGTCGGCTCCTCCGTCGACAAGGGCGAATCGCTCCGCGACACGATCGCGACGCTCTCCGCCTACGAGCCGGAGGCCATCGTGATCCGCTCGCCCGAGGCGGGCGCGGCCGCCCTGGTGGCCGGCTGGACCGACGCGGCCGTGGTCAACGCCGGCGACGGCAAGCACGAGCATCCGAGCCAGGCCCTGCTCGACGTCTACACGCTGATCGAGCGGATCGGCCCGCTCGACGGCAAGCGCATCTGGATCGTCGGCGACGTCGCCCACAGCCGTGTCGCCCGCTCCTGCATCAGGGCCTTCGTCGCGATGGGGGCAGAGGTGACCGTCGCCGGCCCGCCGACGCTGATCCCACGCGGCATCGGCGCGCTCGGTTGCGACGTCTCCTACACCCTCGAAGAGCTCGGTGAGGCCGATGTCGTCTACGCGCTGCGGATGCAGAACGAGCGCATGACCGAGAGCTTCATTCCCTCGCTGCGGGAATACGCGATCCACTACCAGATCAACTCGAGGCGGCTCGCCGCCCGCCAGCTCGTCATGCATCCCGGCCCCGTCAACCGCGGCGTCGAGCTCTCGCCGGAGGTGATCGACGGCCCGGCATCGCTGATCACCGCCCAGGTGGCGAGCGGCCTGCTGGTCCGGATGGCGATCCTCTACGAGATCCTCGCCGGGAGCGAGCGGCCGCGACCGGTCAGCCGGATCGGCAGTCGCTCCGATTCCGAGGCCTCGCGAATCGGGGAGCCGGCATGAGCGACCCCGCGACGATCGGGAGCCTCGACTGGCGGGGTGGTGGTGGCGGCGACCTGCTGATCGGCGGGGCCCACGTGCTCGACCCCCGTTGCGGTATCGACGATCGGCTCGATCTCGTCGTCAGGGAGGGGAGGATCGCCGAGATCGCCGACCCCGGGTCCGCGACGGCCCCCGCCGGCGCCGAGGAGATCGACGCCAGTGGGCTGCACGCCTTTCCCGCGTTCTTCGATCCCCACGTACACCTGCGGACGCCGGGGCAGGAGTACAGGGAGGACATCGAGACCGGGACCAGGGCGGCCGCCGCGGGCGGCTACTGCGGAATCGTCGCGATGGCCAACACCGATCCGGTCGTCGATGACCCCGCGATCCTGTCGGCGCTGCGTGAGCGCGCGGCCGCCGAGGCCTCGGTCCCGACCGGATTCGTCGGCACCGTGACCCGCGGCATGAAGGGGCGCGTGCTGACGGAGATGGCCGCCCTGCGCGAAGCCGGCGCGGTCGGGTTCTCCGACGACGGGCTGCCGATCACCGACGCCGGGGTGATGCGCCGGGCGCTCCAGTACCAGCATCTCGTCGGCGGCAACATCCTCCTCCACGAGGAGGATCCGGCCCTGACGGGCAACGGCGTCATGGCCGAGGGCGAGGTCTCAGCGGCGCTCGGCCTGGCCGGCGTCCCCGACATCTCGGAATCGACGATGATCGCTCGCGACGGCGCCCTCTGCCTCTACGAGGACGCCCGCGCCCACGTCCAGCACCTTTCGGGGCGATCCTCCGTCGAGGCGGTCGCGGTCGCCAAGGAGGCGGGCGCCAGGCTGACTGCGGAGCTGACCCCGCATCACCTCGTCCTCACCGACGAGGCGGTGCGCGGCCTCGACGCCCGCTTCAAGATGAACCCGCCGCTGCGCACCGAGGACGATCGCCAGGCGCTGATCGAGGCCCTGCGAAGCGGGGTCGTCGACTGCATCGGCACCGACCACGCGCCCCACGCCACCAACGAGAAGGAGATCCCCTTCGAGGTGGCAAACATGGGCGTGATCGGCCTCGAGACGGCATTCGCGGCTCTCTACACGGAACTCGTCGATCCCGGGACGATCGAGCTCGGCCTGCTGGTCGAGCGGATGGGCGCGGGCGCGGGACTCTTCGACCTCGAGGCCGCACGGATCGAGGCGGACGCGGAGGCGAACATCGTGCTCGTCGATCTCGAGGCGGAGTGGGAGGCGGGGGCGGACGGCTGGGAGAGCCGCTCCGAGAACTCGTGCTTCACGGGTCGCCGGCTCCGCTCCCGGCCCGTGGTCACGATCGTCGCCGGCTCGGTGGCCTTCCGGCGCCGCGAGTTCACGATGAAGGTCGCCGGTTGAGCCCCTCCGGCGGTTACGTGCTCCTCGAGGACGGCTCGAGGCTCGACGGCCTGCTCTGCGGCGCGGCCGGGCGAGCGCTCGGCGAGGTCGTCTTCAACACCGGCATGACCGGCTACCAGGAGTCCGTGACGGACCCCAGCTACGCCGGGCAGGTCATCACCTTCACCTACCCGATGATCGGCAACTACGGCGTCAGCGCCGCCGCGATGGAGTCGGACGGCGTCCACGCCCGCGGGGTGATCATGCGCGAGGCCAGGAACGGCGAGGATGCCGCACTGGCCGAGCGGGGCTGGCTGGATTGGCTGACCGACTGCGGCGTGCCGGCGATCAGCGGCGTCGACACCCGGGCCCTGGTCCGCCACATCCGTGACCGCGGGGCGATGCGCGGAGGGATCTTCGAGGCCGCCACGCCGACCGACGAGGCGATGGGGATCGTCATGGCCGAGCCCTCGATGCAGGGGGCCGACCTCGCCGCGACCGTGACCCCGCCGGAGCCGGTTCTGCTCGACGGGGACGGCCCGCACATCGTCGGCCTCGACACGGGCATCAAGCTCTCGATCGTCCGCCAGCTCCGCGAGCGGGGCTGCCGGGTCACGCTGCTTCCCTGCGACTCGAGCCCCGAGCAGGTGCTCGCCCACGATCCCGATCTCGTCTTCCTCGCCAACGGCCCCGGCGACCCCGGGGCCCTCGGCTACGTCGTCGCCACGGTGCGCGAGCTGGTCGGCAAACGCCCGGTCTTCGGAATCTGCCTCGGCCACCAGCTGCTCTGCCGAGCCGTCGGCCTCGACACCTTCAAGCTGCCGTTCGGCCACCGCGGCACCAACCATCCCGTCAAGGACCTGGAGACGGGGCGGATCGAGATCACCTCCCAGAACCACGGCTTCGCGGTCGCCGGGCCGAATGGCGAGACGCGAATGGAGACCGACGAGCCGATCCGCTGGGAGACCGACTTCGGCGCTGCCGAGCTCTCCCACCTGAACCTCTACGACCGGACCGTCGAGGGGCTGAGGCTGCTCGACGTCGCGGGCGGCACCGTCCAATACCACCCTGAGGCGGGACCCGGACCCCATGATTCCCAATACCTCTTCGACCGCTTCCTGGAGATGGCGAGATGATCTGGCCCCCAGCCGATTCGCCGCTGGTCGGGCCGACCGTGATCCTCGAGCCGATCCGCGAGGAGCACCGGCTTGCGCTGCAAGCCGTTTCCGGCGAAGCAGCGACATGGGAGTGGATCGACCGCCGGGTTCCGGAGAATGAGGACGCGTTCTCGAGCTGGTTCGACGATCGCCTCGCGGGTCGCCGCGAGGGCAGCGAGTGGCCCTATGCGACCGTGCTGGCCGAGACGGGGCGCCCGATCGGGAGCTCGAGCTATCTCGCGCCTCGGCCCAACCATCGCGGCGTCGAGATCGGTTGGACCTGGTTACATCCGGACGCCTGGCGCACGGGCGCCAATCGCGCCGCGAAACTGCTCATGCTCGACAACGCTTTCGAGGTGATGGGCGCCATGCGGGTGGAGTTCAAGACCGATGCGCGCAACGAGCGCTCCCGCGCCGCGCTCGACGCCCTCGGCGCGCGTTTCGAGGGGATCCACCGCAAGCACATGCTGATGCCGGTCGTTGGGGTCCGCGACTCCGCCTACTTCTCGATCTGCGACGACGACTGGCCGGGCATCGAGGAGCGGCTCGAGTCACAGGTAGCGGGAGGAGGGATCGGCTGATGCCACGTCGCGACGACATCGAGAAGATCATGCTGATCGGCTCCGGCCCGATCGTGATCGGCCAGGCGGCCGAGTTCGACTATTCGGGCACCCAGGCCTGCAAGGTGCTGCGCGAGGAGGGCTACGACATCGTCCTCGTCAACTCGAACCCGGCGACGATCATGACCGATCCCGAGTTCGCCGACCGCACCTACATCGAGCCGCTGGTGCCGAGCGTCGTCGCCCAGATCATCGAGCGTGAGTGCCCCGATGCGCTGCTGCCGACCCTCGGCGGCCAAACCGCCCTGAACCTGGCCAAGAGCCTGCACGACGACGGGACCCTGGAGCGATTCGGCGTCGAGCTGATCGGCGCCGATTACGAAGCGATCCACCGCGCTGAGGACCGCGACGAGTTCCGCAAGACGATGGAGGGGGCGGGGCTCCGCGTCCCCTGGTCGTTGATCGCCGAGTCGGTAGGTGACGCCGAGGCGGCCTTGGCCGACGGGTCGCTGAAGCTGCCGGCGATCATCCGCCCGGCGTTCACGATGGGAGGCCAGGGAGGTGGTGCGGCCCGGACGGAGACCGAACTGCGCCAGATCATCTCCGAGGGTTTGGCCGCGAGCCCGATCAACCAGGTGCTTGTCGAGGAGTCGGTCATCGGCTGGGGGGAGTTCGAGCTCGAGTTGATGCGGGATCGCAACGACAACGTGATCGTCGTCTGCTCGATCGAGAACATCGATCCGATGGGCGTACACACCGGCGATTCGGTCACGGTCGCCCCAGCCCAGAGCCTCAGTGACGCGCTCTACCAGAAGCTGCGGGACCAGGCGATCGCCGTGATCCGGGCCGTCGGCGTCGAGACCGGCGGCTCCAACGTCCAGTTCGGCGTCGATCCCGAATCGGGCGAGATCGTCGTGATCGAGATGAACCCGCGGGTCTCGAGGTCCTCGGCGCTGGCATCGAAGGCGACCGGGTTCCCGATCGCGAAGATCGCGGCGCGGCTGGCGGTCGGCTACACGCTCGACGAGATCCCCAACGACATCACGCGGGCGACCCCGGCCGCGTTCGAGCCGACGATCGACTACGTCGTCACGAAGATCCCGCGGTTCGCGTTCGAGAAGTTCCCGGGCAGCGAGGGCCGGCTGACGACGCACATGAAGTCGGTCGGG
The DNA here is from genome assembly GCA_963798165.1 of uncultured Solirubrobacterales bacterium. Lineage (GTDB taxonomy): Bacteria > Actinomycetota > Thermoleophilia > Solirubrobacterales > 70-9 > RHKX01. The sequence goes on along the minus strand of CAWCSE010000015.1, from coordinate 40,076 downwards.
GAGGCGATGGCGATCGGCCGCACGTTCCGCGAATCCTTCGCCAAGGCGATGCGCTCCCGCGAACTCGATGCGCCGGTCGACCTGCCCGACGGCGACGCTGAGCTGCTGGATCGGCTCGAGGAGCCGTCGTCGGACCGATTCGACCTCGTCCTCGAGGGCTTCCGCCGCGGTCTCGGCGTCGACGCCATCCACGCCCGCACCGCGATCGACCTGTGGTTCCTCCGCGAGCTGCAGGCCCTTGCGGTCGACGGGGACGGCACCGATGCCGACGGCGTCGGCCGGACCTACAAGTCGGTTGACACCTGCGCCGCCGAGTTCGAGGCGCGGACGCCGTACTACTACTCCTCCCACGAGCGGGGTTGCGGTCCCGAAGCGGGGCCGCTCTCGGCCGGCGAGGTGCGACGTGGCGACCGGCCCAGCGTCGTCATCCTCGGCTCCGGCCCGAACCGGATCGGCCAGGGGATCGAGTTCGACTACTGCTGCGTCCACGCGGCGATGACGGTGCGGGAGTCGGGCCGCGACGCGGTGATGATCAACTGCAACCCGGAGACCGTCTCCACCGACTACGACACCTCGGACCGGCTCTACTTCGAACCGCTGACGGCCGACGACGTCCTCGCCGTGATCGAGCAGGAGCAGCCGGAGGGTGTGATCGTCCAGTTCGGCGGCCAGACCCCGCTGCGGCTGGCCAAGACGCTCGAGGATGCCGGCGTGAACCTCCTCGGCACGCCGGTCGACGCGATCGACCTCGCCGAGGACAGGGGCCGCTTCGGGGCGATGCTGGCGATGCTCGGCGTCGCCCACCCGCCCTACGGCACGGCACTCAGCGCGGCCGAGGCGGAGACGATCGCCGCCGAGGTCGGGTTCCCGTTGCTCGTCCGTCCCTCCTACGTACTCGGCGGTCGGGCGATGGAGATCTGTTACTCGACGGAGGACCTCCGCACCTACCTGGACAAGCACGTCAAGGCGAGCCCCGAGCATCCGCTGCTGCTCGACCGCTTTCTCGAGGACGCGATCGAGGTCGACGTCGATGCCCTCTGTGACGGGACCGACTGCGTTCTCGCCGGCGTCATGCAGCACGTCGAGGAGGCCGGGGTCCACTCCGGAGACTCGGCATGCGTCCTGCCGCCGATGAGCCTCGGCGACGAGATGCTGGGCCGGATCGCCGACACGACGAAGGCGCTTGCTCTCGAGCTCGGCGTGATCGGCCTGATCAACATCCAGTACGCCGTCGCCGCCGGCGAGCTCTACGTGATCGAGGCGAACCCGCGGGCCTCGCGCACGGTGCCCTTCGTCAGCAAGGCGATCGGGGCGCCGATCGCGAAGATCGCCTGCCGGCTGATGCTCGGCGAGCCGCTCGCGGCCGAGGACGTGCCGGCGATGCCCGTCGGTCACGTCTCCGTCAAGGAGGCGGTGCTGCCCTTCTCTCGCTTCACCGGAGCCGACACCATGCTCGGTCCGGAGATGAAGAGCACCGGCGAGGTGATGGGGGTCGCCGACGACTTCCCGACCGCGTTCGGGAAGGCGCAGACGGCCGCCGGGGCGGAGCTGCCGCGGAGCGGGACCGTGTTCATCACTGTCACCGACAACGACAAGGCGGCGGCGACCCAGCTCGCGACCCGGTTCTGCGACCTCGGCTTCGACATCGTCGCGACCGGCGGGACGGCGCAGGCGATCTCGCGCATGGGCGTTCCCGTCGAGCAGATCGCCAAGATCCACGAGGGCTCGCCCAACGTCGTCGATTACATCGAGCGCGGCGACGTGGATCTCGTCATCAACACCCCGACCGGTTCGGGAGCGCGGGCCGACGGTTACGAGATCCGCAGCGCCGCGACCCGGCGCGGGATCCCCTGCCTGACGACCATGACCGGCGCCTCCGCGGCCGTGCGCGCGATCGGCGCCGAACAGGGCGGAGGGGTCGCCGAGGTGCACGCGTTGCAGGATCTGCACGGTGCCGCCGAGCGCCTTGCGGAGAGCTCCTAGGCGGGCATTGACGGTGAGGCGATGAGCGCAGCCGCGAGAGGCGAACCGGACCGGACGCCGGCTCCGTTCGGACGGCGCCGCAGCGAGGTGGTCGCGAACGAGATCAGCGGCGGGTACAGGATCGTGACGGTGCGGGATCCCGCCGGGCCGATGCCGGAGGCGGGGCAGTTCTACATGCTCACCGGGGAGTCCGGCTGGGGCGGCGGCGGTGAGCGGCCGTTCCTGCCGCGGGCCTTCTCGGTGGCCGAGGCGGACGCGGCTGCCGACGGCGTCAGGCTCTCCTTCCTGCTCGAGGACGTCGGGCCGGGCACGCACGCCCTCGCCGCCCTCTCCGCCGGTGACGGGCTGCTGCTGACCGGGCCTCTCGGGCGGCCGTTCGCGCCGCCGGCCGAACTCAATCCGAAGGCCGCCGGGGCGATCCTGGTCGGCGGTGGGATCGGCCTGGCACCGCTGGCGATGTGGCGCCGTACGCTCGCTTCCCGGGGCATCCCGGAGCGCTCCCTGCTCGGCTTCCGCGACCGTGAGCACGCGGGCGGACTGGAGCTCTTCCGCTGCTCGGAGGTGCGTCTCGCCAGCGAGGACGGACACGCCGGCCACCGCGGCTACGTGACCGACCTGCTCGCGTCGATGCTCGCCGGCGACTCGGCCGCGACCGCCGCCGTCTACGCATGCGGGCCGCCCGCGATGCTGGAGGCGGTCCGGGCGATGTGCGAGGAGCGTGGCGTCGAGGCGGAACTGGCGATGGAGTCGCCGATGGCCTGCGGCTACGGCGCCTGCTTCGGCTGCGCCGTGCCGCTGCGGGCAGGCGGCTACATGCGGCTCTGCGTCGACGGGCCCGTGGTCCGCGCCGCCGCCGTCGAGACCGCACGGGTGGAGGGGGCCGGCCACCGATGAGCGCGAGGCCGGTCGACCTCTGCGGAATCGCGCTCGAGCACCCGATCCTCAATGCCTCGGGGACCTTCGACGCGATCGCCGCCCAGCGCGCCTTCGGCGATGCGGTCCTCGAGCGCTTCCCGTTCAGCGCCTACGTCTCCAAGACCATCACCCCGGCTCCCCGGGTCGGCAATCCGCCGCCGCGGCTGTGGGAGGAGCCCGCCGCGATGATCAACTCGATCGGCCTGCCGAACAAGGGCCTGGAGGGCTTCCTGGCGGTCGACCTGCCGCAGCTCGCCGACCTGCCGGTGCCGCTGATCGTCTCCGTGATGGCGACGAGCGTCGAGGAGTTCGGGCCGATGGTCGCGGCCGTCGCCGGGCGGGACGAGGTCGCGGCCCTCGAGCTCAACATCTCCTGCCCGAACGTCCACTCCGGTCTGATCGTCGGCGAGGAGCCGGCGGAGACCGCGTCGCTGCTCGAGGCGCTCCGGCCCCTGACCGGCAAGCCGCTGATCGTGAAGCTGACGCCGAACGTCGCCGAGCCCGCCGCGATCGCGATCGCGGCCGAGCAGGGCGGGGCGGACGCGGTCTCGCTGATCAACACCCTGAAGGCCGCTCCCTTGCTCGCCGACGGTTCACCGTGGCTCGGTGCGGGGAGCGGCGGACTGTCGGGGCCGGCCGTCCGAACCGTCGCCCTCAAGCAGGTCGCCGACGTGGTGGCGGCCGTCGAGATCCCCGTCGTCGGCATGGGTGGCATCGAGCACGGCGAGCACGTCGCCGCCCTGCTCGGCGCCGGAGCGGCGGCGGTGGCGGTCGGCACGGCCAGCTTCCGGGACCCGCTCGCGGCGGAGCGCATCCGGCACGAGTTCGAGGGGCTCGACCGTGGGCCGATCGCCGCTTCCTGACCGCCGAAAGTCCGCAAAGAACGGGGTCCGGACGGCTCGCCGGGGGTCGACCTCGACCTGAGGTCCAGATGGATTGGGTGCAAAACCCGTCCAAAGCGGTTGCGCGTGGGCGAGCCGTGTATATGATCGCCGCGCCCCGATGAGCCCAGCCACGACGACCTCCACACCCGTCCCGGCGCGAAGCCACGACCAGCGCATGAGGGCGCTGGAGGCCGCCAACGAGATCCGCACGAGGCGGGCTCAGCTGAAGCGGGATCTGAAGGCGGGCAAGGTCCAGATCGAGGGCCTGCTGCTCGCTCCACCCGAGTTCCTGGAGACGGCGAAGGTCTTCGACATGATGCTGGCGGTGCCGAAGTACGGCCGCGTCAAGGTGAACCGGATCCTCAATCAGTGCCGGGTATCGCCGTCGAAGACGATCGGCGGCCTGTCGGTCCGGCAGCGGTCCGAGCTCGTCGCCCTGCTGCGCCGCCGTTGAGCGGCTCGCCCTCCCCGCCGCCACAGCAGTAAGAATCGGCCGTCGTGTCGGCCGTATTCGTCATCACCGGGCCCTCGGGCGTCGGCAAGGGAACCCTGATTCGCGCTCTGCGCGAGATCGTCCCCGAGCTCGAGCTCTCGATCTCGGCGACGACGCGGCCCCCGCGGGATGGGGAGGAAGACGGAATCGATTACCACTTCCTCACACCGGCGGAGTTCGCCCGCCGCGTCGATGCGGGTGACTTCATCGAGCACGCGACCTACAGCGGCAACCGGTACGGATCGTTGCGCTCCGAGGTCGAGGAGCGAAACCGGCGCGGCGCTCCGGTCGTGCTCGAGATCGAACTCCAGGGGGCCCGCCAGGTGCGGGCCAGCATGCCCGAGGCCGTGCAGATCTTCATCGCTCCGCCGGATCCCGCCGATCTGCGGCGCCGCCTCGAGGGTCGCGGAACCGACGATCCGGCGACGATCGAGGCCCGGCTGCGGGTCGCCGAGGATGAGCTTGCCGCGCAGGGCGAGTTCGCCCACGCGATCGTCAACGACGACGTGGACCGGGCGGCGGAGGAACTGGCGGAGATCGTCCGGAGCGGGTCCTGAGCCGCACCGTTTTGGGGTTGCCCTAAACTGGCCGGCATGGTCAAGCCTCGAGTAGACAAACTGATGAATCACACCGACTCCCATTACACGGCGGTCGTCATCGCGGCGAAGCGGGCACGGCAGCTGAACAGCTACTACCGCGCGCTCGGCGAGGGCACCTACGAGGAGCACACGCCCCCGATGGTCGAGTCCGAGAGTGACAACTACCTGACGATCGCGCTCGAGGAACTGGCCGCGGGCAAGATCAACCACGAGTACCGGCACTAAGCCCGGCTCGGAGCCGTTCCCGCGTAGCCTTCCGGCCGAGCGAACCTCCCATGGGTGGGAGGACGGAGACAACGTGGCACGAATCCTGATCGGCGTCAGTGGTGGGATCGCCGCCTACAAGGCGGTCGAGGTCGCACGGCTGGCCACGCTCGCCGGACACGGCGTCCGGATCGCGATGACCGCCACGGCGCAGCGGTTCGTCGGCGCCGCGACCTTCGAGGGAATCACCGGCGCGCCGGTCCTCACCGACGAGTTCACGCGCGATCCGATGCGCGGCGCCTACCCGGGAGACCCGCCGCCCGAGCACGACCCGATCTCACACCTCGCGATCGTCGAGGGAGCCGACGCCTTCGTGGTCGCGCCGGCGTCCGCGAACACGATCGCGAAGCTCGCGGCGGGCATCTGCGACTCGCTGCTGACGACGTCCTTTCTCGCCTGCGACGCGCCGCGGATCGTCGCCCCGGCCATGAACGACCGGATGTGGGCTGCGGCGGCGACCCGCGCCAACGTGGCGCTGCTTCGCGAGCGCGGCGTGAACGTGATGGAGCCCGGAGAGGGCGCGCTCGCCTCCCGGGGCGAGCGAGGCCGGGGGCGGATGCCCGAGCCCGCCGAGATCGTCGCGGCTCTCGAGGGCGCGATCGCCGGCGAAGCCGCCGGTGCGGATCTGGCCGGCGTGCGCGTCCTGATCACGGCCGGCGGGACGCGTGAGGCGATCGATCCGGTCCGTTTCATCGGCAACCGCTCCAGCGGCAGGATGGGCGTCGCCCTGGCCGAGGCGGCGGCATCTCGGGGTGCGGCCGTGACGCTGGTCGCCGCCAACGTCGCCCTGCCGACCGGTCCCGGGATCGACCGAATCGACGTGGTCAGCGCCGCGGAGCTCGCGGCCGCTTCGCACGTCGCCTTCGAGTCGGCGGATGTCCTGATCATGGCCGCCGCGGTCGCCGACTTCAGGCCCGCCGCCGAGCATCAGGGGAAGCTCGTCCGGGAGGGCTCGGAGGGCCTGCGGCTCGACCTCGAGGCAACCGAGGACGTCCTTGCGGGCCTGGCCACCGAGCGCCGGGCGGATCAGTTGCTGGTCGGCTTCGCAGCCGAGCATGGCGGCGACTTCGTGGCCCGGGCCCGTGCCAAGCTCGAGCGCAAGGGCGTCGATGCGATCGTCGTCAACGACGTCTCCGACGCCACGATCGGCTTCGAGACCGACGACAACGAGGTCACGGTCGTCACGGCTGCGGGCGAGACCCCGGTCGCCCGCGGCGCGAAACGGGATGTCGCGGGCTCGATCCTCGACGCCCTCGCCGCGCTGTCGCCGCTCCGGGACGGCGGGCGCTGAGACCCTTCGGGGGCCAGGTCCGACGGGCCCGGCCATCGCCGTTCCTACACTTCCTGGCGTGAAGGACGTACTGATTCTCGGCTCGACCGGCTCGATCGGCGAGCAGGCCATCGACGTGATCGAGCGCTCGCCCGATCTGCGCGTCTGTGCCCTCAGCGCCGGGAGCGGCTGGGAGGAGCTGATCGGGCAGGCCCGGACCGCCGGCGTCGGCCTCGTCGCGCTCGCCGACGAGGATGCCGCCGCGGCAGCCCGCAATTCAGGATGGGAGGGCGAGGTGCTCTCCGGCGAGGAGGGGATCCGCGACCTGATCCTGCGCTCCGAGCCCGACGTCGTCCTCAACGCAATCGTCGGCTCGGCGGGGCTGGGGCCGACGATCGTCGTGCTCGCGGAGGGCATCGAGCTGGCGCTGGCCAACAAGGAGAGCCTCGTCGTCGGCGGCGAGCTCGTGATGGCGCTGGCCGAGGCCCGCGACGTGCGGATCGCGCCCGTCGACTCCGAGCATTCTGCGCTGCAGCAACTGATCGCCTCGGAGCCGCCCGGCGTCGTCGAGCGGCTCGTGCTCACCGCTTCCGGCGGCCCGTTTCGCGGCCGCACCGATCTCGCCGGCGTGACGCGCGAGGAGGCCCTCGCGCACCCGACCTGGGAGATGGGCGGCAAGATCACGATCGACTCGGCCACGCTGATGAACAAGGGCCTGGAGCTGATCGAGGCGCACCACCTGTTCGCGGTTCCCTACGACCGGATCGACGTGGTCGTCCATCCGCAGTCGTTGATCCACTCGCTGATCAACCTCGTCGATGGCTCGACGCTCGCTCACCTCGGCCATCCCGACATGCGGGTGCCGATCTCCTATGCGTTGCACGGCCCGGACCGGATCGACCTGCCCGTCGAGCACCTGGACCTCGCGGCCGTCGGGTCGCTGACCTTCGAGGAGCCTGACACGGAGGCGTTCCCGTGCCTGCGGCTCGCCCGCGCGGCCGGCGCGGCCGGCGGCATGGCCCCGTGCGTGCTCAATGCCGCGAACGAGGTGGCCGTCGCCGCCTTCCTCGAGGGCTCGCTGCCGTTCACGGGGATCCCGGCCCTCGTCGAGCGGATGCTCGAGCTCGTGCCGGCCCCGCCGGCGACACACTTCGAGGACCTGTTCGAGTGCGACCGCGAGACGCGCGCTCGCGCCGCCGCCGAGCTCGCCACCGTCGGCGGCGCGGCGAACGGGGGGGTGGCCCGGTGAGCTGGGTGCTGGCGATCGGGGGCTTCGCGCTCCTGGTCGTGCTTCACGAGGCGGGGCACTTCACGGCCGCGAAGGCGGTCGGAATGCGCGTCGAGCGCTTCTTCCTCTTCTTCCCGCCGAAGGTCGTCTCGATCAAGCGCGGTGAGACGGAGTACGGGATCGGAGCGATCCCGCTCGGCGGCTTCGTGAAGATCACCGGTATGAACCCGGAGGAGGAGATTCCTCCGGAGGTGGTCGAACGGGCCTACTACCGCCAGCCGGTCTGGAAGCGGATCGTCGTGATCGCGGCCGGCCCGTTCGTCAACATCGCCCTCGCCGTCTTCCTCTTCTTCATCCTCGCGGTCGGCTTCGGGCTCGACACCGGGCCGACCGACCGGATCGGCACGGTCAGCCCCGATCTCCCCGCCGCGAACGTCCTGCAACCCGGCGATCAGCTGGTCTCCGTCGACGGCAGGCGCGTCGGGGCGCTGCCGCCGCTGAAGCTCGCCGACGCCGTTCGCAAGCAGGTCGCCGACCACACGTGCGCCGGCAAGCCGACGGACGGGTGCGTCGCCACGACGGCCGCCGTCGTCAAGGTGATTCGCGACGGCCGGCCGATGAGCTTCCGGATCAAGCCCGTCTACGACTCGCCGGAGACGGCACCCGGCCAGCCGGCCATCGAGCCGCGGATGGTGATCGGCTTCGGCTACGCGGCCCAGCGGGAGACCGTCTCGCCCGGCGAGGGCGCGAGCTTCGCGCTCGACCGCCTCTGGTACGTGACGACGCAGACGGCGCACGTCTTCTCACGCATCTTCAACGCCCAGGAGCGCGCCCAGATCTCCGGGGTGGTGGGGGCGACCGAGGTGACCAGACAGAGCTTCGAGTTCGACACCCGGCAGGCGATCGGCGTACTCGCGGTCATCAGCCTCTCGCTGGGACTGATCAACCTGTTGCCGTTCCTGCCACTCGACGGCGGCCACATCTTCTGGGCGCTGGTCGAGAAGCTCCGCGGCAGGCCGGTTCCGCTGAAGATCATGGAGCGATCGGGCCTGATCGGGTTCGCCCTGGTGATGATCCTCTTCGTGATCGGCCTCGAGAACGACATCGGCAGACTCACGGGCGAGGGCTTCAACGTACGCTGAGGAGCACGCTCTGCGGTAGCTTTGAGCGCAACGGCTAACCCTGGAGGAGGGCGTAGAGGATGGAAGTCACGACGGCTCAGCGACACGCGAGCGGAGGTCCCGGTGTAGAGCCACGGGTCTCGAGCTTTCCGAAGGCGTTTCACGAGACCGTGGAGCGCCTCGGTGACGGCGTTGCCCTGATCCAAGGCGACGAGACCGTCAGCTGGAACGAACTTCGCGCCAGGGCGCGGGCCGTCGCCGGCGGGCTCGCCTCACTCGGCGTCGGCAAGGGCGACACGGTCGCGCTGATGCTGAACAACAGGATCGATTTCTTCCCGATCGACCTCGGCGCGGTCACGCTGGGTGGAGTCCCCTTCTCGATCTACCAGACCGCCTCACCGGAGCAGATCGCCTATGTGGTCGGCGACGCCGGAGCCAAGGTCGCGATCGTCGAGGCCTCCTATCTCGAGACCTTCGAGAAGGCCATGTCCGAACTGCCGGAGGTCGAGCACCTGATCGTGCTCGACGGCGAGGGGGGCACGATGAGCTTCGAGGATCTGATCGCGATCGATCCCGAGTTCGACGACGCCGCCGCGGCCGACGACGTCCAGCTCGACGACCTGCTGACCCTGATCTACACGTCAGGAACCACCGGCCCGCCCAAGGGCGTCGAGCTGACCCATCGCAACCTGCTCGGGCTCGTCTCCGGAGTCGACGACCTGATCGACTTCCCCGACGAGGGCGGCAAGATCATCTCCTGGCTCCCGGCGGCCCATATCGCCGAGCGCGGTGCGCACTACTACCTGCCGCTGACCAAGGGTGGGACCGTTTCGATCTGTCCCGACCCGAGGACGATCATCGACTTCCTGCCGACGGTGCGGCCGACGTGGTTCTTCGCCGTCCCGAGGGTGTGGGAGAAGCTCAAGGCCGGCCTCGAGACGATGCTCGCCAACCTTCCCGACGACCAGCGTGAGCCGGCCCAGCAGGGCCTTCAGGCCGCGATCCAGAAGGTCAGGCTCGAGCAGTCCGGCGAGCCGGTTCCCGAGCAGATCGCCGCCGCGGCCGCCGCGATGGAGGAAAAGATGTTCGCGGGCCTGCGTGCGCACCTCGGTCTCGACGAGCTCACCGCTGTGAACGTCGGCGCGGCGCCGACGCCCGTCGAGGTTCTCGAGTTCTTCCACGCGATCGGGATTCCGGTCGCCGAGCTCTGGGGCATGTCGGAGACCTGCGGGGCGGCGACCGTGAACCCTCCGGGGAAGGTCAAGCTCGGCACCGTCGGCCCGCCGCTGCCCGGCGTCGAGATCAGGCTCGCGGAGGACGGCGAGGTCGAGATCAAGGGCAGCCTGATCATGGCCGGCTACCGGAACCTCCCCGACAAGACGGCGGAGACGATCGACGAGCAGGGATGGCTGTCGACCGGGGACATCGGCGAGATCGACGAGGACGGCTATCTGAAGATCGTCGACCGCAAGAAGGAACTGATCATCAACGCCGCCGGCAAGAACATGTCGCCGGCATCGATCGAGGCCCACCTGAAGTCCGCGAGCCCGCTGATCGGTCAGGCCGTCGCGGTCGGCGACGCGCGCCCCTACAACGTCGCGCTGATCGTCCTCGACGGGGAGTACGCACCGGTCTGGGCGAAGCAGCAGGGCATCGAGTTCACCGATCTCGCCGACCTCGTCGAGGACGAGACGGTGAAGGCCACCATCGCCGCCGCGGTCGACGCGGCGAACGCGAAGATGTCCCGCGTCGAGCAGATCAAGAAGTTCAAGCTGCTGCCGGAGGAATGGATGCCGGGCGGCGACGAGCTGACGCCGACCATGAAGCTGAAGCGGAAGCCGATCGGCGCGAAGTACGACGACGAGATCGAAGCTCTCTACAGCTGAGCGGGGCCGCGACGGGCAAGGCACCGCCTCCGCACTCGCTTCGCTCGCGCTGAGTGTCGGCGGCGCCTCACCCGCCGCGGCCTAGACTCGGGATTGTGCCTCGCCGGCGATTTGATCTCAGCAGCGCCGCGCTGCGCCCCGGCATCGAGGCGATCATGCGCGAGGTCGGGGTGCCGGACTCGTTCCCGGAGGAGGTCATCAGGGAGGCCGAGGCCGTGCGGGCGCAACCGGGAGCCCGCGAGCGGGTCGAGTTCCCCTTCGCCACGGTCGACCCGCCCGGGTCCCACGACCTCGACCAGGCCATGCACATCGAACGTGCCGGCGCCGGCTACCGGGTCTCCTACGCGATCGCGGACGTCGGCGCTCTGGTCACGGCCGGCACTCCCATCGACATCGAGGCCCATGCCCGCGGGGTCACGGTCTACGCGCCCGAGGCGAAGGTCCCGCTGTATCCCCTGCCGCTCTCGGAGGGCTCCGGGAGCCTGCTGCCGGGCGAGTGGAGGCCCGCGGTCGTCTGGACCATCGATCTCGACGAGCGGGGCGCTCAGGGCGCCGTGGACGTGTCCAGGGCGGAGGTCAGGAGCGTCGCTCAGCACACCTATGACGATCTGCCCGCCGATCTGGCCGGGCTGCTCGCCGAGGTCGGCGAGCTCCGCGCCGGGCTCGAGCGGGATCGCGGCGGGGTCAGCCTTCGCCTCCCCGAGCAGGAGGTCGTCCCCGACGGTGCCGGCGGGTGGACGACCCGGTATCGCGCGCCCGCCGCCAGCGAGGACCACAACGCGCAGATCTCCCTCCTGACCGGGATGGCGGCAGCGGGTCTGATGCTGAAGGCCGGCGTCGGGATCCTGCGCACCCAGGAGGCGCCCGACGATCGATCGCTCGGCCGGTTCAGGCTGCAGGTGGCGGCGCTGGGCGGCGAGTGGCCCGTCGGGATGGGCTACCCGGAGTTCATCCGCTCCCTCGATCCGGCCGACCCCCGCGGCGCTTCGCTCCTGCAGGAGGCGGCCGGCATCGGCCGCGGTGCCCGCTACGTCGCCTTCGACGGCGATCCCCCCGCCGCGGTCGCGGACCGCTTTCACTTCTCGATCGCCGCCGACTACGCCCACGCGACGGCACCGCTGCGAAGGCTGCAGGACCGCTACGTCTCCGAGTGCTGCATCGCCGCCGTCGCCGGCACCGAGCCGCCCGGCTGGGTCCGCGACGGGCTCGGGGCGCTGCCCGATCTCATGCAGGTGGCCGACCGGCGCGCGGCGGCGGTCGAGCACGGCGTCGTCGACCTCGTCGAATCGATGATCCTGGCCGGCCGCGAGGGGGAGAGCTTCGACGCGTTCGTGATCGACCACGACACCCTGCAGCTGGTAGAGCCCGCCGTCAAGACCCGGGTCGAAGGCCCCTGCCCCGAGCCCGGGGTCCGGGTGAGGGCCCGGCTGGCGGCCGCCGACGTCGAACGGCGGACGGTCGCGTTCGAGGTCGAGGAGGCGTTGCGGGCATGAGCTCGCTCGCGGTCGAGATCGAGTCGGCGGCCGAGTTGAAGCGGCGGCTCGGTGCCACCGGCAACCTGCGGAACGTGATCGTCCAGGGGGTCGACCTCGACGGCATCGCCGTCGACTGGCAGGCCACCGACGTCTCCGGCGCGTTCTTCATCGCCTGCCGGATCCCCGATCGCGATGTGGCGATGTCGCTGCAGAGCAATGGAGCCGTCGTCATCCCCGACCTCGAGGGCCGGCCGTTCCGGGTCTATCCGCCGCGCCTCTACAGCTACGAGGAGCTCGTCGGCGGGGGCGCCGACGAGGCCATCCAGCGCTACTTCGACCGGTCGCGCAGCCTGACCGGCGATCCCGACCCCGACCAGCCGCTCGAAGCGATCGCGCAACGCCTCCACGACACGGCCATGACCGACGCGATCTGGGACCTGATCGCTCCCGAGGACGGTCCCGCCAGGCGGGTCGTCGGCGTCATGGGGGGCCATGCGTGCCGTCGCGACGATCCCACCTACTGGACGGTCGTCGAGCTGGCCTTCGACCTGGCCGCGGCCGGGCTGACGATCGCGACGGGCGGCGGGCCGGGGATCATGGAGGCCGGGAACCTCGGCGCCTACCTGAGCGGCTGCGGCGACCGCGCGGTGATCGCCGCCGCCCGTGAGCAGCTCGCGCTGGCGCCCACCGTCGCCGATCGCGGCTACGGCGCCCGGGCCGAGGCGGTTCACGCCGCCCACGCCGACTGTCGGGGGGGCGTGAGCCTCGCGATCCCGACCTGGCTCTACGACCACGAGCCGGTCGGTCGGTTCGCGAGCCACATCGCCAAGTACTTCGCCAACTCGATCAGGGAGGACGGCCTGCTCCGGGTGGCGGCGGCCGGCATCGTCTTCGCGCCGGGCGGCCCCGGAACCATCCAGGAGGTCTTCCAGGACCTCGCCGTCAACGCCTATGCCGAGCCGGGCTCGAGGGCGCCGATGGTCTTCCTCGGCCGCGAGCACTTCGAATCGTCGGGCATCTACGACCTGGTCATCCGGACGGCGGCGAAGGCGGATCCCCCGTTTCCCGATCTGATCTCGATCACCGATGACATCGGTGAGGCGGCCGCGGCGATCCTCAGCGCGTGAGCTTCTTGTAGCTGATCCGGTGGGGCCGGTCGGCCGCCGAGCCGAGGCGGTTGTGCCGGTCCTCCTCGTAGGCCTCGAAGTTGCCCTCGAACCAGCGGACCTGGGAATCGCCCTCGAAGGCGAGGACGTGGGTCGCGACCCGGTCGAGGAACCAGCGATCGTGCGAGATCACGACGACGCAGCCGGCGAAATCGAGCAGTGCCTCCTCGAGGGCTCGCAGCGTGTCGACGTCGAGGTCGTTGGTCGGTTCGTCGAGGAGCAGGACGTTGCCGCCGCTCTTGAGGAGCTTGGCGAGGTGCAGCCGATTGCGCTCCCCGCCCGAGAGGGTGTCGACCTTGCGCTGCTGATCGGAGCCCTTGAAGTTGAAGCCGCTCGCATAGGCCCGGGAGTTCATCCGCATCGAGCCGACGTCGATCTCGTCGAGGCCGCCGGAGATCTCCTCCCAGACCGTCTTGGTTCCGTCGAGGGCGTCCCGTGACTGGTCGACGTACGCGAGGTCGACGCTCTCGCCGACCCGGAGGGCGCCGGAATCGGGCTCCTCGTCGCCGACGATCATCCGGAATAGCGTCGTCTTGCCGGCACCGTTGGCGCCGATCACGCCGACGATCCCGGCCCGCGGCAGCGAGAACGTCAGGTCCTCGATGAGCAGGCGGTCGCCGAACCCCTTGGCGAGCCCCTCCGCCTCGATGACGATGTCGCCGAGGCGGGGGCCCGCGGGGATCTGGATCTGCACGTCGTCGCGCTTGACGGCCTGTTGCTCGGCGAGCATCTCCTCGTAGCGGGCGAGGCGCGCCTTCGACTTCTTGCGCCTGCCCTTCGGGTTCTCCCGGACCCACTCCAGCTCGGCCGCAATCGTCCGCCGGCGGGCGACGTTCCTGCTCTCCTCGTGGGAGAGGCGCTCCTGCTTCTGCTCGAGCCACGACGAGTAGTTGCCCTTGAACGGGATCCCGCGACCGCGGTCGAGCTCGAGGATCCAGCCCGCGACGTTGTCGAGGAAGTAGCGGTCATGGGTGACGGCCACGATCGTCCCCTTGTAGTTCTCGAGGTGCTGCTCGAGCCAGGCGACGGATTCGGCATCGAGGTGGTTGGTGGGCTCGTCGAGGAGCAGCAGGTCGGGTGCGCTGAGCAGCAGCCTGCAGAGGGCGACGCGGCGGCGCTCACCGCCCGACAACTTGGCCACGTCGGCGTCGGAAGGGGGGAGGCGCAGTGCGTCCATCGCCGTATCGAGCATCGTGTCGAGGTTCCAGGCATCGGCCGCGTCGATCCTGTCCTGGAGCTTCGAGAACTCCGTGGCGGTCTCGTCGGAGTAGTTCATCGAGAGCTCGTTGAAGCGGTCGAGCATGTCGCGGAGCTCGCGGACGCCGTCCTCGACGTTGCCGCGCACGTCCTTCGCGGGGTCGAGCTGGGGCTCCTGCTCGAGCATGCCCACGGTGGCGTTGGGATGTAGGGCAGCTTCGCCGCGGTATCCGTCGTCGGTCCCGGCCATGATCCGCAGCAGCGACGACTTGCCGGCCCCGTTGTAACCGAGAACGCCGATCCGGGCGCCCGGGAAGAAGCTCAGCGAGATGTCCTCGAGCACCTTCTTGTTCGGGGGGTGAGTGCGCGACACCCCGTGCATGGAGTAGATGTATTCGGTGGGGGCTGAAGAGGCCATGGCGTCGCGCAGAATAGAGCGCCGCCCGCCGCCGATGCCCGCGCCGACCCCGTCATGCCGCCCGCCACCAGCTCACACCTCCCGATCGAGACCGAGCGGCTGAGCCTCCGCGCGTTCGACGCCGGGGACCTCGATGCACTCGCCGCACTGCATGGAGACCCCGAGCTCGTCCGCTGGATTCCCTGGGGCCCGCGGTCCCTCGAGGAGGTGCATTCCGTGCTCGACAGGAAGATTGGCTGCACGACCTTCGAGCAGCAGGGCGGCGGGCTCGGATTCGCCGTCTGCCTGCGCGACGACGGCCGCCTGATCGGCGACTTCACGCTCCACTACGAGAGCGAGCGGGACCGCACCGCGGAGATCGGGTTCATGCTGCTCGCCTCCCAGCAGGGCCACGGCTACGCGGTCGAGGGAGCCGAGGCGATCCTGCGGCTCGCCTTCGCCGATCTCGGCATGCATCGGGTCATCGCTCGCCTCGAGGCACGAAACGGAGCTTCGGCCGCCACCTGCGAGCGCCTCGGGATGCGCCGTGAGGCTCATCTCGTCGAGAACGAGTGGATCAAGGGCGAGTGGCAGAGCGAACTGCTCTACGCAATGCTCGACCGGGAGTGGGGCAACCGCACCGGGGCCCGCTAGCCGCTCGAGCCCTCCGGTGATCAGTGGCCTAGTTGGGCTTGGTGCGCTTGAAGCGGTAGACCGCCGGCGAGGGATCGCGAACGCCGGCAATTTTCGCTCGCACCCGGAACTTGTGCTTGCCGGGCTTGACCCGCAGCTTCAGCGGGGAGGTGCACGCCTTGTATGGCTTCGAATCGAGCTTGCACTCGAACTTCGCCCCGGCGTCGGGCGAGGAGAACTTGAATGCGACCTTCCTGCTCTTGACCTTCGGCTTCGGTCCCTTGTCGATCGACGTCTCCGGGGCGGGTACGACGCAGGACGTCTCGGTCGGCGTCACCGAATTCGGGCGCGGGCTCGGATCGGTGCTGGCGGAGAAGTCCGTCGCCGAGTCGTTCGTGTCGTCACCGCTTTCGAAGAGCGTCGCGCATCCCGGGGCGATGCTGCGGACCAGCGAATCGGTGTCCGGAATGCCGCCGGGCGCGACCGGCGTACCGGCCGGGCTCGGAAGGGCGGCCAGGCCCGAGGGCGTGATGTCGCCCCAGGCCACGCAGTCGAGCGCCTCGAAGCAGGCGGCGCCCCCGCTCGGGACGATGTTGGTCCCGATGGCGGTGTTCGTGAAGTCGGCCGTCACGGCGTCGGGCGGGAACTCGTCCGCGATGAGGATCGTTCGTTGGCTCTGCGCGTTCGGCACGTTCGCGTTCATCGTCACGGTCAGCTTCGGGGTCCCGTCCTTGTCGAAGAACGTGACCTTGTGACCGTTCACTTGGTTCTGTCCGGCCGCGAATGTCTGAAGCTCGACGAAGGCACAGTCGGGACAGAGGGCGGTGCCGGGGTAGACCTCGCTGATCCGATTCAGGTGGAAGGTCGCAAGGGCGGAGGCGGGAGCCGCGACGCAGGCCAGGCACGCCGCAAGCACGATCAAGAAGCCCGTCTCCCTTCTCATCGGGCAACCGTACCCCGCCCCGAGGTCGGTGTCGAGTCTGAACCGAACGCGATAATCGGCCCGCCCCCCAGAGCCAGGAGTCCCAAATGCCCCAAACCAACGCGATCCATGCCCCCGGCCCCGGCGCCCCCTTCGAACGCTCGACGATCCAGCGACGGGAGCCTCGCGCCGACGACGTCGCAATCGACATCGCCTTCGCCGGGATCTGCCACAGCGACATCCACCAGGCCCGCGACGAGTGGTTCCCGGGAACGTTCCCGATGGTCCCCGGCCACGAGATCACGGGCACGGTGTCGGCGGTCGGCTCCGACGTCACCCGATTCGCGGTCGGTGATCGCGTCGGCGTGGGTTGCTTCATCGACTCGTGCGGGGAGTGTGAGTACTGCCTTGCCGGCGAGGAGCAGTACTGCATGAAGGGCCCCGTCCTGACCTACAACGGCCGCGACTACGACGGCGAGGTCACCTACGGCGGCTACAGCCAGGCGATCGTCGTCAAGGAGGGCTTCGTCGTCACGATCCCCGACGCGATCGACCTCGACGTCGCGGCACCGCTGCTCTGCGCCGGGATCACCACCTACTCGCCACTGCGTCATTGGCACGTCGGCCCCGGGTCGAAGGTTGCGGTCGTCGGCATGGGCGGCCTCGGGCACGTCGCCGTTCAAATCGCGAAAGCTCTGGGCGCCGAGGTGACGGTGCTCAGCCAGTCGCTGAGCAAGCAGGAGGACGGCCTCCGGCTGGGGGCCGACCGCTACTTCGCGACGAGCGAGCGGGAGACGTTCAGCGAGCTTCGCGGCAGCTTCGATCTCATCCTCAACACCGTCTCGGCGAACCTGAAGGTCGATCGGTTCCTGGCGCTACTCCGGGTCAACGGCACGCTGGTCAACGTCGGCGTCCCCACCGAGCCGGATTCCTATCGCGCCTTCTCGTTGATCGGCGGCCGCAAGAGCATCGCCGGCTCCAACGTCGGGGGGCTGCGTGAGACGCAGGAGATGCTCGACTTCTGCGCCGAGCACGGAATCGCGGCGCAGATCGAGAAGATCGGCGCCGACGAGGTCGACGCGGCCTACGAGCGGGTCACCGGCAGCAAGGTCCGCTACCGCTGCGTGATCGACGTCGCGACCCTCGACGCCTGAGGCTCGGATCGGGGATGATTCCCGGCGTGGATGGGCGGCTGACACGAACCGCCGGCGCGGCCATTGTTGCTGTCGCCGTGGCGCTGGCTCTCGGGCTCGCGATCGCGCAGCCTGCATCGGCGTTGGAGAACTGCTCGACGATGCCGTCGGTCAGAACGATCGACACGCAGACGGGCAAGCTCGAGTCGATCGCCTTCGACTCGAGGGGCCGTCTCTTCTACACGGCCTCAACCCAGGGGCTGCTCCTGATGATCCCTCGCGCGGGGGCCGCGCCGCGAGTCGTCCTCGACGGCATCGACGGCCCGGGAGGCATAGTCACCAGAAAGGACGGCGACGTCCTCGTCGGCTTCGGGAACACCGCCGCGCAGGCGGCCGACGGGCTCCTGAATCCTGAGGCGGGGCTGATCCGGGTCGATCCCGACACCGGCAGGAGCAGGGTCTTCGTCGAGGGTCTGCAGATGGCCAACGGCGTCACCCGGGCTCCGGGAGGGCGAATCTTCGCGTCGACGGACTTCGGCACCGGAGTCGATCTCGTCCAGCACGGCGAGGTGCAGCTCGAATGGGCGACGCTCGAAAGCCCGAACGGGATGATCCTCGATAGGCGCAAGCGGCACCTCTTCGTCAACGAGACCTTCACGGCCGTTCCGACGATTCAGCGGATGTCGCTCGACAACCCGCCCGGGAAGCCGTGGTTCACGGCCCCGGAGGAGCCGGCGGCATTCCTCGACGGCCTCACGAGAGCCCCTGACGGCACGCTCTACGCGGCCGCGAACGGCGCCGGTGACGTCTGGCGCGTCGACGGCCCCGCCAGTGGATGCGTGCTCATGGACGGCACGCCGATCGGCCCCAGCGACCTCGCCTTCGGGCGCGGCAAGGGCCGTTTCGCCAAGCGCAGCCTCTTCGTCACGACCTTCGGAGGGCAGTTGCTCGAATTGCCCCACGCGCGCTGAGCGAGCGGCCCCCGGGATCACCCGTCGCTAGCCTGTGGGCATGGCATCCAAGCGTCAGATATTCGTCGGCGGCGTGCCGATCGGGGGCGGCGCCCCCGTCGTGGTCCAGACGATGACGAAGACCGAGACGGCCAACCTCGCGGCGACGATGGAGCAGATCCGCACCGTCGCCGACGCCGGGGCGGACCTGGTGCGCGTCGCCGTCCCGCGGGAGAAGGATGCCGACGCGCTGCGGACGATCGTCAAGGATTCGCCGATCCCGGTCATCGCCGACATCCACTTCAACCACACCCTGGCGCTCAAGGCGATCGACGCCGGTGCCCACTGCATCCGGCTCAATCCGGGCAACATCGGCGGCCGTGACAAGGTCGCGGAGGTGGCCGTCAGGGCGACCGCCGCGAACGTGCCGATGCGGATCGGGGTCAATTCGGGCTCCCTGCCCAAGCACCTCCACGAGCTCGAGCGCCGGGCACCGGTCGAGGCGCTCGTCACGGCTGCCGTCGAGTTCGTCGATCTGATGGAGGGTCTCGACTACACGAACTTCAAGGTCTCGATCAAGTCGACGAACGTGCCCAACACGATTGCCGCCAACCGGCTCCTCGCCGAGAAGATCCCCTACCCGATCCATCTCGGGATCACCGAGGCCGGGACGAAATGGTCGGGCGCCCTGAAGTCGTCGGTCGGGCTCGGCACCCTGCTCGCCGACGGCGTCGGCGACACGATCCGGATCAGCCTCTCCACGTTCCATGCCGAGGAGGAGGTCAAGGTGGCCTGGGAGATCCTCAAGGCCCTGCAGCTCCGCGAGCGCGGCCCCGTACTGATCGCCTGCCCGACCTGTGGGCGCCTCCAGTTCGACATGGACACGATCGTCGCCGAGATCGAGCAGCGGCTCGAGGGCTACACCGAGCCGATCGAGGTCGCGGTGCTGGGATGCGCGGTCAACGGCATCGGCGAGGCCTCCCATGCGGACTTCGGGATCACCGGCGCCAAGGACGAGGGGCTGATCTTCGCCCACGGCAAGCCGTTGCGGAAGATCCCTCAGGAGCAGCTCGTCGAGGCGCTCTTCGAGGAGATCGACAAGTCGCTCGGACGCGGGGGAGAGGTCGAGGTCGACGACTCCGAGGCCGCCGAGGGAGCCGCCTGGCTGCAGCGCATCGAGGAGGAGAACGCCGGCGACCTGACCCCGGAGAAGCTGGCCGCGATGGAGAAGGCGGCGGCTCAGAACGGCGAGGACATCACGGCTCCCGGCGACGGCGAGCCCTACCTGAAGCCCGTCAAGGGCAAGAAGGTCGAGCTCGGCGAGGAAGCCAGCCCGACCGCGGGTCGCCGCTTCACCCGCGCCTAGGCCGCCGGTTCGGAGTCAGGGCGCGCGCGGCCGCCACCCTGGCCCCGCAGGGCCAGCTGCATCTCGAAGCGGGCCTCGGGGTCGTCGAGCTGACCACCGAGCAGCTCGCGCAGGCGGGCCACCCGGTAGCGGACCGTCTGCGGATGCACGCCCAGCCCTGCTGCCGTGGGTGCGATCGCGCCGAGATTTCCGAGCCATGCCGCCAGGGTGGTGAGGAGGCGCTCACGGCTCGCGTCCGTCTCCGACTCCAGGGCGCCGAGACGGCGGGCACCGAGTCGCTGCAGGCGAGGCGACGACTCGGCGACGATCAGAGCGGCGAGGTGATCGTCGGTGCGGAGGAGTCCGGCGGCCGGCGCGAGCGTGCCCGCCGTCCGCAGCGAGTGGGCCTCCTCGGCCTCCGTCCACGACGCGGCGACTCCGTCGGGCGCGGCCGTCGGGCCGAGGGTGAGGCTGCGTTCGCCGGCGGCGGCGAGCAGACGCCGTTCGGCGCCGGGGCCGCGGGGGTCGGCGACGATCAGGCAGCCGACGTCGTCGAGGACGGCGGAGAGCGTCTCCGGACCGGCCCGTCTCGCGATCGCCCCGAGGTCCTCGGGCTCGCAGGCAGCCGCAGCCACGGAGCCGGGCGCCTGCCAGCCGGCCGCTGCCGCGAGCCGGTCGATCTCGGTCCTGGCGGCCCCGGAGATCAGCGCCGTCAGCAACCGGGAGCGCCGCATCTCCCGCTCGCCCTCGCGTTCGGACTGGGCGGCGGCGTAGCCCTCCACCGACTCCGAGGAGAGTTCGTCGATGTAGGCGAAGATCGCGTCGGCGAGCTCGTAGACGCGCTCGGGGGGGTGACCCGCCCGCTCGGCGGCCCGGCTCGTGCTGCGCCAGGCGACCCGGGCCCCCACGCGGTAGGCGGCCTGCAGTGAGTCGAGGCTGCGTCCCTGGCGGAACTCCCCGCGTCCGAGGCCGACGTAGACGTCGCGGGCCCCGCCGCGGTCGGCATCGGGATCGCGGACGAGACGCGCGAACTGCTTGAGGGCCTCGTCGACGCCGATCCGGATGCCGCGGCCGAATGCCCCCTCCAGCGGCCGCGCGTATTCGGGGACCTCGCGGGCGATCGCGTCGAGGATCTCCTGCGAGAGGTCGGGGAGGACGCCCTCGATCGCCGCCGCGAGGGCTGGGTCAACGTGCCAGGATCGCAGTAATTTATCACTCATAAACAACATTCTGCCTCAAAAAAGTGAATTGCGGGCAAGAAACTCTGCTCTGTGCATATCTAGCCTTTCGGACATGGAAGCCAACAGCCAGAGCACGCTCCCCGCCGGCCACGTCCCCTCTCGCCCGAGCAGCGGGATGCGGGCGTTCGACAAGTACATGAACCTCGGGGCCGTGATCCTGCCCTTCGTCGCCGCGATCGCCGCGATCGTGCTGTTCTGGAACGAGCTCGTCACGGCCGGTGACCTCGTGATCTTCACCGTCATGTACCTCGCCACGGCGATCGGCATCACGGTCGGCTACCACCGGCTGCTCACCCATCGGGCGTTCCAGACCTACCCGGCGATCCGCTATCTCCTCGCGGCGCTCGGGGAGATGGCGGTGCAGGGCGCCGTGATCGCCTGGGTGGCCGACCACCGCAAACACCATGCCCACACCGACGTCGAGGGAGACCCGCACTCCCCGCACGTCGGCCACGGGGACGGCCTCGCCGGCGTTCTCCGCGGCCTCTGGCACTCCCACACCGGATGGCTGATGGTCTCCCACGGCCGAGCGGACTGGCGTCGCTATGCCCCCGATCTCGTCGAGGACCGCGGCATGCGCTGGCTGACCCGCCACTTTCCGGCGATGGTCCTGCTCGGCCTGCTCATCCCGGCCGTCGCCGGTTTCGCGATCAGCGGCACCCTCGCCGGGGCGGCGATGGGGCTGCTGTGGGGTGGTTTCGTGCGGATGTTCTTCGTCCACCACGTCACCTGGAGCGTCAACTCGGTCTGTCACTTCTTCGGGACGCGGCGCTTCGAGACCGACGACCGCTCGACGAACGTCTTCTGGCTGGCGCTGCCGTCGCTGGGGGAGTCCTGGCACCACAACCATCACGCCTTTCCACGATCGGCCACCCATGGCCTGCGCTGGTACGAGATCGATCCCAGTTCGCTGATCATCCGCGGGCTCGCCAGCGTCGGACTCGCCTGGGACGTCGTCTCGATCACGCCGGATCGCCAGGAGCAGCGGCTCGCCGAGCGGGCCGGCTGACCGGCGCCGCCGCGACCGAAGCCGCGGGCGCGGCCGCCGGAGCCGTTCTCACGGCCTCGCGGCCGCCCCCCGTCCGGGCATCTAGAGTGTCCGGAATGGCAGCGGAGGAGCAGAAGGCGGGCGTCAGGATCGACCGCGTGGATGTGGTCGACCTACCGGTGCTGATGCCGATGATGCGCGCCTACTGCGACTTCTACGAGGTCGATCCGCGCGACGATCGCCTGATCGCACTGGCACGGGCGCTGATCGACGATCCCGGCCAGGGTGAGCAGGCGATCGCCCGCGACGGCGAAGGCAAGCCCGTCGGGTTCGCGACGATCTACTGGACCTGGCAGACCCTTTACGCGGCCCGGGTCGGCGTGCTCAACGACCTCTACGTGGAGCCCGACGCGCGCGGCCTCGGCGTCGGCCGGGCGCTGATCGAGCACTGCCGCGGGCTCTGCCGCAAGCGTGGCGCCGCCAAGCTCGTCTGGGAGACCGCCCCCGACAACACGACCGCCCAACGCCTCTACGATGGGATCGGCGCCGAGGCGTCGACCTGGCTCGCCTACGAGATCGACGCCTGGTAGGGCGCCGACCCCGGCATTCAACTCACCCGCACTCCCGTATCGATGACGCGACTCTCCAACTATCTGCTGCCGACGCTCAAGGACGCGCCCGCCGACGCCGAGGCCGAGTCGCACAAGCTGTTGGTACGGGCCGGGATGGTCCGCCAGCTCGGGGCCGGGATCTGGACGTGGATGCCCGCCGGCTACCGGTCCGTGAAGAAGGTCGAGGCGATCATCCGCGAGGAGATGGACGCGATCGGCTGCCACGAGATGCTGATGCCGGTGCTGCAGCCGGCGGAGCCGTGGCGGCTGACCGGCCGCTACGAGATCGACGAGCTCTTCAAGCTGCGCGACCGCAAGGACTCCGAGATGGTCCTGGCGATGACCCACGAGGAGGCCGTGACGTCCCACGTGGCCAAGGACGTCCGCTCCTACCGCGATCTGCCCCTGATGCTCTACCACCTGCAGACGAAGGAGCGCGACGAGCCGCGTCCCCGGGCCGGAATCCTCCGGACTCGCGAGTTCACGATGAAGGACGCCTACTCGTTCGATCGCGACGAGGAGGGGCTGGGGCGTAGCTATGAGTTGCAGGCCGGCGCCTACGAGCGGATCCTCACCCGCTGCGGCCTGCGCTGGTATGCCGTCGAGTCGGACGTCGGGATGATGGGCGGCTCCGGCGCGCACGAGTACATGGCGCCCTGCGCCGCCGGCGAGAACGAGGTGGCGCTGGCGCCCGGCTACGCAGCCAACATCGAGGTCGCGAGCGCGCTTCCCCAGCCCGTCGATCTGCCGCCGTCCCTCGACGAGCCGCGGGAGGCTCCGACGCCCGGGCTGACAACGGTCGAGTCCGTGGCGGCCGCACTCGGCGTGCCGGCCGGAGCGCTGATCAAGGCGATGCCCGTCGTCGTCGAGGGGACCGAGCGGGACGGGCTCACGCTCGTGCTGATCCGTGGTGATCATCGCCTCAACGAGGTCAAGCTCGCGAACCATCTCGGGGCATCCTTCCGGCTCGCCCGGCCGGAGGAGATCGAGGCCGCGATCGGCCCGGTCGGCTTCATCGGCCCGGTCGGCGCGACGGTGCCGATCCTGATGGACGAGGGGATCAGCGGCGCCGGGCTCGTCGCCGGGGCCAACCGCCCCGATGCCCACCTGATCGGGGTCGAGCCGGGTCGTGATTTCGACTACGAGACATGCGACGTCCGCACCGTCGAGGCCGGTGACACCACCCCGAGCGGCGACCCGATCGAGATCGAGGCGGCCATCGAGGTTGGCAACATCTTCAAGCTCGGCACCCGTTACTCGGTCCCGCTCGGCGCGACCTACCTCGACCCCGACGGCGTCGAGCGCCCGATCGTGATGGGCAGCTACGGAATCGGGCCGGCGCGGATCGTCGCCGCCGCGGTGGAGCAGTGCGCCGACGAGAAGGGGATCACCTGGCCCGTCGCGATCGCGCCCTGGCAGGTCCATGTATGCGCGCTCGGCAAGGGTGGGGACGAGGTCGCCGAGGCGGCCGACCGGCTCTACGACGACCTCCGGGCCGCCGGGATCGAGACGCTGCTCGACGATCGTCCCGGCGCCGGCGCGGGGGAGAAGCTCACCGACGCGGAGTTGGTCGGTTGTCCACTGCGGCTGACGATCGGCAAGCGCGGACTGTCCGACGGAGTCATCGAGGCTCAGGTGCGCGCGACCGGCGAGGAGGAGAGGATCCCGATCGGCGAGGCCGGCGAGCGAGCCCGGTCGATCCTCGAGGACATCGCCGAGCGGGGATAGACGTGTCCGTGGAGGGGAAGCGCCGTCGCCTCTCTCGTCGTCGCCTGCTCGGTCTCGACCGATCCGGCCCGGAGCCGCCTCAGACCCGCGCCGGGCAGCCCCTGCGACCGTTCACGCTGCCCAACCTGATCGGCTACGTGCGGCTGCTCGCGATCCCCGTCTTCCTGATCATCGCCTTCGACTCCGGCGACGGGCGAGACGGTCTCGCCGCACTGATCTTCCTGGCGATCGCGCTCGGCGACCTGCTCGACGGGTTCGTCGCCAGGGCGACCGGGCAGTACAGCCGCCTCGGTGCGCTGCTCGACCCCGTCGTCGACCGGCTGACGATCCTCGCGGGGGCGGTGGTCTGCTGGCACTTCGAGCTGTTGCCGCGCGTGGCGATCGCGGTGCTGGCGGTGCGCGAGGTCGTCACGCTGATCCTCGCCCGGTATGGACTCCGACACGGTGTCGACCTGGAGATCACCTGGGTCGGCAGAATCGCGGTCTTCCTGGTGATGGGCGGGATCTTCTGGTCGATGGTGCTCGACTGGGCGATCATCAGGGTCGGCTTCTGCATCGGCGTCGGCCTGGCCGTGCTGGCGACGATCCTCTACGTCCGCGCCGCGATCCGGCACACGCGCCTCATTCGCGAGGCCGCGGCGGCGGAGCCGGGCGCCGCCGATTCCCTGCATCCGGGCGTTCAACCTTCAAGTTCTGATTGACCCTTCGGGTGTCGGGCATATAATCGCCTTCCGCCGGCGAATTCGGTCGGCACTTATAAAGCGACGGACGAGAAGGTTTGGGTGAGTGATGGAAGCGGAAGGGACATTTCCTGACATCGGCGCGATGAGCGATGCGGAGCTGAAGGAGATGATCGACGAGCTCACCCGCGAGGAGCAGGAGGTCTCGTACCGTCGGCGCATGCTGCACGGCAAGATCGACATCCTTCGCGCCGAGCTCGTCAACCGCCTGCGGACGAACCGTGAGTCGGGTGACGCTTTGATCAGCGGCGCCGACGTGGAGAAGCTCTCCGACATCCTCGCCGGCCGGGTCAGCGGCGAGGACAGGATCTAAGGGCCGATGGCGCTTCACTGCCATGAGTGCGGCTTCGTCAACGACGAGGGCGCCAACTACTGCCAGAAGTGCGGTGCCTACCTGGGCCGCTCGGAGGGCACCGAGGAGCCGTCGACGCTGACCTACAAGATCGCCGAGACCGGCGACTTCCAGCCGATCGACATCGAGGAGCTCGTCGAGGCGGAGGGTGCGGCGTTGGTGATCCGCTCCGGGGGTGGCCGAGCGGGGGAGAGCTTCGCCGTCGATCAGGAACGGTTGAGCATCGGCCGCACTCCGGATGCACCGATCTTTCTCGACGACGTGACCGTGTCCCGAAACCACGCGCTGCTCGTCAGACGCCGTGACGGCCTCTACATCGACGACCTCGGATCCCTGAACGGGACGTACGTCAACCGGCACCGGATCGAGTCGCATCTCCTCGAGGACGGCGACGAGATCCAGGTCGGCAAGTTCAAGCTCAGTTACCTGGAGCGCTGATCGCGTGAACGTCTCCACCCAGCCGACGGCTCGGAGCAGCGAGTCGCGGGACTCCCGGCCACGCAAGGCGCTGACGATCGGCGCCGTCTGCAAGGTCCTCGGCCAGGAGTTCGATGACATCTCGATTTCGAAGATCCGCTATCTCGAGGATCAGAAGCTGCTGACCCCGCGGCGGACGCGGGGCGGATACCGGCTCTACAGCCAGGCCGACGTCGAGCAGTTGCGGGCGATCCTGCGCATGCAGCGGGACGAGTTCCTGCCGTTGCGGGTGATCCGCCAGGAGCTGGCGGCGGGCAAGATCGGCGGCGATCGCGATCGCGGCACCCGGCCCGCGTCGAGCCGCCGGGCGATGACCCTCGACGAGCCCGACGAGTGGATCAGCCACGACGACTTGATCGAGCAGACGGGCGCCGCCCCGGAGCTGATCCGCGAGCTGGAGGAGTTCGGGATCGTGCAACCCGAGCAGCGCAACGGTTCGAAGCTCTTCGACGAGACGGATGTCGAGATCGTCCGCGCCGCGACCGAGCTCGCCCGCTTCGGCGTCGGCGGCCGCAACCTGCGCGTGTTCCGCTCGTCCGCCGATCGCGAGTCGGCACTGCTGGAGCAGGTGATGGCTCCCTCGCTGCGCTCGCGCAGCGCCGCCCGGCGCGAGGAGGCGATCGAGAGCCTCGAGGGGCTGGCGGCCACGTGCACCCAGCTCAAGCATCTGCTGCTGGTCCGCGACCTCAGACGCCTCCGCGGGTAGCGGATGCCGAACGTCGCCCGCACTCGCGTCATCGGGGCGAGCGCGGATCGCGTCTGGGGGCTCGTGGCTGATCCTCACAACCTGCCGCGATGGTGGCCGGAGACGAGCCGGGTCGAGGACGTCGAGGGCACACCCGGTTCACGGCGCAGCAGCTTCACGCAGGTGCTGAAGACGAGCAAGGGCCGGACCGTCAGGGCGGACTTCCGCTGCACTGCATCAACGGCGGGCCGGCGGATCGTCTGGAGCCAGCAACTCGAGGGCACTCCCTTCGAGGGATTCCTGCGGGAGGCCGAACTCGAGCTGCGGCTCGAGGAGCCGCGTTCCTCGCCGGCGAGCGGGGAGGGGACGAGCGTGACCGTCGAGGGACGGCGGCGGCTGCGGGGGATGTCGCGGCTCGGGTCGCTGATGATGCGGCGAGCGACGGGCCGGACGCTGAAGCAGGCACTGGACGGAATCGAGCGGGCCGTTACGGAACGGGGCGCCGCGTGAGCGCGACGCGGGACCTGCTCCGGCGCGACCAGGCGTTCGATCGCTGGGGCGAGGAGGGTCAGGTGCCCGAGCTCGGCCCGGCGACGAGGACGATGCTCGCGGAGCGGATCGGTGAGGGGGAGGCGCTGCCGAGGGTTGCGCTCGGCTCGATCGATCTGCCGGGGGCGGGGTCCATTCCCGATGCGGTGATCGCGGCCGCCGGGGGCGAGGACGCGATCAGCGTCAGCGACGAGGATCGGATCCGCCACTCAGCGGGCAAGGGTTATCCCGATTTGATCCGCATGCGCCGGGAGCGGCTCGACCTCGCCCCCGACGCAGTCATCGCTCCGCCCGACGCCGCCGCGGTCGCCGCGGTCCTCGAAGCGTGCTCGAGCGAACGGATCGCCGTGGTCCCCTTCGGCGGCGGCACCAGCGTCGTCGGCGGCGTCGAGCCGAAGCGCGGCGGCTTCGAGCGCCTCGTCTCCCTCGACCTCACGGCGCTGCGGCACGTCGATGTCGATCCGATCTCGATGACCGCCCGGCTCGGTCCCGGGTTGCGTGGCCCCGAGGCGGAGGCCGCCCTGAATCGGGCCGGGTTCACGCTCGGCCACTATCCGCAGTCCTATCGGTACGCGACGATCGGCGGCTTCGCCGCCACCCGGTCGGCGGGGCAGTCCTCGAGCGGCTACGGGCGCTTCGACACGGTCGCTAACGAGATTGAGCTGACGACACCGGCCGGGTCGCTGCGAACGCTCTCGACGCCGCATACGGCCGCTGGTCCGTCCCTGCGCGAGCTCGTGCTCGGCTCAGAGGGCACCTTCGGCGTGATCACCGACGTCGGCGTCCGGATCCGGCGTGATCCCGAGCAGAAGACCTACGAGGGCTGGTTCGCCCCCGGGTTCGCCGAGGGCATCGAGCTGATCAGAGCGCTCGCCCAGGAGGATGCGCTGCCGGAGGTCGTGCGGCTCTCCGATCGTGACGAGACGGAGGTCTCGCTGGCGTTGTCGGGGCTCGAGGGCCTGAAGCGCTCGGCACTCCAGGGATATCTCCGCGTCCGGGGGCGGACGGAGGGATGCATGGTCATCGCCGGCTGGGAGGGCGATCGCGAGGGGGTCGAGCGCCGTCGGCAGCTGTCCCGCCGCATCCTCCGCCGCGGCGGCGCCGTGCCGCTGGGCTCCTCGCCGGGCCGGTCGTGGGCACATGGGCGCTTCGAGGGCCCCCACCTGCGTGACGCGCTGATCGACGAGGGGATCCTGGTCGAGACCCTGGAGACCTCCCACACCTACGCCCGGGTCGGAGAGCTCTACGACGCCGTCCGCGGCCGCTCTCCAGGGCGAGATCGAGCGGGGCGGTGGCGGCGGGATCGTCATGTGCCACGTCTCCCATGCCTATCGCGACGGCGATCTCGCTCTACTTCACGTTCCTCACGCCCGCCCACTCGGGTGCCGAGATCGAGCAATGGCGGGGCCTGAAGGGCGCGGCCTGCGACGGCGATCGTGGCCACGGGGGGGACGATCACCCATCATCACGCCGTCGGGCTCGATCACGCTCCGTACATGCCGGCCGAGATCGGCGAGCTCGGGATCGACGCCCTGCTCGGCGTCAAGTCGCGACTCGACCCGGCCGGAATCATGAACCCGGGCAAGTTGCTGGGGCTCAGCCGCCCTGCTTCTTCTTACCCGACTGCTTGACGAGCGGGATGTCGCCGGAGGCGAGCTCGGTGCCGGCGAACGGCAGAATCGGCACCTTCTGCTTCGCCGCCTGCTTGATCTCCGCCTGCAGGGCGGAGACGGAGGTCGAAGAGACCCGGACCGACCGGGCCTGGTTGCCGACGGCGACGGCGATCGGCGTCGGCACCGCGAGGCGACCCGAGAAGGAGCCGTTGTCGTCGGCCTCGAGCCGGTCGATCGGATAACCGGCGCTGTCGCCCACCATCAGCCAGACGAGGTAGGACTGGCCGGTCTTGGCGCTGGGATCGAGGCCCTGGACGTTGACGTCGACGTAGAGCTGCTGGTTCGAGATCGAGCCCGAAGGTGGCCTTCCCGGCGACGCCGCTGCCGCCGACCGGCTTCAGCGTGACCTCGGTGATGTTGCTGCCGGTGGCCGTCGTCGCTGTCGTGCCGTCGGCGGTCGTCGCCGAGGTCGAGTGGTCGAATCGTCGCCGCCGGAGAAGACGCCGGCGATCGCGAGGATCGCGACGATCAGGATCACCCCGAGCCCGGCGAGCGCCGCGATCAGCCGCGTCTGGCGGCTGGAGCCGCCGTCGGCTGTTCCCGCGTCGATCGCCGCGGGGGGCGGCCGGAGGCCGCGCTCTCGTCCGGGAGGGCCGCCCGCCGGCGCTTGCCGCGCGCCTCCGGCAGCTTCGGCTGCTTGGCGGCGGGGGCGATCTCGCGCAGTCCGTCCTGGATCCGCTCGGCGAGGCCGAGGGCCTCGGGGTCGCCCTGCAGGTGGCGGACGGCGTCGGCCCGGCCGATCGGGTCCGCCTGGCCGAGCAGATAGTCGGTGAGGCCGACCTCCGCGTCGGGGTCGGAGCCGCCGATCTCGGTCAGCGCGGCGCGGGCGCGGTCGCGGACCTCGTCGGCTGAAACGCCGAGCAGGCCCGAGATGTCCTCATAGCTCTGTCCGCGCTCGCAGAGAAGTTGCAGCAGCGCGCGTTGGTCCCCTTGCAAAGGCATCGCGAAAGCCTATGCAAACGGAGGGACGGGCGAGCCGGTATCGGCAGGGAATCGGCTGGGAGATCGGGTCGAAATAGGATCGGCCGATGGCGGATGAACCGACCTGATCCCCGCGGGCTCCCTCGACGACCTGCTGGGCATCGAGGGCTACGAGTTCGACGGCGAGGAGATCGCGACGGCGCGGATGCCGGTCCACGACGGCGTCAAGCAGCCGTTCGGCATCGTCCACGGCGGCGCCTACGCGACGCTGGCGGAGTCGCTCGTCTCGCGCGCCACGTTCGAGGCGACCGGCCACGGGCATGATCGCGATGGGTCAGGCCAACGAGTCGATCTACCTGCGCCCGATGCGGTCCGGCAACGTCAACGCCCGCGCCCGCGCCCTGCACCGCGGCAGGACGAGCTGGGTCTGGGACGTCGAGATGACCGACGACGAGGGTCGCCTCTGCGCGACCTCTCGCCTGATCATCGCCGTCCGCCGACGATCGCCGGATCGCCCGGCCGGGCTCCTAGCCCGCGAAGCGGTTGGTGATCGGCAGGCGCCGGTCGCGGCCGAACGCCTTCGTCGTGATCTTCACCCCGGGCGGCGCCTGGCGGCGCTTGTACTCGGCGCGGTCGACGAGGCCCGCGACGCGCATCGCGTCGGCCTGGCCGAGGCCGGCGTCGATCAGGTCGGCCCGGCTGCCGTCGCCCTCGATGTAGATCGCGAGCGCCGCGTCGAGGACCTCGTAGGGGGGCAGGGAGTCGGTGTCCTTCTGATCGGGCCGCAGCTCGGCCGACGGCGGTCGCTCGATCGCCGAGGCCGGGATCAGCGCGCCCGTCACCCCTGGCGTTGCGGTTCTCGACCAGCTCGTAGACGAGCATCTTCGGGCACGTCCTTGATCACCGCGAAACCGCCGGCCATGTCGCCGTAGAGGGTCGCGTAGCCGACCGACATCTCCGACTTGTTGCCGGTGCTCAGCGGCAGCCAGCCGAACTTGTTGGACAGCGCCATGACGAGGTTGCCGCGGATCCGCGCCTGCATGTTCTCCTCGGCGATCCCCGGCTCGGTCCCCTCGAAGTGCGGCTGCAGGAGCGTCCGCGTAGGCGTCCATGACGGGCTCGATCCCGAACTCGATCGCCTCGCAGCCGAGATTGGCGGCGATCGTCCGGGCGTCGTCCTGGGTCTCGGAGCTCGAGTGGGGAGAGGGCATGATCACGCAGGTGACCTGCTCCGGGCCCGAGGGCGTCGGCGGCGATCAGGGCGACGAGGGCCGAGTCGATCCCGCCCGAGAGCCCGAGGACCGCGTGTCCGAAGCCGTTCTTGGCGGCGTAGTCGCGCAGGCCCGTCTCGAGGGCCGCGTAGACCTCGTCGGGGTCGCTCCAGCAGGGGGCTGACCCGGGCCGGGGCGGTTCCCGCGCCGTTGCGCGGGCGCGTCGAGAGCGAGGCCGACAACGGGCGAGGGGGCCGTCGCCGGCGGGAGATCGAGGCGACAGCTCGAGGTCGCAGAGCAGCAACTCCTCCTCGAACTGCGCGGCGCGGGCGATCGTGACGCCGTCGGCGCCGACGACCACGCTGCAGCCGTCGAAGACGAGCTCGTCCTGGCCGCCGACCATGTTGCAGAGCGCGACCGGGACGCCGCCTTCGCGGGCCCGCGCGGCGACGATCGCCTCGCGCTCCGATCCCTTCGTCCGGTGGTAGGGGGAGGCGGAGGCGTTGACGATCAGCTCGGCGCCGCTCGCCGCCTCGTCGGAGGACGGCGGGCCGGGCAGCCAGACGTCCTCGCAGACGGTCAGGCCGATCAGCGACACCGTTCAGGTCGATCATCTCGCCGACCGGACCGGGATCGAAGTAGCGGCGCTCGTCGAAGACGCCGTAGTTGGGCAGATGGACCTTCCGGTACCGGGTCACGATCCGGCCGTCGGCGATGACGGCGAGGCCGTTGTGGAGGGCGGCGTCCCGGATCGGGCAGCCGACCATTGCGACGATCCCCTCGACCTGGGAGGCGAGGCCCTCCGAGGGCCTCCTCGCAGGCGTCGAGGAAGTGGGGCTTGAGCAGGAGATCCTCGGGCGGGTAGCCGCAGATCATCAGCTCGGGGAGGACGACGAGATCGGCCCCGGCCTCGCGCGCCCGCCCGATCCACTCGGCGGCGAGGGCGGCGTTGCCGTCGACGTCGCCGACGGTCGGGTTCACCTGGGCCAGCGCGAGGCGGATGCTCGGATCGGGGCTCGTCCATGTCGCCGATTATCTCGCCCGACCGCACCTGTGGGCCTCGCACCGGTGTTGTTAGGCCGAATCCGGTGCTACTTTGCCCCGGCCCAGCCCACGGAAGGAACCCCCCTCTTGCGTCGTCACGTCCTCGTCACCACCCTGCTCGCCTGCGCCCTCGCGGTCGGCTTCAGCACCGGCGCTGCGGCGGCCTCCGCCCCGGCCGTCTCCCACGCCGCCGCGCAGCAGGCCGCTGCAGAACGCCCAGGACGTCTTCACGACTCCGCTGAAGGCCGGGCGAGGCCGCCGGCAGCCGCGACGCCACGCTCGCGCTGCGCGACCTGGCGCAACGCCCTGCCGGCCCTCCATGGCGCCGACCGCAAGGCGGCGCGCGCCCTGCTGGCCCGGCCGACCGACAAGAGCGACCGCGGCTACTTCGGCAAGGAGGCGCCCGATTCGCCGATCTGCGACGCCGCAGTTCTGCGTCCATTGGACGGACAAGGCCAAGAACGCTCCGGTCTCCGAGCAGTTCCTCGACGACATCCTCGACGCGATGGCGCTGAGCTACACCGTCGAGAACACGAACCTCGGCTGGAAGAAGGCCAAGTCCGACGGCAAGCTCGGCAAGCGCCACGGCGATCGGCGGCGACGGCCAGGTCGACGTCTACGTCACCAACCTCGGGCCGCGCCTGTACGGCTACGCCTCGACCCGACCGGTGGCCAGCGCGGCATGAAGAGGTACGCCTACCTCGTCCTCGACAACAACTACGTCGGCTTCCCGACCCCGCCGACCGAGTCGATGCAGGTCACCGTCGCCCACGAGTACAACCACATCCTCCAGTTCAACTACGACGTCTTCGAGGACACGTGGCTGTTCGAGGACACGGCGACGTGGGCCGAGGAGCAGGTCTACCCGGGCATCAACGACTACCTCAACTACATCCCGGCGTTCTCCGAGAAGCCCCAGGTGCCGATGACGGGCTCCAGCATCAAGATCTACTCCGAGGCGATCTGGAACCACTGGCTCGCTACAAGTACGGCAGCGACATCATCCGTCACACCTGGGAGGTTTCGCCCTCGCAGAAGCACTTCGCGGTCGCCTCCTACAACCGGGCCATCAAGGACGCAGAACGGTGCCTCCTCGTTCGGCAAGGAGCTCGGCCTGTTCTTCGCGGACACGGCGGAGTTCCATTCGCAGTCCGAGTTCCCCGACAACGCCGAGTACCCGGACGTGAAGCGCTCGGGCACGGTCGGGGGCAACGCCAAGAAGACGAGCCTGGACAACACGTCCTTCCGGCTCTACCGGGTGCAGCCGACGGTGGAGTCCCTCGGTCACCTTCAAGGTCAAGGCCGAGAAGGGCACCCAGAGCACGATCGCGCTGGTCGGTCGCCAGGGCGGCGAGCCGGGCGTCGTCTACGAGGACGTCAAGTACCTGCCGAAGGGCGGCAAGGGCACCGTGACGCTGGACGACCCGGGATCGTTCTCGCGGATCACCGCCGTCGTCGCGAACGTCGACGGGCGCAGCAAGCGCATGAACAAGAAGGGCAAGCGCATCTACTCGTCCGACGGCTCCAGCTACAAGTTCAGCCTCAAGGGCTGAGCCCGGCGGCAGTCAGGCGGCCTTGACGGCGACCGGGATGCCGTTGAGCACGGCGTTCCCGGAGAGGGCGTCGACGAGCTGTTCGTCGGCGAGGATGTTGGAGTTGACGCCGGGCTGCCTGCCGGCCACCTCGAGTCGCGTGCCCGTCGACGTCGTGACCCCAGCCGTGCGGGATGGAGACGACGCCCTCCATGATCGAGTCGGTCACCTCGACCGGCACGACGAGCGCACCGGCGCGCGAGCTGACCGCGGCGTTGCCCGCCCTCGGTCAGGCCGAGCCGCTCGGCGTCGCGTGGGTTGACGTGCATCGTGCAGCGGGTCTTGCCGCGGGCGAGGTGGGGGAGGTTGTGCATCCAGGAGTTGTTCGACCGCAGATCGCGGCGCCCGATCAGGACGAACTCGTCGCGCTCGCCCGCCAGCGACTCCGCGAGGCGGCCGAGGTCGTCGAGCAGCGGCGGCGGGCAGAGCTCGACCTTGCCGCTGGCGGTGCGCAGCATCTCCGGCAGGCGCGGCTTCAGCGGCCCGAGGTCGATCCCGTGCGGGTTCTCCTCGAGCACGTCGAGCGAGAGTGCGGTGCCGTTGCCGCGGCCCGGCTCGGCCGGCGATCCCGGCGCCGTAGGCACCGCAGCGAAGCATCAGATCGAGGATCCGGTCCGGGCCCGCGACGCTCGCCGAGCGCGGCGACCACGTCCTCGGGCTCCATCCCGTGTGCCGGCGAGCCCTCGGTGACCGTCTCCCGCCGCGCCATCTCCAGCGCGACCATGTCGTCGAGCGCGTCGACGTCGGCGTCCGGGCCGGCGCCGGCGACGAGCCCGGTCATCCGCAGCATCGTCCGCCACTCCGGCTCGATCGCCGGGTTCGGGCGCCAGCATGCGCGGGGCTGAAGTTGGCGATGTTGCGCACCGACAGCTGGTAGAAGGCGAGGTCGTAGTGCGAGCGCTCGCAGCGGGGAGAGGACGGGCAGGACGACGTCGGCCCGCGAGGTCGTCTCGTTCAGATAGCAGTCGATCGAGACCAGCAGATCGAGCGAGTCGAAGGCCTCGCGCAGGCGGCCGGAGTTCGGGGTCGACAGCAGCGGGTTGCCCGCGACGGTTATCGAGCGCGCGGATGCGGCCCTCTCCGGGGGTCGTGATCTCCTCGGCGAGGCAGGAGACGGGCAGCTCGCCGAATGCCTCCGGCAGCTCGCGGACGCGCGAGCCCCAGCGCCCCATCTTGAAGCCGCGGCCGCTGCCGGGCGATCCGGCGGAGTTCGTCTGGCCGGCGGCGGCGAGCGGGAACATCACCCCGCCGGGGCTGTCGAGGTTGCCGGTGATCGCGTTGATCACGTCGACCAGCCAGCTCGCCAGCGTGCCGAACTCCTGCGTGGTGGTCCCGATCCGCGCGTAGACGGCCGCGGTCGGGGCGGCGGCGAGCTCGCGGGCGATCCGGCGGATCTCCGTCGCGGGGATTCCGCAGGCCGCCGCGACGGCCTCGGGGGCGAAGGGCGCGACCGCCTCGCCGAGATGCTCCGCTCCCGACGACGTTCTCCGACCAGTCCCCCTTCGAGGTCGACGAGCTCCTCGTCGATCATCGTGTGGACGATGCCCGCCAGGAAGTGGGCATCGCGGCCCGGGCCTGATCGGATGGTGCTCGTCGGCGACCTCGGCGGTGCGGGTCCGGCGTGGGTCGATCACGACGACGCGTCCGCCGCGATCGCGGACCGCCTTGAGGCGGCCCCGGAAGTCGGGCGCCGTCATCAGCGAGCCGTTCGACGCGAGCGGGTTGGCGCCGAGGATGAGCATGTAGTCGGTGCGGTCGATGTCGGGGATCGGCAGCGACAGGCCCGACCCGAACATGAGCGCGCACGAGATCTGCTTGGGGAGCTGGTCGACGCTCGTGGCGCTGAAGACGTTCCGGGTGCCGATCGCCTTGATCATCGCCCGCAGGTAGATCGTCCCGTCGAGCGTGTGGGCGTTGGGGTTGCCGAGGTACACGGCCGTCGCGTTGCGGTCGCCGCTCTCGCGGATCGGGGCGAGCCGGCGATTCGATCTCGGCGAACGCCTCGTCCCAGGATGCCGGGAACGAGCTCGCCGTCACGGCGGATCATGGGCGTGTCGAGCCGATCGGGATCGGCAGTGAAGCTCGCCGAGGCTGGCCCCCTTCGGGCAGATGAAGCCCGTGGCTGAAGACGTCGTCGGCGTCGCCGCGCACCTTGACGACCTCCGAGCCCTGAGCTCGACCTCGAGCCCGCACGTCGCCTCGCAGAGCGGACAGGTCGTGAACCGGGTGACGCTCTCCTCCGTCATGGCGGAAGCGATCTTCGCAGATGCAGCAGTCCTAGTTGGAGATCCGCCGGCTGCTCACGTTGGAGACGATGACGGCGAGGACGGTGACGAGGTAGATCTGCCCGATCAGAGCCTCCGTCACCGACATGGCGCGGCCGAGGTCGGAGGCCGCGGTGAGATCGCCGTAACCCACCGTCGTCAGCGTCGCGAGGCTGAAGTACAGGAAGTCGTTGGTCGTTCCCGCCTGGAGGCCCTCGACGAAGAACGGCTTGTCGCTGATGTCCTCGACGGCTCCGAACAGGACCGCGAATGCGAGCCCGAGCAACAGGTACAGGGAGAGGCCGCAGAAGATGGTCTGGACCGTCACCCGGCCGTCCTCGCGCAGCTCGCGGACAACGCCCGCGACGATTGCGGCGGGAGTCAGAAGCACCAGGACCAGGGTGAGGATCCGCGGGGCGGCCGGTGCGATGTCGTTGATCCCGAACAGGGCGACGCCGGCCACGAACGCCAGGCCGCTGAGGATGGCCGCCGCGACGTGGACGATGTGGCGGTGGAAGCCGGCGGCGCGTAGTGCGAGCACGATCACGGTGCTCTGCAGGACGATCGCGATGAACCGGCTCGCGTCCCCGTACGGGGCGGCGAGCTGGAAGATGATCGCTACGACGATCGCCGCGAGGACGAGGCCGAAGCTGCGCCGGGGCTCGGTCAGCTGCAGGGCATCGGGGAGCCGATGGGGCCGCGGCTTTCGCTTCGGCGGGCTCAACGGTGCTTGCGAATCACGCTCGCGACGATCTTCCGGAACTTGCGGACGTCACCACCGAGCCAGTCGACGTGATCGTTCCTCCAGCCCTCGAGGTCCTTGAACTTCGCTGAGTCGTTGGCCATCGCGTGCCCGATCACGTCCTTCATCTTGATCCGGTACCGCTGCTTGAGCCAGGCCGTGAGCCGCGTCGCCGCGCGGATCTGGGCCTTGCGGCCGAGAATCGCCTTGTCGCTCGAGTGCTTGCCGGAGAGCGACTGCTGGACCATCTCGATCCCGATCGCCCGGTGATTGAGGCCGATGGTGTGACGGCAGCGCACGTACAGGCGGGTCAGCTGGTGGATCGTGCCGTCCTTCTCGACGACGTACTGCGCGCAGACGCCGGGGCGCTCGCCCAGTGCCGGGGTGTTCGCGGCGAACGTGTTGAACACGGGCGAGTAGGTCGATGTCGCCGTGTAGTGGAGGACGATCACGTCGGGGTGCTCGAGCCGCCAGGTGCGCTTGCCGTAGTGGCGCTTCGAGTAGTTGGCCATCTGCCGCTTGCGGCTCTTGCCGTAGGGGATCGGGTCGAACTTGGACTTCGGCTCGGGGACTCCCGCGTGCGGCTTGGCCGAGGCGGGGGCTCCTGCTCGCGACGGGGTGGCCACAGCAGGGCCCGCGATCAGCGCTGCCGCAACGGCGGCGGCGAGGGCGAGCGATGAGAGCGTGCGTGTGGTTCCGGGCATCGGGGCGAGGTTAGGGCACCCCCGCAGGCTAGGTTTCCGCTGTGCACTCGCTGAACGCGATCGAACGGTCCCGGGGACGCGACTTGCCCCGGGGGCTCCTAGCCCATGTTCACTGTCGACACCGGGGACTTCCTGATCGTCGTCCTGACGGCGGCGGTGGCGGCCACCGCGGTGACGTTCGGCGGGCGCCGCGTCTTCGTGCCGGTCGTCGTCCTCGAGCTGCTGCTCGGGATCATCATCGGCCCTGACCTCCTCAACGTCGCCCAGCCGGACTCGTTCATCTCGTTCTTCGCCAACCTCGGGCTCGGCATGCTGTTCTTCTTCGCCGGCTACGAGATCGACTTCGAGCGGATCCGCGGCGCGCCGCTGCGGCTGGCGGTCGCGGGGTGGGTGGTCTCGCTCGCGATCGCCTACGCGCTCGGAGGGCTGCTGATGCTGTTCGGGGTCGTGCTCTCGCTGCTGTTCGTGGGATCTTCGATAGCGACCACGGCGATCGGGACGCTGATCCCGATCCTCGACGACGCCGGTGAGATCAAGACCCGCTTCGGGACCTACCTCCTCGCCGCGGGCGCGGTGGGGGAGTTCGGCCCGATCCTGCTGATCACGTTCTTCTTCTCGACCGACACGCCACTGACAAGCGGCCTGACCCTGATGCTGTTCATCGTCGCGGCGGTCTTCGCCGCGGTGGTCGGGATCCGCTGGATCGGCGCCGGGTGGGAGACCTTTGCCACCTCTCTGGAGACGAGCGCACAGCTGCCGATCCGGATCGCCGTCGTCTTCATCTTCGCCCTCGCCTTCCTCGCGAGCCGGCTCGGCCTCGACCTGTTGCTCGGTGGCTTCGTCGCCGGCGTGATCGTCCGGATCGCCCTGCAGGGGCGCGAGGTGAAGATCCTCGAGTCGAAGCTGAGCGCGGTCGGCTACGGCTTCCTGATCCCGTTCTTCTTCGTCGTCAGCGGCATGCAGTTCGACCTCAACGCGCTTCGTGGCGGAACCCAGCCGGTTCATGCTCGTGCCGATCTTCTTCGTCTTCTTCCTGATCGTCAGGGGGGTCCCGGCGATGGCCCTGTACCGGCGGGCCCTCGACTTCCGCGATCGGGTCGCGCTCGCCTTCTTCAGCGCCACCGAGCTGCCGCTCGTCGTCGCGATCAGTTCGATCGCCGTCGGCGAGGGGCGGATGAGGACCACCACGGCGGCCGCACTCGTCGGCGCCGCGGTGCTCTCGACGGCCGTCTACCCGCTGATCGGCCTGCGCCTGCGCGGCTCGCAGGCCGATCCGGAAGGGGTCTGAGGGTCGCGG
Organism: uncultured Solirubrobacterales bacterium; assembly: GCA_963798165.1. Taxonomy (GTDB): domain Bacteria; phylum Actinomycetota; class Thermoleophilia; order Solirubrobacterales; family 70-9; genus RHKX01. The sequence continues at coordinate 1,396 of CAWCSE010000015.1, read as the reverse complement.
ACCCCGCTCGGGGCCCCGCGCCGGAGCGTTACGGCCGGGCGGGTGCCGAAGAGGACGTCGCCGCCGAGGGGGCCGAGCCGTTCGACGCGACCTTCGGCGCCAGCGCGGCGAGCTCGTCGAGCTCCTGCTCGAGGTCGGCCGCGAGGCCTCCCAGCGCCGGGATGCCCTCGTAGTCGCCGATCAGGCCGAAGTTGATGCCCCCGTCGTAGCTCATGATCCCGACGCAAACCGCCTGCCGCTTGGCGAGCGGGACCATCGGGAAGATGTCCTGAAGACGCCGTCCGAGCACGTAGAGCGGGAACTGCGGCCCGGGAACGTTGGTCACCACGAGGTTGAAGAAGCGCTGCCGGGACTGCAGCCGCGCCGCCTGCGAGACGATCGTCGGCGGCGCGAAGTCGGTCATCTCGGCGAGCAGGTTGGCGCCGACGGCCTGCTTGGAGTTCTTCAGGTTGCCCATCGACTTGCGGACGAGGCGGAGCCGTTCGATCGGGTCCTCGCACCAGACCGGCAGCGGCGCCATCATCGCCGTCACCTGGTTGCCGAGGTCGCCGTGCTGGTCGGCGGTGCGGATGCTGACCGGGACCATGGCCTTGAGAACCAGCTCGTCGGTCGTGTGGCCCAGCGAGCGGAGGTGCCTGCCCAGCGCCCCCGAGACCACCGTCAGGACGACATCGTTGACCGTGCCCCCGTAGGTGTCCTTGATCCGCCTCAGGTCCGCCAGGTCGCCCCTGACCCACGCGAAGCGGCGGTGGGGGCCGATGTCCACGTTGAGCGGCGAGTCGGGGGCGGCGAGGCCCTTGCCGGCTATCGATCCGGTCGCGCCGATCGCCTCGCGGATCGCGCCCAGCGCCTTCATCGGCCGGCGGATCAGCGCCCTGGCCCCACGGATCGCCTCGGCCGGCTGGGTGAGTCGCTCCGTGAGCGCCGATCCGAGCAGCGCCATCTCGTTCGGCTCGGGGCGGGGGATCCACTCGGGGGCGGCGTCGGCGTGCGCCGGATCGGGTTCGGCGTCGAAGAGGACCGTGGTTATGTCAACCCCGGAGACTCCGTCGACGAGGCAGTGGTGGCTCTTGCAGACGATCGCGAAGCGGTCGCCGGAGAGCCCGTCGACGACCCACATCTCCCAGAGCGGCTTCGAGCGGTCGAGGCCCTGGGAGAAGGCGCGCGCGGCGAACGTGCGGAGCTGTTCCTCGTCCCCGGGGGAGGGCAGGGCCGTGTGGCGGACGTGGTAGTCGAGGTTGAGGTGGGGGTCGTCGACCCAGACCGGGCGGCCCTGGTCGAAGGGCACGAAGCGCAGCTTCTGGCGGAAGCGGGGGACGAGGTGGAGCCGGGACTCGAGGTGGTCGCGGAACTCCCGGAAGTCGGGTGGGGGACCCGCGAAGATCATCGTCGAGGC
>CAWCSE010000014.1:0-89111 GCA_963798165.1 uncultured Solirubrobacterales bacterium | reverse complement strand
TACGAAACCGAAGGTCACTGGTTCGAATCCAGTCGGGCGCGCTTCTTGGGGAGGCAGCGATTCGGTATGGACATTGGGATTGCCGCGTCTGCCCACCACCGCAATGAAACCCGCCAAACCGCCCAGATCGACAAACCTCATGGACATGGGGGGAAAGACCACCGCGCAACAACCACGCGGAATCAAGATGAGCCTTGAAATTGGATCCCCGGCCCGCATCAATCCTCCAAACCATCGCGCAGCCGATGCGCTGATTCGCGAGGGATTGGTTCCACCTTCTAGAGGCCGATTGAACCGCGAGCGCCCCTGAGACCGCCATCGACGGGATCGAGTTCGTCTCCGAACGTACGCCGACGACCGTCGACGCGGAGCATGAAGACGTGGGCCACGACGACGGCGACAATGACCAACGCCATGGCACCCGGGCCGGAGCTTGCGGTGAGCAGGATGACGACAAGCGATGATGCCAGCGGCAAGCCGAGGACCGCCACCGTAGCGGCCGCCATGCAGACGGCGATAGCCGGCGTCGTCGACATCCCGGGTAGGTCTGCGGCGATGATGCCTGCGGCCGCGCCCAGAAACAGGGCCGGAAACGTCGGGCCACCGCGGAAGCTGCCGAGCGACAGACCGTAGGCGAGACCCTTGAACAGCAGCAGGAGCAGGAGCGTCCCTGTTGCCCAATTGTCGACGTGCGCGGCCAGATCGGGCAGGGCATCCTGGCCGGAGAGCAGGACCGCGACCGGGCTCTCGTCCGTGGTGACCGCGAACAGCGCGGCGAAGCACGCGATCAGAATGCCAGCCGCTACGGCCACCGTCACCGGGCGACCCTCAGCGGCGCGCTTGGTCCTTCGCCCGAGGCCGAGCATGAGTTGAGCTCCGATCGCTACGACGATGGCGAGGGGGATCGTCCAGGCGAACTCCGGAAGGGTGGGCTGGTCGAACTGAGGAAGTTGCAGAGCGCCCAGCGAATAGTCGCTCGAACTCAGCCCGCTGAGGCTGCCGATGCCGATCGAGACGAGGCTCCCGATCCCCGCCGCAAGGAGGCCGGGAAGCAAGACGATGCGCTGCTTGACACCGCCGATCCCGGCGGCCTCGATCACGATCACCGCGGCGATTATCGGTGAGGTGAACAGGAACGAGACCGCGGCGAAGCTGCCGGCTGCGGCCACCACCATCAGAGCCTGCTCAGGGGTGTCCTTGCGGGCGCCTCGAACGAGCGCGACGCCGAGCCCCGAGCCGAGTGCGATCAGCGGGGCCTCCGGGCCGAGAACGAAACCGAGGCCGATCGTCGCGACCCCGGCGACCAGCACACCGACGAGGGTTAGTCCCTGCGGGGTCGGGCCACCGGTTTGCAGTCCGTCGGCCGGAACGTGGCCGCCGCGGCCCGGAAAGCGGTCGATCGCGAGGCCGACGATCAGGCCCGCCAGGCCAAGCACGATCAGCAGATACCAAAACGGAGGGTCCCCGGAGCCGAGCTGCCCGGGAACCGTCTCAAACAGGAGCTTCTGCAGCTGGTAGGTGCCCTCGAGGAAGCACCACGCCGCGATCGACACGACAACGCCGACGATCGATGCCAGAACGAGGAGACCGATGAACGGACGGCTGCGGATGAGCTCGTTCGCCTGCTCGATGGTCGGTTCCTGGGTCAGTGACGCGGAGGGGCCGTCCATCGAGGACAGCCTTGCGCCCGGTAGGGCGCAGCGCATCCCCCCGACCGGATGAATACGAAAGCCGCTCGGTGCGGGGAGACAAATTCATCCCGCCGGGATGACATCCGCCTTGAATCGCCGCTCTAGCTTCTCCTGACATGAGCGAGAAGAGTCGAAACTGGGAGCAGATGGGGGCGCTGAGCGGCCTCTTTGCCGTACTGCTGTTCGTGGCGGCGGCACTGATCTTCCTCAAAACAGATCCGAGCGGTGGCAACACGCCGCGCCTCCCCAACATCGCCAACGCGGAGGCGTCCCCCGCCTTCTTCGCCGACCACCTGAACGGCATCAAGGCCCAAGTGATGCTGAACGGCATCGGGCTGGTCGTCTTCCTCTGGTTCATGGGAACGCTCTGGTCCGCGCTCCGAGATGCCGAGGGCGGGCCCATGAGGGGCTCTGCCATCGCATCTGCCGGTGCCGTCGTGGGCGTGGCGCTGACGATGGTCGGCCTCGTTCTGACCGGCACCTCGACCCTCACGACAACGCTGACGCAGGGCGAGACGGTCCCGACCCTCTATTCCGCGGCGGCGCTCTCCTTCGCGTTCGGCGGCGGTGCTTTCGCGATCTTCTACCTGGGGGTTGCAGAAGTGACGCTGAGGGCCGGCGGACTGCCGAAGTGGCTTGGCTTCCTGGCGCTGCTCGCCGCTGTTGCCTCGGTGTTCGGTTTCGTGACTCCGTACGCGCAGAGCGGAATCTTCAACCCGGCGACCGGCGGGCTCGGGTTCTACGCCCACTGGATCGCCTTCGTCGTCTGGGTATTCCTGGCAAGCGCGACGATGGTCCTCGGCCAGCACCGCAGTAAACGTGAGCGCCAGGCTGCCGCCGAGCAACCACCGGCCGCCACATCCGAAGGAGCAGCATCGTGAAGCGCATCTGGCACATCGTCAGGCCGTTCCTGGCCGCGGTCCTCGTACTCGTCGGATTGCTGGCACTGATATTGATCCCGGCGCTGACGACGTCCCAAGATGTGACGGGCAACGTGTCCGCCCTGAGTGGGGCCGCCCGAAACGTAACGCCATCGGAGCAGATGACGGTTGGCCCTCTCCCCGGGGATCTGAGCCTTTACGACAAGGAGCAGCGTTGCCAGGAAGGGATCTCGACTCCCGGCTACTTCTCGGCGATGAACGCCGCTGAGATGACCGACGCCCAACGCAGCGGCATATTCCCCTGCGCCGACTTCCTCGGCTCTCGGACTGAGCCCAACGTCGTCTACACGTATAAGGCCGAGACGAACTATCCGAACGTCTACTACGTCAACAGCGATGGGCCGAACGCGACGTACATCGTCGGCGGAGCGCCGCCGGCGAACACGGGGCGATCGGCGGGCGGCCCGTACGTGGCCCGGATCAACCCGATAACCGGGGACCAGGTGTGGCGCACCTACGTCGACAACATCAATACCGGTAGCGACGTATTCGTCGGCGGTACGAACCTCAACATTCTCGACAACGGCAAGATCGTCTTCGCCTGGAGCCACAAGATCGTCCTCCTCGATCGCGACACCGGCGGGATCGTCAAGTCGCAGAACCTGCCAAGCCCGGGTCCCGTCACTCCGCGTTCGATCAACTACAAGGAGCTGACCGTCGCGCCCGACGGCACGATCATCCTCAGGAGTCAGAACCGACCCGAGAACTGCAACCAGCAGGGCGGCGGCGGACTTGCGAGTTGTTCGCAGTCGGCCGGCGGGCCCGAGCAGAAGCCGTCGGCGTTCGTCGCGGTCGATCCCGACACCCTCAAGGTTCTGGACACTCTCGTCGCTCCCGAGGATTCGGCGACACCTCCGATCATCGCGCCCTATGACGGGAAGATTGCGATCTATACGGCGATGCTGAAGAAGGCGTACCGGTTCTTCTGGGACCCAGACACCCAGACCCTCAGCCGCGACAAGTCCTGGACCGCCAGCTATCTGGAGAACGGCCAGACCGTGGGCGACGCTCCAACGCTGATGAAGGACTGGATCGTGATCCAGACCAACGGGATCGGCAGCGATACGACCGCCTCATCGCTTGTCGCCATCAACGTCAACGATGCATCGAACACGCAGACGATCAAGCCGTTCGGCGACCTCAAGTCGGGGCAGAAGAGCAATGCTCCGCCGAAGCCGCAGGGAGATCCTGAGAACGACATGGTCTACTCGGCAGACGGAGGTGTGGGCAAGATCGCCGGCATCCACCTTGACCCGACCTCCGGGCAGATGACCACGAAGTTCGTCGTCGATGACCGCAGCTTCGAATTCCAACCCCTCTTCGGTCCCGCAGATGAGCGGGTGCTGGTGACAACGAAGTGGAACCCGGACGCTCCGGTCGGCGAGGTCGCCACCGGCGGCTATACACAACAGGTCGTCTGGCGCGATGCAGCGACCGGCAAGCCTCTGGCCGAGTCGGACTACCTGCCGCCGATCGGGTTCAACGGGCTGGTCGCGCCGACCTATGGTGGCCGCTGGGTATACGCGGCCCAATCCTCGGGTTCGCTCTTTTTCCTGCAGCCGATGCCAGCCTCATCTCAGCCTCCGGTCGCGACCGCGACCGAGGGTTCCAACTGATGAAGCTTCATCCCGCCTTCGCCGGAATTCATCCCCGGAGGACTATGACGGGGGACCTCGCGGCTCTTAGCGTCGAACCCGTGGCAATCATTTCCCGAACGGCCAAACGTTGACGCAGCGGTCCAATGCCTGGGAGCAGATGGGGGCCGCAAGCGGTCTGCTCGCCGCGCTCCTGTTCGTGGTCGCCGGCATCGTCTTCCTCCTCGGTGCCGATCCCGGCGGTACTCCCCAGTGGCCGAGCGTCGCCCATGCCGACCTCTCGCCGGCCTACCTGGCCTCCTACATCAGCGAGATCCGAGTTTCGGTCCTACTCACCGTTCTGGGGCTCACAATGTTCCTGTGGTTTCTCGCAACCCTTTGGGGAGTGCTGAAGGGCGCTGAGGGGGAGGACGGACGGGGCTCGACCCTGGCCCTGATCGGCGGAGTCTCCGCCTCGATTACCTGCCTCGCAGGGCTCACCCTCATTTCGGCTGCGGCCCTCTCGACGAGCCCCGGCCAGGCGGACACCGTGCCGACCCTCTACACGGCGGCCTCGCTCCTGATCGCACTCAGCGGAGGTCTGCTTTCGATCTTCTTCTTCGGGGTCGCAAAGGTCGTCTTCGCCACCCGGGTGCTGCCGAAGTCGCTCGGCGTGCTCGCTGTGGTCGCAGCTCTGCTTTCGATCTGCGGCTTCATGACGCCATTCTTCGAGGCAAGCGTCCTCAACGCTGCGAACGGCGCGCTTGGCCGTATCGCCTGGGACGTTGCCTTCGTCGTTTGGCTGGGTGTCGCCAGCGCCGTGATGACGATGCGCCAGCGCAGGCAGCAGCGAGCCGACTCTTCAGGAGCGGCGACATGAGAAAGGTGCTGCACGTCATCTGGCGGGTCGTCAAGCCGCTCGGCGAGGTCGTTCTCGCCCTCCTCCTACTCCTGCTGGTCACCTTGATTCCCACTCTTTCCGGCACGAACGGCGACGTGAAGACCAACCTCAACGGTGTCGTCGTCCAGACCTCGCAGACGGAGGGGCCAATCGTCGGCGATCAGACGCTGTTCCCGAAGGAAACGAAGTGCATCCAGAAGTATGCCGCCGACCCCGCCAACAATTACCAGGGCTACTTCCCGGCAATCGGTGCACCCGAGCACACCGACAACGTCCGGTCCGGGGTGCAGCCGTGCGGCTCGTTCACGGGCTCGTTGACCGGCGACAACCAGATCTTCCATTACCAGTCCGAGACCACCTACCCGGGCGGGATCGGACTTGTCGTCTTCGACGGGCCCAACGCCGGTTACCTGTGGGCTGGCGGGATCGTGCCCGGTTCCGGCCAGTACGTATCCAAGTTCGATCCATCCACGGGCAAGGAGATCTGGCGCACCTATCTGACGAACGTCAACGTCTCGGGTCAGTGGCTCGCCCTCGGGAGCCTCGCCGTGATCAAGGACGGCACCTTGGCTGCGGCTGCGGGGCATACCTTCTGGAAGCTCGACCCCAACACCGGCGCCATCCTCGCCTCCCAACCGCAACCGATCGAGGGTACGCCTGCGGCCGACCACAACTTCGACGGCATGGTCGTCGCCCCCGACGACCAAGGCACTCTGCTGATGAAGTCGCAGACACGATCGGTCGGCTGCCCAACACAGACGAACAATGCGATGTCCTCGTGCCCGACCGACTACGGCGCTGCGCCGAACAGCAACTTCGTCGCCGTCGATCCGGACACGATGAAGAACCTCGACTCGATCCAGATCGACCAGAACGTGACCGCGCGAACGATCGCGGTCAAGCACAACGGCAAGATCTACATGTACGGCAACGGTGCCAAGAGCCTCGTGCGGGTGATCTGGGACCCCGTCAGCCAGACGCTCACCCAGGACAAGTCGTGGGAGCCCAAGGTCATCCTCAAGGGTCAGGCCGGCGGTGCGTCCCCGGTCATCATGGGCAACTGGGTGATCGCCAACAGCAACGCGAATCCGTCCACGAAGACGCCACAGTGCCTCTTCGCGGTCAACCAGGACGATCCGACCGACGTCCACCAGATCTGCCCGTGGGGCAAGTCGTTCCCGGTCGCCTCTGGCGCTACCACCAGCGAGACGCCCGCCGCTCCCGGCGTCGATCAGGACAACAGCCTCATCTTTGCTCAGGACTACTTCCTCAAGGGCGTCTATGCAATCCATCTCGACCAGGCGACCGGAGAGATGAAGACGCAGTGGAGCCGTCCCGACTGGTGGACCAGCGACTACTTCTCGATGGTCGGCTCGCCGGAGAACCGGGTCCTGATGAGCCAGAACATCAACCCCGACACCACGACGGCCGAAATCGCGACCGGCTTCGACTACACAGAGAGTGTCCTCTGGGTCGACGAGGCCACCGGCAAGACGATCGCCGAGTCCGAGGACGGTCCGTCGACCGCACCGGGCAGCCTGATCAACGTCGGCTACGGAGGTCGCTACTACACGATGGGCAACGGCGGTTCGTTGTTCATCTACCAGGTCGAGCCAAATTCCTAGGGCTGCTCACGCCGGCTTCATATGCCGGCGGCTCCCCTCGGGAGGGCTACCTGGACTCGAGGGCGTCCTCGATGTCATAGCCGAGGGCGAGCCCGATCTCCGGTGCGGCGGCGACTACGCGAGCCAGGCCGATGGTCGGCGCCACCGCAATGACGGTGCCGACGATCTCGTCGACGCTGGCTCCGGCGGCCAGTGCCGCTTCGACGCTCGCCTTGCAGGAGTTCGGGACCGTCTCGACCGCAAGTGTGGCGCCGAGGCGGATCAGGGCGTGAGTGCGGGGCTCGAGGTGGGCGAGCTCCGCCGTGTCGAGCTCCATCCCCAGCACCGAGCGTACAAATTCCCTGTCGCTGACGGCGAGGCTGCGGAGGCGGTCCTCGTGCTCAGGCATCGAGGCCCGCGGCAGGATGAACGGCACCATGGACAGTTGAGAGGTTGAACCTCGCCACGTTTCCAATGGGACCACATCACAGCCTCCGGGTCATCGTCCCGATTGGGTGAACCTCACGTTTCGAAGGGCTGAAACCGCCTAGAGGAGCCCGAGTTCCCGGGCCCGCTCGACCGCGTCACCCCTCGACGTGACCTCCAGCTTGCGGTAGATCGAGATCGCCTGTGACTTGATCGTGTGTCTGGATAGAAACAGGCGTTCTCCGATCTCAGGAAATGAGAGGTGCGTGGAAAGCTGCGGAAGCAGGCGAAGCTCGGCCGGAGTCAGGGTCGTGACCCCCGGAGTTGCCGACCGGCCGCCCTCGAGCTTGCCGGTCAGTTCCTCGAACTCCGAGTTGAGAGTGCCGAAGTCCGATCCCCGCCGGAGGAGAGCCCCGGTCTCACGAAGCACGGTGCGAGCACCCGCAACATCGGCCAATGAGAGGTATGCCGCGGCAAGTTGGAGCCTGAGTTGGATTGCCAGGGCAGCCATCGCGCGATTCAGGTCCGGCCTCAGCCGCTGGGACAGGATCAGTCGCTTCTGGGCATCTGGGGCCTCTCCGCGATGGATGGCGAGTCTTGCCGCCGCGGTGTGGACGAGCGATATGCCGGGATACTCATCGAGGTGTCCACGTTGTACGACCGAATCCGCATTTTCTACGAGCCGATCGACCAGTTCCCAGTCGCCACGGTCGGAGGCAATCGTGGCCCGCTCCGCGAGCGCCACCGCGACCGCGTTTACGGCACCGGTCTCCATCCCTGACTCCACGACGTCCGCAAAGAGGTCGTCGGCCGCGTCCGTGTCGCCCGCAAGGCGGTGCGATAGGGCCAGGATCAACGCCGCGGGCGGCCACCAGGGGCTGGCCGCGCCGACGAACTCGACGACGAATCCGCTATCAAGTTGCATCCTCTCCACGCCGCGGCCACACTGGGCGGCGCTCAGCAGTCGCAGACAGCAGTCCGCCGGACCCGACGGCACGGCGGCGTCCTCCGCCAGGATGGCTCGGCGGGCGAGGTCGGCGAGGCGGTCGGATTTCGAAGCGTGGCCGAGCAGCGCAGCGAACCACGCGCCGATCGCCGCGATCTCCGGATTGTCACGGAAGCCGCTCTGCTCCTCGATCCAGTCCATCCATCGGTCGATCGTTACCGCCCGCCCCATTCGGTACTCGGTGGGGCCGTTGACGGCGACCAGCTGCGCCACCCTCGGTACGTCTCCAACATCCTGGGCGCAGGCCACAGCCAGGCCGATCCTGCCAAGGCGCTCGTACGCCACGGAGGCTCGGCGGAGCAGCTCCGCCGCTGCCCCGGGCTCCCTCCGTTCGAGCTCATCACGGAGGATCTCTCTGAAGAGATGGTGAAAACGGAACCAGTTCCCGTCGGAATCGAGCGGAGCGACGAATAGGTTGGACTCCGTAAGCGCTGCAAGCCGGCTCTTGGATCCGGTGGCTTCGAGCACCTCGTCGCAAAGATCCCCCGATACCGGGTCGAGCAGGGACGTTCTCGTAAGGAAACGAAGCTCGTCGTCGTCAGTCCGCGCGAACAACTCCGCCCCCACGTATTCGTCTACGAACTGCCGTCCGCCCGGACCGCCGCCCACACGCGCCGCTCCCGGGCCACGGTCGAGAGCCAGTGCCTTCAGATATAGGCCGGCCGGCCAACCCTCGGTCTCCTCGAGCAACTCCACCAGCGCACGCTTACTGAGGGAGATCCCGGCTGCGCTCAGGAGCAGAGCAGACTCGGACTCGTCCATTCGCAGTGCGTCGACCCCTATCTCGAGCAGCCGCCCGCGGGCGCGGAGGTCCGGAAAATATCGCGTGGCGCGCGCGTGACCGGATACGACCAGCTTTGAATGGCTTGGGATCTCGTTGGCTAATGCGTGAACGATGTCCGTACCCCTGGTGTCCCTCAGCAGATGGAAATCGTCGAGGACGAGTACGAAGGGTGTCTCCGCATCGCCGAGGGCGGAGCGCATCAGCGGGAGCAGCTTCGCCTCGACCGACACCCCCGGTGTTGCCAGCGCCTTGTAGAAGGCTGACCCGAGCGGTACCAGGGCCTCCAACGCCCCCGCCAGGTACGCGAGCAGTACGACGGGGTCGTCATCACCTCCATCCAGAGTCAGCCAGGCGAAAGGAACTTGCGACTGGGAATCCCACTGGGCGAGAACCGTCGACTTGCCGTAGCCGGGAGGTGCGGCGATCGCGATCACCGTCGCCCGACTTTCGTCGAGAAGGTCGCAGAGCGACGAGCGCGGGACGCTGCCGGCACGGAATTCAGCCGGCTGCAGCTTTGAACCGATCAACTCGAACTTCTCGCCGAAGAACTCAGCAGACCGCTTGTAATCCGCCGTGGCCATTCCGATGACCCTAGTACGGCCGGCTACGTGCATGCATGTGGATTGACTCCGTAAAGCAGGGGAATCCCGCGTCCAGGCGAGGACGGCATCGAGAACTGATGGTTCAGGAGCGAGCCCGTGGAGGGCCGACTAGCGGTAGGACCCGCGGGCGCGGTTCGTAGGTTTCGACGAGGCGATCGTTCGTGCCCGGCTCTCGGGGACGCCGGCCGTCGCGGTGGCCGAGAACTTCGGAGTCACGACCAGACAACTCCGCCGCGTGATGGAGAAGCACCGCGCGGGAAGCTTCGGCTCCGCACCCGCTGCGATCGAGGCGACCGAGGAGGGAGTCGCGGCGATCAACGTCCAGATCGAGCAGCTCCAGGTGGTCGCAAGGGAGGCAAGGAGCCCGACAAGGAAGAGGCAGGCGATCAAGGCGATCGCCGACCTCCACGACACCCGGATCTCGATCTACCGGCAGGCCGGCCTTCTGACCCCCGGGGCAATCGCCACCTCGGCCGCAGCCTCCTACGAATCCCAGGTCGATCTGCTGACCACGATCAACCGCGCGGTGAGGAAGGCGCTGGAGGGCCACGGCGTCGAGCTCGAGATCATCGACGACGTGACCGACAAGGCGGTAATCGCGTCAGGCATCAAATTGCCAGGGGGTTAGGCGAGAATCGCGAGGGCCGGACATTGTCCAGGCACGGACATGTCCGCTTTGACCACCGCGCAGGGCAACCACGCAGGCTTCGAAGAAGCCACGAACCGCTTCAACTGGCCGATCGGTTCAGGTCAGTGGACGGTCTACGAAACCGAAGGTCACTGGTTCGAATCCAGTCGGGCGCACTCTCCTGATCGGCCGGAATCCCCGATGGACATTGGGCAATCCCCGATGAAAATTGGGATTACTCAGGCTCCGCCGATCACTCACGCAAACCCGGCGAAACGCCAGATCCACAACCCGCATGGACATTGGGGGTCCGGCCATCGCGCAACTATCGCGAGGAATCAAGTTGGATAAAGGGATTGCGGGAGTATCGCTCGGTCAACACCATCGCGCGGTCGCCCTCCATTTCGCAAGAGGTTGGGCCGAACGGCCCATTGAATGAGCGCCCGGGGTGGGCAAGACTGGCGCGTATGCACAGGTGGGGATCGCTGGCCGTCGCCTCGGCCGCAATGGATCGAGTCCGTTCTTCGATCAGGACTCTGCCGGGCATCTTGCTCGTCGCTGCCCTGCTGCTGGCCCCGCCGGCAGACGCCGACGAGTGGTCGGGACCATCCGAGCTCTCGAGCCCGACCAGCCGCGACGCCGTGCAGCTGGTGATCGATGCGAACGCGCTGGGTGATTTCGTCGCGGCCTGGAAACAAAGCGGCGACGCAGACATCGCCGCGGTGCTCAAGGCAGCCGGAGGATCGCCAGGATCGCCGCAGGAGTACGTGGGCGACTTCGACGACCCAGACGTCGCGATTGGCGGAAACTCGGTCGGCCTCCTCGCCTTCGAGGACGGCACTGGCAGCACCTCGGTTCACGCGGCCAGCAAGGCCTCGGGGTCCTCGTCCTTCACCGCCGCAATACCGTTTTCCGGGGACGGCGTCGGCCCGCCTTACAACGATCCGCCCTCGGCAGCGCAGCCCTCAGTGGCGGTCAACGGCTTTGGCACCGGGATGCTGATGTTCGCGCGCGACTACTACTACCCGCCGAGCTACACGGGGATCGCCGAGGCGATCGAGGGCAGGATCCTGACAAACGCAGCGACCAACACCTGGAACGCTGGAGCCGATCTCAACTCGGACGTCTACGATCCCCGCGAGACTGAGGTCTCGATCGGGTCCGACGGATCGGCATTCCTCGGGATCAACCACTTCAACGTAGGCCCGTGCTGGGGGCTCGACACTGCGGTGCTCGAGAACGACGGCACCGGCTCAACCGATCCCGACCAATTCGCCTACGGGTGCGCCGCCGGCAAGTACAACGGCGTCTACCCAAGCAACGACCGGCTGCCCAACAACGACATCGTGATGGCGTATAGCCACCACGTCGACGGTAGCGTCAACTTCCTCGACCTTCCGAAGGCGCGGGCCATTGCCGGCAGCTCGAACCTCGAGGGTTCAGAGGTGCGGCTCGATGATCCGGGCGGCACACAGACCACCTCGGGCGCGGTGCGCGTTCGTACCGATGCGGCCGGCGACACGGTCGTCGTCTGGTACGACTCGGACACGGGCGGCCCCGGCAACCCGAAGTCGATGCTCGCTCGCTATCGGCCGAGCGGCGGTTCCTGGGGTTCGACCGAGGTGATCAGCTCCGGCGAGGACTACTCGGGCGACTTCGACTTCGACATGGACAACGCCGGGAACGGCTATCTGGTCTACGAACGGACCAACCCGGGCACCGGCGATCAGGAGATCGTCGGTGCCGAGCGCTCGCCGGGCGCCTCGGGATGGACCACTCCCGAGCTCCTCTCCGAGGGCCAGGGCTCGGTGCGCGAGCCGCGGGTCGCCGCCGCTCGCAACGGCGAGGCGTTTGCCAGTTGGATCGCCAACGGCAACGATGGCGTCTTCTATGCGCAGACCGACGGAGGCAAGGCCAGCTCGGCCGCATGCGATCGCGCCAAGGCCCAGCTCTCGAACGCGAAGAAGGCGAAGAAGGGGGCCACCAAAAAGGCCAAGAAGGCCAGCAAGAAGCTGAAGAAGGCGAGCAAGAAGCTGAAGAAGGCGAAGAACAAGACCGAGGCGAAGAAGGCGAAGAAGGCCGCCGCCAAGAAGGCGAAGAAGGCGAAGAAGAAGCTGATGAAGGCGAAGAAGAAGCTAGAGAAGGCGAAGGAGCGCAAAGGCGACAAGTGCTGACCGAGCCCTCGGCCTCGCGATCACGACTCCTCGTAGAGCAGCGCCAGTAGCCCCTTGCGGCCGCGGACGCCGGCGCGGGCGAATGCGTTTTCGGCGTGGCGCTTGACTGTCGAGGGGCTGATCGTCAACTCCTCGGCAATCTCGACGTTGCTCTTGCCGCGCGCGATCAGAGCGACGACGTCGCGCTGGCGCTCGGTCAGGTCGAGGTCCTCGAGCTGCACGCTGTCGGAGTGGGAGTGGGTGCGCTCCGCCAGCCCGCTGGTGTCCCGGGTGAGCAGACCCGCGCCGTGGCGCTCGCCTATCGCGCGTGCCTCGGCGAGGAGCTCGCGGGCGCGCCCGGCAGGCTCCTCGAGTCCTGGAAGAAGTGCCTTCGCCAGGTCCAGCGCCGCGTGGCCGCGCCAGACGGGCATCGACAGCCGACTGTACTCGTGCAGCGAACGCCCGAGGAGGTTGGAGGCAGTGGCCTCATCCCCGAGCGTCGCGGCGAGCCGTCCGACGGCGTGATCGGTGAGGCCCCAGCAACTGACCGAGGTGGTAGCGATCCGCCCGAGAAGCGGGTGCAGGAGCTCGAACAGGGCCTCGGCCGCCGCCCGATCCTCGAGTGCGGCCGCAACGTGAGCGTAGGTCACTGCCCCGGCGAACCACGTTGGGTCGCGCGGGAGGGTCCGAAACCCGTCCTCGCTGTCCACCGCCAGCGCCTCTCGGGCGCCGTCGGGGTTCTGAGCCTCGAGCCGGGCCAGGGCCACCAACGAGCGGAAGCCCGGCAGGCCGGGGTGGTTTTCGAGTGCGGCATCGAGCAGTGGTGAGAGTTCGGAGAGTCGCCCCTGCTGCCAGCGGATGCTGGCGATCTGACTCGCGAAGAAGGGGAGCGTGTCGGGCTGATCGCTCTCCCGTCCGAGCTCGGCAGCGCGCTCGGCCGCAGCCTCGGCTTCGTCGAGCCTGCCCTGGAGAGAGTGGAGCAGGGATTGCGAGCACGCGGTGAGCCAGTTCGCAGTTGGATCGCCGAGCCGCGCGGCGACGCGCGCTTCCTCGCTCATCGAACGGCGCGCGCCCCCGAGCTCGCAGGCTTCGACCTCTGCGGCGGCCCGCCAGTGCAGGCCGTGGAAGAGGTCGAGCGGGTCGTCGAGACGGCTTCCGAGCGCGATACTTTCGTCCGCGATCCGGATCCGCGCTCGCCCGTTACCTGGCTCCCAGCGTGCGATCAGGTAGCGGTTCAGGACTCGGGCAAGGAGCTCGGGCTCCTTGGTTTCTCGGGCGAGGCGCAGCGCCTCTTCCGCCAGCTCGTGCCTGCGCTCGCGCTCGGGAGCGAAGGTCAGCTCGATCGCGAGCTCCGCGAGGACCAGGGGTCGCAGGGGCCCATTGTCGACGCGCTCGGCGGCGAGCTCGAGCATCGCCAGGCGCTCGCGGTCGAATTCGCCGATCGCGCTGACGAAGCCGCGCGTGTTGGTCAGGGTCGCTGACGCGAGGCGCGTGGGGTCGTCGAGTTCCAAAGCCTGGTGCGCAGCCTCCAGCAGCACCTCGCGGAACCGAGCGCGCCCGTCGAGTCGCAGCGCCGCTCCCAGCCCCAACAGGAGATCGCAGCGGCGAGCCTGATCTGGTGGGCGACGCCGCTCGTCGAGCTCGACGGCGCGCTCATACCAGCGCACGGCCTCCCCCGGATCGAAGCTTGCGAGTGCCTGCTCGGCCGCTCGCAATGCCCACCTGCCGGCGCGCTCCTCGTCGCCGGGCTCCGCACGATCCCAGTGATGAGCGATTTCGCCCGGCTCCACTGAGACACCCGCCCGGGCCGCCTCCTCCATTGTGATCGCGGTCCGACGGTGGAGCTCGCCACGAGTTGGCGGGTCAAGCTCCTCGTAGAGGCAACGCTTGGTCAGGGCGTGCCTGAATGCGTACTCCCCGGAAGTGCCGTCGGAGCTGAGAAGGCCGGCGCGCTCGGCACTCCTGAGCGAGTCGGCGAGCACGGCCGGCTCGACGCCCGCCGCAGAGGCGACCAAGTCCAAATCAAAGCTCACCCCGGCTACCGCGGCCGCCTCCAGGTGGCGGTGGGTCTCGGCGCCCAGGGCGTGGACTCGGCTCGCGATCAGGACCTGAAGGGAACGCGGCAGTCCGGCGTCCGGCTCGGCTGTCCCGTCGGCGACGATGCTGCGCAAGAGCTCGCTTGCGTACAGGGCCAGTCCCTCGGTTTCCTCCAATACGATCTCCGCCGCCCGCTCGAGCCTCGGGCGCTCGAGCCCGAGAGCGGCACCGAGGCCCAGGAGCGAGCGGATCTCCATGGGGCCTAGGTCGATACGCCCAACTCCAGCCTGGCCCGCCAACTCCGCGATCAGCCGCGCCTTGGGCGAGTCCGGAGCGAGATCGATCGGCCGATAGGTGCCGATGATCAGGAGGCGAGAGAGGTCCGGCGAGCGGGCCAGATGCCTGAGAAGCTGGAGTGACGAGAGCCCGCATTGGTGGAGGTCCTCGATCACCAACGCGGCGGGCGCAGCTCGACACTTGTTCTCGAGCTCGTTGATCGCCGCATTGAAGGCGGCGCTGCGCTCGGCCGCCACCGTCGCGGTTGGCAGCCGCGCCGAGGCAGCGGATGCCCCGAGCACGAGGTTGGCGAACGATGGCGAATCGCCGACGTCCACCGGCGATCCCCTGCTGAGAGCGCTGAGAAACGGCGCATAGGGACGCGTTTCGGCTTCCTCGGCGACGCCGTATAGCACCTGCCCGCCGGCCTTGGCGATCTCAACCGCCGCCTCACTCGCCAGTCGTGTCTTTCCGGACCCGGCCTCACCTGCGACAAGGACAGTCGAGTGCCTGCCCTCGCAGCTCGAGCGCCAGCGGCGCGCCAGCTCGATCAACTCCCTGTTTCTCCCGAGCATCGAATCGGTCGGTAGCGGTGCGGTGATCGGCGGGGCGTCTTGGCACCTGCCCGGCCCGGCCCAGTGCAGTGCCGCCACGGCGCCGCCCCCATTTGCTTCGAGTGGCTCGTCTGCCGAGATCCAGCCAATCGAGCAGCGATCCAGCGCGGCGGCGTCGATGCACGGCACTCCGGCCGGCGCCTGATTGAGCAGGCGCCGGCCCCGCTCCCAGGCCCCGAGCACTGATTCCGTCCCGCCAACCTCGACCACGAGCAGCCGCGCTCTCTCCTCTTCCTCCTCGATCCGCGCCCAGCCGGCGAGTTCGAAGGCGGCAGTGACCGCCTCCTCGAACCCCGGAAAGTGGGCGATCAACTCGTCCCTCGCTGGAATCGCCGTCTCGTACTGCGTAGCGGCGATCAGAGAGAGGCGGCTCGATGCGGGCCGACAGAACAGGATCGCACCGCGGCCCGGCGTGGCGGGCCCAGGCTGATTGGGTCGGGCATCAGCAGTTCGTGTTCCGGGTAGGTTCCCGCCTGGGATACCGCCGCACGATATCGAGCGGCGCGCGAATCTGCCAGCCGATCAGCATGTGCTGGGCCGCGGGCTCGTCTGTTCCCGCGACCCCGCAAAACGCACCAGATCCGGAAACCGCGATGCGGGAAACGGCGTGGCCCGCGCAACTTTCGCTCGGCATTGAGATGAGTGAGAGCCTTGCGGTGTGGATTGCGGCATTTCCCACGGCAAATAATCGAAGACATCATCGATCAGGCGGTCGCAGCGATCGGCTGAGCCACCATTCGCGCAGCTTCCCCCCCGCGCCCCACTTCCCTCAGCCCTCGTCGACGAGACCCCGCTGCTGCGCCCAGAGCGCCGCTTCGGTGCGGCTGGCGACCCCGATCCGCCGGTAGACGCTGGTCAGGTGCGTCTTCACGGTCTTCTCGCTGATTTCCAGCCGGCGGGCGATCAGCTTGTTCGGAAGACCGGCGCCGACGAGGAGCAGGACCTCGCGCTCGCGATCGGTCAGTCCCTCGGAGTCGTCGCCGGCCTGGCGAGCATGAAGCAGCGCCCGCGCGGCGCTCGCCGCAAGCGGCGACTCTCCCGCGGCCGCCGCCCTCACGTCCCGGAATAGCTCCTCGGGGGCGGCGTCCTTGAGCAGGTAGCCGATCGCGCCGGCGTCGATCGCCTCGAGAATTCCCTTCTGGTCGGAGAACGAGGTGAGGATCACGATCCGTGCCTCGGGATCGGCGGCGGTGATCAGCCGGGTCGCCTCGATCCCGTCCATCACCGGCATCGAGATGTCCATCAGGACGACGTCAGGACCGATCTCGGCGACCCTCTCGACCGCCGCCGCGCCGTCCTCGGCCGAGCCGCAGACCTCGATGTCGTCGGTGCCCGAGAGCAGGTCCTCGAGGCCGGCACGGACGACAGGGTGATCCTCAACCAGCAAGACGCGGATCACGGGACCGGCACCTCGACTCGGATCCGCGTACCCCGTCCAGGCTCGGAGTCGAGCTCGAACTCTCCGCCCGCCTCCGCGGTCAGGTCGGAGAGCATGCGCAGACCGAAGTGCCCCTGGCCCCCGGGCTCGAGTTCTGGAGAGAAGCCCCGGCCGTCGTCCTCGATTTCAAGTCGAGCCCTTCCTGGGGGGGTGCTCACCGTGATCATCAGGTTCTCCCCTCCGGCGTGGGCGACGACGTTGCGGACCGCCTCCTGGGAGACCCGGAAGAACAGCGTCTCGACCTCGCTCGGCAGTTCGAGATCGTCGGGGACGCAGGACTTGGCGCGCAGGCCACGGGCATTGAGACCGCCGATGATGTCGGAGAGCGCGGCGCCGAGTCCGGCCCGGTGCAGGTCGGGAGGATAAATCTCGACCAGCAGCCCGCGCAGGTCGCGGACGCTCTGTCGCAGGCGCGCAGCGGCCTCGCGGAGCCCGGCAGCATCGCCGCCGCCCTCTCGCTCGGCCCGGCCGGCACTGGCGGCGACCGAGTATGAGACGCCGGCGAGATCCTGGACGACGCCGTCGTGGAGGTCCTGGGCGATCCGGCGTCGCTCCATCTCGGAGGCGTTGATCGCCCGCTCGAGCAGCGCCTCGCGCTCATCCTGACCACGACGCAGCCGGCGAGCGAGCGAGGTCGCGAGCGGCAGCTGCAGGGCGGCGAGCACCGCCAGGGCGCCGATCAGCACCGGTGCCAGGGTTGACCAGATCCGTTGCCCGGCCGAGCTGACGAAGCTGGAGCGGGTATAGGTCTCGAACAGCAATCGCTCGCCGCCGCGGCTGTGGATCTGCAGGTAGACCTCCACCAGGTCGACGCCTTGAGGCTCGAAGCGATTCTCCGGCTTGCTGAGGTCGGTCGACTCCGCCTCGATGCCGCCGTTCGCGAGGATCTTCAGCTCCTCTTGGCCGAGCTCGAACTGACCTCCGACCAGCCGCTCCTCATCCGAGTAGATGATTCGCGAGTCGGCATCCCAGATCTTCACCCGGACGATCCCGTCGCGGCCGAGGATCCGGCTGCGCACTACCGAGTCGAGCCGTCGTTGCGCCCGCGGGTCGCCCGCGAGCAGCCGGCTACCGATCAGCGGCTCGACGATTCCCTCACCGGCGAGCGAGCTGACCTGCTTTGCGTCGCGAGTGGCCTCGTCGATTCCTGCCTCCCTGAGTAGATAAGCGGAGACCAGGCCGATCGCAGCGATCGCGAGCAGGCCGGCGAGGGCGAACTGCACGACCGGGCTCCGGAGCCCGGCCCTGACCCCGCGGTGCTCGTTGCGCTTGGATTTGGCAGCCGACAACGGGTCCATTCTCCCGCCTACCCCGAGCATGGGGGAGCCGCCGTCCCGCGGAGTCTGTCTCCGCGGGACGGACGGCGCTGCCGAGTGGCTGCCCCGCCGGTTTGGGCTCAGGTGTGGTTGGGCCCGTGATTGCCGTGGTCATCCCCGACGTCATGACTGGGGCCATCGTCGTTGCCGTGGCGGCCGCCATGGCGGCCGCCGCCCTTGTGATGGCCCTTGCCGTGGTGCCCCTCGTGGCCCTTGCTGTTATGACCGGGGCCATCGTCGGCTCCGTTGCTGGCCTGCGTCGCTGTGACGCCACAGGCGAGCAGCGCTACAGCCGCTGTCGCTACCGCGAGAGTGCGTCCAATCCGGTTTCTCATCTTGATCTCCTCTGATCGCGTGATCGGTGGGTCTTGTGGTCGTATGGATCAGCTTGGAGCTCGGCGAGTCCCCCTTTCAATCGGACTTTGGTCCTACGACGGGGGCCTGGGTGCAGTCGCGCGGCCTGCAGTCGCGCGCCCAGGGGTCCTAAGACCAATGTCCGATTGATTGCCAGTGCCCGGCGGGCGATCGTTCTGCGCAGAACACCAATCGCGCCGGAGGCAGTTCAGCTCCCGAGCGCGCTGACCAGACCCAGGGAGGGACCGATGAAACGCAAGATCCTGATTCCGCTAGGCATAACGACGGCCTCGATGGCGCTGGCCGTGCCGGCCGCCTCCGGCAGCGGCAGCGACGACATCCGCACGGCCGGCACCTGCACCGGCAGCAGCAGCTCGAAGATCAAGGCCAAGGCCCGCAATGGCGGCCTCGAAGTCGAGTTCGAGGTCGACCAGAACAAGACCGGCGTCAAGTGGAAGGTGCGCCTCACGGACAACGGCAGGCGCGTCTTCCGCGGCCATGCCCGGACCATGGCCCCCAGCGGCTCCTTCTCGATCGAGCGCAAGATCGCGAACCTACCCGGCACCGATTCCCTCAAGGGAATTGGCAAGAACCCGACGACCGGCGAGCGCTGCGTAGCGAAGCTGAAGTTCTGATCGCCGGGCGCCGCCGTGGAGTCCCGATTCCAATTTCCTTCGGCATCGTCAGCCGCGTCGCCGCCTGGGAGACGCCTTTCGGCGGTCGATCTGAGCGGCACGCTGGGAGGGGAGCTTGGCCGAGACGGTCCTCACGTTCTTGCTCGCGGACGAGGCCACACAAATAGGTATACCGGCGATAAGAAGCTGCCCGCCGAACGGACCCTACGGTCGCTGAGGACCTTCGCGTGGACCATCGCGCGGCCCTCGCCGACGCCCGACGAATGGCTCAAACATGCCGGCCACCCGAAGCCAGCGGACAAGTTCTACGAAACCGAAGGTCACTGGTTCGAATCCAGTCGGGCGCGCTCTCCTGATCGGCTGCAATCCCCGATGGAAATTGGGATTGCTCGGGCTCCGCTGATCACTTTCGGAAACCCGCCGAAACGCCCCGGATCCACAAACCGCATGGATATTGAGGGTCCGACCATCGCGCAACTATCGCGCGCCGGGGAAAGCGGCTTAAGGCAGTGGTCTTTAGCGTCGTTCTTGCCATGCACCGAAGTCAGCTGGTAATCGCCACCTCGCAACCAACACGCAGGGTGGGCGGTGGCGGGCGAAAACGTCAACGGCGCGCCGTCGCCCTGATCAATCCGCCATGACCTATGAGTTCATTCGTCCCCGCTATCGGACCGTGTGCGGCCCTGTGCAGATTGCGCGGCATCAGCTTCGTTGAGAACACCAGCCGCAACCAGTCCGGCGAGCTGGGTCCGCGAATGTATTCCGAGCTTTCGGTAAACGCGACCAAGGTGGAAGTCGATCGTCTTCGGACTCAGAAACATGTTCGCCGCTACCTGTTTGTTGGTGGCTCCTTCGGCCACCGCCCGCGCAACCCTGATCTCCTGAGCGGTGAGCTCGTCGGGGTCGGCCACGGGTTCGCGCTTGACGCCCCCGGACGCGGTGAGCTCGGAGTTGGTTCGCTGGATCCAAGGTTCCGCTCCGAGGCCCTCAAAGATCTCAAGCGCCGCTCGCAATCGCTTTCGGGCTTCGACCCGCCTACGGGCGCGGTGCAGCCGGGATCCATAGGCCAACAGCGTCCGAGCGGTTTGAAATGGCGTTGCGGCGTGCTCGTGGTAGGTCAGTGCAGACTCGAAATGTGGGTCGAAGTTCTCGCTGGCCACAAGGCCGAGCCCCCGCGCCGCGAGCGCTAGCGAGAGGGGCACGTTTGCTCGCCTCGACCTGACCGCCAGCGCCGAAGCCACGCGCTCAGCGTCTTCCTTGCGGCCGACGTGGACATACGCCTCGATGAGATCGGAGGCCCAGGGAATGTAGGCCGGATCCTCCAACCCTGATTCCGCGGCGAAGGCCTCGACGCGGACAAGCTCGGCAACTCCTTGCTCGGCACGTCCGTGGCCAAGCTCGAGCAACCCGAGCACCGAATGGCCCCAGGCGACGACCGTCGCCGATCCGACCCGCCCCGCCAGTTCGATCCCGCGTTCGAGGTCATCCCGGGCTTCCGAGGTCCTCCCGCGGACAGCGAGGAGTTGCCCGTTGACGACGAGGGAGTAGGGCAGGATGCCGTATTGGCCGTGTTCCTCGGCGAGCTGAGCTGAGCTGAGAACACCTTCTGAGTCCTCCCAGTCCCCTATTCGGTACGCGACGTCCGCCGAGACAGCGAGCAGGTAAGGGAGAAGTCCGAAGGTGTCGGTCGCACGAGCCAACTCCTCGAGCCGATCGAGCTCGTCGCGCAGGATCATCTCCTGGCCGGTACACACCCGCGTGTGCATGCCAAGCACCACCGACTGGATCGCCGGGGAGAGGATGTCGATCTGGGCCAAGAGCCGCCCCGCATCATCGAGCGACTCACGCGCGTCGGCCGCGGAGCCGGTGAGTGCCGCGGTGCCTCCCTCCATCGCTTTGACCTGACAGCGGACCATCGCCGAAGCCCGATCCGGAACTGTGGCGGCGGCCCGCTCGGCCGCGAGGGACGCGGCACGAAACTGCCCGGACGTGCCCGCCAGCAGTGAAGCATCCGCGAGCATCGGCGCAGCGGTTGCGGGATCGATCGCACTGATCCGATCGGCCTCCTCCTCAAGCTGGGAGTAAGTGTCGGGGGCAAGGCCGAGGCCGCCGGTCATCTTGACGACAACAAGGGCGTGCCGAGCCCTGGCCCGCAAGAGAGGATCGTCGATTTCGGGACCGGATTCCAGCAGCGCGGCGCAGCGATCGTAGGCCCCACCCAGCGCCGCCGCCAGCGCTGCTCCGTAGCGTCGGCGGGCAGCAGCCCGGCCCCCCTCGCTGAAGTCTGCCGCCCTTGCTAGTGCATCCGCCGCGACGCTATGGGCTCCGCGAGCGCTCGCCCTTCCTGCGGCGCCGTCGAGATGCTTGGCGACCTCCTCATTTGGGCCGATCGTCGCGGCCGCGAGATGCCAGGCGCGCGCGTCGGGGCTGCATCGTTCGGATAGGGCCCGGTGAGCGCGGCGTCGTTCCGCTGGCGGGGCGTGCTCGTAGGCAGCTGCCTTGATCAGCGGATGAGAGAAGCTAATGCTCCCTCCCGAGAGAGTGATAACCCGCGCAGACTCAGCTCGCTCGAAGGCCTGCGGGTTGATTCCGATCTCGCGGCCCGCGGAGACCACAGGAGCAAGCTCGCGCCCGGTCGCGCAGGAAGCGAGCACGACCGCTGACCGCGCCTCAGCATCGAGGGCGCGTATCTCGGCCTCGAACGCTTCGGCCAGAGCGGTTCCAGCAACGCCTTGGTTGATCGGCGCGGTGCCAAGCCGCTGCTCTCTGGTCAGCCGTGGAGGCAGCTCACTCAGAGCCAGGGGGTTGCCGGCGGCGACGTCGACTACTGCATCGATGACGCTTCCCGCCGCATCGGGCGCCAAACCTCTGATCATCGTTCGTGCGTCGTCCGCGGTCAGGTGCGAGAGTTCCAACCGTTCCGGCTCGCGCGATCCGAGTAGCGGCCCGTCTCGCCCCGGTCGCGCTGCGGCCAGAAGGCCAACCCGGGTGTCCGAGAGCCTACGGGCCGCATATGCCAAGCACTCGGCGGACGGGTCGTCGAGCCATTGGGCATCGTCAACCACGACGAGCAGGGGTGTTGATTCGGCGGTATTCGTGAGCAAGCGGAGAAATGCCGCACATGTCGCAAATCGGTCGGCCGACACCCCTGGCGACGGACCGAGGGCCAGCGCCGCCTTGACCGCATCGGCTTGTGCTTCGGGCAGCGCTCCAAGTCCGCTGAGTATTGGATTAATGATCTCAGCGAGAGACACATACGGGAGGTTCTTCTCCACCTCGACCCCCGACGTCCTGATTACCCGCAGGTCCTCCGCTTCCATGGACGCCCGGGCGAGCAGCGTCGTCTTTCCGATTCCCGGCTCGCCGACCAGCAACAGCGCGCCACCATCCCCCAGCCTTACGCCCTCCACTAAGCGACTGATTCGGCCCAGCTCTCGAGCCCGTCCGAGAAGCATGAGCTCAGGCTACGCGTTGCAGGCCCACGCGCAAGGTTGCTAAAGCTAGGTGATCGCCCGGTGCTATCTCGGACCATCGGGCCTACGGTCTTGTCATCGGCCACAACCATCAAGGAGTGAGTGAGATGAGACACGTACTTGCGGCCTTTGCGCTCTCTGGGGCGACCAGCGATCTCGACCACGCGAGGCACCCCGAGCGGCATCATCCGCGCGAACCCAGGCGATCCCGAAACCCCGGGTCGGTCCGGACCTCCGAGCGCTGACTCACTTACCGCCGGCGAGTGCCGCACGGATCGTGGCCCGCCAGTCAGCCCGGGTCGGGCCGCGGAGGACCGAGCGACCGGAGTGGGAGGCGTCACCGTGGTCGCGCTCGATCGAGAGGTCGAAGAACTCGGCCGGATCGACCGGTAGCGGCACGCGAACCGACGCGGAGCCGGAGTTGTTGACCTTGAACGACCCGATCGAGACCGAGATCGTCCGGCGAGGTCAGCAGCCAGAGCTCGTAGAACTCCCCAGGCGCGCTTGGTTTGAGTCCGGAGACGTCCACCTCGGCCTCGCTGAGGTCGGCGCCGAGCCCGGCAACGAGGAAGGCGAGCGCGGCGAGCGCAGCCGTGAGCGGCCGCAGGGTAAGGCCCTGCGGCCACCGCCAGCGGCGGCGCTCGGTTGAGGCACCCGGCAGGGATTCCTCCCGCTCGCCGAGCACCAGCGGCGGCGGATCCGCCGCTTGCCAGGCCTCGGCCGGCAACGACTCGAGCCGTCCCA
Organism: uncultured Solirubrobacterales bacterium; assembly: GCA_963798165.1. GTDB lineage: Bacteria > Actinomycetota > Thermoleophilia > Solirubrobacterales > 70-9 > RHKX01. The sequence goes on along the minus strand of CAWCSE010000014.1, from coordinate 65,914 downwards.
CGACGGGCCGCAGGCGCCACCAAGAAGCTGAAGCTGGCGCTGAAGAAGAGCAAGGACGGAAGGAAGATCGCCAAGGCGCTGAAGAAGGGCGAAAGGGCGAAGGCGAAACTGACCGTGAAGCTGACCGACGGGCTCTCCAACACGAAGACTCAGAGGCTCTCGGTGACGCTGAGGCGGTAGGGCGCCCTCCGGGTCCCTTACGAAACCGAAGGTCACTGGTTCGAATCCAGTCGGGTGCGCTCTTCTGGCGCCGCAATGGCGCTTTGACATGGCGAACCGCACGGGTATGCGGAAGAAAACCACCCCGCAACTACCACGCAGACCTAAGTCGAGGTTCGTTTGGGGCGCCGCGGATCTGCATAGGTAAACCCATGGAAGCAGGAATGGGACCCGGTGACTCGTGTTGGCCCGCGCGCGAACGTTTTTGACCCGCGCGCGAACGTTTCCGCACGCCCCGCGCGCGAACGTTTCCGCACGCCCCGCATGAATCGGCTCGAAGCGGGTAGACCGGTCGTGACCTACGAATCCGAATCGGGAGGCCACATGGCCCAGACCAAAGCTGATCGCAGCGCCGCCGCTAAGAAGGCCGCTGCCACGAGGAAGCGCAACGAAGCCAAAGCCCACACGGCGGCCAGCAACCGCAGCAAGAAGGCCGCCGCTACGCGGCAGGGCAAGGCCGCGAAGCGATCCGCCGACCAGGCCAAGCAGGCGACGGGCCAGGCCAAGCGGACGGCCGCCGAGGCCAAGGACTCGACCAGCTCGGCCGTTGACAACCTCGTGACCGCGGCCAAGTCGGCGGGAGACGCCGCCCTCGGGGCCGGCAAGTCCGTCGTTACGCGTGTCCGGGGCAGTTAGGCGCCGGGCCTCGCCAATGTAGGCCTGGATCATCGGCAATCTGTTCGCACTGAGCAAGCCGACGATCTGAGCCGCTTTCCCTAGTTACGGCTGACCGATCCCCGGCCGGTAAGTTGCGGGGCCGCCACCCGGTGGTCTGCCGTGAGCGCGGATGATCGCTAGCCCACCGTCCCTGAGCCGTCTTCAGTCGGCGCAGGGTGATGTCGCAGGAGATTTTTCTCGGGAACCTATGCTCGGGGCTGTGAAGGTCAGCCGTAGGGCATCGAGTTCGATCCGCCATCACCGCGCCGTCTGGTCCGCGATTTTGTTGCTGGCCGTCGCAGCGCTGATCGGCGTCGAAGCGCTAGCCGACAGGAGCGGTCCGGGCCCGGTGGCGACCGCCCCGTCCGCGAGTCGCGCGTCGCCTGCCTCGACGAGCGCCCCGCCCAACGTCCTCGTCGTCTTCACTGACGACCAGGATGCCGCCTCGCTCAAGGTCATGAGCCAAGTTCAGCGCCAGCTCGTCGACAAGGGAACCAACTTCACGAATGCGCTCGTCAGCCTGCCGCAGTGTTGCCCGTCGCGGGCGACCTTGCTCAGCGGCCAATACGCCCACAACAATGGCGTGTTCGACAACAACCCGCCCCACGGCGGCTACTCCGCCTTCAACGGGTCCAACGACCTGCCGGTATGGCTCCAGGCCGCCGGCTATCGAACCGCATGGGTCGGGAAATATCTGAACGGCTACGGCAATCCCGGACAGGGGACCGACCCGCTGGAGATCCCCCCCGGGTGGACGGACTGGGTCGCTCCCGCCAACCACACCGAGTACCAGATGTACGGATACACGCTGAACGAGAACGGTGTGCTCCACGAATACGGAGCCGGACCCCGCAACTACCAGACCGACGTTCTCGCCCGCCATGCCGCGTCCGTGATCAGGGCGGGGGCCGCTGACGCGAAGCCGTTCTTCCTCACCGTCGCGCCGCTCGCGCCGCATGAAGAGGGAGGTAAGCTCAACGCTCGCCCCAACGCCCTGCGCAACCCTCGCCCGGCGCCGCGGGATTTCGGCCGCTTCGCCAGTCGCCCCCTGCCCCGGCCACCCTCGTTCAACGAACGGTGGGACGGCGACAAGTCGACCGTGGTCACGTCCCAGCCGCGCCTCGGTCGTGCCGCAAAGGCAAAGCTCACCAAGATCTACAGGTCCCGGCTCGAGAGCCTGCTCGCAGTAGATGACATGGTCGGACGGCTCGTCGGGACGCTCCGCCGGACCGGCCAGCTCGACAACACTCTGATCGTCTTCACATCGGACCAGGGATTTCTGCTCGGTGAGCACCACCTGGTTGGAAAGAACCGGCTGTACGAGGAAGCGCTGCACGTGCCGCTCGTGATCCGCGGTCCCGGGGTGACGCCGGGTGCCACTGTCGACAGGCTGGTCGCCAACGTCGACCTTGCGCCGACGATCGTCGGCGTCACCGGGGCGACCGCCGGCCTGCCGATGGACGGCTGGTCGCTGATGCCGATGGCGCACGGGGGCCCACCGGCCAAGCACCGGCCGCTGTTGCTCGAACTCCTCCACGGGGGCCGCTTCAGTGGCGTCCGGACCAACCGGTTCGCTTATCTTGACTTCGGCAAGCGCGGCATCGAGCTGTACGACCTCACCAAGGACCCGTACCAATTGCACAACCTCGCCGGGGATCCGAGCGCGGCGTCGCCGCAGGCCCGCCTCTCCCATGTGCTCGACCGGTTGCGTAGGTGCGCGGGCCCGACCTGCCGCTGATGGGCCGGTGGCCGGACGACCGGCCGGTCCTCATCCGACTCTCATCCCTGCTCCGTAGAACTACCACGACAGCGCACCGGTGAGCGGAGCCCGGTACCGACTGATGCGTCCGATGTGTCCAAGATGTCCATGGGCGGGGGCGAGAGGGACGCGCAGGGACGCATCTACACCCCCGGCTCATCGACTGGGGGGCGAAAGGTCGCTGGTTCAATTCCAGTCGCCCATTACTGCGGAACGAGCCTTGCTGCGCGATCTACCTCGGGACGCGGCTCAGCCGACGACGGGGATCCGGCGTTGATGGTTGAGTCTGGTCAGCATGCGTTGCATCCTGCTGGTGACCAGTCGGTAGGCCTCCTCGACGTCCGGGTCCGGGCCGAGTTCTTTTCGTAGGTCGATCGGCGGCATGACTCTGATTGTGATCTTCGAGGGGAGGGGGATCCGACCGGGGAAGTCGAGGACCGTGATTCCGAATGGCGGACCAATCGCCACTGGGAGCACCTTCAGTCGCGCGAGGTGGTTCAGCTGAAGCGCCTTGGCGAGCCGCGTATCGGGTCCGAGGAACAGGGCGGTCTCCTGACCCCCGACCGCGACAACAGGGACGATCGGAATGTCGTGCTCCAGTGCGAGCCTGACGAAGCCGGTCCGGTGGGCAAGGTGGACTTCCCCCGACTCCCAGGAGGGTCGGAAGGTCTCCTCGTCCCCACCGGGATAGATGAGCAGGGCCGCGTCGTCGTGCAGCGCGCGCGACATGTTCTCGGGGGATGCCGGCACGGTCCCGAAACGTTGCACAAGGGTCCGCAGCCCCGGAAACTTGAAGACGAGATCGTGAGCCAGCTGATTGAAATGGCGGTCGGCGCCGAAGTGGTCGTAGAACGCCTGTGCAAACACGAAGGTGTCGGCGATCACCACCCCGCCAGAGTGGTTCCCGATCAGCAGCACGGGGCCGCTTGCCGGGATTCGCTCGAGTCCGGCGACGTTCGCGCGGAAATAGACTCGCGACATGGCCTGCAGTGCCGGTAACGTCGCGCGGATGTAGTCGGGGTCGCGGGCGTCGAAGGGGTCGGCAGGCGGGCCTTCGGCACCCGTGATGCCGAGCATGTCGGCGGCGGCCAATGCATCCTCGCCGGTCGCCGCAACCATCCTCAGCATCCCCCGTAATGCGGCGATCGGACTCGGTTCGGCGGATGTTTGCATGCCGATTCAGTATGGAGGCCAGGGCAAGGCTGGGGCCTCCCCCGCGCATCGAGTCCTTAACCCCGACCGGCTTCATGGCATCCATCACATGACCCACGGTCATGTAGATGCACGGTCACCAAACGCCCCAGATCCACAAACCGCATGGATATTGGGGGTCCGGCCATCGCGCAACTACCACGCGGAATCGAGAGATGGATAAAGGGATTGCGGGGGCATCGATCGGTCAAGGGAAGTACACGGTAAAGGGACAGGTACCGACGACTACGGGTGCTCGGCGGCTCCTGTCTTCACCGGCCAGACCTGGTAGCCCCCGGCGTCTGCGGACCCGATGGGATCCGACCATCGCGCAACTATCGCGCGGAGTTGAGATGGGCAAGAGGATTGCCGGACAGTCGGTTCGCAAAATGTCGTTCGGCGATTGAGGGCGATGATGCGAGAGCACGGATCAGGAGACAGCAGCGCGCTCGCCGGTGGGGGTAACTGGGGTCGTGTCGATGGGCCATCGCCAACGGCGGTGGAGCCACAGGGCCACATAGACGAGGCCGACGAGAACGGGCACCTCGATCAGCGGGCCGACGACCCCGGCCAGCGCCTGTCCTGAAGTCGCACCCCAGACGCCCACGGCGACGGCGATGGCGAGTTCGAAATCGTTGGAGGCAACTGTGAAGGCCATGGTCGCGGTCTTCGGGTATCCGAACTGCATGGCACGGCCAACCCCGAAGCCGAGGACCCACATGACGACGAAGTAGGCGAGGAGCGGCAACGCAATCCGCGCAACCGTGAGCGGATCGGCGGTTATCGCGTCGCCCTGGATCGCGAACAGCAGAACGATCGTAAAGAGCAGGCCGTAGAGCGTGATCGGGGCGATGCGCGGGATGAAGCGCGACTCGAACCACTCGCGGCCATGGGTGCGCAGGCCCCAGCGACGGGTGAGGTAGCCGGCGGTCAGCGGGATGCCGAGGAAGATCAGCACGGTGCGCGCCACCTCCCAGATCCCGACCTGGAAGCCCTGGTTGTCGAGGCCGAGCAGATCGGGGAGCGCGTTGAGATAGAACCAGCCGAGCACGGCGTAGGCGACGACCTGGAAGATCGCGTTGAAGATCACCAGGACGGCGGCACGGTCGTTGTCGCCCCCGGCGAGGTCGTTCCAGACCAGCACCATCGCGATGCAGCGGGCGAGGCCGACGACGATGACGCCGGTGCGGTAGGCGGGCTCGTCGGCGAGGAACAGCCATGCGAGCGCGAACATCAGCGCCGGACCGACGATCCAGGAGAGAAACAGCGCGACACCGAACATGCGGCGGTCGCGCTCGCCGCGCATCGTGCCGAGGTCCTCGTAGCGGACCTTTGCCAGGACCGGGTACATCATCAACAGCAGGCCGATCGCGATCGGCAGGCTCACCGTGCCGACCTTCAGCTCGTCCAGGAAGTCGTTGAGCCCCCCGATCACCGATCCCAGGGCCAGCCCACCGGCCATCGCGAGCGCGATCCACAGCGGCAGGAAGCGATCTGTCGGCGACAGACGGGCGGCAACGGGGGAGGTCGCCGTCACGATGGGGTTGCGTCGACGCACATCTCCGAACGCTACTTCGAATCCTGTCGGGCGGTTAAAGGAAACGCACAACTGATCGGCTGCGGAGTCCGCTCAGCCGAACCTGCCGCGCTCGAGGGCCGCGGCGAGCGCATCCGCGTCGTAGCCAGGGAGTTCGCCTGCTTTCTCAGTGCCTTCGACGTAGGCTGCCATCGCCGTCACGGCCGATTCGGTGACCAGGGCCGACGTGAACTCGGCTCGCTCCGCACGCAACCCCCTCGGTAGGGACTGGGCGCCGCCGATGTAGACGGCACGCTTGATGCCGGCGATTGCCGCCTTCGGCCTGCGCGCGAGCCGGGTCGTCACTTCGAGCGTCCGGTCGAGCAACTTCCCGGCCGGGACGACCTCGTCCACCAGACCCAGGTCGGCCGCCTCCTCAGGGCTAAGCGGTCCACCGTCGAGGCATAGCCGCAGGGCCCTCCCGGTGCCGAGCAGCCGTGTCAGCCGCTGCGTTCCTCCCCCACCGGGTGGGAAGCCCAGCAGCACCTCTGGCTGACCGATCGAGAACGGGCCCTCCGCCATCATCCGCACGTCGCAGGCCAGCGCGAGCTCGCAGCCGCCGCCCATGGCCGAACCATTGATCGCCGCCGCGATCACGGCGCCGCATGTGTTGAAGCGCAACAGGATCTCGCCGAACCGTTCGGCTGCCGAGAGCCCGGCCGCCGGGGTCCGATCGAGCGCGCCTCGCCCGCCCGGGAGCCGCCGGACCGCGCCGATTGCCCCGAGCGTCGCGCGGGCGGCTGTAGGGCCGACGTCGGGGGCCTGCCTGGCGCCCGCGAGCAGCTCACCGACGTCGTAATGGGCGACGAACCGCTCCGCGTGGTCACCGGTTATGACGATCCCGGTGACGGCCTCGTCGGTCTCCGCTCTTTCCACCAGTCGCTCGAGGTCGGCGACGATCCCGTCGTCCATCAACCCGTGAGGGGGGTTGCCGATCGTCGCCAGCACCACTCCCTCGTCTCGCTCCTCGACCCGCACCTGACCCATCGGCACAGGCTATCGGTGGTCAATACCGATGCGATGAGGGCCGGTGGTGGGGAACATCGAGGGGAACCCGCCCCCGACCCGCCCCTCGCCGGGAGGAAGCCCATGTACGACACGGTGGAACACGAATCAACGGTCGAGATGTTCATCAAGGACGTCGAGCCCACCGCCCTCTTCACTGAGTCTCTGCTTGCGCTGAGCGACGTACTCTCAGATGCGACCGGCGGCACGTCCTTCACCCACGAGGTGGAAATCAACGGTCCCGACCTGGACGGCCTGCTGCTCGCATGGGTGAACGAACTGGTCAGACTGGCCGAGACCGACGGCTTCGTCCCCGAGCGCGTCTATGAGGAGCGGCTGGATAGCTCCAGCTTCCGGGCGCGGGTTGCAGGAGAGCGAGGGATCCCACCTGACCGGATCAGGGGTTTGAATTGCCGCTCGATTGAGACGAAGCGGCTCCATGACGGCGCCTGGGCGGTACACGTGACGCTCGACCCCGTGTTCACGCGCTGACCGGAGCGAAGGCGATGGGGTCGAAGTGCAGCCGGATGACGGCCACTGACACCGATGGTCGGCCTCCGAAACCGCAGGTCACCGGTTCGAATCCCGTTGTCGTCGTTCGGCAGCGGCTGGAATACCTGAATCCTTCCGCCTCGATGACGGGAGGGCACGTCGGTGGTTCGGCTATCGAAGGCCTGCGGTTCGCGCTCGCGACCCGTAAGCGTGCTGCCCTCGGTGGCGATTCGTTCAATCAGCCGACGGACGAGACGGGTCGCAACTGCTCAACACTTTCTTCCCACCCTTGATTTTGAACGTGAACACCCTCAACACGGGGCGGAAGCGAGATGCATGACCTGCCGGCTCACGAGGCCGTCCTGATCCTGGAGACGGACCGTGAGGCCGGGCTGAAAGAGGCTGAGGTCGCGCGCCGCCTTGAACGGGTCGGGCCGAACTCACTTCCGCGCGTTGCGCCGGCGGGCCCGTTGCGCCGTTTCGGGCGTCAGTTTCACCATCCGCTGATCTACATCTTGCTCGCGGCTGCTGCCGTGACCGCGTTGATCGGTCAGACCGTCGACGCCTCGGTGATCCTCGCTGTGGTCCTGATCAACACCTTCACCGGCTTCGTCCAGGAAGGGAGGGCGGAGCGTGCCCTGGAAGCGCTGGCGGCGATGGCTGCACCGGAGGCGACGGTGATCAGAGGGGGCGAGCGGCGCAGAGTTGATTCGGCGATGATCGTGCCGGGCGACCTCGTGGCGCTCGCGGCGGGCGACGCCGTCCCGGCTGACATGCGGCTGCTCACGATACGCGAGCTGTATGTGGACGAGGCCGCGCTCACCGGCGAGTCACTGCCTGCGGCGAAGACCGATGCCGTCCTGTCCACGGAAACCGCCGTTGCCGACCGCTCGAACATGGCCTTTGCTGCAACCTTGGTGACGCGCGGAGAGGGGACCGGCGTCGTCGTCGCGACCGGTGCCGAGACGCAGATCGGGCTGATCCATCGACTCGTCGGCTCCGGCCCTGAGATCGCAACTCCGCTGACCAGGAAGATGGCGACCTTCAGCCAGCTGCTGATGTGGGTGATTCTCGGGCTGGCCGGCGCCGCTTACCTCGTTGGGCTGGCGCAGGGCGAGTCGCCCGAGGAACTGCTGATCGCGGCCGCGGCTCTGGCTGTCGGCGCGATTCCGGAGGGGCTTCCGGCGGCGCTGACGATCACGCTCGCGATCGGTGTCAGCCGAATGGCGAAGCGCAGCGCCGTCGTCCGGCAACTGCCCGCCGTCGAGGCGCTCGGCAGCACCACCGTAATCTGCTCGGACAAGACCGGGACGCTGACCGAGAACAAGATGACCGTGCAGGAAATCGTCGCCGGGGGCGCCCGCTACGAGGTCACCGGGGCCGGCTACGAGCCGAAGGGTGCGATCACGCCCGAGCCTGGAGGAGTGGGCGGGCAGGCCCTGCTTTCGTGCCTCGAGGCGGGGGCTCTGTGCAACGACTCGAGCCTGACCGAGCGTGATGGCGATTGGGATCTGGTCGGGGACCCGACCGAGGCGGCGTTGCTCGTCTCCGCGCGAAAGGGGGGGCTCGTTCCCGACGAGATCCTCACCCGCGAGCCTCGGGTCGACGCGATTCCGTTCGAGGCCGAACGGCAGTACATGGCGACTGTCCATGAGCATGCCGGCGGTGGCCGCATGGTCTACGTCAAGGGCGCCGTCGAGCGGGTGCTGTCCTTGTGCCGCGGCGCTCTCGGCCCGGATGGCGAGCTCGCAGTGCTTGATGACCGGTGGGCCGAGGCCGAGGCCGAGCGGCTCGGCGCCGACGGCTTGCGGGTTCTGGCCTTCGCCCGGGCCGAGTTGCCGGGGCACGGCCCGCTCGAGCCGGCCGAACTCGAGGGATCGTTGATCTTTCTCGGGCTGCAGGGAATGCTCGATCCACCGCGCCCAGAGGCGATTGCCGCGGTCGCCAGTTGCAGGACGGCGGGAATCAAGGTGAAGATGATCACCGGAGACCACGTCGCAACGGCAACCACGATCGCCCGCCGGATCGGTTTGACGACGACGGAAGAAGACGGTTGCGGGCCAGAGGCCATGACGGGCGCGGAGATCGAGCGCTGCTCGGAAGCCGAGCTCGACGAGTTGGTCGGAAGCGTCACGGTGTTCGCGAGGGTCGCGCCCGAGCAGAAGCTGCGGCTGGTCGAGGCGTTGCGGCGGTGCGGCGAGATCGTGGCGATGACAGGTGATGGCGTCAACGACGCCCCGGCGCTCAAGCAGGCCGACATCGGGGTTGCGATGGGAGCCACCGGGACCGAGGTGGCGCGAGAGTCCGCCGACATCGTCCTCACCGACGACAACTTCGCCTCGATCGAAGCTGCGGTCGAGGAGGGCCGGCGGACCCTGGACAACCTGACGAAGTTCATCGTCTGGACCCTGCCGACCAACATGGCTGAGGGCCTGTTGATCCTGGTCGCGATCACCTTCGCGCTGACGTTGCCGATCCTGCCGGTGCAAATCCTCTGGATCAACATGACCACGGCCGGAGCGCTCGGCCTGATGCTCGCGTTCGAGCAGGCCGAGCCGGGGATCATGGAAAGACCTCCGCGCGAGCCGTCGCGGCCCCTGCTCACCGGCGAGCTGGTCGTGCGGATCCTGTTCGTCTCGGCCCTGCTTCTCGGTGGCGCCTTTGGCCTTTTCGAGTGGGCGCAGTCTTCGGGGATGTCGGATGCTGAGGCGCGGACCGTGGCGGTCAACCTGTTCGTGGCGGGCGAGCTCTTCTACCTACTCAACTGCCGCTCGCTCGAGCGCTCGAGTTTCAGGATCGGGTTCTTCAGCAATCGCTGGGTGACCGTCGGCGTCCTCGCGGCGGTGCTTCTGCAGGCCCTGTTCACTTACTTGCCGGCGATGAACTCGCTGTTCCACTCGGCCCCGATCGATGCCGGCGCCTGGTTGAGAATCCTCGCCGTCGGGTTTGCAGTCTGGGCCCTCGTGGGCCTGGAGAAGTGGATCCGCGGTCGGCGCGTGGCACAGCCCTGACCGGCGCACGGCGCTGGCCACGGGTTTAGCCTTGTCCCCATGAAGCTCTTTCGAAGCAAGGTGTTGGGAATCGGCGTGGTCCTCGCGTTTGCCGGTGCGCTGGTCGTCCTGGGCGCCGGCACCGCGAGTGCGGCGACCCGGGTGGCGACGATCGACGGATTCAAGGCTCCCGGGACGCCCGCGCAGTACAACGAGGTGAGGGTCGTCAAGTACGGATCCCCCAGAGCGACAAGATCCTCGTCCTGAACCCCGGGACCTCCGCCGGAGGCACCTTCTTCGGTCCGTTCGCGACGGCGCTGACCAAGAAGCTGAAGGGCTGGCAGGTCTGGGCGATCGAGCGCCGCGAGAACCTGCTCGAAGATCATTCCTACCTCGAGAAGTACGCGAACGGCGAGATCTCCAACCAGGAGACCTTCGACTACTACCTCGGCTGGCTCACGGATGGCTCGATATCGCCGCACTTCACGCCCAAGACGACGGCCGAGACCGAGTTCGCCAAGAACTGGGGGATGAACGTCGCAGTCCACGACACGCGCAAGGTCGTCAGGGCCGCGAAGAAGGGCGGACGCACCGTCGTCATGGGCGGTCACTCGCTCGGCGGTTCGATCACTACCGCGTACGCGACCTGGGACTTCAACGGCAAGGCCGGGGCGAAGGGCCTCTCGGGGCTCGTCTTCATCGACGGCGCGGGAGCCAACAGCCCGACCACCAGGCCGCTGCCCACCGCGGAGGAGGCTCAGGCCAACGTCGACGGTCTGAATGACCCATCGGCCTCGCCGTTCATCACGCTCGTTCCGCCGTTCCCGTGGATCGCGGGCGTCTTCAACGCAACGGGCTCCACCGCCGCCGTCGAGGAGCCGGACGAGCCCTCGATCTTCGCCAGCTGGGTGCTCGCGCCGGCGGATCTGAAGCCGCCCGTCCCGGCCACCAATGCCGGTCAGTACGGATACGCCGTGGACCAGGCGACCAGCCCCGCCAACCTGGCATTGGTCCAGAGCCACATCGGCAAGCTGGCGGGCTCGGGCGATCCCCGGGGCTGGCATGACGGCGAACTCGGAAGCGTTGGCCGAGCGGCCTCGGTGTTCTCCGAGCAAGTCGGCATGAAGAACCAGAAGGTCGGCGAGGACGGGACGTCCTGGTACCACCCGGCAAAGCTCTCGATCGACTCCGGCGCCATCAACAACGGCGTGGACAACCCCGCCCAGGCCGTCTACGGCGACCACGCGACCATGGGTCATTCGGTGAGGCTGCCGATGTACTCGTTCGACACCTCGCTCGGTGGCGGCAGCGTCGCGGATGCGACCCGTCAGCTCGCCAAGCAGTCCAAGGTGCCGAAGCGCTGGGTCAAGACCGTCAAGCGGACCAAGACGTATTCGCACATCGATCCGATCAGCGCCGCACCGCCCAGGAACGCCTTCCTGAAGACGGTCGTTCCCTTCCTGAGGAAGAAGATCAAGTAGCGGGGCCTTGTCGGCTGGTCGGGCTCGTACTCCCGATCCGCCGCATTCTTTGCCGAATGACGTGGCGGGGCCGCTACCACGTTGACCGTGCGTCATAACCTTGCTAGCGTGACGGCATGGAGTCTCGTCGACGCTTGGGAGGCGTCACCCTTCGCGCAACCCTTGTCGTGCTCGCCGTCGCAGCGATCGGAGCGCTCGCCGCTTCGCCTGCGGTAGCCAAGAAGAAGCAGCGGACGCTCAAGGCGGTCAAGTCCTACCCGGGCCTGACCACGTTCCAGTGTCACACGTCGCCGATCAATATCTACCCGGGTCAGAACACCAATGACTTCTCGGTCACCCAGACCTGCCCGAACGCGACCAAGGTCGGCGACGGCCCGGTCGACCCCTCGGTGTTCTCCGCCAACTCGCAGACCCAGGGCTACATCACGCGCTTCAAGCCGAGCATGGTCGAGGTCCACTCCGACGGCTCGACGACCGTCCCGCCGGTCTGGGACCTGCATCTGCATCACGTGGTCTGGATCCCGCCCAACGGTGGCCCCACCTTCGCCGCGGGCGAGGAGAAATCGATCCCCAAGTTCCCGAAGGGCTACGGCCTTCCGGTCGCGGGTGGCGCCAACTGGATCATCAACCAGATGCTGCACGAGCTCAATAGTCGCGAAGGCCGCCAGGTCGAGATCACCTGGGAGATCGACTGGGTCCCGATCACCACCGATCTGAAGCCGATCCAAATCCAATGGATGGATGTCGCCGGCGCGCCTCACGTCTATCCCGTCTTCGATGCCGAGAAGGCATTCGACGCCAACGGCGATGGCCTCTACACCTTCCCGGACGAGGTTCCGACCGACCCGTCAGAACCCGGCTATTCGCAGCGGAAGAACATCAGCTCCGCTCGTCGCTGGGAGGTCGGGAATGACGGCGCAACGCTCGTCTTCGCGGTCGGCCACATGCATCCGGGCGGCAAGCGCCTGAACATGCAGGTGTCTCGCGACGGCAGCGACCCCGGAACCGAGGCGGGCGACTCGCCTGGCGAGACCAAGCAGCTGTTCGAGAGCGACGCCCACTATTACGAGCCCGCCGGCGCCGTCAGCTGGGACGTGAGCATGACCGCGACCCGGCGCAAGTGGCGAATCAGCCTGAAGCCGGGCGACGTCGTCTCGATCAACGTCACCTACAACGTCAAGCGCGGCGACTGGTACGAGTCGATGGGCATCCTGCCGGTCGCCTGGAGCACCGCCGACGATCCGAAGGCAAAGGACCCGTTCGATGACTCCAAGGACGTCCGCAAGGTCTACAAGAAGGGCGGCATCCTCACCCACGGCCGGTTGCGCGAGAACATCGACTCGAAAGCCCGCAAGGACCTGAAGCTTCCCGATCCGCGCGACCTCAGCGCCCAGGGTCCCGTGCCGGCTGGGGGTGTCGATATCCAGAACTTCGTCTACACACCCGGCGGATTCTCAGCCACCAAGAACTTCCCGACGGAGCTGATGCGCCCGGTCACCGTCAATGCCGGCGATACCGTCACCTTCACCAACGACGACGCGCTGCCCGGCGAAACGAATCAGCAGCAGGTCTGGCACAGCATCACCTCGTGTAAGGAGCCGTGCAACCAGGGCTCCGGCATCGGCTACCCGCTCGCCTCCGGGCCGGTCCGCTTCGACTCCGGCCAGCTCGGCTTCGGCAAGGGCCTGGGCAACAACGAGGTGACGACCGGCTCGAACCAGTACACGACGCCGCCGCTGACCAAGCCGGGTACCTACACGTACTTCTGTCGTATCCACCCGTTCATGCGCGGCTCGATCCGCGTCAAGGGATAGGGCGGGGATCTCGGCCTCTGCCGGGATCAGGAGGACCAGGCGGCTACGAGACTTTCACCTCCCTCGGGGGTTAGGTGTCCGAACGGAATTCTCAGATGAGGAAGTGCATGAAATACATCGCAGGGATACTCGCCGCCGCCGTGGTCATGTTCGCGGGAGTTGCGGTCGCGCAGGCCCTCGACATCACCTCCGTACGGCAATACGTTCCCGAACGGGCCGTTTGAGCAGACTGCCGGTGAGATCCCGAACTACGAGAACCCGGACGACGGCAACGGCTTCCACAACGTGGTCGCCAAGGGCGAAGGGCCCGACGGTGAGCCGCTCTTCAGTTCCGACCTCGTCAACATCGGAGAAAGCTCGCCGATCGAGGGCGCCCAGTACCTTGGCCCGGGCGACTACCCCTTTATCTGCACGGTCCACCCTGGCATGGACGGACGTACCTCCGCATCACCGGCGGCACGCCGGTGGCGCGGCCGAAGATCAAGGTCACGATCCCGTCTCAGAAGCTGAAGAAGGTCCGCAAGTCCGGAAAGCTCAAGGTCGCCGTCAAGGGGGTAAACGATGCCAACGGTGTCAGCCTGGCGGTCCTCAAGGGCAACAAGCAGATCGGCGCCGCAGCGGATCTCTCGATCCCGACGGGTCGCACCTCCAAGGTTTCCGTGGCGCTGACCAAACCGGGCAAGAAGGCGATCAAGAAGGGCAAGAAGGTGGTCGTCGCCGTCCAGGGGAGTCTGGCCTTCGGCAATCCGGTGACCGCAAAGCGCACCCTGCGTTAAGCCCGCGGCCCGAGACCTGCCTACGGCGGCTCGGCCCGGGGTTCTCGTTGAAATCAGGTAGGCCGGTTCCCGACGATGCGGGGCTGGGCTCAGCTCAAGGCAGATCTGGTGGTGGTTGCACGCGACGCCGAGGAGACTGCGAGGATCCTCTCTTATCTGGCCGCCGCCGCTCCTCGAAGAACATCCGCGCTGGCTGCAGTTCATCCTCGCCTGCGTCGTCCCAGCGCTATTCGGTGCGATCACCGGCTACTTCCTCGGCGTCTCCGCTGCTGCCTACACGATCCTCGGGATCATCGGTATTGCAGGCGGGGTCGGCGCGGGATTCGACCATCTCGGCACCGCGGCGGGGGCAAGGCGCGGCGTCCTCGCCGGTCTCATCTTCGGTTCATCCATCCTGATCGCCCACCAGATCCAGGGCGCCGACGCGAAGGCCCATCTCCCGGACCCGGAGATCCTCCTGCTCGTGGTCACGATGGTCCTCGGGTCCGCGTTCGGTGCGCTGGGCGGCCGGCTGCGAGTCCGTCATTCGGGGCGCGCCGAATGAAGCGTCCCAGCCTCAGCCTGGCGACGCCGTCGCCGCCGGTCTTGGCGCGCTTTCCATCGAGCTTGACAGTGGCTCCGCCGAGGGTCTTACGGGCGTCTTCAACGGTGAACTTTGATCCTGGCCTTCTTTCCACGCCTGAGGTAGGTCGGTTTCGCGGTCAACGACAGTGCGAAGAGGTCTAGGGAGTGGTCGTCGAGGATCAACCTGAGCAACGAGAGCGAGAGGGATGAGTAGCAATCCACTGGCGCCGCTGACCGAGCAGATCGCGGATGGCGTCTGGCGCCACGCCGGCGACATCAAACGGGGTATGAACGTCTACCTCGTCGCCGAGGAGGACGGCTCGGGCGTCTTCGCATTCGACGCGGGCACGCGCGTGATGGCCAAGGGGATTCGCAAGGCGGCGGCGGAGCTTGGCGGCCTCACGCGGGTGGTCCTCGGACACAGTCACGTCGACCATCGCGGTTCAGCCGCCAAGCTCGGCGTACCGGTCCACTGCCATCCGGACGAGGTCGCTGACGCGGAGGGAGATGCGGGCGTTCACTACCAGCCGCTCGGCGAGGTTCCGGTCACCTACTCCCGCTGGCTCTATCGGGTCGTCTATCCGATCTGGGATGCGGGACCGGTGCAGATCGCCGGCACAATCTCGGAGGGTGATCGCATCGCCGGCTTCGAGGTCGTCCACTTCCCCGGGCACGCGCCCGGTCAGATCGGCCTGTGGCGCGAGAGCGATCGGCTCTGCCTCTGCAGCGACACCATCTACCTGACGGACTCGATGCGGCCGCTCGGCGACCACCCGGGCATCTACCCACCCCATCCCGTCTTCGACCAGGATCCCGAGCAGACCCTCGCGAGCGTCCGCAAGCTCGCAGCTCTCGAGCCGACGACGATCGCGCCCGGGCACCTCGAGCCGCTGCGGGGAGAGCGCACCGATATCCGCTCTCGCCTGGAGAACGCAGCCGAGCAGCGCACCGGCTGGTGACGGTCCGCCTGCGAAGGAAGTACGAGCGTCGCAAGCCCTCCCGATAGCTGTGGACGCGAACGCCCGATTTGCGTAGTATCGACCCATGGGTTCAGGGAGAGTCCTGGTTGGAACGTTTCTCGCGACGGTCGTCGCTGCACTGGCCCTTGCCGGTGGCGCCACCGCCAAGGCACCCGCGACAACCGATGCGGTCGTTTGGGATTTAGGCCCGATCAGCACGTCGCGCGTATTGATCTTCGGCGGGCTGCTCTCGGATCGCCCGAAATGCGTCAGGAACCGCAGGTACAAATTCGTGTTCCGCTACGTCGGCGGGGGCTCGACGGTCGTGGATCGGGGCCGGAGCAGCAATGAGGGAGCCTGGTCGGTGTCATTCAGAGAGGGCGATGTCATCGGGGCCGTCGACCGCGCCGTACTCGTCATCGCCAAATCGAAGGGCTGCGCACGGGCAGCCGTGGTCCCGATCGCATGATGCGAAGGGCGCTCATCGCGGGGGTTGCGACGGCGCTCGTGGCGGCAGTCTGCGTACCCGTGATCGCGAGCGCCGCGAAGCCGAAGCCAATCAAGGGCACTGTCGTCATCCTGACCGCCAACGGCGGCCCAGGCGATGACGGCGCGTTCGCCGGCTATGTGAAGTCGAGGAAAGCGTCCTGCCTGTCGAACCGCAAGGTAAGGCTCTACGGCGAGAACACGCTGCTCGACAAGGGGACGACGGCCAAGAACGGTTCCTGGGCTCTCCACCTGACACTCGGGGAATACGGCTCCTACTCCAAGTTCAAGGTCAAGATGAGCGCGTCGAGGCTGAAGAGTGGCCGTAAATGCGGGCACGACACCGCGGCCGTCACGCCCTCGCCCGTATAGCCGTCACCGCGCGGGGCGACCTCAGTAGTGACCGAGGTCCTCGTCGGCCGGCCAGATGCCGCGATCGCCGGGCATGTCCAGCCGGGCGGTCAATTCGCGACGCCATTCCGGAGTCGCGACCGGCTCACCCCAGTAGTCGGTGACGCGGATCGCCTCCCCATCCCTCAGCTCGCCGATGGTGACGTTGCGGTAGAGCCGCCCGTCGCCGTAGTTGCACGTCCACTCGACGACGATTACATCGTCGAGTTCCAGGCGCCGACCGACCTCCAGGGTCAGTTCGGGGAAGTTGCCCTCCACGTTCGCGACGAGTTGGCTGCTGCGAACGATCTCACCCATCTGCGGCCATTGCCGAACGACATCCTCGGCCAAGGGCACACCGAGGATGTAGGCCACCCGTGTTGCGCCGTCGGATTCCGTCTCGATGGTGTCCATACCTGCAGCCACTTCCTTTCAAAACCGGCGAGCGGGATTGCTCCACAGATCCTGAACCGAGTATGACGCCAATCTCCGGAACTGTGGATCGGTGGTCAGGTCGGGTGCGATCTCCGCGAGGCGACCAGGACCTCGGAGGTGAGTCCCCAGGCGCTGACCACGCTTCGATGCTCGATCGCCCAGTCTTCAGGGGACAGCCGCGGGGCCAGCTCGATCGGCCTGCAGCCACCGACGACGGTCGGCCAATGAGACCAGACGCTCTGCCACGCTTTGGAGACGCCCCGCGTCCACCGCTGCTTCCCGTGGGTGAGGCTGTCCAGGCACAGCTTCCCGCCCGGGACCAGTACCCGGCCGGCTTCCGAGA
This sequence comes from uncultured Solirubrobacterales bacterium, assembly GCA_963798165.1. Lineage (GTDB taxonomy): Bacteria > Actinomycetota > Thermoleophilia > Solirubrobacterales > 70-9 > RHKX01. The sequence continues at coordinate 48,777 of CAWCSE010000014.1, read as the reverse complement.
CAACCGCTGCCGCCTGTTCCCCGTTCAGCAGGTCGAGGACGTAGTTCGCGACGAAGCGATCCGCCGAGCCAGCCGGTTCGGGGATCACCCGCGAGCCGTCCATCAACCGAACGTCGGCCCGATCCGACCACGGCTGCAATCGCTCGGTGGCGATCGCGACCATCCGCGAGCTGATGTCGATGCCGAGATAGCGGCAACCGGCCGGCAGGCGTCGCTCGAGCAGCGCTACGGCAAAGGCTCCGGTGCCGCAACCGAGCTCGAGGACCCGATTCGCCCGCTCGAAGCTGGCGTGCGCGATCAGGCGCTCCGTCGCCCGGCGCTCGTAGAAGGACTGCCAGTCCTGGAACCGGCCGATCCGGTCGTACGTGCGCGCGACGCGCTCCGGCCCCAGCACGCTCATCGCAGCCTCGTTGCGATGTAGAGGTGGACGCTTCCCCAGCCACCGATCTCTCGCTCGGAGACGCGAAAGCCGAACTCGCCCAGCAGCCGGGGCATGTCGCGAATCAGGTCCCCCGAGCGCTTCCACATACCCACCAGCGCGGTGCCCAGGCGGTTGCCGTCGCTGGGGTGGTTGACGTCGATCAACACCAGACGCCCTCCGGGTCGCAGGACGCGGTACAGCTCCGCCATCGACCGCTCGCCGTCCGGGTATCCGCTGAATGACATCGTGTTGACCACTGTGTCGAAGCGACCATCCGGAAACGGCAGCGATTCCACGTTTGCCTGGCGCAACTCGGCGTGGACTCCGGCTCGCTCGAGGTTGCGACGCGCGATCGCGATCATCTTCGGATTCAGATCGACGCCGCTGGCTTCCACCCACCCCGCGTAGCGGCTCAACAGCCAGCCGGTGCCGACGGAGACCTCGAGCACCTGCGGACCGTCAATGTGGGGGAGCGCTTGGCGAAGCCACCTCTGCCAGATCGGCAGCGCCCTGACGGCCAGGTCGTAGAGCAGGGCGAACCGGGAGTAGGCGCGATCGAAGGACTCGGTGAACCGGCGCTTGTCGACGGGCTCGGGTGAGTAGCGCGAACGGGCCATCAGGGCATCCAGGTGATCGCTTCAGTATCGCCGACCGACAAGACCGACAAGACCGGCAAGCCCGAGCGAGCAGTCGCATGCTCCGCTCAGGGCACTGAGACCGCTGCTGTGGAAGAGTTCGGGCATGGCCGGTAACGACCAACCCGAAGCGCAGTCCGAGCTCGTCGACGCGAGGATCGCGGAGCTCGATGACTGGCGGGGGGAGACGCTGGCTCGGGTGCGCGAGCTCATCAGGCAGGCCGAGCCCGACGTGATCGAGGAGATCAAGTGGAGGAAGCCGTCGAGCCCCCTCGGCGTGCCCGTCTGGTCATGCGACGGGATCATCTGCACCGGTGAGACCTACAAGGACAAGGTCAAGCTCACCTTCGCGAAGGGAGCCCTGCTCGAGGACCCCACCGGCATCTTCAACGCGAGCCTCGAGGGAAACACGAGGCGTGCCGTCGACCTCCGTGAGGGCGACGAGGTCGACGTTGATGCGTTCAGCGCCCTCGTCCGCGCGGCGGCCGCCCTGAATGCGTCTTGAGCCGCAACCGCTGACCGCCTCCGCACGGGCGGAAGCACTCATCGCGGCTGCGGCTCCCATGTAGCGCCTCAGGCTAGGTCGAACCGGTCCAGGTTCATCACCTTGTCCCAGGCGGCGACGAAGTCGCTCACGAACTTCTCCTCGGCGTCCTGGCTTGCGTAGACCTCCGCGACTGCACGAAGCTCCGAGTTCGAGCCGAAGACGAGGTCGACGCGACTGCCGGTCCACTTCAGCCCGCCATCTACGTCGTGGGCCTCGAACGCATCCGATGCCTCGGACGTCGGCTTCCACGTCGTGCCCATATCGAGCAGGTTGACGAAGAAATCGTTCGTCAACGACTCGGGGCTCGAGGTGAGTACGCCTTGCGACGATTGCCCGTGATTGGCCCCGAGTACGCGTAGCCCGCCGACCAGGACGGTCATCTCGGGCGCCGTCAGCGTCAGCAGGTTCGCGCGGTCGATCAGCAAGTACTCGGCCGGCAGCTGGTGCGCCTCGTCGAGGTAGTTGCGGAAACCGTCCGCGGTCGGCTCGAGCGCGGCGAACGACTCCACATCGGTCTGCTCCTGTGAGGCATCGGTGCGGCCCGGCGTGAACGGGACCTCGATGTCGTGGCCCGAGTTCCCTGCTGCCTGCTCGACGCCCGCGCAACCGGCCAGCACGATCAGGTCGGCCAGCGAGACCCGCTTGCCGTCATCGCGGGAGTCATTGAACGATTCCCGGATCTCCTCGAGGGTGCTCAGCACCGCCGCCAGCCGCTCCGGCTCGTTGACCGCCCAGCCGTTCTGAGGTTCGAGGCGGATGCGAGCACCGTTGGCGCCGCCGCGCTTGTCGCTGCCGCGGAACGTCGAGGCAGCTGCCCACGCCGTCGAGACCAGCTGGGAGACGGAGAGCCCGGACGACAGGATCCGCTCCTTCAGGGCCGCGATCTCCGCGACGCCGATCAGCTCGTGATCGACCGCGGGGACGGGGTCCTGCCAGAGCAGCTCCTCGTCCGGGACCTCGGGTCCCAGGTAGCGGGAGATCGGGCCCATGTCGCGGTGCGTGAGCTTGAACCAGGCGCGGGAGAACGCGTCGGCCAGCTCATCAGGGTTCTCGAGAAAGCGCCGCGAGATCGGCTCGTAGATCGGGTCGAGCCGGAGCGCGAGGTCCGTCGTCAGCATCGTTGGAGCATGGGTCGTCGACGCGTCGAAGGCGTCGGGGACGGTGTCCGATCCGGCGCCGTCCTCCGGCTTCCACTGCCACGCCCCCGCGGGGCTCTTGACGAGCTCCCACTCGTAGCCGAAGAGGATCTCGAAGAACGTGTTGTCCCACGCCACCGGCGTGTTCGTCCACGCGCCCTCGAGGCCGCTGGTGATCGCGCTGCCGTTGACGCCACTCCCGAAGGAGTTCTTCCAGCCGAGCCCCTGCTCCTCGAGCGGGGCGGCCTCGGGCTCGGGACCGACGTGCTCGTCGGGGTCGGCGGCACCGTGGGTCTTGCCGAACGTGTGGCCGCCGGCGATGAGCGCGACGGTCTCCTCGTCGTTCATCGCCATCCGGCGGAACGTCTCGCGGATGTCGACGGCTGCCGCAAGCGGATCGGGGTCGGCGTTCGGGCCCTCCGGATTCACGTAGATGAGCCCCATCTGCACGGCGGCGAGAGGGTTCTCGAGGTCGCGCTCGCCGGTGTATCGCTCATCGCCGAGCCAGACCTTCTCGGGGCCCCAGTAGACGTCCTCGTCCGGCTCCCAGACATCCTCCCTGCCGCCCGCGAAACCGAACGTGTCGAAGCCCATCGATTCGAGTGCGACGTTGCCGGCGAGGACCATCAGGTCGCCCCAGGAGAGCTTGCGGCCGTACTTGCTCTTGACCGGCCACAGAAGCCGGCGGGCCTTGTCGAGGTTGGCGTTGTCGGGCCAGCTGTTGAGCGGCGCGAAGCGCTGCTGACCGGTTCCGGCACCGCCGCGGCCGTCATTGATGCGGTAGGTGCCCGCGGCATGCCAGGCCATGCGAATGATGAGCGGGCCGTAGTGGCCGTAGTCGGCGGGCCACCACTCCTGCGAGGTCGTCAGGACCTCATCGATGTCCTTCTTCACTGCGGCGAGGTCGAGGGACTCGAACTCCTGCGCGTAGTCGAATGCCTCGCCCAACGGGTTGGCCTCGACGGGGTTCTTGGCGAGAATCCTGAGGTTGAGCCGGTTCGGCCACCACTCCCGGTTGCTACCGCCCTCGGTCGGGTACGGAGCACGCTCGTGGTCGAAGGGGCAGCCGCCATCCTCCTCCTCGTTCATCTCTCCAACTACGGCATCAGGACTGTCGGACATGGGGATCCTTTCGGGATTCAGGGGCTTGATCAGGTCGATTTTCGGTTGAGCATGCGGGGCACAGGCCCCAGTAGACGATTTCGCACTCGTCGATCGCGTAGCCGTGATCGTCGGACGCCGTCAGGCAGGGCGCTTCGCCGGCTGCACAATCGACGTCCGTGATCGATCCGCACGATCTGCACACGAGGTGGTGATGGTTGTCCGCGACTCTCGATTCGTAGCGCGAGACGGAGCCCGGCGGCTGGATGTGCCGCAACAGTCGCGCCTCGGTGAGTGCGCGAAGCACGTCGTAGACGGTCTGGTGGGACACGTCGCCGAGATCGTCACGCACGAAGCCGATGATCGAGTTCGTGTCGGCGTGGGGATGCTCGTACACCGCATCGAGCACCGACAGGCGCGGGCGGGTCACGCGGAGGTCGGCTCCGCGCAACAGCTGTTCGTATTCCTCGGCGGCCGGCACTTCCCGGGACCTTACCCGTTATCTGGAATCGATCAAGTTATTGCGATTCGCCGGGCATCGGCGGGGCCGACTCGCGGCCGCGCACTACCTAGCCGCAACGGTGGGTAAATACTGATCCAGCAAAGGTCCTCGCGGCCTAGCCTGAGCACTTCCGACTACTGGGCGGCCCGTCGCCTCTTTCAAACAGGGAGATAGAAACCATGGACACGTCGCCCAACCGCTTCGAAGCGATGAGCTTCGCCTCGGCATCAGTCCCGGCTCTGGCCGCGATCATCCCGGTCGTTCTGCTGCTGCTGGCCTTGGCGCCCAGCACCGCGAAAGCCGGGGCCGAGCCCGCGACAGTGAAGATCAGCGGCACCGCCTACGCCTTCTTCGGCATCGACGATCGGATCCCGGGGGCGGTCGTGAGGGTTGAGGAGTTCCCCGGCATCTCCGACACGGTCGCCGTCGATGGCAGCTACGAGATCAGCGTGCCCGACGACGCCAACGTAACTCCCTATATCGAGGTACCCGCCGGGTATCGGGGGATCTACCTCCAGACCTTTCACACATCCGGCCAGGATCTGAAGCACGTGAACTTCCAGGTCGTACCGTCGGGGATCTACGCCGCTCTGGCGGGGCTGCTGGGTGTCCCGCTGGACGACAACGGGCAGGTCCAGCAGTGCGTGATCGTTTCCACGTTCTCGATTCACGAGGCCCGCGACGCGACCACCTTCGACCCGGGGTTCAAGGACGTTTACCCCCACGGTCTGCCCGGATCGACTGCGACGATCGACCCCCTCGTCGGCGACACACGTGGGCCGATCTACTTCAACTCGTCGGTCATCCCGGATCCGGCGGAGACCGCATCCTCGGTCGATGGCGGCGTACTCTGGGCCGAGGTGCCGCCGGGCTACTACTGGCTCGAGCCTGCGCATCCGACCGAGCGCCTCGCCCCCTTCCTCGCCCATTGCGAGGACGGCCGCCTCATCAACGCTAACCCTCCCTGGGGCTTCTATGAACTGAGGGCTGGGGAGGAGCCGGATCCCGCGGTGCTGGCGAGCCCGCCTGACGTGACCCTCGAGGGCTCGGCATCGGCCAAGCGAAAGCAGAGGCAGCGGGCCGAGAGGGTCGTCGTGAGAGCCAAGGTCAAGGCCGGAGAGGATCTCACCGCCAGGGCCCGCGGCGACGTCAAGCTCGGGAAGAAGGCCTTCGGGCTCGAGCCGAAGACCAAAGAAATCAGCTCAGGCAATTCGAGAGTTCTGAAGCTGAAGCTGCGGAAGTCGAAGGATGCGAAGAAGATCGCCAAGGCCTTGAGGAACGGCAGGACGGCAACGGCGCGGCTCAATGTGAAGCTGAGTGACGGTGCCGGCAACAAGGATTCCGAGAAGCTCTCGGTGAGGCTCGAGCGCTAGGCGGCCTCGGGACCTGGCCTGAGTTGACGGCTACCTCGGCAGCATCCGCCGGAGGGCGGTCGCCTGCGACCTGGTCAGGCGCAGAGCCTGGTCCCGAAGGCGCGGACCCAGCCGGCGGGCGGGATCGGAGTCGCGCTCGAGCAGGAGCTGTTCGATGGTCGCGGCGACGGCGGTCCGGACGGCATCGCGGAGTGCCGCCGCGCCCGCGGAGTCGTCCCATGCGGAGCCGAATTTCGTGGCCTCGATGGGCCGGCCCAGACGTGCGTAGATCCGCTTCGGCCGGGGCAGCGGTGTCGGCCCGAGGCCGCGAACGACGGGGAACAGCAGGTCGGGATCGATATCGATCCGGGCGGCCAGCGCGCGGAGCGGAGCGTAGACGGCGTCGTCGGCGTCGATGACGACATCCCACATGTCATCGACACCGATCATCGCGAACGGAACGATCGGATAGCCGAACTCGAGCGCCAAACGTGCGAACCCGATCCGCTCTCGCCAGACCAGCGGGTAGTAGTCCCCGCGCCGGCGCGCGACCTCACGGCCACCGCCCGGGAAGACCAGCACGGGCTGCCCTGAACGCATCGCCGCTCGGGTGTTCTCGCGGGTCCCGTCGATCGCGCCGAAGTGCGAAAGCAGATCGCGCCAGAGTGGCAGCCGGAAGTGCTGGCGCTCCCCGAGCGAGCGGACGAGCACCCCGGTCCTCTCGTGGACCCCGAGGACGACGAACGGGACATCGAAGACGCCGAGGGTCGTGTGGTTTCCGACGAGCAGGTAACGCCCGTCAGCGGGCAGGTTCTCGTAGCCGTCGATCCGCGGGTCGGTGAGCGCCCGCCACGGAGCCAGCAACGCCCTTACCGCGGCGATTTCGGTCGGACCGGGCTGGTCGAAATCCTCCTCCATCGAGGGTAAGTCTGGCGGGTGGGGGCGGTGGTGAGGCCGGGGGAGTCGGGCCGGGTCAGCCCGCCCACGGTCCGATCCCGCCGATCCGCTCGACCTCGATCCGCATCCGCACGCCCGGCGGGGGGTCGTCCATCGGCGGAAACCTGACCTCGGGGCCGAGGTAGGTGTGGGCAAGTTCCTGGAGCAGCTCGGGAGCGCCGCCCGGCTCGATGGTGGCGCGGCCGTGAACGACGAGGTACTGCCGCAGGCCCGGCGGCTGGATCTCACTGCCCTCGAACGAGATCGCCACCCGGGGGTCGCGGGCGACGTTCTCGAGCTTGCGCTGCGTCGTCATCAGATGGGCGGTGAGCAGGTTCGATCCTTCGACGCCAACCCACACGCAGGTGATCTGCGGCGAGCAGTCGGGGCCGAGGGTGACGAGGTGGCCCAGCGGGCCGGAGCGGATCAGGTCCTTGGCGCTTTCCGGCAACTCGATCGGCACGGTGCCACGGTACCCATTCCGGTGGCGGCGAACGCGAGGTTGGGTCATCAGTGTGCTGATACGTTTCGCGATATGGCCCGCTCGCGTCACTGGCTGCTGGCGCTCGCGGTGGTATCGGCCGTTCTCCTCACCCCTGCCACCGGCACCGCGGCGCAGTCGAATCCGGCCGCCCAGCGCCTCGCCGAGACCTACGCGCCGATCGCGATGCTCCGCGAGCAGAAGGACCCGCCCTGCGATCCCCTCGAGGAGCAGTATCAGCCGACGAGCGTCGAGACCGTGCTCGGTAACCCCGGGGTCACCCTCGACCGCGATACTCCCGGCAAGGGGCTGGCCCCGGTCACGGAGGCGCCCGACGCGAGCGATATCGCCGGCCTCAACGCCAACCACTACCTGGACCTGCCGGGCGACCCGCTCGGTGAGACCTGCGTCTACGCGAAGGACTTCGCCGAAATCGTCCAGCAGGGCGGTGCCCCCGAGATCGTCTACGCCCACATCGCCCGCGAGCGCGGGCACACCGGCTTCGTCCTGCAGTACTGGTTCTTCTGGTACTTCAACCAGTTCAACGACCTGCACGAGGGGGACTGGGAGGGGATGCAGCTCAGCTTCGACGCCGCCACCCCCGAGGAGGCCCTCGCCCGGCGGCAGGAACCGAGCGAGATCATCCTCTTCCAACACGCCGGCGGCGAGCGGGCCGATTGGGACGACCAGAAGGTGCAGAAGGAGGGGACGCGGCCGGTCGTCTACCCGGCTGCCGGCTCCCACGCCACGTTCTATGACTCCACCGTCTACGTCGAGAACGGGCAGCACGGTTCCGGGGTCGGTTGCGACAACACCAGCGAGCCACTGCGCGAGGTCGACCTCAAGCCGGTGCTGCTTCCGGATCGGGCCTCTCGGCAGGGCGAGTTCAAGTGGCTCAGCTACGCGGGCCGGTGGGGCCAGAAGGAGGCGGGATTCAACAACGGCCCGACCGGGCCGGCGACGAAGACGGTCTGGCGCGAGCCGTTCAGCTGGATGGCCGAGCAGCGCACGACGAGCCCCCGGCTGCCGGGTGGATCCGTCGTCGGCCCGCAGGTGACCGGGCTCTTCTGCGGAGCCGTCGCCACCGCTTCGGACCTGATCAATCTCAACGCGAGGTCGCCGCTGGCGCTGATCCTGACGTTGGCGGTGATCGGGATTGCGATCGGCCTCTTCGTCGGCTTCACCCGCTGGCGACCCATCGACCTCGAGCATCTGCGGGCGCAGCGCGCCTTCGGCCAGCTGATCCGCGCCGCTCGCCAGCTGTACGGACGCCACTGGCGGATCCTCGTGCCGATCGGGGTGATCGCGATCCCGATCATCGGTGGCACCAACCTCCTCGCCCGCCTGCTCTCGGGTGAGGACGCCGTCAGCGACGTTGCCGGGAGATCGGGCGCCGGTCTCGCGCTGGCGGATCTGGTCGAGACCCTCGGGCGGCCCGTCGCCTCGGCGATCGTCGCGGGCATCGTCATCGTTTTCGCGCGTGAGCTGAGCGAGTCGCGCAGCGCCGGCTTTCGGAGCGCGTTCGCCGGGATGCGGGCGCGGATCTGGCGCGTCGTCTTCGCCCGGGTCCTCGCGACCGTGGGGGTGATCCTGCTGGCGCTGACGGTGATCGGCATTCCCTTCGCGATCTGGAAGCTGGTCGGCTGGGCCTTCGTCCAGCAGGAGGTGCTCTTCACCGACAAGTCGCTGCGCGAGTCGTTCCGCAGCAGCTCGGACCTCGTCCGCGGCCGCTGGTGGCGGGCGGCCCGGGCGATCATCTTCTTCAACGTGCTCGCCACGATCGCCGGGCCGGTGCTCACCTTCGCGCTCATCTTCACCCCGCTCGACCTGATCTGGATCGACCTGCTCGGGTCGCTGATCTTCGCCCTCCTGATTCCCTACACGGCCCTCGGAACCACGCTTCTCTACTTCGACCTGGAGGCCCGTGCGAGCTCCGAGCCCGCCAAGCCGCGCCGCTCTTGGCGCCTCTGGCGGCCGCGGCAATTCGGCCGGGTCGTCGTTGCGCAGCCCGCGGACGCGTCCTAGACTGAATCCCACCCGGGGGCCAACCAGGAGGTCGAATGAAGCGTCTCGCTCTGTCCATCTGCATCTCCGGATCGCTGGTGGCGCTGTCGGCGTCGGCGGCATTCGGCTTCGCGGCCAACTACGACTTCTTCGGGCAGGTGAAGGGGACCTCGAGCGGCTCCGTGGGGTTCTTCGTCAAGCACCCTGCAAACGGTTCGAAGCGGGTGACCGGGTTCACGGTCGTCCAGGTCCCCTATACGTGCCGCGACGCCCCCCCGGGCATCACGGAGGGCTGGGAGTTCGACCGGGGAATGAGGGTGAAGGCCCGGAAGTTCGGGCGCAGCGGTGACTGGACCGGACTTCCTCTGGACCCGGTCGGCAAGGTGAGCGGCAAGTTCCGCCCGGGCGGGGTCGCCGCGGGCGAATTCAAGCTGAGGGGTGAGCTGGCCGGGCCCGGGACCCATTGCCGCACCGGCCTGCTCCGCTGGCGGGCCACGAATAAGCCGTTCTAGCCGCGACGGCGCCTGGCGTAGGCTCGTCCGCAACGATGGACGACCCGACCCGATCCTTCCGACTCGACGGCCGCGTGGCGATCGTCACCGGTGCATCGTCAGGGCTCGGTGCCCGGTTCGCGGGCGTCCTCGCCGCGGCGGGGGCGAGGGTCGTGCTTGCGGCGAGGCGCGTCGAGCGGCTCGAGGAAATCGCGGCACTGATCGGCGAGCACGGGGGCGAAGCGCTTCCGCTTCGTTGCGACGTGACCTCCGACGACGAGGTCCGTGAGCTCGTCGGGGTCACCCTCGACAGATTCGGACCGATCTCGGTGCTGGCCAACAACGCCGGCATCGCTCCGCCCGACGAGGACGAGATCGAGAGCGTCGAATCGTTCGAGCGCGTCGTGGCGGTCAACCTGACGGCTGCCTATCGTTGCGCGCGGGAGGTTTCGGTGGGGATGCTGGCTGCCGGCGCGGGATCGATAATCAACACGGCTTCGATCAGCGGTCTCGTCGCGGGGGACGGGCCGGACACGCCGTCGTATACGGCGAGCAAGGGCGCCGTGGTCAATCTGACCAGGGAGTTGGCGGTCCGCTGGGCCGGCGCCGGCGTCCGCGTCAACGCGATCGCACCCGGTTACTTCCCGACCGAGATGACTGCGGCCGATCTGGACGACGAGGCCGGGCTGCGATTCGTTCGCGAACGCACGCCCCTGGGGCGGCCCGGCAGGATCGACGAGCTGGACGGGGCGCTGCTGTTCCTGGCCTCCGACGCTTCCAGCTACGTCACCGGTCAGACGTTGGTCGTCGACGGCGGCTGGACCGCTCGCTGAGACGCTCCCGGCGAGACATCGGTTCCGATGTCCGGTCGAATCACCCGGGTTCGGGCCGGCTTCGCGTCGACACCGACAGCTCCGGCGCCGCCGCCAGCGTCTGCAGGACAACGCAATAGCGCTCCGTCAGACGTTCGAGGGTCGCCAGCTCCTCCGCGCTCGCATCCGACTCGAGCTCGAAGACGAGCCGGATCGCGGTGAATCCGACGGGGGCGCCCTTGTCGATGGCGAGGGTGCCGCGCCAGTCGAGGTCTCCCTCGGCTCGGACGACGCCACTGACGGCGATGTCCAGGGAGGTTGCGACCGACCTCATCGTCACGCCGGCGCACGCGACCAGGGCCTGTAGCAGCATGTCGCCGGAGCAGGCGAGGCTGCCGTCGCCGCCGGTGCCGGGGTGAAGGCCCGCCTCGACCAGCGCCTTACCGGTGTTCACCGAGCATGAGATCCCGTCCTCGAGGCTCCCGTCGGCGTGCAGCGTGATCCGCGCGGCGCCGGGTTCCTCGCGGTAGCGATCCTTGATCGGCGCCTGCGTGGCCTTGAGTCGTTCTCTGCTGGTCTGAGTCATCGGGACCCACCCTAAGGCCGTCGCGACTCCGGCGAGGTGGATGATGTCGCTGTGGAGCTCGGGCTCGCCATCGCCTTCTCGATCGCCTTCGCGCTGACCAACGGGTTCCACGACGCCGCCAACGCGATCGCGACGCTCGTCGCGACACGCGGCGCTCGTCCCGGGCAGGCGGTCGTCCTCGCCGCCGTCTTCAACATGCTCGGCGCGCTGATCGTCGGCTCGGCTGTGGCCGACACGATCGCCGGGATCGTGACCGTCGCCCCCGCCGACGCGGTCGCGGTGGTCGGCGCCGGCGTGCTCGCCGCGACCGTCTGGAACCTGCTCACCTGGTGGCGAGGCCTGCCCTCGAGTTCGGCTCATGCGCTCGTCGGGGGCCTCGTCGGCTCGGCCTTCGCGGAGGCCGGCATCCATGCCGTCAACCTCGGCGGGCTGGACGGATGGCATCCCGTGGGGGTATTCGGGGTGCTGATCGCCCTGGCGGTCTCTCCCTTCGTCGGGCTCGCCTTTGGATTGGCCTTCGCGCGCGTCAACGGTCGCCTCCTGCGGCGGGCGACCCATCGGGTCGAGTCGCCGATCCGGGCCGCGCAGTGGGGCATGTCGGCTGCGCTGGCGTTCGGCCACGGCGCCAACGACGCCCAGAAGTCGATGGGCGTGATCGCCGCCCTGCTCCTCGCCAGCGGCCACCTCGACGCCCTCACCGTGCCGCTGTGGGTGAAGCTCGTCTGCGGAGGTGCGCTGACGATCGGGACTGCTCTGGGCGGCTGGCGGATCATCCGCACGATCGGCCGGCGCATCTTCCGGCTGGCGCCGATTGACGGCTTCTCGAGCCAGAGTGCATCGACTGCGGTGATCCTGCCTGCGACGTATCTGGGGGCGCCGGTCTCGACCACGCAGATCGTCGCGCCGTCGGTGGTCGGGGTCGGCGGCGGGCGCCGCCGCTGGCGTCACGTCCGCTGGGCGGTGGTCCGGTCGATCGCCCTGGCCTGGGTGCTGACCCTGCCGGCATCGGCGGCGCTCGGGGCGCTGATGCTGTCAATCTGGGTGGCGGTTTGAGAGCGCGGCGGCACTGGTTCCTCCCGGAGATCCCCGATGTCCTCGGCATGCTCGACGAGCAGGCGGCGATCACCGTCGAGGGAATCGACTTCCTCTGTGCGTGGGCTGCGGGCGACGCCGCGGCGGCGGATCGGCTGCGAGCTTGCGAGCACCGAGCGGATGATCGGAAGCGGGAGCTGCGAATGGCGCTGACCGAGGCATTCTCGACGCCGCTGGAGCCGGAGGACATCTTCGAGCTCTCCCGTGGGATCGACGAGGTGCTCAACGGGGCCAAGAACATCGTCGGCGAGGCCGAGGCGATGGACACCGGACCGGACGCTGCGATTGCGGCGATGGCGGCCGAACTGGCCGCGGGCGTGAGGCACGTCGCCGAGGCGCTGACGGCGATGGCGAGCGGCGATCGGACCGGGGCCGACCGGGGTCGCCGACCGCGGGGTGGCCGACCAGCGTCAACTCCAGCACACCTACAGGAGCGCCATGTCGGCCCTGCTCGAGGTCGACGATCTCCGCGAGGTCACCGCGCGGCGCGAGCTCTACCGGCGCCTGGCACGAACCGGTGACGAGTTGGTCAGGGTCGCGGAGCGGGTCTGGTACTCGGTGCTGAAGGAGCGCTGAGCCGAGCTCAGGAACCGGACCTCTCGCGATCCCTGTCCCGCGACGGCTGAACCCGCTTCGGCTCGCCGGGCATCTTCGGGTAGTCGGGCGGATAGGGCATGTCGCCCTCGCCCTGCGACTCGTCCCGTTCGTACATCTCGAGTAGTGGGTCGAGCGGGTGATGGACGTCGTCGATCGTCGCGAAGCGGTCGCCCAGCTCCGCGAAGCGGGCGGGCATCGACTCGACCGTGAAGTCCTCGGGCTGGACGGCCGGGAGCTCGTCCCACTCCAGCGGAGCTGAGACGGGCGCACCCGGTCTCGGCCGGACGCTGTAGGGGGAGGCGATGGTGCGGTCGCGGGCGTTCTGGTTGTAGTCGACGAAGACCCTCTCGCCGCGTTCCTCCTTCCACCATTTCGTCGTCACCTCGCCGGGCATGCGCCGCTCGAGCTCCCGGCCGAATGCGATCGCCGCATGGCGCATGTCGGTGAAGGTCCAGCGCGGCTCGATCCGCACGTAGATGTGGATCCCGCGGCCGCCGGACGTCTTCGGGAAGCCGATGTATCCGAGCTCGCCGAGCAGGTCGTGCGCCTCGAGGGCGACGCGGACGGCATCGTCGAAGTCGGTGCCGGGTTGCGGGTCGAGGTCGAGCCGCAACTCGTCGGGGTGCTCGACGTCGGCTCGCCGTACCGGCCAGGGGTGGAAGGTGAGCGTGCCCATGTGGGCGCACCAGGCGATTACCGCGAGCTCGGTCGGGCAGACCTCGTCGGCGTGACGCCCCGAGGGGAACTCGATCCGCGCGGTTTCGACCCATTCAGGGGCGCCCTTGGGGACGCGCTTTTGGTAGAAGGCATCGCCGCCGCCGCGCTCCCGGGTCGAGATGACGATCCCGTCGTGCACGCCCTTCGGCCAGCGTTCGAGAGTCGTCGGCCGCTCGCGGAGCGCGCGCATGATCCCCTCTCCGACGGAGACGTAGTACTCGGCGATCTGGAGCTTGGTCACCTCGGCGGTCCGCTCAGTGGCCGCGAAGATCACCCGGTCGGGGCTGGAGATCCGGACCTCGCGGCCGTCCACGTCGAGAATCACGGCGTCGGCTGCCATCCCGCAAAGGATGGCCGATCCGCGTGTCGACGGCGGCGCGGCCGAAGCTGCCCGGGCAGCGGCCATCACGATCCGGGTTATGGTGTTGACATGCCGAAGGTAACCCGAACCGCCCTGCCGCTGGCGATCACCGCCGCCGCGATCCTGCTCGTCCCCGGCATCGGCGCCGCGGCCAATAAGCCCGTTCCCATCGCCGGGAAATGGGCCGGGAAGGTGACCGACTCGGGAGTCGACGGGTCCACCTACAAGGCGAAGATCTCGGTCAAGGACAAGCTGGTCAAGGGCAGGTCGGGAGGCGCGGTTGACTATCCGCGCTACGACTGCGGAGGGGAGCTGGTCTACCTGCGGCACAGGGGCGGCAAGTACTTCTTCGACGAGAAGCTGAAGTACGGGCAGGACGCCTGCATCGACGGCGGCGTCATGCGCCTCAAGCGGGCCGGCGGCAAGCTCTCCTACCTGTGGACCGACCCGAACGGTGACTACACGACTTCCGGGAAGCTTCGCAGTCGGCACTGACCCCTGGGGGCGGCGGCCACGATGATGCAACAGGACCAAACCCCCGGCAGTACGGCACTGGCCAACGAGGAGGCGGTGCGCGCCTGGGACACCGTTCTCTACGAGCGCTGGAAGCAGAACCGCGAGGTGTTCGTCGGCGCGCTGGACGAGATCACCGAGGAGGTCTTCGAGCGGCTTCCGCCCCCTCAGGGCGGGTCCTGCATCGACGTCGGTTGTGGGTTCGGAGACACGACGCAGCGCCTGGCCGAACTGGTCGGGCCGGACGGATTCGCGCTCGGCACCGACTCATCCCCGCACTTCATCGCGGATGCCCGCCGCGAGGCCGCCGAGGCGGGCGTCGGCAACGTCGGCTTCGAGGTCTCCGACGCGCAGACGGCGCAGTGGGAGCCGATCCACGATTACGCCTTCTCGCGGATGGGAACGCAGTTCTTCGCCGCGCCGGTCCCGGCAATGCGCGCGATCCGCGACGCCCTCAAGCCGGGTGGCCGCCTCGGCAAGCTCTGCTGGCGCCGTAAGTCCGATAGCCCCATCTGGGATGAGACCGAGCAGGTGGTGCAGCGGTTCCTCTCGCGCCCGGACGAGTTCGAGGCCGACACCTGCGGCCCCGGGCCGTTCTCGCTCGGCAATCCCGAGACCTGTCGCGGCATCCTCGAGGCGGCCGGGTTCGAGGAGGTCGAGTTGCACCGCCGGGACTTCGACTACCGCATGGGCCGCGACGTGGACGAGGCCGTGGACGCTCTGCTCGCCATCGGTCCCGGGGCGGAGCTGATCCGGCTCAACGGCGAGCTCGGCGAGAGCCGGCGCCCCGAGATCGCCGCGGCTCTCGCGGACCGCTACGCGGAATGGACGCGACCCGACGGCTCCATCGTCGGGAGCGGGTCGGTCTGGATCGTCACCGCGAGCAACCCCGACTAGCCCGCGGCCTACTCGTCGGTAACCGCTATCGAGAAGGCCGCCGAGTGGCTTTCGCCCGCGTCGATGACGCGGAGCCCGTCGCCGGAGATGAGCGCGTTCGCCGGGGCCGTCATCGGCTCCCAGGCGAGGAGCGTCTCGCCCGGCGGCGCATACAGCTGTGCGAACGGGTAACCGTTCGTGAAGTCGACCTCGATCCGCCGGCCTCCGCCCGCGAGGCTGAACGATTCGCCCGCGGCCGGCGCCGAGAACGCGTCGTCGAAGGCCCTGCCGCCGAGCTCGCCGGCGATCGGCTCGCACGGCCGGCGCTCGCCGGTCGGGAGCCCGAGCTCGTCGAGCTGCAGCCGGGTTCGGACCGGTGCGGAGACTCGCCACCGCTCGCGCGGAGCGCCGGGCAGGGTCAGGTAGGGATGGAACCCGAAGGCGATCGGTACCGGGCTGCCCGCATCGGCTTCGACGGTCAACCCGATTCTGAGCACGCTCCCCGCCACGGCGGCATCGAAGCGGAGCGAGTGGGGGAAGGGAAAGCCGCGCGCGACGGCGCCGGCGAATTTGAAGCGCGCCGCGATCTCGGCGCCGTTCGGCTCTTCGGCCGTCTCGACGACGGCCCAGCCCGGAGCACCCGTGAGCAGCCCGTGGATCGGCAACCCGTTGGCGTCGAGCTTCGGTGCCGGGCTCGAATCGGTCACTTCGAACCGCCGGCCGTTCACGTCGAGCCCGGGCCCCGCGAGCCGGTTGGCCCACGGGTAGAGCAGCGGGATCCCCATCGTCGAGCGTTCCTCCACGTAGGCCCGCAGCCCGTTGCGGAGGCCGAGGATCTCCTCGCCCCGATGAAGCAGCGAGCAGCAGACCATCCCAGCCTCGGGGGCGAACGACGCCGTCAGCCCGGCGGGCGAGCTCAGCGTGATCACCCGGAAGCCCGCGATTCTGTCCTCGCCGATCATGCGGGCCGCTCGTCCCGATCCCGCGCAGGAGCCGGGCCAGCACGGGGTCGTCGCCGGCGATCCCGTGCAGGCGCAGAGTCTTGTCGCGCCCGCCGGCCCCGTGAGCGATCTCGATCCGGCTCTTGGGGACGCCGAGGCGCTTGGCGAGCGCCGCGACGACTGCCGCGTTCGCCTTGCCGTCGGCCGGGGGGGCCGTCACCCGGACGAGCAGGCGACCGGCCCGCTCACCGCCGATCTCGGTTCGCCTCGACCCGGGTACGACCCGGATCCGCAGCTTTGTCTGGACGGGTTCGGACAAGGGTCAGGCAAGGGTGGCCAGGGGCGGCAACTGCGACGCGATTCCGGTCAGTCGCTGGGCCGGATTCCCTGCGGGAAGCGGAGGCGGTTGTCGGGGTCGAATCTGGTCTTGACCTGGACGAGGCGCTCGTAGTTCTCGCCGTAGTAGGCCCGCTTCCAGTTCTTCAGGTTGGGGTCGATGAAGTTCTGGTGGGCCTGCCCAGAGAAGTAGGGGCGCATTCGCTTGCGGGCGCCGCCGACCCATTTCTCGGCGACCTTGCGCTTGCCCCTGGCGGGCTCGCCTGTACCCGTTGCTCCCGGGGACCAGGACCTGTCCCCGAACGACGCTGCGCAGCTGCCGCAGTGACCGGTTGCTGATCGGCTCGGGGGCGGCGAGTGCAGTTTCGAGGTCGATCTGGCCGGCTGCGGTCAGCGCCGCAGCTGCGGCGCCCGCCCGCTTCAGGAGCTCGCGTCGGTCATATCCGCCGTTCGGCGCTCCGGGGGCCACGCCTCGACACTACTGTCGCCGGCCGGGCACCGGCCCCGGTTCCCCGGCGCCGGGATCACACCTTTCGGCGATCAGCGGGTAGCCTGGGGTGAGCACCCTGGCAACGAGCGAGAACGCCACGCGACACGCATGAGGAGAGAACCAAGATGAGCAGCTACGCAGTCGTCAATCCGGCAACCGGCGAGAAGGTCAAGGAGTACCCGGAGATCTCCGACGGGGACCTCTCCGCGGCGATCGCGAAGGCGGACGACGCGCATCGGACGTGGGCGCAGGAGACCTCGATCTCCGAGCGTGCGGCGATGATCCAGAAGGTCGCCGACTTTCACATCGAGCGTCGCGAGACTCTCGCCGAGATCGCCGTCCGTGAGATGGGCAAGCCCGTGGAGCAGGCTCTCGCCGAGGTCGACTTCTGCGGCGACATCTACGGCTACTACGTCGACAACGCCGAGGAATTCCTCAAGGACGAGCCGATCGATCTGCTCGCGGGTGATGGCACGGCGCTGATCCGGCGGACCTCGATGGGCCCGCTGCTGGGGATCATGCCCTGGAACTTCCCCTATTACCAGGTGGCCCGGTTCGCCGGCCCCAACCTGATCGTCGGCAACACGATCCTCCTCAAGCCGGCGCCGCAGTGCCCGGAATCGGCGGAGGCCATCCAGCAGATGTACCGGGACGCCGGATTCCCCGACGGTGCCTACGAGACGATCCTCGCGACGAACGACCAGATCGCCGGAGTGATCGCCGATCCGCGGGTCCGAGCCGTATCGCTGACCGGCTCGGAGCGCGCCGGCGCCGCGGTCGCCGAGATCGCCGGGCGCAACCTCAAGAAGGTCGTGCTCGAGCTCGGCGGCTCCGACCCGTTCATCCTCCTCGGCGCCGAGGACCTCGACGAGGCGGTCGAGGCAGCGGTCGGCGCCCGTCTGGACAACACCGGGCAGTCCTGCAACGCCGCGAAGCGGTTCATCGTCGCCGACGACCTCTACGACGACTTCCTCGAGAAGTTCACGGCGCAGATGACTGCGGCGGAGCCGGGTGATCCGACTTCGGCGGACACCGAGATCGGACCGCTCTCCTCGGCGACTGCTGCGGAGCGGCTCCAGGACCAGCTCGACCGCGCGACGACCCAGGGGGCACAGGCCGTGTCGGGCGGGGAACGGAAGGACAACTACTTCCCGAGCACCGTGCTGACCGGGATCACTCCCGACAACGACGCCTATCGCGAGGAGTTCTTCGGACCCGTCGCCAGCGTCTACCGCGTCAGCTCCGAGGAGGAGGCGATCAAGTTGGCCAACGACACCCCGTTCGGCCTCGGCTCGTACGTCTTCACCAGCGACCCGGAGCAGGCGATCAGGGTCGCCGACAGTCTCGATACCGGGATGGTCTTCGTCAACGGCGTCGGCCTCGACGGTGCCGAGCTGCCATTCGGCGGGGTCAAGCGCTCCGGCTTCGGCCGCGAGATGGGCAAGTACGGCATGGACGAGTTCGTCAACAAGAAGCTGATCCGCGTCCTCAAGTAGAGGACGTGGAACGGGCTAGGGCTTCCTGGTCGCGTTCCAGCCGAGCTTGCCCGTATCGGCGTTCGAGCATCCGGCGATCGTTCCCTTGAGGCGAAAGGTGCCGGACGCCTTCTGATCGTGGCGCTTGAAGCGGCCGGCGAACGTGACTTTGGCTCCGGTTGAGACCTCGTCCGAGCCGCGGAACTTGCCGTGACGGTTGACCTTCATCGTGATCTTGAGGTCACCGCTGTGAGCGGTGGGGGGGTAGCCGATGCAGCTGGCGGGAACGTTGGCCCAGCGCAGATGCTTCACCCGCGCCGGTTTGCCCTTGCCGTTGAGCTTGTACCCGAACGCGATCTCTCCGCCGGCGGCGGTTGATCCGTAGTAGCCGGGAGCTGTGGCTGCGCCACTGAGGCCCGTTTCCAAGACGACCACCGACGCCAGGGCGATGCAGACCACGATCAAGAGAGATCTCATGCTCTCCGGTATAGCACGTATCAGCCGTTACGAAGTAACCAACAACCACGCCACGCGGGCTCAGGCCCCAGTCGTGCGGCGACGCCTTTGCGGTGACCGCTGAAGACCCCCGTGATCAGCCCGCCCCGCCAGCTCGGCTCGGCTCGCGGTGCGGCAACCCGATCGTTTAGGGTCGGCTCATGATGTCGCCTCGGATCGGTCACACCCGGGCTGCCGCAGTCCTCGTCGTCCTGGTGTCGCTTACCGTGGCCGCAGTCGCGGACGCGATGCCGCGGAACGGTGGCCCACCGCAGGTCTCGATCACGGCGGCGCCGAAGGCCAAGATCAAGGTGAAGGGCAATCGAACCGCGACCGCCACCTGGGAGTTCACCGCTGACGACCCGGTCAACTTCACGTGCAAGCTCACGGGCATGGGGTTCGTTCGTCCCTGCCTCTCGCCGATCACGTACGCCGGTTTGACGAAGGGGAAGTTCACCTTCACCGTCTACGCGACCCGTCCCATTTATAACGGCGACTCGAGCCGCGCTCGGGACGTGATCAAGGTCAAGAAGAAGAAAAAGAACCGGCACCGCTGAGCGGACCCGTCGCAGCCGCCTAGCCGCCCGCGCAGTCGTTGATCTGGCCGCGCTCTTCATCGCTGATCGTGCCGATGATCACCTCGACGCTGAGCGCATCCGCGCCTGGATCGGAGGCGGGGATCGCAAACGTCGTCGAGTCCGTGAGGATCTGATCCACCGGGTCCGTGGAGACCAGGACCGAGGTGCCGGAGTCGGAATCGATCGTGTAGGCCGTGCCCGAGGTACCGGTCGACTTGCCGGTCTCCGACCAGCCGGCGGCGGTGAGGCAGTCGCGGACACCGTCGACTCCTGCGCCTGCGTCAAAGCCGGCCACGGATGTCGAGTCGCCTCCGCCGCCACATCCGGCGGCGCCGAGCCCGGCGAACGCCAGGACCGAGATGATTGTGGTGAGTCTGATCATCGCGACCTGAATCAGACTTGCAGAGGACCGGGACGGTGGGTGGCCGGGTCGTGGCTCGGGATGACGGTGTTTCCCGCGTCCCGCAGCGCCGCCAGGCGCTCGGCCGAGTGGCCCTGCGCGTCGAGGTCGTCGCCGAAGAGCGGGAACCGGTGATCGTCGAGGCTGGGGGAGTAGTGGACGACGTCGCCGGCGATGATCAGGTTCCCGATCTGGACCGACTGGTGACCTGGGGTGTGGCCGGGGGTGAGCAGGAGCATCACCGAGCCGTCGCCGAACAGGTCGTGATCGCCTTCGACCAGCTCGATGGGCCGCTCGGTACCCGCGTAGTCGGGTGGGAGGAAGAAGTTGCGCTGGGTCGCTCCCTCGTCGTGACCGGCGGCCCATTCGGTTCGCTGCACGACGACGGGAACCGTCTCGGGGATCAGCCGCAGGCCGCCGACATGGTCCCAGTGCAAATGGGTCAGCACGACCTTGGTGAGGGTCGTCACGTCGACCTGATCGGCGATCGTCTGGTCCTGCTCCAGTGAGAACGGACCGACCGCGAACTCCCGCTCGTAGAACGAGTCGGCATCCGCCACGGCCTCGGGATGCAATCCGGTGTCGACGAGGATCCGCTCCGAATCGGTCTCGATGAGGAATGCCGGCACGGGCAGGCGGACCGGTTCCTCCATGTCCTCTCCGGCCCGGATCAGCCCACCCGAGACGTTGAGCGATCCGACGTTGAACATCTCGACTCGCATCTGCGCTCCCTCGGTTGCCGCCAGCTGGGTGGTGAGCCTATCCGGGAGCCTCAGCAGGCGGAGACGAGCGAGAACCCGAATGGGTCGGAGGGGCCGGTTCCGAGATCCACGAGGTCGCCGGCGGGATTGCGGATCGTGACCTGCCTGGCGCCTTCGGGTTCCTTGATGTCCTGCCCCCGGATCGCCCCATCCTGTATGTCCTTGCTCTTCAGGGAGCCATCGACGACGTCACGGCCTCGCACGGTGTTGGCCGCGTAGGCGGTGCCGCCGAGCGCGACGAGGAGCGCCGCGTCGTGGAGACGACGGCGGACGCGCCCTAACCTTCCTGCGGTGAAGGAGATCTTCGGTCCACCGATGCGGGCAGCGGCCCTGACGGCCTTCATCGCCGGCGTCGGCTGGTTGCTCCTCCGGCCGCCGTCGCTCGACGGTGCGGGGGAGCTGCTCGTGATCATGGCCGTTGCCGCCCTGATCGTCCTGATCACGGGATGGGTCACCGCGGCGCTGGCGCGGGACGAGATGCCCGAGTCGGAGTTCCGCCGCCTCATGGACCGCAGCGACGCCCTGGCGATGCTGCCACCTCCGGACCGGCCGCCCAGCGAGTTCGACGAGCTCGTCATGGATGCGCTCGACGAGCTTCCCGAGGAGTTCCGCGAGGTGCTGAAAACGACGCCCGTGACCGTCTCCAACCGCGGCCATGAGTTCCGTGCCTACGGTCACTACATCGGCGCCACGATCGCCCGTGACGTCTATCCCGACCACATCGTCGTCTACCAGGACACCCTCGAGCGGGATTTCGGCCACGACCCCGCGTTGTTGCGAGCGCAGGTCCAGCGCACCGTCAGGCACGAGGTGGCCCATCACCTCGGCTGGGACGAGCGCGGCGTGCGCGACCTCGGCCTCTGAGTCACGCGGCTGAGCCCCGTCGCCGGATCCTTCCTAGGATTGGCCGCCATGGAGGCAGGGACGACGGGAGGGGCCGGCAAGCGAACTGCCACCTACGTGCTGATCGCGATGACGCTCGCGAACGCGATGATCCTCGTCGATCAGACCGCGGTCCCGCTGGCGTTGCCGGACATCATGAGGACGTTCGACACCGGCTCCAAGCAGGTGCAGTGGGTCCTCAACTGCAGCCTGCTGCCGTTGGCCGGCCTCCTCGTCTTCGCGGGGCGGCTCGGAGATCTGATCGGGCTCCGCAAGGTCTTCCTCTCGGGCGCGTTCACGTTCATCTCCGGGTCGGTCATCGCTGGATTCGCGCCGTCGCTGGAGATCCTGCTCGCGGCCCGCGTCGTGCAGGGCGTCGGCGGGGCGCTGATGCTGCCGCTGACGATCGCGATCGTCAGTGCCGCGTTCCCGCCCTCGGAGAGCGGTAAGGCACTCGGCACGATGGGGGGTGCGGCGGCAGTGTTCGCGGCGCTCGGGCCGACGATCGGAGGTGTCCTGACCGAGACGTTCAGCTGGCGGGCCGTCCTGCTCATCAACGTGCCGCTCGCCGCGGTGGCGATTTGGATGACGATCAGGCACGTCGAGGATCACCGCCCCACCAAGGACGACCCCGCCCACGTCGACACAGTCGGGACCGCGTTGCTCTCGATCGCCCTGGTCGGCCTCGTCTTCGGGCTTTCGCAGTCGGGGATCTGGGGCTGGGGGAGCCCCGGGGTGATCTTCTCGCTGGCCGCCGCCGTTCTCGCGGCCGCCGCCTTCGTGGTCCATGAGCGGAAGGCAGCCTCCCCGCTTGTCGATTTCGGGCTGCTGCGCGAGCGCAACTACCTGGGAGCGTCACTCAGCCAGCTCCTCTCCGGGATGGCGGAGATCGGACTCGGTGTGATCTTCCCGCTCCTCCTCATCCTCAACCTCCAGATGAATCCGGCGCTCGCCGGGCTGGCGCTGATCCCGACGACGCTGCCGATGATCGCCGTCGCCCCGCTCGCGGGGCGCTGGTACGACCGCGTCGGCGGCCGGCCGCCCCTGGTGGTCGGGTTCCTCCTGCTCGCAGCGTCCGGGGTCCTTCTCGCGATCGGGGTGGGATCGGACAGCTTCGTCGACCTGCTCCCCGGCTTGCTGCTGTACGGGATCGGGCTGGCCCTCGTCCTCACCGTCAATGACCCGGTCAGCCTCGACCAGATCCCGGGAGCCGATCACGGACAGGCCTCGGGGGTCTCCGCCACGGCGGAGCAGTTCGGCGGGGCCCTCGGGATCGCCGTCCTCTACTCCGTCTTCCACGGCGCCTATCTCAACGACCTGGTGGCGAAGATCGACCGGAGCTCGCTGCCCGACCTGACGACGGCCACCGGCGACGCACTGCGGAACGCGATCGGCGCCGCAGAGGCCACCGGCCTGCGTCCCGGGGCGTTCGACCCGAAGGTGAAGGAGTATCTCGGTGTCGCCGAGTCGGCGTCCAATCACGCGTTCACGGTCACCTTTCTCGTCGTGGCGGGCCTGGCGCTGCTGGCCGCGGGCCTGACCGCCTGGCTCGTCCGGAAACCGACGGACGACGCCGACGACGAGCAGCCGCGCGAGTGGCAGGCGGGCCTGGGCCAGGCCTCGCGGTAGCGGCGGGCCGACCGATGAGATCCACGGCCTCGGGTGGTCATTGCCACCGAAACCAACAACGAAGGGATCAGTGATCGCCATGGGCCGAATTGTCGTAACCGAGTTCGTTTCGCTCGACGGGGTCGTCGAGGACCCCGGCGGAGCCGAGGACTTCGAGCACGGTGGGTGGAGCTTCGAGTTCAGCCGGGGCGAGGAGGGGGACAGGTTCAAGCTCGAGGAGACGATGGAGGCGGAGGCGATGCTGCTGGGCCGCAGGACGTATGAGGGGTTCGCGGCCGCCTGGCCCTCGCGGACCGGCGACGAGTTCTCCGACAAGTTCAACGCCATGCCGAAGTTCGTGGTCTCCTCGACCCTGGTCGACCCGGAGTGGAACAACACCTCCGTCCTGGAGGGTGAGCTCGCCGAATCGGTCACACAGCTGAAGGCGGACCTCGACGGCGACATCGTCGTCGCCGGCAGCGTTCAGCTCGTCCAGGCGCTGATCGAGCTGGACCTGGTCGACGAGCTGCGGATGATGGTCTTCCCGGTCGTGCTCGGGAAGGGCAAGACCCTGTTCGCCGCCACGAGCGAGAAGAAGACCCTGCAGCTGGCCGACTCGCAGATCGTCGGCGACGGCATCGCGATCCTGATCTATCGCCCGGCCTGATCAGGAGTCGTTCAGGTGCTCGGCGGCAGACTCGCCGCCATGACAGCTATCGCAGCGCAGCAGCCGGCCCGGTCAATCGGCCGCCAGATGCTCAACAAGGTTCCCGAGGTCACCCTCTACTTCTGGATCATCAAGATCCTCTGCACGACGGTGGGGGAGACCTTCGCCGACTATCTCAACGACAATCTCGGGCTCGGTCTGACCAACACGAGCTGGCTGATGGCGGGCCTGCTGCTCATCGTGCTCGCCTTCCAGTTTCGCTCGACGAAGTACGTTCCCGGCGTCTACTGGCTGGCGGTCGTGCTGATCAGCGTCGTCGGCACCCTGGTCAGCGACAACCTCGTCGACAACCTCGGCGTCGCCCTGCAGACGACCACCATCGCCTTCGCGATCTGCCTTGCCGCGACGTTCGCCGCCTGGTACGCGAGCGAGCGGACGCTCTCCATCCACACGATCGTGACCACGCGCCGCGAGGTCTTCTACTGGCTCGCCGTCCTCTTCACGTTCGCGCTGGGGACCTCGGCCGGCGACCTCGTGGCCGAGAAGCTGGGGCTCGGGTATGGCGTCTCGGTCGTGATATTCGCCGCGCTGATCGGGATCGTCACGCTTGCGCACTACCGCTTCAGCCTCAACGCCGTGCTTGCGTTCTGGGTCGCTTACATTCTCACCCGCCCGCTCGGCGCCTCGATCGGAGACCTGATGTCACAGCCGAAGGCCGACGGTGGCTGGGGACTGGGGACGACCGTGACCAGCCTGATCTTCCTGACGACGATCCTCGCGCTCGTCATCTACCTGACCGTCACCAGGGTCGACCTCGAGGAGGTCGAGGAAGACGAGTCCGGTCATCTGCACGGCGAGTTCGAGCATCCGCACGTCGGCGAGCCCCTGCCCGAGACCGGCTAGCCGGGTCGGACGGATACGCCGAGGGCGGCGAGCACGCCGATCAACAGCAGCGGCCCGCCCGCCGTCTCCCAGAGGCTGGGCGTGAGCTCGCGCAGCAGCAGCGCGGAGCCCAGTAGAGCCGCCACGGCGATGGGCAGGCGCCATGTCTCGCCGAGCACGAGCTTCCGGGTCGCGGCCAGGAAGCTCACGAGACGGGGACCCTCCTGAGCCGGACGATCAGCAGCGACGCGAAGCCGGCCAGCGCCGCGGCGCAGTAGAGCAGCGCCGCGTCTCCACCCGGCCAGTCGACGCCGAGACCCTCCGCGCAGAAGAAGACCCCGAACGACGTCAGCAGGACCCCGACCAGCCACTTCAGCTCGGTCTCGGGGATGACCGAGAGTGGGCGGCGCAGTACCAGCGCGGCTCCGACCGTGAAGATGACGGCCACCACGGCCCCGGCGATTGCGGCGCCGGCCCCCTCGGGCCGCGCGGCCAGGACGCTGACGATCAGCACGATCTCAACCCCCTCCAGCAGCACCCCCTTGAACGCGATCGCCCGGGCCGCCCAATCCGCGTGACCGGGTGGGGGCAGCGGTAAGCCCTCCAACTCGTCAGCGACCTCGTCGTATTCGGCGGTGGAGGAGGAGCGGGCTCGCCTACCGCCGAGGCGCAGCGTTCCCTTGCGCAGCCACTCCAGCCCGAACAGGATCAGCAACGTGCCGATGACCACCCGCAGCCCGTCGATCGCGAGGTCTCCGAGCAACACCGGTCCGAGGACGATCGCCAGGACGGCGCAACCGACCGCCCCCGCCGAGGCCCCGACGATCGCGTCCCGCCAACTCCGGCTGATGCCGACCGCCAGGACGATCGCCATGGCCTCGGCCAGCTCGAGGGCGACCGCAAGCGCCGCACCGGCTGCCGTCAGGACGAACGCCATCAGTTGCGCCGGAGGTCGGAGCTCGGCGGATCGACGCCGGCCGCGCGGCGGAAGGTCAGCCTGAACCGAGCGCCCTCATCGACGTCGCCGATCGCCTCGACGTCGCCGCCGAGTGCGCGCGCGAGTCGTCTCGAGAGTGACAGGCCGAGACCGGTACCCGGCCCGAATGCCGGGTTCCGCTCGGCCGATCCGCGCCGTCCCGGCTCGAAGATGGTCCCGACCTCGACCGTGGCGACCCCAGGCCCGTCGTCGCTCACGACCACTGCCGGCTCCAGGCCACCAAGCGAACGGACCACGACCACCTCACGGGCATACGCGCAGGCGTTCTCGACCACCGGCGCCAGTACTCGCTGCAGCGCCTCGGCGCTGCCCTCGACCCGGACCGGGTCAGCGCTCGGAATCGCCTCGATCCTGATCCCACTCCGGGTTGCCGAATCCTCGGCCGAGCGGACTACCGACATCAGGACCTCGTCGAGATCACTCGACGCCCCGAGCGGATCGGAGCCGCCGGCCCTGGCGACCGAGAGCAGCGTTTCGAGGATC
This sequence comes from uncultured Solirubrobacterales bacterium, assembly GCA_963798165.1. GTDB lineage: Bacteria > Actinomycetota > Thermoleophilia > Solirubrobacterales > 70-9 > RHKX01. The sequence goes on along the minus strand of CAWCSE010000014.1, from coordinate 22,622 downwards.
TCGGCCAGTTCCCGGGCTCGCGTCGAGATCCGCTCGAGCGAGTGACGGTAGGAGTCCTCGTCGCGTTCCCGAAGTAGGGCGACCTCGGCCTCCGCGGAGATCGAGGAGAGCGGCGTCCGAAGTTCGTGTGAGATCTCGGCGGAGAAGTTGCGCTCGTGCCGCACCATCGCGGCCATCCGGTCGAGCATGTCGTCGAACGTCGCTGCGAGCATCGTCAACTCGTCCCTGGGCCCGCCCGGGTTGAAGCGACGGTCGAGGTCGTGCTCGCTCCAGTCGGCGGCGTCCGCCGTCATCCGGGCCACCGGCCGCAGGGCGCGGCCGACGACGAGACGCGTGGCGACGGCGATCAGGACGAGCACGACGAGACCGAGGACGATCGATGCGACCAGCGTCCGGTTGGCCGTGCGCTCATAGGGTTCGAGCGAGACGCCCGCGACGACCGTGCCGACGGGTCCTTCGCTGGACCGGATCGGTGCGGCGAGCAGCCGGATGTCGCTCTCGGCGTCCTCGATGCTGCCGCCGCCCTGAGCGGCGAGCGAGTTGGCGAGGTCGTTCGTCTGCGGATCGACCGGTGGGCGTTCGATGTTGCGGCCGTTCGAGTAGATCCAGACCTGCGCATCGGGCGCTCGGCCGTCGGAGGCCTCGCGGATCAGTACGCCGCCGTCCTTCACTTCGACACCCTCGAGTGCCGCCGATACCCGCGCGTCGAGCAGGCGGTCGGCGTCCGCACTGAGGCTGGAGCGCAGCACGAGATTGAAGACGACGACGAGGATCAGCAGCGTCAGCGCCGAGATGGCGGTGACCGAGATCGTCAGGCTTCGGCGCAGGCCGGGCTTCATTCGAGCCTGTATCCGACTCCGTGCACGGTCTGAATGGTCGCCGAACTGTCGAGGCCGGCGATCTTCTTCCGCAGCCTGCCGACGTAGACGTCAAGCGTGTTGTCGTTGACGATGGCTCCGGACGGCCAGGCGGCCGCGATCATCTCTCGCCGCCTCAGCGCCTCGCCGGGTCGAGATGCGAGGGCGCCGAGTAGGCGGAATTCGGTGGGAGTCAGGTCAGTCTCGCCGTCCGCCGTACCGACCCGGTGACTGAGCGGGTCGAGGTGGAGGTCGCCGACCTCGGCGCGCCGCTCGATGCTGGAACGACGACCGAGCGCCGTCAGGCGGGCGACGAGCTCAGCGAACTCGAACGGCTTGGTCAGGTAGTCGTCACCACCCGCGCCGAAGCCGAGCAGCCGGTCGCTGGCGGCATCGCTTGCCGTCAGAAAGAGGACCGGGGAGTCGATTCCCTTGGAGCGCAACGCCTGACAGATGTCGCGGCCGTCGGAGTCCGGGAGGCCGATATCGAGCACGACGAGGTCGGGCCGCTCGGCAGCGGCGAGATTCAGGGCCTCGGCACCGCTGTGGGCCAGCCTCACCGAGAAGCCCTCGTCGCTGAGACCCTGCTTGAGAACCCTTCGCAGGTCCGGGTCGTCCTCGATCACCAGCACTCCCGCGAGGTTCATAGGCCAACCTTCCGTCGGGTGCTCCCTGAGGGCATCAGCCCGTGATTATCCCCAACCGTTCTGAACCGCTCCTGAACGTGGTCGCGACTGCGGAAGGCCGAGCCGTCGTCAAGCAGCCGCGAGCGTGAACGATTCGCCCCCGCGCCGCATACCGGCGCATCCAGGCTCCGCCGGGGCTAACCTCCGCCGATGCTCGGGACGAGGGGGATTGCGGCGGCCTTCACGGCCGTGGCGCTGGGCTTCTGCCTGTCGGCATGCAGCCTCAGCGACCTGCGCTCCTTCGGTCCGGCGGGGGCGGCGCCGATCCCACAGGACAGGCTCTTCGACCTTGGCGTCGCCGATTTCAACGAGGACGGCAAGCTCGATCTCTTCTCCGTCAACCACAAGTTCCGGGGCGCGATGCTCGAGAACGTCGGCGGACGGTTCGTGGACGTCACCGCCAAAGTCGGCGGGAACCCCGATCCGGACTTTCCGGGTCTGGAGGATCTGCGGGCACCGCGCATGAAGAAGCCGGGTGTGTACCTCTACATGACCGACTCGACCGAGGGCGACCCCGGCCTGCTGCACATCCGCACCGTCGGGGTCTCCTCGCGAGGGAAGATCGGGTTTCTGACCACGAGCCTGAGGATCCTGCGCGCCGACCGGGTGAAGCTGAGCCTCGGCAAGAACGGCGAGTCGGTCAGGACCGTCGGCTTCGACGCGCGGCCGGGCGCCTCGATCGTCGTCGACCCCTCGAGCGTCGCCGATGTCCCGATGGCCGCCTTCTTCGACGAGCCGAGCGACCCGGGACGAATCAGGGTCGGAGCCGATGCGGTCCCGGCGACGGAGCCCAACTTCCGCCTCACCCTCCGGGACCGCCACGCGATCACGTTCGCCGACCTCGCCGGAGACCCCGGCATCGACGCGTTCGTGATCAGCGGCGGCCTCGGAGGTGGCATCGTCCAGCCCGCGTTCCGCGACGAGCTCGCGGACGAACTGCTTGTCGGCGCCGACGGCCGTTTCATCCAGACCGAGGACGCGAGGGCCTGGAAGAAGGGTGGCTGCAGGGGCCGGCAGGTCGAGTCCGTGGATATCAACGGCGACGGCCTGCTCGACCTGTTCGAGTCGTGCGAGGCGCGCGCCCCGAAGATCTACCGGCAGACCCGGCCGGGGCACTTCGGGAAGCTGAACGCGCCGCCGGCGATCGGCACGGTCGATCGCTGGGTCGACCTGGGCCGCGGCGAGCCCCCCTCGCTGCTCGTCGCCGCCGACGGACGGATCGAGGTCTGGAGACGCGGCCACGGGAGATGGAGGCGAACCCAGTCGGTGGCGACGAACACAAGCGGCGAGGTGGCTCAGCTCGCGCTCGGCGATATCGACGGAGACCGCGACCTCGATGTCCTCGCGACCTCGACGAGCGGAAACACGATGCTCCGCAACGACCACGGCCGGCTCGTCGCCGTCCCGCTCGACCGGTTCGGCATTCCGGCTGCGAGCGCGGCCGCGAGCTTCGTCGACTACGACAACGACGGCGCCGTGGATCTCTACACGGTGCCGCAGGGGTTGTTCAGAAACGGCGGCGGGAGGCTGCGGCCCACCCACCAACTGGCCACGCCGGACGCCGGCGCGGCCATCGTCAACTGGGCCGACTTCGACGACGATGGGCTGCGTGACCCGGTGATCGCCTATGGACATGGCGAATTCGCGCCCCACATGCGGGTCCGGCGGGCCCGCAACGTCACGCCGATCCACGGTCATTGGCTGGAGATCGACCTCGCCGGAGCGGCGGGCAACCGACAGGCCATCGGCGCCTGGGTCGAGGTCCGTGCCGGGGGTAAGCGGCAGGTCCAGTGGGTCGGCCAGAACGACGACGCACCTCACTCCCAGGGCCACTATCGCCTCTATTTCGGTCTCGGGCGCCACGACCTGGTCGGATCGCTCGTTATCCACTGGCCCGACGGCCAGACCTCGCCGTTCCGCGATATCGCTGCCGATCAGCTTCTGCGACTCGAAGAGTGACCCGCAGCCCGAATGCTCATGCCCGCCGGATTGTCGCGGCCTGGGCACTTGGCGAAGGCGTCCACGGAAGGTTTGTCCGGCCCTCCGGCGAACTCAAGCCGGATGGAGAACGCAACCGGTCCGCACACCCGCAGCCTGATCGAGCGCCGGATCGAGAAGCGCGGACTCAGACCGCGCGTTGCGGCTTCGATCATCGCGACCCTCTGGTTCATGGCCATCGTCGTCTTCGGGATCGCCGAGCGCCTCGTCGACCCGGACACCTTCCAAAGCATCTGGGAGGGGATGTGGTGGGCGACCCAGACGGTCACGACGGTCGGCTACGGGGACGTGGTGCCCGCGCAGACGGCCGGAAAGGTGATCGCATTCGTCCTCATGGTCGGCGGACTGTCCCTGTTCGCGGTCATCACCGGCGCGATAACGACCGCCTTCGTAACGAGGGCGCAGGCCGACACCCAGCAGCAGCGGGAGGCGGCGCTCGGCGCGAAGCTCGACGAGATGAAGGCCGAGCTCGTGGCGGTTCGCGAGCAGCTCGCGAGCCTGGGATCGGACCGGTCCGATCCCGCGGACGGTTGAGTCCCGCCCGCGTCAGGGCATCAGCGTGAACTCCATCGTCGTCAGCGCCGGCCGGAATCCGAGCCGCGCGTAGAGATCCTTCGGCCGGTCCTCGTCGTCGGCGCAGATCCACAGGTCCCCGACGTCCTTCGCGACCTCCATCACGGAGGCGGTCAACGAGGTGCCGATCCCGTTCCCGCGCTCGTCGGGGTGGACGTAGACCTGGGTGATCTCGGCGGCCGCGCCATCCCCGTCGAGTTGTGCGAAGGCGACCGGGCGCCCGCCCGCGTGGACGGCGAAGACGCGGGCCCCCAGGTGCCGTGAGACGAGCCGGGCATTCTCCTGGTAGCGGCGCGGATCCTGCTCGGGAAAGTCCTCCTGGTGCCAGGCGACCCGGAGGTCGATCACGTCGTCGTAGGGGACCTCCCGAACGGCGACGTCGCCGCTGCTCGGCGCCCCGCCGCCGTGGTGCATCCAGAGCAGTCTCAGAGCGACCCATCCCGCGGCCTCGAAGTCGGGGCGGAGGGGCTCTGCGACGTCGATCCGCTCGAAGTCGAAGCGCCGGTGGCGAAGGTCGCCGAGTGGGCCTTCGGCGAACTCGATCAGCTCCGCGACGCTCATCGCCGGGTCGTTCTCGACCCGGATCAGGTTGAAGTCCCAGTAGTCGGGATAGGCGCCGGCGCGAACGATCGTGCCGTGCTCCCACGGCTCGATCACGTCGCAGATCGATGCGTGCCGTGAGCGGTAGAGGGCGAGCGCCCCGACGGCGTTCTCGGGGTCGGTTGGGGTCACGGCGCCGAGCCTACCCCGCCGCGCCGAGGCCGACGGCGAGAGTGCGGAGCAGCTCACGGGGAGATGGTGGCGGCGACGCTTAGGATTTCCCCATGAGCGCGAATCCGAGCACCGGGGTCGACGGCTGATGTGGCTGCAGCGCGAGATCGCGCTCCAAGCGAGGCCACGCGGTTTTCATCTCGTCGGCGACGAGGTGATTGCGGCGTTTCCCGAACTGGGTGACATCGGCGCCGGCCTCCTGCACCTGCACATCCTTCACACCTCCGCCTCGCTCGCGCTCAACGAGAACGCCAGCGCCGACGTCAGGGCCGACCTCGAGAGCTGGTTCAACGAGGCCGTTCGCGAGGACGCGCCGTACTGGCGGCACACGTTCGAGGGGCCCGACGACATGCCGGCGCACGTCAAGTCGGTCCTGATCGGCCCCTCGCTCACCATCCCCATCGCGAGCGGCGCACCGGCCCTCGGAACCTGGCAGGGCATCTACCTTTGCGAGCATCGCGACCGCGGCGGCAGCCGCCGCGTGATCGCGACGCTCAACGGCGAGTGACCCTCTAGGGGCGCCGGCCCGCGGGCTGCGGCGCGGCAGCAGCCGGCGGCTGCCTGCTCGATTCGAGCTGATCGTGGAGGACCGTGTCGGGGATCGTGATGAAGCCGCGGGTCGGCCGGTCGAGATCGGCCGTCACGAACAGCAGGAACGCGACGAGCACCGAGGCGATCATCACCACCCCGATCCCGCGCCCGACCAGGGCCAGGTAGGCGGCGAGGACGGCGAGGGCGATGCAGCCACCGAGGATCTCGAGCAGCAGGACCGCCGTCGGCACCTGGTTGTTGAGCGCCGCGGTTCGCGTCGTCTGCGCGTCGAACATCTCATTCAGGGTCTCGACGTACAACCTGGGCGCGCTCGCGACGGGTTCGTCCGCGAGAGCCCCGCCTGCCAGCGACCAGAGGCTCCGCTGGAGCCGGTTCTCGTTGTCGACCGCCGCATCCTCCGCGGCGCTGCCGGGCACGTATTCCGAGACCCGTACGGCACTCTCGGTGTACTCGGACAGGAGGCGCAGCGATTCGCTGCGGATCGGCTCGTTCAACGTCTGCGCCCTCAGGTCCGTCGTACCGATCGCATTCGCCTCCTCGACGATCGCGGTGCGACGGTCCTCGTAGCGGGACAAGGCGAGCGAGAGGCCGAAGGCGAGGATCAGCCCGACGACGCCGAGCAGCGCTCCCTGCATGACGCCGAAGGATTCGGCGAGGCTCTCGGAGAGGTGTCGTCGCCTTCTTCCCACGTAGGCGCCCAGCGACGTGGCGCCGACGGTGAGGACGATCAGGATGATCGCCAGCTCGAGTGTCGAGAGCTCGAAGAACACGGGACCGGCGGCAGCCTATTGGGATCGGCGGTGGAGGCTGGATAACCTGCAGCTGTGGCGATCACCCAGGCGGAGGCGCGCCAACAGATTCTCGATGACCTCGGCGCCGCCAACGAGCGGATCGGATACGCGCTCGGCGCTCTCTCGGTCGCGTACGAGGAGCTGACGATCGGCCCCGCCGACCGTCTCGAGGAGAAGCTCTACGGGCCGGTCCAGAAGGCCTACGGACGCGGCAAGCGCACGCGGTCCCAGTTCGCCGACCGATTCGGCTTCGCGGTCACCGAGGCCGAGCCCGCCTCACCCGGCCTCAGGTCGCAGGGCGTCAAGTCGCTCGTCGAGCATGCGGTCGCGGGCGCCGGGGACGGCGATCGGATGATCTCCGACCTCCAGGACACGATGCTGCCCGTCGAGTCGGGTGACGCCGAGCTGCGCGCCGGCCTCGCCGAGGTGAGGAAGCTCCTCGCCGGCCTGCCGACCGCCTCCCGCGAGTTTCTGCGCACCCTCGGACGCTAGCCTCGGGCGATGAAGACCATCGACGCGTCAGCCGTCTCGGACGATTCCCCGGAAGTCGTCTGGAATCGGCTGGCAGACGTCACTCAATGGACGCAATGGGGCCCGTGGTCGAGCGTCGAGATCGAGGGCGGCGGCGAGCACGGTCCCGGGGCGATCCGCGTCCTCGTCAAGCGTCCACTGCGGCTCCGTGAGCGGGTGACGAAGTGGGAGCCGGGCGAGGCGATGGGCTACGAGCTGATCGACGGCATGAACGTGACCGGCTACGAGGCGGAGGCCCGCCTCGTTGCGCTCGAGGGTGGAGGCACCGAGGTCAATTGGCACGCCGAGTACGAGCGGGCCGGCCTGCCGACGACCCTGCTGCTCCGGGCGGCGATCCGGGACGTCTGCAAGCGCGTCGCCAAGGGCTGATCCATGCGCCACCCGGTCCTCGATCTGATCGCCGATCGGGCTGCGTCCGGGAGCCGGCCCGGCGCCCGTGACGATGACGCCCGCGTGGCGCTTGCGATCGAGGGCGGGGGCATGCGCGGGGCCATCACGGGCGGAATGGCGCTGGCGATCGACAAGCTGGGGCTGCTCCCGGTCTTCGACGACGTCTACGGAGCCTCGGCGGGCACCCTCAACGCGGCCTGGTTGATCAGCGGCGCCGCCGGTACGGGCATCTCGACCTGGTCGGACCCGGCGCTGCGGACGGCCTCGACGGCCCGGCGAAACCTGCTGCGAGGCAAGCCGATCGTGGACAGCGCGTTCCTGACCGACACCGTCTACGAGAAGCTCGCGCCGATGCCGTTCGACGAGATCCTCAACAGCGCCGTCCGCTTCCACCCACTGGCCACCGACGCGGCGACGGGCGCATCGACCGATCTCGCGCCGATGGTCTCCGATCGGCCGACCCTGAAGCTCGCGCTGCGGGCGAGCACGGCGCTTCCACTGCTCTCGGGCCGGCCGATCGAGCTCGGCGGCAGCCGGTTCTTCGACGCGGGGATCGCCGAATCGATCCCCTACCGGACCGCCATCGAACAGGGCGCCACTCACGTCCTCGTGCTTCGCTCCCGGCGCCACGGCGAAGTGGAGTCGAGCAACGGCGGCAGGTCTGGCAGGTTGATCGCGCGCTACCTCAACCTCCACAGTCGTGGGCTCGGCGCCGCCTTCCTCGACCGTCCGGATCGGCTGGCGCGCGACGACCTCGCCCTCGCGGAAGCGCAGGAGGATCCAGCCGCGCGCCCGGCGATCCTCTCGCTCCGTCCACCCCCTGGTTCGCCCGATATCGGCCGCCTCGAGAAGGACCAGGGCCGGGTGATCCTCGGGCTGCAGGCGGGGGAGAGGGTGGCCACGGAGGCACTTGCGGACCCCTTGGGCCCAGGCTAGTGTCGTCGGGGAAGCGCCGTTCCCGAGCGAGAGGTTGTCCGTTGCCGAAGCAAAGCGCCCACGGAGCCATCGCCATCGACGACGGCAAGCTCAGCAGCTGAGTAGTGATGGCGAAGCTGCTCGAGGAGGTTCTCGAGGCGCACGGCGGCAGGGAGCGCTGGGCGGCGGCCGAGTCCATTCGCGCCGAAGTCCGCTCCGGTGGTCTCCTGCTGAAGACGCGAGTCCCCGGGAACGGCTTCGCCGAGGCGACGATCGACGTCGATGTCGGTCGGGTCCGAGCGTGCGCCGATCCCTACCCGCGCGCGGGTAGCCGGGGGGTCTTCGATGCCGGCGCGGTCCGGATCGAGACCGTGGACGGTGAGATCCTCGAGGAGCGGCTGGACCCGCGGCCCTGCTTCTTCGGCCGAGCGGGCCTGCGCCGGAACCTCCGCTGGGACCGCCTCGACGCCGCCTACTTCGCCGGCTACGCATGGTGGAACTACCTGAACGCACCCTATCTGCTCGTCAGGGAGGGGATGACGGTCACCGAGGGGGAGCCGTGGGTCGAGGGGGACGAGACGTGGCGCCGCCTCCATGTCGAGTTCCCGCCGGGACTCGACACCCACTCCCGCACGCAGACCTTCTACTACGACGCCGAGCTCCGGCTCCGCCGTCACGACTACGTCGCCGAGGTCGTCGGCGGCTGGGCTCGCGCCGCCCACATGTGCGCCGATCACGTCGAGACCGACGGGCTCCTCTTCCCGACCCGGCGCTGGGTTCGCCCGATCGGGCCGCGGAACCGGCCGCTGCCTTTCCCGACCCTCGTCTGGCTGGAGTTGCGGAAGATCGAGGTCAGGTAGGCGGGGTGGGGTCCGGCATCGCTAACCTCAGCCCATGATCGGCCCTCTCGAGATCGTGATTCTTCTCCTCATCGTGCTTGTGATCTTCGGCGGCTACAAGCGGCTGCCCGCACTCGGCAGGTCGGCCGGCAAGGGTGCCCGGGTCGGCGGCGAGAAGGCCAAGGAACTGGCGGGAGTCGCCAGGGAGAAGACCGAGGGCATCGACGGCAAGAGCATCGCCAGCACCGCCGGCAAGGGCGTTCGCGAGGCGAAGGAGCTCAAGCAGGTGATCACCGATCCGCTCCCCGCCAAGAAGGGCGAGGACTCGTCGCCGGATTCGGGGTCATCCGCCTCCAAGCCCGAGGGCTGAGCAGCCGCCCGGAGTGTCCGAGCACGGTCGCGATCCGGATCCACGTGCCCGACTCGACTCGGGGCGCCTCGCGGGGAGCGCCGGCCGACCCCGAGCGCGCCGCGACCACTGGGACTGAGCGAGGACCGGGTCGGCACTCGCCATCGAGCTGCCGATGAGAGCGACGGCGATCGCCCCCGCCGCGATTCCGGCGATGGGCGGTTGCGATAGGGGGAACTCGCGAATCGGTCCCCGGGGATCAGCGGGCCAGAAACGCGGCCATCAGGGCGGCGAGTCGTTCGGGCTCCTGAGCCATGAACGCATGGCCGCAACCGGGGAAGCGGGCGAGCCAGGCATCCGGGTACAGCCGTGACATCGTCGCGGCGTTCTCCGGTGGGATCACGATGTCGTCGCCGCCGGCCGCCGCCAGGACGGGGCCGCGGACGGCGGCGACCCGCTCGCAGTTCGTGCCTGCCTCCCAGCCGCTCATCGCTGCCTCCTGCGCCGTCAGTGCCTCGGGGTCGAGCCGGGCCCGGGCGGCGGCCACGAGATCTCCGAACAGGGCATAGATGCCGGCAGCGAGATCGGGTGGGAAGAGAAGCTCGAGCAGCCGACGGGCCTGCTCGTGGGGGGTGCCCGAGTGGTCGATCAGCCGGCGGAAGACATCGCCGCGTGCGTGTTCGGCATCCTCTCCACCGGGGTCGGTGCCGAGCAGGACGAGGCGCTCGACGCGATCGGGGGCGTCGGCTGCCAGTTGCTGGGCGACGAATCCGCCCATCGACCAGCCGGCCACGTCGGCCGTCTCCCAGCCGAGATCGTCGAGCAGCGCAACCATGTCCTCAGCCATCGAGGCGATCCTCACCCCGGATGGGTCGGGGTCGGAGTCGCCGACGCCGGCGTTGTCGGGGCAGAGGACGGTCGCGGTGCGGGCGAGTGCCGTCAGGAAGCCCGGGTCCCAGTCGTCCTTCGTCGCGGCGTAGCCGTTGATCAGCAGGAGCGGTGGCCCGGCACCGAGCCGGCGCCAGGCCAGGCTGCCCCTCGGTCCGTCCGTCGTGCCGGTGTCCTCCGCGGCTGCCACGGCGAGGAGCCTATTCAGCGTGCCCGCGCGAGGCGGCGGGCCCACGCGGATGCAAGGCGCTGGAAGGGGCGCTGCGGCCGCGACCGGGCATCGTGGACCGGGCCGGGGGACGGCGGCGGCGGCCGGTCCTCGTGCGGGTCGCGGACCGGAGCGACGTGGCGGGCGCCGCGTCCGTGCCGGGCAACCGGTTGCCGCGGTCTCGCTCGGTTCTGAGGTTGTCCCATCTCACGAACGTATGTTCGCAGAGGACCCGGCGGATCGGACCTGCGGAACGGCCCGGTCAGTCCTCGCGCACGACATCGCGGGCGCTCTTGTCGTCGCGGAGGCCCAGAAAGCGCGGGTGGCGAAGCCGGCCGTGGCGCGTCCACTCGCTGAATCCGACCTCGGCGACGAGGGTTGGCTCGACCCAGTGGGCGCTGCGGTCGATATCGGTCGGGTCCGCGAACGGGGAGGACGCGGTCTCGAGCTCCCGCAGGCGACCCGCTATATCGCTCAGCGTCCCCTCATCGAACCCCGTGCCGACCTTGCCGGCATAGTGCAGATCGCCCCCGTCGAAGTAGCCGAGCAGGAGGGCGCCGAACCCCGTCCGCGAGCCCTGCGGGTCGGTGAAGCCTCCGACCACGAGCTCCTGGCCCCGCTCACACTTGAACTTGAGCCAGTCGCGGGACCGCCGGTCGGTGTAGGAGCTGTCGGCGCGCTTGGCGATCAGGCCCTCCCAGCCCCTGCGGCAGGCCTCGGCGAAGAACGCCCTGCCGTCGCCGTTGCGATGCGGGGTCAGTCGGATCGGGTCGGCGAAGCTGAGCGCCTCGCGCAGCAGCGACTTGCGGGCCCGCAGCGGCAGGCCGCGGACGTCGACGCCGTTCAGCCAGAGCAGGTCGAAGACGTAGAAGAACACCGGCACGTGAAGCTGCTTGCGCCGGGCGAGAAGCGAGAAGCTCGTCTGGGTGCCGTCGAAGGCGACGATCTCCCCGTCCACGGCGAAGCGCGGTGAGGGCTGCGACGAGAGTGCCGTCGCGATCTCCGGATAGCGGTCGTTCAGCGGTAGATCGTTGCGCGAGAGCATGCGCACGCTGTCGCCGTCCCTGACAGCGATGCAGCGGATGCCGTCGAGCTTGCGTTCGAAGATCCAGTCCGAGCGATCGAAGCGCTCGTCGGTCAGGACCGCCTTCATCGCCCCGGCGTGACGGGGAGCCGGCGAGGCGAGGAGCCGGGATCGCTGCTGCTCGGTGAGGCGCTCGAGGGCGGTGCTCATCGCCCGCAGTCCAGCAGATCGGGCGAGGGGCGATGTCGCTCAGGATCGGCGACTCCACGCTCGTCGCTGTCGGCTGACGACGGGGCGGGATCCGCCCGGCTAGGTTTCCGGCCGTGGCTGCAGCGACTTCCAGGCGGACCGCCGCCGTCGTCGGGGCGGGCATCGGCGGGCTCGCCGCTGCGATCGCCCTGCGCGGCGCAGGCTGGAAGGTTTCGGTGCTGGAGCGCGACGCGGAGCTACGGCCGCTCGGGGCGGGGCTTTCGATCTGGCCCAACGGCGTGATCGCCCTGCGATCGCTCGGGCTCGGCCACCTGGCCGACGGTTCGGATGTTCCTCGCAGCGGCGGTGCTCTGCGGCGTGCGGACGGCTCGATCCTGGCGAGTTTCGACCCCAGATCGATCGAGGACCGTTTCGGGGCGCCACTCGTGGGAATCCACCGCCGCGACCTGCAAGATGCCCTGCTCGATGCCCAGATCGAGCCGCCGCGGTTAGGGATCGAGGTGACCTCGATCGTCGCCGGGGCTGTTCGAACGGCCGGCGGCGACGAGTTGCCGGCTGATCTGATCGTCGGCGCGGACGGGCTCCGCTCGGTCGTCAGGGAGAGCGTCCTCGGCGCAGCGGAGCCGATCGACTCCGGAATCGTGGCTTTTCGAGGTGTCGCCGAATCGCCGTCCGAGGTACCGGCGGGCGAGATGTGGGGAGCCGGATGCGTCGCCGGGCTGCTGCCCCTGGCCGGAGGGGTGACCTACTGGTACGTGGCATTCTCCGGCGCCGCCGGCGATCGCGCAGCGCTCGAAGCACGAATCACCGGATTCTCCGAGCCGCTGCCCGAAATCGTCCGCTCGACCGACCCCGCCGCCGTGCTCTCCCATCGGCTCTTCGACCGGGATCCGGCACCGACCTGGAGCGGCGACGCGATCACGTTGCTCGGCGACGCCGCGCATCCGATGCTGCCCTTCCTCGGGCAGGGAGCGTGCTCGGCGCTCGAGGACGCGGTGGCGCTCGGAGCCGCGCTGGACGGCGGTGAGATCGGCGCCGGTCTCAGCGCCTACGAAGCCAAGCGCTCGAAGCGGGCCGCACTGCTCGTGCGGAGGTCTCGCTCGGCGGCCAAGGTCGCCCTGACGAAGTCGGCCCTCGGCCGGGGGTTGCGAGATCGAGCTGTGAGCTGGACTCCGGAGACCGTACGGCTGCGGCAGCTCGCGGGCATCGTCGCTCCCTGACCACACCACTGGTGTCCGGAACGCGAAACGACCCGGCGGCCGAAGCCGCCGGGTCGTGGGCCGTGGAAGCCGATCGCCGGGTCAGCGGCTGATCGTCTTGCTCGTGTCGCCCTTGCAGTAGTCGGTCTTGCCGACCTTGGCGTAGAACTCGCCGTGCTTGTAGCCGGAGTTGCCGATCGACCACATGTAGCCGTCGCCGTTGGCCTGAGCGGTGTCCGAGCCGATCTTCTGATCGTGCTTCGGATCCTGGCTGCTGCCGAGCTGCTTGAACACCTTCACCTTGCGACCGTTGGCGCAATGGCCGGAGTCGGAGCTGGAGACGTAGCCGTAGTAGTCGCCCTGATGACCCTTGATCGACACGTCCGTGCCGGCCTTGCCTGAGGCGGAAGCCGTGGCGACTCCGCTCAGGGCCGTGACCGAGATGGCGAGGGCGGCGAGAGAAGCGCGGACCTTGGTGCTGTTGAACATTTGACGTCTCCTTGACTGGTTGGGTTGACCTTGTACGACCATGATCTGCTCTGAGGGCACCCGCGAACAGGCACCCGCGGGGTGAAACCCACAACACCCATTCGTGAACCCAGCCACACTGTCGACGGCGGTCCTCTGAGACACTTGCGGCGATGTCGACCGCCCCGACCGGACATGACAACACGCTCCACGACCGCCGGATCGAGCAGATCGTGCCGCTGGCCACGCCGGCGGAATTGCTGAACGAACAGCCCCTCTCGCCCGAGGCCGCCGACTTCGTCATCCGCAGTCGCGACGAGGTCAGAGCCATCATCGACCGCGAGGATCCGCGGCTGCTGGTCGTCGTCGGGCCGTGCAGCGTCCACGATCCGATCGCGGCCCTCGACTACGCGCATCGGCTCTCGGCCCTGGCCGAGGAGCTTCCCGATCTGCTCGTCGTGATGCGCGTCTACTTCGAGAAGCCCCGCACGACCACTGGGTGGAAGGGGCTCATCAACGACCCCCACCTCGACAACTCCGGCGACGTCAACGCCGGGCTGCGGACGGCCCGGGACCTGCTGCTGCAGGTGCTGTCGACGGGGCTCCCGATCGGCTGTGAGTACCTCGACCCGATCACCCCTCAGTACATCGCCGACACGGTCGCCTGGGGAGCGATCGGGGCGCGGACGACCGAGAGCCAGACCCATCGTCAGCTCGCCTCCGGCCTGTCGATGCCGATCGGTTTCAAGAACCGCACCGACGGCAACGTCGGCGTCGCCGTGGACGCCCTGCGGGCGGCGGCCGCCAAGCACTCCTTCGCCGGGGTCGAGCTCTCGGGCGGCTCGGCCATCCTCCGCACGACCGGCAACGACGACTGCCACATCATCCTGCGCGGCGGCCGCGGCGCGACCAACTACGACGCTGAGTCGATCGCCGAAACCCTCCAGCGTCTGCGCGAGGTGGGCCTACCCGAGCGCGTGATCATCGACGCCTCCCACGACAACAGCGGCAAGGACGACCAGCGCCAGCCCGCGGTCGCCGAGGCGATCGGGGAACAGGTAGCGGCCGGCAACGAGGCGATCGTCGGCGTCATGCTCGAGTCGTTCCTCATCGGCGGCAGGCAGGACCTCGGCGGCAAGCTCACCTACGGGCAGTCGGTCACCGACAAGTGCATGGATTGGGAGACGACGGTTGATGTCCTCCGCGGTCTCGATGCCGCCTCGCGGGCGCGCCGCCAGAGCTAGGGCTAGCCGCCCGACGTGTAGGCGGCGGTCACGGACTGCAGCTCGGGCGTGGCGCTGCTGCTCGAGCTCTGCATGTCCACCCTGTACTGCAGGTAGCGCGAGGTAGCGCCGATCGGGTTGCCGGACGCCGCAACCGGGCTCCAGGCACTCCAGCTCCCGTCCGGGTTCGGGCTGTTGCCGGTGCGGACGCTGAGGGCGGCGCTGGTGCCCGCCGGTGTGACGGAGCTCCAGCTCAGTGCTCCCCAGTCGACTGCGGAGCCGGCGTCGAGGACCCGGGAGTCGAATGACCCCGTCGACGTGTACGGCCCCATCCGCACCCAGTCGACCTTCAGGTCCTCCGAACCTGCGGAGTAGTCACTGACCAGCGGCCGCATCTGCGTGCTCGCGAACGAGGCCGGATGAGACGCGACCTGAGCGCCGTCGACGTAGTAGTTGACGGAGGTCGTCGTCCAATCGATCCGGAAGCGGTGCGGGGTTCCGATCAGGCTGCTCGAGAGCTGCGATTCCTGCTGGGAGCCGTTGCTGTTCGTACGGGCATAGACGGCTCCGCCACCCTTCGTGCTGAAGATCGCCCAAGCGGGCGTGTTGTTGAAGTCGACGCCGAAGCCGGCGTGCTGATAGGGGGCCGAGCCCAGGGTGGCGACGAACTCGAGCGACCTGCTCGGGCCGAAGAGCTGCGTGGTTCCGGTCGATGCGCCGTCGACGCCGATTGCCCCGTTCGCGACCGATACGGTCCCCTGCGAGCTCCACAGGTTGGTCGTCCAGTTCGACGGCAGCGAGCTTCCCGAGAACTCCTCGCCGACGGTCGGCCGCAGCGACAACTCCCCGTCCGCCGTTCGAGCCACGTATGCGCCGGCCCCGACCTGGCCCCCATTGAAATCGGCAGCGTCCGTGTCGGAGAGGGCCCCCGTCGTCGTGGTCGCCTGGGCCGTGAAACTGAGCGGTGGATCGCCGGCAGCAGGAAATGTGGCCGCATTGCCGTCCGCGTCCGTCGACTTGACCCGGTAGTAGTAGGTGGTGCCCGCATCGAGAGCTTCGAGATCGACGCTGTGCGACGTCACCCGCGCCGGACGCTGTTCGCTGTTGTTGAGGGTTGCCGGTGAGGTTCCGTACTCGACGTCCGAGTCGGAAGCTTCGTCGGTCGTCCAGGTCAAGGTTGCGGAGCCATCGTTGTGAGCCTGCGCCGTGACGCTGGAGATGACGGGAGGCGTTGCATCGACCGCGTAGGCGGCGGTGTAGTTGCCGGCCAGCGCCGGGAAGAACGCGTAGTCGACGCCCTTGATCGTCCTGGTGGTCGTCGCGATCGGCGTTCCGCCACGCCGTACGCCACCGAGGGGCCCGGCCTTCGATTGCACCGGGACCATCGCCTCCAGGCCGTCGGAGCCGGCCGCGGCATTGATCGAGAACTGCAACTCGTTGCCGCTCCAGCCGATCGCTCCGAACGACGAGTTGTTGCGGCCGTCGGTCCAGGTCAGCAACTGCCGTGCGGAAATGACGGGGACGCCACGTTGCTGGGCGGAGGCGATGACGGCGTCGCCTTCCGGTGAGTCGTCGTAGTCGGTATGCATGTTGGCCACGAAGGCGCCGTAGTACCCGTCGCTGCCGACCGCCCGGTCGAGCAACGCATCCGAGGTCGCGGGGTAACTCTGCCCCGACTCGTCGGTCATCTGCGTCGGCGCCTGGTAGGTGTCGATGAGCGACCCGTCCAGATCGGCGAATCGCATCGGCATCCCCGAGCCCGTGAACATCCCGGGGCGATCCTGCACCCACGACTCCGGCCAGTAGTAGTAGCTCGTGTCGAGCCGGATGCCGCGGGCGGCGTCCACCTTCGGCTGGCTCGCCCAATCGCTCCAGACGATGCAGTGGGTGCGGTTCGTGCTCGGGGGCTGGACGCCGGGGTAGTTAGCCTTGAACTCGCCGATCTGCGCGGCGAATTCATCCGCCAGCGAAGCGGGAGTGTAGTCCTGGCAACCCGTCGTCAGGTGTACCGAGACCTCGAAACCCTGCGCCTCGAAGGCGGTGGCCTGCGCGTCGGTCAGCGGCGAGTCGGTGTAGACGTAGGAGGTGGACCTGAGGCACTCCCAGGCGGCGACCGAGCAGCCGGGAGGGCTGGCGGCATTGAGCTGGCTGAACCGGCCGGCCGTGCCTCCCTGGGCGTGATCGTCGCCCGTCATCACGACGACCGCGTTCTCCGAGCGGGGAAGTACCAGAACCGAGGCAGCGGCTTGCGGTCAGCGTTGAGCTCGCCGATGAGATTTGCCAGCAGTCGCTGTTGCTCGTCGGCCTGCGGAATCGCGACCTTGTCAAGGTCGACCCAGTCGGCCTGGCCGCCGCCGAAGAAGAGGTCGTCGGAGCGGATCGGTGAACTTCCGTCGCGCTCCTGCCCGGCCCACGCAGGGTTGCCCTGGCGCGTGTAGACGACCGAGCGGGCCAGGTCGTAGGTGAACGCCGCCGCCTGGCCGCCGTTCGAGCCGACGCTGCGCACCGTTACCGCCGGCGAAGTCGTCGCGGTGGCGGCGTCGGAGTAGAGGTTGGCGATCGTCGTGGCGCCGTTCGCGGAGTAGCGATCGGCGGTCCCGTGGAACTGCATCGTGTCCCCGACGATGCCGGCCCCGGGGGAGCCGGACGTGTTCACCTTCATGTAGGCGTTGCTGAGGGTCGACCCAGCCGCCGTCAGGCCGAGTAGGCCGGAAAGCTGGGCGTCAGGGCGCATGGCGATCAGGTTCCCGCCCTGGGTGACCCAGGATGTGAGCATCTGCGTCTGGGCGGTCGTCAGGTTGGTCGAGCCGAGGATCACGACGTCGTAGCCATTCAACGTCGAAGCAGTGACCGATCCGAGGTTCTCCACCCGGAACTCGTTCAACCCCTCGGCGCGGAGAATCTCCGTGTAGTAGCGACCGAAGGGATCGGACGGGCTCGCGATGATCAGGATCGGCCCCCCAGGTCCCTGATCGGTCGGCGTCGGTGCCGATCCCGTCGCGAATGTCCAGCTGTAGTCGGAGGCCAGGCGATTGCCGGCCGTATCGGCCACTCCCGAGGCCCCACCGCTGACCGTCGCCGTATAAGTGCTCGAATACTCGAGCGGCTGACTGGGCGTCAGGGTCGCCCGCATCGTCGCCGCGTCGTAGGCGACGGAGGCCGCAATCTGCTGGCTGCCCTTGCTCAGCCTGACCGTCTGACCGCTGATCGTCGACGGGTTCATCTTCTCGCTGAATGTCGCGGTCGCGGTGGTGTCGATCGCGGCGGTCGCCGAGCCCTGGGGTGGTGAGACCGAGGCCACCGTGGGCGGCGTGACGTCGGGGGCGGTGTCGTCCTCGAAGACCACGTCGACCCAGTAGTTGCTCGCCTGGTAGGTCTGAGTCGGGAAGCCCCCGGTCGATCCGTAGCGGTAGACCCCGTTGCCGCCGCCGGCGCCGCTGGCCACGCCGTGCAGCGGCGGGCTGTCCACCGCTGAGGAGAATCCGTTGCTGGAAGCGGCGTAATGGCCCTGCGGCGCGTAGTAGGAGGCGACGTAGGTCGTATCCGCATCGACCCGTATCGGCGGGCTGAGCGAAACCTGCTGCCACCCGCTGCTGGATTCATCCGTGAAGGTCGCCTGGGCGAGCAGCGTGCCGGAGGAGCTCCATAGGTGACCGACGTGGGTGCCGGTGTTCCCAGCCCCCTTGTAGAAGCGCAGTCCCGTTATGAGACCGGCTCGATCGGAGCGGAACTTGACTCCCAGCTCGACCCCATTGGTGTCGCTCTCCACGGGTGGTGTGATTGCGTTGCTCCAGAGGGAGCATGGGCAGTTGCCTGGTTGCGGCTGCCCGGCGCCCGTGGCGAAGGTCCAGCTGTAGTCGCTGGACAGCCGGTTTCCGGCGAGGTCCGCCGCCCCGGAGGTTCCGCCGCTGACCGTCGCGGTGTAGGTCGTCGAGTTGTCGAGCGGCTGGCTGGGGATGAGGGTGGCCCGCAGGGTCGCGGCGTCGTAGCTGACGGTGGCCGGGATCTGCCGGCTCCCCTGGCGGAGCTTGACCGTCTGGCCGCCGATCGTCGCCGGGTCCATCCTCTCGTTGAACGTCGCGGTGACCTTTGTGTCGGTAGCGGCGTTCGCCGAGCCCTGCGCCGGAGAGACCGTGGTCACTGATGGCGCGCGTCATATCGGGTCCGAGGTCGTCCTCGAAGACCACGTCGATCCAGTAGTTGCCCGCCTGGTAGGTCTGGGTCGGGAAGCCGCTGGAGGACCCGTATCGGTAGACGCCGTTGCCGCCGTCGGTCCCGCTTGCCAGACCGTGCAGTGGCGGGTTGTCGACCGCCGACGACAAGCCCGCCCGTGGTCGCGGCGTAATGGCCCTGCGGCGCGTAGTAGGAGGCAACGTAGGTCGTATCGGCGTTGACCGCAATCGGCCGGGTCGAGCGTGACCTGCTGCCAGCCGCTGTTCGACTCCCCGGTGAAGGTCGCTTGGGCGAGCAGGGTGCCGGAGGCGCTCCACAGGTGACCGACGTGGGTGCCGGTGTTCTGGGCGCCCTTGTAGTAGCGCAGACCGGTGATGAAGCCGTTCCGGTCGGAGCGGAACTTGACGCCCGAGCTCGACACCGTTGGGGTCGTCCTCGACCGGCGGCGAGACCGAGTCGTCCCAGATCTAGCAGGGGCAGCTGCCGCCGCCCCCGGAGCCCACGTCGACCGTCACTCCCGGCCTGACCGCTTCTCGAGGTTGCCGCTGTCGTCGACGGCCCGGGCCCTGATCTGCGCCGGTCCCGCCTGGTCCGGCGTCCACGAGTAGCTCCAGGATCCGCGGCCCGTCGCCCGGTGCCAGGTAGACGCCGCCGTCGACCGAGACCTCGACCCCGCCGACCACCCCGTCCGCCCTGATCCGTCGCGGTGCCGCTGATCTGATCTGGGTGCCGCCGGTGAGCTGCGAGCTCGCGGTCGGCGCGGTGATCGTCGAAGTCGGCGCGTTCGTGTCCGTCGACGCGGTGGCCGCCTGCAGGTCGCCGGCGCAGCGTCGTCGGGCTGCGCACC
The DNA here is from genome assembly GCA_963798165.1 of uncultured Solirubrobacterales bacterium. Classification (GTDB taxonomy): domain Bacteria; phylum Actinomycetota; class Thermoleophilia; order Solirubrobacterales; family 70-9; genus RHKX01. The sequence continues at coordinate 3,130 of CAWCSE010000014.1, read as the reverse complement.
CATGTCGGCGAACAGGTTGACCGTCGCCTGCTGCATTCGCTGGTCCGGCGGGTCGCCGCCGCGGTCGTGGTTGCCGTCGAGGCCCCAGGACCATTGCACGGTGCCGGCGCCGAAGACCAGCGCGCCGCTTGGCGCGCGGTACATGCGTCAGGCTGATGCGTCGCCTCGCCGGGTCCGTAGTTCGAGCCCTGGTCCTGCAAGCGCTGCTGGGCGTCGACCGTCGTCGAGGAGAGTCGGAAGGTTCCCGGCGGGCGGGACCCGTTGTCGAGATCCTCGTCCCACTCGTAACCGAGGGTGTCGTCCGGCAGCGTCGCGGTCTGGCCGGCGCGCAGCGACGCGATGCTCGTGTTGCGCCAGAAGCGCATCTTGCCGTCGGCCGCCGGCACCTCGATCGCGTAGTCGCGCAGCAGTTGACCATGAAGATGTTGCCCGCTCAGCGCGTTTTCGGGCTGCGGCCGCCGTCGGCGGGTGGGACTGAAGCGCGGGTCGCGCCACGTTCCGGTCCACGTCGGCGCGTCGGGTCGATCTTTGCGTTCGCGTGGGTCTCCTTGTAGGAGACGAGCGTCCGGTACGGCGTGCCGGAGCCGTCGATGCTGTTCTCCCAGCGCGTCTTCCAGAAGATCTCGTTGCCGCTGAAGAACGCCAGGTTCACGCCCGCATCCCGCGCCGCCTCGACGTTGGCGCGCTGATCGCCCGACCAGTACTCGTCGTGGCCGACCGACAGGAACACCTTGTGGTCGAGCATCTCGCGCGCCGTCGCGGTCGCTGTCGACGCCGGTGATGTAGCTGACGTCGTAGCCGTTGGCCTCCAGCCAGCGCACCATCGGATACTCGGCGTTGAAGAGCCAGTCCTCGTTGCGAGGTGTCGCGGGTGGTGAACGGCCGGTTGTAGCTGACCTTGTAGGCGCGGCCGGCCGGCGAGCCCGTGTAGAGGCTGTTGCCGCCGTACTGGTTGTACGCCTGCCAGGTCGTGTCGGAGGTCTGGAACAGGATGTCGGAGCGCGCCGTCGTCGTCGCGGACGACGAAGACGATGTGGCTCGCGCCTCCGGTGCCGTCCTCGCGGACCAGCTTCGCGAAGTAGATGCCCGAGACGGCGTCGGCCGGCACCTGCCACGATGCGGACACGGCCCAGTTGCCGCAATCGATCAGGCCGGTCGGCGCCATCGGTCAGGCAGTTGGGCTGGTTCTGCGGCAGCGAAGCCGAGGGCTGACCGTCGCCGACCTGGCGGGCGCCGTCGCCGCCGTAATAGCCCATCCGGTAGATGTCGAGGCGGTAGTCGGACGATCGGTGTCGATCTTGAAGTGGACCGTCTCGCCGTGGTTGACGCTGATGTCCGTCGCGAAGCCCTGGATGTTCGAGCTGCCGGCGCCGGAGATATCCCATTCGCTGGGGGGGCGCCGGGCTTCGTGTTCTCGCAGGCGATGGCGTTGAGAACCGGCTCGTCGCAGGGGGCTGCCTGAGCTTCGTCGGCCCCCCAGCTCGACGCTCCCAACAGGATCAGGACTCCGAGGAAGAGGCACTGCGAGATCGCGATCAGCCAGGTCGTCGCTCTCGGACGTCGTTTGCGATGCACGTCAGATCAACGCGCGTGCCGGCCCACGCTTCCGCGCCTCGGCGGCCGGCAGTGCCGGAAACGGATGGACTTGGACTGGCCGCCGCGGGGGAGCTCAGGGGCTCGATCACATTGCCCGGATCGGGTCGACGCTCCGGTGGGCCCTGCTGTAGTCGGCGACCGGACCGTCTCGGTCGGTGATCGCGGCGCGGACGCCGTCGTTCTCCGCCCGCTCCATGAATCGGAGTGCTCGCGTGTCGCATCAGGCCGTCGAGGATTGTTCTCAGCGTTTGGGTCACGGATCCCCATGCCCTCGTAGCCTGGTCGACGACGAGCTTCATCGCCGCGAGCTGGGACGACGGCATCGTCGCCACTCGGCCGCGAGAGCTCCACCCGGTCCTCCAGCTGGGCAAAGGGCACCGCCTCGTTGATCAGCTCGATGTCGGCTGCTTCGCGGCCGGACAGTGGGCGCCCGGTCAGGGCGTGGTACTTGGCCTTGGCGAGGCCGAGCCGGTAGATCCACATACCAGACAGATAGACGCCCCACATGCGGCTGTAGGGCGTGCCGATCTGAGCGTCCTCACTCGCATCACGAGGTCCGCGCAGAGGGCGAAGTCACTGCCGCCGCCGACGCACCAGCCGTGCACCTGGGCCATCACGGCTTAGGCGAGCGCCAGACGCTCATGAACTTCTGAGTCGGCGCGATCTCAGCCGCCGTCGCGAAAGCGAAGTCCTTGCCGGGCTCCGAGCGGCCGTCCGTCTCGATCGCGTGCTGCCAGTGTTCGAAGCCGCCGCCGAAGTCGTATCCGCCGCAGAAGGAGCGACCCGCTCCCCGCAGGACGATGACGCGGACCCCCTCGTCCTGAACTGCGCGACCCACGGCGTCCTCGACCTCGTCCGGATCGGCGGGACGATCGTGTTCAGGCGCTCGGGGTGGTTCAGTGTGATGGTCGCGACCCTGCCATCGGCTGCGTAGACGATCGTCTCGTACGCGGGATCTTGGTCTCGGCAGGTCGGCCGCCACAACGGGAGTTCTACTGCGATCGGGCGGAGAGTGGAGCACCCGAATGGACGACCGCGACTGCCTGTGCAATAGTCAAGACTCGAGGCGGGAGAGCGTATCGCCACGTTGTTCTGTGGGGAGATGACGATCTCGGACTCAACCAAGGCTCAACGGGGGAGAGCGCCGAGTCGGCGGCCGATCAGGGCTGCGACGGTCCACGGGCCCGCGTTGCGATAGCCGATCCTGATGCGGGCTCCCGACGAGAGGTGCGCGACGCCCTCCAGGATGAGGGGTTCGTGGTAGTCGGCGGCGCGTGCAGCTCCCCCGGCGACGGAGCTGATCTCCTACTACACGCCGACATCGCCGTCGTCGAGTCGAATATCCAAGCGGAGGCGGAATCGAACTGATTCGCCGGATCACCGCCGAGGCACCCGAGGTCAGCGTCCTCGTCTATTTCGGCACTGATGCCGAGAGCGATCAGCTGACGACGTTCCGGTCGGGGCGGACGGCTTAGTCTCCAAGCGATTCGACGGCAAGGGCCTCGCCAGCGCGGCGAAGGGAGTCCTCAGGGGC
>CAWCSE010000013.1:0-447465 GCA_963798165.1 uncultured Solirubrobacterales bacterium | reverse complement strand
ACTCTAGAGCCGCTCACCACCGAACCTGCGCGCCTCCTCGCCGCGCTCGGCAAGCAGCAGGTTGCCGGTCATCCGCAGATGCATGACCAGCGTCGCCCCATCGTCGAGACCGAGGAGCAGATACTTGCCGCGCCTTCCCACCCTCTCGATGCGCCGCCCGGTCAGCCCGATCTCCACCGGCCCGGTCGGCTCGGGCCGCGTCGAGCGCGCTCGTCGAAGATGGAGGCCCGGACGATCGTGCGGCCCTCGAGCTCCGGCTCGAGCTGACGGCGAATCGTCTCGACTTCTGGGCAGCTCGGGCATGGAAACCAGCCTAGATAACTCCGAGCAGATGCTCCGCTTCGCGTCCGCTCTCATCCGGGTCGACGAAACTGCTCTCGGGGGCGCAAGGGCTATCCGCCCCGAAAGCAAACTCGGCTGAAAGAAGCCCCCCGGCAGGCGGGTGAACGGTGGCCAAGCGCCCCAGTCCTCCCCTCCCAGCCCAAATCAACTTTCACCGGCCGGCTCGTAGATCACCCCGAGGCAGGCCACGCCCACCGACCCCCCTACGCCTTCGCGCGTGGGTGCGCGTCGAAGTAGACCTCTTTGATCCGGTCGGCCGAGAGGTGGGTGTAGATCTGGGTCGTCGCGAGTCGGCGTCCGAGCATCTCCTGGACCGACGGAGGTCGCAGTCTCCGGCGAGGAGGTGGGTGGCGAAGCTGTGGCGGAGGGTGTGCGGGCTCATCCGGTCGCTGAGGCCGACGACCTTGGCGCGTCCCTGGATGACCTTGTAGAGGCCCTGGCGGGTCAGAGCGCCGCCGCGCTGGTTGAGGAACAGTGCCCTGACGTCGGAGGTGCCCGCCATCGCGCCACGACCGGAGCGTAGGTATCGCTTGACGGATTCCGTCGCCTCCCGACCGAGTGGGACGATCCGCTCCTTCGAGCCCTTGCCGCGGGCGCGGAAGAAGCTACGTTTGAGGTCGACCGAGCCGACCTCGAGGCCGATCGTCTCGGAGGCCCGCAGGCCGCAGCCGTACATGACCTCGAGGATTGCGCGGTCACGAAGATCGGCGCGCTCGCTGCCCGACACCGAGTCGAGCAGGCGCTTGACCTCCGAGTAGCCGAGCACCTTGGGAAGCGTGCGCCCCTTGCGGGGCGGCCGGACGTCCGCCGTCGGGTCGGCGTCGACCAGTTCGGCGCGCCGCAGATGCCGATAGAAGGACCGCAGGCAGGCCGTCTTGCGATTCAGGGTCGCCGGGCTGCATGGAGGCTTGTGGTCACCACCGGTCGCGAGCGCGGCCAGGTAGTCGTCGACGTCGGCCTCCTCGGCGTCGGTCGTCCTTGCCCCGTTCGCCGAGGAAGGTCCCGTACTGGAGGAGGTCGGTCCGGTAGGCCGTCAGGGTGTTCCGGGAGAGGCCGCGCTCGAACTCGAGGTAGGCGAGGAAGTCGAGCAGCAGTCCCTCGAAGCGGGCATCGACGTCAGCTCTCGGGATCGCGGCAACGGCGGGCACATCGAGTGTCACCGCTCCGGCTCGATCCCCTGCCGGTGCAAATCAGGACCCGGCGGCCTCGCCGAGGGCCGGGCCGGCGGCCAGCGCGGCGGCGAAGAACAGATCCCCGTCGAGGGTCCGGCCCATCGTCCGTTGCGGCAGGCCCGATTCCGCGTACCCGGGCAGATCGACGGCACCTCGTGCAGGCGGTGCAGGCCCCCACACGCCTCCTGGAGGACGGCGACGGGCTCGCGGGCGGGGAGCGGCCAGAGCCCGTCGAGCCCGCTCGGCACCGGGACCTCGACGCCGGCGAGCAACAGATCGAGGACGGAGATGGTGTGATGGCTGAGGCCGAGATGCCGGGGCCGCGGATCGCGGCCGACATCCGCGGCGAGACGATCGTCGGCAGGCCGAGCGCGAGCGCTGCGTGCGCGCCCTCGAGGGCCGCCATCCGCCGTCCCGTAACGGGTGGAGGAACCGAGGATTCCCGGAACCGGACCGACGATGACGGCATCCCATTCCTCGCCCTCCGCCGCCGCATGCATGGCCCCGATGAGGCCATCGCCTCGCGCTCGCCGCCGAACGATGGCGACGCGGTAACCGTGCCCGCGATGAGCTCGCGCTCGCGCAGCAACCGAGATCGTTGGAGAGCGATCCCGGCAGCCCGCCACCGGATGCCTGCACGAACCCGATCCGCAGCCGCCCGCCCGCCGCCTCCGCAGCCGACCAGGCGGCCGGTGCCAGGTGGCCGTGCAGCGGCAGCACGAGGACCGGCAGCATCCGCCCGGGCCGCGACGCTCGAATCGGACGGGAGCTCCACAGGGTCGACGGCGTGCTGCAGGGAGCTGAGTTCATCTTCATCACGTGGACCCCGGAGGGCGTCTCCCCTCCGGCCAGGCCGCGCGTCAGATTGACGTGCACGATGTCGAAGCCGCCCGAGCCGAGGCCAGGTCGAGGGCGGCGGTGTTGACGACGACGTCGTCGCCGACCTCGACCGGCCCGACCATCGTCTCGTCGGCCCAGGCGCGACGCCGCTCGCCGTCCACCTCGACGATCAGCGACCCCGGATCCGCCTCGGCCACCGTCCGCGCGCAGCTTCAGCATCAGCCTTCGCCGCCTCGTCGACGACGATGGCGCAGACCGCGAGCATCGTGTTCAGGGCCTCGACCGAGACCGATTCGTCGGAAGTGCGGTCGGCCTCGGTGCCGTTGGCGAGCAGCAGAGCTTCGAACCCGGCGGCCCGCAGCGCGTTCGCGTCGCTGCCGCCCCGGTTGTCACCTCGACCGGCTCGATCGCGTTCCCTTCCAGCGCGGCCCTCGCAATCGTCAGGGCCCGCGAGCCGGGCTTGACCCGATACCCGCGGAAGTAGGTCTCGACGAGCAGGTCGACGTCGACGCCCGCCTCGCCCGCCGCCCACGAGAACGCGTGGACCATCTGCTGGGCGACCTCCTCGGCCCGCCCGGCGTCGAGACCGCGGGCCTCGCCCTCGACGCGACAGCGGCCGGCGACGACGTTCGGTGCCGTCCCACCGTCGATCACGCCGATGTTGGCCGTCGTCTCCGCGTCGAGGCGGCCGAGGTCCATCGTCGCGATCGCCGCCGTCGCCGCCGCGATCGCGCTCCGCCCGTCCTCGGGGCGCATCCCGGCGTGCGATTCGACGCCGCGGAACTCGGCGATCAGCTTCTTGTAGGTCGGCGCGGCGGTGATGATCTCCCCGATCGGCGTCGCATGGTCGAGCACGTATCCGATCTTCGAACGCAGCGTCTCGACGTCGAGCGCGCTCGCGCCGCGGAGCCCCTGTTCCTCGGCGACCGTGAAGACCATCTCGAGGCCGACGGGCCCCGGCTCGGCGGCCAGCTTGGCCCCGAGCTCCATGACGACCGTCACGGCGGCCTTGTTGTCGGCGCCGAGAATCGTGTCCCCGGCGGTCCGGAAGACCCCCTCGTCCTCGACGACCGTGATCGGCTCGCTGTGAGGGACCGTGTCGACGTGGGCGAAGAACGCGACCCACTCCGCCTGCTCCGGATCGCCGGCCGGGGGCACGTGGGCGATCAGGTTGCCCGCGCCGGCCCGCGCCGGGCCGGCGGCATCGTCCTCGCGGCACTCGATCCCGAGGTCGCTCAGCTCGGCGGCGATCGCGTCGGTGACGGCGCGCTCCGTCCCCGTCACGCTCGGAATCTCACAAAGGCGGATGAACCGCTCCAGCAGCCTGCTCTCACTCACAAGGCCGCAGGCTACTGCGGAGCCCGCCGAACAGCCGGAGACGTCTATCCGACCGCGGTCGCGGCCCCGGCACCGCGCGGGTGGTGGCAGGCGGCCGGATGCTGCTTGCCACCAGATAGATCAAGGTCGGGTCCCGCCGTGCACAGACTTCGTCGGCGAAGCGACAGCGCGAGGCGAACCGGCATCCGTCGGGCAGGTCGATCGGACTCGGGACGTCACCCTCGAGCAGCAACTCGTCGGCGAACGGGATCGTCGGATCGGGCTCGGGGATCGCCGCGATGAGGGACTCCGTGTAGGGATGCTGGGCCGGTGCTGAAGACGTCGGCGGTCTTGCCGATCTCGACGATCCGCCCGAGGTACATGACGGCGACCCGGTCGGCGACGTGGCGAACGACGCTCAGGTCATGCGCGATGAACGCGCACGTGAGGTTGAGCTCCTCACGAATGTCGGAGAGCAGGTTGAGGATCTGCGCCTGGATGGAGACGTCGAGCGCCGAGACCGGCTCGTCGCAGATCAACAGGCGCGGCTTCGTGATCAGGGCACGGGCGAGGCCGATCCGCTGGCGCTGGCCGCCCGAGAACTCGTGCGGAAATCGGTTGAGATGCTCGGCGCCGAGACCAACCAGCTCGAGCGACTCGGTCGCGCGGCTGACCCGCTCGGCCCGGCTGCTCACACCCTGCTCCCGCAGCGGCGCGCCGACGATCTCGACGATCCGCCGGCGCGGGTTCAGCGACGCCTGCGGGTCCTGGAAGACCATCGTGATGTCGCGGCGCAGCTGGGCGGAGCTTGGCGCGCCGACATCGTCGCCAGGTCGGTCCCGTCGAAGCGCGATCGCGCCGGCGCTCGGCTCGTAGATCCGCACGAGGCAGCGGGCGAAGCGTCGACTTGCCGCAGCCCGACTCGCCGACCAGACCGACCGTCTCGCCCTCCTCGATTCGAGATCGAGACCCCGTCGAGCGCGCGCAGGCTGTCGCGCCGGCCGCGGCCCGTCGAGACCGGGAAGCTGCATCTGAGGCCGGCGACCTCAAGCAGCGGCAAAGTCGCTCCGCAGCCCGGCGCGTCTGTCGACGGCGAGCCAGCAGGCGTCGAGATGGTCCGGCGCGGAGCGCGGCACGAGCGGCGGCGTCACCGCGCAGCGGTCGTGAGCGAACGCGCAGCGGTCGCGGAACGCGCAGCCCTCGCCGATGCCGAGCAACGAAGGCGGCTGTCCGGGAATCGAGACGAACCGCTCGCGGGCGTCGTCGGCCAGCCGCGGCGCCGAGCCGAGCAAACCCCAGGTGTACGGATGCTGGGGCGAGGCGAACAGCTTTCGCACCGGCGCTCGCTCGACGATCTTGCCGGCGTACATGACCGCGACCTGAGTCGGCCATCCGTCGCGATCACCCCGAGGTCGTGCGAGATGATCACGACGGCGGTGCCGCGGTCAGCACTGCAGGCGCTTGATCAGGCGCAGGATCTGTGCCTGGATCGTGACGTCGAGCGCCGTCGTCGGCTCGTCGGCGATCAGCACCGAGCGGCTCGCAGGACAGCGCCATCGCGATCATCACACGCTGGCGCATGCCGCCCGAGAGCTGGTGCGGGAACGCGTTCGCGCGCCGTTCCGGGTCCGGAATGCCGACCTCGCGCATCATCGCCACCGCGCGCTCGCTCGCGTCCCGCGCTGCGAGCAGTCGCACGTGGGCGCGGATCGTCTCGGCGATCAGCTCGCCGACCTTGTAGACGGGGGTCAGCGAGGTCATCGGATCCTGGAAGATCATCGCCATCCCCTCGCCGCGCATCCGCCGCAGCGGTCTCCTCGTCGAAGCTCGAGCACCGTGCTCGCCGTTGAAGCGGATCGAGCCGCCGAGCTCGAAGTTCGCCGTCCTCGCTGCTGAGGCCGATCAGCGACATCGCGGTCACCGACTTGCCCGAGCCCGACTCGCCGACGATTCCCAGCACCTCGCCGGGCCGCAGGTCGAAGCTGACGCCGCGCACCGCCTCGACGATCCCCTCATCGGTGTGGATCGAGACCGTGAGGTCCTCGACCGCGAGCACTGGCTGCGTCCCGATCGACCCGGCCGCGCTCAGGCATTGCGGGTCCTCGGGTCGAGCCACGCGTAGGCGATGTCGACGAGCGCGTTGATGAAGACGACGAAGAACGCCCCGTAGAGGGTCAGCGCCATCAGCGGCGGCAGGTCGAGGTGGGCGACCGACGACTGCGCGTACTGGCCCACGCCCTGGAGACCGAAGATCGGCTCGACCAGGATCACGAGCCCGCCAGCCGCGGCCGCGAAGTCGAGGCCGAAGAGCGAGACCACCGGGATCAGGCTCGTACGCAGCGTGTGGCGGAACAGGACCCGGCGCTTCGACAGGCCCATCGCGCGCGCGGTCCGTGACGTAGTCGGCGGAGCTGGTCTCCAGCAACGAGTTGCGGACGACCCGGGCGTAGAAGCCGATCGAGACGACGGCGAGGGTGATCCAGGGCAGGATCAGGTGCCGCGCCCACTCGAGCGGGTCGCTGATCGGCGCGTAGCCGCCGGCCGGGATCCAGGAGAAGAGCGGGAAGGTCGCGCCACTTGAAGGTCAGCAGGTAGAGCAGGACCGCGCCGAGCCAGAAGATCGGGATCGAGATGCCGGTCATCGAGACACCGGTCAGCACCCCGTCGAGCCAGCCCCCCTGGTGCAAGTCCGAGATGACGCCGATCGAGACGCCGATGACGAGCCAGATGATCGCCGAGCCGATGGCAAGCGAGAGCGTCCGCGGGATGCCGCGCGCGATCGCCGGCAGGACCTCGGTCTGGTCCTGATAGGAGATCAGGTCGCGCTTGATGAAGATCCGCTCCATCATCTGGCCGTACTGGACGTAGATGCGGCTGGTCGAAGCCCCAGTCCTTGTTGATGTTCTCGATCACCTGCGGGCTCGGATGGCGGCCGGCGAGCCGCAGCGCCGGGTCGCCGCCCGGGATCACGTTGAAGATCACGAACGTGATCACCGAGACCGCGAACAGGACTGCGATCAGCGAAGCCAGCCGCTTGATGACGAACAGGATCAAATCCGCTCGACCTCGGTCTCGGCGAGGACGGCCCTCGGACCGCCCCTCAGGCGCCGACGCTGGGTCGAGTGCGGGATCGAGGGCGTCACGCAGGCCGTCGCCGAAGACGTTGAGCGTCACGGCGGTGATCACGATCGCGATTCCCGGCGCCACCGTCAGCCAGGGCGCGGTGACGATCTGCTGGTAGCCCTGCTCGATGATGTTGCCCCACGAGGGCGTCAGCAACGGCACGCCGACCCCGAGGAATGACAGCCCGGCCTCGATGAGGATGTTCGTGGCGACGATGAGCGTGAAGAGGACGAGCACCGTCGGCGCGACGTTGGGGAGGATCTCGCTGAACATCACCCGCCACGGCCGCGCCCCGTGAGCGATCGCGCCTCCACGAACTCCTGGCGGCGCAGGCTTCAGAACCTCGCCCCGGAGCGGGCCTTGCCACGTACGGGATGTAGACCACGGCGATCACGAGGATCGGGATCAGCAGCGATTCCGACGAGAGGTGGACCGGGCCCAGATCGAGCCCTCCGATCGCCATCGCGGTCGCGAGCGCCACGGCGAGCAGGTAGACCGGGAACGACCAGATCAGATCCAGCGTCCAGCTCACGGTGCCGTCCACGAAACCGCGGTAGTACCCCGCCGGAAGGGCGAGCAGGAGGCCGAAGAACGTGCAGAAGAGCGCCGACGCGATACCGATCGTTATCGACGTGCGCCCCCCGTAGAGCACCCTGACGAACAGATCGCGGCCGTTCGAGTCGGCGCCGAGCAGATACTCGCCGCGCAGGCCGGGTCCGACCGGGGTTCCGTCATCGGCGACCACGGGGATCTGCTGGCCGCCCGAGCTCGATCGTGCCCTGCACGTTCTGCTCGTCGGGGCCATGCCCGGCCACGTACTTCGAGTACAGCGTCGCGCCGGGATAGCAGGCGAACAGGATCAGGACGAACCCGATCCCCGCCGCCATCGCTACTCGGTTCCTGCGCAGCCGGCGCCATGCCAAGGTCCATTGACCGGGGGGCTTGGCGCGGTCGTCCGCCGGCCCGCCTGGAGCGTCCGCGGCTGCTGCGGCGTCCGCGCTCAACGGGCCGGCGCTATCTCGATCAGCCCTGCTCCAGCCACATCGACGGGAACATGGCGTAATAGGTCGGGTTGAAGACGACGCCGCGCACCTGCGCGCTGGCGAATTGCGGGTAGGTGGCATTCAGGAACGGCACCCACGGCGCATTCTCCTTCATGAACTCGGCATCGAGCTTCGCCCAGTTCTGATCGCGCGCGTCGCCGAGCGGCATCAGGTTCGTCTTCTCGATCTGCGGCGTTGAGCTTCTTGTCGTCCGCGTTGGCCTGGTTGTTGTTGCCGATCTCGACGATGTTGTTGCCGTTCAGCAACGTGTCGATGAAGTTGCCGGCCTCCGGATAGTCCTGGGTCCAATCGTTGACACCGATCTGGGGATCGGTCTTCTGATTGGAGATCGTGTCGTCGTAGATCGACTGATCGATCACCTTCACGTTGGCGTCGTAACCGAGGTCGTTGAGAACCGACGCCATGTACTGCGTCACCTTCGGGAACGGCTCCTGGTTCCGGGTCCAGACCTCGACCTTCATCCCGGCGGTGCCGGATTCCTGGACCAGCTGCTTGGCCTTCTCGAGGTCGTACGGATAGAAATCGTGCTTCTGGTACGCGGGAGCGAGCCCGGGCGGCACGATGTTCTCCGTCGCCACGCCCTGGCCGCCGAACAGCTTCACGAGGGCATCGCGATCGGTTGCGTAGTTGACCGCCTGGCGGACCTTCAGGTTGTCGAACGGCGCCTTGCGCTCGTTCATGAAGAAGAAGGTCACGTTGTTGCGCGTGTTGTCGTAGACCTGGTCGGGGTACTTCGCCTTCAGCTCGGTCAGCCGTGCCGGCGGGACCGTCGTGAAGTACCAGTCGAGGTTCCCCTGGACGGTCTCGTTGACGGCGGCGTCGGGATCGACGCCGATGGCGATGTCGATCCCGTCGAGATGACCGTCGGGGCTGTCGTCGGTCCACTGCTTGAAGTCCGGGTTGCGGACCAGCTTGATCTCCTGCTTCGGCGTGTAGGTGTCGATCATGTACGGACCCGTGGCGACACGGGAGGATGCGTCCGTCGAGATGTCCTTGTCCGGGGTGCCGGCGGGAAGCGCATCGGCGAACGGCATCGCCAGGTACTCGGGAAAGGCGCCGTCCGGCTGCGTGAGATGGAACGTGATCGTGCCGGCCTTGTCATCGGCGACGATCCCCGAGATGTCGCCCTTGCGGGTCTTGGCGTACTCCTCCGCGCCGACGATTCCCGTGTAGAACGAGATCCCGCCGGAGTTGATCCGGAACAACCGCTCGATCGAGTCCTTGAAGTCCGACGGCTTGACCGGTCGGCTGACGGGCGCCGAGAACATGACGTTGTCGCGCACCTTGAAGGTGTAGGTCTTGCCACCGTCGGTGACCTCGGGCAGCGCCTCGGCGATATCGGGGACGACCTTGTTGCCGGCCGCGCCCGCCTCCTTGGCGAACGAGAGCAGCCCGTTGTTGGTCGCCTCGAGGATCTCCCAGCCCTCGCTGGTGTAGCTCAGTCCCGGGTCGAGGTGGTCGGGGTTGTCGTTGATGCCGGCCTGCAGGGTCCCGCCGTCGACGGGAGTCCCCTCATTGCCGCCACCCGTGGTTCCGCTCGAGGAACTGGACCCGCACCCCGCAACCACGGAAGCGGCCAGCACGGCCAACGCTGTGATCAGCAAGAGCTGCAGTTTCTTCATCGATCTCGTTCCCTCCAGGGATTTCGTTGACATCTATTACCTGACTCCACCCGTCGGGCCGACTCGGCCCGCGGCAACCGCCTCGGCGACCAGCGGCATTACCTCCGCCGCAACCGAGAGGGTCTCGTCCGTATCGTCGGAAGTGTGTGCGCCGGAGCTCAGGAAGAGGCCCTCCTGTGGCGGCTGCAGGAGTACCCCGCGCTCGAGCATCTCCCGCTGGAAGGTCGGAAAGGGACTCTCGGCGACCACGCGCTGCGCGTCGCGAAACGACTCCGGCGGACGGTCGCCGAACCAGAGCTGGAACATCGGTCCGGTTCCGGTCCAGCCGGCCTCGACCCCGGCCTCCCGAGCGGCGTCGACGAGGCCTGCGGCCAGCCGTTCCCCGTTCTCGGAAAGCCGCTCGTAGAAACCTGGAGTCCCCGTCTCCTTCATCGTGGCGATCACGGCGGCGCAGACGAGCGGGTTCGAGTTGTAGGTGCCGCCGTGCATGGTCCGGCCCTCGGTGACCACCTCCATCGCCTCCGCCGTGCCCCCGATCGCGGCCACCGGGAACCCGGCGGCAAGCGCCTTGGCCATGACCGTCAGATCAGGCTCGATTCCGAGCAGTCCCTGAGCGCCTCCGGGACCGACCCGAAGCCCGGTGAGCACCTCGTCGAAGATCAGGCGTGATCCGTTCGCCCTAGTCACCTCGCGCAGCTTCTCGAGCCATCCGGGAGGCGGCATCAGGCCACCGCAATTGCCGAGGATCGGCTCGCAGATGAGGCCGGCGATGTCACTGCCATGCTCGTCGAAGGCACGGTCGAGCGCTACCTCGTCCCCCCACGGCAGAACGAGCAACGAGTCGCCGACCTGCCTGGCGATCCCCGTCGAGGAGGGAGTGACGGCCGGAGCATCGGCCGGCCCAGCCTCGTCGAGGCTCGGATGAGCCGACCAGTGAATCGCGTCGGACCACCCGTGGTAGTGACCCTCGAAGCGGACGATCAGGTTCCGGCCGGTCCCGGCCCTGGCGAACCGCAGGGCATACATGACGCATTCCGTACCCGACTGACCGAACCGCAGGATGTCCACCGATGGCATCCGCTCGGCCACGGCCGCGGCAGCCTGGCCCTCCAGGTCGGACGCGAGCGCGAACAGCGACCCACGCGTCGAGATCGTTTCCGTCACCGCATCGATGACGGGACGCGGGCGGTGGCCGAGGATGAGCGGTCCCTGGCCCATCTGGTAGTCGATGTAGGTGTTGCCGTCAACGTCGGTGACGCGCGACCCGTCCCCCTCGCGAACGAAAACGGGGCAGGGCGCCCAGCCCGATCTCGTCGATCGAGTTCCTGACCCGACACCATCGACCAGGTGTTCCCTCGCCTCCGCGAAGAGACGCTCGGATTCCGAAGTCTTGCGGGCACTCACATCGATGGTCATGAACTCACCTCACTTGTATCCAGCGCACCCCAGGCCCCGAGACGGGCGCAGGTCTGAGCGGCCGCCTCGGCCGCACGGCGCATGACTTGCTCGAGATCGTCTCCACTCAGCGTCGCGGCGATGAAGCCGGCGATGAACGCGTCGCCGGCGCCGAGCGTGTCCACAGGCTTGACCGCGTGAGCCGGTTGATGGAGGACGCCCTCCGGGCCGACCGCGATGGCCCCTTCCGAGCCGATCGTCCCGACGCCGAGCCTGGCCCCGAGTCCGACCAGGACGGCCGCCTGTTCCTCGGCCTCGGCACGATCGACGGCGGAGAAGAAGGCGACCTCGAGGTCGCGGGCGTCCATCCGCTCGCCGACGCCCTCGCGAAGCTCCGTCCCGAAATCCCGCGAGATCGGCACGCCGCTGCGGGCGAGACCGATGATCGCGTCGGCATGCCCGACCCGAGAGAGATGGACCCAGTCGTAGGCACTCAACTTCTCGGCGACGACCTCGTCGATCGCGAAGCTGGCCGAGATCCCGTACTCCTCGGAGATGAACTCGCGCTCGCCGCCGGCAAGGCGGACCGTCGTGACTCCGGTCGGCCCCCTATCGCGCTCCACAGAGGAGACATCGACACCCGCCGCGCTCGCCGCGCCCAGCAGTGCGGCGCCGTAGGCATCGTCGCCAAGCGTTCCGAAGTACGAGGACTCGAGACCGTCCTGCGCGCAGAGGGCTGCGACGTTCAGGGCGTTGCCGCCGGGGAAGCGGCCCTCGTGATCACCGACGTAGACGTCAACGCAGTTGTCTCCTACCGCGGCGATGCGCAACCGGTTCTCCTCCACCCCGTCCGATCAGTTGATAGCGTTATCCACAAGCTGATGAGAACGCTATCAAAATCCCCCGCGGCATTGTTCCGTCCCGAATCATGAGTCTCACGATCTCCGACATCGCCAAGGCATCGGGCGTTTCCCAGGCGACCGCCGCGCGGGCCCTGGGCAACTACGGATCGGTCAGCGAGAAGGCTCGCGAACAGGTCCTCGCCGCCGCCGAGAGCCTCGGTTACCACCGCAACGAGCTCGCCGCCGCGCTCGTCGCCGGCTCGACGCGAACCATCGGCCTCGTCGTCGGCGACATCGAGAACCCCTTCTTCGCGTCGGTGGTCAGAGGGCTGACCGATGTCGTGGAGGTGGAGGGGCATACGGTGCTGTTGGCGAACTCCGACGAGGATGTCGATCGCGAGCGGCATGCTGTCGACACGCTCCGCTCGCGTCAGGTCGACGCCCTGGTGGTGGCGACGGCGGCCACCGCGGATCTCAGCCATCTCGAAGCGGCGGCAAGCTCCGGTCGGCCCGTCATCCTGATCGACCGGCTGATGCCCGACTCGAGCCTCGACACGGTCACCGTCGATAACGAGGCCGGCGCCGCCGGCGCCGTTGCCCATCTCATCGGGCATGGCCACACGAGGATCGGAATCGTCACCGACGAGCCGCAGATCGCTTCGAGCGCCGAGCGGGTGGCCGGCTATCGGCGTGCCCATCGCGAGGCGGGGGTAGCAGTCGACGAGCAGCTCATCGTCGAGGGCGGACCCGGACAGGAGGACGGTCGCCGCGGAGCCCTCGCCCTGCTCGGCCTCGAGGATCCGCCGACCGCCGTGTTCACGGCGTCGAACCTCGCCACCTACGGCGCGCTCTCGGCCCTCGCCGAACTCGGACTGCGAATTCCCGATGACGTCGCCCTCGTCGGATTCGACGACTTCCCGCTCGCCGACGTGATCGATCCGCCCATCACGGTCGTCTCACAGCCCGTCGACGAGATCGGCAGGGAGGCTGGGCGGCTGCTTCTTCAGAGGCTTGCGGGCGATCGTCGCCCCCCGCAGCGGGTGAAGCTCGAGACGAAGCTCGTAATCAGGCGATCATGCGGCACAGAGGAGTCCGAACAATGAGTGAATCGACGGTTGCCCCTCTCCTCGAGGAGCTGATCCGATGCGACTCCACCAATCCGGACCTCGTTCCGGGCGGCGTCGGGGAGGCCGGGGTCGCCGAGATCGTCGGTCGCCGCCTCGAGCGAGCCGGACTCGATGTCGAGGTGACGAACGTCGTCGAGGGCCGCCCGAACGTGGTCGGCCGGCTGCCCGGTACCGGCGAGGGCCGCAGCCTGCTGCTCTGTTCGCATACGGATGTCGTCGGCGCGGATGCCGCGCTCTTCGAGCCGAGGATGAGGGACGGGCGCATGCTCGGTCGGGGATCCATCGACATGAAGGCCGGACTTGCCGCGAGCATCGTCGCCGCCGAGCGAATCGCCGCTGACGGCCCGCTGCAGGGCGATCTCATCGTCGCCGGGGTGATCGACGAGGAATACAAATCGCTTGGCGCGGTCGACCTCGCCTCGAAGGTGAGAGCCGACGCAGCAATCCTGCCCGAACAGAGCGACCTCCAACTGATCACCTCCCACGGCGGGTTCGCCTGGTTCGAGCTGACCAGCATCGGCTTCGAAGCGGCGGGCATCGACGTCGACCGAGGGGTCGATTCGATCGCCCTGCTCGCGCCGGTGCTCGAGCGCATTTCCGCCCTCGATCGCGAGCTCGAGACGAGACCGCGAGCCAGCTACGGCCGACCGTCGATCCATGCCTCGACGATCGAGGGGGGCAGTCAACTTCCCGCCTACCCCGGTCGCACCGTCCTCGGCATCGAACGCTGCACGGTTCCCGGTGAGACCTACGCGGGGGCGGTGGCCGAGATCGAGGAGATGATGGCTGCGGCCAAGCGAGCCGACTCACGGTTCGAGGCCGAGCTCGACCTGATCGTCGGCCGGGATCCGGTCGAGCTCGGATCCGGCGAGCCGATCGTCGAGATCCTCGATCTGATCACGAGCGCGCGCCTCGGCCGGCCGGCCGTCCACCGCGGCGACATGGGCTGGATGGACTCGGGGATCCTCGTCGAGTCGGGCGTGCCGTGCGTCGTCTTCGGCCCGACGGGCGCCGGCGAGCACACCGACGACGAGTGGGTCGAGATCGAATCCCTCGATCTCTGTGCCGAGATCCTCGAGGAGACCGCCCGCAGCTTCTGCTCCGGGACGCACCGGAGTGACGCATGAACGACGCGGCGGCAGCGTCCGTCAGCGACCTCCACGCAGCTCAGCCCCGGCCTGGCGGAAGGCCCGGACGGCAGGCTCGCGCTGGGAGGCTGCGCCCTCGCCGAGCTGGCCACGGAGTTCGGGACGCCGGCGCTGCTCGTCGACGAGCGAGTGCTGCGAGATCAGGCGCGCTCGTTTCTCGAATCGATGCGCTCGCGACGCCCCGCGAGCGACGTTCACTTCGCCTCCAAGGCCTTTCCGTGCTCCGCGATCATCGGCATCCTCGCCGAGGAAGGGCTCAGCTGCGACGTCGCGTCCGCGGGAGAGCTCGCGATCGCCCTCGCCGGAGGGATGCCCCCCGAGCGGATCCTCCTGCACGGCAACGCGAAGAGCGATGCCGACATCGAGGCGGCCATCTCGGCCGGCATCGGGCTGATCGTGATCGACTCGTTCGACGACATGGATCGGATCGAGCGCCTCGCACACCGTGCCCAGGACGTGCTCGTGCGGATCAACCCGGGGGTACTCGCGCCGACCCATGAATCGATGGCAACGGGTCATGAGGATTCGAAGTTCGGGATTCCGAGCGGGCAGATCGAGGCCGCGATCGAGCGCGCCGAGCGCTCACCGGAAATGAACCTTCGCGGCATCCACGCGCACATCGGCTCCCAGATCCTCGAACTCGCGCCGTTCGTCGAGAGCGTCGAGCGGATCGTGGACATCGGCCGATTCGACATCTACGACCTCGGCGGCGGGCTCGGGGTGCGATACGCACTGGACGAGCCGGAAGCTCCGGGCATCGACGACTACGCCAAGGCGCTCCTCGACGCCGCGGCCGCCCACCTCGACCCTGCGGCACGGGTCCTGGTCGAGCCCGGCCGATCGATGGTCGCCGCAGCCGGCGTGACGCTGTATTCGATCGTCGGCGTCAAGCGCGGCGCACGGACCTTCGTCTCCGTCGACGGCGGCATGGGCGAGAACCTCGAGCCGATGCTGTACGGAACCCGGTTCTGGCCCGCGACCGTCGACTCCTCGGGAGCGGACGAGAGATGCGACCTCGTCGGCCATCACTGCGAGACCGGGGACCGCCTGGCCGCCGACGTCGTGCTCGCCGGACCTGAGGTCGGCGGGCACGTCGTCCTTCCGGTGACGGGCGCCTACACCTACACGATGGCCAACAACTACAACGGGATGCCGCGGCCTCCGGTCGTCGTCTGTTCCGACGGCGACGCCCGAGTCGTGGTTCGCAGGGAGACCATCGACGACCTGCTCGCCCGCAACGTCTGATCCGCAACCAATCGAGAGGAACTGCATGACCGACCTCGCCACCTACGTCGACGCCGCCAAGCGGAGTACCTACTTCAGCGGCGCCCGTCTCGCCGAGGACCTGGACCGCTTCCTCGCGAAGCGATCGGCCGACGCGGAGGAGCTCGGTGCCGAACTGCGCACGACCGAGCGCCTGTTCCTGGTCGGAGGCGGAGGCTCCCTCGCGACGCTCTCCACGGCGAAGGTGCTCTTCGACCGGCTCACCGGCGTTGCCACCGAGGCCCTCAGCGGCTACGAGCTGATCTGGCGGGAGCCGGAGGCCCTCGGGCCGGATGCGACCGCGATATTCGCCTCCTACTCCGGCGAGACACAGGACACGGTCGCCGCCTTCCGACTCGCCAAGCTGCGGGGCGCGAGAACCGTCGCCCTCGTCAACGCGGCTGACTGCACACTGGGTCGAGAAGCTGATCTCGACCCTGCCCTGGGAGTCGGCCGCCATCTTCGAGGCTCCACTGGCGGCGCTCGCACTGGCAGCGGTCGGCGCCGGCGGCCGCCGCGCGGAGGAGGCCGCCGCGGTCAAGGAGTCGTTGCTTGCCTCGCCGGCGGTGATCGCCGCGGCCGTCGAGGCCGAGGCCGAGAATGCCGAAGCGAAGGCGCGGCGCTTCCTCGACTCCCGGCACATGTACGTCCTCGGCGCCGGAGCACTTGCACCGCTCGCCTACAAGGTCGCGCTGACCGTCGTCATGGAGAACATCCGGATCGGCGGCACCTTCTGCGACGCGATGGAGTTCCGGCACGGGCCGGCCGAAGCGCTGGAGAGAAGCCAGGTTGACGCGATGGTCCTGCTCGGCACCGACGCGTCGCGCTCGGTCACCCAGGGCACCCTCGATTTCCTCCAGGCCCAGGGCGCCAGAACCCTGGTCTACGACGCCGCCGACTACGGCGACATCCACCCGCTGCTCACTCCTCTCATCCTCAACTCGATCACCCAGTGGTTCGTCGTCTACTCGGCGATCCTACGAGGCATCACCGACCTCGACGCCCGGGTGTTCATGGGTCACGGAGTCCTCACCGACGCGCCCTGGCCCTAACCCGCTGGAGCGTTCGTGCGGCCGTCAGGCGGTGTGGCGAATCGTGATCTCGTCGTCCGCCGAGCCGGTCTCTCCGGCTGGGCGATCGTCCGCCCGTTCCTTGGCGGCGCCGACGAACTCCCGGAACAGGGGCTCGGGCCGGATCGGCCGCGAGTTGAACTCAGGGTGGAACTGGGAGGCGACGAAGAACGGATGCTCGGGAAGCTCGACGATCTCGACGAGGCGCTCGTCCGGAGAGGTGCCGCTCATCACCAGGCCCTCGTCCTCGAGCCTGCGGCGAAGCATGTTGTTGACCTCGAAGCGATGCCGGTGGCGCTTGTAGATGACGGCCTCGCCGTCGAAGATCTCGCGGGCCCGCGTGCCCTCGTGGAGCTTGACGGGGTCGGCACCTAGCCGCATGGTGCCACCGAGGTCGGTGACCTCCTTCTGCTCGGGGAGCAGATCGACGACCGGGAAGGGCGTCTCGGGATCGAACTCCGCCGAGTTGGCGCCTTCCATCCCGCAGACGTGCCGCGCGTAGTCGACGACCGCCATCTGCATGCCGAGGCAGATGCCGAGGAACGGAACTCCCTGCTCCCGCGCGTACCGGGAGGCGGAGATCTTGCCCTCGATGCCGCGCTCTCCGAATCCGCCGGGAATCAGGATGCCGTCGGCCTCGTCCAGGGTCGACGTGTCGAGATCCTCGGAGCTGACGAGATCGACCTCGACGTTGACGCCGTGGTGCCAGCCACCGTGCTTGAGCGCCTCGATCACCGACTTGTAGGCATCCTCGAGCTGGACGTACTTGCCGACCAGAGCGATCCGGACGGTGCCCTCGGCGTCATCGGCGCGACGGCAGAAGTCCTCCCAGTCCGCCAGGTCGGGGGGCGGTGCTTCGATCCCGAAGTGATCGAGGATCAGGTCGTCCATGCCCTCCGCCCGGAAGGCGAGCGGGACCTTGTAGGTGTTGTCGACGTCGCGGGCCGAGATCACCGCCTCCTCGGGCAGGGAGCCGAAGAGGGCGATCTTGCGGCGGATGTCGCGATCGAGCCCGGACTCGGAGCGGCAGAGGACCGCATGGGGCTGGATGCCGATCCGGCGCAGCTCGTTGACCGAGTGCTGGGTCGGCTTCGTCTTCAGCTCACCGGCGTGACCGACGTAGGGCACGAGCGTCAGGTGCAGGAACATCGCCCGCTTGGTGCCGAGATCGGTGTAGAGCTGGCGGATCGCCTCCAGGAAGGGGAGCGACTCGATGTCGCCGACCGTGCCGCCGATCTCGGTGATCACGAAGTCCACCGACTGGGCCTCGGCGACGATCAGGATCTTCTGCTTGATCTCGTCGGTGATGTGCGGGATGACCTGCACGGTTCCGCCGAGGTAGTCGCCGCGGCGCTCGCGGGAGATCACGGTGTTGTAGACCGAGCCGGCGGAAACGCTCGAGGCGCGAGAGGTGTTGTGGTCGGTGAAGCGCTCGTAGTGGCCGAGATCGAGGTCGGTCTCGGCGCCGTCCTCGGTCACGAAGACCTCGCCGTGCTGGAACGGGCTCATCGTCCCCGGGTCGACGTTGATGTAGGGGTCGAACTTCTGCAGCTGGACGCGGAATCCGCGAGCGACGAGAAGGCGCCCGATCGAGGCCGATGCGATCCCCTTTCCGAGGGCCGAGACGACTCCCCCGGTTACGAAGAGGAAGCGGGTCTCGCCTGCAGGAATTCGAACGCTCAAACCGGGACCCGAGTCTAGCCGCCGGGAGGACGGAAGCGAAACCGGGCGGCTGGAGCGGATTCACTAATTCCGCGTTTTGCGGACGGCGATAGGCTCAGGCCGATGGCTGAAGGCGAAGCAGCGGCGAAGGGCGACACACTTACGGGCGGCTGCATGTGCGGAACCGTCCGCTGGGAGCTGTCGGAACCGCCGATCGGCTCGGCCCATTGCCACTGCAAGCGCTGCCAGCGGCGCACGGGCTCCTCGGTCTCGGTCAGTGCGCTCGCCTCCGCCGACGCCTTCAAGGTCACCCAGGGCGAGGACGCAATCGGCGTCTATGCGCCCGACACCGGCTGGCACAAGTATTACTGCCGGGAGTGCGGCTCGGCTCTCTTCACTCGCAACCCCGAGAGCGCCGAGGTGATCGGGATGCGGATGGGTGGCTTCGACGGCGACCCGGGCGTCCGCCCCGCCTTCCACCAGTTCACCGCCTACGCGCCCGCCTGGGCGCCCGTTCCAGACGACGGTCTCCCCCGGTTCGAGGAACGCGTCGACTACGAGCAGCTCGCCGAACGGATCCAGGCCGCCGGCAACGAGGACTGAGCCCAAGGTGCCGGAGGCCCCGCACGAGCCGACGGCGACCGGGTTGCATCGGACTGGCGAGGGCTGGTTCGTCCTCAACGCACGCGAGGGACGCTGGTATGAGGGAGAGGGTCGCGGCGCCCGGACGGACTTCGAGGGTGACATCGAGTTCGAGCAGCTCGGCACGGTGCTGTACGTCCTCTCCCCGGGCGAGGCGATGGGGATGTATCACTGGGAGGCCGACCAGGAGGACTTCCTGATCGTCGCCGGCGAGGCCACCCTGGTCATCGAGGGCGAAGAGCGCCGACTGCGGCGGTGGGACTTCGTTCATTGCCCGCCCGAGACGGATCACGTGATCGTCGGCGCCGGGGATGAACCCTGTGTCGTGGTGGCCGTCGGCGCCCGTGAGCACCAGGACGCTCCAGGTTGGGGCGGCTACCCCGTCGACGAGACCGCAGGGCGCCACGGCGCTTCGGTCAAGTCTGAGACGACTGAGGCTGCCGAGGCATACGCGGACCTCCCCCCGCGCCTGCCGACGCGATACCGCGACGGCTGGCTGCCGGGCGACTAGTCCGAGCGGCGACCACTCAGCTGCGGCCGATCCGGTCCAGGGCGCGCAGCGGCGGGATCCGTTCGATCGCCGCCGAGATCGAACGGAACTCGCCATAGACGGTGAGCAGCGCGACGACCGCCAGTGCGATCAACCTCGCATCCGCCCCGAGCGCCGCGAACAGGGCGACGCCGGCGACGGCGCCGGCAAGGTTCGCCCCGACGTCGCCGAGCATCGCCCGCTCCCGGAGCGTCAATGCCGCCCCGATCACGAGCGGTCCGATGAAGACCCCGAGCAGCTGCAGCGGGAAGATCGTCCAGGCGCCGATGCAGACCCCGGCGAGGAGCAGGACAAGGGCCTTCTCGACCCGTCCCGGCCGCAGGTCGATCAGGTTGAAGAGGTTCGTCGTCAGCAGCAGCAGGGCCAGGTCGGCGAGGTAGCCGGGCCATTCCCGGCCCAGCCCCGAGACGGCGAACGCCGCGAGGCCGAAGGCGCCGACCGCCTTGATGGCGCCGGTCGACAGATGCCCCGACACGACCGCGCGCGCGTGCCCACGCCAGCCGCGCGCGGTGTCGCCGGAGGAACCGCGGCCGAGCATGTCGTCGAGCAGACCGAGGAACGCGATCCCGAGCAGGTAGGCCGCCCAGCGGGAGAGGTCCGGCTCGAGCAGGCTGAGGTCGGCGCGATCGTTCAGCACGGCGAGCGGGACGAGCGCGATGACCGAGACGGAGACGACGAGCGCTCCCGATGGGAAGGCGACGGTCGTGCCGCGCCAGTTCTCCCGCGTCAGGCCCTGTCTGAGCATGTCGGAGGCCCAGGTCGGCAGCAGCCAGATCGCCAGCAGCGCCGAGACGACCAGCCCGGCGATCGTCACGGCGCTCCGCTGGTCGCCGTGCTGTGCTGGAAGTCGGGCAGAAAGCTGCGGGCCTCGCCCTTGACGCCGTAGTTGCCGCCGAAGCCGTCGAGGGCGTAGACGAGGCTGACCTCGCCGGCCGGGAGGTCGAGGTGGTCGACGGTCGGCAGGCCGGCGTCGATGAACGGCCCGAGCGTGCTCGGATCGGTCGTGGTCAGCTCCGCTCCGACCGTCGCCAGTGCCCGCGCCTTGATCCCGGCGGCGATCGCGTCCTCGAACCTCGCCGTCTCCTCCCGCTCCGCGGGATCGAGGTCGACCGTGTCGGAGCGGGCGAGGATCACCCGATCGGCTCCCTGCAGGTTGCCGGTGAACGACTCGAACAGCTCCGGCTTCAGCGCCTCGACGATCGGGCCGTTGCCGACGATGTCGACGCCGATCGCCTTGCCGAGCGCCGCCGGCTGGTTGGGATCGCGCCGGATCCTCGCGAACCGCCGCGGCAAGGCGTCGATCAGTGCCGCCGTGTCGGGCGGACGGGCGATCGTGGCGACCGAGGCCAGGTTCCCCCCGGCCTCCTCGACCGCAGCGCGCGCGTCGGTGGCCAGCTCGTCAGGAACGTCCCCGAACTGGATCAGCGCGACACGCTGGCCGGCGAGGCGGTTCTCGAGCAACGGGCTCAGGACCTGCTCGCTGAAGCGGTTGCTGCGATCGACCTCCGCCTGCAGGTCGTCGACCTGCCCCTGCGCATCGCTGAGGTCGGACCGCAGGCTCGTCTCGAGCTCCTGGGAGGCGCTCGAGACGACGTCGTCGGCCAGCCCGATGCCGATCAGGATGCCGATCGCAAGCGCGATGAAGACGGCTGCCAGGGAGGCAGCGTGATAGCGGCCGCTATAGCCCATACGCGGCGAAGACTGGCAGGAGGCGGGGGCCGGTGCCGTCCGCCGTCGGAACGCGGTGCTCAGGCACCGACGGCGTCCTTGATCTTGATCCAGAGGAGCTGGAAGACGTTGTCGAGTCCCGGCGAGGCGATCACGACCACCACGATCAGGAGCAGGAAGGCGAGCACGAACAGGCCGACCCCGAACCCACCGATCCCGGGCCGGTAGAGGCGACTCACCCCCTTCGCGTCTACGAGCGTCTCGCCGACCCGCAGGCGGGTCAGGAAGGTCGACGACATCCCGGCGCGATTCTTGTCCAGGAACTCGATCAGGTTGAAGTGGGCGCCGACCATGACGATCAGCTGCGCGCCCTTCTCGTGGGCCAGCAGCATCGCCACGTCCTGGCTCGTGCCCGCCGCCGGGATGATCAGGTGCTCGAGCCCGGCGTCGGTGAGCCGCTCACGACCGGGCGCACGGCCGTCGGGATAGGCGTGCACGATCAACTCGGCGCCGCATCGGAGCGCTCCGTCGGTGGCACTGTCCATGTCGCCGAGAATGACGTTCGGCTTCAGACCGGCCTTGAGAACGGCATCGGCGCCGCCGTCGACCGCGACGATCAGCGGCTTCACGTCACGCGTATAGGCGCTGAGCGCGGCAAGGTCCTCGCGATAGGTCGGGCCGCGGACGACGATCAGGACGTGCCGTCCGTCGAAGCGCGTCCGCGTGGCCGGCAGGTCGATCTCGCCCGAAAGCAGTCCGCTCTCCTCGCGGACGTGCTCGATCGTGTTCGTCGCGAAGTCGGCGATCGCCATGTCGATCCGCTCCCGCTGCTCGGCGAGCCGCCGCTCCAGATCGTCGAGCGAGGGTCTCGTGCCCTGCGCGATCCGCTGGCCGGACATGTGGATGTCCCCGCCGTCGAGTTGCACCACGTCGCCGTTGCTCAGGGTCTCGAACAGGGCAGCGCCGTCGGCCTCGATGAGGACGATTCCGGCCCTGGCGATGATCAGTGGCCCGATGTTCGGATAGCGGTCCGTCGAGAACCGGGCCACGTTGACGACCGCGGCGACGCCGGAATCGGCCAGATCCTCGGCTGCGATCCGGTCGAGGTCGGCATGGTCGACGACCGCGATCTCACCGATCTGCAGCCGCTTGACGAGGTCCTTGGTCTTCTTGCCGAGCCGGACCGGCGCGACGATGACACGCTCGGGGTCGGTGTCGGTCTCGTCCCGGGCGCGCCGGGTCAGCAAGTCACGCAATCTGCCTCCCGAGCTCATCCGCCCGATTATCCGCCTCGGTCGCCCTAGGCTGCGGTCAACAGCTCCCGGGCATGCCTGCTTGCAGCCTCGTCTCCGCTGTCGGCGCCGAGCATCCGCACGATCTCCGCCAGCTGGTCGTCCCCCTCGACCGCCTCGACCCATGCCACGGTGGCCGAGCCGCTGGCCTCCTTCTCGACCCGGAAATGCGTCGACGCGAGAGAGGCCACCTGGGCCAGATGGGTGATGCAGACGACCTGCCGGCCCTCGCCGAGCGACCTGAGGCGCTCGCCGACCCGACGGGCGACCTTGCCGCCCACGCCCGCGTCGATCTCGTCGAAGACGAGCGTTCCGACCTCGCCGGCCCGCCCGAGCCCGGACAGCGACAGCATCACCCGCGAGAGCTCGCCGCCCGAGGCGGCATCGCTGAGCGGCGCGATCGGCATGCCCGGGTTGGTCGCAACCCGCAGCTCCACCACCTCCTGCCCGGAGGGTCCGTAACCGGCCGCGACCGGCTCCAGCGCGACCTCGAGCCGGGCTCCGTCCATCGCCAGCTCCGCGAGCTCGGTGGCAACCTTCGCCTCGAGCTCGGGCGCCGCCGCCCGGCGCGACCTCGTCAGCTCGGCGCCGAGCTTCGCGCGCCGCGCCTCCGCCTCAGACAGGGCCGCAGCCAGCTCGCCGCCTCGCTCCGCGGCGCGCTCGAGCCCATCGAGCTCGGCCCGGCACTGCTCGGCGTGGGCGAGGACGGCATCGACGCTGCCGCCGTGCTTTCGCATCAGGCGGTCGATCGTGTCCAGCCGGGTCTCGATCACCTCGAGGCGCCCCGGATCCGCTTCGATCCCGTCGAGGTAGGAGCGCAACTCGGCCGCCAGGTCGGTCAGCTCGACCCCGGCGACCACGGCCCGCTCGGTCAGGGCGTCGAGCGTCGGATCGACGCCTCCGCCCCTGGCCAGCGCGGCCTCGGCCTCGGCAAGCAACCCGGTCGCGCCTCCACCCTCCTCGCCGCCGGCGATCGCGAGCACCGCCGTGCCGGCACCCCCGCGAAGCGACTCGGCATGGCGGAGACGGTCGCGCTCGGTCTCCAGCGAGACCTGCTCGCCGCTCTCGATCGCCGCGTCGTCGATCTCGCCGAGCTCGAACCGCAGCAGGTCGATGTCCCGTTCGCGCGCTCCCTCGCGCGCGGCGAGCTCGTCGCGCTCGCGGGCCAGGGCGACGACCTCGGCGTGAGCGGCTCGATAGGCGGCGCGAAGTTCGAGGTGCTCGCCTACCGGCGAAGCCGTCGAGGATCTCGGCCTGGGCGGCGGCCAGCATCAGCTTGCGGTGCTCGTGCTGGCCGTAGAAGGCGAGCAGGCGGGAGCCGAGGGCGCGCAGATCCGCCGCCGATGCCGACCTGCCCGCGACGAACGCCGACGAACGCCCGGACTCGGCCGAGACGCGCCGGGCCAGCACGACCTCCTCGCCGGCGGGGACCCGCGCGGCGATCTCGCTCAGCTCCGGATCGTCGAGTAGGCCCTCGGGGACCTCGAAGGTTCCCTCGACCCAGGCCTCACCGGCCCCGGGCCGGACGATGCCGCTGCGCGGCCGTCCACCCATCAGGAGGTCGAGCGAGTGAGCGAGCACGGTCTTGCCGGCGCCCGTCTCGCCGGTTATCGCGTTGAGACCGGGACCGAACCGCAGCTCGGCCCGCTCGATCAACAGCAGGTTCTCGATTCGCAGCTCGCGGAGCATCCCCCGGTGGAATAGCAACCAGCCCCGACGGACCCCCGATTTCCAGCTTCAATCACCGGGTTGGCCCTGACGAGCCCGCGAGCCCGCGAATCAAGGAAGCAGGAGGCGAAGCGTGCTCAGCACGTGAGCCGACGATGACGCAGAGTCGCGGCCTCGCGGGCCGTCAGTGGGCCAGGCGGCCGAACTTTTCGCGGATCCGCTTGTAGAACGTGTCGCCCTCGAGCTGGGCGAGCAGGGCGAGGCCGTCGCGGAAGCCGACGACCACCTCCTCGCCGGGTGAGATCTCGGCCGTTTCGACGCCGTCGATGCCGACGTCGACGCTGTCGCGCTCGCCGACGTTGGCGACATGAAGCAGGTCACCTGGGGCGACGACGAGGGCGCGGGCCGTCAGCGTGTGCGGAGCGATGAAGCTGACGACGTAGCCCTCCACGCCCCAGGCCAAGATCGGCCCGTTGTTGGCGAGGTTGTAGCCGGTCGAGCCGGCGGGAGTGGCGGCCACAAGGCCGTCGCAGCGGACGCGGCCGACCTCCCGACCGCCGACGCTGTAGCTGAGTTCAGCGACGCGGTGGTGGGGGCGGCGCGTGCAGGAGACGTCGTTGACCGCGATGTGGCGGGACCCGCCGACGTCGACCTCCAGCCCCGGCAACGAGACGGTCTCGAAGTCACCCTCGATCGCCCGGGCGAGGCCGGACTCCAGCTCGGAGGCCTCCGCCGCGGCGAGGAAGCCGACGGTGCCGTAGTTGATCCCGAACACGGGGACGTCGAGGGTCGCGTACCGGCGCAGGGCTCGCAGGATCGTGCCGTCACCCCCCAGGGTGATGCAGATGTCGACATCGGCGGGCAGCTCGTCGACGAACGTGACCCCGTCGAGCTGGCCGCCGAGAGAGCCGCCCTGCGGGCGATCACGCTCGGCCACGACGAGCTCGCAGCCGGCGGCCTCGGCGGTTCGGGCGGCGAGGAGGATGGCCTCCTCGGTATTGCTCGGCCGCGAATGCGTGTAGACGGCGATCCTCCTCATCGGACCACCTCGTCGATCAGCGACTGCGGGTCGTCGACCCCGCCGTCGCGGCCGAAGCGCACGAAGAACTCCTGGTTGCCCTTCGGCCCCGGCACCCCGGCGGCGGCGACGCCGCGGACCACGAGCCCGAGCGGCTTTGCCGCAGCGACCACGGCGGCGACGGCCTCGCGCCGCTCCTCGCTGGAGCGAACGACTCCGCCCTTGCCGACCCGGCCCTTGCCGAGCTCGAACTGCGGTTTGACCATGGCGAGCACCTCTCCATCATCGGCCATGGCGGCGCTCACCGGCCCGAGGATCTTCGCGATTGAGATGAAGCTCACGTCGATCACGGCCAGCGCCGCGGCGAAGGGGAGCTGATCGGGCGTGAGATGGCGGGCGTTGACACCCTCGAGGACGATGACGCGCTCGTCGTTACGCAGGCCCCAGTCGAGCTGGCCGCTGCCGACGTCGAGCGCGATTACCCGAGTGGCGCCGTGCTGCAGCAGGCAGTCGGTGAAACCGCCCGTCGACGCGCCGACGTCGAGGCAGTCGAGGCCGTCGACGTCGATGTCGAGCTCCTTCAATGCGGCCTCGAGCTTGAGCCCGCCCCGGGACGCGAAGCGGCGACCCTCCTCCATCTCGATGGCGACGTCCTCGGCGACGAGCTGGCTCGGCTTCGTCGCCCGCTCGCCGCCGCGGCCGACCCGCACGAGGCCGGCCCGGATCGACGTCGCCGCGGCCGTTCGCGACGTCACCATGCCCCGTTCGGCCATCAGGTTGTCCAGTCGCAGGCGGGCCATCTCAGGGCGGACGGTAGCGGCCGCCACCCCGAACGACGCCCTCCCCGAGCCGCTCCGAAACCCCGCGACCGGGGTGAATGGGGGATGACTGTGACTGGACTCACACACAAGCCGGACACACGTTCGTATTCTGGATCCAAGCTTAAGGACCGGTTGGCCGCCGCCACATATCGCGGTGTCCCAAGAGCCGGTCTCTCTCAACACACATAACTCTCCTCCCTGTACCCGAGAGCGCCCCTTAGTTGGGGCGCTTTCGCATTGTGGGGACGACTCGTGCGGTTTTCGCCTCCGTCGCGGAGCACGTTGGGGTCGAGACTGCTCTGAGGGCGGACTATCCGCCGCGAGAGCAGTCTCGCTGCGCTGGCCGGTGCGCGGGATCAGACCGGTGCGGGCTTGCCCTGCGCGGCCAGGACCCGCTCGGCGACGGCCTGACCGGTCAGGCCGACCTCCTCGCGAAGCAGAGCCGGCTTGCCGTGGGTGACGTAGCGGTCGGGTACCCCGACCCGCATGATCCGGGCCCGGTCGGGACCGAGCGAATCCTCGACGTGCTCGAGGACCGCGGCGCCGAAACCTCCCGGCAGGACGTTCTCCTCGATCGTGACGACCAGCTCGTGGTCAGTCGCAAGGGAATCTACGAGCCGAGCGTCGAGCGGCTTGGCGAAGCGGGCATCGGCCACGGTCGGCCGGAGTCCGTGCTCGGCGAGGATCGTCGCGGCGTCGTTGGCCACCTGGACTCCCCAGCCGTAGCCGAGCAGGGCGACGCGCTCGCCCTCCTGAAGCACCTCGCCCTTGCCGATCTCGATCGCCCGGGGCGGCTCGGGCAGGGGGACGCCTTCTGAGGTCCCGCGTGGATAGCGAAAGGCGATCGGGCCGTCGTGCTCGAGGGCGGTGCGGAGCATGTTGACCAGCATCGCCTCGTCGCGAGGCGCCATCAGGACGACGTTGGGGAGGGCGCGGAAGTAGGAGATGTCGAAGACGCCGTGATGGGTCGGGCCGTCGTCGCCGACGAGGCCGGCGCGGTCCATGGCGAAGACGACGTTCAGCTCCTGCAGGCAGACGTCGTGGACGATCTGGTCGAACGCCCTCTGCAGGAACGTCGAATAGATCGCACAGACCGGCTTGGCCCCCTGCAGCGCCAGCCCCGACGCGAACAGGACCGCATCCTGCTCGGCGATGCCGACGTCGTAGTACTGGTCGGGCAGCGCGTCGCAGAGCTCGTTGAGGCCGGTGCCGCCGGCCATGGCCGCGGTGATGCCGATGACCTTGCGGTCGCGCTTGGCCTCCGCGACGAGTGCCTTCGCGAAGACGGAGGTGTAGGCGGGGGGAGCCGGTTTGGGGGCCGGCACTTCCAGCTTCTCGGGCGCGATCGACGCGGGCGCGTCCGACTCGGTCACGGGGACGAGCTTGGGCTTGTCCTTCGGCGCCGGCCGGCGATCGACGATCGAGCCGGGCTTGGCGGCGTGCCACTGCTCCATCCCCTCCAGGCCACCCTCCTCGGCCGCAGCGAAGCCGCGACCCTTGACCGTGTGGATGTGGACGACGACGGGGCGATCGGCCTCGAAGGCCTGCCGGAGGGCCCAGCGGAGGTCGGCGACGTCGTGGCCGTCGATCACGCCCATGTAGGCGATCCCGAGCTCCTCGAAGAGCAGGCCGGGCGCCCAGTAGGCCTTGATCGCCGCCTTGATCTCGGGGCCGAGCCGCTCGATCCGGCGGCCGAGGCCCATCGGCAGCTTCGTGAGCCGATCCTCGACGTCCTCGCGGGCGTGGAAGAGCCGCGGGTTGAGGCGAAAGCGGTTGAAGTAGTGGGACAGGGCGCCGACGTTCGGTGAGATCGACATGCCGTTGTCGTTGAGGACGATGACCATCGGCGTCTCGAGGCCGCCGGCGAGCTGCAGAGCCTCATAGGCGACGCCGCCAGTCAGAGCGCCGTCGCCGATCACCGCGACGACCTTGCCGTCTTCGCCGATGCCGTGCCGCATCGCCTCCTTGAGGCCCACCCCGTAGCCGATCGAGGTCGACGCGTGGCCGGCGCCCATGATGTCGTGCTCGGATTCGGGTATCGAGCAGAACGGCGCCAGACCGCCGTACTGGCGGATCGTCTCGAGGCGGTCCTTGCGTCCGGTGAGGATCTTGTGCGGGTAGGACTGATGGCCGACGTCCCAGAGGATCTTGTCCCGGGGCGACTCCATGAGGCTGTGCAGAGCGACGGTCAACTCACACGTGCCGAGGTTGGCGCCGAAGTGGCCGCCGATCTCGCCGATCGTGTCGATGATCAGCTCCCGGACCTCCTGGGCGACCTGCTGGAGCTGTGCGTCATCGAGGCCGCGCAGGTCTGCCGGCCGGTCGATCCGCTCGAGGAGGTTGGGGGTGTTGATGGTGTCGCTGTCGCTCATCGCGAGGGCGGAATACAGGCCGAAACTGCCTTCGGCCTCCCCCGATTGTCACAGGTTGCCCGTCTTGAGTCACCCGCAAACGGCCGTTTGAAACAAGCCGTGAAAACGAGAAGGAGCCCGGGGCCGGTCCGCCGCGCCCGGGCTCAAGCGGGTGCCCGCGGCAACGCCACGGTTGGTGGCGACCGTGTGATTCAGGAAGTCCGGGTGTAGATGAAGTCCGCGATCTGGATCAGGGCGTCCGTATCCCCCGTCGCCTCGGCTAGCGCGGCGAGCGATTCGGCGTGCGACTCGGCAGCCAACTCGCGCGCATGCTCCAGCCCGTGGAGGCTGACGTAGGTGA
The DNA here is from genome assembly GCA_963798165.1 of uncultured Solirubrobacterales bacterium. GTDB lineage: Bacteria > Actinomycetota > Thermoleophilia > Solirubrobacterales > 70-9 > RHKX01. Next base: position 419,107 of record CAWCSE010000013.1, on the reverse strand, counting down.
CCTTGCCGTGGCGCTCGTCGGAGCCGCTCGGCTTGCCCAGCTCGGCATCGGACCCGGTCACGTCGAGGATGTCGTCGACGATCTGAAACAACAGCCCGAGCTCACTCGCAAACCGCCTGTACGGCTCCTCCTCCGCCTCCTCCCCCCCGCCAGCTCCAGGGCGGAGCAGACGCTCGCCGAGATCAGCCGGCCCGTCTTCAGCGAGTGGAGCAGGCGCAGCGCGTCGGGGTCCTCCCCGCCGCCGATCACGTCCACGTACTGGCCGCCGACCATGCCGTCGACGCCTGTCGCGGCAGCGATCTCGCGGACGGCGCCGAGGACCCTCTCGGGCGGACCGCCCTGCTCGCAGGCAAGGCGAATCGCCTCGGCGAAGAGGGCGTCGCCGGCGAGGATCGCGACGTCCTCGCCGAACGCGACATGTGACGTCGGCCGGCCGCGGCGGAGATCGTCGTCGTCCATCGCGGGAAGATCGTCGTGGATGAGCGAGTAGGTGTGGATCAGCTCCAGGGCCGCGGCCGTCGGCAGGAGCGCGGCGCGGCTCCATGCCGAGGGCGCGGGCCGTCGCCAGGCAGAGCACCGGGCGGATCCGCTTGCCGCCCGCGAGCAGCGAGTAACGCATCGCCTCCTCGAGGCCGGCGGTTTCGGGACGCGGCGAGAAGGCGAGGCCCTCGAGGTATTCCTCGACCAGCCGCTGGAGATCATCGGGGTAGGCGGCCAACGATCAGGAGCTCTCGGCACCGCGCTCGGCTGCCGCCCGCGCGGCCTCGGCCGCGGTGGTGCCGGCGTCGGCGGCGATCCTCGCCGCCTCCTGGGCGAGGGCGACGGCGTCGGCGTCGCCGGTCGCGGGGTCGGCGAGGTCGGCCGCGATCTGCTCGAGCCGTCTCGAGGCCTCCCGGAGCTCGTCGATGCCCTGACCGGAGTCGCTCACGCCGGCGCCTCCTCCTCGGCCCCCACCTGCCGCGCGATCGCCGAGAGCAGCCCGTTCACGAAGCCGGGCGCCTCGGTGCCGCAGTAGCGACGGGTGATCGAGACGGCCTCGTCGATCGAGACGGCCACCGGGATCTCCTCGCGATGGTGGATCTCGAAGACGGCGATCCGCAGGATTCCCCGCTCGAGCGGCGCGATCCGCTGGATCGTCCAGCCGTGGGAGTTGGCTCCGATCTCGGCGTCGATCTCGGCGAGGTTCGCATCGGCGCCCTCGGCGAGATCGCGGGTGAACGGCTTGGCCCCGTCGAGCAGGTCCTCGAGCGGCTTGCCAGTCACGTCGCGCTGGTAGAGCGCGAAGGCAGCGTCCCGGCGTTGATCTGATCGGCGCACGCCACGCAGGTTACGCGGCGGGGAGGCCGCATCAGGGCACCCAGATCGTCAGACCCCTTTGCGGGGCTCGTAGACGATCTTGAAGCGCTCCTTGTGGCCGCTCATGCTCACGTAGCTGGCCTTGACCCTCCAGTGGTGCCCGCACGTCGAGATCATCACCGCGATGTCCTCGCTCACGTACGTACCCTTGCAGCGGCTGACCGGTGCCTTCGACAGCGGCTTGCCGTTCTGGATCACCTTGACGAGCGCATACGGCGCGTTGTAAGCCTTGGGCGACTGCCACTTGCGGACCTTGGGAGTGGCCTTGGCGATCGTCTTCTCTGCCGAGGCGGGCGCGGCACTGATCGCGAAGCCGACCAGGGCGAGAATGGAGACCCCGAGCCCGGCGAGCCGGCGAGTGCGTTTCGCATTTCCAAGTCCAAGCATGTTCGTGCCTTCCCGCCCCAGGCAGATGCCGGTACCCATCGTGCCGGCCGTGTTTTCCTCGGGCACGCCCCCATCGACGCGATTCCAGCCACTGCGCCCCGGCCGTCCGTTCCGGGACGGATGTCGAAACCCAGGTACTGGACGATGTCTAGTCACGCCCAGTGGCGGCGGTCGAAGAGGGACAACCGCTCGTGACCGGTGGCGGCAATCGCCTCAGGTTTGCGTCGAGGCTACGAACGCGATACGTAGGCGCCGGTGCGGGTGTCGACCCGGACCTTTTCGCCCTCTTCGATGAAGAGGGGGACCTCGATGGTCACGCCCGTCTCCAGTGTTGCCGGCTTCGAGCCGCCACCCGAGGCCGTGTCACCCTTCAGGCCCGGCTGCGTCTCGGTGATCGCGAGGTCGACGGCGCTCGGGACCTGGACCCCGGAGGCGACCTCGTCCACGAAGAGGATCTCCACCTCGTCGTTGGGCCGGACCCAGCGCATCGAGTCGCGGTCGAGATCGTTCGGGAGCTCGAGCTGGTCGTAATTCTCGTTGTCCATGAAGACCTGGGCGTCGCCGGTGTCGTAGAGGTACTGCATTCGGCGCGTCTCGGTCCTGACCGGGCGGAACTTCTCCCCGGCCCGGAACGTCTTGTCGATCACCGAACCGTCCTCCTGGCGGCGCAGCTTGGTGCGGACGAAGGCGCCTCCCTTGCCCGGCTTTACGTGCTGGAACTCCATGATCCGGAAGACCTTGCCGTCGACCTCGATATGGGCGCCGTTCTTGAATTGGTTGGTGCTGATCACGGGGCTGAGAGTAGCGGCGTCACCGCTGCCGGGCCGGCGACGCGCCAAACCACGGCGGCGAGGCATGCCGTTGAATTCGCGGAACGATGAGCATCGAGATCGTCGCACTCGCCCTGCTGAACGCCGTCCGGCCGACCACGTTCGCGGCCGTCTATGCCCTGCTGTCGTCGTCGCGCCCGCGACGATCGCTGCTCGCCTTCACGCTCGCCGGCTTCATCTTCGCCGCCGTCGTCGGGATCCTCGTGGTCACCGCCCTGCACGGGGTCCGCGTCGAGACGGGCAGATCGACCGTCTACTCGCTGGTCTCCCTCGTCGGCGGCGTCGCCGCGATCAGCTTCGCGGCCGGAATGGGGGCGGGTCGGATGCCGGCGCCGCTAGGGCGGGTGCATGGCGACCGCGTCACCCCCTCCCGCGAACGCGAGCTGATCGCCCGCCTGCGCCATCCGAGCCTCGGCCTCTCCGCCGGCGCCGGAATCCTCACCCACCTACCCGGACTGTTCTACCTGCTCGGCCTCAACGCGATCGCCGACCTCCGGCCCGGTTTCGTCGGCGGCGTCGTCGACGTCCTGATCTTCGTCGGGATCTGGCTGACGATCCCGATCGCCTCTTTGATCATCTCGATCCGCGAACCCGGCGATGCCCGCAGGCTCCTCGACGGCGCCCGGCGCTGGACGACCGCGCACGAGCGCCCCCTGCTGATCGCCGCGTTCGGGCTGGTCGGCGCCTACTTCACGTTCCGCGGCATCTACACGCTGGCCGACTGAGCCGACGCATCGCTCGCCGCGTAGCCGGCCATGAGCCGCTGCTCGTCCTCGCGCTTGGGGAAGAAGCGGAAGATGACCGCGCCGCCGATCAGGACCGCGACGATGCCCGCGATGTAGGCCCAGTGGTCGCCCTGTAGGAACGCGTCACGGGCGCCGGCGATGATCTGGTCCTTGTACTGCGGGTACTGACCGGCGATGTCGGCGGCGCTCGAGAAAGACTTCTGAAGCTCGCTCTCGACCGCGTTGTTGACCTTGTCGGAATTCGGGGACGAGGCGATCTCGCTCGAGATCGCGGACGCGTAGCCCGCCGTCAGCACGGCCCCGAGGATCGACTGCATGATCGCGCCGCCGAGGTCGCGCTGGAGGTCGGCGGTCGCCGAGGCCATGCCGGCACGGCTGACGGGAACGGAGCCGGTCAGCGAATGCGATGCCGGCGTCCCCGCGAAGCCGATGCCGATGCCGATCAGGCCGTAGGCCAGCCCGATGTGCCAGTACGGAGAGGATTGGTCCCAGAGCAGGAGCATCGTCAAGAAGCTGGCGAGGATGAAGACGTAGCCGAGCAGCAGGGTGAACCGGGCGCCCTTCGTCTCGACGAGCACCGCCGAGCGCGGGGCGATGATCACCATCAGGACGGCCGCCGGCAGGATCGAGAGGCCCGCGTCGAGCGTCGAGTAGTCGAGCACGTTCTGGAGGAACTGCTGGCCGATGAATGCCGCCGCCATCAGCGAGCCGAAGACGATCACGCCCGCGACCGCCGCGACCCAGAACGTCGGTCGCGCCGCCACGTGGAGGTCGTAGAGCGGCACCTTGACGCGGCGCTGGCGGATCACGAATCCGGCGATCGCCGCGAACGCGATCACGAAGAGGCCGATGACCAGCGCTCCCTCACCCGGCACCGCGGCGAAGTTGATCCCGAGCACGAGCGCGGCGATCATCAGGATCGAGAGGATGCCGCCGAGGTTGTCGACCGGATCCGTCGTCTCGTTGACGTGCGAGGGGATCAGCCTGATCACCGCGAGCAGGGCGATGACTGCCAGCGGCAGCGTGACGAGGAACACCGAGCCCCAGTCGAAATGCTCGAGGAGCGCCCCCGAGACCATCGGCCCGAGCGCCGAGATCGCGCCGCCGATCGCCGACCAGAGCGCGATCGCCTTCGTGCGGTCGGCCCCCGACCAGAGCGCGGTGATCAACGCGAGCGTCGTCGGGAAGGCCATGCCGGCGGCGAGGCCCCCAAGCAGGCGGGCTGCGAAGAGGATGTCGACGGACGGCGCGAAACCGGCCAGCAGCGAGGCCGGGATGGTCAGGGCCATGCCGAGGATGACCATCAGCTTGCGACCGTGGCGGTCGCCGAGGGCTCCCAGGTAGAGGACGGATGTCGCCAGGCCGAGCGAGTAGCCGACCGCGACGAGGTTGAGCTGGGTCTGGCTGGCGTCGAAGTCCTTGCCGATATCCGGCAGGGCGACGTTGGCGACCGACAGGTTCAGATTGGCGACCCCCGCGACGAGGATCAGTACGCCGAGGACCGCCGCCGCGTGGGCCGGTTTCGTACCGCTCTCGTTGTTGGCTGATTCCGGCATGAGCGCCCGTCGGGCGCGATCAGCTTACCCGCGCCTCGGGCGCCCGGCCGTCATCCGATGGGGGTGACCGGGATCGCCGGGCGCCCGGCGTCAGCCGAGGCCGGGCGGGTTGATCTCCTCGACGTAGAGGTCGACGGCCGGCTCGGCGCCGGGGGCCGCCGCGTAGCCGTCGAAATCGGTGGCGCCCTCCTCGACGAGGACGTCCTCGCAGAGGAAGAAGTTGCCCGTGCATTCGCGGCTCGGCCGGGTCAGGACCGCGTGGGCGGAGTCGGCCATGATCTCCGGCGTCCGCGAACGGGCCATCGCGGCATCGCCACCGAGCAGGTTCTGGACCGCCGCCGTAGCGACCAGCGTTCGCGGCCACAGCGAGTTGAAGGCCACGCCGTCGTCGCGGAACTCCTCCGCCATGCCCAGCGTGCAGAGGCTCATCCCGTACTTGGCGATCGTGTAGGCGACATGGTTCTTCGCCCACTTGGGATCGAGGCTGAGCGGCGGGGAGAGCGTCAGGACGTGTGGATTGTCGGCCTGCTTGAGATGTGGCACGCACAACTTCGAGAGCACGAACGTGCCGCGCGTGTTGATGTCCTGCATCAGGTCGTAGCGCTTCATGTCGAGCGCCTCGGTGCCGACGAGGTTGATCGCACTCGCGTTGTTGAGGCAGATGTCGATGCCGCCGAACCTCTCGACGGTCTCGGCCACCGCCTCGGCGACGCGGCCCTCGTCGCGGACGTCGCCGAGGATCGGCAGGGCGGAGCCGCCCGCCGCCTCGATCTCCGCGGCGGCCGTGTGGATCGTCCCCTCGAGCTTCGGATGCGGCTGGTCCGTCTTGGCGATCAGCGCGACGTTCGCGCCATCGCGGGCCGCGCGGAGCGCGATCGAGAGGCCGATGCCGCGACTGCCGCCGCTGATCAGCATCGTCTTGCCATGGAGGCTGCGGGTTTCAGTCATGCCGGGGACGCTATCCGGTGGGAGCCCGGCGGCGACTGCGGCTGCGCTTCTTCTTCTTGGAGCGCGAGTGGGTCGTCGTCCCAGAAGCGGTCGCCCGCGCGTCCGCCTCGATCTCGGCATCGATAGCCGCCTCGAGCTTGGAGTCCTCCCCCGCCTCGTAGACGTCCTCGGCCTCGGCCAGCACGGCAGCGGTCCCCGACGGCACCGCCGGCGACAGTCGCCAGAAGACGATCTGCTGGCCCAGGCTCCAAAAGCTCGTGGTGATCGAGTAGATCGCCAAGCCGGCCGGGAAACGGACGATGACGCTCGCGAAGAGGATCGGCAGGCCCATCGCGATGCCGCGATGCGACTTCTGCAGGCTGCGCGTGGAGATCGCGCTCGAGGCGAGCTGGGAGCAGACGTAGATGATCAGCATCAAGACCAGCACGCTGCCCTCGGGCTTCGCCGTCAGGTCCGGGATGAAGAGGAAGCCGCCGCCGCCGAAGAGCCCGTTCGTCGCATCGGTGCGGAGCAACAGGTAGAGGGAGATGAAGATCGGAACCTGCAGCAGCAGCGGCCCGATCGCCGCCAGCGGGTTGATGCCGTGGGTCTTGTAGTAGGCGCCCATCTCCTGCTGGAGCCGCTGGCGATCGCCCTTGTACTTCTTCTGCAGGGCCTTCAGCTCCGGCTGGTGCAGCTTCATCTCGCGCTGGGAGCGGAACTGGCGGACGACGAGCGGCAGCGTCAACATCCTCGTCAGCAGCGTCAGCCCGACGATCGCCAGTCCCCAGGTGAGCCCGACGTTGTGGAGGCTCTCGAGGATCCACTCCTCGACGTCGTTGAGCGGCTGGAAGATGTTGGCGGCGAGCATCGCGGCCAATCAGCGTACTGAGAGCCGGCTCACGGCTTCCTAAACGCAATCCGGCCGTCCCGCCGCGGATCCCGCCCGCGGCGTAGGATCAGCGGCGTGCCGCTCGCCCACACCGGACCGATCCGCAAGGAGTTGCGATCAGCCCTCCCACACCGGCCCTTCACGGTCGAGTTCTGGGACGGGACGACCGTCGACTCGACCGATGGCAGCGGCCCCACGTTTACGGTCCGCTCGCCCCGCGCGGTCGCCCAGGCGCTCCGTGCCCCCGGCCAGCTCGGTATCGGCCGCGCCTACGTGAGCGGTGACCTCGAAGTCGACGACATCGACGCGGTCATGGCCCTGCTCGAGGACTGGAAGCCGCCCGCGATCGACGGCGGCACGAAGGCGCGGCTGATGATCGCCGCGCTCGCCGCCAACGGTCTCACCCTGCCCCCCGCCCCGCCCCGCGCCGAGCTGCGCCCGCAGGGCGCGCGCCGCACCAAGGAGCGCGACGCGCGCTCGGTCCGCCACCACTACGACCTGCCGCCGGAGTTCTTCGCCCTCTTCCTCGACGAGTCGATGACCTACAGCTGCGCAATCTTCTCCCGCGGCGCCGAGACGCTCGAGCAGGCACAGGAGGAGAAGCTCGAGATGGTCTGCACGAAGCTCGCTCTCGAGCCCGGCGAGCGGCTGCTCGACATCGGCTGCGGCTGGGGCAGCTTCGCCACCCACGCCGCCCTTCGTCACGGCGTCGAGGTGACCGGGATCACTCTGTCGGAGCCGCAGGCGCAGGTCGCTCGCAAGCGCGCCGCTGACGCCGGCGTCGACGACCGGGTCGAGATCCGCGTCATGGATTACCGGGACCTCAGCGGCGAGAGCTACGACGCGATCGCCAGCATCGGCATGGTCGAGCACGTCGGAGCCGAGCGGATCGACCTCTACGCCGAACGCCTGGCGTCACTCCTTCCCTCGCGTGGGAGGCTGCTCAACCACGGCATCGCCCGGCTCCGCCACAGCGACCCGGAGGCCGGGCCGTTCTCGGAGCGCTACGTCTTCCCGGACGCCGATCCGATCCATCTCTCGCGGGTCGAGTTGGCCCTCGAGCGGGCCGGTTTCGTGACCGAGCACGTCGAGGGCTTCGCCGCCGACTACGCCGAGACCCTGCGCCATTGGGCCCGCCGGCTCGACGAGAACATCGACGAGGCGGTCCGCCTCGCCGGCCCCGAGCGTGTCCGCGTCTGGCGTCTCTACCTGCGGGCCGCCCGCAACGGCTTCGAGAGCGGCTTCACGTCGATCTACCAGGTCCGCGCCAGGCTGGCCTGACGTCGCGGCTCGCGGCCGGGCCGGGCTACTTCGGCCGGGAGCTGAGGTTGCGGTAGCCGTCGTCGGTGACGACGACCAGATCCTCGATGCGGACGCCGAACTCCCCCGGCAGGTAGACGCCCGGTTCGACGGTGACCACATCGCCGGCCTTGAGGACGTCATCGGAGCGCTTCGAGAGACGCGGCGCCTCGTGCACCTCGATCCCGACGCCGTGGCCGAGGCCGTGGCCGAACTGCTCGCCGTATCCGGCTTCGGTGATCACGTCGCGGGCCACCGCATCGACCTCGCGGCCGTTCGCGCCGGCGCGGATCGCCGCGAGGGCCGCGAGCTGGGCGACGAGGACGAGCTCGTAGACCTCGAGATGGTCGGGGTCGGGGTCGCCCTCGATGAGCGTGCGGGTGCAGTCGGAGCAATAGCCGCCGAAGATCGAGCCCATGTCTACGACCACGTATTCGCCCTCGGCGATCACACGGTCGCCGGGTTGGGCATGCGGAAGGGCGCCGTTGGGGCCGGCGGCGACGATCGAGCCGAACGAGGGATCGGCGGCGCCGAGATCGCGCATCTTCGATTCCGCCGCCAGGGCGACCTCGCGCTCGGTCCGCCCCACCAGCCCCTGCTCCTCGATGTGCGCGTACGCCGCGTCGGTGATCCGACAGGCCTCGACGATCAGGTCGATCTCGGCCTCGTCCTTGACCCGGCGCAGGTCGGCGACCAGGTCCTCGGTGGCGACGACCTCGACGCCCTCGCCCACCTCCTCGAGCAGCTTGCCCCTGGACTTGACGCTCGTCTTCGCCTCGTCGAGCCCGACCCTGCCGGTGAGCAGGCCGGCGATCGCCGGCAGCATCTCGGCGGTCGCATCGACGATCTCGAACGACGACGGCACGGTGTCGGCGGCGGTCGTCGTGTAGCGGAAGTCGGTCACGAAGTAGCGGGCGTCGGGGCCGACGACGGCGATCCCGCTCGATCCGCCGAAGCCGGTCAGCCAGGTCACGTCGGCCATGAAGTCGCGCCCGGAATCGCCGGGGCGGACGAGGTCGCCGACGATGACGGCATCGAGCCCCGCCTCGGCGACCACATCGGCGAGGCTGTCGGCGCGCGATTCGGGAGCGCTCAAAGCTCCAGCTCCCGCGCCAGGACCTCGAGTCCCTCCCGGTAGCCCTCACGGCCCTTGCCGGAGATCTTCGCCGCCACGAGCCCGTCGAAGACCGATGTCGCGCGCCAGTCGTCGCGGTTCTCCACGTCGCTGATGTGAACCTCCACCGCCGGCTTTCCGGCGACCTCGAGGGCATCGCGGATGGCGTAGGAATAGTGGGTCCAGGCTCCGGCGTTGACGAGCACGGCGTCGGCCATCTCCGGAAGCCGGTGCAGGTACTCGCAGAACTCGCCCTCGTGATTGGTCTGGAAGAACGAGACCTCGAGGCCGAGCTCGCGTCCGAACTCGTGGATCCGATATTCCAGCTCGGAGAGCGTCTCGGACCCGTAGATCTCCGGGTCGCGGCGCCCCAGTGTGTCGAGGTTGACGCCATGCATCACGGCCACCCGGTTGTGCGCGCCGCTCATGACGCTCGAAGCTCTTCCACGGTGCGGCGCAGGCTATCCGCATCGACGGGCCGCCCGAACTCGACCCTGCCGGGCCCGTCGATGAGGACGAAGCCGATTCCCTCGCCGGTGCGCTTCTTGTCGCGGCCGATCGCGTCGAGCACGACGTCGACGTCGATCGCCGGGTCCATCGCCACCGGGAGCCCCGCCCGGACCAGAAGGTCGCCGACCTCGGCGCCGAGCGAATCGGCGCCGGAGAGGCGCAGCGCGGCGACGAGCCCGATCGCGATCGCCTCGCCGTGTCGGTAGCGGGTGTAGCCGCTCGCCGCCTCGATCGCGTGACCGACCGTGTGGCCGAGGTTGAGAACCGCACGAAGGCCGGACTCGCGCTCGTCGGCGGCGACGACGTCGAGCTTCGTCCGCGCGCACTCGAAGACGAACGCGCCGGCGCTCTCGGCGTCGAGGCGTTCGAGGGCACGCACCGATTCCCACAGTGGCCCGCCCGCGATCAAGGCCGTCTTGACGACCTCGGCGAACCCGGAGGCCAGCTCCTCCTGCGGCAGGGTCCGCAGCGCCACCGGATCGGTGAGCACGGCGGCGGGCTGATGGAAGGCCCCGACGTAGTTCTTGCCCTCGGGGAGATCGACGCCCGTCTTGCCACCGTAGGCGGAGTCGACCTGCGCGACCAGCGAGGTCGGCACCTGAACGACGGGGACGCCGCGCTGGTACACGGCCGCACAGAAGCCGACGATGTCGCCGGTGACGCCGCCGCCGAAGGCCAGCAGCGCGTCCTCACGCCGGACGCCGGCCCGGGCGAGGTCGGCGAGCAGCGCTCCGGCGGCGCCGAGGCTCTTGGCATCCTCCCCACCCTGAACGGCGATCGGATCCGGGATCTCGACGGCGGGCATCAACGCCCCGGTTGCCGCGAAGGCGTCGCTGTCGGCCAGGCCGAACAGACGGGCGCCGGGGCGCAGCGAGGGCTCGGCCCCATCGAACACCGCGGTGGCCCCGGGCCCGATCAGGACCGGGTGATCGCCCGCCGAGGTCCGGGCCCAGTACATGCGCACTCCGGGGGCGTCGCGAAGCAGATCCAGCCACGGCGCCACGGCCGCCCCGGTCCGCTCGCCGCCCGTCGGCAGGATGACCCGGCCGGATTCCTCGTAGAGATGTTGCCTGGCGCGGTAACGGCGCCGAAAGCCCTCGCGGTCGCGGGCGAGCGGGCGATCGGTCCCGGCGCAGCGGTCCCAGGCGACCTCCTCGTCGACCCGGCACCAGGCGGTCACATGGTCACGAAGGGCAGCTCTGATCGCCTCGCTCTCGACCGCGCCGCCACCGACGGCGACGACGGCGTTTCGGCGCCCGAGCGCCTCGAGCACGACCTTCTCCTCGACCTCGCGGAACCTCGCCTCGCCCTCCTCGCGGAAGAAGCCGGCGATCGACCCGCCGGGGATGCCGTCGGCGATCAGATGGTCGGTGTCGACGTAATCGGCGCCGAGGGCCTGGGCCGCGGCTCGGGCCGCGGCCGACTTGCCGGCTCCCATGAAGCCGATGAAGACGATCGATGAGTGGTTATCGGGCAATTCGCTGACGGTACGCGTCGATGGCGGCGCGCACGTCGTCGATGTGATCGCCGCCGAATTTCTCGCGGTAGGCGCGAGCGAGGGTCAGCGCCAGCATCGCCTCGCCGACGACCCCTGCCGCGGGGACGACCGTCGAGTCGGTGCGCTCCTTGTGGGCGGCCTGAGGCTCCTTGGTGTGAACGTCGACCGAGCGCAGCGGCTTCGTCAGCGTCGAGATCGGCTTGATCGCGACCTGGACGATGAGCGGCTCCCCGTTCGTCATGCCGCCCTCGATGCCGCCCGCCCGGTTCGTCTCCCGGTGGAAGCCACGTTCGGGCGCATGGAAGATCTCGTCGTGGGCGGCGGAGCCCGGTCTGGAGGCGACCTCCCAGGCGGACCCGATGCTGACCCCCTTGACCGACTGGATCGAGACCATGGCCTGGGCGATCCGCCCGTCCAGCTTCTCGTCCCAGGAGACGTACGAGCCGAGGCCGGGGACGAGCCCCCAGGCGCGGACCTCGAAGGTGCCCCCAAGGCTCTCGTTCTCCTTGCGAAGACGGTTGATCTCCTCGATCATCGCCGCCGAGGCGGCAGCGTCGAGGCAGCGGACGGGGTCGTCGTCGACGCTCTCGAAATCGGCCACCTCGAGCGTGTCGGGGGCGGGCGCCTCGACCCCGGCGATCCGCGTCACGTGACTGCGGATCGTCACGCCGAGCGCCTCGAGGAACTGCCGGGCGAGGCCTCCCGCGGCGACCCGGGCCGCCGTTTCGCGGGCGCTGGCCCGCTCGAGGACGTTGCGGGCATCCTCGAAGCCGTACTTGAGCAGCCCGGGGAGGTCGGCATGGCCGGGCCGCGGCAGGTGGACCTGCTTGACGCCCTCGCCGCTCTCCCACGGCCCCATCCGCTCGACCCAGTTCTCGTAGTCGCGGTTGGCGACGAGCAGCGTGATCGGACTGCCCATCGTCCGCCCATGGCGGATGCCGGAGCGAACCTCCGCCGTATCGGTCTCGATCTTCATCCGCCCCCCACGCCCATGGCCGAGCTGGCGGCGGGCCATGTCCCGGTCGAGCGCCTCCCGGTCGAGCTCCAGGCCCGCGGGCATCCCCTCCACGATCGTGGTCAGGCCGGGGCCATGGGACTCCCCCGAGGTGACGAAATCAAAGCGCGACATGAGCGGACAAGGCTAGCCGCGAGCGTGCCACGACCGCCCCCACGTGGCGAGAAGCGCACCCGACCCACCAATGGGTGACTCCGAGCAGATGCTCCGCTTCGCGTCCGGTGGCTCGTGCGCTCGGCGCGGCGCGGTGTTCGCGCGGCTCGGCACGGGCGTCAGCTCGGCTCGGCGCGGTGTGGTCGGAGGGCGTCAGTTGCTGGGGCAGGGAACGAGACTGCTCTCGGGGCGGACTATCCGCCCTCAGAGCAGTCTCGATCCTCAGCGCCGCTCGGTAGGCGGGTGAGCGGTGGCCGCCGCCCAGATCCTCCCCTCCCAGCCCAAACCAACTCTCACCGGCCGGCGAGTCCCTCGGCAGGCCACGCCGACCGCCGACCCCTCGGCGGCCACGCCCACCTCAAACCCGCAGAGCGCCCGATTACTGGTTCATGGAGGCAACGAAGTGCGCCGTCGCCCTTGAGATCTTGCGGGCCTGCTTGCCGAACTGCTTGCCGCTCTTGGCGTCCGTCACCTTGCGATTGATGGCGATCACCTTGAGCTTGTAGGGCTTCAGGTTGTTGCCATACTCGAAGTGCTGCTCGTCGCCCGCCCGCATGAGCAGGAACTGGCAGTCGTTGGGGCCCGGCTCGCACCTGCCGTCGCCGTCGCTGGAGACCACCGACGGCGAGACGACGAAGGCCGCCTTGGTCGCCGCCAGGTCGCCCTGCACGTACTGCAGGACGGGGGTCTTCTTACCGGGCAGGTAGGTGAGCGGATCGACGTCCTTGAGGACCTTGGCCTTGCCGGGCGCGCCGACCTTGACGTCGATGGTGATGTGGATGTAATGCGTCGTCACCGTGCCGCTGGAGCCTCCACCGTTGTCGGACGGTGTTGTGCCGCCGGAGCCGGTGCTTCCCGAGGTGTTCGTCGAGGTCGACGTCGAGGTCGAGGAGGACGAGGTCGAGCTTGCCGAGGAAGAGGTGTCGGTAGAACCGCCGCCGTTGCCGCCGCCGTTGCCGCCGCTCGAGTCGGTCTTACCGTTGCCACCGGTCATCTGCTGCTTGAACGGGTTGCGGGAGTCGAACTGGTCGAGCCGCTGGCGGTAATCGCGGAGGCCGGGGACATCGGTGAGCACGACCGGATCCACTTCCGGGGAGCCGGTCATCGACGCGGGCGCGGTCTCGGCGCCGGGCGGCACCGGGGCCGCCGCCGGAGGGGTCGAGCCGCCGCCGAGCAGCAGCGGCACGGCGATGATCGCGACGACCAGGAGGATCGCCGGAATCAGCATGTGGCGGTCGTCGAGGTCCTTGTAGACCTGCTTGCCCCACTCGTTCATGCGATCCCTGTTCACGGTGACACCGCCGCGGTTCCGGGGACGGTGGAAGGGGTCGCCGATGCCGACGTCACCGTCGTCGACGAATCCGCGGCCGCCGACGGACCGGCCGGCGTGGCCCCTGCGGAGAGGCCCTGATCGGCCGGGACGATGTAGGTGTTCAGCGCGACGCTGGCCTGGACGTGCGGGAAGCCGTGGGCCGGATCGCCGACCATCGCGAAGCCGTTCACGGTCATCAGCCTGCCGTTCACCTTCGGGTCGACCTTCGTATCAGTCACCTCGACGCCCTTGTCCAGGTAGGCGAAGAAATCGGCCATGTCGAAGAAGCTGCCGTTGAACTTGAGCTTGTACGGCATCACGGGCAGCCCGGCCGGGCCCACCGCGGAGCCGATCGGCAGGCTCGCCGCGTCGGCCTCGGTCGGCGCCACGGCCGTCGGGGCGGCTGGGGCGCTCGCGGTGGTCGCCTCGCTTCCGGCCGCCGGCGCCGGTGTGGTGGTGCCGGACGGCGGAGTCGTCGTGGCCGAACTGGCCTCGGCCGCGGAGGTCACTTCGGTGGCATCGGCGAGCTCGAACGAGCGGAAGTTCACACCGGCCTTGTGGCTTGTCTGGGTCATGTCGTAGATCAGCGTCGCCTGGTCGCTGTCCTCGGGAACAGCGCTGCCGAGCGAGACGATCTCGCTGTAGTTGGCTGCGAAGGACTTGCGGGCGTCCTCGGCCGCGGCGACCTGAGACTCCGCCGAACTGACCTGGGTCGTCAGAGTCGAGATCTGGTCGTCGAGCTTGCCGATCTCCCCCTGCTTGGGCGAGATGACGAGTAGGTAGAAGCCGATCACGAGGGCGACCGCCGGCAGGATCATCAGAAGCGTCTTGTCAGTGCCCTTCATCTCAGCCTCCCGGGACCAGGTTGGCGGCCTTCTTGACCTTCGAGTCGGCCTGGGAAACGCTCTGCTGCTCGTTCGTCGTCGTCTCGCCGGTCGTGGTCTCGCCGGTCGTCGTGTCACTCGCAGTGGTCGCAGTCGAGTCCGTCGTCGGCGCCGGTGTGGACGGGGTCGGCGCACCGGCCGAGCCGGCGATGACGACCGCGTCGAAGGCGGCGACGAGCTGGAACGCGGGAGCGGAAGGCGGGCAGCCTCCGTCGGTGTTCGAGGCCGACGTGTCCGCCGACGCTCCCGCACTGCCGGAGTCGGTCGTTTTATCCGACTTGATGCCGTTGGCAGCCGTCACCCGGGTGACCCCGTCGATGTCGTGCATTGCCGCGATCAGGCGCGCAATGTCGGGCTGGGAGCGGGCGCAGCCGACCAGCTCGAGGGCCGGGCCGGGGATCGAGGTCCGCAGGGAGATCGCGGCCCCATCGTCGATCTGGACGTCAGGCGACACGGTGCCGGTCAGGTTCTGCAGCCAGACCCCCTTCGGGAGGATCACCGAGAGCTCGCGGATAACGCGCTCCCAGTCGAATCGGCTCTTGGCGAGCGAGTCGATCGTCTCGACCCGCGAGTCGCGCATGTCCTGGAAGGAGACGTACGAGGAAAGGCTCTCCGCGCGGGCTTCCGTCTCGGTCGCCTTCGCCTGGAGGCCGGCCGCCTCAGCCTCCTTGTCGGAGATCTGGTTGCCGAGGAAGACAACGGCGCAGACGGCGACGAGGGCGAGCGCAAGCCCGCCGACGATGAAGTAGACGGCCGAGCCGGTCCGAGCCGGCGTGCTCGCGCCGCGTCGCTCTTCGGGTGGAATGAGGTTGACGGGCTTCACGTCACTCCTCCAGGGCCAGTCCGTAGGGAACGGTCAGCCGCGCCGATGAGGCGGCGTCGAGGGAGGCGAGGGCCGGCGGGCTGCCGACGCGAAGCGCGTAGCCGAGCTGGCGCTCGATCTCAGCCGGCAGGCCCGGGATGACCGATCCGGGGCCGCACACGACGATCTCCTCGATCGAGCGTGCGCCCTCCTGGGCTCCGTAGTAGTCGAGGGAGAGGCGAAGCTCGTCGACCAGCTTCGCGACGCCGTCGTCGAGGACCTCGCGGGCGGAGCTGATGATCTCGGGATCCCCGTCGAGGGATTCGACGGGAGCCTCGACGCCGACGTGGTCCAGCCACTGCCGTGCGTGCTCGAGGGTGAGCTCGCGTCGCTCGGCCAGCCGCTGGGCGATGCCCTCGATGCCGAATGGAGAGACGCGGGTGAAGAGGCAATCGCCGTTGCGGGCGACGACGAGGTTGGTGATGTCGCCGAGGTTGCAGAGGAGTTGTGCCGGGCCGGCCATCGCGGCCTCGGCCCCCTCCCCCATCGCCTCACGTTCCTCGTAGCTGAGTTGCGGCGCCGCGGCATCCGTGCCGAGTGCCCTGATCAGAGCGAAGGCGGAGACGTCGAGGCCAATCGGCCGCAGCCCCGCGTTGCGGACGACCCGGGCCAGGTTGCTGACCATGTCGCGCCGTGCGGCGACGACGACGACGTCCATCTTCCCCTCGGCACGGACCTCGGGGTCGGAGCCGAGAACCTGCCAGTCGAGCACCGCCTGGTCGAGCGGCATCGGCACCTCCTCCTGGGCCTGGAAGCGAATCGCCGCCTCGACCTCGGCATCGTTCTCGATCCGGGGGAGGCGGAGGGTGCGGACGACGACGCGCTGGTTGGCAAGCCCGAGCCGAACGTTCCGGGACAGCTTGTTCTCGGTGAAGAGCTGCTTGATGGCCGCCGTCAGAGCCTCCGGGTCGCCGACCTCGCCCTCACGGCTGACGCCCGCGGCGAGCGGGACGATTCCCGAGCGGCCGAGCTTGACATCGCCGTTGACGATGACCTCGGTTGCGGCGACGCTGGCCGCCTCGATGTCGAGGCCGACAACGGTCTTCGCCTTCCGTGAGTTGAGCGTGGGCAGACCCATGTGGGAACCCATCGGCTCAGAGTCACCGGTTCTTGAATCCTGGCTCCACTCGGTGCAGGACTTTCATCGCCCGCGATTCAGCCGGAGAAGAAGCTGTCCACGTACCAGTCGACGACCTCGTCGCCGGCGAGCAGCCCGAAGACCCCTCCGAGCGCGAGAAACGGGCCGAACGGAACGGCCGTCTTGCGGGCTTCGGCTCCCTTTCGGGCGATCAGCACGACCCCGTATACGGCGCCGATCAGGAACCCGAACAGCAGGGCTGGTCCGACGGCCCGCCCCAGGAACAACCCCATCACCGCCGCCAGCTTGACGTCGCCCATGCCCATCCCCCGGGGATAGAGAAGGGCGACGAGCAGCAGGACACCTCCCGCGATGGCGCCGGCGAGCAACCGCTGCGTGAGCAGGTCCGAGTCGCCGACGAGCGTGATCGCCACGGCGGCGATGGCCGCCGGCGCGAGGACGACGTTGGGGATGATCCGGCGCTCGAGATCGGTCAGCGTGATGATCGCCAGCACGAAGAGGAAGACGCAGCCGAGCACGACCTCGGCCGTCCCCTCCGATTCGAGCACGAGGTAGGTCGCGACGAAGCCGGCGGCAAGCCCGAACTCGACCAGCGGATACCCGACCGGGATCCGCACGCCGCAGCTCCGGCAGCGCCCGCGCAGGATCAGCCATGAGACTACGGGCACGTTGTCGTAGGAGGCGATCGCCGCCCCGCACTCGTCGCACATCGAGCGGCCGCCGAGCGGAGATTCGCCCCGCGGCACCCGGAACGCGATCACTCCGGCAAAGCTTCCCAGCAGGAGGCCGAGCAGGGCCATGGCGAGGGTGGCGAGCAGCATCGGCGGTGGAAACTATCCGCGGCCTCGGCGGCGCGAAGTTCAGGGATCGATCGTCTGGCGTTGCATGTGCCACGCCGACTCGACGGGATCGAGGAACTTCGGGGGCGCCAGGTACCGAAGCCGGTCGTCATAGGTGTAGTTCTTGCTGTAGCCGCTGTATGCGGTCGTCCCGCTGACCGTGCCGACCGGGCCGCGGAACTTCTGCGAGATCGCGCCGTTCACCGTCAGGTTGCCGAGCGGGTTTCCGCAGTTGTAGTGATCGACGATGAAGGAGTGCTGGATCGCCAGCATCGCAGCGTCGATCCGCAGGTTCGTCTGGGTTCCGCCGTTGTACGGAGACGAACCCGACGAGAGGTTGTTGGTGCCGTTGCAGCTGCTGGTGCTGGTGGTGTTGGAGGTCGGGGTGATCGGGTGATAGACGCGAATGAAGTTGTTGGCGATCAGGCCGAGGAGGCCGTTACCGGACGGCGAGCCCGAACAGCTGCCCCGGCAGAGGTCGTTCTCGAGGATGATGTCGTTCTCCGCCGCGACCGTCAGCTGCCCCGAGTAGGAGCCGCTGATGTAGACGTTGCCGCACGGCGACGAGGATGGGTAGGTCGCATTGTTGGACGCGTACGGCGAGTAGGCGTTGCTGCAGGCCGCGGAAGTGCTGTTGGCCACGTAGACGACGCCGCTGCTCGGGATCGGAACGGTCGAGGTGGATCCGGAGTTCGTCGTCACCGTCATGTTGGTGCCGCTCAGAACGATCCTCGTCTGACCGGTGTAGACGGCTGCGCCCTGAACGTTCTTGAGGCTGTCGTTGGTGCTCGGCGGGGTCAGCACGGGGGCGTTGGTGAGGAATGTGCCCTTGAAGTTCGGGCTCGTCGAGCCACAGCCCGAATATCCGGAGCTGCGGTAGCCGGCCGGCGGCGAGCTGACCTCGATCAGATCCGCGGCGGTCCGCCCGAAGGCCGGCGAGCCGCAGATGTTGAGCTCGTCGTTGGTGTGCAGCGGCCCGTTGATCTGCTCACCGCTGACGAAAACGATCTCCGTGCAGGGAAGCGAGCTGTTACCGCGCCCGTCGCGGTAGAACCTGACGCACTGTGAGTACGCCTGCGAGATCGCTCGAGGAGCTGCCGTAGGTGGCTGGGTCCGATGTCTCGTACTGCGTGAAGTAGACGTAGTCGAGGAAGCTGGCGCGCTTGAAGGAGGCGACGATGCTCTGCTTGGTGCTCGCCGGAGTAACCCGTCGAGCGGATCCGGAAGGTGCCGTTGCTGACGCCGCTCGACTGCTCGATCATGCTGCCGACCGGGTCGCTGGTGCTGCAGACGCTCTTGCCCGTCGCCGGGATCAGCTCCAGCGCGTAGCTGGCCCCGGTGTTGCCGGGCACGTTGCGCCGCTTCGCCGTCGAGCCGACGTTGTTGACGGCGTTCGGGGTCGGCACGTTCGTGCACTTGGCCCAGTAGGCGTTGTCGTTGTTGAGGTGGAACGCGTAGTCGGCGAGGCCGGCCTGCGCCGCCTCGTAGGCACGCTTGTGATCGAGGTCGTTGTTCGTCAGCTTGATGTCGCCGTTGACTGCCGTGACGGTCGCCGCCATCGCCAGCGAGACGACGAGGAGCGCCAGCATCGCGGTCGCCATCGTGAAGCCGTCCTCGGCGGCGACACGGCCGCGCAGGCGGGTGATGATCGGGGCGATCAGGTGCATGGCAGACCCGCCTGACTCGTGTCCTCGTTGCTCGGCGAGAAGCGCATGAAGGCCGCGTCGACCAGCTCGACCGGGGCGCCGGTCTCCGAGGAGGTAGCGCTCTTCGACGGCGAGACGGCCATCGAGACGTTCACCTGGACCGCCTTGGCCGCGTTCGCCGCCGAGAGCGGGACCGGCAGGGGCGTCGCCGAGATCTGGCCGTTGACGTAGGCGTAGTAGCTGAAGATCGGCGTCGAGCCGATCCTGCTGACCCTGGTCAGGAGGCGATAGCTCGACTGCGGGGTCGACGAGAACGTCCAATCCGGGGCGGCGCCGCCGTTGGCGGCATAGGCGACGTCGGTGAGGTTCCCGGTGCTCTGGTCCCAGGTGACGACGCGCTTGACCGGCGTGACCGTGACGGCGCTGCCGGTCTGCTGCAGGAAGGTGATCGCGGTGTCGGTGCTGCCGGCGAGGATCGGCGCGACCCCGGGCGAGACGCAGGTCGAGTGGAGCTCGTTCATCAACCGCTGAAACATCGGGCGGGCGACCTGGTCGACGGCGACCCGTTCGCTGATCCGGCCGCTGCTCTTCGCGGTCGTCGTGACGAGGGTCACGATCCCGCCGAGCACGGCAATCCCGATCACCATGCCGACGAGCGTCTCGACGAGCGTGATCCCACGCTCCTCGGATGCTGTGCCGCGCCATGCCATCAGCAGGTCCCTCGCGGATCGCTGGTGCTCAGCGCGACCTGGAAGGGAAGTATCGGTGGCCGTGGTCTGGACGTCGACCCCCGAGAACGTCTCGTACCGGTCCCTGGACCCGATCCGCCCGCTGACGCAGACGTCATATGTGCCGTAGGGCAGGCCGGGCGCATCGAGCTTGCCGGCTGAATTGGTCGTATAGGTGCGGACGACCGGGTTTCCGTTGACCGTGCAATTGCTGTCGGTGATCCTCACGGAGGCACCGGCGAGCGGCGAGCCTGAACTGGTCACGACAAGATTGAGGGCCGGCAGCTGAATCGTCGCATTCGCCGTTTGATTGCTGATCACATTGACGGCCGCGATCGCCGGGGCGGCCGGCGGGTTCGGCAGGCCGTCCGGGTTTGGGTTGTTGTCGGTGCAGTTACCGGCGTAGACCGCGTCGGGAGAGGTGAACGGGAACAGCGGCGTGGCCGTCAGCGTGCTGACCGGTGAGCCGATGGTGCCGTAGGTCCCGGCGTCGGACATACCGGTGTTGAAGACGACGACGCTGTCGAACGTCGTCGCCTGCACGGTGCCGTTGATCCTCGTCTCGAAGGTGACCTTGATCGATCCAGGGGTGTCGTAGCGGAGCACGACGGTGTTGGTGCTCTGGCCGACGACGCTTGTCGCAATCGGGGCCGGCGCCTTGCCGTCGGGGTCGACGACCCCGGAGGCGGTGCTCGGAGTGAGGGTGTAGTTGCCCTGTGGGAGGTTCGAGAAGAGGACGCACCCGGTCGGTCCGGTCGAGCCGCTGAAGCTGCCGGCTCCGGAGCCGCTGACGGGGATCCCGGCGATGCCGTTGCCGGCGGCGTCACGGACGACGACGGAGAGAGCGCCCTTGTCCTTGGAGAGCGAGCCGTTCGGCGGCGCGACGATGCTCTTGATCACGGTCGGCGGCCGCGACCCAATCGACGGCCAGGTGACCGTCGAGGTGATGCTCAGGTAGTCGGAGGTGTTGGTCCCCTCGTCGCAGGAGGCGGTTCCGGTGGTGTCGTTGACGAACACGCCCGTGGAGTGGACGGTGTAGTCCGTGCCCCCGGAGGGCACCGTGGTCGTCTGGTCGAGCCCGTTGAGCTGGGAGATCTGCAGCGCACGCATCCGCGCCTGGTCCTTCTGTGCGACCGCGTAGGACTCGGCGTGGTGGCGCTGCTCCGATCCCGCCCGGCCCGCGGATTCAAGCGCCCCGAAGGTCGCGATCATCACGGTGACGACGACGACCGCGGTCACGATCACCTCGATAATCGTGAATCCGTCCTCGGCCGAGAGGTCGACACGTGGTGTCGGGGTTGACTGCTCAGTATTCATGCGCGCACGTGATCATCGGCTCGTCAGGGGCTCATCTTGAGTTCTGGCGGCCAGGTCTCGGACTGCCCAGACGGAAATACGAGTCCCGAAACGCAGAAGAGGCGGGCCCGAAGGCCCGCCTCTCTGTGCCTGACGCTGGTGCGCCGGGCTCAATCTGCCTGGGTGCTAGCCCCAGTCGCCGCCTGTCGGACAACCCGCCTTGCCTGCGGTGGTGCAAGGGTTGGTGGTTGAGCCGTTGGCCGCACGGTCGACATTGAACGTGTTACCGGAGTCGGAAGTCGACTGAATGCTGTACGAGTCGGCTGCCGGCGTAACGGTGACTGCGGTCATGCCGTTGATCGTGCCCTCAATCGCGGCCAGGTTGGCCATCGTGGCACCGGTGTACTTGCCACCGTTGTCCACCGCGTATGTCTCGAGCGCCGTCTGGACGGTGCGGGCGTTGGCCTTCGCGTCCGAGTCGTAGCCCTTGTCACGCTGGCTGAAGAACGCGGGAATCGCGATCGCAGCCAGGATGCCCAGGATGAGCATGACAACCAGGAGCTCAACCAGGGTGAAACCTGACTCCTCGTTGCGTCGCTCGCGGAACTTCTCCAGCATAGTTACCCTCCTCGGGTGATCTAAGTGGAGCCAGAGCCTGTCGCCAAGCCATTCGAGGTTCGAACCCCGGTGGTAACCCGGCTTGCTCCCGATCAACTGCTTCCGATGGGGAGCCCCGTGGCTTTGCGCCCTCACCTTGCGATGAGTTTGCCTTTGCACCAGAGCCCTGGCTCAATTTCTACTACCCGCGGCCTATCGGCTCGTCAGGTGGCAACCTTTAGCGCCCCTGAAGAGAAGATCGCAAACTTGCTGGGTGACGGCCTCCCACATCCGTCTAGGGGCTGGCACCCAGAAGCGGGTTTCTGGCATGCCCAGGGCGTTTGATGGCTGCTAGGCGCCTGATCATCGTGCTCCTCGTGCTCTTCGGGATTTCCGTGCTCGCGGCCTCGATCGCACCCGACCGCAAGGGCGGCGGCCTGCTGAGCCCGCCCAGTTCCTCCTCGACCACATCGACGACGACCGCTCCGCCGCCCCCTGAGGCGACCGGAGTCGCGCTGACGGCGCGGATCAAGGCCTCAGCTGCAATGCCTGAGACGGTCAAGGGGTTCGTCGGCGACCAGCTCGAGCTCGACGTCGCCGGCGACCGGACGATCGTCCTCGAGATCCCGCACTTCGGGCTCACCGAAACGGCCGCGCCGGGCGCCCCGGCCAACTTCGACCTCTTGCTCCGCGACGCGGGTGCATTCGAGGTCACCGACATCGAAAGCGGGAAGGTCGTCGGGCGGCTCGTCGTCCGCGAGCCGAAGGGATCGGGCTCGGGCTCGGCAGGCCCGGACACGACTGGCAACGGCCAGGGCTCCGAAACAACTTAGCGTGCTAATAATTGTCGCGCTATGTCTCTGCGGAGCGCGACCGGGCCCGATCCCGAACCAGACGTGAGCCCTGACGAGGATCTCGAACCGGTCGTCGCCGCCTGGAACGAGTTCTTCGCCTCGATCCGCCGCGCCAGGGGCCGGGCGGCCCGTCAGCACGGCAACGAGTTGACCCTGTCGCAGTTCGGCATCCTGAAGGCGCTCGCCGCCGCCGATACCGGCCTGCGGATCGGCGAGCTCGCCGACGCGGCCTCGATCGCCGCCCCGACGGCGAGCCGGATGATCGACACCCTCGAGAAGGAGGGGATCGTCGCCAGGCGACGCTCCGCGACCGACCGCCGCGCGATCGCGATCACGCTGACGCCCAGGGGTCGCGAGATGTTCGCCTCCAAGGAGGCCGTGATCGAGACGAAGCGAGACCAGATGTTCCGCTCGCTGTCGACGGCGGAGCGTGAACACGCAGAGCGCCTCCTGCGCCGGATGGCGGACCTGATGGAGGACCTCTGAGCGCCATGGACGCGGCCGCCGGACCCGCCCGCCAGCACTACAACGTGACGCTCGGGGTGCTCCTCACGGGGGCGCTCGCCTACGCGCTCTCACAGACGATGATCGCCCCCGCGATTCCCGAGATCCAGCACGATCTCGGCACGACCACGACCCTGGTCACCTTCGCGCTGACGGCCTTCCTGCTCTCCGCCTCCGTCTCCACCCCGATCATGGGCCGACTCGGCGACATGTTCGGCAAGGAGCGCATGCTGGTCATCACGCTGATCATCTTCGGGCTCGGCTCGCTCGTCTGCGCGCTCTCCCACTCGATCGCGCTGCTGATCGCCGGCCGCACCATCCAGGGCGTCGGCGGCGCCATCTTCCCGCTCTCCTTCGGGATCATCCGCGACGAGTTCCCGCGCGACAAGGTCGCGACCGGTATCGGCCTGATCAGCGCCACATTCGGGATCGGCGGTGGGGCCGGCCTCGTGGTCAGCGGCCTGATCGTCGACAACTTCGCCTACGAGTGGATCTTCTGGCTGGCGCTGATCGTGGCCATCCCAGCCGTGATCGCCACCCACCTCTTCGTCCCCGAGTCGCCGGTCAAGACTCCCGCGAAGATCGACTGGGGAGGAGCCGCGCTGCTGACCGGTGGTCTCGTCTCACTCCTCGTCGCAGTCAGCGAGGGTCACAACTGGGGCTGGACCTCTCCCCTCTTCCTCGGCATGATCGCCACCTCGCTGCTTTTCACACTGGTCTGGATTCGCTACGAATACAGGCATCCCGAGCCGCTCGTCGACATGCGGATGATGCGCCAACGACCGGTCTTCACCACGAACCTGACCGCGTTGCTCGTCGGCTTCGGGATGTTCGGCTCGTTCATCCTGATCCCGCAGTTCGTCCAGGTGCCCGCCACGGCCGGTTTCGGCTTCGGGGCGACGGTCACCGCAGCCGGCCTGTTCATGCTGCCGTCGGCGCTCGTGATGCTCGTCGCCGGCCCGATCTCGGGATGGATGGGCGGTCGCTACGGCTCGAAGCTGCCACTGCTGATCGGCACCGTCCTCGCCTGCGTAGCCTTCTCGTCGCTGGCACTGTGGCACAGCAGCCACCTCTCGATCTACGTCGGCACGACCTTCATGGGCCTCGGTATCGGCTTCGCATTCGCCGCGATGGCCAACCTGATCGTCGACGCCGTCGACCAGACGCAGACCGGCGTGGCAACCGGGATGAACACGATCATGAGGTCGATCGGCGGCGCTATCGGCGGTCAGGTCTCAGCCAGCATCATTGCCGGCCACGTCGCCGCCGGCGGCCTGGCTGAGGAGTCCGGCTACACGATGGCATTCGCCGTCTCGGCCCTCGGCCTCGGCCTCGCCGTCGTAGCCACGCTCGCCATCCCGGGCAGACTGAACTCGGGGACGCCGGTGCCGGTCCGGCCCGGCGAGCCGGCGCTGGACGTCTAGATCCGCGATCGGGTCCGTCGGCTAGCCGATCGAATCCGCGATCAGCACCGCCGAGCCGAAGACGAACGCGAAGATCGTGATCGCCCCGACCAGCTTGACCGGGGGACCGCCGTGGATGCCGGTCTCGTGGACGGCCACGTGGCCCTTGCCCCGAGCGATCAGCCAGCGGTTCACCGGCACCGCGAACAGGAAGGCGACCGAGAGCGCGAACGAGAGGCTTCCCCAGAACAGCAGGTCGCCGAGGCCCGCATGCAGCGCGCCCGGGATCGTGACCATGATCAGGTTGTCGACGATCTCCATGGTCAGGATGCTGAAGGTGTCCGAAGCCAGTGCGATCGGGATCACGGCTGCAACCGCCAATCCGGCGCGAAGCAGCGGCAGGCTGGTCAGGCCGTAGCCGAACAGGAACGCCAGCGTGATCGACAGGACGATCGTCGATCCGTTCGACATTCCGGCGGCGGTGCCGATCGCCATTCCCGCGACCTCGCCGATCGCGCAGCCGGTCAGGCAGTGCAGAGTCGCCGAGATCGATACGGCCGTCAGCGCCGCCCCCTCCGTGGGCATCTCGTGATGGTGGTGTTCGGCGGTGACGTCAGGTGAAGAGTTCATGCGGAGCATCCTAGCATACCCCCCAGGGTATGTCATAGGACGATCTGGGCGATCGCGGCCAGGCCCACGACGACGATGATCGCCCGTAGCCACGGGTCGGGCAGCCTCCTCCCCACCCCGGCGCCGAGCAGGCCTCCCACGGTGGATCCGGCCGCGATCAACAGCGCCGGCAGCCAGGCGATGTCGGCGATGAAGAGGAAGACGATCGCGGCGACGAGGTTGGCGATGCCCGCCAGTACGGCGCGGACCGCGTTGATCTCGGTCAGCTCCCCGTCGATCGAGCTGGCGAGGAGGCTGAAGAGCAGGATGCCCTGCGCGGCGCCGAAGTATCCGCCGTAGACACCGGTGCCGAAGATGCCGCCGAGCAGCACGCGACCGCCGTGAGGACGGTGCTCGGTGCGCCGCGCCTCGACCGCCGCCCGGATCCGCGGCTGCAGGACGACGAGCACGAGGGAGATGAGGATGAGTACGGGCACGATCGCCCGGAAGGCCGACGCCGGCAGCACGAGCAGCAGGACCGATCCGACCACCGCGCCACCGGCGGTGAACGGGGCGAACCTGACCAGCCGCTTCCGGCTTCCCCGCAGCTCCTCCCGATAACCCCAGGCGGAGCTGATGGCACCCGGCACCAGGCCGACGTTGTTGGAGACGTTGGCGACGACCGGCGGATAGCCGATGGCGAGGAGCACCGGGAACGTGATCAACGTGCCCGATCCGATCACGGCGTTGATGGTCCCGGCGCCGAATCCGGCGGCCACGACGGCGATGATCTCGAGCGCGGACAAGAGTGGATCTTCCCCGATCGAATGAGAGGACTCTCACATCGCTCACACAGCGTCTTGAGCCTACGAACCTAGCTTTGGCCGCCATGAGCGACGAGCACATCATCGGTGTCGACTGCTTCGGGGGCCGCTGCACGATCGCGGTGGCCCGTTCGGCGCGGTCGGTCAGGTCCGCGATCGGGGCTGCCCAGTTCCTCCTCGAGTGCCACTCGCGGCTCTCCCGCTTCCTGCCCGAGAGCGAATTGACCCGCCTCAATGCCGACCGCCGCGAGACGGTTCCCGTCAGCCCCCTGATGCGCGACTTCGCGATCGCCGCGCGCCACGCCGCCGAGCGCAGCGGCGGGCTCGTCGATCCGACGATCCTCCCGGCGCTCCGCCGGGCCGGTTACGCCGACTCGATGAGCGGCGCCGTCCAGCCGGCCGGCCTCCCGCCGGCGACCGCAGCCCGCGCCGCCGGGCGCCCCGATCCGGCGGCCCGCTGGAGCGAGATCGAGATCGATCCCGTCGCCTCCACGATCACGAGGCCCGTCGGCCTCGAACTCGACAGTGGCGGCGTCGCCAAGGGCTGGGCCGCCGATCGTGCCGGCCGGATGCTGGCGGCCGCCCCCACCTACGCCGTCGAGTGCGCCGGCGACCTGCGGGTCGGCGGGACCGCCAGGGTGGCCCGCGAAGTTCGGATCGCCGCGCCCTCCGGCGACGGCTCCGCGCTGGCGAAGCTCTCTCTCGTCAGCGGCGGAGTCGCGACGAGCGGGATCGGCAAGCGCAGCTGGCTCGGCCTCGACGGCGAGCCCGCCCACCACCTGATCGACCCGCGCACGGGCGAGCCGTGCTTCAGCGGCGTCGTCCAGGCCACGGCGCTGGCGCCGACCGCCGAGGAGGCGGAGATGCGCGCCAAGTGCGCCGTCCTCGCCGGCCCCGCCGCCGCCCCGGGATGGCTTTCCCACGGCGGCCTCTTCGTCCGCGACGACGGCTCGGTCGTCGACCTGCTTCCCGAAGCCATCGGCACGGGCGAGGAGGTTGCGGCATGACGCACCCTGAAACCGCCCGGATGATCGCGATGGCCCGGCTGCGCGAGCGGTCGCGGCGCATCGGCCGCATGCGCAGGACCGTCATCGCCGGCGGTGTCGCGACCTTCGTTCTGGCCTGGGGGCTGGCCCTCAACGACCAGCTTGCGAACGGCACCTCGACGAAGTCCGGCTCGAACAGCAAGGCGGATCACACGACCGCCACTTCGTCGGTCGACAGCGGGGCTGTGGTCGAGTCCACCGACCAGGGGCTCGTGGTCGTACCCGCAGCGCCGGCCACGTCCGCCCCCACTCCGGCGCCGGCACCCGCACCGGCACCTGCGCCGGTCCAGACATCGCAATCCTGAGCGTGAGCGCACTGCTGCAGACAGGGGGTCTCTTCTGGGTGACGAGTCGCGCTGCCGGAACGGCCGCGCTCGTGCTCGCCAGCCTCGCCGTCAGCATCGGCCTGCTCAGCAGCTCGAGCAGCCCGATCGGCCGCAAGCTCGCCGATTCGAAATCACTGCATGAAGCGCTCTCGCTGGCGACGCTCGCCGCCCTGGCAGTCCACGGCCTGTCGCTGCTCGGTGACTCGTTCATCGGCTTCACTCCGACCGAGATCGCCGTGCCGTTCGCGTCCAACTATCAGCCGCTCTGGACCGGCCTCGGCATCATCGGCTTCTGGGGCCTGGCCACCCTTGGCCTCAGCTACTACCAGCGGGCTCGGATCGGGGTGGCGCGCTGGCGCAAGATCCACCGGTTCACGGCACTCTTCTGGCTACTCGGCCTGATCCACTCGATCGGCGTCGGCACCGATCGCGGCTCGCTCTGGTTCCTGGTCATGATCGGCGTGACCGCCGGCCCGGCGTTGATCCTGCTGCTCGCCCGCTGGCTGCCCGAGGACCGGCCGGAGCGCGTCAACCCGGCTCTCGACCTGGATCTCGACCGCCGGTACTGAAGCTCGAGCCGCTCAGCCGGCCGGCTCTCCGTCGGCAGCGGCCCGCAGAGCGGCGATGTCGAGCTTCTTCATCCCCAGCATGGCCTTCATGGCACGCTCGGACTTCGACTTGTCGGGGTTGCTGAATACGGCCTCCATCCCCTCAGGGACGACCTGCCACGAAAGCCCGAAACGATCCCGGCACCAGCCGCACTGGCTCTCCTCGCCCCCTTCGGTGAGCCTCTCCCAGAAGTAATCGACCTCGTCCTGCGTCCTGCAGTCGATCTGAAAGGACACCGCCTCGTCGAACTTGAATTCGGGCCCACCGTTGATTCCGACGAACCTGACGCCGTCGAGCTCGAACTCGACCGTCATCACCTCACCGGCCGGCCCCGGCGATCCCTCGGGGTAGTGGGCGACGTTGAGGATCCTCGAGTTGTCGAAGATCGACACGTAGTAGTTCGCGGCCTCCACGGCCACCATGTCGAACCACAGATTCGGGGTGATCTTCGGGGACATGCGCATCCTTTCCGTCACGGCCGGGATCGCCCCTGCCTTTCGATTGTCCGTCTGGACCGTCGACTCGGTGGTCCGCCGAAACTAATCGGTCGAGTGTGTATATGGTCGGATCCACGCCGTTCACTTCGGGGTTCGCCCCCGCCCTACAGAGAGGCCCTCACATGGCTGACCGACCCGTCTTCCTCTTCGCCGCCATCTACGACGACATCGCCGATGCCGAGGCCGATTACGAAGCCGTATTCGACCTTCACGCCGCCGGCCTCGTCGGCACGTTCGACTCCGCCGTCATCGAGAAGGAGGACGGCAAGGTCCACGTTCACAAGACCGAGAAGCCGACCCAGCACGGCGCCTGGACGGGCATTGCCGTCGGCGCCGTCGTCGGCATCCTCTTCCCACCGTCGATCATCGGAACCGCCCTCGCCGGCGGCGTCGCCGGCGGTGTCGTCGGTCACCTCTGGAAGGGCATGTCCCGCGGCGACCTCAAGGACCTCGGCGAGGCCCTCGACGACGGCAACGCCGCCCTGATCGTGATCGGCGAGTCGAAGGTCGACGAGCAGATCGAGAAGGCCGTCAAGCGGGCCAAGCGGGTCATCGAGAAGCAGATCGACGCCGACGCCGACGAGCTCAAGCGCGCGGTCGAGGCGGCCTCGGTCTGATCATGTGGCCGATCATCATCATCGTCGTCGTGATCATCCCGCTGCTCGTCTACGCGTTCATCAAGACGCAGCAGCGTTGACTCGCGTCTCGCTCGCCATGAGGTAGCCCCCGAAGGCGACGAGCCAGAGAACAACGGGATATGCAATCCAGCGCTCGATGCCGCCCATCCCGAGCGCCGTATCTCCGAGCGGGCCTGAGAGCACGAGGCTGAGCAAGGCGACAGATCCGAGAATCGCCGACAGGTGGCGAAACGGAGGCTCGGTGATGCGGGCGCCGAGGACCGCCGCGATACCACCGCTCGTAAAGGCGAGCATGGCGACGACAGGATGAACACCGGACGAACTAGGCTCGCCGTTGATCTCCTCTCCCGGGAAGACCCCGACCGCGAAGATGCTGACACCGAGGACCGCGATGGCGATTACGGCGGCTCGTTTGCCGACACCACTCCCCAGGACGAGGGCGCCGGCCGCGATGAGCAGGCCAGACACGATCATCGTCGCGTTGAAGATCGTCGCCGACGGCTCGCGGACGACGTCGCCGGGTTGCCAGGTGGACCCGAGATCGCTGATCGTGTTCGTGGCGGTGCCGTAGGGAGCCGGGAACAGCGCCTCGCCGGTGATGATGCCCATCAGGATGGCGGCGCCGGCGACGGCGAAGAGCGCTCCAGCGATCCTCGCCGATCGGACCGACCCCTCCAGAGCGGAGCATTCGTCATCGATGAGGTCCGCTTCAGGCACGCGAACAGTCTCGCCCCGCGAACGACTAAGGACCTCCGTGGCAACTGCGGAATCGCCCGGCAGCAGCCGGCGACTAGCGGATCTTGTCGTAGAGGCTGAAGATCGGCAGATACATAGAGATCACGATGAAGCCGACGACACCGCCGACGAAGATGATCATGATCGGCTCGATCAGGGAGGTCAGGGCCTTGACCTTGGCGTCGACCTCGGCCTCGTAGAAATCCGCGACCTTGGAGAGCATCTGCTCGAGTTGACCGGTCTCCTCGCCGACGGAGACCATGTGGGTGACCATGGTCGGGAAGACTTCGGCGCGGCCCAGGGGCGCGGCGATGGTGCCGCCCTGGCGAACGGAGGCGTAGACATCGTCCATGGCGGCGGCGACAACGGCGTTGCCGGAGGTCTCGCCGGCGATCTTGACCGCCTGCAGGATCGGCACGCCGGCGGAGATCGTTCCCGAGAAGACGCGCGACCAGCGGGCGATCGCGACCTTCTGGACGACGTCGCCGACCTTGGCCGGCAGTTTGAGCTTGACGACGTCCCATTGGTAGCGGCCGCGCTCGGACTTCTTCCACTGCGAGAAGGCGAAGAAGAGTGCTCCGATCCCGGGGATGACGATGTACCAGGCGCCGGTGAGCAGATCGGAGGCCGTGACCGTGATCTGGGTCATGAACGGGAGCGCCGCGCTCTCGCCGGAGTCCTTCGCCATGTCCTCGAAGATGCCGGTGAAGACGGGGACGATGAAGGCGACGACGATCGCCATGACGATGACCGCGAACCCGAACACGAGCATCGGGTACATCATCGCGCTGCGCACCTGCCGCTTCAGGGCATCGAGCTTCTCGAGCTGCACGGCAACCATGTCGAGCGCCTGCTCGAGGCGGCCGGAGCCCTCCCCCGCCCTGACCATCGAGCGGTAGAGGGGGTCGAAGATCGCCGGGTTGCGCTCCATCGAGTCGGCGACCGAGCTGCCGGCCTCGACGTCGCGGCGCAGGTCGACGATCGCGGCCGTGATCTTCTCGTCCTCGGTCTGGTCCTCGAGCGTGTAGAGGGACCGCAGCATCGGCATGCCCGAGGCGATCAGGGTGGCGAACTGCCGCGAGAAGACGGCCAGATCGCGCATGTTGACGCTCTGGAAGCGGTCGAAGAGCCCATCGATCTTGATCGCCTCGTGCTTCTCGGAGACGTCGAGGACGATCAGGCCGCGCTGGCGGAGCTGCTCGGTGACCTGGGTCTTCGAGCCGGCCTCCAGCTCCCCGCGGGACGGGGTGCCGGCGACGTCGATCGCCCGGAATGCAAAGGTGCTCATCGGCTGCTCTCCATCGCTCCGTTACGCGGGTGTCCCGAGGGTCGTCGCGGCTCCCTGATACTGCGGCTGGACGCTCCCGTTCGCGGCCGGGGACCCACCGAGCAGGCGCCGCAGCTCCTCGGGGACGGCAGCCCGCTGTTCGGCGAGCTTGCCCGAGATGCGGCCCTGGCGGACCAGCTGGGCGAGGTGGGCGTCCATCGTCTGCATCCCGGTCGCACCGGAGGTCTGGATGGCGGAGTAGATCTGGTGGGTCTTGCCCTCGCGGATCAGGTTGCGGATCGCCGGGGTCGGGATCAGCACCTCACAGGCACAGACGCGGCCGGAGCCGTCGCTGGTCGGCAGCAGCTGCTGGGTGATGATGCCCTGCAGCGCGATCGAGAGCTGCATCCGGACCTGATGCTGCTGCTCGGCCGGGAAGACGTCGATGATCCGGTCGACGGTCTGCGACGTCGACTGGGTGTGCAGCGTCGCGAAGACGAGGTGGCCGGTCTCGGCCGCGGTCAGCGCCGTCGAGATCGTCTCGAGGTCGCGCATCTCGCCGACGAGGATGACGTCGGGATCCTGCCGCAGCGCCGACTTCAGGGCGAGCGCGAAATCGGTGGCGTCGGATCCCACCTCGCGCTGGTTGACGATGCAGCGGTGGTGCGGGTGCAGGAACTCGATCGGGTCCTCGATCGTGAGGATGTGCTCGTCGCGTTCGCGGTTGATCGAGTCGATCATCGCCGCGAGCGATGTGGTCTTGCCGGAGCCGGTCGGGCCGGTGACGAGGACGAAGCCGCGCGGCTTGCGGGTGAAATCCTCGAGGACGGCGGGCAGCTCGAGCTCCTGCAGCGACTTGATCTCCTGCGGGATGTGCCGGAAGGCGGCGCTGATCGCACCGCGCTGGAAGAAGCAGTTGACGCGGAATCGGGCGACGCCCGGGATCGCGTAGGCGAAGTCGAGCTGGAGCGCGTTCTCGAACCGCTTGCGCTGGTCGTTGTTGAGGATCGAGTAGACGATCTCGCGGGTCTCCTGGGGGGTCAGGACCGGCAGATCCTCGAGCGGCTGGATCTTTCCGCGTACGCGGACGGCCGGGTGGAACCCGGGCGTCAGGTGCACGTCGGAGGCCCGCATCTGGACCATGCGGGTCAGAACCTCGGAGAAATCGAAGTCACTCATCCCCGTCTATGTCGTCAGGGAACCCCCATCGCTTGAGTCATCGGGGGGCGGCGGGGGCGTCAACTTGACGTCCTGGTCGAGATCAGCGCCCATTTCGTCGAATTCGCCGCGCCGATACAGCATGAATTCGTGCACGCCGATCTGTCCCGCGGCGGCCACCGGAATGGCCAGCAGGGCGCCGATGATGCCGAGCAGCGTGCCGCCGAAGATCGCGGCGATGACGATCACGAACGGGTCGAGCTGGACCGCGCGGGACTGGATTCGCGGCTGGATCACGTAGTTCTCGAACTGCTGGTAGGCGATCGCGAAGACGATCCAGATGATCGTGACCGTCGGGAAGTCCGTGAACAGGGTGACGACGCCGACGATGAAGGCGCCGATGGTCGCGCCGATCAGCGGGATCAGATCGAGCAGGGCGATGATGACCGCCAGGGCCAGCGGCGCCGGGACGCCGAGGATCTGCAGGACGATGAAGGCGATGATGCCGGCGATCGTGGCCTGCGCGAGCGCCCCGCCGACGTAGCTGGAGACGGCGATCGCCATGCGGCTGAGCGCCCTGCTGATCGCCTGGGCCTCGTCGGGGCGGCGGGTCTGGATGATCGCCTCGATCCATTGGCCGCCGCGAGAGACCATGAAGATGCTCATCACGATGATCGTGAAGACGGCGAAGAACGAGCCGAGCAGGCCGGCCCCGACGCTCGCCAGGGTCGCAGCAACGTTGTCCAGCGACCCGGCGGCATTGTTGGCGACGTCCTCGAGCTTGCTGACGAGGTCGAAGTTCTCGTTCAGGCTGCGGAGGGTGTCGCTGCCCTGCACGGTGTTGTTCAGGTCGGATACGTAGCCGGGCAGGTTCGAAACGAGATCGCTGGCGGCCGTCACCGCCGGCGGGATCAGAATCGACCCGATCAGGATCGGGATCAGGACGAGGACTAGGTAGACGACCGCGATCGCGGCGCCGCGCGGCATCCGCCGCTCGAGCATGGTGACCGGCGCCGCGACGGACACGGCGACGAACGTCGCCACGAACAGCCAGCCGAGGGGCGTTCGCAGCCGGTAGATCATGTACAGCGCGAAGGCGCTGGCGACGACGGTCGCGACGACGCGGAGGATGCCGCGCAGCGTCGGCTCGTGTTTTTGGACGACGACCGCCTCGATCTGCCCGGAGGTGGCGCCACCCTCCCCGCCGGGGGATGCGGGATAGTTCTCCATCCCCATGGATGCTAGGCCCGCGTCGGACGGCTTTTCGAACCCGATGGAGACCCTGCGGCGCTCCGTCGTGGTCATCGTCATCGACGCGATCATCCTGCTGATCTGCGCCCGCCTCCTCGACCGCTTCACCCTCGACGGATTCGGCGCCGCGCTCGGTGCGGCGCTGCTGATCGGCGTCCTCAACGCGCTCGTCTTCCCGACGCTCGCCCGCCTGACCCTGCCCCTCAACGTGCTCACGCTCGGCGTCGCGGCGATCGTGATCAACTCGATCCTCGTCGCCTTCGCGATCGATCTCGTCCCCGGCGCCGAGATCACCGGGCTGGCCGAGGCGATCTTCGTGACGATCGCCCTGACCATCGCGACGTCGATCACCTCCTCCCTGCTGGCGATCGACGACGACGAGAGCTGGTATCGCAACGTCGTCAAGGAGCAGGCCCGCGAGACCGGCGGCCTGAACCGGACCAACGTGCCGGGCGTGCTCTTCCTGGAGATCGACGGGCTCGCCCATGAGGTCCTGCAGCGGGCCATCGCCGCCGGCCGCACACCGAACATCAAGCGCTGGATCGAGGACGGCTCCCACCACCTGCACCGCTGGGAGACCGACTGGTCGTCGCAGACCGGCGCCTGCCAGGCGGGACTCCTCCACGGCAACAACCACGACATGCCCGCCTTCCGCTGGTGGGAGAAGGACCGGGACGCCCCGATCGTCACCAACCACCCCAAGGACGCGGTCGAGATCGAGCGCCGCCACTCCGATGGGCGCGGCCTCCTCTACGCCGACGGCGCCAGCCGCGCCAACATCCTCTCCGGCGACGCGACCCACTCGATGCTGACGATGAGCACCGTGCTGACGAGGCGCCGGCCGATCGGCCGCGACTACTCCGCCTACTTCGCCCGGCCGTACGCGACCTTCAAGACGCTGAACGCGGTCGTCGCCGAGTACGTCCGCGAGCGCTACGCCGCGATCCGTCAGCGCCGCCGCGACGAGAGGCCGCGAATCGATCGCGACCGCAGGTACGGTCTCGTACGGGCCTGGGCGACCGTGATCCAGCTCGACCTGCAGGTGGCGGCCGTGGTCGGAGACCTGCTCGCCGGTCGCCCCGTCGTCTACACGACGTTCCTCGCCTACGACGAGGTCGCCCACCATTCCGGGATCGAGCGCGAGGACACGCTGGCCGTCCTCACCAAGGTGGACCGCCAGATCGGCCGGATCGAGAAGGCGCTCGCGGAGGCGCCCCGCCCCTACCGGCTCGTGGTCCTCGCCGACCACGGACAGACGCAGGGAGCCACCTTCCTGCAGCGCTACGGCTACACGCTCCAGGATCTCGTCGAGAAGGCCTGCCACCCGAAGAGCTCGTACGGGGCCACGGAGGGCTCGGCCGAAGCCGGCGCCTACATCAGCGCCAGCTTCGCCGAGCTGGACCGCGATCAGACGGCGGTGACCCGCGCCCTGCACACGACCGCCGAGAAGCTCGACGTCGTCGGTGGCGAGGACGAGGCGACGACCGGCGGTGAGGGCGACGGGCCGCCGGAGCTCGCCGTCATGGCCTCAGGATGCCTCGGCCTGATCAGCTTCCCCCGGCAGCGGGGCCGGCTCACCCTGGAGCGGATCGAGGCCCTCCACCCCGCCCTCATCGAGGAGCTGCGCAATCACGAAGGAATCGGCTTCCTGCTCGTCGACTCCGAGAGCGACGGGGCGCTGGCGATCGGCGCCGCCGGCGTCAACCGGCTCGAGACCGGCGAGATCCTCGGCGAGGACCCGCTGGCGCCGTTCGGGCCGAACACAGCCCGCCACGTGCTTCGCACCCACTCGTTCCCGCACTGCCCCGACATCGTCGTCAACAGCCGCGTCTGGAGCGACCCGACCGAGGTTGCCGCGTTCGAGGAGCTCGTCGGCTCCCACGGCGGGCTCGGCGGCTCGCAGAGCTTCCCGTTCGTGCTCGCGCCCGCAGACCTGAGCTGGCCCGACGACGACGTGGTCGGCTCCGAGACCGTGCACCGGATCTTCCGGGGCTGGCTGGCCGGCCTCGGTCAGGACGCCTATGCCGAGGGCGAACGGGGATTCAGCTCGATCGAGGACCCCGGCACGAGCAGCTCGGCCCTGACCCCGGGCGAGCCCTCGGCGACCTGATCGACGAATCGCTCGGCCCGGCGCCCCCGGGCGGGGTCGGCCCGCATCGCCATCCGCTCGTAGGTTCCCCAGTGGATCGGGATCGCCACCCGCGGCTCGATCAGCCCGATCGCTTCGATCGCCTCGTCGGGGCCCATGTGCCCGGCCGGTAGGCGCGGCCCCCATCCCGAGACCGGCAGCATCGCCGCGTCCACGCCCGCGAAGTCCGACATTCCGCTGAAGACGTCGGTGTCGCCGGCGAAGTAGACCGAGCCCGATGGCCCGCGGACGACGTAACCGAGCGCGGTCCCGTCGCGGTGCCAGGGCATCCGGCGGCCGTCGTGGTCGGCGTGGACCGCCTCGACCTCGACCTCGCCGACCCGGAATGATTCGCCCGCGCTCATCAGCCGAGTCGGGAGGCCGGCCGACTCGACCACCGGCCGCGCCGGCGCCGGCAAGGCGACCTCGGGCATGCCGTCGAGCATCTTCAGCGAGCCGACGTCCAGGTGATCGTGATGGGCGTGCGAGAGCAACACGAGGTCGACGCCGGTCAACTGCTCCTCGGTCGCCTCCGGCGCAACCCGCTTCAGCACCCGCATGACCCGCGGCCGCAGCAGCGGATCGGTCATCACCTTGACCCCGTCGATCTCGATCAGAACCGACGCATGGCCGATGTAGGTAATCCGCATAGGCCTCAATTGTGACGCGCCACAAACGGCGTTCGTGGCTCCGGTGGTGTCGATTCGTTCAACCGCAGCCGGACGAAAACGGGCCAGCGGTCCTAGACGGCGACCCGCGCGACCTCTTCGATGCTCGTGATCCCCTGGTTGACCTTGGCGAGACCGTCCTCGCGGAGGGTGAGCATCCCCTCGGTGCGGGCGAGACGGGTGATCTCCGCCTGCGGGGCGTTGGCGACGGTCAGGTCCTTGAGCGCTTCGCTCATCGTCATCACCGAGTAGACCCCGACGCGGCCGCGATAGCCGCTGCCGCTGCAGCGGCCGCAGCCCGTCGGCTCCCAGGCCTCGACGTCGGCTCCGACCCGGAAGCCCGCCGCCTCGAGGACCTCCTTGCTGAGGACCGTGCGGGTCTTGCAGTCCGGACAGAGCATCCGCGCCAGCCGCTGGGCGACGACGCAGTCGACGGCCGAGGCCGTCAGGAAGGACTCGATGCCCATCTTCTGGAGTCGCGTGATCGCCGAGGGGGCGTCGTTGGTGTGCAGGGTCGTCAGGACCATGTGGCCGGTCAGCGCGGCCTCGATCGCGATCCGGGCGGTCTCGGGGTCGCGGACCTCGCCGACCATGATCACGTCGGGGTCGGCGCGGAGGATCGAGCGGAGCCCGACCGCGAAGTCCAGCCCGGCCTTGCGGTTGACACCCATCTGGTTGACGCCGGGCATCTGGTACTCGACCGGATCCTCGATCGTGATGATGTTCTTGGCGGTGCTGTCGATCTCGCTGAGCGCCGAGTAGAGGGTCGTCGACTTGCCCGAGCCGGTCGGGCCGGTGACGAGGACGGCGCCGTAGGCCTGGTTGAAGGCATCGGTGAAGCGGATGCGACCCTCGCCGCTCATCCCGAGCTCGTCGAGCGAGCGCAGGGCCTGCGACTTGTCGAGGATGCGGATCGTCGCCCCCTCGCCGCGCTCGGTCGGGACGGTGACGACGCGGAGGTCGATGCGGCGGTCCTCGACGTTGACGGCGACGCGACCGTCCTGCGGTACCCGCTTCTCGGCGATGTCGAGCTCGCTCATGATCTTGATGCGGGAGACGACGCCGGCGACCATCCGCTTCGGCACCCGAGCCACCTCGGTGAGGACGCCGTCGACGCGGAAGCGGACCCGCATGTCGCGGTCCTCGAGCTCGAAGTGGACATCGGAGGCGCCCTCGTTGACGGCCTGGCCCAGGATCGAGTAGACGAGCTTGATGACCGGCGCGTCGTCCGCCGACTCGCGCATCTCGGAGACGTCGGCCGTGTCGAGGTCGAATCCCGCTTCGTCCTCCTCGACTGCCTCCGAGACGGCCGACTCGAGCGAGTTGAGGCGGGCGATCAGATTCTCGATGTCGACCTCGGCGGCGACCGCGACGCGACAGGTCAGCCCGGTCATCATCTGCACGTCGTCGACCGCCAGTACGTTCGCCGGATCCGCCATCGCGAGCAGCAGGGTCTCGGAGTCGAGGTAGCCGACGGGAACGGCGTGGAAGCGACGCGCGGTCTGCACCGAGACGAGGTTCGCGGCGCCCATGTCGACCTGGTAGATGTTGAGATCGACGTGATCGAGCCCGTAGCGCTCGGCGATGGCCCGGGAGAGCTGATCGGAGCTGAGCACGCCCTGCTCGACCATCAGGGCCTCGGGCGAACGACCGGCGGTGCGCGCCTCGGTGATCGCCTGATCGACCCGCTCGGAGGAGAGGTAGCCGAGCTCGACGACGACGTCGGTGATGAACCGGCCGCTGTGGGAGCGGGTGCGCGGTGGTGTCAGCCCCTTCGGCCCGGAGCTCTCGGGCTCCGGCGCCAGGGCCTCCGAACCCGAGACCGGGGGCCCGGGGACGGCGCGCAGGTGGTTGGGGCGATCGCCTTGATCGCTCATGCCGGGGACTCTGTGATTGCGCTTCTCATGATTTCTATTGGTGGCTCGAGGCCGGTCCAGATCCGGAACGACTCCGCCCCCTGCTGGACCAGGATCTCGAGCCCGTCGACGAATGTCGCCCCGCCGCTCATGCACGTTGCGGCCAATTCAGTCGGTTCGGACCCATAGACGAGGTCCACCACGACCAAGGGGTCAACCAACTGATCGGCGCGAAGGCGGAGCGCCTTTAGGTCGGCCCCGGCCGCCGGGGGCGGCGCACCCTCCCTTGCAAGGCCTACAGAGGTCGAATTGACGAGCAGATCGACCCCTTCGAGATCGAGGTCCGCGCCCTCCTGAGGGGCCGCCTGGACCGTGACGCCGAGCTCGCCCGCGAGTCGCTCGGCCTTCTCGGCGGTGCGGTTGAAGACCCGGACGTCGGCCCCGGCCCTGTCGAGCGCCCAGGCGACGGCACGCGCGGAGCCGCCTGCACCGAGCACGAGGGCCCGGGCGCCGGACGGCTCGAATCCGGGCGGCAGGGCAGCGATCAGTCCGCTGGCGTCGGTGTTGTCGGCGACCATCCCCTTCTCGTCGAACGTGAGCGTGTTGGCGGCCCCGATCTCGCTGACCGCCTGCGAGCGGCGGTCGGCGATCCGGAAGGCCGCCTCCTTGTGCGGAACAGTCACGTTGACGCCGGCGTAGCCGCTCGCCCAGAGCTCGTCGAGTCCCTCGCCGAAGCCCTCGCGGCTGACGTCGACCGCGTCGTAGCTCCACTCGTCGGCGATCCCGAGCGCTTCGAAGGCCGCCGTGTGCATCGCCGGCGAAAGCGAGTGGGCGACCGGGTGGCCGATGACCGCGAGTCGGTTCATCGCGTCAGTTTGACGCGAAGGCCACTCTCAGCAGTCGGTGGGCGCGCCGCCCTGGGCGTCGCGAGCCGAGTTGTACTTCTCGGATGCGGCGAGGAAGTCGTCGTAGTTGTCGGTGAAGTAGTGCTTGCCGCAGGTTCCCGGCTTGACCACGTAGTAGGTGTAGTTGACCTTTGCCGGGTCGGCTGCCGCCTGCAGCGACTCGAGGCCGGGGTTCGAGATCGGCGTCGGCGGCAGTCCCGGAACCAGCCGCGTGTTGTACGGCGAGTCGGTCGCCAGATCGGACTCGGTCAACGGTTTGTCGAAGTTGTCGAGCTCGTAGCGGAGCGTCGCGTCGATGCCGAGCGGCATGCCCTGGGCGAGCCGGTTGTAGATCACCGCCGCGACGAGCGGGCGCTCCTTCGGCACGAGCACCTCGCGCTCGATCATCGAGGCGATCGTGACCACGTCGTACTCGGTCAGGTTCTTCTTCTTGGCCCGGGTCATGTCCACCTGGGCGATGTTCTCGTTGAAGGCCGAGAGCTGGTCCTTGACCAGCGTGTCGACGCTGGCCCCCTTCTCGAGGTTGTAGGTGGCGGGGAACAGGAAGCCCTCGAGGCTCGCATCGGAGGGGGCGCCGGCCTTCTTCAGGTCGAAGCCCTTCGGCGCCTTCGCCGTCGCCTTCTCGTAGTCGCCCTTCAGGCCCGCCTTCTTGGCGACGCCGGCGATCTGCGAGCGCGTGTAGCCCTCGGGGATCGTGACGTCCTCGGTCTTCAGGGTCTTCGGGCCGTTCGGGACGGGAGCGGGGTCGCCGTTGCCGAGCTTCTTGGCGACCGCGTAGGCGGCGAGCGCGAGCAGGATGATCACGCCGAGCGCGATCAGGCGGCGGATCCAGATTCCCCTGCTCGCCCCCGGTGGCGGCTGCGACGGCGGAGGCAGCGGCGGGTAGTCCCCCGTCGCGACCGGCCGGCGCTCCGCCGGGACCTCGGGCGGCGGCCCGGCCTCGGAGTCGGCATCGGTGAACCAGTCGTGGTCCTCGGTGGCCGGGCCGACCGGTGCCGGGTTCGGCGCTGCGGCGGTCTCCGGCTCGGCGGCGGGCGGCTCGGGGCGCCGCGTCGGGCGGCGCGGCATCAGCGCTTCGGCGGACATGCGGCCTTCGTCGGGTGCGGCGGGCTCCTCAGGGACGGCCGGGGGCCGACGGAACGACGGCGGCTCGGCCGCCGCGGGGGTCTCGTCCCGTCGCGCCGCCTTCTGCTTGCCCTGTTCGATCGCCTCGCGGCCCTTGCCGGCAGCCGCGTCGATGGCACCGCCGACACGCGAGGCGAGGGAGTTGCGCCCCGAGCGCTCACGACGCCGGGCCTCGCGCTGGAGTCGCCGCCGCTCGCGCTCATGGGCCTCGGGATCCTCGGCGAGGAAGGGGTCCTCGACGGGCGGCACGTCGTCGTGCTCGTCGCTCATGACCGGGCCTGCAGGGACATCAGGTAGGAGTCCAGCAGGTGGGCCGCCGCAAGCGAGTCCTCGGCCGCACGGGAACCGGCCTGCCGCGAGGCGCTCGCCATCCGGGTCGTGAGCCGCTCGTCGTAGGTCTCGACCGAGATGTCGACCAGGGAGGCGACCCGACCGGCGAAGGAGCGGGCGGCCGCGGCCTGGCGGCCCTCCTCGCCGTCGAGCCCGACCGGCAGGCCGACGACGATCAACTCGGCGCCGCGCTCGGAGGCGACGGCGGCGACCGCGGCGGGATCCGGCGGCTCGATCGGTTCGATCGGCGTGACGATCGTCCCCGAGGGATCGGAGATCGCGCAACCGCAGCGCGCTGAACCGTGATCGATGCTGAGGATTCTCATTGGGGTCTAACCGGCGGCAAGGCCATCGTCGAGGGCCGCCCGAGCGGATTCGAGGGCCTCGCCGATCCGTTCGGCGTCACGCCCACCGGCCTGCGCCACCTCGGGTTTGCCGCCTCCTCCACCACCCACTATTGCAGCGGCATCCCTGATCACGTCGGCGGCCGAGATCCCGCGTTCGACCGCGGCGGGCGACAAGACGCCGACCAGGGACACCTTCTCCCCGCTCGTCGCGGCGAGGATCACGGCGGCGTCGCCGAGCCGCGCCTTGATGTCGTGCGCGGCCGCGAGCACGACCCGGGCGTCGGGCACCTCGCCGAGCTCGCCGATCACGACCATGATTCCACCGACCTCGGTTGCGCCCGCGCTCAACTCGGCGGCGCGATTGCCGGCGGCCTCGGCGCCGCGCTCGGCGGCGGCCGCTTCGAGATCGCGAAGGCGGGCGGCGAGGCGCTCGGCGGCGCTCACCGGATCCTCGCGACCGCCGAGCGCCGCGGCGGTGCGCTCGAGCCGGTCGCTGCGCTCGCGGAAGAGGTCGATGGCGGCCGGACCCGTCACCGCCTCGATGCGGCGGACGTTGGAGGCGGAGGAGCCCTCGGAGAGGATCTCGAAGAGGCCGATCTCGCCGCTGTTGGCGACGTGGGTGCCACCGCAGAGCTCGCGGGAGACGCCCTCGACCTCGACGACCCGGACCCAGTCCCCGTACTTCTCGCCGAACAGTGCCATGGCGCCGAGGCGCTCGGCCTCGTTGCGGTCCATCTCGATCGCCCGAACCGGAGCGCTGTCCTTGATCCAGCCGTTGACGCGCTCGACGACGGCCCGCAACTCCTCCGGAGTGACCCGGGCGCCGTGGGTGAAGTCGAAGCGGAGCTTGTCGGGGCGGACGGCCGAGCCGGCCTGGCGAACGTGGCCGCCGAGTCGCTCGCGCAGAGCGGCGTGGAGCAGGTGGGTGGCCGTGTGGTTGCGCATCGTCGCGTGCCGGTCGGCCCAGGAGACGCGGGCCTCGACGCGGGTCCCGGCCTCGGGCGCAGCGCCGCGCACCTTCACCGCCTGGTCGGTTCCGACCCGGTAGACGTCGACGACCTCGGCCTCTTCCCCGGGCCAGCTCACGGTGCCGTGGTCGGCCACCTGGCCGCCGCCCTCGGGGTAGAAGGGACTGTCCTCGAGCTTGACCAGCACCTCGTCCCCGTCGATGGGCTCGGCGGCGATCACGCCGGTCTCCGCGCGCAGATCCTCGTAGCCGACGAACCTCGTCTCGGGGGCCGCGCCGACGAACCGGAAGACCTGATCGTGGGAGCCCTCTCCCCCGCCCGTCGTGCCGCCGGTCCGGGCCCGCTCGCGTTGCTGCTCCATCAACTCCTCGAAACCATCGTCATCGACGCTGAGGCCACGCTCGGCGACGAGCTCGCGCGTCAGGTCGTAGGGGAAGCCGTAGGTGTCGTGGAGCTCGAAGGCATCCTCGGCGGAGATCCAGGAGGTGTTTGAGGCCTCGGCGTCGGTGAGCAGGCGCTCGAGCAGCTGGCTGCCGCGGTCGAGCGTGCGGCCGAAGCTCTCCTCCTCGTTGTTGATCCAGCGCATGATCGCCTCGCGCTCGGCGAGCAGGGCCGGGTTGACCGGCCCGAGCATCTCGATGGCGCGCTCGGCGAACCTGCCCAGGTAGGGAGGCTCGAGGCCGAGCACCCGCCCCTGATAGATGGCCCGGCGCATGATCCGCCGCAGGACGTAGCCGCGGCGCTCGTTGGAGGGCACCACGCCGTCGGCGATCAGCTGCACGGAACCGCGGACGTGGTCGGCGATGATCCGCATCGCCCGGGTCGCCGCCCGGTCCTCGCCGCCGTAGTGCCGCCCCGACAGCTCCGCGGCGAGATCGACGAGCGGCCGCAGCAGATCGGTGTCGAAGACCGAGTCGACCCCCTGCTGGATGACGGCCATCCGCTCCAGTCCCAGCCCGGTGTCGATGTTCTTCGCCGGCAGTTCGCTGAGCGAGCCGTCCTCGTGCAGCTCGTAGGCGGTGAAGACGAGGTTCCAGTACTCGAGGAAGCGGTCGCTGTCGTCGCCCGGGCGATCGTCGGGGCCTCCGTAGGCCTCGCCGCGGTCGATGTAGAGCTCCGAGCAGGGTCCGCACGGGCCCTTCGTGCCCGCCTGCCAGAAGTTCTCCGAGCGGGGCAGCTCGACGATCCGCTCGGCGGGGACGCCCAGCTCCTTCCAGAGTTCGATCGCCTCCGTGTCGGGGCCGAGCCCGAGCTCCTCGTCGCCGCCGAACACGGTCGCCCAGAGCTGCTCGGGATCGAATCCGAAGGCGCCCAGCGAGAGCTCCCAGGCGAACCCGATCGCCTCCCTCTTGAAGTAGTCGTCGAACGCGAAATTGCCGAGCATCTCGAAGCAGGTCAGGTGCCGGGTGGTGTTGCCGACCTCGTCGATGTCGGGGGTGCGGAAGCAGCGCTGGCTGGAGGTCAGCCGGGGCGCCGGCGGCGTCTCGCGACCGAGGTAATAGGGCTGCAGCGGCTGCATGCCCGCGGTGGTCAGCAGCACGCTCGGATCGTCGGAGGCAGGGATCAGCGAAGCCGACGGAATGCGCAGGTGCCCGCGCTCCTCGAAGTAAGCCAGATAGGTCTCTCGAATTGCCTCCGAATTCACGGCGGCGAAGGCTACGCGACCCGGCAGCCGGGACCGGGACACCCTGCCCGATTCGCGGCGTCCGTGGGCCGCGATCTAGGCGATGGTCCCGTGCCCGACCACGAGATCGCCGTCGCAGAGAACCGCGGTCTGGCCCGGCGCCGCGGCCTGGGCGGGAGCCTCCAGTTCGAGCTCCAGGCGCTCATGGGTGCCGGCGGGGAGCCTCTCGCCGGCCCGGTTCCCGGAGCCGACCCGACAGGCCAGGGGCCGCGACCGGTAGCGCAGCCGGACCGACCCGACCCGGTCGGCGGGGCGATGCAGGATCGCATCGCGGATCTGCACCCGTGACGTCGCGAGCTGCTCGGACGGACCGACGACGACGCGGTTGCTGACGGCGTCGGTCGCGAGGACGTAGAGCGGCACCGGCGAAGCGAGGCCGATCCCGCGCCGCTGGCCGACCGTGAACCGGTGGTGGCCGGGATGGGTCCCGAGCACGGTCCCGTCGGCGTCGGTGATCTCACCCTCGCGCTCGGCAAGCCCGCCGTGCCGGGCCAGGAAGCCGGCCTTTCCCTCCCCGGCGAGGAAGCAGAGGTCCTGGCTCTCGGCCTTGTCGGCGACCGGCAGCCCGGCCGCGCGCGCGATCTCGCGGACGCGTGGCTTGTCGAGATCGCCGAGCGGGAAGCGCAGACGCCGCAGCGCCGCCGTCGGCAGCCCGGCCAGCATGTAGGTCTGGTCCTTGCCGGGATCCGCGGCGGCCGTGAGCAGCTCGCCGGAGCCGTCGTCGGCGAGGCGCGCGTAATGGCCGGTGGCGAGGCCGGCCGCGCCGAGCCGGTCGGCGATGGCGATCATCGGCTCGATCCGGACCCGGCCGTTGCAGCGCACGCACGGGTTGGGGGTGACGCCGGCCGCGTAGCCCGCCAGGAACGGCTCGACGACCCCGGCCCGGAACTCGTCGCGCAGGTCCACGGTCAGGTGGGGGATGCCCTGCGAGTGGGCCACCGACCGGGCGGTCCTGACCGCATCGGCCGAGCAGCAGCTGCTCTCGCCGTCGTTTGCAGGGTCCGACCAGAGCTCGAGGGTCACCGCGAAGACCTCCGCCCCACCCTGCTGCTCGCGCAGGGCCGCGACGGCGCTGTCGACGCCGCCGCTGACGGCGACGAGGACCCGCTCCCCGTCGGCGGGGGGCTCGAGGATCGGGTCGGCGGCGGTCGCGACGGCGACGCCGAGGGCCCGGTGGAGCGCCTCGGCCGCGAGGTCGGCGGCATGGGAGCCGACCGGGCTGAGGCCGCCGAGCTCGGCGGCGACAGCGGCGGGGTCGACCAGGGCTGCATCGCGGAGCGTTGCGCCGTCGGCCAGCTCGGCGGCGGCAGCGGCGGCGGCGCGGGCGGCGGCGCAACCGCTGCCGGCCTGGCGGACGGCGGCCACGCGACCCGCCTCGAGCCGCAGCGAGATCGACAGCAGGTCGCCGCAGGCAGCGCCGCCGGCGCTGCCCCGGGCGGTGCCGGGAAGCGGCTCACCGAGCCGCGAGTCGTCGTCGAGATAGGCCGCGAAGGCGTCGGGATCCATGCCCGGAAGCGTAAACGCCGGCCCCGCTCGGACCGGGTCGCCGGGGTCGGGCTACTTGTTCTTGTTCTTCGACGAGTGGCGGCCCGTCGGGTACGAGGGAATCTGCTTGCCCTTGTAGAGAGCGTCGTCGATCGCCGTGCTGACGCTGCGCGCGCCGCGGAAGCCGTAGGAGACCGTCGCCGTCGGGACCGACCCGGTCAGCTTGCGCGGCCGG
This sequence comes from uncultured Solirubrobacterales bacterium, assembly GCA_963798165.1. Classification (GTDB taxonomy): domain Bacteria; phylum Actinomycetota; class Thermoleophilia; order Solirubrobacterales; family 70-9; genus RHKX01. The sequence continues at coordinate 374,109 of CAWCSE010000013.1, read as the reverse complement.
ATCACGACCAGGGCCGGAACGCGACTGACCGCGACGCCGGCCGTGACCCGCGAGTACTTGGAGATGTCCTTGACGTCGACGATGAAGACCTCGACGTCGCCGCGCTTTTTGAGGGCCTCGGTGTAGAGCTTGACCTGCTTGTCGGAGATCCCGTTCGGGTCGATGACCAGAAGCGCGATCGTCTTGTTCTTGGCGAAGGCGACGAGCAGGTCCCGGGGAAGGCCCTTCGAGGGGAGCAGCCCGTCGGCGACGGAGCCTCCGGCGGGCGGTGTGGTTGCGGGCGGTGTCGCGGTGCCGGCCGCGGGGGCGACGGCCGAGGGGTTGGCCGTCGGGTCGGTGGGCGCGACACCGTCCGCCGTTGCCCCGGCCGCGGCCGGGTCGGTGGCGGTGGCGGCAGCGGGGTCGGTGGGCGGCGGCGCAGCCGTGTCGTCCTTCTTGAGGACGGACGTGAAGAGGATGAACGCGAAGATGACTGCGACGACGCCGAGCACCGCGATCTGCACCATCGGGTTCTCGTTGATGGCCTTTCTCATCGGGGGCCACCAACCGGTCCGCGCGGGCTGACGGTGCGGCCGGCCCAGCGCATGGCGTTGATCATGGGCTCCAATTCGCCGGTGCCGCCCGGCTGATGAACCCTGAAATACAGGGGGGAATCTGCCGGCAAACCCACGGGCCTGCCGGACAACGACTCCCGAGCCAATCGTGTTGGTTCACACTTAGAGCGGCTGTCGTACGAACTCGAACCCATGGGGAAGCTACCACGCAGCTTCGACCGATCGGGCGAAAACCTTGAGCGCCTTCTCGCCGCGGGCGCCGACCTGCAATCAGGATTCGAAGGTATCCAGGGCCGTCGCCGGATCGTCCTCGACCAGCAGCGACCTGAGCAGGCCCCCCTCGAAGGAGAGGGTCAAGCCGATCGGGGAGCTGTCGCCGACGTCCCCGCTCTCGCGCCAGACGTAATCGACCTCGCCGATCAGGAGGATCCGATCGCCGCTCTTCCGGGCCACCGCGACGGTGTAGTGGCGATCGATGTGGTCGTAGCTCTTGTCGGCCCACGAGAGGACCTCGGCCGACCCGGACGTAACGCTGCGTCCGGTCCGGACCTCGACGTCCGGATGTAGGAGCGGCGCCAGCCGTTCCGGCTCACGGGAGTTGATGGCGGCGATCACCGCCATCGCCGCTTCGGAGCGATCGCCTTCAGTCACTTCCCGGGCGGCGCCGGGACCGTGACGCCGAGCTCGCGCAGCTGGCGCTCGTCCACCGGGGCCGGAGCTCCCGTCAGCGGGTCGCCGCCGGAGGCCGTCTTCGGGAAGGCGATCACGTCGCGGATCGAGTCGGTCCCCGACGCCAGCGCGCAGATCCGATCGACCCCGTAGGCGATGCCGCCGTGCGGTGGGGCGCCGAAGCGGAGTGCCTCGAGCAGGAACCCGAAGCGCGCCTCGGCCTCGTCGCGGTCGATCCCGAGCAGACCGAGCACCTGCTCCTGCTCGTCGGCGTCACTGATGCGGATCGATCCACCGCCGATCTCGACGCCGTTCCAGACGACGTCATAGGCGCGGGCGACGATCTCGCCAGGCTCGGCACCCTCGAGGTCGCCCTGGAAGGACGTGAACGGGTGGTGCAGCGCCGTCCAGCGGCCCTCCTCCTCGCTCCACTCCAGCAGCGGCCAGTCGACGATCCAGCAGAAGGAGTTGGACCCCGCGGGGATGTCCCCCCAGCGCTCGGCGAGGCGGCGGCGCAGCGAACCGAGCACCTGATTGGCGACGGCGGGCTTGTCGGCGACGATCAACAGCAGGTCGCCCTCCTCGGCGCCGAGCTCGGAGTTCAGCGTCGTCAGCTCCTCCTCGGTCAGGAACTTCGCGGTCGGCGATCGCCAGCCGTCACCCTCGCGGAAGGCCCAGACCAGCCCCTTGGCGCCGAGCTCCTGCGCCTCGGAGATCAGCCCATCGAGCTCCGAACGGGGCACCTCGCGCTTGCCGGCGTTGAGGCCCTTGACGACCCCGCCGCCGTCGATGGTGCCGCGGAATACCCGGAACTCGGTCTCGCGGAGCGCATCGGAGAGGTCGACCAGCTCCATGCCGAAACGCAGGTCCGGCTTGTCGGTTCCGAATCTCGACATCGCATCGGCGTAGGTGAGCCGCTGGATCGGCAGCTCGACCTCGACCCCGGCGACGGCGAGCACGTGGGCGAGCAGCCGCTCGTTGGCCTCGATCACGTCGTCGGCGTCGACGAACGACATCTCGATGTCGAGCTGGGTGAAGTCGGGCTGGCGGTCGGCGCGCAGGTCCTCGTCGCGGAAGCAGCGCGCCACCTGGTAGTAGCGCTCGAATCCCGAGACCATGAGCAGCTGCTTGAAGAGCTGAGGCGACTGCGGGAGCGCGTAGAAGGAGCCCTGCTGGAGGCGGCTCGGCACGAGGAAGTCCCGTGCCCCCTCGGGGGTGGAGCGGGTCAGGACCGGAGTCTCGATCTCGATGAAGCCCTCGCCGTCGAGTTGCTGGCGCATCGCCCTGATCAGCCTCGCGCGCAGCTCGATCATCTCGCGCATCGACTCGCGACGGAGGTCGAGGTAGCGGTAGCGCAGCCGCGACTCCTCCCCGGCGGACGAACTGCCCCGGCCCTCGATCTCGAACGGCGGCGTCTCCGCGTCGGAGAGGATCTCGGCGTCGGCGACCCTGATCTCGACGGCTCCGGTCGGAATCTCGGCGTTGACCGTCTCCGCCGAGCGTTCGACGACCGGACCGCTGACCGTCAGCACGTCCTCCGGGCGCAGCTTGTGGCCGAGCTGGAAGGCCGCGCCGGAGTCGTCGGGGTCGAAGACGAGCTGGACGAGGCCGGTCCGATCGCGGAGGTCGATGAAGACGAGGCCGCCGTGATCGCGGCGGCGGTTGACCCAGCCGGCCACCCGGACGTCGCCGCCGACCCGGTCGGCGAGGACCTGGCCGCACCAGGTGTCGCGGTAGGCGTTTCCGCTCTGGGCGGGGAACTCTGGGATCTCGGGGGTGCTGCTCACGGTCGCGGAGTGTGTCAGCCCGCCGAGGCGGTCAGCTCGGCGGCCACGGATTCGAGGCTCACCTCGCGCTCCTCGCCGCTCGCCATGTCGCGGAGCCGGGCGACGCCGTCGGCCTCGACGATGACCGCGTGGCGGGCACCGGAGCGATCCGCCTGCTTCATCTGGCCCTTGAGGCTGCGTCCGGCGAGGTCGAGGTCGGCCCCGAGGCCGGCGTCGCGAAGCTCGCCGACGAGCGCGAAGGCCCGCGCCCTGTCGTCGGCCGCGACGACGAAGGCGTCGATGCCGTCGGTCCGCGGAGCGTCGTCCATCGCGAGGATGATCCGCTCGATGCCGGCCGCCCAGCCCACCGCCGGGGTCGAGGGGCCGCCCAGCAGTTCGACCAGCCCGTCGTAGCGGCCGCCACCGCCGACTCCCGACTGGGCGCCGAGCCGGTCACTGGCGAACTCGAAGACCGTGCGGTTGTAGTAGTCGAGGCCGCGGACCAGCGAGCCGTCGAGCGTGTAGCCGACCCCGGCGGTGTCGAGGAGCTCACGGAGCTCGGCGAAGTGCTCGGCGTCGCCCCCCTCGAGCCGGTCGAGCATCCGCGGTGCGCCCGCCATCACCGACTGCGTCCCGGCGTCGTCGGAGTCGAACGCCCGCATCGGGTTGGAGTCGATCCGGCCACGGACGTCGCCGCAGAGGTCGGCCTCGTGGTCGCGCAGGTATTCGCGCAGCTCGTCGCGGTAGGCCGCCCGGGAATCGCTGGAGCCGAGCGAGGAGAGACGCAGCTCGAGATCGGTGATGCCGAGGTCGCGCAGGACCCGCTCCAGGAGGATGATCAGTTCGGCGTCGACCAGCGGCGAATCGGAGCCGATCGCCTCGGCGCCGATCTGGTTGAACTGGCGGAACCTGCCTTCCTGGGGTCGCTCGTAGCGGAAGTAGGGGCCCTGGTACCAGAGCTTCACCGGCTGCGGCAGCTTGTGCATGCCGTGTTCGATGTAGGCGCGGCAGATCGGCGCCGTCCCCTCCGGGCGCAGGGTCATCGACCGTCCACCCTGGTCGGCGAACGTGAACATCTCCTTGCGGACGATGTCGGTGGACTCCCCGACGCCGCGCTCGAACAGCCCGGTGTCCTCGAAGATCGGGGTGTCGACCCGCCCGTAGCCGGCCCCGCCGAGCCGGGCGGCGGTGGCATGCGTGACGGCCGATCGCGCCGCCTCGTCGCCGGGCAGGACGTCGAAGGTCCCCTTCGGTGCCTGGTGCTTGCTCGCCATCGGTGCGACCTTAAAGGTTGCGAGCCCCGATCAGATCGCGATCAGGACGATTCCGGCGAGCGCCGCAGTGACGCCGATCACCTGCTCGCGAGAGAGTCGCTCCACGAGGACGACGGCGGCGAGGCCGACCGTGAAGACGGGAAACAGCGCTCCGAGCACCGAGACGATCGAGAGTTGGCCATGGTCGGCGGCCACCGTGTAGAAGACGGTGCCGGCCACGAGCAGCAGCCCCGGCACCGAGAGCGCCAGGCTCTGACGCCCGGGCCGGATCGCGAGGACCCGGCGACCCGCCCACGCGAGCAGGATGACGACGAGAGCGAACCGCGCGTCGAGCAACGCCCAGGCCCGGCCGTGGTCGGAGACCTGCGGCAGCGCCGTCAGGAAGACCCCGAACGCGAATGCGGACCCAGCGGCCCAGACGACGCTGGCCCGCGGATCCGCGTAGACGACCTCCTCCGTCCGCGTCACCCGGGCGGCGAGCGCTCCGCCCCCGAGGGCGAGCACGAGGCCGGCCGCCTCGGTCGCCGCCAGCGCCTCCCCGCCGAGCAGGCCCCAGAGGGCCGGGACGATCGCGCCGAGGGCCCCGATCGGGGCGACGACGCTGAGCGGGCCGAGCTCGGCGGCCTTGTAGAAGCCGATCAGCCCGCCCGCGTTGCCGGCGCCGGCGACGAACGCGATCCACGTGTCGTGGAGGCTGAGCGGCGCGGAGCGGTCGGCCAGCACGTAGGCGAGGCAGGCGATCAGGGCGGCGACCTGCGAGGTGACGAGGACCGCCACGAGCGCGTGGCGCTTGGCCAGCTGCGGGCCGACGAAGTTCGAGACCCCGTAACACGCGGAGGACCCGAGGGCGAGGGCTATGGCGAGCAACTAGGCGGCTTCGGCAGCCGCTACCGCGCCGGCAGCTCGGCGAGGAACGGGTTCGAGGCGATCTCCCGCTCCAGCGACGTCAGACCCATGTGACCGGGATAGACGACGGTCTCGGCCGGATGGGAGTCGACGAGGAGTTGCAGGCTGTTGGCCAGCGTCGGCCAGTCTCCACCTGGCAGGTCGACCCTCCCCACCGAGCCCTGAAAGAGGACGTCGCCGCTGATCAGCGCCGACTCGTCGGGGATCGAGTATGTGAGGTGGCCGATGCTGTGGCCGGGCGTGAAGAGGACGTCGATCTCGAAGCCGGCGAGCTCCAGGTGCTCGCCGCCGGCGAGGGTCTCGTCTGCGTCGTAGCCGTCGTATGGCCCGATCCCGGGGATCGGGGTGAAGGCCATGATGTCGGCGAGCATCGGGACCTCGAGCACCGGGCAGTACACGGTGGCCCCGGTCGCCGCGGCCACGGGCGCCACGGCCCCGACGTGATCGACGTGCGTGTGGGTCAGCAGGATCGCCTCGACGTCGGCGCCGAGCTCCGCGATCGCGGCCAGCAGGCGCGGGGCCTCGTCGCCGGGGTCGACGACGATCGCCTTGTCCGATCCCTCCCGACGGAGGATGTAGGTGTTCTCGGCGAACGGGCCGACCGTGAAGCTACGAACGTCCACCGCGATCAGCGACCCTTCTGGGCGCGCTGGGCCTCACGCTCCCGCTGCATCTTCATCTTGCGGCGGTTGTAGAAGAACTGCTCGGTGTAGAAGCCGAGCGGGATGTAGAGCATCGCCGCGATGACCGTCAGCACGATCGCGCCGGCGAGCGGCTGGCCGAAGAGCAGCGAGACGGGCAGCAGGAAGGCGGCGAAGAGGATGCCGCGCGTGGACGATCCCTTCCAGGTCGGCGGCAGGTCACGCCGGTCGACGGTGCCCTTCTTGCGACCGCCCCCGGAGCCGCGCCGGCTCTTGGCCTGCGCCATCGCCTCCTGGCGGCTGCGCGGCCGCCCCTGGGAACGGCGGCTGATGCTCCCCGTCTGGGTGCCACGGTGCTTGCGACGTCGGCGTTTGGCGTTGCCCGGCATTGCGCCGGGAGTGTAGATGGCTAGGCGCCGGCCGCGGCGGCGAGTCGCGACTCGATGGTGCGCTCCCGCGCATCGCCACCGGCGATCGGGACGTCCTCGGGGTAACCCGCGAGAGCAGCCTCCGGGACGAGCCCGACGAGCTCGGCCTCGACCGGCGCCGTTCCCCGCGGAGAGCCGAGGCGCCTGGTGGCGGCGACGATCTCGGCGAGCGGCACCGCGACGGGATCGTGGACGTTGGTCGAGATCTGCACGCGACCGGCACCGAGCTCGATCGCGATCGCCCGGACGCCGGGCGGGCCGCCGCCCGATTCGCGCAGCCCGGCCGCGATCGCCCGGCCCGTCTCCAGATCGGTCCCCTTGCTGAGTACGAGGTTGAACGCCGCCAGAGGGGCCCGGGCGGTGACCAGCACGCCACCGGCGGTCGGGTGCAGCCGGCCTGGCCCGAAGTCGGGCTCGAGGCCCTCGTCGCGCATCCGCCTGCCGAGCTCGGCGTGTCCGCCGCGCCGAAACCAGGCGCGCTCGGCGCGCTCCGGCGCGCTCGCCAGGTCGCCGTACAGGAAGACGGGCAGGCCCATCGCGCCGAGCTGCTCGGCGACCGCCATCGCGAGCTCGTGAGCGCGGGCCGCCAGCGACGGCTCCGGCCAGACGATCGGGCAGACGTCGAGCGAGCCGATCCGCGGATGGGCGCCCTGCTGGCGGCTGATGTCGATCCGCTCGATCGCCAGCTCGGCCAGCTCCCTGAGCGCCCGCAGCAACGGTGCGTCCTCGCCCGCGAGCGTGTAGACGGTGCGGTTGTGGACGGCGTCGGAGTGCTCGTCGAGCAGGACGACCGGATCGTTCACGAAGCTCTCGCGGAGGTGCTCCATCACCCCCGGCTCGGAGCCGTTGGAGACGTTCGGGACCGCGAGCAGGCGCGTGTCGGGTACGGGAAGCACCGGCGCGGTGGCCTCAGACCAGCAGTTCGCCGTCGCGGACGACCTCGGTGCCGTCGACGGTGAGCGTCGGGCGCATGACGACGCAATCGAGATGCACGGGGACCTGGATGCGGCCGCCGATGGCCTCGGAGGCGCCGAACGCCACATGCACGGTGCCGAGCAGCTTCTCGTCCTCGAGCACGTTGCCGGTCAGCTTCGCCTTCTCGTTGGTGCCCACTCCGAGCTCGGCGATGGTCCGTCCGTCCTCGCTGTCGGCGGTCAGGAGTTCGAGCAGCGCGGCGCCCTCCGCCCCGCTCGCCTCGGTCAGCCGGCCGCCCTCGACGCTCAGGACGACCGGCGCGGCGGGGATTCCGACCCCGGCGATGGTCCCGTCGACGACCAGGGTCCCCTCGCAGTTGCGATCGTCGGGCGAGATGAAGCCCTCCCCGCAGGGCAGGTTGCCGAATGCCGAGCGGGCGGTCAGCTCGCCGGCGTCGGGAATCGCCGTCCTGCCCTCCAGGCCGAGTCGCAGATCGCTTCCGTTGGCGCAGGTGATCCGGGCCTCGGAGCCGGCGTTGAGGATGTCGGCGATCGCGTGGCCCCGGCGACGCAGCTCGTCCATGTCTGCACTCATCACCCGCGCGAGCATCTCCTCGGTCACGCCGGGCAGCGTCGCGATCCGGGCGCCGGCCTCGGAGGCGGCCTTCCTCGAAGCCGTGTGGGACAGGGATTGGACGGTGGGCGCGAGGACGACGTCGGCCTCCTTCATGGCCGCGGCGATCGATCGCGGCGGCTCGGCGGCATGGGTCTCACGCTCGGCCATCAACGCCAGCACGGCGTCGGCCCCCGCGCGACCGGCCTCGCCGCGCAGCCGCTCGCCGAGCCCGAGGGTCGCGGGGTTGGCGATGACGAGAACCTGCTCGCCGGCGCGGACGCCGAGGCAGTCGTTGACCACCGCCGAGACGGCGCGTTCGAGGTCGCTGCGATCGCTCCCGGCACTCACGCTCCCGACCCTAACAACCGCACGGCGCGGCCCCCGGTCCGCCCGCTCAGGCCGAGCCGGGCGGCGCTGAGCCCCTCGTCCCCGCCGGCTGCATGGCCGGGCTGGCCTCCTCGGCGACGATCAGGACGACGAGCACCGCGAGGACCAGACCGGCGACCAGCAGAGCCGCGGCGTCGGCGAACACGAACCCGATCGCGACGCAGGCCAGCGCCGCGACGGTGCGCTTCGGGCTGAGCGAGCCGATCGACCGCAGTCGCGTCAGCGACAGCGCCATCAGAAACAGGGCCGGGCCGCCGACGAGCGCCATCAGCTCGTTCGTCGGCAGCGCCTCGGTGGGTCCGTGGATCAGCAGGTCGTCGCCGACCGCGGTGACGATGATCCCGGCGATCACGAGGACGTGGAGATAGGTGTAGACGTCACGGGCCAGCTCGGTGCGGTTGAGCGCGTCCTCGAGGTGGCCGGCCATCCGATCCGCCGCCCGGTTGAAGTAGAGCCACCAGAGGGCGGCACTCCCGAGGAACGCGACGATGAAGGCGGCCACGGCGGCGTTCGTCAGCTCGAGCTCCGATGTCGCCGCTCCGGTGATCACGATCGACTCGCCGAGGGCGATGATCACGAACAGCTGGAACCGCTCGGCGAAATGCTCGCTCGCCACGTCCCAGGCCGAGGCGGCGATCCGCCTCATGCCGGGCACGCGATAGACGAGCAGGGGAGCGCTGTAGTCGATCAGCAGAGCAGCCAGCCAGAGGACCGTCCGCGCCGGCCCGCCGTCCACGAGCCCGCCGGCGATCCAGAAGATCCCCGAGCAGCAGAACCAGGCGAGGATGTGGCCGGCTCGCTCGCGCTCGTTCGATCCCTTCGTGCCGGCGACGAACGTCAGGAAGATGTGCCTGCCGACCTGGATCGCGACGTAGGCGCCGGCGAAGAGCAGGGCCCGCGACCCCCACGCCTCGGGGATCGCAATCGACATCAGCAGGCTGCCGAGCATGATCGCGATCACGAGGCCGCGGACCACCGGGGCTCTGGTGTCGAGCTCGTTCGTGGCCCAGGTCGTGTAGTTCCACGACCACCAGACGGCGGCGAGGATGACCGCCGCCCGTCCGGCGCCGCCCCAGCTCAGATCGCTCAGCAGGTAGTGGGAGACCTGGGTGATCGCGAAGACGAAGACGAGGTCGTAGAAGAGCTCGAGCGTCGAGGCCCTGGAATGGCCGTCGGGGGTCGGTTGTCGGCTGAAGCGGGCCATCCGGTCGCGAAAACTATGCCCGATGTAACTTCCGAGCCGTGGCGGCTCGCACCACCTACTACGCGGCGATGAGCCTGGACGGGTTCATCGCCGAGCCCGAGGAGAAGCTCGAATGGCTGACCGGATTCGACGGCCCCGGCTACGCGGGCGCGAGCGAGGGGGGCGGCGCGAGCCCGATCGAGGAGTCCTACCCGGCCTTCATGGAGGGCGTCGGCGCCCTCGTCATGGGATCGAAGACGTACGAGTTCATCCTCGGCGAGAAGTGGGTTTACGGGGACATGCCGGTCTGGGTGATGACGTCGCGAGACCTGCCTGGCGTCGGCGGCGCGACCGGGCTGCGGTTCGCCTCCGGGCCGGTGGCCGACCTCCACGCCGAGATGATCGCGGCGGCGGGCGGCAAGGATCTGTGGGTCGTCGGCGGCGGCGACCTCGCCTCCCAGTACGTCGAGGCGGGCTTGCTGGAGCTGCTCCGCGTCACCGTCGTGCCGACGGTCCTCGGCGATGGCCTGCCGCTCTTCGCCGACCCGGTGCCGCCGATGAAGCTCCTCGGGACCACCGCCTTCGACAACGGGATGGTCGAGCTCAGCTACGAGCTCGCTGGCCAACGCTAGCCCGATCGTCCGGGACCATCCCGGTCGATGACAGGAACGTCAGGGCCACGGCGCATATCCTGCCCGGGCCGATGGATGCGCCGCGAGTACTGATCCTGACTGCGTCGATCGGCGAGGGTCACGACCTGCCCGCGCGGGTCCTCGCGGCGGGGATCCGCGAGGAGTGTCCCGGCGCCCAGGTCGAGGTCGTCGACTTCCTCGACGTCGTCGGCGGATTCGCGAAGCGCATCGTCCTCGACGGCTCGCGGTTCGACTCCGAGTGGGGAAACAGGATGTTCGACCTCGAATATCGCCTGATCGCCCAGATCGGGCCGACCCGGCGACTCGCCGGCGCGATCACCGGCGGGCTGGCCGGGAGGCCGGCGAAGCGGGCCGTCCGCGAGGCATCGCCCGACGTCGTCGTCTCGACCTATCCGGGCTCGACGGAGGCCCTCGGCCGGCTGCGTGCAAGGGGCCGGATCGATGTGCCGGTCGTCTCGGCGATCACCGACCTCGCCTCCCTCTGGTACTGGGCGCACCCGGGCGTCGACCTCCATCTGATCACCCACCCGGAATCCGGTCGCCGAGGTCAGATCGATCGCGCCCGGCGAGCCGGATCGAGTGCGTCCGCGGCCTCACCGACCCGGCCTTCTACGAACCCCGCGACCAGCGCGGGGCCCGGGAGCGGCTCGGGCTGCCGGCAACGGGCCGGATCGTCACGGTCTCCGGCGGCGGCTGGGGGGTCGGCGACCTGACCGGGGCGGTCGAGGAGGCGCTGCTGCTCCCCGATACCGGCGTCGTCTGCCTCGGCGGGCGCAACGAGAACGTCCACGACGAGCTCCGGCGCGGCTTCGGGGCGAATCCGCGGGTGACGGTGCTCGGCTTCACCGAGGAGATGCCCGACCTGCTCGCCGCCTCCGACGTGCTCGTGCATTCGACCGCCGGATTGACCGTCCTCGAGGCGCTGATGCTCGGCTGCCGGGTCATCTCATACGGATGGGGACGCGCGCACGTCGGGTCAACAACGAGGCCTACGTACGCGAGGGCCTGGCCGAGGTGGCGACCGACAGGGCCGAGCTCGGCGCCGCCCTGCGCCGCAGCCTCGAGCTCCCCCGCCGGCCGGATCCTTCGTTCGCGGCGCTGCCGACGGCGGCCTCCGCCGTCCTCAGCCTGCCGGCGGAGTAGGGCCGGAGCCGGGAGCGCCTCCCCCTCCCCCTCCACGGGACCTCGGCCGGCGCCTCGGCGATCACGTCGGCGACGGCCGGGGAGCTGCCGAGCAGCCCGACCCCGATCGCCAGCGCCCGCGACGGCGGCGACCAGAGACCGCCCCGCCGAGCGGAGTCCCGCCCCAGCCCTCGCCGCCGACCAGCGGCGCCAGCACGACCGGGACCGCGATCTGGATGACGAGGACGGCGGGTGCGACCCGCGTCGCCGCGGACCGCTGCAGCGCGGTCGTCTCCGAGATGACTCCCATGACCACGACCGTGCCGACGATCGCGACCCAGACCGCCGCCCCTGCCCAGGCTCCCGACGATGCGTCCTCGGCGATCGAGCTTCGCGACGAAGGCCGCCAGCGCGTCGGCCGCGCCGGCGCCGACGACCAGTAGCGCGACCGGGCTCGGGCCGGCGCCGCAGCAGCGGATCGGGCGAACGGTGCCAGCGCGATCACCGCCAGGAACCCGAGCACGATCGCGAGGGCGAGGTTGCGTGGCACCTCGCCGGATTCGCGCGGGCCGGCCCAGGCGATCACCGCCACCGCGGCGACGATGATCGCCACCGCGAGAAACTCCCGTCCTCCGACCGGCTCGCCGAGGACCCAGACCCCGAGGGCGAGCAGCAGCAGCAGACCGAGGGCGAGCGTCGGCTGCACGAGCGTCAGCGGGCGCGTGCGAGAGGGCGAGGATCTGCAGCGGCCAGCCGACGAGCGAGAGGACCGTCGCCGCCAGCCAGATCGGGCCGCTTGAGCAGATAGCCGAGCAGCGACGGCCGCAGCGAGCGGCTCTCGGGCGCCCGGCGCGCCTCGAGCGCCTGAATCGCGTAGCCGGTCTCGTAACAGAACGCCGCCGCGAGCGCGAAGGCGAAGCCGAGCCAGAGCGTGCCGTCCATCAGTGCGAGGATCCGATCATGCCATGGCCATCTTCACCCGTGCGAGCGCAGCCGCAGCCGCGGCCGTCGCCGCGCCGCCGCCTGGACGGCCCCGGCCCTCGCGCCGATCGTGCCCGCCGTCGCCCGGGCGCTGCGGGTACCCCGCCGCGTCGGCGCCGCCGGCGCGGTCGCGATGACGTTCGACGACGGGCCGCATCCACTCGGCACGCCCGCGGTCCTCGATGCGCTCGCCCGCGGCGGGGCGGTCGCGACCTTCCTGCTGGTCGGCGAGCAGGTCGACCGCGACCGGTCGCTCGCGGCGGAGATCGTCGCCGCCGGCCACTCGGTCGCGAGTCCACGGCTACCGCCACCGCAACATGCAGCGCCTCACCCCCGCCCGGTTCGCCGCGGACCTCGAGCGCGGAGTCGACCACGATCGCCGAGGCGACCGGGACGACGCCGCGGATCTACCGCCCGCCGTACGGGATCTTCACCCCGCCCGGGCCCGGGATCGTCGCCCGGCGCGGCCTCGCGTCCGCTGCTCTGGTCGAGGTGGGGGCACGACTGGCGCGGGCGGGCGACGGCGGCATCGATCGCCGCACGAGGTCACCGAGGACATCGGCGCCGGGGACGTGCTCCTGCTCCACGACGCCGACCACTACAACGCCTCCGGGTCCTGGCGCGCTACCGCCGAGGCCGTGCCGCGCGTTCTCGATGCCATCGAGGGTGCCGGGCTGCGGACGATCGCGCTCTGAGCGCGCTCGCCGCCGGCTCAGGGACCGGGTTCGGTGACGGTCTCCGAGGCCGGGATCCGGTCGGAGGCCGCCGCGACGCCGAGCGCGACGACCGCCGCGAGAGCGCCGAGCACGAGCGTGCCGACGTGCGGGATCGCGAGGTTCAGCGCGTGGTGGCTGGCGGGGAAGATCATCAGAACGACGTAGAGGCCCGTCAGCCCCCACGCCAGGGCACCCGACCAGGGGCGCCGGGACGAGAGCGAGGCGACGATCGCGATCAGGGCCACGAAGACCACGGTGCTCGTCTGGCCGGTCCCGAAGTCGTCGGTCCGCACCGAGAGCAGCGCCGCCAGCAGGGTGCCGAACGCGACCGCGACGGCCCAGGTCCCGATCGGGAAGCGTTCGCCCGCCCGCCGGCGGGTGGCCGCCTCGGCGGGGGCGGCTGCGGCGATCGCCGTGCTCGCGGTCGCGACCGGAGTGACGGGCGGCGCCGGCTCGAGCTCCTCGGAGGAGGCCTCGCGGAGCCAGTCGAGGTAGCGCGAGACGCCCTCCTCCAGCGGCGTATCGGCGCTCCATCCCAGCTCCTCCATGGCCCGTACGTTCGAGATCTCGACGCCGCCGAAGTCGCCGTTGCGGCCCGGCGTGTGGACGATCTCGGCGGAGCCGACGACCTCGCCGACGACGTCGGCGAGCCCGCGGATCGTCACCGTCTGGTTCGAGGCGAGGTTGTAGACGCGGTTGGCGGCCTGCGGCTGCAGGCCGCGGACGATGCCCTCGGCGAGATCCTCGACGTAGACGAAGCGCCGCGTCTGCAGCCCGTCGCCGGCGATCGTCAGCGGCTCGCCCGCCAGCGCCTTGCCGACGAAGATCGGGATCACCGCCGCCGGGCCGCGAGCGCGGTCCGTAGGGAATTCCGAAGCGCAGGATCGTGTACGGGACGTCGTAGAGCTCCTCGTAGGAGGTGCAGTACATCTCGCCGGCGAGCTTGCTGGCGGTGTAGAGATGCCGCGGCAGGCCGACCGGCGATTCCTCGTCGATCGTCCCCTCCCCCGACTCGCCGTAGACCCAGATCGTGCTGCCGTAGACGACCCGCTCGACGCCGACGGACCGGGCCGCCTCGAGGACCGAGATCGTCCCGCGCGCGTTCGTCTGCTCGGCGGCGAGGGGCTCGGCCGCGACGATTCCGACGTCGGCGGAGGCGGCGAGGTGGATGACGGCGTCGCAGCCGCGCAGCGGCGTGGCACAGCGCGTCGGTGTCGAGGAGGTCGCCGATGACCGTGTCGATCGCCCCCTCGGGGTGATGAGGCGAAGGCCGCAGGTCGTAGATGCGCGGTTCGATTCCGGCCGCGACGAGCCGGTCGACCACGTGGGAGCCGATGAACCCCGAGCCGCCGGTTACGAGGACGCGCTTCATGCGGTGCCGACCTCGGCGGCGATGCGCGGCCTCCGCGGCGGGCGCGTAGTAGAGCGGCACGCACCAGTGGTTGGCGGCGACCCAGTCGGTGTTCGGCAGCTCGTCGCCGGTCTCCATGATGCGATGGCAGGGCTCCTCGTAGACCTTCCCGGTCGAGCGCTCGATCTCGTCGAAGACGATGTACTTGTAGAGGCCGGAGGTCATGCCCTCCGGCAGTCTGCAGCCGGTTCGGGTGCTCGGCGTCGAGGAGGTCGCGGGCCACCTCGTTCTTGCGCGCGACGATCTCCGGCAGGCGCTCGGTCTGGATCATGCCGAGCGCCGCCGTGAATTCGCTGATCCGGAAGTTGAGGCCGCTGACGGCGTAGTCGGGCTTGCCGTAGTTGCGGAAGCCGCGGGCGAATTCGAGCAGGGAGTCGTCACGCGGAGACCAGCATGCCGCCCTCGCCGGTCGAGATCGTCTTCGTCGCGTAGAACGAATAGACGCCGGCGTCGCCCCAGGAGCCCGGCCTGCGGCCGTTCCAGTCGGCGCCGTGGGCGTGCGCGCAGTCCTCGAGCAGGAAGATCCCGTGTTCGCGGCAGTAGTCGGCGATCCGCTCGACGTCGAAGGCGATGTGGCCGCCGATGTGGACGAGCACCGCCGCCTTCGGCCTGGTCGCCTCGGCCTTCGCGACGAAGTCGTCGAAGGACATGCAGAGGTCGTCCCGCCGACAGTCGACGAAGACCGGGCCTGCCGCCGGCGTGCTCGATCGCCCGGACCGTCGCCATGAACGTGTTCGACGGGCAGAGAACCGCCTCGCCGCGGATCCCGGCGAACTCGAGCGCCGCCAGCGCGCCGCCGGTCCAGCTGCCGGTCGCGACGGCGCCGACCCCGTTCCATTCCGCCCAGCGCTCCTCGAACCCCTTCGTCATCTCGCCCTCCGACCACTGCTGGGAGGCGATCACCTCGTCCCAGCAGGAATGGAGGCGCTCGACGTCCCGGCGATCGAAACCGATCGCGAATCGGCTGTGTGCGGGAGGATTCAGGAGAGGCTGAAGTGGCTCGGGGAGGTGAATCGGGCGGTGAAGAGCGCAGCATATCGGCCCGAACCGGATCGCTCCTGCTGCCCGACCCGGCATTCCGGAGATACTCCGGATCGATGGGCAAGATCCTCCTCCTCGCCCTGGCCGCCGCCGTCTACCCCACGCTCCTCGCCGATCGTCATCCTGATCCTGACCCGTCCGCATCCGATCAGGCTCTTCACGGGATTCCTGATCGGCGGGATGGCGATGAGCATCACGGTCGGCCTGCTGATCCTCGGCTTCGCCGACACGTCCAACCTCGGCACCGGCTCGAGCTCCTCGCCCAGCCCGTGGATCGACGCTCGCCCTCGGGATCACGCCTGCTCGCCGATCGCATGCGCACCTCGCGATCGGGCCGCGACCTGCCCGGATCGGAGCGCCGGGCCCGGCGCAAGGCCGCGCGTCAGGAGAAGGAGGCGAGGAAGGAAGCCGATGCCGCGGCCGCCGGGAAGGAGCCGAAGGAGTCGTCGGTCAAGCGACTCGATGGCCCGTGACTCGCTCGTGCTCGCGATGGTCCTCGGCGTCGTCCTCAGCCTGCCGAGCGTCTGGTATCTCGCGGCGCTGAAGGAGATCGACGACGGGGGCTACTCGGCCGCTCGCGTCCGTCGGCCTCGCTGCTCGCCTTCAACCTGATCATGTTCGCCGCTGATCGAGATCCCGCTCGCCTTCTACCTGCTGACGCCCGATCGCGCCGCCGCCGCCGTGGCGCGCTTCGACGCCTGGACCAGCTCCCACACGCGCCAGATCGGCATCGGCGTCTGCGCCGTCGCCGGCGCCTACCTGGCGATCGACGGCCTCTCGGCACCATCTGACCTCGGGAGTCGGTCGAGACGATCTGCGCCGCGATCGCCTCGACCGCCTCGCGCTCGAAGTCGCGCAGCCCGCGCGGCACGTCCAGCTCCAGCGGATCCTCGGCGAACGAGGGCTCCAGACCGGCCAGCTCCTCGGCGATCGCGAGGTTGCAGAACGGCAGCTCCTCGAGGCTGTAGCCGCCCTCGAGCGCGACCATCAGCCGGTCCTCGCAGACCTCGGCGGCCAGGTCGAGCGCGCGGCGGGTCAACCCGCGGAAGCCCTCGCTGGTCACGCTCATCCGCCCGAGCGGGTCGGAAGCCGCTGGGTCCTGACCGGCGGAGACGATCAGCAGGTCGGGATCGAAGTCACGGACCGCCGGCGCGACGATCCGGTCGAACGCGAAGGCGTAGCCCTCGTCGCCCATCCCGGCCGGGAGCAGGAACGTTGACCGTCGTCCCCTCTCCCTCCCCCTCGCCCCGGTCGGCGACCCTGCCGCGACCGACCGGATAGAGGTCGTCCTGATGCAGGGAGACGAACAGCACCGATGGGTCCTCGTAGAAGACGGTCTCGGTGCCGTTGCCGTGATGGACGTCCCAGTCGACGATCGCCACCCGATCGACCCCCTCGCGGCGCTGCGCGTGGCGGGCGGCGATCGCGACGTTGTTGAAGATGCAGAAGCCCATCGCCTTCTCGGCGCTGGCGTGGTGGCCGGGTGGCCGGACGAGCGCGAAGCCGTTTTCGACAGTGCTGTCGGCGGCCGTGCCGTCGAGGATCGCGTCGCAGACCGCCAGCGTGTTGCCCGCCGCCGAGCAGCGCCGCCTCCCACGTCGCCAGCCCGGCCCGCGCCTCGGGGCCGACCCACGAAAGCGTCCCCTTCACCGACGCGATCTCGATCGCCTCGATCATCGCCGGAGTGTGGACGAGCTCCAGCTCCGTTGATCGATGCCCGTCTCGAATCCGAGTTTGACCAGCTCCGGCAGCACCCTCGCCCGCTCCAGCACCGTCATCGTCCGCGACAGCCGCTCCGGCCGCTCGAAGTGCGGGACGTCGAGCCACCGCGGCCGCCCGCTCCTCGAGGATCATCGACCCGTTGTCGTGGGCGAGACAGCGCTCGTCGTAGGCGTAGGCGGTGGCCACAGCCATGATCCTTACATCGCCGGCCGTATCAGGCGATCTCGGCCGCGTTGATCCGCCAGGTCCCGTTTTCGGAGAGGAGCAGCCCCTGGTGCTCGTGATCTCCCGTTGACCGGGACCCGACCTGTCCAGCTCGCCGGGGTCCGAACCACTCCGTCGAGGTCGTCACCGCGGATCCGGTACGGCTCCCGCCCCCGCCGGAGTAGCTCAGTCGGTTAGAGCAGCGGAATCATAGGATGGCCATCCCGCCTCCCGGTAGGTCCCGGCTAGGCATGGAATGGCGGCTTCGGGCTCCGGGCGAGTCTTAGATTCACGGGTGTTCACTGCGAAGGTCCCCCATTTTGCCCGCGGGTCCGGCGAGCTGGCTAGCCGAATGTTTGAACTGGCTTGACATGCCAGCGGCGCAGGGGAACACTCGGTTACCGAGAGAGGATCAACAGTGGTCGGGGATCGATCACGTCTCCGTCCGGAACCGAGGGAGTTCTTATGAAGATGCCCAAGGGCGCTACGCCGTCGCCGGCGATGGTGGTTGCTGTGCTCGCGCTTTCGATGGCTCTGGTTGGGACCGCGGTAGCTGGAACCGACGGGTTTAGTCGCGCGCTCAACAAGTCCAAGGTCAAGACGATCGCGAAGGCGGTCGCCAAGAAGCAGATCAACAAGCGTGAGAAGGCGGTGAATCTCGCGCTGACCAGTTCGTCCGGTGCCACTATCGTCAAGTCGAACGGCTTGAAGATCACGGCAGCGTGCAGCGGCGGGTCGGCACTGAGCTTGAACGCCACGACAAAGTCGGAGGCCAACTTCGCGTCGTCGACCACGGCGCTCAACTCGGGAACCGTCACCAATGTGAATCAGACGCAAGGGCTGTTCGATCCCGGCGACAACCTGAATCCAACCGGCGGCGCGGACCTCAACGGAGCGATGGTCAGGTTCGAATACGGCTCCTTCGAGGGCGATACGGTCAGCGGACAGCTGATGACCGACGAATTTCGCGGCCGGCGGTGCGGCCTGCCGGGTTTCTGGGACGGTCCTGAGCGGCTGATCGGCCGAAGTGGGACGTGCCTAATCCCGAAATATTGTCCATTTCGTTGTCCGGCCCCGGGGGCGCGGCCCAGCCCGTCAGAGTCGTCGCCCCCGATCCGGCGCGAGCTTTAAGATCCCGCCTCCCCGCCGGAGTAGCTCAGTCGGTTAGAGCAGCGGAATCATAATCCGCGTGTCGGGAGTTCGAGTCTCTCCTCCGGCATCCCGAAAGCCCATTCAAGCCGTTTGCAGGCTTTGCCCAGACGGCTGATTTACGGCATTTGATCTACTGGCAAATCGTTCTGGTAACGAGAGGTTCTGAGGCACAGGTAACAGCTTAGCCATGCCGCGCAGACTATCGCCTATTCAGGAACTGCAATGAAGCCCGAATACCGGCGTATAGTCGATAGGCAGAGTTTGGGTTCGGTGCCTCGGGAGACTTGTAGAAAGGGATGGGCAAATGGAAGAGGTCCTATTGGGTTTGATCGCGACGGCTGTGGTGACCGCCGCGCTTCCAGGCATCGCCAGCGCCGTGGACACCAGCTATTTCGTCGCTAAGTTCGATGCGAAGGCGAGTTGGCATTCAAGTCGACCGGCGACGAGGTAAGCGACATCGCTTCATTCCCGCCTTTCCCTGCAGCAAAGGTGGGCTTCTACGGCTTTCGGCCCCGCAGCTCTCGTCGATGGGAAGTTCGCCTCGGCGGTAAAACCCTCCGTGTTGCAACAGGGCAACCTCTTCCGGGTGAAGGGAAGCGACGTCCCTGGGTCACCGGTCGTCACATTGCGTATCAGGTGAAGACCCTGAAGGGCAAGACGTGCGTAAAGATCACGCCCTGGTCAGCTTCGGCAGTGAGCAAGACCAGGTGGGACAAGTACCGCCAAAGAACTGGGCTGGCTCCTAACTTAGCCAACGGTGCAAGGCAGGCCAGCGGTGCGACGGTGTCGCCCTTGCAGTGACTGCCGTTCTTCACGCATCGAAGCCGTCCCTGCGACCGCAGGTCGTAGATGCGCTGCTTGTCGGCCGAGATGTAGCCCGCCGCCTGCTCAGCAGTCCAATACGGCCCTTGCTCCGTGACTGCGGTAGCCGAGTAGACACCGAGCATCTCAGCCAGGGTCGCCGCTAAAGCGTCTACGTCCGTAACGACCGCCACTGAAGGCGGGACTGGATTTATCGGGTCTCTCACTCCATAACGATAGGCGCGAGGAGCGGAATAGCCGGAGGATTGCGGGAGTTGCTTTGCCCTTCCTGGCAAGCCCGCAGAGGTGCAACAAACTGGAAATCAGCCCCACGCGACACGGCCGATCGGCAGCGAGGCGGCGAAACCCAGTACACCGAGACCAGACAGCCAGGCCGAGAACGCGAGCCATCATAATCCGCGTGTCGGGAGTTCGAGTCTCTCCTCCGGCATCAGCATTCGGGCCGTTTCGGGCCGTTCCAGCCCATCACCGGGGGAACTCGGGGAACACGCCGGGCTACCGCTCGATCCGTCCCGGCAGCAGAAACGGATAGGGGCGCCCCGTTCGCCGCCGCCAGGCGCGGTCCATGCGACGGAGTTGCAGGAGGATCGCCCAGAGGCGAGCGTCGGAGCGGTAGTAACGATGAACCTCGTCCTCGGACAGCTGCCTGTCGAGGTGTCGGTTGATTTGCTCCAGGAATGTCGGAAGCCACGTGCCGAGCCGCTCCTTGAGCAGGTTGCCGGTCAGGTCGAGATAGACCTTGCGAAGGTCGCGGTAGCCGGCGAGGATCCTGGGGGCGACGAAGCGGCGCAGCGGCGGGCGCAGGATCGCCGGGTATGCCTGTGCGAGCGGCTCGAGGTCCAGTCGCGAGCGGTCCTCGTCATCCCAGATCATCGGCGTCGATACGTCGAGGTAGAGGAGTCCCCCGTCATCCCATGCCCAGTTGGAGAGCTGGGCGTCGAGCCCGAGCCGGGATGAGACCGTTCCCGCGGCCGCGTCCACCACGGCTGCAACGAGGGGGTGACCCGTGGCGGGGTCGCTCTCGCTCAGGATCGCCGGTGCCAGGGTCGCTGCGCCAAGCACCGGCTGCACCACGTAGCCGGCGACGGTCCCATCGGCGCGCTCGACACCGCGCATCTGCGTCTCGACAACGGTGACCCCGGTGACTTGCAGCGCTTCGACGTAGTCATCGAGCGTCCGCCGGTAGGACTCGAACCGCGTCCTCGTGTCAAACACCGGCATCCGCTTGCAGGCGAAATTCGGATCGTCCACAGGCCAGCCGAGAACGAGCGAAATCTCACCGAAGCCGAGCACCGGGAGGCTGCCCTCTTCGCCGGCGCAGAGGGCGCCTTCGACCACGCCGTCGAGCTCGCGAAGGTCGGCGTCGGAGAGGGAGCCTTCGAGGTTCATCCGAGGGCCTCGACGACCTCGGCCGCGATCTGGTCGGCCTCGGCCTCGCTGACGATCAGGGGCGGCTTGAACTGAGTGACCGAGTGGTCGTGTTCGGCGTAGACGGCGAACACGCCCGCGTCGATCAGCCGCTTGGCGGCGAGCACTCCGCCCCCTTCCTCATCGAACTTGAGTCCCATCGTCAACCCGAAGCGGCGCAGCTCGAACGGCAGCCCCACGAAGGCGCGCTCGAAGCGTTCGCCGAGCCTCTCGACCCGTTCGAGGAACCCGGGCTCGGCGATCTCGTCCATCACCGCCGAGGCAGCGATGCAGCCGATCTCGGAGCCGCCGAAGGTCGAGACGTATGCAAACGGGTTCTCGTCGAAGAACGCTTCGAGTTCCGGGCGCAGCAGCACTGCGCTGACCGGGTAGACCCCGCCGCCGAGCCCCTTGCCCGTGATCAGCATGTCGGGCTCGATTTCCTGCTGTTGGTAGTACCAGTTGGTACCTGTGCGGCCGAGGCCGGTCTGAACCTCGTCGAGGATCACCAGTGCCCCGGCCGAGCGCGCCGCCTCGACGACCTCGGCCAGGTAGCCCGGGGCCGGGGCCGGGAACCCCAACGTTGCGGGGATCGACTCGAGGATCACTGCAGCGGTCTCAGAGTCGATCATCTCCCGAATCGCTTCGGCGTCGTTGTAGGGGACATGCACGAAGCCCTCGGGTGCGTACCCGAAGGGATCGAACCAGCGCGGGTCGCTGGCGGCGAGCGCGAACCCACTGAGGCCGTGGTACGCCCCGAGTGCGGCTACGATCCGACGGCGTCCGGTCGTCGCCCGTGCCAGTCGCAGAGCCAGATCGACCGACTCGGTGCCCGACGGGGTGAAGACGGCGTAGGGGAGGCCGCCCTCCGTGCTTGCCGCGAGTTGCTCGGCAAGCCGGGCGCGCCATCCGCTGACGAGGTGATGGTTGCCGACGTCGAGGTGGTCAAGACCCTCCCTCACCGCGGCGAGCACCCCTGGATTGCGGTGTCCGAGGTTGAAAACGCCGCCGTTGCAGTGGCAGTTCCAGTACCAGCGGCCGGTGAAAGCGTCCTGGAAGCGGGCCCCCTCGCGATCACCGATCACGATCTCGATGCCGATCGCCTCCAGGGCCCGGACCTTGCCGCGATTGACGTGTGCGGCGAAGGCGGCGCTCGTTCGCTTGCGACCGTCGTACGGCTGGTGTGCGCTCGGCCCCGTGCCGTCGATCGAACCACTCACTTCCGACACCTTTCGTCGCTGTTCTGCTGACGCTCGCAACCTACCGCCGAAGCTTCGGCGGGACTGCCCGTCTAGACCTACCAGGTCAACTCATCTCAAGCTCGTTCTCGTCGCTTACGATCCTGAGCTCGCCTCGCGAGGGTTTCGAGTCTCTCCTCCGGAGTTCCCTTTCCCCTGGTAATCGTGGGTTTTCGTCCGGCCACGATTTCCACGGCGTCAGCACGGTCTCCGCTACGCAGACAAGGCCGGTACTTCTCCCGGTCGCAAGAGGACGCTCGGCGTTCGATGTAAAGGAGAGGATCAAACCCGAGAGGAAGAGGTCACGGATGACCGCGGACAACACCCAACAACCCCGTCGGAAGCCCTCGGGATCGTGTTCGGGGTCGCTGGAGGGAACGCCTCGATCGGCCGCGAATCAGGGACATCGCTACAGCCGCGCCGCACTTCCGATTCTGATCCTGGCGCTTGGGATAATGCTTTTCGCAACACCGGGTACGGCCCAGGCAAACCCGGTCGTCCTGACGATCCACGGCGGTGGCTACATAATTGGAAACGCCGGCAACATGGCTAAGACCGATGCCCAATTCGAGGCGCTCGGCTATAAGGCGGTATCCGTCGACTACACCCTCAGCAACATCGGCGCGGGGTGGCGAGACGTAAAGGCAGTAGCCGAGTCCTACGGCCCACGGCGTCACGTCTTCGCAATCGGGACGAGCGCCGGCGGAGGTTATGCGGCAAAGCTCGCTGAGCGCGGGATGGTCGATGCTGCCTATGGATTTTCTCCGCTTGTGGACCTGACCGGGGAGAAGTGGGCGGCCTTCGGGGGGGTCCACTTCCGATGCAGGACCGACCACTGCCAGCAGAGATTCAGCCCTGTAGAGCGACGTCCTCTCAGTCCATTCCGGGCGCTGGTTCCACTCCAGGACTCCATCGTTGACCCAGCCGATGCCATCGGATGGGCGGACCGGCAGATGAAGGTGACCGCGATGACCTATGACGGTGATCACTGCTACCCGACAGCGGCCGGCTATATCAGCGACGTCAGAGACGCTTCCGATTGGTTTGAGCGTGAAGCGCCGCCACGGCATGCCCATCAATAGCCGGTGACCGGCAGCCCGTGCCGCGAGTGGTGCTCGACGGTATTACGAGCCAGCGACCGGTCGTCATTTCTAACGAAGTGCGATCCGCCGCCGTTCGCGCCCCCCGCGAACGCCGCGGACCGCCTCAAACGAGCGATCGCCTGCGACCGCGCATGGAGGCCGTGAGGGTCCCTTCCACGCATGAGGCAGCGGTGTGGAAGTCAGCTGCCGTTTCGCTCGCGATGCTTGCAACCAGGCCAGCAGCAGGGGCGTCGCATTCCCTCCTCCAGCTCCTCACGGGTCCGGCGAATGCGGCGCTCGCGGGTGGCCTGCTGTTTGGCGTCCTCGACCCAGCAGATGAACTCGTTGCGCGCCAGGGGCGTGATACCGCTCCAGGCCGCAAGGGCCGAGGTGCTTGTGACGAGCGTATTCCGAAGGTCCTCGGGAAGCTCATGGACGACGCCGCCAGGAAGTGGATCACTCACGCCGCGGCCCTAAGCCTGGAAGCGAAGCCCGTCCAGCGCGACGCGGAGGACGTGCTCGATTCGAGCGGGACCCTGCCGATGGAAATCGCTCAGTCTCGCGACGAGGGGCGGGTGGTGGCTCGGAGTCCGGCTTGTCGGCCTTCGAGCGACCTGGGCGGAGTTCCTTCGCGGCGTAGGCGGCCTGTGCCATGACGGCCGCATCGAGGGCTCCGAAACACAAGACGACTGGGGACATTCGTCACCTCCTGGTTGGCCCGGGAAAACACCCGGGACACCGAGGATCCTCCGCCGATCAGGAAATGTCTACGCCCCCGGGAAGGAATTACGAAAGTTTTAAGCAAACGGTTTCGCGGCCATCAAGAAGATCGCGACGAGGATGAGGAGGCTCGAGAGCGCGCCGACCATGCCGACTGTCTTCGCCTTCGCGTGGTACTCGTCTCCGAGTTCGCCGTCGTCGCCGAGGTCGCGGCGGGCAATCTCCGCCAGTTCCCTCTCGCGGGGGATGAAGAACCCCCCGCCGAGTGCGAGCAGGATGACGAGGATGACGAGCGGGATCTGCACCCATACCTCGTCGAAGAGGTCGCGGTCGGCGGCGAGATAGATGCCGGTGATCAGCGCCAGCGTGGCGAACGGCGTGATCAGCAGCCGTCCGACGCGCACCTGCATCTCGTGGACCGTTCCCATCGCCTCCGGATGAGCGGCGGTCAGCCAGGGCAGGATCACCGGATAGGCGAAGGTGATCCCGAAGGCGATCACGACCGTCATGACGTGCAGGGCGACCACGACGTCGTAGAAGAGGATCGTGGCGGGAGCGATCAAAGCGCGAGCAACCTAACCCGATCGGCGGCGGAATGCAACGGGCGATCATCGCCGCCGTGCCCCTCTGCGCATCGGTCGACGCCGACGCTTACGGCCGGCAGGCGCCATGCACGAGTCCGACCGCCCCATCGATAAGGCTGCTCGCGATCCGTCGAGGGGACGGGTCGCGGTGGCGCCGGTGTGAAGGCCACGTCGAAAGGGAGAGAGCTTGAAGCTTGTGATCGGAATCGTCCGCCCCGAGCGAGCCAACGAGGTGCTCGAGGCGCTCTACCGGGCAAACGTCCGAGGCGTATCGATGAGCCGGGTGCAGGGCCACGGCGGCGAGATCGATCGCGTCGAGACATACCGTGGCACGACCGTGCGGATGGGGATGTCGGAGAAGGTGCGGCTCGAGATCGCGGTCTCGGATGAGTTCGTCGACCTGACCGTTGAGGCGCTCGCCGACGGCGCCCGGACCGGCGAGGTCGGCGACGGCAAGATCTTCGTAGTCCCGCTCGACCGGGCCGTGCGGATCCGGACCGGCGAGACCGGGTACGGCGCGGTGACCCCGGTCGACGGCGGCGCATCGTAATGGCGCTCGATCCCGCCATCGACACGGGCGATACCGCCTGGATGCTGGCGGCGACGGCTCTCGTCGTCCTGATGACCCCGGCGCTCGGCCTCTTCTACGCCGGCCTGGTGCGGTCCAAGAACACGCTGAACACATTCATGATGTGCGCCGCCGCGCTCGGCGTTGCGGTCGTCTCATGGGCCGTGATCGGCTACTCCTTCGCCTTCGCGGACGGCAACTCGATCATCGGCGGTTTCGACTACGCGTTCCTCAACGGGGTCGACCTGAGCCCGCTCGAGGGCCAGAGCATCCCCCAGCTTCTCTTCTTCGCGTTCCAGGGCAGCTTCTGCGTCGTCACCGCCGCGCTCGTCTCGGGCGCGGTGGTCGAGCGCATGCGGTTCGCGCCGTTCATGGTCTTCATCCTGCTCTGGTCGGTGTTCGTCTACCCCGTGATGGCGCACTGGGTGTTCGGCGGCGGCTGGCTGGCGGATCTCGGCACCCTCGACTTCGCCGGCGGGGTCCCGGTTGAGATGGGCTCCGGATTCTCGGCCCTCGCCGCGGCCCTCATCGTCGGCGCCCGCAAGGATTACGGTCGTCAGGCGCTGCTGCCCCACAACTCGATCTACGTCCTGCTCGGGGCCGGGTTACTGTGGTTCGGCTGGTTCGGCTTCAACGGCGGCAGCGGCCTGTCGGCCGGCAGCGCTGGGGTGCTCGCCTTCGTCAACACGTTCCTCTGCCCGGCCGCGACGCTGGTCGTCTGGTTCACGCTCGACCTGATCCGCAACGGCAAGGTGACGGCGATCGGCGCGGCGACCGCGATCATCGTCGGCTGCGTGGGGATAACCCCGGCCGCCGGCTTCATAAGCCCCGCTTGGGCGCTCGCGCTCGGGGCGATCGCCGCGCTGCCCAGCTACGCGATCATCGTCTGGCGGCCGCGGACGCGAGTCGACGAGACCCTCGACGTCCTCGCCGCACACGGTATGGCCGGGATGACCGGCATTCTCTTCATCGGCTTCACAGCTCAGATCGCCTGGAACGGCGTCAGCGACGGCCTTCTCTACGGAAACGCCGCCCAGCTCGGCCATCAGGCCGCCGCCGTGCTTGCGGCGCCCGCCTACGCGTTCGCGGCGACCTTCGTGATCCTCAAGGTCGTCGGATCGGTGATGCCGCTGCGGGCCACCGAGTACGAGGAGGCCCAGGGCATGGACGTCTCCCAACACGGCGAGGAGGCCTACCTGACCGGCGAGGGCGCGATCCTGCTCTCGGCGACGCCGGAGGAGGCGGAGCGGCTCACGGCTGCCGGGGGCTGACGCGTCAAGAGCCGGCGACGGCGGCGCGCTCGTGGACGAAGCGCACGACCGCTGCGCCCTCCCCCACCGCGATCGCGCAGCGCTTGATCGAGCCGGCCCGGACATCCCCGGCGGCGTAGACCCCCGAAACGCTCGTCTCCTGCATGCCCTCGGCCCCGACATCGGAGCCGGTCAGGATGAAGCCCTGATCGTCGCGGGCGACGGTGTCGCCGAGCCAGTCGGTGTGACGGGACCGCCCCGAGAAACAGGAACATGAACTTGAACGGCAGCCGCTCGCCGTCGATCAGGGTGACGCCCTCGAGCTCGCCGTCGGTGCCGTGCAACTCGGCCACCTCGGAGCGGTCGCGCACCGCGACCCCGTACTTCTCGAGATCGTCGATCAGGTACTTCGACATGGTCTCGCCGAGGTCGGCCCGCCTGTGCAGGAGGGTGACGAGTGCCCCGCCCCGCGCGAGCCAGATCGCGGCCTGGGCGGCGGAGTTCCCGCCGCCGACGACTCCGACCTGCGTCGCCCCGCAGCGCTCGCCCTCCAGCGGCCCGGCCGCGTAGAAGATGCTGATGCCCTCGTAGCTGTCGAGGTCATCGACGGGCAGGCGCCGGTAGTCGGCGCCGGTGGCGATGACGACGCTGCGAGCGACCACCTCGTGGCCGCCCTCGAGCCGGACGAGGTGGGACTCGGAGCCGGGCTCGAGCGCGACGGCCCGGTAGGGGGTCGCGGTGCGAGCGTTGAACTTGCGCGCCTGGGTGACCGCCCGGCTCGTCAGCTCCGAGCCGCTGATGCCGGCGGGGAAGCCGAGGTAGTTCTCGATCCGGCGCGACGTCCCGGCCTGCCCGCCGAGCCCGGAGCTCTCGACGACCAGCGTGTCGAGTCCCTCGGAGGCTCCGTACACGGCGGCGCCGAGACCGGCCGGGCCGGCGCCGATGACGAGGAGGTCGACCTCCTCGCGCGGGCCGAGCTCGAGGCCGACCCCGATCGCGCGGGAGATGTCGCCGTTGCCGGGCCGGTTCAGGTCGATCCCGCCGGGCAGGCGGACGAGAGGAAGCTGATCAGGATCGACACCGTCGAGGAGGTCGGCGAGCGCCTGGTCATCGGAGTGCTCGGGGTCGTGCCACTGAAAGGGCAGCCGATTGCGATTGGCGAACTCGATGATCCGCCGGGTCTCCGGCGAGGAGCGCGGCCCGATCACCTCGATCCCGACGTTCTCCTGCCGCTGCAGCGCCTCACGGCGATGGATGAACGTGGTCAGCAACAGCTCCGAGAGTGGGCCGTCCTCGGTCAGCAGCGGTCGCAGCTCCTTGCGGTCGACGGCGATGTAGCGCATCGGCTCGGTTGCGACCGCGGTCAGGAACACGGTCTGCCCGGAGAGGAGGTTCATCTCTCCCAGGAACCCTGAGGCTCCGTGGCGGACGATCTCGTTGCCGGCGGCGTCCAGGATCGCGGCCTCCCCCTCGAGGATCGCGATCAGCGGGTAGGTGGCGTCGCCGACCTCGAACAGGACCTCGCCGACATCGGCCGTCCGCTGCACGCCGACCGCCGCGAGCGTCTCCAGCTGAGCTGAGTTGAGGACGGGGCTTACGGTGTCGGCCACCGGCGAAGGGTACCCGGCGCGCCAAGCCCGAAAAGGGCGATAACTTCCCGTCATGCCGGCAGGTCCGACATTTCTCGTCCCCGGCAAGCTCAACGGCCCGCGGGGGAGCGGCCAGGGTGGCTACTCGGCCGGCCTGTTGGCGATGCGCCTCGGCGAGCTCGCGGAGGTCAGCCTCAGATCGCCGGTCCCGCTCGACCGCGAGCTCGCCGTCGAGGAGGGCGAGGGCGGATCGTTGCGCGTCCTCGACGGGGAGACGCTGGTCGCCGAGGGGCGGCCCCGGGAGCTCGAACTCGAGGTTCCCGCGCCGGTCGGGATCGAGGAGGCCCGGGCAGCGCAGGCGCGCTACCGGGGAAGCCCCGACAGCGAGTTCGGTCATTGCTTCGTCTGCGGGGTGGGTCGCGACGATTCCTTCGGGGTGACCGCCGGCGCCGTCGCGGGGCGAGACGTGGTCGCCTCGACGTGGATCCCCGGTCCCGAAACCGATGTCGACGGCTCCGGTCGAACGGCGCCGGAGTTCGTCTGGGCGGTGCTCGACTGCCCGACCTACTTCGCCCTCTATCCGGACTCGCTGCCGATCAGCTTCCTCGCCCGCTTCGCGGCGCGGGTCGACGATCTTCCCGAGGTCGGCACGGAGTACGTCGTCATGGCATGGCCGATCTCCAAGGACGGGCGCAAGCACCTCGCCGGCTCGGCGGTGCTCGACGGATCGGGGAACGTCCTCGCAGTCGCCGAGGCGCTGCTGATCGAGGCCCAGTCGGGCTGACTTTCAGCGGGTGACGGTGAACTCGGCGCTGCCGGCCGACTCGTACTGATCGGCGAGCAGGTAGTGGACGACGTAGTCGCCCGGCGGCAGCGGCCACGACTTGCCCTGGCTGTCGGGGCCGAGGACGGCTTCGCCGACGGTCCGCGGCGGCACGGTCCCGGCGGAGTGGCCCTCGGCGTAGTCCCAGGTCAGGTAGCTGTCGTTGGCGGGGTCGGAGGCGGATGCCTCGTAGACCCCGAGCCAATCCCAGCGGTTCGCGGGGCCGTCGGTCCAGGAGACCGTGATCGGCTCGCCGCGGGCGTAGGTCGCCTTGTTGGTCTTCAGCTCGAGCTTGGCGCTCGGGTCCCGCAGGTAGAAGGGAACGCGCGCGACCTCCCCATTCGCGTCGCTCAGAACCGCCTCGTAGGAGCCCGGGTCCCAGCCGGATGTGTCGAGCTTCGTCGTCCCCTTCGGATCGGGCGCCGGTACCGTCTCGATCGCGTCGCCGGGATGCCCGCCCTCCGGCACCACGGCGATCTCGTTGCCGCCGGTCTCGGGGTTGTTCCAGGTGACGGTGATCTCGTCGCCGACGTCGGCGAGGCGGGCGTCGACCGCGACGAGCGTCGGCATCGCGACCGGCGTCACGTCGAAGCGTCGAGAGCACCGCGTGATGGTCGGAGCCCCAGGGGGCGAAGGCGATGTCCACGTCCTCCCCGCCGGGCTCGCCGACGAGCTTGCTCTGGATCGTCGTCGAGGGCCCGGCCGCGTAGACGTAGTCGATGCGCTCGCCGCTGCGCTCCTGCGTGATCGCGGGCTCGGCGACCGGATCGGGATGGATCTCGCGGTAGGTGTCGCGGAAGCCGAGGTCGAAGAGGCGTCTCGCTGACCGGCCACGGCACCGGCTCGTCGATCCCCTTGCGGGTGCCGACCGTGTCAGCTCCGTAGTCGAGGCTCGACGGCTCGTTGAAGTCGCCGGTGAGGAAGACCGGATAGCCCTGGTCGAGCAGCTGGCCCATCGCCTCGATCGGGCGCGCCAGCGACGCCGTGCGCACCTCGTTCTCGGTGGCGACGACCGAGTCGACCGACTCGCCGTTCTGCAGAGCGCGCGGGCCCCACTCGACGTAGTCGAGGTGGTCGTTGAAGAACGGGATCACGTAGCCGGGCTGCACCTCGATCATGGCGTAGAGGCCGTCGCCGCCGGACGGCTCGAGGATCGGGTACTTGGAGAGCAGCTGCAGCGAGGTGTTGTAGTACGGATAGCCGGTCTTCCTGGCGATCTCCGGCAGTCGCTCGTAGGACTCGAGCACGCCGACGACGTCTGCGTCGAGCTTCTTGATCACCTTGTCGGTCGAACCGTTGCCCCCGTACTCGATGTTGAAGACGAGCAGGTCGAGCCGCATCGGCTCGCCCTTCGAAGCGGAGGTGGAGTCGGCGTCGTCGTCGCCGCCGAAGCAGCCGCCGAGGACAAGCGCCGCGAGGACGAGGGCGGCGCCGATCGCGAGCGTGCGGACGCGTCGTGTGGTCCTGCTCCCGGTGGCCAGATCGAGGTTCACCTGACTTTGTAGTCAATCATACGTTTAGGGGTGGCGCGGCCAGCGCTGGTGTGGGACATTCCACACCCCGGGTTGGTAGCCACGACGAGAAAGCTGAGGAACCCTCTGGTCATGCATAACTCAGAACCGACATACACGCGTCCCAGCAAACTCAGAACCCGCGCCTTGGTCGCCGTCTGCGGCGTCCTCGGGGTCGTCGCCTTCGCCGCCGCTCCGGCGAGCGCCAAGCCCAAGGTGGACGGCAAGTTCGACGTCTCCGGCGTGGGGACGAACAACGAGATCACCAAGGGCCCCGACGGGAACATCTGGGTGACGTTGGATCAGACCAACGACATCGCGAAGATCACCCCGAAGGGCAAGGTCACCGAGTACGACCCCCTCGATATCAACAACCCGGTCGGGATCGCCACCGGCCCCGGCAAGACCCTCTGGGTCACCCAGTCGGGAGGCGTCGCGGTCTTCGACCCCGCCGATCCGGACGCGGCGCAGAAGTTCACGGTCAACGACATCTCCGACGCCCGGGCGATCGTCAAGGGACCCGACGGCAACATGTGGACGGTCAGCGGCGGCAACGTGATCAGGATCTCGGCCGACGACCCGACCGACTCCACGTCGTTCCCGGTGCTCGTGGCCGGCCGCGACATCGACGCCGGCAAGGACGGCAAGCTCTGGGTCGCCGACTTCGGCGGCCAGGTCGTCCGCGTGAAGACCGACGGCACCGCCAAGGCCTACGACACCGGTGCCGGCTCCGGCCTGCAGGCGATCGCCGCCGGGCCGAAGGGACAGGTCGGCTACGCCGACCCGACGTCGAACCCGCAGCGGGTCGGCAGGGTCGCCCACGGCAAGGTCAAGAGCAGGAAGACGGAGGGCGATCCGTTCGGAGTCGCCTTCGGTGCCGACGGCGCCTACTGGATGCCCCGTTTCGCCTCCGGCGACCTATTCCGGCTGACGACGAAGGGCAAGATCTCGACCCCGGTCCGTCTCGGCAAGACCAGCGGGCCGCGACGGATCACGACCGGCCCCAAGCACACGCTCTGGGTGACCCTCGATGGCGCCGAGCAGATCGCCAAGGTCGGCGGCGTCCGCTAGATCGGTTCCGCGCCCCAGACCCGCTCGCCCGCCCTGAAAACCGTCCGGGTGAGCGGGACGCCGGGGCGGTAGATCAGGTGCGAGTAGGAGTCGGCTTCGAGCAGGACGGCATCGCCGCGGGAGCCGGGCGCCAGGCGGCCGATGTCGTCGCGCCGCAGCGACCGGGCGCTGCCGGTCGTCGCGGCGGCGAGGGCCTCCTCGATCGTCATCCCGAGGTCGCGGACGGCGAGGGCGATGCAGAGGGGCATCGAGGTCGTGAAGCTCGAGCCGGGGTTCGTGTTGGTGGCGATCGCGACGCTGACGCCGGCGTCGATCGCGCGGCGGGCGTCGGGGTAGGGCTGGCGGGTCGAGAAGTCGGTGGCGGGCAGGAAGGTCGCGACGGTGTCGCTCGCGGCGAGCGCCTCGATGTCGGCGTCGCTCAGATAGGTGCAGTGGTCGACCGAGGCGGCCCCCATCTCGACGGCGACCTGGACGCCGTCGCCGTGGCCGAGCTGGTTGCCGTGGACGCGCAGCCCCAGTCCGGCTTCGCGACCGGCGGCGAGGACGGCACGGGACTGGTCGGCGTCGAAGGCTCCGGTCTCGCAGAAGACGTCGATCCACCTCGAATGCGGAGCGCAGGCGGCGAGCATCTCCCCGCAGACGAGCTCGACGTACTCGTCGGCGCGCCCCTCGTACTCGGGCGGGACGAGATGGGCGCCGAGGAAGGTGACGTCGTCGGTCAGCTCGGCGGCGAGGCGGCAGAGTCGTTCCTCGGTGGCGACGTCGAGGCCGTAGCCGGACTTGATCTCCTGGTGGGTGATGCCGGCGGCGAGCGCCTCGGCGGCGCGGTCCCGGGCCAGATCGAGCAGCTGCTCGTCGCTCGCCGCGCGGGTCGCGGCCATCGTCACCGCGATCCCTCCGGCCTCGTAGGGGGCGCCGTCCATCCGCGCCGCGAACTCGTCGGCCCGGTCCCCTGCGAAGACGAGATGGGTGTGGCTGTCGACGAAGCCGGGGATCAGGCAGCGCCCGCCGGCGTCGTGGCGGACGTCGCCGGCAGCGCCCGCCGGGCCGACGTGGGTGACGACCCCGTCCTCGATCACGACCGAGGCGTCGCGGACGACGCCGAGCGGCCCTGCGCCCAGATCCGGGTCGTTGGTGACGAGCAGGCCGATCGAGTCGATGACGGTGGCGCTCACTGATCCACCCCGCCCGGGTGCAGCGCCGCGATCGAGTCCGATCAGCTCGCGGGCCACGTCGATCTCGGCGTGGCGGCCGTCGCGGACGATCTCCCGGCCGACGCGATCACCCGATCGACGTCGCCGGCCCCGGCCGCGAAGACCGCGGCCTCGAGCGCCGTCGCGGCATCGGCTCCGGCGGTGCGAACACCGTCGAGGCGGATCGTGACGAGGTCGGCGATCGCGCCGGCCTCGATCCGGCCCGCCCCGGGCCAGCCGATCGAGGCGTGGCCGTCGGCCGTCGCGGCGCCGAGCAGTCCGGCGGCGCCGTGGCGGCCGCGCTCGCCGCTCGCCAGCCGCTCGTTCAGCTCCACCGCTCGGGCCTCCTCCATCGGATCGATCATCGCGTGCGAGTCGGACCCGAGCGCCAGGCTCGCGCCGGCGTCGAGAAGCTCGACGGGCCGGGCCGATCCCGTCGGCGAGGTCGCGCTCGGTGGTCGGGCAGAAGCAGCAACAGCAGCCGGCTCCCCCGAGCAGGCGCACGTCGTCGCCCGTGAGGTGGGTCGCGTGGACGGCCGTGAAGCGGGCCGAGCGCGCCCGAATCGGCGAGCAGACCGGTCGGCGTCAGTTCGTAGGCGGCCAGGCAGTCCTCGTTCTCGGCCGGCTGCTCGGAGACGTGCGCGTGGAGCGGGCAACCCCTCCCCCGCGCCCATCGCGCGACGACCTGCATCGACTCGCGGTCGACCGCCCGGACGCTGTGGATCGCGGCCCCGACCCGGCGTGCGGCGCGGTCGCCGAGCGCGTCGACCCGCTCCATCCAGGTCTCGACGTCGCCGTCGGAGAAGCGCCGCTGGACCTCGTTGGGCGGCTGCGCCGATGCCGCCGTGGAGGTAACAGGTGTCGAGGAGCGTGATCCGGATGCCCGCCTCGGCGGCGGCGACCATCATCGCCTCGCCCATCTCGTTGGGGTCGTCGTACGGCTCGCCGCCGGGACCGTGATGGAGGTAGTGGAACTCGCCGACGGCGGTGATCCCGGCGAGGGCCATCTCGGCGAAGGTCGCGCGTGCCAGCGCCCGATAGGAGTCGGGATCGAGGACGGCGGCGACCCCGTACATCTGCTCGCGCCAGCTCCAGAAGCTGCCGCGGGCCCCCTGCGTGCGCGAGCGGAGGGCACGGTGGAAGGCGTGGGAATGGGCGTTGGCGAAGCCCGGCAGGGTCAGGCCCGTCAACCGCTCGGCGCCGGCCGGCGGAGCGGTCGACGCCGGTCTCGACCGCGGCGATCCGGTCGCCGTCGACCGCGACGACGACGCCGGCCTCGGCCCGCTCGCCGCCGAGCCAGGCGAGCTCGCACCAGTACGCCGTCGCCGCTCACGATCCGACCCGCTCGGTCAGCCGCCGCGCCCGCTCGATGAACTCGTCGCGGCCGAAGCGCTCGAACTGCTCCCAGGTCGTCAGCGTCGTCGGATCGGTGACGCGGTCGACGAAGAGGATCCCGTCGAGGTGGTCGACCTCGTGCTGGAACGTCCCCGCGGTGAGGCCGAGCTTGACCTCCTCGTGCGGGTTGCCGTCGCGGTCGAGGTAGCTGACGCGCACCCGCATGTGCCGGGGCAGCTCGCCGCGCAGGTTCGGGATCGAGAGGCAGCCCTCGTTGATCGACTCGACGTCGTCGTCGAGCGGCTCGATCACCGGGTTGACGAAGACGGTCAGCGGGATCGGCGGCTTGTAGGGGTAACGCGGGTTGTCAATCGACCTCGGCGACCGCGACCCGGACCGTCTCGCCGACCTGGTTGGCGGCGAGGCCCGCCCCGCCGGCGGCGCGCATCGTCTCGATCATGTCGTCGATCAGGGTCTGGATCCGATCGGAGGCCAGATCGTCCGCGCTCAGCTCGGCCGCCCGCTCCCGCAGGACCGGGATGGCCGATCTCGACGACCTCGAGGACGCTCAAGGCCGATCGGTGGGCTCGGCGTCGATCATCGGCACCCTCACCCCGCGCTCGGCCGCGACCTCGATCGCCCGCTCGTAGCCGGCGTCGGCGTGGCGCATCACGCCCATGCCGGGATCGACGGTGAGGACGCGGTCGAGCTTCTCGTCGGCGAGCGCCGTCCCGTCGGCGACGCAGACCATCCCGGCGTGGATCGAGCGGCCGATGCCGACGCCGCCGCCGTGGTGAATGCTCACCCACGACGCACCCGGAGGCGGTGTTGACGAGCGCGTTCAGCAGCGGCCAGTCGGCGATCGCGTCGGAGCCGTCGCGCATCGACTCGGTCTCCCGGTAGGGGGAGGCGACCGAGCCGGAGTCGAGGTGGTCGCGGCCGATCACGATCGGCGCGCTGATCTCGCCGCTGCGGACCATCGCGTTGAAGCGGAGGCCGAGGCGGCGGCGCTCGCCGTAGCCGAGCCAGCAGATCCGGGCCGGCAGGCCCTGGAAGGCGATCCGCTCGCCCGCCATCCTGATCCACCGGGCCGAGCGCCTCGTCGTCGCCGAACTCGTCGAGCACCGCGCGGTCGGTCGCCTCGATGTCGGCGGGGTCGCCGGAGAGCGCCGCCCAGCGGAACGGGCCCTTGCCCTCGCAGAAGAGCGGCCGGATGTAGGCGGGGACGAAGCCCGGGTAGTCGAAGGCGCGCTCGAAGCCGCCGAGCTCGGCCTCGCGGCGGAGGCTGTTGCCGTAGTCGAAGACCTCCGCCCCGCGCTCCTTGAAGCCGACCATCGCGAAGCAGTGCGCCGCGGCCGAGGCGCGGGCCTGGCGGATGTAGTCGTCGGGATCGGACTTCGCGGAGGCGCGTCGGCGGCCTCGAGCGAGAGGCCGGCCGGGATGTAGCCGACGAGCGGGTCGTGGGCGCTGGTCTGGTCGGTGACGACGTCGGCGCCGAAGCCGCGGGCGAGCAGCTCGGGGACGATCTCGGCCGCGTTGCCGGCCAGCCCGACGCTGAGCGCGCGTCGCTCGGCCTTCGCGGCCTCGCAGCGCGCGATCGCGTCGTCGAGATCGGTCGCCTGCTCGTCGAGGTAGCGGGTCTCGAGGCGGCGGCGGATCCGCTCGGGGTCGACCTCGATGCAGAGGGCGACGCCGTCGTTCATCGTCACCGCGAGCGGCTGGGCGCCGCCCATCCCGCCGAGGCCGGCGGTCAGCGTGATCGTCCCGGCCAGCGAGCCGCCGAAGCGGCGCCGGGCGATCTCGGCGAAGCACTCGTAGGTCCCCTGCACGATCCCCTGGCTGCCGATGTAGATCCACGAGCCCGGCGGTCATCTGCCCGTACATCGTCAGGCCCTCGCGCTCGAGCCGCCGGAACTCGTCCCAGTTGGCCCACTCGCCGACGAGGTTGGAGTTGGCGATCAGGACGCGCGGCGACCACTCGTGGGTGCGGACGACGCCGACGGGCTTGCCGGACTGGACGAGCAGCGTCTCGTCGTCGGCGAGGGCGCGGAGCTCGCGGACGATCGCGTCGAAGGCGTCCCAGGTCCGGACGGCCTTGCCGGTGCCGCCGTAGACGACGAGGTCGTCGGGCCGCTCGGCGACGTCGGGGTCGAGGTTGTTCATCAGCATCCGCAGCGCCGCCTCCTGGCTCCAGCCGCGGCAGGTCAGCTCGGTTCCGTGCGCGGCGCGCACCTCTCGTGGTCCGCTCACAGCAACGCTCCGATCTCGGCTTCGACGGCATCGACGAACGGCTCCCGACGCGAGCATCTCCTCGACGGCCGCCAGCTCGGGCGCGAGCCAGCGGTCGGGCCCGGCGCCGGGGACCGTGCGCGCGCACCGCCGCCAGCGCGCTCGCGGTTCCCGCGGCCGGCTCGAGCGGCGCCCGCAGCTCGAGGCCGCGGCAGGCGCAGGAGAGCTCGACGGCGAGGATCCGCCGCAGGTTGTCGACGCTCTGGCGCAGCTTCCGGGCGGCGCCCCAGCCCATCGAGACGTGGTCCTCCTGCATCGCGCTGGTCGGCAGCGAATCGACGCTGGCCGGAGCGGCGAGCCGCCGGTTCTCGGCGACCATCGCGGCCTGCGTGTACTGGGCGATCATCATCCCCGAGTTGACGCCGGCGTCCGGGGAGAGGAACGGCGGCAGCCCGTGGGAGCGGACGTGGTCGAGCAGGCGGTCGGTCCGGCGCTCCGAGATCGCTCCGACCTCGGCCGCGGCGATCGCGAGGAAGTCGCAGGCGAACCCG
This sequence comes from uncultured Solirubrobacterales bacterium, assembly GCA_963798165.1. Classification (GTDB taxonomy): domain Bacteria; phylum Actinomycetota; class Thermoleophilia; order Solirubrobacterales; family 70-9; genus RHKX01. The sequence goes on along the minus strand of CAWCSE010000013.1, from coordinate 337,796 downwards.
ACCGGGGCGCCGTGGAAGTTGCCGCAGGACTCGACCCGTCCGTCGGGGAGGACCATCGGGTTGTCGATCGCCGAGCGGAGCTCGTAGTCGGCGACCCCGAGCGGCGTGCGCGACGGTGTCGCGGGCGGCGCCGTGGACCTGGGGCGTGCAGCGGATCGAGTAGGCGTCCTGCACGCGCGGGATCGTCGTGGCGGTGGCTGGCGACGATCGCCGAGCCGTCGAGCAGTGCCCGCAGGTTGGCGGCGCTGTCGGCCTGGCCCGGCTGCGGCCGCAGGGCGACGAGGTCGGCGGCGAAGGCGCGGTCGGTGCCGAGCAGCGCCTCCGTGGTCGCCGCTGCGGTGACGTCGGCGGCGGCGAGCAGGCCGCGGAGGTCGGCGAGGGCGAGGACGAGCATGCCGAGGATCCCGTCGGTCCCGTTGATCAGCGCCAGACCCTCCTTGGGGCCGAGCACCGGGGGCTCGATCCCGGCCGCCGCGAGCGCCGGGCCGGCCGGGGCCGGATCGCCGTTCGGGTCCGAGGACCTCCCCCTCGCCGAGCATCGCCAGCGCGCAGGCGGCGAGCGGTGCGAGATCGCCGCTGGCCCCCAGCGAGCCGTGCTCGGGGACGACCGGATCGACGCCGGCGTTGAGCATCGCCAGCATCGTCTCGGCCAGCAGCGGCCGGGCGCCGGAGCGGCCCATCGCCAGCGACCGGGCCCGCAGGAAGAGCATCGCGCGGACGACCTCGCGCTCGACCGGCGGTCCCATCCCCGCCGCGTGGGAGCGGATCAGCGCCCGCTGCAGCTCGGTCCGGCGATCCTCGGGGATCGGCGTGTGGGCGAGGGAGCCGAAGCCGGTCGAGACGCCGTAGGTGGGCTCGTCGGAGGCGGCGATCCGCTCGACGACCGCCGCCGTCTCCTCCATCGCCGCCCGCGCCTCGTCGGTCAGGCGAGCCGCGGCCCCGCCCCGGGCGACGGCGACGACGTCGTCGGCCTTCACCCCGTTCGGGCCCAGATCGATGGCTGCGATGGGTGTCTCGCTCAAGCCCGGACTGTCGTCTTCCGCTCCATGGTTTCCGCAGCCGACACTAGCCGCTGCGTCCCGGGCCGGGGCCTAGCGGCGCTTGACCCGGCGCGGGCCGCCGGGCGGCATCAGAAACAGCATCCGCAATCGCCGCGAGAGCCCGCCGGCGGACGCGAGGTCGCGACGGGCGGATCGGCGCTCGGAGAACGAGGCGGGCGCGACGTCGCCGGCGCCGTATCGGCGCTCGCGGAAGCGGCCGACGTAGGCGGCCGCCGCCTGCCGCCGGGCGGCGCGGAGCCTGCCCTCGGCGACGAGCAGCGTCGTCGACTCGCCTCGCAGCTAACCGGTCGCCCGCAGCGCGGCGCGCAGCTCCTCGATCTCCCGCTCCTCGGCCCGATCGGGCGGCAGGCGGCGATGGCGGATGCGCCGGAGCGGCGGAACGAGGACGAACGCGCCGAGGACGGCGAGCCCGGCGAGCGGCGAGACCGGCGAGCCGCCCCCTCCCTCCGTCCGCCGAGGCGCTCGGCCCGGCGGCCGCGCTCCCCGGGCCGGTCAGGTTGATTCTTCTCGGCGCGAGCGGGCGTCGCCGAACGCCCCGGCGCCGTTGGCGAAGGCGGCGCCGCCGCGGAGCTCCGGCGCCTGGGCCGGGCCGGCGGGCGGCGTCGGGTCGAACGGGACCCAGCCGATCCCGTTGAAGTAGACCTCGACCCAGGCATGCGCGTCGAGGTCGGTCACCTCGAATCCCCTGCCGTTCGCCAGCGGCGTACCGGGCGCGAAGCCGGCGGCGACGCGAGCGGGGATCCCGACCATCCGCAGCATCAGGGCCATCGACCCGGCGAACTGCTGGCAGTAGCCGATGCGGTCCTGAAAGAGGAAGGCGCGGAGCGGCAGCCTGTGCCTGGGCGGCTCTTCGTCGTAGGCGTAGCCGGTACGCAGGTGGTCCTCGATCGCGACGGCGGCGTCGTAGGCGTTGTCGTCGCCGGCGGTCAGGCGCTCGGCCAGTTGCGCGACCTGGCCGTATGCCGATTCGCCGAGCGCCCGCTCCGCGCTCGCCCGGCCCTTGCGCTCGCCCCACGGCGGGACGGCGACGTGAGTCGGCGCGACGATCGCCTCGAGGCTCGCGCCCTGCGGCACGGCGAGGGCCGTGTAGGAGGAGAGCGGCAGCCCGTAACGACGCGAGCGCTTCCGCAGGACGGCCGGGCGGGGATCCGGGCGCGTAGGCGTCGACCGTGTACCGGCTGCCGGCGGTCAGCGGCTCCGACTCGAGGTGGGTCGTCCCGTCCGAATCGCTCCCGGCGCCGTCGAGCCCGTCGACCGCGGTCGGCAGCCCCGGGCTGATCAGGAGCGGGCTCTCCATCGAGAGCACCTCGAACCTCGCCCGCTGGGACCAGTCGCGGCCGGCCGCCCTGGTGTCGGCGCCGGCGGTCAGCGGCTCGGGCTCGGCGGGGAGCGGCTCGCCGCCGCCGCCCGAGCGGCGCCAGACGTCGCCGTAGAACTCGTCGAGCACCTCGGCCCGCCAGAAGTTCGCACGATCGGTGTGGACCTCGAGCACCAGCTCACCGTCTCGCGGCCAGTCGATCGGGCCCGTAGCTCTGGCTCCAGTCGAAGGAGGCGCCCTCGCTGCTCCCGGGCACCGTCCAGGTCCGGTAGTCGATCGGCGGCTCGTCGCCGGCGAGGCTCGTCGCCACCGGAACCGCAACGAGGCCGAGGCCGGCGACGAGGGCGACGGCCGTCGGGCGCCGGACGCGCTCGCCCCAGAGCCAGGCCGTCGTCAGCACGAGCAGGACCGCGCCCCAGAGGACCGGGGCCGAGATCGGGCGGGCGACGGCGGGGATCGCGAACGCGATCACGAGCAGGACGAGGCCGGCTATGGGCGGGCTCGTCGCGTCCCTGCCGGGCCGGAACCCGAACGCCGCCGCGGCGACGAGCAGCGGCGCCACCGGCACGATCACGAGCAGCCGCGCCCAGTCGCCGGCGCCCGTCAGCGGATACTCGAAGGAGCCGCCGAGGCCCTTCAGCCCGATGTCGATCCCGTCGGCGAGCCGGTCCCAGTGCCACGGCGGGAGATCGCGCGCGGGGACGCCGACGGCGATCAGGGCGGCGGCGAGCCCGGCGAGGACGATCAGCGCCGCGGCGAGGCCTCGCCTCCTCGAGGCCGCGATCGCGGCGAGCCGCGGCCAGCGCCGCGGCGGCGATCAGCGCGACGCCGGCCACAGCGATCAGCCGCGCCGTCGGCGGGTCGGCGATCAGCGTTCCCCACTGGAGCGCGGCGAGCACCGCGAAGACGGCGAAGACCGCGAGCCGGATCGAGCGCGGCGCTCATGCCGCCGCCCTCGCGAGCTCGGGCGCCGATCGCGTGGCCGGAGCAGCCGGCGGCGGTGAACGAAACGGGCCTGCCGGGGAGCGGCGCCGGGGCGACGACCCATCCGCGGATCAACGCCGGCGGGAAGTCGCGGCGCCGGCGATGCGCCGACCCAGATCACCGCCGAGCGAAGGTCGCCGTGGGCGAGACGGGGAACGCCGTCGCGGGAATCGACGACCGCCAGCGCCGCCAGCGCCGCCGTCCAGGCGCGTGGGTCCCGGCCGACGCTGAGTCGCTGCCGGGTCCCCGCGATCAGCAGCTCGCAACCGCCGAGCCGCGCGAGGTGGGCCATCAGCGAGGCGGCGGCGCGGACGGCGCGATCGAGGTCCTCCTCGGCGTCCGCGCCGGAGGGGTCGAGGACGATCAGCGGTGCGGCGTCGCCGGCGGCGACGAGGTGACGCTCGGCGAGCTCCATCCCGCGCGCCAGCGAAGGCCAGTAGATCCTCGTCGCCTTCGTCCCCGGCCGGTAGCTCCGGACGCCGTCGAGCTCGGGGTCGGCGGCGGCCTCGCGCTCGCCGCCCGCGGCAAGCTCCCCGAGCCCCATGCTGCGGCGGCCGACCGCCGGGCCCTCCGAGCCCGATGGGCCGGCGAGCGGCTCGACGCGCGGCAGCACGAGGATCGAGCCGGGCTCCCCCATCACGACCCGGCGCTCGCCCAGGCCGAGCGGATCGGTGAAGAGCAGCGCCGGCGCGGCCGAGACGGTGGCGCCCGCGCCGCTCGATCGAGCCCCCGAGCCGGACGCTGAATCCGCTCCGGGGACGGAGCACCCGAAGCGGCACCGGCTGCGCCGACGGCCGGGTCCTCGATCCGGCAGAGCAACGGCAACCAGCCGCTGACGCCGTCGATGACGACGTCGAAACGCTCGCCCTCGGTGACCTGATGCGGCATCCCGCCGCGACGGACCTGGACGCCGGCCGATCCGAACCGGACCCCGGCCGCGCAGCCGCCGACGACGAGCAGGATCGCCGCGCCGGGCAGCAGCAGGATCGGCGACGCGAGCAGGAAGCCCGCGAGCGCGAGGGCGACACCGAGGCGCAGCGCTGTGGCCGCGCCTGCCATCTCAGAGCGCCGGGACGGACTCGATCGCGTCGGCGACGACGGTCCCGCGCTCCGACTCGCTCACGCCGGGGGCGAGCAGCAGCCGATGGGAGAGCACCGGCACGGCGAGCGTCTGGACGTCGTCGGGGAGGACGTGGTCGCGCCCCTCCAGCGCGGCCAGCGCCTTCGCCGCTCGGAACAGCATCAGCGCCGCGCGCGGGCTGGCGCCGAGCTCGAGCCGGCCGTCGCGGCGCGTCGCCTCGGCGAGGGCGACGATGTAGGCCCGGAGCTCGGAGCTGCCGTGCACCGCCGCGGCGGCTGCCTGCGCACGCGCGCACGTCATCGAGGTCGGCGACGGGCTCGAGCTCGGAGACGAGGTCGCCGGCGGCATGGCCGCGCAGCATCTCCGCCTCGTCGAAGGGATCGGGGTAGCCGAGCTCGACCCGGACCATGAAGCGATCGAGCTGCGCCTCCGGCAGCGGGTAGGTGCCCGCGTACTCGGCCGGGTTCTGCGTCGCGATGATCATGAACGGGCGGGCCAGCTCGTGGGTGTGCTGGTCGACCGTGACCCGGCGCTCCTGCATCGACTCGAGCAGGCCCGACTGGGTCTTCGGAGAGGCCCGGTTGATCTCGTCGACGAGGACGACGTTGGCGAAGATCGGGCCCGGGATGGAACTCGAAGACGGACTCGCGCTGGTTGAAGATCATCGTGCCGGTGACGTCGGCGGGGAGCATGTCGGCGGTGCACTGAACGCGGGAGAACTCGGCGCGGACCGAGCGCGCGAGCGACCTGGCGAGGGCGGTCTTGCCGACACCCGGATGGTCCTCGATCAGGACGTGGCCGCCGGCTACGAGGGCGACCAACAGGTCCCGCACGGCGCCGTCGCGAACCTTGAGCGCGCGCTGCATGTTCGCCTTCAGCGCCTCGCCGATCGTTCGCGCCGCCCCGGGATCGAAATCCGCGTTTGCCTCCACCGCGACTGATGGTAGGGAACGGTGGTCGCGGTCGATTCAGCTAACCCGAGAAGGCGTCATTCGTAGCCCTGGGGCTCCCACCTGAAGCTGCGCGTCGCGAAGACCGTTGCCCCGACGCCCCAGACGAGCAGCACCGCGACGTTCGAGAGGTCGATCGGATGGCTTCCGCCCTGCGCGAGCGCCGTCTGAATCCCCTCGGCGACGTGATAGACGGGGAAGATCCTGCCGATTTCGGCCAGCCATTCCGGAAGCTGGTCGAGCGGGACGAAGATGCTCGAGATGAACGACAGCAGGAACGCCACGAACGGAAGCAACCCGCTTGCCGAGTCGACGTTGGTCGTGGCGGCGGTCGCGGCGATCCCGACCGCCGCGAAGACGATCGTCCCCAGCGCTACGTAGAGAAGCACCTGGGCGAGGGCATCGATCGGGACGGCCACGTCGTAGGCGAAGTGGGAGACCGTCAGCATCAAGATCGCGACCGAGCCGATCAGCATCGCGGTCCGGAGGATCATCGCCGTGATGAAGGTCCACGCCGGTACCGGCGTGCCGCGCCGGCGCTTCAGCTCACCCGTCTCCCGCAACGAGACCAGCGACAGGGCCATCGAGGTGAAGCCCGAGAGCAACATCGAGTAGGCGAGCATGCCGCCGGTGAAGTAGGCGCTGGCGGCGACCTGGTGGTTGGCCACCTCGACCGAGTCGCTGCCCTGGACGAAGATCGAGTTGAACAGAACCAGGAGCACGAGCGGCATGACGACGCCGAAGACCACGGCGCGACGGTTGCGCGAATATCCGACGAGCTGGTGCCGCGCCTGCGCCCAGACGAGACCGAGATCGTTCGTCATCTCAGCGCCGCCTCCATCCGATTGTCGTCGGTCTCGGCGTCCGAGCCGGAGGTCAGCTCGAGGAACATCTCCTCGAGGGTCGGCCTGACGGCTTCGAGCTCGCCAAGCACGATCCCTCGCTTCTCCGCCCAGCCGGTCAGCGTGTGAAGCGTCTGCTGGGGCGCCGAAGTGCGCAGGGTCGTGCGGCCCTCGTCGAGGGCGAGGCTCGCGCCGAGCAGGCGCTCCACCTCGGCTCGTTGGATGTCTGCCGGGAGCCGAAAGCTGATCCGCGTCTCGGCGCCGAGCCCCGCACCGATATCGGCGGTAGTGCCGAGCGCCGCCAGCTCGCCGCGGCGGAGAATGGCGACACGATCGGCCAGCCGCTGCGCCTCGTCCATGTAGTGCGTGGTCAGCACGATGGTCTTGCCGAGCGCACGAAGGTCCTCGATCATGCGCCACGCATCCCTGCGAGCCGACGGATCGAACCCCGTCGTCGGTTCGTCGAGGAAGAGCAGATCAGGATCGCCGACGATGCCCAGGCCGACGTCCACCCGCCTTCGCTGGCCGCCCGAGAGCCGCCCGACGCGCTCGTCGCGCTGATCCCCGAGCCCGACCAGCTCGAGCACGTGATCGACCGCCAAAGGCGCCGGGTAGAAGCGCGCGAACAGGCGCATCATCTCCGCGACCGTGTACTGGGGCTCCAGCTGGCACTCCTGCAGGACCAGGCCGATGCGCGAACGCCATTCGCGCGTCGGCCGGCCCGGGTCCACGCCGAGCACGGTCGCCTCCCCGCCGGTCCGCTGCCGGTAGCCCTCGAGGATCTCGATCGTGGAGGTCTTGCCCGCCCCGTTCGGGCCCAGGAAGGCGAAGACCTCCCCTGTGCGGACCTCGAAGTCGATCCCGCGCACGGCGTCGAACGAGCCGTACGACATCCGCAGATCGCGAACCGCGATCGCGACCTCCCCCCGGAACTGGGGCTCCCGTGCCGTCGTCTGTCCCGCTACGACCTCACCCATTGGGAGGTTTCGACCGTAGCAACCGTGTCGCGCCGGCAACGGGTCCACGGGGATCTTGACATGTGACCATTTGGTCACCTATAGTCACCGACGATGGACGACGTGTTCAAGGCGCTTGCCGATCCGACCCGGAGGGAGCTGCTCGATCGGCTCTTCGCCGAGGACGGGCAGACGCTGAAGGCACTCGAGGAAGGGCTGCCGATGTCGCGCTACGGCGTGATGAAGCATCTGCGCCTGCTGGAGGACGCCGGTCTCGTCGTCACCCGACGCCGCGGCCGGGAGAAGCTCCACTTCCTCAACCCCGTCCCGATCAGGCTCATCCACGACCGCTGGGTGAGCAAATTCGCGGAGCCCTGGGTGACGACGCTCACCGGGCTCAAGGAACAACTGGAGGAACAGTGATGGAAAAGGTGTTCGAGATCTACATCAAGACGACCCCCGAGAAGCTCTGGGAGGCGATCACCGAGAGCGACATCCGGGCGAAGTACAACTTCGGCGTCGGGATCGACTCCGACTGGACCGAGCGGGCTCGAGCTACAGCTCCGGCGCACGCGGCCGCCGGCTTCGCGATCAGCGAGGGCGAGAACGTCGAGGTCGACCCGCCCCGCCGCCTCGTGCAGACGATGACGGCGCTGTGGAGCGACGAGGTGAAGTCCGAGGGGACCTCCCGAGTCACCTGGGAGATCGAGCCGGTCGGCGATTCCTGCCGGCTGCTCGTCACCCACGACCAGCTCCGCGAGGACGCCAACGACGAGCTCTACGGCGGCTGGATGATGATCCTGTCCGGCCTGAAGACGCTGCTGGAGACCGGCGAGCACCTCGACACGCCCGGTTCGCTCCGCTACCAGGAGGGCTGGGACGACCGCCGACGCCGGCTAGCCGTCCCGGCCGGCTACCTCGATCCGCGCCGGCAGATCCGAACCGGAGGAAGAAGTCCTCCAGCCGGCGCGGGTCGACCGCGTGCTTGGGCCAGCGGGCGTAGAACTCGGGATCGTCGCTCTCGATCGTGCGGGTGATGAAGCAGGTGACGTCGCTGATCTTGCGGGCGTCGGCGTCGAGGCTGAGGACGTTGAGGGCGAACGGGACGTAGGCGCCGTCGGGCTCGTACCAGCAGTAGAAGCCCAGCGTGGGCTGCCCGTTGGCCACCGTCTCGATGTGCCGCCAGTCCCACTCCCCGGTCATCGGACCCATCTCGAGGAAGCCGCGCATCTCCCGCGGCCCGCCCTTGCCGCCGAACCAGGTCGTCTGCGGCGGCATCGAGAACGTCGCCTCCTCGGTGAGCATCTCGACCACCCCGTCGATGTCCATCCGGTCCCAGGCCTCGACGTAGGCGTCGACGACCTCGCGGACGCCGTCGTCGCCGAGGAAGCGCAGGGTCTCCTGCTGGCTGCGGTCGGGGAGCTTGTCCTCGAGGGTGGCGCGCGCCCGCTGCAGGGCGCTGTTGGCGGAGGCGACGGACGTCTCGAGGGTCGCCGCGGTCTCGCGCGCCGAGTAACCGAGCACCTCGCGCAGGATCAGCACGGCGCGCTGGTTCGGCGGCAGCAGCTGCAGGGCGGCGATGAAGGCGAGCTCGACGGCCTCGCGGCGCTCGTAGCGGGCGTCGGGTCCGATCAGCCCGTCCTCGAGCTCCAGCTCGTGGTCGGGGTAGGGCTCGATCCAGACGGTCTCGGCGACGGGGATGCCGGGCTCGCCGAACGGATCGGTCCGCGGCCCGTAGTCCATCGGGTGGACCCGATGGCGGTCGCGGCGCCCGATCGCGTCGAGGCAGGTGTTCGTGCAGATCGTGTAGAGCCAGGAGCGCAGCGAGCTGCGGCCCTCGAAGCGGTCGATCGACGCGCCAGGCGCGAAGCATCGCCTCCTGCAGGGCGTCCTCGGCGTCGTGGAGCGAGCCGAGCATCCGGTAGCAGTGGGCGTTCAGCTCGCCCCGGTAGGGCTCGACGATCCTGCGTGAAGGCCCGCTCGTCGCGGCTCCTCGCGGCCTCGAGCAGCCGCTCCGACTCACCTTCCCGCGCCTGTGAGACACCCGCCATGGGCGGCAACCTTAGCCGCTCGCGCCCGGCGCCCGAAGGCGCAGCCGTTCAGAGTCCGATCTCGCAGCTGAGCGGATAGAACGGCGGGTCCATCGCGCAATCGGCGACGTCGATCCGTCACCTTCGCCTTGTCGCGCGCATCGCCGTTGCGGGCGATCACCCGAACGATCGCAGTGCCCTTCCGCTGCAGCGAGGAGCGGATCGCCTTGAGCACGGCCTTGCCGCCGCGCCTGCGGTCGACCTCCCAGGGATGGCTCGCATCCTCGGGATGCAGGTCGGTGTCGGTGACGTGGTCGTTGTAGCGACCGGGAGCCGCGAGCGGGTCGTGATGGCGCCTGACGATGAACCTGACCGAATCGGCATGATGGGCGTAGGCCGAGAGGTTGAAGTGCTTGGAGCTGCCGTCGCGGGTGTGCTCGTAGCTGAGCTGCACGAGCCGCGGGCCGGCGGCCTGCGCCTCGCGCGGCGAGCGATGAAGGAGCCGACCAGGCAGGCGGCGATCGCGACTATCCGCACTAGCTTCATGCGTCACGTTACCAATTCCGCCGCCGCCCGCCTACCGCTGCGCAGCGCACCCTCCATGGTCCCCGTCCAGCCCGGCTCGGCGGTGTGCTCGCCGGCGAAGACGACGTTCGGCGGCGGGCCCGCGCGGCGGCAGCCTCGGCCGGCCCGGTGGCCACCGGCGGGAGCACCGAATAGGCGCCCCGCGCCCAGGGATCCTGCTCCCAGACGGTCAGGCGGGCGCCGCTCGCGATCGAGTCGCAGCTCCGGCGCCAGCTCCTCGACGAGGTCGAGCCAGCGCTCCGGGCCGGCGGCGACCTCGAGGCTCGTCGAGCACCGGCCCGGCCCCCGCCCAGCCGCCGACCGACGTCGCCCCCGCCTCGTCCGCCGGCGTCGTCCAGATCCAGAAGCGGTGCTCGGCCGACATCGCCGCCCGCGGCGCGGCGGGCTCGCGGAGCGGCACCGCGAGCTTGGCGGCCCGCCCCGTGCGGATCGCCGCCGCCCCCGTCGACGCGTCGCCGCCGGCAGCGGCGGATCGAACCGGAGCCCGCCGTAGCAGGGCAACCGGGATCGCGACGACGCAGGCGTCGGCCGTGAGCTCCTCGCGGTCGGTGAGGACGCGGACCCCGATCGTCGCCGAGCTGGACCTCCCGGACGGGAACGCCGAGCCGAACGCGTCCGCCGAGGCCGGCCGCCATCGCCTCCGCCAGGCCCTGGTTGCCGCCGCGCATCCGCCGCGTCTCGGCCGTCGCCACCAGCTCCGGGCAGCTTCAGCGCGAACCGCGAGTCGATCTCGGCGGCGGGGAAGGCGAGCGCGCTCTGCAGACGCATCTCGAGGATGCCGCGGGCGGCCTCGTCGCCCAACCGCCCGGTCGAGCAGGTCGAGGACCGGCGCGTCCGGATCGTCCTGCCGCGGCCGCGGCGACCCGCTCGGCCGCCGCCGCGAGCGCCCCGGCCCCGACGCCGGGGTCGGGGACGAGATCGCGGTCCGGATAGTTGATCCCCATCCCGTCGAGCTCGATCCCGAACCGAGCGCACATCTCCTCGGTGACGTCGTAGCCGCCGTGATGAACTCGCCGCCGAGCTCGATCCGGGCGCCGTTGCCGAGCCGCGACGACCAGACCCGGCCGCCGACCCGCTCGCGCGCCTCCAGCACGGTCACCTCCCAGCCCGCGGCGGCAAGCCCGTCCGCGGCGGCGAGCCCGGCGAAGCCGGCGCCGATCACGATGGCCGATCTCGGCTTGTCCACGGCTGCCTCCCAGCGTCTACGGCGTCAGAAACCGGTGAAGTCGACGAAACCCACGCTATAGGTGGGCAAACGTCGACCTCACGTTCGGGTCGCCACCCGACGACGACCTTGCTTCGGAAAGCCTCATCGACCCATCACCCGATCGCGACCGTCAGTTGTTGGCGGCGATGGACCAGGTCAGAGCCGTTGCGAAGCTCACCCAGGCGGCGTAGGGCGCCAGCATCAGCGACGCGGTTCGTGAATGCGGCCAGATCAGGCGGATCAGCCCGATGATCGTCGCGAGCAGGAAGAGGATCTCGACGCCCGCGGCGACGGGATCCTCGCCCTGGAAGAAGATCCAGGTCCAGGCCACGTTGAGGACGAGGTTCGCTGCGAACAGACCCATGACGATTCGGCGCCGTGGCTCCGGAACGTCCCGGTAGGAGAGGGTCGCGGCGATCGCGATCAGCACGTAGAGAATCGTCCAGGCGATCCCGAACGCGGGGCCGGGGGGCTGCCAGGACGGTCGGTCGAGGCCCTCGTACCAGTCGCTGGAGACGTCGGTGGCCATTCCGCCGACAACCGCGACCGCGGTCACGGCGGCCGCCCAGCCGGCGCCGACGGCGGCGAGCCTGGTCGGCGGCCGGCCGGATGCAAGGACCTCGTTCATGGGATTCGACTACCCGACCGGCGGCTGCCGCGAACCGCGCTCACCCCCGGAGACCTGCGTCCCGCGGGTCCCGTCGATCAGCCCGTCCAGCTGCTCGAGGCTGCCGATCGCCCCGCGGCCCCCGGTCGCCTCGGCGAACCGGCAGACCGCCTCGACCTTCGGCCCCATCGACCCGGCGGCGAAGTCGTGCGCGCGCAGTTCCGCCGGGCGTCGCCCGGGAGATCGCGCGCTGGTCGGGGCCGCCGAAGTCGAGGTAGACGGCGTCGACGTCGGTCGCGAGGACGAGGACGTCCGCCGACAGCCCGATCGCGAGCAGCGCCGATGCGAGATCCTTGTCGATGACCGCCTCGACCCCCTCGTGACCCTCCGGGGTCGCGACGACCGGGAACGCCCCCGCCGCCGACGCAGACGACGAGGAAGCCGGCCTCGACGAGGCGGCTGATCGCCGCCAGCTGGATGATCTCCCGGGGCTGGGGCGAGGGGACGACGCGGCGCCACTTCGTCCCCGTCGGGCTTGACCGTCCAGCCCCGCTCGGCGGCGAGCTCGCGCGCCCGGTCCTCGTCGTAGACGGGACCGATGAACTTCGTCGGGTCGGAGAAGGCCGGGTCGTCGGCGTCGACGAGGACGCGGGTGATGACCGCGACCGTGTGCTGGTGGTCGATCGCGTTGTCGAGCTCGAGCTCGATCACGTAGCCGATCTGCCCACCGCTCTCGGCGTCGAGGACGTCGAGCGGGTAGGGCTCGCCCTCGCCGTAGGCGTCCTCCTTCAGCGCGAGCAGTCCGACCTGCGGGCCGTTGCCGTGGGTGACGACGAGGCGCGCCCGCTCGGAGACCGGGCCGAGGACGCGCGCGGCGGCGCGTCGCCGCGGCATGCTGGTTGGCGGCGCTCGATTCCTGCGCCCCGGTGCAGCAGCGCGTTGCCGCCGAGGGCGACGACGGCGAGTCGGGCCCGTCCGCGCGTCACGCCAGCGTGGCGACGAGAACGGCCTTGATCGTGTGCAGGCGGTTCTCGGCCTGGTCGAAGACGATGCTCGCCGGGGAGCGGAAGACGTCGTCGGTGACCTCGAGGCCGTCGTGCATCCCGGTCGCCTCGGCGATCTCGGCGCCGACCGTCGTCCCGGCGTCGTGGAAGGCGGGCAGGCAGTGCATGAACTTGACCTTCGGGTTGTCGGTCGCGGCGAGCAGCTCGGAGTTGACCTGGTAGGGCGTGAGCAGTTCGGCGCGCTCGGTCCAGACCTCCTTCGGCTCCCCCATCGAGACCCAGACGTCGGTGTGGACGAAGTCGACCCCCGAGACCTCGGTGACGTCCGAGCTGACCGTGATCTGCGCGCCCGACTCGGCCGCCAGCTCGTGGGCGAGCTCGACCACTTCCGCCGGCGGCCCCAGCTCCGGCGGGGTGATCAGGCGGACGTCGGAGCCGAGGATGGCCCCCGTGATCAGCAGCGAGCGGCCCATGTTGAAGCGACCGTCGCCGACGAACGCGTAGGCGATCTCGTCGTAGGGCTTGTTGCGAGCGCTCGTGCATGGTCAGGAAGTCGGCGAGCATCTGCGTGGGATGCCACTCGTTGGTCAGCCCGTTGTAGACGGGCACCCCGGCGTGGCGGGCCAGCTCCTCGACGTTCTCCTGGCCCGAGCCGCGGTACTCGATGCCGTCGAACATCCGGCCGAGGACCTGGGCGGTGTCGGCGATCGACTCCTTGTGGCCCATCTGCGATCCGGTCGGATCGAGGTAGGTGACGTGCGCGCCCTGGTCGAAGGCGGCGACCTCGAAGGCGCAGCGGGTCCGCGTCGAGCTCTTCTCGAAGATCAGCGCGATCTCCTTGCCGGCGAGGCGCGGCTCCTCGTTGCCGGCGTACTTCGCCGTCTTCAGCGCCTGCGAGAGCCGCAGCAGGTGCAGCAGCTCGTCGCGGCTGAAGTCGACCTCCTTCAGAAAGCTCCGGTTGCGCAGGTTGTACATCTGTCTCCTCGCTCGGCTCAGTAGGCCGCGTCGCGCTCGATCGGGCAGGTCATGCAGTGCGATCCGCCGCGGCCTCGGCCGAGCTCGGAACCGTCGATCGTGATCACCTCGATGCCCGCCTTGCGCAGGCGGGTGTTCGTGTCGACGTTGCGCTCGTAGCCGATGACGACGCCGGGCTCGAGGCAGACGACGTTGTTGCCGTCGTCCCACTGCTCGCGCGCCATCTCGGCGGTGTCGCCGCCGGTCGGGATCGACCCGGATCCCGTCGATCCCGAGCGCGTGCTCGAGCGCGGCGACGACGTTGCCGGCGAACGGCTCGACGACCGGCAGGTCGCCGGGCTCGGCGCCGGGACGCAGCGTCCAGATCCGGACGTCGTCGTTGACCACCGCCGGGTAGAGCGTGATCGTGTCGCGGTCGACCATCGTCATCACCGTGTCGAGGTGCATGTAGGAGCGCGACGGCGGCAGCTTGACGGCCAGGACGAGCTCGGCGGCCTCGGCGGCGAACAGGTTGCGGGCGAGCAGCCCGACCGACTGCGGCGCTGGTCCGCTCCCCCATCCCGATCATCACCGCGCCGTTGCCGATCGTCTCGACGTCGCCGCCCTCGATCGTGCATCTCCCCCAGTCCTGCTCGACGCCGCCGAGCCAGACGTTGACGCCGCCGTCGGCCGCGAACATCGGATGGAAGCGGTAGATCGCCTCCATGATCGCCGTCTCCGGCCGCCGCGCCGGCTTCGTCATCGGGTTGATCGTGACCCCGTCGTAGATCCACGAGGAGGGGTCGCGCTGGAAGAGGAAGTTCGGCAGCGGCGGCAGGACCATGTCCATCGGCCCGGCCGAGCTCCAGAAGAGCCCGGCGCCCTCGTCGACCTCCTCCTTCGTCATGCCGCCGATCAGGAAGTCGGCGACCTCCTTCGCGCCCGCCTCGGCCGCCCACTCGCGCCCGCTGCGGGCGAGGTACTGGCCGACCTGACGCTCGTCGAGCACCTGGTCGAGCACCCATTCCTTGCCGTCGGGCACGCCGAGCACCTCGGCGAGCAGATCCTCGGCGTCGAAGACCTCGATGCCCCGCTCCCGCATCACCTGGACGAAGGCGGCGTGCTCGACCTTGGCCTTGCGGACCCAGATGACGTCGTCGAAGAGCAGCTCCTCGGCGTTGTCGGGCGTCAGCCGCCGCTGCTCGAGGCCGGGCCGGTGGACGATCACCTTGCGGAGCTTGCCCACCTCGGAGTCGACGCGCATGGCCATCAGCCGATCGCGCTCCCGATGAACATGAACGCCATGCTGAGCACCAGCAGGATCAGGAAGTACGGGATCGCGAACCGCAGGTAGCGGTCGTAACCGATCTTCGAGAGCGTCAGGCCGCCCATGATCACCACCGAGGTCGGGGTGATCAGGTTGACCAGGCCCGAGGCGGTCTGGTACGCCGTGACCGAGAGCGATCTCGGCACGTCGGCGAAGTCCGCGAGCGGCCCCAGGATCGGCATCACCAGCGCCGCATGACCCGACGAGGACGACGGCACGAGGAACGCGATCGGCAGGTTGACGAGGATCGCGACGGACGCGAAGACGCCGCCGCTCAGGTCCGTGACGGCGTTCTCGGTCCAGTGCAGGATCGTGTCGGTGATGTAGGCGTTCTTCATCACCACCGTGACGGCGCGGGCGAGGACGATGATCAGTGCGGCTCCGAGGAACTCGCCGGCGCCGACGATGATCGCGTCGACGGTCCCCTTCTCGCCGAGCCTGTCGATCAGGCCGATGATCACCGCGACGACGATGAACAGCACCGTCGCCTGGGCGAAGTAGAAGGCGTTGAAGACCGGCAGCGGGAAGTCGGCGCCGAAGATCGTGTCCCAGATGTCGGGCCACGGGATGAAGCCGTAGATCATCACCGCGAAGGCGCCGAAGAACAGCGTCAGGATCACCTTGTGGCGCCTGGTCAGGGGCTCGACGTCACCGACGGCCTCGTCGGCCATGCGCAGGCCGCCGCTCTCGAATCCCTCCAGGCCCATCACGGACTTCTCGTTGTCCTTGCGAACGCGAAACGCGTAACGGAGGACGAAGAGGATCCCGACCGTGACGAGGACCACCCACATCGCCAACCGCAGGCCGATGCCGTCGCCGATCTCGATGCCGGCGGCGTCGGAGGCGACCCCGGTCGCGAACGGGTTGACCGTCGAGGCGAGCACGCCGGTGCCGGCCCCGAAGAAGATCATCGCGGCCCCGGTCATCCGGTCGAACCCGAGCGCCAGCGCACAGTGGGACGAGCAAGGCGAAGAACCCGAGCGTCTCCTCCCACATCCCCTCGGTGGTGCCGCCGATCGCGAAGACGAGCATGATCACGATGATCAGGGCGGCCGGACGGTCCTTGAAGCGGAGCGCGAGCCGGCCGATGCCCCGCTGGATCGCGCCGGTCTTCATCGTCACGCTGATGAACGCGCCGATCGCGAGCACGAACAGGAAGATCTGCGCGGAGCCGTACAGGTAGCCGCGCGTTGTCGACCGAGACCAGGCCCTTGCCGTTCTCGATCCCGTAGAGGCCGTCGGTCGGCGACGCCCAGAGGTTGCTGAACTGGTGCAGGAACGAGCGGTCCGAGCACGGCTGCTTGTCGCCGGTCGAGTCGCAGCGCGGCGAGCTCGGTGTAGGAGCCCGGAACCGGTCCGCCCGTCTTCGGGTCGAGCTCGTACTGGCCGGCCGGGATCACGAACGAGGCGAGCCAGACGACCAGCAGAACGATCGGCGAGCACCGTGAACGCCGTCGGGAACCGCTTCGGCTTGTTCTCGACGGCGGGCTCGCCGCGTCCGCCGTCCGGCGGGTCCTCGTGCGCGTCGTCTGCGGCTGCTCCGTCGGACATTCAGCGCCTCCCCATCGGGCCCCGACCCTCCCGGGCCTTCAGTGACTCAACGTGTCCAACCTAGTTCAGACCCGCGGACGTATCCGTGTGCACTACGCGGTCGCCTCCGGCGGGGATACCCAACCTCCGGCCGGCTGCGGGCCGCGCACCCAGCACCCGGGCTCTAGCCGGCCACCGAGCTGCGGTACTTGTAGACGGCCAGCGGCGCGAAGATCGCGATCAGCGCCAGGCACCAGACGACCGCGCCCCAGATGTTGTTGCCGGCCGGGGCGCCGAGCCAGAGGGCCCGCATCGCGTCGACGACGATCGTGATCGGGTTGACCTCCGCGAACTTCTGCAGCGCGCTCGGCATCGAGTCGACCGGGACGAACGCCGACGAGATGAACGTGATCGGGAAGATCAGCGTGAAGCCGATCCCGTTGGCCGCCTCGGGCGAGGAGACCGACATCCCGATCAGGGCGAAGATCCACGAGAACGCGTAGCCGAACAGGAGCAGCAGCGCGATCCCGCCGACGATCTCGATCGCGTTCGCGTTGAACGAGAAGCCGATGATGATGCCGGTGATCAGCAGGATCACGATCGAGAGCAGGTTCGTGACGACGTCGGCGAGCGTTCTCCCGGCCAGCACCGAGGCCCGCGACGTCGGCAACGACCGGAACCGGTCGATCAGGCCCTTCGTCAGGTCCTCGGCGAGGCCGAGCGCGGTTACGAACCCGCCGAACGCGGTGTTCTGGACGATGATCCCCGGGATCAGGAAGTCGATGTAGGAGTACCCGGGCGTCGAGATCGCCCCGCCGAACACGAAGGCGAAGAGCAGGACGAACATGACCGGCTGGATCGTGAAACCGATCAGCAGGTCGGGCGATCGCGGCAGGCGGACGAGGTTGCGCTCGGCGAGGACGAGGGTGTCGGGAACGAAGCGGCTCATGCGGCCACCTCCTCCTGGTCGGTGTCGGCTTGGTCGTCCGTCTCGGCGCTGAGCTCCCGGCCGGTCAGGGTCAGGAACACGTCGTCGAGGGTCGGCCTGCGGATCGCGACGTCGTCGGCGCTGAGTCCGGCCTGGTCGAGGCGGCGGGCGGCCTCCATGATCGTCCCGGCCTCCCTGGGCGACCGTGACGCTGACGCTGCGGCCCTCGATCAGCGGCTCGTCCTCCGACATCGGCGCCAGCGCCGCTCCGGCCTGCTCGACCGTGGCCGGGATCGGTGACGTGAACCTCCACGCGAACGCCGCCGACCTTGTCCTTGAGCTCGTCGGCGGTGCCGTCCGCGATCACGCGGCCGGTGTCGATCACGGCGATCCGGTCGGCGAGCCGGTCGGCCTCGTCGAGGTACTGGGTGGTCAGCAGCACGGTCGCGCCCTCGCCGACCAGGCCCTCGATGGTCTCCCAGAGGTCGAGCCGGCTGCGCGGGTCGAGGCCCGTGGTCGGCTCGTCGAGGAAGATCACCGGCGGTCGGGCGACGAGCGCCGCGGCGAGGTCGAGGCGGCGCGCATGCCGCCCGAGTAGGTGCGGACGACGCGGTCCCCGGCCTCGTCGAGCTTGAAGCGCTCGAGCAGCTCGGCGGCGCGGACCTTGGCGGCGGCGCGGCGGTTGCCGTAGAGGCGGCCGACCATGATCAGGTTCTCGGCGCCGGTCAGGTTCTCGTCGACGGCCGCGTACTGGCCGGCGAGGCCGATCTTCGAGCGCAGGGCGGCGGCGTCCTTGACCACGTCGAGGCCGGCCACGCGGGCCGTGCCGGCGTCCGGCACGAGCAGCGTCGTGAGGATCCGCACCGCCGTCGTCTTGCCGGCGCCGTTCGGCCCGAGGACTCCCAGCACGGTGCCCTCGGCGACCTCCAGGTCGATGCCGGCGAGCGCGTGGACGTCGCCGAAGGACTTGGCCAGGCCGCTCACCTCGATCGCCGGTCCGTTGCTGCTTCGCTCGGTCAACGTATCGCTCTCCTTGTGGTCGCTTCCGGCTCCCTTGCCCATCTGACCGGAACCGAACCGAGAACTAATCGCGCTCGTTCGCCGTGGCCGAAGCAACCGCGCCGAGCGGGCAGAAACCGGTTCCCGGAGCCGGTTTCTGCCACGTCGGGTCAGTCGATCTTGACCGAGAGCTTGCCGGTGTTGGCGCCGTCGAACAGCATGTTCAGCGCCTCGGGAAGGCGCTCGAAGCCCTCGACGACGGTCTCCAGCGGCTTCGATCTTGCCGGCCGCGAGCAGCGGGCCGATCTCGGCGGCCGCGTCACCCGCCTGGTGGAAGTGGTCGAGGACGATGAAGCCCTTGATCAGCGCCCGCTTCGTGAGGACGTTGCCGAGGGTGCGCGGGCCGGGCGGCAGCTCGTCGTCGTTGTAGCCGGAGATCAGTCCGCACAGGGCGACGCGGGCGTTCTGGTTGAGGCGCCCGAAGATCAGCTCCATGATCTCGCCGCCGACGTTCTCGAAGTCGACGTCGATGCCGTCCGGAGTCGCCTCGACGAGCTTCTCCTGCCAGTCGTCGGCCTTGTAGTCGACGGCGGCGTCGAAGCCGAGCCGGTCGGTCAGCAGCGCGCACTTCTCCGGTCCGCCGGCGATCCCGACGACCCGCGCGCCGTAGGACTTGGCGAGCTGACCCGCGACCGAGCCGACCGCGCCCGGCCGCGGCGGAGACGACGACGGTCTCCCCCTCCTTCGGCTTGCCGATCTCGTGGATCCCGACCCAGGCGGTCAGCCCGGTCATCCCGAGCACGCCGAGGTAGGCGCTCGGCGACTCGACGCCGGGCACCTCGGTGACGGGGATCAGCGGCATCGAATCGGATGCGACGAACCAGTCCTGCCAGCCGATCAGGCCCTGGTAGAGCTTGCCCTCCTCGAACGCGGGGTTGTTCGAGGAGACGACGCGGCCGATGCCCGCGGCGCGGACGACCTCGCCGATCGCCGACCGGGGGCAGGTAGGTCGGCACGTCGTTGAGCCAGGCCCGGTTGGTCGGATCGACGGAGATGTACTCGGTCCGGACGAGCGCCTCGCCCTCGCCGATCTCGGGCGACGGGCTCGGTGACCCAGCTCGAAGGTGCTGTCGTCGACCCGGCCGGACGGGCGCTGGCGCAGCAGGAAACGGCGGTTGCTCTCGGACATGACGCTCTCTCTCCTCGGAAGTGGGGACAGGAGCTTCGCACGACGCTCCGTCCGCCGCTCAGCCGGCCTCGGAGTAGGCGGGCTCGCCCTCCCCCGCCTCGGCCTCGTCCGCCGCGGAGCCCGCCGGCGCCTTCACCTGCTCGAGCACGATCACCGCGACGACGAGCGCGCAGACGACGAGGCCCGGCGGCGATCCAGAACGCCAGCTCGTAGCCGCCGGTCAGCGCCTCCGCCCGTCGGCTTGCCCTCGGCGAGGAGGTCGTCCGTCTTCGAGGCCGACAGCGTCGCCAGGACGGCGAGGCCGATGGCGGCGCCGACCTGAGCGGTCGTGTTGACCAGGCCCGAGGCGAGTCCGGCGTCCGCCTGCGTGGCGCCCGACATCGCGAGCGTCATCAGCGCCGGGAAGGAGACGCCGACCCCGGTGCCGAGCAGCAGCGTCGAGGGCAGCACGTCGGTCAGGTAGGTGCCGTCGACGGGGACCATCGCGAACAGCGCCAGCCCGGCCGCGATCAGGATCAGGCCGGGGATCAGGCAGGTGCGGGCGCCGAACCGCATGATCAGCGGCTCGGAGAACTTCACCGAGAGCGTCCCCATGACGAGCGTCGTCGGCAGGAAGGCGAGGCCGGTCTCGAGCGCGTCGTAGCCGAGCACCTCCTGCAGGTAGAGGACGCCGAGGAAGAAGAGGCCGAACATGCCCGGCGACCGTCAGCGCCTGGATCACGTTCGCCCCCGACACGTTGCGGGATCGGAAGATCCGCAGCGGCACGAGCGGGTTGGCGGTCGTCGCCTCGCGGGCGATGAACGCCGCGAGCAGCAGGCAGCGATCCGGCGGCGAAGCGCGAGCGTGCGTCGCCGAGCCCCAGCCGTCGGTCGCCGCCGGCTCGACGATCGTGTAGACGCCGAGCATCAGCGACGAGGTGATCAGCAGGGCGCCGAGGACGTCCGCGCCCCTGGCCGAACCCGATGCCCGCGGTCGCGCTCGAGCAGGCGCAGCGAGAAGAACCCGGTCGCGACCCCGATCGGGATGTTGATGAAGAAGATCCAGTGCCAGCTCAGGGCCTGGGTCAGGACACCGCCGGCGAGCAGCCCGACCGAGCCCCCGGCCGACGCGACGAACGCGTAGACGCCGATCGCCTTCGCCTGCTCCCGCGGCTCCGGGAACATCGTCACGATCATCCCGAGGACGACCGCCGCCGTCATCGCGCCGCCGACGCCGGCGGCGAAGCGGGCGACGACGAGCATCAGGTCGCTCTGCGCCAACCCGCAGACGAGCGACGAGATCGTGAAGACCGTGAGGCCGGCGAGGAAGACGTCGCGGCGCGAGATCAGGTCGCCGAGGCGTCCCGGAGAGCAGCAGCAGACCGCCGAAGGCGATCAGATAGGCGTTCACGACCCAGGCGAGGCTCGACTGCGAGAAGCCGAGGTCGTCCTGGATCGAGGGCAGGGCCACGTTCACGACGGTCACGTCGAGGACGATCATCAGCACGCCCGCGCAGAGGACGTAGAGGGCGATCCAGCGGGACGCGCTCGGTCGGCCGCGTCGAGTTCCGGGGTTGCCGCCTGCTGCTGCGTCGTCATCCATTCCTGCCTTGTTCGAAGTCGCGTTCGTTTCTTGCTCGTCAAGGACGGCCGCGCGCGTCCAAACTCATCGGTCCCCGTCGGACTCGCCGGCCGCGGCGCAGTCGAGCAGGGCGGAGCCCTGCGAGTCGCGCAGGTCGCCTACTGCTCGTAGCCCTCTACGGTCGACTCGCCGCGAACCGAGGTGTTGTCCGGGTCGAGCCCGAACTCCTCATGCCCCTGCCGCTGCCGGAGCAGATCCCAGCACTGGTCGAGATCGACCTTGATCTGCTGGAGGCGCTCGTGGCGCCCGTCGTCGGGGCCCGCGCCGGCGGCCTCGTCCATCAGCCGCCGTTCCTCGCTTACGAGGGTCTCGATCTGATCTCTGAGCGTGGCGTCGTCCATGCGCCCACCTTAGCGCGCCCCCGCGGCGCCGGATCGTCCGGCAGTTCGGGCTCCGGCTGCGGCGGCTCCGGGTCGGGATGGGGCGGCGCCGGCGGGCCGGGATCGGGCGCCGGCGAGCGCGGCGGAGCGGGATCGGGCGCGGGGGGCGCCGGGTCGGGCTGCGGGTGCGGCGTCGGCGGCGCCGGGACCTCGAGGCTCGGGACCGCTCACTTGCTCTCGTCCTCGTTCTTCTGCTTGTTGACGGTCCGGGCGGCGATCTCCTCGGCGCGGTCCTCGGAGCGACCGGCCTCCTTCTCGCTCTCCTTGACGTGCTCGTACTGGCGAGCCCGCTTCGTGCCCTTCTTGATTCCTCGCGGCGGCATGGCAAACCTCCTCGTCGCTTGTCCGAATCGGCGCTACCCGGGCTGCAACGCGGGCAAACGGCCGGGTTGGGGAGCGCCGCCGCTGGGTAGGACGAGACCTCGATGCGGGACGCTCAACGACAACGATCCGGCCAGGCGGCCGCCCGTCCCGAACGTCCTCGCCGCGATCGGCGAGACGCAGCTGGTCGAGATGCAGCGCTATCTCGAGCGCCGCGACATCAGGGTCTGGGCGAAGCTGGAGAGCCTGAACCCGGGCGGCAGCGCCAAGGCGCGGCCGGCGGCCCGGATGATCGCCGACGCCCTCGCCGACGGACGGATCGGTCCCGGTTCGACGGTGATCGAATCGACCTCGGGGAACATGGGCGTCGGCCTCGCGCAGGCCTGCCGCTTCCACGGGCTCCGGCTGATCTGCGTGGTCGATTCCCGGACGACGGACGTCAACCTGCGGACGATGCGCGCGATGGGCGCCGACGTCCGCGTCGTGACCGAGCCGGACCCCGACGGCGGCGACCTGCTCGGCGCCCGCCTGAAGCTGGTCGCCGAGCTGGTCGAGTCGATCCCGGGCGCCTTCTGGCCCGACCAGTACTCGAACGAGGCGAACGCCGAATCCCACGCGCTCGGCACCATGCGCGAGATCGACGAGGCGCTCGACGGCGAGGTCGACCATCTCTTCGTCGCCGTCAGCACGGCCGGCACGCTGGCGGGCTGCATGGAGCTACCTGCGAGCGGATGCAGCGACCGACGAAGGTCGTCGCGGTCGATGCGGTCGGAAGCGCCCTGTTCGGCGGCTCGGCGAGACCGCGGAAGCTCCCCGGATTCGGCGCCGGCGTCGAGACGCCCGTGTCGAAGGCCGTCGAGCCCGACCGCGTGATCCGGGTCTCCGACATCGACTCGGTCGTCGCCTGCCGCCGGCTCCTCGACCGCGAGGCGATCTTCGCCGGTGCCTCCGCCGGCGCGGTCGCCGCCGCCCTCAGCGCCCTCGCCCCCGAGATCGAGCCCGGCAGCCGGATCGCGGCGATCTTCCACGACGGCGGCGCCGGGCTACCTCGACACCGTCTACGACGACGACTGGGTCGCGCGACGAGCTCGGCTACGGGCCCGACGACGTCGAGACGATGATCGGCGAGCGCTCCGATCGCCGACCCGATCAGGCCGGCAGCCGCATGAGGATCGCGATCGTCGGATGCGGCCCGAAGGGCCTGTTCGCGCTCGAGCGGCTGCTCGCTCACGCGTCGGCGGCTCCGCGAGACGGCGATCGAGGTCGAGCTCTTCGATCCCCACCCGGCGCCCGGGGCGGGACCGGTCTACGACCCGGCCAGCCCGATTACCTGCTGATGAACTTCTCCTCGCGCCAGGTCGACATGTGGTGGCGCGGCGACGGCCCGGTCACCCCCGGGCCGCGGCCCGAGCTTCGCCGAGTGGCGGGGCGACGCGCCGACGACTACGCGCCGCGCGCGGAGGTCGGCCGCTACCTGGCCGACGGCCTCCGCCGCCTTCTCGCGACGGCTCCTCCCGGCGTGCGGATCAGCTTCCAGCGCCGGCGGGTCGACTCCGTCGGCCGCTCCGGCGAACGCTGGGCCGTCCGTCGCCGGCGGCGAGTCGGCCGGGCGAGTTCGACCGGGTCCTGCTGACGACCGGTCACGAGCAGACTCCGGCCCGGCTCGGTGACCGCCGACACCGACCTGCCGGCCGCGGGAACCGATCGCGATCCGCGGATTCGCCCTGACCTTCATCGACGCGGCGCTCGCCCTGACCGAAGGGCCGGGGCGGACGATTCGTCGACGACCGCCGACGCGGCGGCCTGTCGTACCGGGGCACCGGCGAGCCCTCCGCATCCTCCCGTTCTCACGCACGGGCCGACCGATGCTGGCGAAGCCGAGGTCGGCGGCGGAGGCGAATCACCGGCAGTGACATCGCCGCCGAGATGGACACGCTCGGGGCGCCCGTGACCAGCATCGACGACGAGCTCGCACCGGCCCTCGTGCGCTGCATACCGGGCGCAGCCGGCGACGTGCCCGGGAACGGATCGTCCTGCGCGGCCGCGGGTCGTCTGCCGGTCGCCGGCGATCCGGCCGCTGCGCTGCGGCAGTCGGCCGGGCCGACGTCGCACCTGCCCCGGCAGATGCCGAGGCCGCCTGGGCCGGCCTGGCGCGCCATCTATCCCGCGGTCGTCCGCAACCTCAGCGGCCCGGGGCATCGCCGACGACCAGTGGCCCGCGTTCCGCCGCCTGAGCGCCGAGCTCGAGCGGGTCGCCTTCGGACCGCCTCCGGTCAACGCGGCGAAGCTGCGGGCCCTGATCGAAGCCGGAGTCGTCGACCTCGGCAGCCTCACCGAGCCGCCCGCGGACGCCGACGCTGCTCATCGACGCGGTGATGCCGCAGCCCGGCGTCCCGCGAACGGCGCTCCTCCGCGACCTCGTCGACGACGGGCTTCGCCCGGATCGCCCCGGGCGGCGCGGACTCGAGATCTCGGAGGCCTGCGAGTGCATCGGCGCGGACGGCCGCCCGAGCCGCGGCCTCGCCGCCTACGGCCGCCCGACCGAGGACTGGGTGATCGGCAACGACACCCTGAGCCGGACCCTGCACCCGCAGATCGACGGCTGGGCGCGATCCGTGGTCGCCGCCGAGCGCCAGGCGGTGCACGCGTGAACTTCGAGGATCCGCGCAGGGGTTGCGCCGGGGTCGCTGCCGCTGTCGGCACGCCTCGAGCCATGGCAGAGTCGAGCTCGCCCACAGGAGCCGACCTCCTCGCCGGACTGATCGCCGAAGCACGGCTCGCCGGTCAACCTGATCGAGCCCGCGGCGATGGGCCGAAACGCGGCCGAGCTGCAGAGCCGCGGCGTCCGCCCACGGGATCGACCTGAGGATCTTCTTCGCCCGCAAGGCCAACAAGGCGCTCGCGTTCGTCGACGAGGCGCGCACCCTCGGGCTCGGGGTCGACCTCGCCAGCGAGCGCGAGCTCGAGGGCGCCCTCGCCGCGGGGTGCGACCCCGCCGACTCGTGATGACGGCCGCGGTCAAGCCGCCCGACCCTGCTCCGCCGCTGCGCCGAGACCGCGCGTCGACCGTCGTCATCGACAACGAGGACGAGCTGCAGCGCCTGACCGGGCTCGTCGCCCCGGGCGAGACGGCGCCGATCGCCCTGCGACTCGCCCCGGAGCCGCTCGGCGGCGCCACTCCCGACCCGCTTCGGGCATGGAGTCTGCCCGAGGCGCTGGCGCTGGCCGACCGGCGCTGGGCCGCGGGCGACGACGACCGGATCCGAGATCGCCGGCGTCCACTTCCACCTCGACGGCTACGACCCCGACGCCAGGGTCGCGGCGATCGAGGAGAGCCTCGCTCTGGTCGCCGGCCTCCGCGAGCGCGGGCACGACCCGGCATTCCTCGACATCGGCGGCGGGCATCCCGATGAGCTACCTCGACTCCGGCGAGCAGTGGGACGCATTCTGGTCCGAGCACCGCCGCGCCCTGCTCGGCCGCCGCCCGAGCTCACCTACGGCGGCCACGGGCTCGGTCTGATCGCGAACGGCCGCGAGATCCTCGGCACCCCGAACGTCTATCCCTTCCACCAGGAGCCGGTCCGCGGGGCCTGGCTCGATCGCATCCTCGGCTCGCCGCTTCGGAAGCGCCCCTCGAGCGACCGTCGCGGCGGCGATGCTCGAGGCGGGCCTGGAGCTCCGGTGCGAGCCGGGCCGGTCGCTCCTCGACGGGTGCGGGATGACCGTCGCCCGCGTCGAGTTCCGCAAGCGACGCGCGGACGGCACCTGGCTGCATCGGCCTCGGCATGAACCGGACCCAGTGCAGATCGACCTCCGACGACTTCATGGTCGATCCCCTGCTGATCCGGGCCGATCCGGGCAGCCCGGCCGCCGGGGCGAGCGGGAGCACCGGACCGATCGAGGGCTATCTCGTCGGGCGCCTACTGCGTAGAGGGCGAGCTGCTCACCTGGCGGAAGCTCGCGTTCCCGGAGGGCGTGAGCGTCGGCGACTTCGTCGCTTTCCCGAACACGGCCGGGTACCTCATGCACATTCTCGAGAGCAGCTCACACCAGATCCCGCTGGCCCGCAATCTCGTCCTCGACGGGTTCACGGCGACACTCGACCCCATCGATGTGCCCCACGGCTATTCACCGAGCGGCGTCGAGGCGAGGTCCGCGGCGAGCGCCTCCACGGAGTCATAGACCTGCGCCGCACCTGCCTCGCTGAGCTCGGCCTCGGAGAATCCGCCGGTCAGCACCGCAACCGTCTGGAGGCCCGCCCGCCCGGCCGCCTCGATGTCCCACGTCGAGTCACCGATCATCACCGCTCGCTCCGTCCCCGCCTTCTCCATCGCCGCGACGACGATGTCGGGCTCGGGCTTGGTCCGCTCCACGTCGTCCGCGGTCGTGAAGGCCCCGATCCGGCCGGTCGCATCGAGCAGATCGATGTAGCGCTGGACCTCCTCCTCCTTTGCGGAGCTGGCGAGAACGATGTGATTACCTCGCCCGCAGAGCCCTTCGATCAGCTCGCTCGCGCCCTCGAAGGCGCAGACCTCAGGCAGGAGTTCCCCGTAAAGGCGCTTCTCGGCATCCCGGAGGTCGTCCCCGAACCGCGCCTCCGCCGCCTCGCCGGCGACAGCGGCGACGAGCTGGTCCCCGCCCATCCCGATGTGGCGGTGGATCCGCCAGATCGCCGGGGTCAGGCCGACCTCCCGGAACGCCCGGAACCAGGCGATCGCATGGTGGTAGTTGGAGTCGACGAGCGTGCCATCGACGTCAAGGATGGCTGCCGGCTTCGACGCAACCGTCATCGCCGGCCCAGTCCCCTGATCTCGCGGCGAAGCGGAACGCCGAACCAGGTCCACGCGACCACCAGTGCGGTCGTCGACGCAACGACGATCGCGGCGATGGTGCTGAAGACGACCAGGGTGATCAGCAGGAGCCCGACGGTGATTGCCGCTGCGAGCAGGACGAGACCGGCGATCATCAACCGATTGGAGCTCGCGATCACCCATTCGAGGTCCTGATCGCGGAAGCGAATCCGATGTCGGCGGTCGGCGCGATGAAGCAGATCGACGAGGCCGCGGTGAGCAGCAGGGTCACGAAATAGACGATCCTCTCGGCGCCTCGGTGACGTCTGGCCAGCCGCTCTGGAACGGGACGACGAGCAGAAATGCGAAGAGGATCTGCACGCCGGGGAAGGCGACCCGCAACTCCTGCATGAGGTCGGCGAGGTTGCGGTCGCGGCGCTCGTCCTCGGTCTCGCCCCGTGCGCTCCGCCTGCTCCGACATCGCGCTTGCCAGACTAGAGGCCATGATCGGCTTCGAAGACGCCACGCCCGAGACCGCGCAGGGCCGCGCCATCGTTCGAGGAGCTGCTCTGGGTGCATACGGCGATCCGCCGCGACCTCGGCGACGGTGTCCGAACTTGCCGCAGCCGTCGGCGACGGCATGGCGGCGGACGAGGTCCGCGACCGAATCGAGGGTCTGCGGGCGAACGGGCCGCTCTGGCAGCTCAAGATCAACTGCCTGCAGTACTGCCGGTTCGTTCACGCTCATCACAATCACGAGGACGCTCTGTTCTTCCCCCGTCTGCGCGCCGCAAACCCCGAACTCGAGCCGGTGGTCGACAAGCTCGAGGCCGATCACCGCCGGGTGTCGGACCTCCTCGACGAGACCGAGGACGCCGCATCGGCGCTCGACGAGGAGGACGGGGTCGCGGCACGCGAACGCCTCGTCACCGCCCTCGAATCGCCTCGCCGAGCAGCTGATCGCCCACCTCGACTACGAGGAAGAGCGGGCCGGCCCGACGATTCGCCGGCTGACCGGTTGGTGAATGGGCCCGACCGCGACCAGACCGATGAGCTCGAGGACGACCCGCGCGCGGAGGTCGGCGCTGTGGGAGCGGGTTCGCCGGAACGACGATGCGGCGGCACGCGAGGAGCTGATCCGGCGCTACCTGCCGCTGGCCCGCTCGCTGGCCCGCCGTTACCGGGCCAGCAGCGAGTCGCGCGAGGATCTCGAGCAGGTGGCGAGCGTCGGGCTCGTCAGCGCCATCGACCGATACGACCCCGACCGCGGAATCCCGTTCCGCGGCTTCGCCGCGCCGACGATCCTCGGCGAGCTCCGCCACCACTTCCGCGACAAGGTCTGGACCGTTCGGGTACCGCGCTCCCTGCAGGAGCGGATCGCCGCCGTCGAGAAGGCCGGCGAGGAGCTCTCCTCGGAGCTCGGCCGGCCGCCCTCGGTCGGCGAGATCGCCGCCCACATCGACGACTCCGAAACCGCGGTCCTCGAGGCGCTCGAGGCGGCCCACAACCGCTGGCACCTCTCCTTCGAGCGCCCCGTCGGATCCGACGACGAGGAGCGGCGGCACGCTGGGCGACCAACTCGGATCCGACGACGACCACTACGAGCTCGTCGAGGACCGGATGGCGGTGCTCGGCGAGCTGCCGAGCCTCGACGATCGCCAGCGTGAGGTGCTGCGGCTGCGTTTCGCCGAGGGACTCTCGCAATCGGCGATCGCCGAGCGGATCGGCTGCTCGCAGATGCAGGTCTCCCGCATCCTTCGCAGCACGCTCGCGCGAGCTGCGGGAGCGGATCGAGGGCGACCGGAAGCGCCGGCTAGGCCGGTCGAGCCGCCCAGCCTGAAGATCACGTAGGTCCCGCCCTCGCCGCGCTCCGACCTGACCTCGTCGACCAGCGACTCGATCGAGCCGACACCGCCCGGGCAGCCGGAGCGCTTCGCGGAGGCGCTCCTCGCCACCCTCGGGCAGCGGCCCGATCGACACCTCGACGCCGGCGCCGACGACGCGCAGGCCGAGCGCCGGGCTGCCCTCGCCGAAGGCTCCCGGGCGCCGCCGCGGCGATCGCGTCGCCGAGCAGCATCGCGTCGGAGATCTGGTCGACGGAGAGGTCGCCGCGAAGCGCCGAAGGCGCTGATCGCCCGGGAGAGGACCTCGGGCAGCAGGGCGGGGCTGGTCGCCGAGATGCGCAGATCTCCCCGCCGTTGCGGTCGCCGTTCGGCGCGTGCGGCGAGGGCCTCGCCGCGGGCGATCGGCATGCGGACCGCGACCCGCGTTCCCCTGCCGTCGCCGCCGGAGATCTCGTAGCTGGAGCTGAGCGCCGCGATCAGCGTCAGTCCGAGCCGCAGGCCCGAGCCGTCGCTCGCGCCACCCCCATCTCGGGCCTGATCCCGCGACCGTCGTCGCGAACCTCGATCAGCAGCGAGTCGGGCTCGGGCGTCGGCGCAGACCTCGATCCGCCCGCCTCCCGTCCGGGTAGGCGTGGACGACGGCGTTCATGCAGGCCTCGGTGACGACCGTCTGGACGTCGGCCACCCCCTCGTCGTCCATCCCGATCGATTGCGCGAGTCCGGTGAGCGCGTGGCGGACGACGGCGACGTTCGACGCCTCCGCGGGAATGTCGAGTGCTAGGCCGGAGCTCGGCGGTCGCATTGTCTCCCCGGCTTGCTTGCTCACGCATTGTCGGCTACCCCGCGCCGGGCACGCGGCAAACTTCGGACCGCACGGCCGACCAAGGCCGCATCGTCCTCGATCACGTCCGCCGGTGAACTCCTGCATCGCCGCGTCCAGCCGATCCACCGCGACCGTGCCGGGTCGCGGCAGCCCGCCACCGTTGCGGGCGAGGCGGCCGAGGCCGAAGCGGTCGTCGCCGCGCCGCGCCTCGATCAGCCCGTCGGTGTAGAGCACCAGGCCCTCCCCGTCGTCGAGCTCGACGACGTCCGTCTCCCAGGACGCATCCTCGAAGGCGCCGAGCATCGGCCCCTTCCGGTCGACGGGCAGAGCCGTCGCGTCGGCGAGCAGGAACGGCGGCGGATGCCCGGCGACCGTCACCTCGACCCGGCCGTCGCGTCTCGTTGCGGATCGTCAGGAGCGACGGCGGTGCAGAGCTCGCCGCCGGGACGGCTCAGCAGGGACCGGTTCAGCTCGCGCCAGGGCCGCCTCCGGGTCGCCGGTCATCGATGCCGGCGGTCCGCAGCGTGTAGCGGGCCAGCGCGGTGACGGTCGCGGCCCTGGCGCCGTGGCCCGTGACGTCGCCGATCGCCGCCATCCAGCCGTCCTCGATCCGGAAGAAGTCGTAGAAGTCGCCGCCGACCTGGTTCTCCGATCCCGGCCGGGCGGTACCTCGCCGCCAGCGACCAGCCCGGGATCTCGGGCACGGGGGGCGAGCTGAGCCCGGCCTGAAGCGTCTCGGCGATCTCGTTGCGCTCGGCACACGACGCGGGCGTTCTCGACCGACAGGGCGATCCGCTCGGCGACCGCTCGCGGCGATCTCGCGATCGCGCTCGCCGAGGGCCAGCCGCTCGACGTAGTTGGCGAGGACCATGACCCCGACGAGCTTCGGCCCGGCGCAGAGCGGAACGACCATCAACGAGCGCACGTCCAGCTCGTCGAGCCGCGCCCGGCGCTCCTCGCCGATCACGTCGAGGTCCAGCGCGCTGCGTGAGATCGCTGAACACGAACGGCTCGCCCGCGTTCAGGCGGCTCCTGCAGACCGGCCTCGTCCTCGCGGAGCGGATGGGCGGCGATCAGACTCTCGAGATCGTCGGCGCGCTCCGGGTGGTCGTGGGCGAAGGAGACCCGGCGAGTAGACGCCGCCCTCGCCGGGCACGAAGACGGCGCAGGCGTCGGCGAGCAGCGGCACGACCGTCGAGGCGAGGCCGGCCATGATCTCCTCGTGGTTCGGCGCGTCGAGCAGGAGCTCGCTGACGGCGGCACGGACCGTCTGCGCGAACTCCTCCGCCTTCAGGTCCGTGACGTCGCCGAACACCGAGACCCGGTAGAGCTCCCGGCCGTCGGCGCCGGTCACGGTCGCGGGAGCGGATTCGCAGCCAGATCTCCTCGCCGTCGGGCCGGACGAGCCTGATCACGGGAGCGCGCTCGCGTCCGACATGCCGCGCGAACAGCGTGCCCTCGATCGAGAGCGGCCGGCCCGATCTCCCCGTAGATCTCGAAACGCTGCTCGCCGGAGCGCGCCGAGCGCGAGCAGCTCCTCGAGCGATTCGCAGCCCGTCAGCTCGACGGCGGCGCGGTTGGCGAAGATCAGATCGCCGTCGACGTCGTTGACGCGTCACCGCCTCGTCGACGACGTCCATGACGACGTCCATCCGCTGCTCGATGCTCTCGAGATCGGAGAACAGGCCGGCGTTCTCGAGGACGAGCGCCGCTCGCCCCGCGAGCACCCGCGCGAACTGGGCGTCCTGCTCGTCCTGACGACGCCCCGACCACGCCTGGACGAGGGTCAGCGCCCCGATCCGGCGACCCCTCGAGATCAGCGGGACGGAGACGAACGAGCGCATGCCGATCGACCGGATCAGCTCGAGGTCCTCGGGCGAGTGCGCCATCGCCCGCAGGTCCTCGTCGCGGACGTGCGCGCTTCAGGTACGGCTCGGCGTCGCCGTCGACGGCGGGGAAGACGACCTCGGTCGGGATCGACGGCTCGCGCGCGATCAGCGCGCGCCTCGAGCTCGTCGCGCTCCGCGGCCCCGAGACGCTCGCGGTCACCCGCTTGATCCGGCCGTCGGCTGACGACGTCGATCAGGCAGATGTCGGCGACCTCGGGCACGGCGACCTTGCCGATGTTCGCCAGGACGTCGGCTGAGCGAGCCGCGCTCGGCGGCCTTGGCGACCTCGTTGAGCAGCTCGAGCTGGCGGGCGACACCCATGTTCCGCTCGATGGCGACGGACGGCGTACCGCGCGACCACCGCCGCGACGATCGACGAGGACGAGCCGCGACGAGTAACCGAGGGTGGCGAAGTTCTCGTTCCAGATCCCGCTCAGCGGCCGCGGCGATGACCGACGAGGACAGCCGAGGATCACGGTCGGCCGTCGTCTCCCCGCGAAGCGCCGTCAGGAACGGGCACGATCGCGTACATGCCGGCGATCACGACCGAGCCCCAGGTGGCGACGTCGAAGGCGATCAGGCAGCGAGCAGGAACAGGAGCGCCGGGACGAACCCGGAACCCGGCCTGAACTGGGTAAGCGGATACGTGAAGCCGTCGGGCCTGGGCCGCTCGGCGACGCGTTGCTCGGTGGGTGTCGGTGCTGCTCATCGGACGGCCGGGATCAATGTAGTGTGCGGGCACCCATGCCGGTCCCCTTCGAGGTCAGTTCGGAACTGCTCGATGGCAGGATCCATCACATCGTCGTTCGGGGCGAGCTCGACCTCGGCACCGCACCGGGTCTTGCCGAGCGAACTGCGGGCGGCACGCGAGGCGGGCGGACGTCGATCCTGATCGACCTCAGCGACTGCGAGTTCATCGACTCCAGCGGCCTCGCGTCTGATCGTCGAGTCCTGGCGGGACCTCGAAGGGCCGCCAGGGCGACGGACCGGCTGGTCATGTGCTGTGCCGGCGTCCAGGTACAGCGGCTGCTGCGGATCACGGGCACGGACGAGGCGATCCCGGTCTTCGACAGCGCCGACGAGGCGCTCGCGTCGCTGCGGGACTGACCCGCCCGAACCCGGCGCCCCCGAGACGACGAAACGGGCGGCCCGCATGGGCCGCCCGCTCGTCGTCGATCGCGTTCGGAGGAGGCCTACTTGGTGGCCTCGACGTCGAGGATCAGCTTGACCTTGTCGGCGACGACGGCGTTGCCGCTGCCGAGTGCCGCGTTGAACTTCATCTCGAAGTCCTTGCGGGAGATCTGGCCGGTGACCTCGAAGCCCGTGCGATGCTCGTCCTGCATGCCGACGTCGACCCCGCCGTGCTCGGCGTTGAGCTCGATCTCGCGGGTCACGCCGTGGATCGTCAGGTTGCCGACGACCTTGTAGTTCTCATCGTCGACCCGCTCGAAGCTCGTCGACTCGAAGGTGATCTCCGGGTAGCTCTCGGCGTCGAAGAAGTCGGCCGAGCGGAGGTGCTCGTCGCGCTGCTCCTGGTTGGTGTCGACCGAGGCGGCCTTGACGACGCCATGCGCCCTCACGTTGCCGTTCTCGTCGACCTCGAGCGAACCGTCGAAGTCCTTGAACTCGCCCCGCACCGTCGAGACGCCCATGTGCTTGACGGCGAAGCCCGAGCTTGGTGTGCGCCTTGTCGAGGGTCCAGGTCCCGGTCGGGATCGCGGTTTCCGTTGCTGTGGTCATTTCGGACTCGCTTTCGTTGGAGTGAGGAGGTGAATCGTTGCTTGCGCAAATAACTTACCACAGGACGTTTGCTGGCGCAACTATCTCGTCCGGACACCCCGGTCATGCGTCCCGGTGGGACCGCGTCCCCCGGCCCGCGGCTCCGTAACCTCTCCGCGATGGCCGCCCCGGAAACGAAGATGTCGGCGAAGCGAACTCCCCCGCGACTCGCCGAGGTCCGCAGCGTCGAGCCGCCTCACCCCGCAGATGCTGCGCGTGGTCCTCGGCGGCGAGGGCCTGGCGGGCTTCGGCGCCGGGCCCTTCACCGATCACTACGTGAAGCTTCAGATCCCCCCGGAGGGCGCGCCCTACGAGGCGCCGTTCGACCCCGAGCGGGTCAAGGCGGAACTGCCGCGCGAGCAATGGCCGCGGGTCCGGACCTACTCGGTCGGACTGGGACCCCGACCGCCTCGAGCTGACGATCGACTTCGTCAACCACGGCTCCCGCGGCGTCGCCGGGCCCTGGGCCGCGGCCGCGCATGCCCGGCGACGCGATCCAGCTGATCGGGCCGGGCGGCGCCTACGCGCCCGACCCCGACGCCGACTGGCACCTGCTGGTCGGCGACGCCTGCGTGCATCCCCGCGATCGCGGTGGCGCTCGAGCCGGATTCCCGGCGGGCGTGCCGGTCTTCGTGATCGTCTCCGTCGACGGCCCCGAGGAGGAGCAGCCGCTGGAGACGGCCGGCGACCTCTCGCTCACCTGGATCCATCGCGACTCCGCGGCGGAGCTGCCCGGCGAGCCCCTGCTCGACGCGGTCGCCGGCGATGGAGTTCCCGCGCCGGGACGCCGCAGGTCTTCGTCCATGGCGAGGCCGGCGCGGTCCGCGGCGCTGCGGCGCCACCTCGTCGCCGACCGCGGCCTCGACGGCCGCCGAGCCTCTCGATCTCCGGCTACTGGAAGCGCCGCCGCACCGAGGAGGGCTGGCGCGAGGACAAGGCCGAGTGGAAGCGGCAGGTCGAGGCCGACCTGCAGGCCGGCGCGCCGCGGGCTGACTCAGAAGCCGGTCGGGCCGAAGCGCTCGGTCCTGATCCGCTCCGCGCGCCAGGCCGGTCGTCGAGCAGGAGCTCGCGAGGCGGACTCGACGAAGCCGTTGGAGCCGCAGACGAAGGCGATCTCGGGCTCGCTCGTCCCAGTCCGCCAGCAGTCCCGGCGTCGATCCGGCCCTCGATGGCCCGTCCAGCCGGGCGGCGCCAGCCGCGTGTAGGTGAGGACCGTCTCCTCGCCGAGCTCGTCCGCGTAGATCGCGTCCTTGGGGTTCCGAACCGAGTAGACGAGCCGGATCGGCGGCCTCCGGCTCGACGAGGCGCCGGTGCCGGAGGATCGACATCAGCGGCACGACCCCGGAGCCGCCGCCGACCAGGAGCACCGGGGATTCGCAGCGCCAGACGAAGTAGGAGGCGAACGGCCCACGGACCTCGACCTGATCGCCCTCCTCGACGACGTCGTGGAAGTACGGGGAGACCTCGCCGTCGGCGAGCCTGTCGATCGTCAGCTCGATCTCGCCCTCGAGCTGCGGCGAGGACGCGACGGAGTAGGAGCGCTGGGCCGAGTAGCCGTCCGGGAGCGGTGAGGCGGACGTCGTAGTGCTGGCCGGGCAGGTGCGGCATCCACATCGGCAGGCCGAGGCGGAACGTCTTGACCGATCGGCGTCTCGCGGCGGATCGACTCCACGGTCGCGATCTGCCACTTGCCCGGCGCGCGCGGAGCGACGAGGTCGGGCTTCAGTCCGTCCAATACCGCTCCTCCTTCCAGGGGTCGCCGCGGTTGTGGTAGCCGTTCGCCTCCCAGAATCCGGGCTCGTCGTGGTCGCTGACCCGCAGGCCGGCGATCCACTTCGCGCTCTTCCAGAAGTAGAGGTGCGGAACGAGCAGGCGCGCCGGGCCGCCGTGCTCGCGGGGCAGCGGCTCGCCCTCGTGCTCGGTGACCACCCAGGCCTTGCCGTCGGTCAGGTCCTCGATCGCGAGGTTCGTCGTGTAGCCGCCGAACGAGTAGGCCATCGCGTAGGCGTCGAGCGGCTCGGCCTCCTCGAGCAGGACGTCGAGCGGAGACGCCGCGGAAGCTCGTGTCGAGCTTCGACCACTTGGTCACGCAGTGGATGTCGCACGGCACGTCCTCGTGCGGCAGCTCGCCGAACTCCTCCCAGGACCAGCGCCGCTTGCTCGCGACCATGCCGTCGATCGCGAAGCTCCAGGCGCCGTCGGTGCTGATCTCGGGCGTCGGGCCGGCGGTCAGGACCGGGAAGCCCGCGCTCCAGGTACTGGCCCGGCGGGATCCGATCGGCGAGCTCCTCCGGCGGGCGGCGGCGACCTCCGCCGAAGCCCCTGGAGATGAAGCCGCCCTCCATCCGGCGGCCCCTCAGTACCCGAGCGGAGAGGGCGGGATGCGCGTCTCGCCCTTGACGTCGGGGATCCGCATCGCGACCTCGTCGAGGAAGCACCAGGACCAATCCTCGCCCGGCTCGAGCGAGCGGATCAGCGCGTGGCCCGTCTCGCCGGCGTGCGCCGTCGCGTGGCGGTTCGGCGAGTCGTCGCAGCAGCCGACGTGCCCGCAGGACAGGCAGATCCGCAGATGCAGCCACGGGTCGCCGGTCTTCAGGCAGTCCTCGCAGCCGTCCACCTGCTCGGGAAGCTCGAGGACGCGCGATCTGATCGAGGTGAGTGCAGGCGGCCACCGGCTCGAATCATGTCACCCCGCGGCGCGCGGGCGGCGAGCGGCTCCGAGTCCCTCCAACTGCTCGATCAGCGCCGAGCTCGCGGGCGCGCCCGACGGCGAGCACCGCCTCCCCCACCTCCGCTGCCGCTCCGCCGCCGGCGCCGGTCTGCGGCACGCGATCGAATGCCTCGAGCCGGGCGCGGGCGGCGGCGAGCAGGCTCGTCGACCTTCTGCGCGAACTGCGCGGCGCTCATCCGCGACGCGAACAGGAGCTTGACCATCGGGTGGTCGATGAAGATCTCGTAGTCGACCTCGGCGCCCTCGTCGCGATCCCCGGCGAGCCACTCGTCGAACGCCGCGACGCCCGGCTCGAGAGCCGAGTAGACCTTCCGGGAGCCTGCCACCGATCTCGCGCTCCTCGACCGCGGCGAGGCCGCGCCGCTCGAGGCGCGCGAGCAGCGGGTAGAGGACGCCGTCGTTGACGAGCCGCTCGCGCGGCAGCCCCGGCCCGAGCCGGGCCTTCAGCTCGTAGCCGTGCGCGGGCCGCTCGATCAGCAGGCCGAGGACGATCGCCTCGAGCCGCGTGAGCGGCTGCTCCCCGCGCCATGCGGTCAGACCTCGATCGGGAGATTCAGCTTCTCGACGATGTCGGCATAGAGGCCGCGCTTGATCCCGGCGACGGTCTCGGGGTCCTTGCCGGCGAGGCGGTGCGGCCCGCTCGACCGCCGCCTCGACGACCCCGTCGGCGGGCGCCACGGCGTCGACGATCCCGAGCGCGGCCGCCTCGGGGCCGGCCGAAGCGGGCGCCGGTGAGCATCGCCTCGTGGGCCGCGGCCGGCGAGAGCCGGCGCCGGCGACGAGGGCGCTCATCCCCGGCAGGAAGACCATGTTGATGTCGACCTCGGGGAGGCAGAAGAACCCGCGGTCCTCGCGCATCACCCGGGCGTCGCAGGCGAGGGCCATCATCGCGCCGGCCGCGAAGCAGTGGCCGTTGATCGCGGCGACGACGCCGAAGGGCGACGGTGAGGATCCGGGCGAACAGCCGCATCGTCCGCTCGACCATCGCCTTCGCGTCGGCCGGCTCGACGGTCCCCATCCACTCGAGGTCGAGGCCGTTGGAGAAGAACTTGTCCTCGCCGGTCAGCACGGCCGCCGGGTGTCCGTCCATCGCGGCGACCTCGATCGAGTGCGTCCTCGAGCTCGCCGAGGTGCTCGGGGTTGAACCGGTTCTCGGTCCGCTGCATCGTGATCACGACCACCTGGTCGCGGCGCTCGATCTCATCGTTCCTCCTCGGAGTGGTTTCCCGGAGCTTACCTAGTATCTAGGTACTGCCCTCGCCCCCGCGACGATGGTCCTCCCCGGCCGCCCCGTAGTATCGACGCCGCGATGAACGCCCTCGACCGGCGCCTGATCGATCGGGTCAAGGGCGTCCGCGAGATGCTCGCCGCCGACGCGGCGCTCGGCTTCGTCGCGACGCTGATGGTGCTCGCGCAGGCCGTCCTGATCGCGAGGGTCGCGGCCCGCGGGTTCGACGGCGCCGGGCGTCGGCGACGTCACCCCCGAGCTCGTCGCCCTCGCCGCCGCGATCGCGATCCGGGCCGGCGCGGTCTGGGGCTTCGAGGTGGTCGGCAGGCGGGCCGCCGTCCCTGGTCATGTCGACCCTGCGGATGCAGCTGCTCAGGACCCGGCTGCTGACCGGCGGGCTCCCCGGTCGCGGCCGCCGAGGTCGCGGCGACCGCCGTCGACGGCGTCGACGCGATCGAGGCCACCTTCTCCCGCTACGTCCCCCAGGTCGTTCCTCGCCGTCCTCGTCCCGATCGCCGTCCTCGTCGTCGTCGCCTCGATCGACCTGGTCTCGGCCGCGATCATGCTGTTCACGCTGCCGCTGATCCCGGTCTTCATGTGGCTGATCGGGCGCTACACGGAGGCCCGCGCCAAGGAGCGGCTGCAGGCTCTGAACCGGCTCGCCGGGCACTTCCTCGACGTGGTCCGGGGCCTCCCCACGCTGCGCGCCTTCAACCGCGGCGAGGCGCAGGCCGGAGCGGATCGCGACGGTCAGCGACGACTACCGGACGGCGACGATGGGAACGCTCCGGGTCGCCTTCCTCTCCGGCACGGTCCTCGAGCTCGCGGCGACGCTCGGCATCGCGCTCGTCGCCGTCACGGTCGGCGTCCGCCTCGTCGACGGCGAACATCGAGTTCCAGCCGGCCCTGACGGTCCTGCTGCTCGCGCCCGAGCTGTACCTGCCGCTGCGCAACCTCGGCGCGCAGTTCCACGCGAGCGCCGACGGCCGGGCGGTCACCGATCGGCTCCTGGAGCTGGTCGGCAGACGAGGACGAGCGGCGGCCCGCGGGCACCGGGCCGCCGCCGAGCCCGGCCGAGGTCCCGATCAGGTTCGCGGGCGTCGGCTTCGAGTACCCGAACCGCGACGTCGCCGTCCTCGACGGACGTCGACCTGACCATCGAGCCCGGCGAGACGGTCGCCCTGACCGGAGCCGAGCGGCGCCGGCAAGAGCACGCTGACGGCGCTCCTGCTCGGCCTCGCGGCACCGACCGCGGGACGGGTGCTCGGCCGGCGACGTCGACCTCGCCGACTGCGACCCCGACGCGTGGCGGAGCCGGCTCGCCTGGGTGCCGCAGTCGCCGACCCTGTTTCGCGGCACGGTCGCCGACAACGTCCGGCTCGGCTCTCCCGGTGCCGCCGACGACGCCGTCGCCGAGGCGCTTCGGCTCGCCGGCGCCGAGCGGTTCGTCGACGGTCTGCCCGCCGGCCCGGAGACGACGATCGGCGACGGCGGCCGGCCGCTCTCGGCCGGGGAGCGCCAGCGCATCGGCCTCGCGCGGGCGTTCCTCCGGGACGCCGATCTCGTCGTCCTCGACGAGCCCACGGCGAACCTCGACCCGGCCAACGCCGACCTGATCGAGGAGGCGATCGGCGCGCTCTGCCGCGACCGCATCGGCGCTGATCGTCGCCCACCGCCCTCCCTGGCGCGGTCCGCCGATCGCGATCGTCGTGCTCGAGGGAGGACGGATCCTGTGAGCCGCGACCCGGCCCCGGCGATCGCTGCGCCGCCTGATCCGGATCGCCCCGGTCGGGCGCGGGCGCTTCGCCGCCTCGGTCGCCCTCGGCGCGCTCGCGATCGCCTTCGGCGTCGCTCTGATGACGACCGCCGGGTACCTGATCTCGCGGGCGGCGGAGATGCCGGACATCCTCTCGCTGACGGTCGTGATCGTCGCGGTCCGCTTCTTCGGCATCGGCCGGCCGCTGATCCGCTACCTCGACCGGCTCGTCTCCCACGACATGGCGCTGCGGGCGCTCGGCTCGCTCCGCTCGACCTTCTACGCGCGGATCGAGCCGCTCGCCCCGGCCCAGCTCGAGGGCTTCCGCCACGGCGAGCTGCTGAGCCGGATGGTCGGCGACGTCGACGCCCTCCAGGGTCTCTACCTGCGCGGCCTCGCCCCGCCGCTGGTCGCGCTGCTCGTCACCGCTCGGCGCGGTCGGCTTCGCGGCCTGCTTCCTGCCGCTCGGCCGCGCTGATCCTGCTCTGCGGGCTCGCGCTCTCCGGAGTCGCCGTGCCCTGGCTGGCCGCGCGGCTGCAGAGCGCGAGCGGCCGGCGCCAGCGCGGCGTCAGGGCCGACCTGACCGCCGAGGTGGTCGAGTTCCTCCGCGGCGCTCCCGAGCTGCTCGTCAACGGCGCGGCCGGCGCGGCGCTCGAGCGGGCCGAGCGACGCGATCGCGAGCTCGCCCGGCTCGCGCGGCGCGACGCCTTCGTCGCCGGCCTCGCCGACGCGCTCTCGGTCCTGATCACCGGCGTCACGACCGTCGCCGTGCTCGCCGCCGCGGTCGCCGCCCACCACGACGGCTCGCTCGACCGGCTGATGATCGCGACGCTCGCCCTGCTCACCCTCTCGTCGTTCGAGGCGACGGCGACCGCTCCCGGAGACGGCGCGGGAGCTCGGGAGCGACGGTCGAGTCCGGCCGTCGGGTGCTCGAGCTGACCGACACCGAGCCGGCGATCACCGACCCCGTCGACCCGTCGACCCCCCGCCGGATCCGACCGTCCGCCTCGACGACGTGACGGCCGTCTACCCGCGAGCGGACGTGCCGACGCTCACCGGTCTCGACCTGACGATCCGCGCCCGGTGAGCGGGTCGCCCTGCTCGGGCCCGAGCGGGATCGGCAAGAGCACGATCGTCGCCCTGCTGCTCCGCTTCCTCGATCCGGCCGCCGGCAGCGGTCGAGGTCGGGGGCGCCGACGCCCGGGCGCTGCGCCAGCACGACCTGCGGGCCCGCTTCGCGCTCGCCGGCCAGGACGCTCACCTGTTCAGCTCCACGATCGAGGCCAACCTGCGGATCGGAGGCCCGACGCCGACGAGGCCGACACTGCGGGCGGCGCTCGACGCCGCCCGGCTCGGCGACTGGGTCCGCTCGCTGCCGGCCGGCCTGGGCACGTTCGTCGGCGAGCAGGGCGAGGAACTCTCCGGCGGGCAGCGGCAACGCCTGATCGTCGCCCGGGCGCTGCTCTCCCCCGCCCCCGTCCTGCTGCTCGACGAGCCGACCGCCCACCTCGACCCCGAGACCGCCCAGCGGCTGATCGAGGACACCTTCGACGCGGCGGGCGATCGATCGGTGCTGCTGATCACCCATCGGCCGGAGGGCCTCGACTCGTGGTCGATCGCGTGCTCGAGATCGAACGGATCACCCGTCCGGGGTGATCCGCGGCCGAGAGCGGCCGGACATAGGATGCCGGTCAACCGCCGCCGGCATCCCGCCGAGCCCGCCCGAATCGAGGAGACCTTCGATGGCCGATGACCGAACCGCACGATGCCGCGCACCGGGATGACGGGCCCACAACTGGCTGCTCGAGGGCACGCCCGACAACCAGATCCCGGCGGTCGGCGTCGAGCCGCTGGTCGCCAAGCGGATGATCGAGCAGGACATCGTCCTCGACGGAATCCCGGAGCGGAACCTCGCCACGTTCGTGACGACCTGGATGGAGCCCGAGGCGCAGACGATCATCGCCGAGAACCTGCATCGCAACTTCATCGACCACGCCGAATACCCGGTCACGGCCGAGATCGAGCAGCGCTGCATCCGCATGCTGGCCGACCTCTACAACGCCCCGGGCGAGACGACCGGCGCCCGCACCCAGGGCTCCTCGGAGGCGATCATGCTCGGCGCGCTCTCGCTGAAGTGGAAGTGGCGCGAGCGGCGCGAGGCCGCCGGCAAGCCGACCGACAAGCCGAACCTCGTCTTCGGCGGCGACGTGCACGTCGTCTGGGAGAAGTTCTGCCGCTACTTCGACGTCGAGCCGCGGATCGTCCCGCTGCAGCCCCACAAGTTCACGATCGGGCCCGAGGACGTCGAGCCGCACGTCGACGAGAACACGATCGGCGTCGCCGCGGTGCTCGGCACGACCTTCACCGGCCACTCCGACGACATCGTCGGCATCAACGACCTGCTCGTCGCGCTCAAGAACGACAAGGGCCTCGACGTGCCGCTCCACGTCGACGCCGCCAGCGGCGGCTTCGTCTGGCCGTTCCTCTACCCCGCACACCGAGTGGGACTTCCGGCTCGAGCAGGTCCGCTCGATCAACGTCTCCGGCCACAAGTTCGGGATGGTCTACCCGGGCATCGGCTGGCTGATCTTCCGGGAGAAGACCGACCTCGCCGAGGACCTCGTCTTCTACGAGAACTACCTGGGCAAGACCGACGCGACGTTCACGCTGAACTTCTCGACCGGTGCCTCGATGGTGCTCGCCCAGTACTACAACTTCATCCGCTTCGGGCACGACGGGTACACGTTCGTGATGGAGGTGATGAAGAAGAACGCCGACTACCTCGCCAAGCGGCTCGAGGAGCTCGGCCCGTTCGAGGTGATCGGCGCCGACGAGGAGCAACTGCCCCTGGTCGCGTTCCGGATCAAGGACGACGCCGATCTGCCCTACGACGAGTTCGACATCGCCTGGCAGGTCGCGGCCGAGCGCGGCTGGATGCTGCCCGCCTACACGATGCCGCCGAAGGCGGAGAGCGTGAAGATGCTGCGGGCGCTGGTCAAGCTGAACCTGAACCGCCCGCTCGTCGACGCGCTGGCCGACGACATCGCCGAGGCCTGCGAGACGCTCGAGAAGAAGGGCGGCGCCAGCAAGGCCGAGCGCCGAGCAGGTGAAGACCGGCGTCGGCTACTGAGCGACGGACGGGCTCGCGCCCGTCCGACGCCTTCGGCACGAGGATGATCGCGCCGATCAGGAAGCAGAGCGCCCCGAACGAGGTCGTGAAGTTGGCGGCCCCGAGAGCGAGCACGTCGCCGGTCGAGGGCACCACGTAGCCGGCGATCGCCGAGATTCCGAACGCGATGCTGCCGAGCATGTTGGCGACGCCGATCCGCCACTCCTTCGTGTCGCGCCGGCGCCATCCGTAGGCGCCGGCGGCCGAGACGTAGGCCAGGTAGCTGGAGACGAGGAAGCAGATCGAGCCGTAGACGTCGGGGCGCCAGACGAGCCGGTCGACGGCGCTCGTGTCGAGCGACTCCTGCAGCGCCGCGTGGGTGCTGACGTTGAAGCAGAGCGTGCCGACGAACTGGATGCCGCCCGCCCACCAGTCGATCCGCCCGCCGCCGACGACGCCGGTCGTCAGGAACTGCAGCAGGGCCGCGCGAGGTGAAGAAGATCGAGCCGACGAAGAACGTCATCCCGTCGGCGCAGGACCCGACGAGCTGGAGGTAACCCGGGAAACGGCCCGACGAGGAAGCAGACCGAGCCGATCGCGAAGAGCACCCCGATCGCGAGGTTCGCGGTCTTCGCCGAGACGTGCACCGGCGCAGCCTACGGGTCGCCTGAGGCGTCGGGATCGCGAGGTAGGCTGGCCGCCGATGATCCGGGGCAGGCTCCGACGCCACCACACGTGCAGACGCCGAGGCGGGCGAGCCGGGGCGAACCGAGACCCAGTACATCGAGCTCGAGCCGGGACAGCTGAGCGGCGTCTTCAACGTTCCCGACTGGCTCCGGAACGTCGGCCTGATGTCCTGGCTGCTCGTCGGCGTCACTGCTCCTCCTCGGCGGCCTCGTCTGGCTGCTCGCCGCTGACCCAGGTGATCTCGATCCCGGTGATCGTCGCCGCGATCATCGCGACCGTCGGCTCTCCGATCGTCGCCTGGCTGCACTCCCATCACGTCCCGCGAGCGGCCGGCGCGGCCC
The DNA here is from genome assembly GCA_963798165.1 of uncultured Solirubrobacterales bacterium. GTDB lineage: Bacteria > Actinomycetota > Thermoleophilia > Solirubrobacterales > 70-9 > RHKX01. The sequence continues at coordinate 294,945 of CAWCSE010000013.1, read as the reverse complement.
TGCTGATGCTCGGGATCGTCGCTGGTCGGCGCGCTGATGGCCTACGCCGTCGTCGTCGGGATCGACGGGCAGGCGAGCAGCATCTCCAGGCACCTCTCGTCGGCCAAGGACACGATCGGCGGCTGGCTGCAGGACCTCGGCCTCGACACCGGCAAGGCCGACAGCGCCAAGGATCAGCTCGGCAAGGGCGCGAGCGACAGTGCCTCGGCGCTGATCGGCGGCCTGATCGAGCGGCATCGGCAAGCTCTCGTCGCTCGCCTTCTTCCTGGCGATGACCATCCTCAGCCTCTTCTTCCTGCTCAAGGACGGACCGCAGATCCGGGCCTGGGGCGAGACTCACATGGGTGTGCCGGCGCCGGTCGCGAAGATCGATCACGCAGCGGACGATCGGCTCGATGCGCGGCTACTTCCTCGGCGTCACGATCGTCGCCGCGTTCAGTGCGACCGTGGTCGGCGATCGGCACCCTGATCCTCGGCGTGCCGCTGCTGGGCACGATCGTCGCGGTCACGTTCGTCGCCGGTTACGTCCCCTACATCGGTGCCTGGAGCGCAGCCATCTTCTGCGTACTGCTCGCCCTCGGCAGCTCCGGGACCGATGCCGCGATCGGCATGATCGTCGTCCAGTTCCTCGCCAACGGCGCGCTCCAGCAGCTCGTCCAGCCGTTCGCGATGGGCGCGGCCCTGGGCATCCACCCGCTCGCGGTCCTGATCGTGACGATCGCCGGCGGCGCGCTGTTCGGGACGGTCGGGCTGATCGTCGCCGCTCCGCTCGTCTCCGCCGTCGTCCGGATCTCAGCCGATCTCGCCCGCGTCAAGGCGGCCGAGGAGGCGGAGGCCGCCGCGTCCCGGCGCCGGCGGACCGGCGCCGGCGCCCGGCTGACCGATGCGGGCTCTCCTGACGCTGCTCGCCGCCGCGAGCCTGATGGCGGGCTGCGGCTCCGATGTCGGGACGACCGGCGCAGCGACGACCCGGGCGACCGAGGCGACCAACCCGGGGAAAGCGGCCGACCCGGCCCCGATCTACTTCACGGCGGGCGAGCAGCTGCGAGGGGTCCCGGCTGAGGCGCCTTCACCGGCGGCGGCGGCCAGCGCACTGCTCGCCGGACCCGGCGCTGCGGGTGGTGGCGACGCCGAAACGGAGATCCCCAGTGGGACGAGGTTGCGGGGCGTCGAGGTGAGCGACGGCACGGCCACGGTGAGGGTCTCCAAGCACTTCACCAGCGGCGTACCCGCGGATCCGGGCCGACGCACCCCCGACCAGCAGGCCGAGCTCGACGCGAGGCTCGCCCAGCTGACCTACACGCTGACCCACTTCGACGGGGTCGAACGCGCCAGGCTCGTCTCCGGGGGAGTTCCGGTCGGGGGTGCGCACACCCGCGACGACTTCGCCAGACCGGAGCCGAAGGCACCGCGGAGCAGGCTCGGCGACCCGAAGCCGAGGGGCGCCTCCTCGGGGAGCGTCCGGGCGTTGCAGGAGCGGCTCGCGAAGCTCAGGTATCTGCCGAAGGGCGCGGTCGACGGAATCGCCGGTTACCGGACGAAGCAGGCCGTGATCGCGTTTCAGTCCTGGGAGGGTCTGCAGCGGGACGGAATCGCCGGCCCGCAGACGATGGCAGCGCTCGAGACCGCCGGGCGCCCGAAGCCGAAGGGACATGGCCCCGCGCGGCGGCTCGAGGTCTATCGCGACAGGGGCGTGACGCTGCTCGTCAAGAAGGACAGGACGAAGCGGGCCGTCCACACGTCATCGGGCGGCTCGGGGTACACGACTCCGGCGGGCCGCTTCGAGGTCTTCCGCAAGGAGGTCAACTCGTGGTCGGTGCCCTACCAGACGTGGCTTCCCTGGGCCTCCTACTTCAACGCCGGAATCGCCTTCCACGCCTATCCCGAGGTCCCCGCCTATCCGGCCTCGCACGGTTGCGTCCGCGTGCCCGAGCCGGAGGCCGAGCATCTCTACGCCTTCGCCCGGATCGGGACGGCGGTGATCGTCCGCTAGGCGATTCTGGCATCGTCCGCCCCCCGAACAGCGAGGCGCCGATACATGGAACACCTGAACAACCACCACCGCACCACCCTGCGCGAGATCTTCGACCACCAGTCCACGGGCAACGTCGATTGGCGCAAGGTCCGATCCCTCCTCGAGGCCGTCGGCACCGTCGAGGAGGAGCACGACGGCAAGCTCAAGGTGTCGGTCGGCCCGGAGTCGGAGGTCCTCCGGATCCCCAACCACAAGGAACTGGATCGCCAGACCGTGGTCGATCTCCGGCGGATGCTGACCGAGGCCGGCTACGGACCCGACGGCGAGAGCGTCACCGACGAACGGTCCCGTGACCACGGCGACTCCCGATGGGGGAAGCCGAACTGAGCTCGAGCACGCCCGACCCGGTCGCCGGTTCGGACGAGGGGATCAGGCTGACCGACGACGCGGTCGCCGAGGTCCAATGGCGTGAACCGCCGGCGAGCGTCCACGACGCGGCACGCGCCTACATGAAGGTGGCCGAGCGCAAGCCGGCCGTGCTGACCAAGGCACTCGCCTGGGGGGCTGCGGCCCTCGTCCTCGCCGGCGCGTTCGGCTGGCTGCTCGGTGGCCCGTTCGGCGCCCTCGCGGCCGGCGCCTTCGGCCTGATGGGCGGCTTCGGCATCTCCCGGCCGCTGATCGCCGCCCGATATCTCTTCGCGGGCGGCCTCTCGGTCGACTGGACCGGCAGGCAGGCGTTCAACCGCGAGTACGCCCGCTCGCGGGGCCTCGAACCGGAGAAGATCGCTCGCTTCCGCCATGACCACGGCGATCTACCCGTGCCGGGGGTCGCCGAGAGCGTTCAGGCGGGCGATGTCCCCGCGGCGGACGTGCCAGGCCTGTTCGTGATGCTGGCCGACTCTGCCGAGCTCCGGGAGAGCGGTGGGCAAGGGATGGCACCCGATGACGGGCGACCGGGCTCCTACGACGCGATGATCGCCGAACTCCCCCTGGCACCGTCCCCGGCCGCCCTCGAGGCCCTGAACCCGCCCGACGGCTACTCGGTGGCACTGATGAACGAGGGCACCGTCGTCGTCTCCAGGCCGATCGAGGGCAACCTGACCCGCACCGCCGCCGGCTGCGACGAGTTCCGTGCCGCGGCGGGCGAGCTGATCGCGCGCCTCCTGTAGGGGCCGCTGACACGCACTCACCGCTCCGCGTAGTACCAGGGCAGCAGCAGGCGCTCGGCCAGGAGCACGATGCCGAACAGGGCGATCCCGATCGCCGCGAGCAGGAAGATCACCGCGAACATGGTCGCGGTCTCGGTGGCATTGTTGAGCACGAGGATCAGGTAGCCGAGACCCTCCGAGCTGCCGACCCACTCCGCGAACACGGCGCCGATGACGGAGAGGGCCGCGCCGATCTTGAGGCCGCTGAACAGGAATGGCATCGCGGCCGGAAGCTGCGCGAATCGGAGCCGCTGAAACGGCGTCGCGTTCATCGTGCGCATCAGGCGCAGGAGCCGCGGGTCGGCGGCCCGAAGTCCGTCGATCATGTTGACCGCGATCGGGAAGAAGGCCACCAGCGCGATGACCATCACCTTGGGCCGCAGGTCGAACCCCGTCCAGATGACGAAGATCGGAGCGACCGCGACGATCGGGACCATCTGCGAGACGACGAGCCACGGGTAGAGCGCCCGCTCGACGATGCGGGACGAGCGAACGAGGATCGCGAGCAGGATTCCGAGCAGGATCGCCGCGGCGAAGCCGATCAGGATCTCGGCCACGGTCGGCCAGAGGTTGTCGAGCAGCAGTTCGCGCTGATCCCAGCCGGCGGCGGCGATCTCGGTCGGCGAGGGAAGCGAGGACTCCGGCACGCCCGAGATCGCGACGTATGCCTGCCAGAGGACCAGGACCAGTGCCGCGAAGGCAACCGGGATGCCGACCGTGGCGAGAGCGGAGTCGACCCCGCGACCACGTCGGGGCGCGTTCACGACTCCTCCGCCTGCCGGACGGAACGTCGCAGCGGTTCGGCGACAAGGTCCTCGAGCTCCGTGAACCGCGGCATGCGGGTGGTCGTCTCGAGCTCGCGGGGGCGCGGTAGATCGACGTCGACGACCAGTTCGATCCGGCCCGGTCGCGCCGACATCACGTAGACGCGATCGGAGAGGAACAGGGCTTCCTCGACGTCGTGGGTGACGAAGATGATCGTCTTGCGGTCCCCCTGCCAGATCCGCAGCAGCCACTCCCTCATACCCTGCCTCGTGAGGGCGTCGAGCGCCGCGAACGGCTCGTCGAGCAGAAGGATGTCACTGCCGGCGAGAAATGCGCGCAGCAACGCAGCCCGCTGCTTCATACCTCCGGAGATCTGCGTGGGCCAGGCGTCGGCGAAGCCGGCCAGGCCGAACCGGGCCAGTTCCGCTCGCGCCAGGGTCCTCGCCTCCTCGCGGGAGGCGCCGGCCAGCTGCGGACCGAGCGCGGCGTTGTCGAGCACCGATCGCCACGGCATCAGCAGGTCGGCCTGCGGCATGTATCCGACGCGACCGAGCAGATCCGCAGCACCGTCCAGCTCGATCGTGCCGGCGCTGGGCGAATCCAGCCCGGCGAGGAGGTCGAGCAGGGTCGACTTGCCGCAGCCGGAGGGGCCGACGATCGCGACGAACTCGCCCGCGTGGACCTCGAGGTCCACGCCGTCCAGAGCCCGTACCGCAGCGCCTCCCTGCGACCGCGGCGGGAACTGCATGATGAGCGCCTCCGCGCGAAGGCGGGCGTCAGGCTGCTCCATCCCTACCTCGCACCGGCGACGAACTCGCCGGTCGCATACCGGGCCGGGGCGATCGGATCGGTCGCCAGCCCATTGGCGACCATGAAGGCCGACAGCTTCCGCAGGTCGGCATCGTCGAAGCCGCCGAAGCCGCCGCCGGCATCGGTGAAGGAGGGCAGGTAGGCCCGCAGCGAGGCCTGCGCGAAGCGCGGCGGGATCGCCGGGTTCGCCTCGAGCAGGGCTCGGATTCCCGCCTCGGGATCGGCGATCACGTCCTCGTACCCCCTGATCGTCGCGGCCACGAACCCCTGCATCAACTGTGGGGCCGCGGCGATCTCGTCCTCGGTCGAGAAGACGACGAGCCCGGGGTAGGTCAGCCCCCCGTACCGGTCGGGTGCGAAGGACCTCGTCCGGTATCCGTCCGTCTCGACCTGGACGCCGTCGGCTGGAATGAACCCCGTGAACCCGTCGATCTTGCCGCTCTCCAGGTTCGCGACCCCGTTGAAGCCGATCGTCACCTTGCCGACGGAGGCGGGGTCGCCCCCGTCGGCTGCGACCATCGCATCGAGCACGGCCTCGTCGGATGGCACGCCGGTGATCCCGACCGTCCGGCCCTGGAGACCGGCGGGCGATTCGATCCCCGAATCGGCGCGCGTGATGACGCCACCGAGCGGGCGCTGCGCGATCGCCATGATGCCCTTCGCCCCGCGCCCGTCGGAGATCTGGGTCGCGACGTCGATCCCGTCGGCGATGCCGAAGTCGGCCTTGCCGGCGTCGATCAGCTTCAGCGTGTCGGCGGTCGAGGTCGGCTCGACGATCTCGAGGTCGATGCCCTCCGCTTCGTAGTACCCCTTCGCCTCGGCCTCATAGATGCCGGCGTGAACGGGGCTGGGCACGAAGTCGAGGACCAGGGTCGCCTTCCGCGTCTCGGCCGAGCCGGCGTCGCTGCCGCAGGAGGCCAGGCCGAGGCAGCAGAGGAACAGGACGAGCGTTGCCGGCAGGCGGTGGCGGACGGTCACCCGGCCAGGATATGGCGGCAACTCGGACGGGGAAGCCGGGAGCGGCGCGAGGACTCAGGGAGCGGTCGCGCCGGTCAGCGCCAACGTGGCGACGCGGGTCTCGAGCGCGTCGAGCGAGACATGAGCGAACCGCCCATAGGCGGGCGGCGGGTCGGTCGGGTCCATGTAGTCCTCCACCCAGAATCCGCGGATGCCGTGCAGCAACTCGGCGCAGCGGGCGGGATCGGGTGTCTCGAACGAGGATTCGATCAACTCCAGCGCGGCCCGGTCGACGTGCTCGCCGACGCGGGAGAGGCGCTCGCCGTCCCACTCCTGCCAGGCACCCGAGCCCTTGCCGTACGAGGTCCCGTCGCTATGAGCGACGAACCCGCAGGCGGCCAGCTCACGGGCCCGCTGCAACTCGGCCTCGCGGGCTCTGGACGCCCCCTTGAACGCCGGCAGGTCCCCGTAGAGATCGGGGCGCAGGCGCAGGGCGAACCGCTTGACGAGGCCGGATGACTTGTAGCCGCGCAGGTGCTGGTGGAAGCGGATCTCCGGCTCGCGCGCGCTCGAACCGACGTAGACCCACGGGATGCGCGGATCGCGGCGCCTCCCGGCGCCCCCCTGGAGCTCGATCACGTAGACGCGGGCCATGAACTACCCCTCCGTTCGCCGCCGGCACCGGCGACCCCTGCACCCGGTTGCCCGGAACCGCGGCCATCGGGCGCGCTCCCATTCGTAAGGGGGTCCGCAATTGCCTGCATTGGTAAAGGAACTGCGGGGCGGATCGATAGGGCATGCATGGTCCCGAAACCAGATCAGCAGCAGGCCGGCACGCCGAGCGAGGCCGATGCGCCCCTGCTGGTCCTCGAGCGCCGCTCCGGCGGAGGGTTCACCACGCCCCCGATGCTGCTCGAGATGGTGCCATTCCTGTTGATCGCCGTCGCTGTCGTGCTGCTCATCCCCGGCACACCGGAGACGCGCGCCGCCGGCGGCCTGGTCATCACCCTGCTGGCCGTCTGTCGCGGGTACGCGGCCGTCCACAATGTCGACCCCCGGACGCGGGTTCTTCCGGCGGTTGTCTGCGCGCTCAGCATCGGCGTTCTAGCGGCCATCTCCGGCGAGCAGCTCTACGACGTGATCCTCTGCCTCAACGTCCTTCTCGTGGCCCTTCAGGAGAGCCGGCGCAGCGTCGCCGTGGTTCTCGCCGCAACCGCCCTCGCCCTGATCGTCCCGGCGGTCCTGCATCCGCACGCGCTCGGCCTGCGGGCGATGGTCTGGGCGGTCCTGCTTCCCGTGCTCTCGTTCCCGATCCAGCGCCGCGCGCAGGAGTTGCGGGAACGGGTCGCGATCGGTCCCCAGCTCCGCGCCCTGCAGGCTGAGATGCTCGCTGCGGGCGATCCGCGCAGGGCCCTCGTCAGCGCCGCCCCCAGGCTGACCTCCTGCGACATCGTCGCGCTCGCGGAGCCGGACAGCTCCGGCCGGTTCGTGATCAGCGAGGCGAGCCGGGAGGATCTCATGGGCTTCGCGATTCCCGACGACGAGGGTTCGCTCGTCCGCCGCGCGGTCAAACAGCAGCGCCCGATCCTCGTCCCGGATGCCAGGGCGGACCTCGGTCTCATCTCGAAGGTGACCGAGTACAGCGAGATCTCCTCCTGGCTCTGCGCCCCCGTCACCCGCGGCGGATTCGTCGCCGGTGTGCTGTGCGTCGGCTGGATCGAACCGGTACGGCGCAGCGACGACCTCCGGATCGACATCGTTCGCTCACTCGCCTCTGAAGCTTCGACGACGATCGACCACACCGACCTCCTGCAGTCCCTTTCGGATACCGCGTCGAGCGACAAGCTGACCGGTCTGACCAACAGGCGGGGCTGGGACATCATCCTCGACGCCGAGATCGCTGCGAGCAGGCGCCGCGGGACCCCCCTTGCGGTGGCGATCATCGACCTCGACCACTTCAAGCGCTTCAACGACGTCCACGGCCATCGCGCCGGTGACCGGCTGCTTCGCGAGGCGGCCGGGGCATGGACCGCCGCGCTCCGTGCAGGCGACCAGCTGGCTCGGTGGGGCGGCGAGGAGTTCACGGTGGTCCTCCCCAACTGCTCCGCCCATGCCGCCTTCGAGGTGGTGGAGCGTCTGCGCTCGTGCACACCCGGCGAGCAGACCTGCTCGGCGGGCATCGCGGCGTGGGACGGAGTCGAGAGCCCGACCAGCCTCTTCGAGCGCATGGACCAGGCCCTCTACGAGGCCAAGACGAATGGCCGCGACTCCTCGATCCTGGCCCCCTATCCATTCGACAGCAGCCCGGCCGCCGCCTGATCCCGAATCCTGGGGGTTCCGGCCCGATCAGCCGTCCGGATACATCGACTCGATCAGCCCCGCATACTCGTCGGCGATCGGCCGGCGCTTCAGTTTCACGGTCGGCGTGATCAGCTCTCCCCCCGGCTCCCAGAGGTCGGGAACGATGCTCCATCGCTTCACCTGCTCGACCCGGGACATCTTCGAGTTCGCCTGCTCGACGGCCGATCCGATCTCGGCGACCAGTTCGGCATCCTTCGACATCGCCTCCGTCGACGCATCCCCGATGCCGCGCTGCTGAGCCCGCAGCGACAGGGCGTCCGGGTCCAGCGCGATCAATGCCGTGTTGTAGCGGCGTCCGTCGCCGATCGCCACGGCGAATGCGATCAGCGGCGAGGCGGCCTTGATCTTGGCCTCGATGTTCGCAGGCGACATGTTCTTGCCGGCGGCGTTGATGATCAGCTCCTTCTTGCGGTCGACGATCGAGATGTAGCCGTCGTCGTCGATGCTGCCGATATCACCGGTGTGGAGCCATCCCTCGGAATCGACGGTCTCCGCCGTCTTCGCGGGCTCCCCCCGGTAGCCGGCCATGACCACGCCACCGCGAATCAGGATCTCGTCGTCGTCGGCAAGCACGATCTCGATATCGCCGGAGGCCCGACCGACCGTTCCGATTCTCGTCTCACCCGGGACGTTGACCGCGCCGACGCCCGTCGACTCGGTCATGCCGTACCCCTCGCAGATCTCGACCCCCATCGCCGCGAAGAACTCAAGAACGTCGGGGCGGATCGGCGCGGCGCCGGAGACGAGCAGCTCGGCGGTGTCCAGGCCGAGGGTGCGCTTGACGACCTCGTCGGTCACCTGCGAAGGGTCGGGCGCGGAGGCGCGCATCGCATCGATCGCGTCCTTGAGCTTCTCCCAGATCCGCGGCACGGCAAGCCAGATCGTCGGTCGCACCGTCTGGAGCAGTCCGACCGCCGCGCGCATGTCGGGCACGCAGGTGATCGACGAGCCGTTGTTCATCGCCGGGTAGTGGGAGAAGATCCGGTCGGCGATGTGGGCGGTCGGCAGGTACGACATGTACCTGCCCCGCTGTTCGAGCACCGGCAGCGCCGCGACGGAGGACTCCCAGACGGCGAGCAGGTTGCCGTGGGAGAGCATCACTCCCTTCGGGGGACCGGTCGTGCCCGACGTGTAGATCAGGGTCGCGATGTCGCCCGGCCCGACGGAGCGCCACGCGGCCTCGAAGTCGAAACCGGGCGCCTCCTCCTCCCCGCGCCGCTCCAGCGCCGCGAGGTCCTCACCGGGCTCGTCGACGACGACGAGCTCGGAGACGGCCGGCACCTGCTCGGCCGCCCGGCGGACCTGATCGGCGAAGGCGGATTCGGTGACGACGACGTGATTGCCCGCGTTCTCGAAGAGGTAGGTGATCTGCTCGGTCGCCGACGTGGCATAGATGGCGAAGGGGGTCGCCCCTATGTGCAGCGCAGCGGCATCGACGAGATGGAACTCGGGACGGTTGACGGTCATCATCGCGACCGTGTCGCCGGGTTCGACCCCGAGCGCCTTCAGGCCCCGGGCGATGCGCTCGACCCGGTTCGCGTACTCCGACCAGGTGATCTCCGAACCCTCGTCTGGCGTGCGGAGCGCGACCTCGTCAGGGAACCGCGCCGCAGTGTCCTGGAACACCTCCGGGAGGCTCGATGGGTTCTCCACACTCATCGCTGCGTTCAACCTACCGCGAACGGGAGGCCGTCACCCGCTCAGCCGGCGGCGAAAGGGGTCAATTCCGGCCGCTTCGGCTCCCTGCCGTCGCCAGAGGATCGGCCGCGGATCCGGCGGATCAGCCACGGCGTCAGGTGCCGGCCCATCCACGCCGCGTCCGCTGCATAGCGGGCGACGATCGGCCGGCTCGGCGGGTCCGGGAGCGGCTGTGCCCAACTTCCCTCATCGCCGAAGCCCAGCGCAGCCGCGGCCGCACCGGCGATCCGCTCGTGGCCGCCTCCGTTCGCGTGCAGCCGGTCCTCGCACCAGAGGGCCGGATGGGCGACCCCGTCTCGCTCGAGGTCGACGAGCACGGCGCCCTGCTGCGCGGACATCGCGCGGATCCGCTGGTTGAACGCGGCGACCCTGGCCCTGATCCGTGAGGCCGCGACCGTGATCACCGCCGTCGGGTCGGGGAACGTGAACGTGAGCACGGTCGCTCCGCCCTCCCGCAGGGCGATCGTCATCGCCTCGAGGTCGCCGACCACGCGATCGAGGTCGAGGCTGCGCCGCAGCACGTCGTTGATGCCGCCGAGCACGCTGGCGAGGTCGGGCTGGAGCGAGAGCGCGGGCTCCAGCTGCTCGGCCCGGATCTGCGGGACCTTGCGACCGCGGACCGCCAGGTTGGCGTAGAGCAACCCGCCGTTGACCCCGCTGAGCCGCTCGGCCAGCCGGTCGGCCCAGCCCCGGTATCCCCCGTCCGGATAAGGGTCCTCGAGGCCCTCGGTCGTCGAGTCGCCAAGCGCGACGAACCTGCTGAAGCCCCGTCCTGGTTCGCTCTCCGCCACCGTGAGATCCTCAGCAGCGGTCGCTCAGGCGGGGGTGCGCGGGCCGGGGATGTTCCTGAAGCCGAAGGCCTCCGAGTCACGGCCGGCCTGTACGAACCAGCACTCGCCGCTCATCTCGCCCTCGAACAGCCCGACGACGGTGTCGGCGACCTGCTCGGCGGGAATGATCGGCGTGCCGGAGTCGACGAGCAATTCCCGGAACGGGGCGATGATCCCGGATTCGGCGAACCCCGGGCAGATCGCGTTGAAGCGGATGCCCTGCTCGGTGAGGCCCAGGCCCAGCGAGCGCGCGAGACCGACCACCGCGTGCTTGTTGGCCGCGTACAGCGGGTCGAACGGGGTCGCCGTCAATCCCGCCAGTGAAGCCGTCGCGACGATCGAGCCGCCACCGCGCTCGCGCAGGGCCGGGAGTGCCGCGACGGTTCCGAAGACGACGCCGTCGAGATTGATGCCCATCACTCGCCGGTAGCGCTCCTCGTCGAAGTCATCGCCGAGCCCGACTCCGCTCGACACGCCTGCGTTCAGAAAGACGAGGTCGAGGCCGCCATGCTCGGAGACGGCGAAGTCCACCATCTCCCGGTTGGCCCGCAGCGACGAGACGTCGGCCTCCATGAAGACGCCGCCGACCTCGTCGGCGAGGACGGCTCCGGCCGGGTCGATGTCGGTGGCGACCACCCTCGCACCGGCTGTGGCGAGCGCCCGAGCGGTCGCGGAGCCGAGGCCCCCGGCTGCGCCGGTGACCAGCGCGATCTTGTTCTCGAGGCTCGACACGGGCGCCAACCCTACCGCCGCCCGAAGCCGGATAGGTTTCACCGGCATGGCTGCGAGGGAGACCGGCGCGTGACGATCCTGATCCTGGTCGGGATCGTCTTCCTGCTCGCCGGCCTGTTCGTCCTGCTGACCTACAACAGGCTCGTCCGGCTGCGGTTCGCCTGCGACAACTCGTGGGCGCAGATCGAGGTTGCGCTGAAGCTGCGCCACGATCTCGTGCCCAACCTCGTCGCCGCGGTATCGGGCTACGCGACCCATGAGCGCAACACCTTCGAGCGCACCGCGGAGTCGCGGGGCGCGGCCGTATCGGCGGTCGGTGCCGGCCCGGCCGCCCAGGGCCCGCTCGAGGGAGCGCTGGCCCTCGGCATCGGCAACCTGATCGCGATCGCCGAGGCGTATCCGGAGTTGAAGGCCAGCGAGAACTTCGCGGCGCTTCAGCGCGACCTCGCCTCGGTCGAGGAGCGGATCTCGATCACGAGGCGGGTCTACAACGACACCGTCGAGACGCTGAACACAGCGGTCGCGGTCTTCCCGTCCTCCCTCGTGGCCTCCGGGTTCGGCTTCGAGCCGCGCGCCTTCTTCACCGCCGATGCCGAGGTCCACACCGCGCCGGCCGTCGACCTCGGCGGCGGAACACCGGCCACGTGAAGCGCTTCGTTCTGCGGCTGCTCGTCGCCGTGGTGATCACCGCCGTCGTGGCGGTGGCCCTCGTGGTCGCCCCGAGCATCCCGACGTCGGAGAAGGAATACGAGATCAGCGATGCCGATGTGGCGGTGAAGCTCCAGGAGGACGGAAGCCTGCTCGTCACCGAGTCGCTGCCTTTCCACTTTACGGGCCACTTCACCGGCGCCTACCGCGACATTGCGCTGACGCCGCCCGCGAAGATAACCGGGACCTCGGTGTCGGACCGCACCAGCGGCCGATACCGGCCCGGCGGCAACACAGCGCTCGGATCGAGCGATCTCCCCGGTAAGTTCGGCACCGAGAACGGCGACGGCGGGCAGCGGGTCGTCTGGCACTACCGCCAACAGGACGGCAGTCGCACGTTCACCCTCACCTACCGGGTCGTGGATGCCGTCACCGTCTACGACGACGTCGTCGACGTCACCTGGACGGTCTGGGGCGATCAGTGGGACTTCTGGCTCAGCGACCTGAACGCGGAGATCACGGCCGCGTCGAACGCGACGCCGGAGGGCGCCTGGATCCGGCCGCGATCGCTCGGCGCCGACGTGACCGAGCGCGAGCTCGGAAACCGGAACATCACCGCCACGAGCATCGCCCGGGTGCCGGAGGGCGAGGCAGTCGGGTTGCGGGCGGTGTTCCCGCGCGATGCGATCACGAGCACCGCCGGAGCAGTCGTCGTTTCCGGAGACGGACTGCCGAAGATCGAGGCCGAGGAGCAGGCGCTCGATGACGGTTACGGATTCTTCGACCGGCTCGAGAACTTCGTCACCGACAACGTCCTGGCGATCTCGCTGATCGTCTCGGCGCTCGCCCTGCTCACGACGGCCGTGCTCTGGTTCCGGGCCCGCGAGCTGCCGACCGGGGTGCCCAGGTACCTGCCGGAGCCGCCCGAGGACGTGCCGCCCGCCGTCGCCTACGCGATCGCGCACGAGGGTGACTACGACGATCGCATCGTGCTCGCGACCCTGATGGACCTCGTGGACCGCGGCTTCTACGAGGCCCGCGCATCGGCCGGCGACGATCTCGACCTCGAGATCAAGCAGCTCGGCGAGCGCGACGAGCGCCGCTCCGAACTGGAGGCCTTCGAGATCAGCGTGCTCGATTTCTTCGACGAGCTGATCGACGACGAGTGGGTAGCGCTCGGGGGGATGAAGGACCGGGTGCCGGAGCACTCGAGCACCTGGCGGGACCGCTGGGAGGCCATGAACGGCAGCCTCGACGCGGCCGAGGAGGGGCACATCTCATGGGATCGCGATCTGAACGGGGCGAGGGCCGCCACGGCGGCGCTGGTCTTCGTCCTGCTCGGCATCGTGACGCTGCTGACCTGGCTGCGCACGCACCAGATAGCGATCCCGGGGACGGCTCTGGTCGGAACGCTGCTGTTCATGTACGTACCGCCCGGGAACTGGTTGCGCCGGCTCGATCAGGCGGCGCGGGAGCGCAACGCGCGCTGGATCGCATTCAAGCGCTGGACCGAGGACTTCCCCAGGCTCGACGACGACCCGCCGGCGACGCTGAAGCTGTGGCGGCGGATCCTCGTCTACGCGGTCGCGTTCGGCACCGCGGAGCGGGTTGCCAAGTCGGGGCGGATCCCGGCTCCCGTCGTCGCCGAGGCGGCCGGATCCGGCGTCTGGACCTCCTACGCCGTCGGGACCGGGTTCGGGCACGGATTCAGCGGCTTCTCGTCGGGCTTCGCCAGCCAGGTGGCCCCGGAGTCGTCGAGCTCGGGCTCGGGCTCGGGTGGAGGAGGCGGATTCTCGGGCGGCGGAGGCGGCGGGGCCTGGTGAGCGCCCGGCACCCGGGCCGGTGACCCCGGGTATTGTCAAGCTGCAAATCACCCGTCACGAAAGGACACCAATTGCTGGTTGCTGATTACTCATTCGGCGAAGCCCTCGGCACCGTTCTCGCCGTCTTCATCTTCGTCGCCTGGATCATGGTTCTCTTCACGATCCTGTCCGACCTCTTCCGCGACCATGAGATGTCCGGTTGGGGCAAGGCGATCTGGGTCGTATTCCTGATCTTCATCCCGTTCCTGACCGCGCTGATCTACCTGATCGCCCGCGGCGGTGGCATGCGCGATCGCGCGCTCAAGGAGCAGGCGGAGGCCAAGAAGCACTTCGACGAGTACGTGAAGGAGACCGCTGGGACCTCCAGCGTCGATCAGCTCGCGAACCTCGCGGAGCTGCACGACAAGGGCAAGGTCACCGACGCCGAATACGAGCAGATGAAGGCGAAGCTGCTGGGCTAACGCTCGGCCGGAAGGGGCTGCTGTCGCCGGTAGCGGGGCAGCCCCTCCGCCTTCACCACCCGCAGGCGCTCGTCGGCGATGCTGAGCAGGCCCTCGAGGGTGTCGGCGTCCTCCGGATAGTGGGAGCAGCCGATCGATGCCCCGATCGGCAGGTCGCCCGCCGCCAGGGAGGCAACCCGCGATCGCAACCGGTCGGCGAGCTGGGTCATGTCCTCGACGCTCGTCTCAGGAGCGATCACCGCGAATTCGTCGCCGCCCTGGCGGACCACGATGTCGTGGACCCGGACGGCGTCGGTGAGCGCATCCGCGACCTCGCAGAGGAGCTGGTCCCCACGTTGGTGGCCGAGCACGTCGTTGACCCGCTTGAAGTGGTCGAGATCCATGACGATCAGCCCGAGCGGGCGCTCGTATCGGGCGTGGCGCCTGATCTCGCGCGGCACCCGGTTGACGAGCATCCTGTAGTTGCCGATACCGGTCAGCGGGTCGCGCTCGGAGAGATCCCGGTAGCGCTCCTCGCTCGCGGCCAGCTGCTCGCGGAGGTAGGTGACCATGCCCCCGGCGATGACGAGGGTCGGGATCAGCACGAGCGCCTGGATCGCCAGGTCACGCGCCGAATCCGGGTCATAGAGGATCGGCGCCAGGGTCGCGAGGATGGCGAACCCGATCTGCGCCGCGATCTCCCAGCGATTCTCGAAGACGTATGCGGCGAACACCGCGATGAAGACGAAGTAGACCGCGAAGGTGGTTGACACGAACGCGACCGAGAGCGAGACCTCGACGGTCGCAATCACCGCGACGACGTGAAGGCCCGCCCGCGGCGCCCGATCGGACACCGCCCAGGTGACGATCGCGCTGAGGATCGCGATCGCCGGGAGGAACAGGATCGCCGACGAGTTGCGGGGCGCCTGCAGCAGATCCGGCGGAATCCCCGAGATGCCGCCACCGATGAAGAGGATCGCCGACAGCCGGTAGTAAAGCGTCGTCTGCTCACGCCGGGTTCTCAACCGGCCGTGGCTGCCCTGAACCTCCTCAGGAGAGGGCCCGCCGAACGTCGCATCTTGCTTGCTCGAACTCATCCCCGGCCGACGAATCTACTGCTTCGAGGGGAACCCGTGAAGCAGCACTCGCAAACGTGATCTCCTGCGACCAGAGCGCCCGGCCGCAGCTCGGCTGGAGCTACGAGGAGGCCGGGACGGGCTCGTCGCTGCCGAGCTCGGCGGCGAGGGCGTCGATCATCGCATCGACCTCAGGCGACTCTGGTCGCCACCCCGAGACCAGCTCACGCAGGCGCGAGCAGCGGGCCACGTCGAGCCGGTCGAAGAGGCGGGTACCCGCAGCGCTCAGTCGCGGTGGAATGTCCGGATCGCCGGCGCTGACAAGCAGGCCTCGTTCCTCGAGGTGGACGGCTGCCTCGGCCAGGCGCAGGCGGTCGCTCTCGCTCCGCGCCTCGAAGGCATCCGGCGGGATCGATCCCCCAACCGAGCGAGCGACCAGCCACGCCTCGGCGCGGTCCAGCGGCACGCCCGCACGGTCGATCACGGAGTCGATGAAGCGGCCCGTTCGCTCCCGCCCGACGGCCCGGCTCAACGAGCGAGTGATGACCTGAAGCGACCCGGTGTCCTGCGGAGCGGCGAACGCGTCGGCGAGGTCGCCCGTCTCGACCGTCTGACGCAGCGGCCGCTCCTCGATCAGCCACGCGAGCGCGAACGCAAGCGCGATGACACATGCGGCGATCAGGAAGACGGTCGAGAGCGAGTCGGTGAATGCACCGATGTAGGCGTCATGAACCGGGGCGGGAAGTTCCTTCAGCGCGGCCGGATCGATGTTGCCTCCGCTCGGCCCGGCCGCGGCAGAGCCGTTGCCGGCCAACTCGCTGGAGAGGCGGTTCGAGAAGATCGCCCCGAGGATGGCGGTGCCGAGCGAGCCGCCGATCGAGCGGAACAGGGTCGCCGAGGAGGTCGCAACCCCGAGCTGCTCGTAGGCAACCGAGTTCTGGACGGCGAGTATCAACACCTGCATGACGAGGCCGAGGCCGACACCGAAGACGAACATGAAGGTGCCCGCCTCCACGGCAGGGGTCCCAGCATCGAGCTGGGAGAGCAGGAGCATGCCGATCGTCGCGACCGCCGTCCCGACGACCGGAAACACCTTGTAGCGACCGGTTCGTGAGATCGCCTGGCCGGAGGCGATCGAGGCGATCAGTACACCCGCCATCAACGGCACGAGCTGAAGACCGGACTCCGTTGGACTGAGTCCGCGGACCACCTGCTGAAAGAGCGGCAGGTACGTGAGCGCCCCGAACAGTGCGAAGCCGACCACGAATCCGATTGCGCTGGTGACGCGAAAGACGTTGTTTCGGAACAGCGATGGAGGGAGAATCGGCTCGTCGGCGAGCTGCTCGACGCGGATGAAGGCGCCGAGAGAAACGAGCGCGAGCGCGCCGAGACCGGCGATCTGGGCAGAATCCCAGGCATAGGTCGTTCCGCCAAGTGTCGTGAGCAGCACCAGCGACGCAAGCGCCACACCCAGGAGCACGGTGCCGGCGTAATCGATGCGGTGCGCCCGGCGCTCGGAGATGCTCGGCAGGGCCACCGCCAGGACAGCCAGGGCGGCGAGCCCGAGCGGGACGTTCACGTAGAAGATCCACCGCCAGCTCGCATGGCTCGTGAAGAAGCCGCCGATCAGCGGCCCGGCGACGCTCGAGACCCCGAAGACAGCGCCGAACAGGCCCATGTAACGGCCGCGCTCGCGCGGCGAGACGACGTCGCCGATGGCGGCCTGGGCGCTGACCATGAGGCCACCGCCGCCGAGCCCCTGAACGGCCCGGAAGGCGATCAGCTCGGTCATCCCGTTGGCGAGCCCGCAGAGGATCGAGCCGATGAGGAAAAGGACCAGCGCCCCCTGCAGGACGACCTTGCGGCCGTAGAGATCGCCGAGCTTCCCGTAGAGGGGGGTGACAATCGTGATCGCCAGCAGGTAGGCGGTGACGACCCACGAGATGTGCTCGAGGCCGCCGAGGTCGCCGACGATCGTCGGCAGGGCGGTCGAGACGATGGTCTGATCCAGCGACGCCAGCAGCATGACCAACATCAGCGCACCGATGACGATGCGCATCTGCCGACCGCTCAGGGCGCTGCCGCTCATCCAGCCGAACCCCGACTCCGAGCCCGCCTCACTTGTGCGGACGGCCGCACATCACGTCGTCGACTTGGTCGCGGGAGAGGGCCTCGGGACCGAGATCGCTGCCCCCGTCGCGTGACGTCGCGATGCCGTCGATGATGATGCGCAGATAGCGGCGCCAGAGATCTGGAGCAAGATCGTGGCCGGCCTCTCCGACCGCCGTGATCATCTCGACGATCATCGGGAAGTCCTCCACCTCGAAGTCGGGGCGGAGCTGCCCGGAGGCCTTGGAGCGGTCGATCAGCTCGTTGATCTTGGGCTCGATCCGCGCCCGGGCGGCGGCCAGGCGCTCGGCCCCGCGCGTCGGTACGAGCAGTCCCTGCTTGAGGCCGCGGTCGGCCGCGTGCTTCTCCTGAGATCGCTCCAGGAAGCTGACCAGCCCCTGCCACGGATCGTCCATGGCGAGGGCGGCCTCGGCGATCGCCTCGAGCTCGCTGATCTTGTCCTCGAGGAGCTCGTCGATCAGGGCCTCCCGGTCGGGGAACCGCCGGTAGACCGTGCCGATGCCGACGCCCGCATGGCGGGCGATGTCGTCGAGGCTCACGTCGACGCCGTGCTCGGCGAACAGCACCTGGGCCGAGGCGAGGATTCGCACCCGGTTGCGCTCCGCGTCGCGCCGCAGCGGGCGCGGGGCGACGGCGACCTCGGATCCGGCACTCATTGTCCCGATTCTACACCTCAAACGGAGAATCGCCTCCACTTTTCCCCGGCTGCGCACGGGCACCCGCCGCGGGGGCGTTCCGTCAGACTCCCCCGCGGTTGGTCTCCGACCGGAAGGGAGCGGGCTTGAGCACAGCTGAGCGGGACGAGGGCGCGGGGATCTCCTACGGGACGAATGCCGGGCGATGGGTGCTCGCGATCGCCGTGCTCGGCTCGGGGATCGTCTTCCTGGACGGCACCGTCGTCAACGTCGCACTGCCGAGCATCGGCGACGACTTCGGAGCGGAGACGAGCTCGCTGCAGTGGATCCTCAACGGCTACCTGCTGACGCTGGCCTCGCTGATCCTCCTCGGCGGCTCGCTCGGCGACCGCTACGGCAGGCGCCGGGTCTTCGTCGTCGGAATCGTCTGGTTCACCAGTGCATCGCTGCTCTGCGCGATCGCCCCGAGCGCCAACGCCCTGATCGCCGCCCGCCTGCTGCAGGGCGTCGGCGGCGCCTTGCTGACCCCGGGAAGCCTGGCGATGATCGAGGCCAGCTTCAGGCCGGGCGACCGGGCCCGCGCGATCGGCGCCTGGTCCGGGCTCGGCGGCGTCGCCACCGCGCTCGGGCCACTGCTCGGCGGATACCTCGTCGAGGCGGTCTCCTGGCGGGCGGTCTTCCTGATCAACGTGCCGATCGGAGTCTTCGTCGCCGTGATGGCGACCCGCCACGTTCCCGAGACGCGCGACCCCCGCGCCGCCGCCAAGCTCGACGGCCTCGGTGCGGCCCTCGGGGCGATCGGCCTCGGCGGCACCACCTACGCGCTCATCGAGGCTCCGGGCAAGGGAATGTCGGGGACAATCGCCGTCGCCGCCGTGGCCGGGGTGGCCGCGCTGGTCGCCTTTCTGATCGTCGAGCGGCGCAGCCCCCACCCGATGATGCCGCTCGACCTCTTCAGCTCGCGGCAGTTCAGCGCCGCCAACCTCGTCACCTTCGTCGTCTACGCCGCCCTCGGCGGGGTCTTCTTCCTGCTCGTCGCCTTCCTCCAGATCGCGGCCGGCTACTCGCCGCTGGCGGCCGGGGCGGCGTCGCTGCCCGTCACCCTCCTGATGCTCCTGCTCTCCGCCCGCTCAGGCGCGCTCGCGCAACGGATCGGCGCTCGCATCCCGCTCACCGTCGGCCCGCTCGTCATCGCCGCCGGCATGCTCCTGATGAGCCGCATCCCCGCCGACGCCGACTACCTCACCGAGGTCCTCCCGGCCGTCTTCGTCTTCGGCCTCGGCCTGACGCTCGTCGTCGCACCCGTCACGGCGACGGTCCTGGCCGCCGCCGACTCACGGCACTCGGGCATCGCCTCGGGAATCAACAACGCCGTCGCCCGGGTCGCCGGCCTGCTGGCCGTCGCCGTCCTGCCCCTCGTCGCCGGCATCACCGGCGACGCCTTCTATGACCCGACCGCCATGACCTCGGGATTCCACACGGCCATGCACGTCACCGCCGCACTCGCCGCCCTCGGCGGCCTGGTCGCCTGGTTCACGATCGACTCCTCGGTCCTCCACCGGGACGAGCCGGGCGAGCCCGAGAAGCCCATCACCGGAGAGTTCTCCTGCCCCGTCAACGGCCCAGCGATCCTACCCAGCCACGAAACTGAGGAGCCCGCCGCGGCGGGGAGATAACCCCGACGAGATCCTCCGCTTCGCGTCCGGTCTCGTCGGCCTGCGCGAGGTGCTTGGCCGCTCGGCAGGGCGTCTTAGATGACTCCGAGGGAATGCTCCGCTTCGCGTCCGCTCCGCTCGGTCGGCGCGGTGTTGCCGCGGCAAGGGCGTCGGTTGATTGGTGGGGCTGAGGGGGCGGGTCGGAAACGAAACTGCTCTCGGGGCGGACTATCCGCCCTCAGAGCAGTCTCGACCCTGAGCGCCCCTCGGCAGGCGGGTGAACGGTGGCCGAGCGCCCCATCCTCCCCTCCCAGCCCAAACCACTCTCACCGGCCGGCGAGTCCGCTCGGCAGGCCACGCCCACCGCCAGCCCCCACCCGCCGCTCTAGTCGCCCTTCGTGGCCGTCGTCATCACCTTCGCCGCGCTGCCGCTGAGGATGCGGCGCGTCAGGCTCGGGGCGACGATGCGGAGGACGCCGACGAGCCCGTAGGGGCGCGGGACGTAGCGCTCGGCCTTGCCGCTCAGGCCCGTGTCGACGATCGCCTCGGCCGCCTGCTCAGGAGTGGAGACGGTCCAGCGCGTGATCGCCTTCGCCGTCAGCTCCGCGGCCGGGAAACCCTCGGTGGCGATGAATCCCGGCATCACGAGGCCGACGTGGACTCCGTGGGCGAGCTCCTCGCCGTACAGCGAATCGCTCCAGCCGATCAACGCGAACTTGCTGGCGGAGTAGGCGCCGGCGCCGGCGCGAGAGATGCGGCCCGCCGTGCTGGCGACGTTGACGATCGAGCTCGGGGCGGAGCGACGAAGCAGCGGCAGCAGTGCCTCGGTGAGGCGGACGACCGCGTTGAAATTGAGCTCCATCGTCTGCTCGACGTTCGCCCAGCCCTCGTCGGCGAACGTCCCACGCCAGGATGCCCCGGCGTTGTTGACGAGCAGGTCGAGCCGGCCGTGGTGCTCCTCGACGTGAGCCCGGATGCGACCGGGAGCATCCGCTTCGGTGAGATCGACCGCGACCCAGGTCGCCGGCGAGGGGAGCGATGCGCAGACCTCGCGCAGGCGCTCCTCGCGCCGGGCGACGAGGACGAGCCGGGCCCCCGGCTCGGTCGCGAGCCGGCGCGCGGTGGCCTCGCCGATGCCACTCGAGGCGCCCGTGACGAGGAAGACGCGCTCGGCCATCAGCGGACGTCCAGGACGACCTTGCCGGTGGCCCCGCGCCCGTCGATCAGGTTCAGTGCCTCGGCGGCGCCGCTGACCCCGAGCGGGAACGCCGCCCCGACGAGCGGCTTGACGTGCCCGGAATCGATCAGCTTCGAGATCTCGGCTCCGATTGCCCGGTTCATCTCCGGCTTGGCGATCACGTAGGCGCCCCATCCCGCGCCGATCACCTCGGTGTTGTTGAGCAGCAGCCGGTTGACCTTGACCTCAGGGATCGAGCCCGCGGTGAACCCGACGACGACGACCCTGCCCTCCTCGGCGAGCGAGCGCAGCGAGTCGGTGAAGCGGTCGCCCCCGACCGGATCGAGAACCAGGTCGACCCCGCCGCCCGAGAGCTCCTTGGCCTCCTCGCGCCATTCGCCGTCGGAGCGGACCACCTCGTCGGCGCCGGCCTCACGGGCGACGCGCTCCTTGTCGTCGGTCGAGACGACGGCGATGACCTTGGCTCCGATCCCCTTGGCGACCTGGATCGATGCGGTTCCGACCCCGCCGGCGGCACCGTGGACGAGGACGGTCTCGCCCGCCTCCAGTCGCCCCCGCGTGACGAGCGAGAACCAGGCCGTGTGGTAGTTGAGGATCAGCGATGCACCCTGGCGGAAATCGAGCTGGTCCTGAAGCTTGAAGGTGAGGAACTCGGGAGCGACCGCAACCTCGGCGAAACCGCCAAGCATCGGAAATGCCGCGACGCGGTCGCCGGCCGAGACCGCCGCTCCTTCCGGCGCCGAGCGAACGATTCCGCGCCACCTCGCTGCCCGGCACGAAGGGCAGCGGCGGTTTGACCTGATACTCGCCGCGGGTCTGGAGAACCTCCGGGAACGAGACGCCCGCAACCTCGACGTCGACCAGGACCCCGCTCCCGGGCGTCAGCATGTGCGACGCCTCGGGCTCGGGGATCTCGACCTCGCGGAGCGCCGAGTCGGGCCCGCTGAGATCGGCTATCTGGATCGCCCTCATACGGGGCGCAACGCTACTTGTTCTTGCGGTGACCGTCGAACTCGATGACCTGCTGGATCCCGCTCGGGCGGTTGGCGTACCGCATCGTCTTCAGCGGCAGCGGCGAGAAGTGAATCTGCTCCGCCGTCGCGCTCGAATGCCAATCGGCCGGATCGGCGGATCCCTGGTCCACGGCGATCTCGTCACCTGACGTGTCGATCGCTGCCCAGATGTCGTCCTGGCACTTCTGCAGGTCGCCCTTGCCGCAGTAGGCGTTCTTGAACGGGGTCGGAATCTTCTTGCCGAGCAGCGTGTTGATGTCCCGGTCGAAGTACTGATACCAACCCGAGTACTGGCCGCCCGGCGGCTTGTCGAAGCGGGAGAACAGGCTGTTCAGCTCGTTCGAGCTGGGAGCCGATCCGCGGCTTCATGAACGCGTTCGCGATGTTCGTCCACGAGCCGTCCATCACCGCCGCCCCGGGAGCGTCGATCTCACCGTTGTTGTCGAGGTCGAGGCGGCTGCCACCGTCGTTGCTCCAGTCGATCATGAGCTGAAGCATCTGGGCGTCGCGGGCGTTCGGCGCCTGCGTGCCCTGGAGCAGCTTCGCCAGCAGCGGCACCGTGTCGATCGCCCGGACGTCCTGGGTCGCTGCGGCGTTCATCGCCGAGGTGACCTGGGCCATCGTCCACTTGCCGTTCTGCTTGAGGCGGGCGAGGTTCTTGTTGAGCAGGTCGACCCGCTCCGCGGATCCCGCCCGGCCCCACTCGTCGTCGGCGGAGCCGAAGCCCTTCGAGACGACCTGGTTCCAGTTGGTCATCGTCCCGTCCTTCGGGTCGGTGCCGTGCGGATGGCCGTTCTTGCTCAGATAACCCTTCCACTCGTACTTGCCGGTGCCCTTGGTGGGCAGGCCGGGATCGACCTTCTTGGGCCGGATCGGCAGCTTGCCGGTCGTGTACTCGGCCACGTGCTTGTTGTCGATGTAGAAGGAGTTGAACGTCTGCGGGGTCTTCGCACGCCGCGTTGAAGAACGACTTCGGATCGTGGACCTGGCCGTTCGAGATCCTCCGGTTGAAGAGCAGGTCGAGAACGTCCTGGCCGTAGCTGGAGCGCTTCGACGAGATCGCGACCTTCTTGCCGTTCACGGTGCCGTAGCCGGTCACCGGCCCGTGCACCGTGGTCCTGAAGCTGACCGGGATCGCCGTTCAGTGTGCCGGCGTTGAAGGTGCCCATGTTGCGGCACTTGCCCTTGTACTTGTACTTCGTGTCGCTGCCGCCGCAGAGCGTCTCCGCGTACTGGTCGATCACGTCGCCGCTGGCCGAGGTCAGGGTGGTCGCGAAGTCCTCGCCGCGACCGATCAGCAGGTAGCCGGGGAATGGAGCCGACGTGGCACCGCGCCACTTCAGGCCCGGCGCGTTCATGTCGATCTCATAGGTGAGGCCGGGGTAGAAGTAGCCGATCTGGGGTCCTCCGACCATCAGCGGGTTGCCGGTCGCCGACTTGTTCTTCGTGATCATCAGCGTGTTGGACGCCTGGACGGGCTTCGGCGCGACCGAATCGGCGAGCGCCTTGTTCTGAACCGCCGGAGTCGTCACGTAGCTGTCGTGGTCGAGGGCGACGCTCCCCGGGGCGTCCCGTGAGTGCTTCGGGAGCTTGCCGTACTTGAACTTGCCGTCGATCGTCGTCGGGACGCCCTTGTTCTTGAACTGGCGGAGATCGTTGAAGATGCTCAGGCCCTTCTTCTTGCCGACCCGGTCCCGCAGGCCGCTCAGGAACTCCGAGCGACGCGCCTCGTCACCGCCACCCTCGCCGAGGAACTGGTCCTTGAGCGCGTTCAGCGCATAGATGTCGTTGCGGGTGAACGGCGCCGTCGCGGGGCTGTTCAGCTCGTACCAGTAGTTGATGCCGTCGATGTAGGTGTCGATGTCGGCCAGGACCTTCTTGCCCTCCTTGCCCTGGTCCTCTTCAGCGCCTGCGTCTGCTCGGCGACGACGTCCTCGGTCTGCTGGCTCGGGACGAAGCTCTTGAGCTGGGTGACGAGGCCGATCGCGCTGAGCCCGGGAGCGTCGATTGCCGCGACGCGGGCGTTGTATCGAGCCTGCTGCAGCAGCAGGCCGCGATCCTCGGCCGCGATCCAGCCGGCGGCGAAGATGCCGTCGTCATAGGTGTCGGCGTTGACGTGCGGGACGCCGTAGGTGTCGCGGAGGATCTCGATCCCCGCGTGACCCGGAACCGTCTCGGTCGTGGCTGGACCGTCGGTGCCGAGGCTGTTCAGCGCCTCGGACTTGAAGTAGGTGGTCAGGTCACCGTTGGAGACCTGGTCGAACAGGGGCGTCAGCCCGTCGTACATCGTCGCCTGTGCGTCGTTGGGCTTCGGCGCGGCGGGCTCCCCCGGCTGCAGCTGGCCGGACGGGATGATGTTCAGTGAGGTCGCCGCGTAGTCCTTGGCGGACGCAACACCGGGCAAAATCAGCATCGCGATCAGTGCAATGAAGATCGCGCTAAGACGCTTGGACAACAGTTCTCCTCTGTATCGGTCGCCCGTGGGTCGGACGAAGTTCCCGCTGCCAAGATAGCCCACCGGCGCCGCGGGGCGCGCCGGTTGCCCGCCTCTATGATCGATGGGCGCCCCGCTTCGGAACGGCGCAGCACCTAAGCATGGGCGGAACCAGCAAAGCCGGCGGCGATCGCCGCATCGCCGTCGGGCTCGTCCTGACCGGCATCACGTCCGTGCAGTTCGGGTCGGCACTGGCGACGCAGGTTTTCGGGGAGGTCGGGCCGGGCGGGACCGTATTTCTCCGGACGCTGTTCGCAGCCGTCGTCCTCGTCGCCGTCTGGCGACCGGCCCTCGAGGCGATCAACAGGTCGACCGCACGCGACATCGTCCTCTTCGGGGCGACGCTCGCGGGCATGAATCTCTGCTTCTACGAGGCACTGGACCGGCTGCCGCTGGGGATCGCGGTGACGCTGGAGTTCGTCGGGCCACTGACGGTCGCGGTTGCCGGCTCGCGCAGCCGGATGGACCTGCTCTGGGTGCTGCTCGCCGCGGGGGGCATCCTCCTGCTCGGGCCCGACATCGGCGACGGGCTCGATCCGCTCGGGGTCGCGTTCGCGCTCACGGCGGGCGCCTTCTGGGGCATCTACATCCTCCTCTCCGCGCGGGTCGGGCGCGGGCCCAGCGGGCTCGGTGGACTCTCGGTCGCGATGGTCGTGGCCGCGGTGATCCTGATCCCGATCGGGGTGATCGACGGCGGCGTCGACCTCCTCCACCCGGCGACCCTGGTGATCGGTTTCAGCGTCGCGATGCTCAGTTCCGCCATTCCCTATACGGTCGAGCTCGAGGCGCTGCGGCGGCTTCCGGAACGAATCTTCGGGGTGATGCTCAGCGTCGAACCCGCGGTCGCCGCTCTGGTGGGGGTGCTCGTCCTCGGTCAGGGGCTGGTCGGACGGGAGATCCTCGCGATCGCCCTCGTGGTCGCAGCCTCCGCGGGCGCGCTCAGCTCGGGGGATACGATCGAGGCGCCGCAGAGCTGACCCGCTCGAAGGCGCTGCAGTCCAGCACCGGCAGCCGCGGATACTTCGGGAAGGCCGGATCGGTCTTGGACCACTCGCACAGGGAGAAGACCGAGCCGCGGGTGTTCGGGATCAGCCGCTGGTGGCGGCAGGCGTCGCATAGCCCCTTCACGAGGGTCAAGCCTTGCACGCCGTCGGCGGTGCCGGTCGCGTCCGCCGGTGAACGAGCCGCTGACAGGGGCAAAGCTAATACTTCACTTTGTATAGTCGGGTGGCATTCATGCCCACCTTTCGCCGACTCCTAGGCTTCCTGCGGCCGTACAAGCGTCAGAACATCCAGTCCATCGTGCTGGCCTCGCTGGCGATGGGGATCACCGTCCTGATCCCGTGGCTAGTCGGCAACGTCGTCAACGCGATCAGCGACGGCAACCGGTCGGCGATCCTGCCGCTGGCGCTGACGATCGTCGCCGCCGGCATCCTCCGCCTCGCCCTCACCGCCTCGCGGCGGGTCGTCGCCGGCAAGGTCTCACTCGCCGTCGAATACGACCTGCGAGAGCGGATCTACGGCCACCTGCAATCGCTCGAGCTCGGTTACTTCGACTCGCAGCAGACCGGACAGCTGATGTCCCGTGCGACCGTCGATCTGCAGTCGATCCGTTTCTTCCTCGGCTACGGGCTCATCTTCATCACCCAGAGCGCCCTGACGCTCGTCCTCGCCGCCGCCGTGATGTTCTGGCTGCAGCCGAGCCTCGCCTTCCTCGCCCTCCTCCCCGTCCCGTTCGTCGTCTACACCGCCTCCCGGTACAACCGGACGTCCCGGCCCGCCCTGCAGGAGGTCCAGCAGCGGATCGCGGAGCTGACCGTCGAGGCCGAGGAGTCCGTCTCCGGCGTCCGCGTCGTCAAGGCCTTCGCCCGCGAGGAGCACATGCTGGAGCGGTTCCGCAACCGGATCAGGCGGGTTTTCGACCAGAACGTGTACTCGACCCGCCTGCGCGCCTTCTACAACCCGATGATCGCGTTCCTGCCCAACCTGGGGCTGGCTGTGGTGCTCCTGGTCGGCGGCCGTCAGGTGATCAACGGAACGCTCCAGATCGGCGATTTCACCGCCTTCTACACCTACCTGGTCATGCTGATCGGGCCGATGCGGATGCTCGGCACGGCGCTCGGCATGTCACAGCGGGCGATCGCATCCGGCAACCGCCTGTTCGAAGTCCTCGACCGCGAGCCGGAGATCGTCGACAAGCCGGGCGCCATCGACCTGCCCGACGGCGACGGCCACGTCGTCCTCCGGGACGTCACCCTCAACTACGGAAGTGCGGAGCCGGCCCTGGCCGGCGTCGATCTCGAAGTGGAGGGTGGGACCGTCGTCGCCCTCGTCGGGCCGTCGGGATCCGGCAAGACGAGCCTCGTCGCCCTGCTGGCCAGGCTCTACGACCCGACGGTCGGGTCCGTCTCCATCGACGGGGCCGACCTGAGGGACATCGGCGTCGGCTCGCTCCGTCGCGAGATCGCCTTCGTCGCCGACGACAGCTTCCTGTTCAGCGCATCCGTCGGCGAGAACATCGCCTACGCGAAGCCGGATGCGACCCGCGAGGAGATCGAGACCGCCGCCCGGCGCGCTCAGGCAGCCTCGTTCATCGACCGCCTTCCCGACGGCTACGACACGATGGTCGGCGAGCGCGGCCTGACGCTCTCCGGTGGCCAGCGCCAGCGGATCGCGATCGCGCGCGCCCTCCTGGCCGACCCGCGAATCCTGATCCTCGACGACGCGACGTCGTCGGTCGACGCGCAGACCGAGGCCGAGATCCGCCGCGGGCTCGACGAGGCCCTGCAGGGCAGGACCACTTTCATCGTCGCTCACCGGCTCTCGACGATCTCCCTCGCCGACGAGATCGTCGTCCTCGACGACGGCAGGGTCGTCGACAAGGGAACGCACGAGGAGCTGATCGACCGCTGTCCGCTGTACCGCGAGATCGCCGACTACGGACTCGTCGACCGGACGTTCCTGCAGTCCGATCTCGAGGAGCGGGAGGAGGTGGCGAGGCTGTGAGCGCACGAAACTCGGCCAACCCGCCGCCCGAGGAGGACGCCGACGCAAAGCTCGAACGCGAGGACGAAGCGCGCGAGTCGGAGACGCGAGCGCCGCTCGGCGACGCCTGGCTGCTGGCGAAGAGCGTCTGGCGAACGATCCGCGGCGAGGACGGCCGCGGACGCAAGGTCAGGTGGATGTTCGGTCTGCTGCGCCCCTACCGATCCCGGGTCACCCTGATGCTGATCGCGCTCGTGATCGCCACCGCGGCGGCGCTGGCGCCGCCCCTGCTCGCCGGGCTGGCGATCGACAAGGGCATCCTGCCCGCCGACTACGGCGCCCTGACGCTGATCGTGGTCGCCTTCCTGGCCTCCGCCGCGATCTACTGGGCGGCGACCTACGTGCAGACCTACCTGGTCGGGTGGGTCGGCCAGCGGGCCCTTCAGGACCTGCGCGAGCGCATCTACACGCATCTGCAGAGCATGTCCCTGGGCTTCTACACACGCAACCGGCCCGGTGTGCTGATCTCGCGGATGACCAACGACGTGCAGGCCCTCGACACGCTCGTCACCGACGGCATCGTGACGATGGTCTCCAGCGTCCTGACCCTCGTCGGGGTGATCGTCATCCTGCTCACGATCGACGTCCAGCTGGCGCTGGTCACCTTCCTGACCTTTCCGATCCTGGCGATCGGGAGCATCATCTTCCGGGTCGCTTCGGCCAACGCCTACCGGCTGACCCGCGAGAAGATCGCGAACATCACCGCCTACCTGCAGGAGACGTTGAGCGGAGTGCGGGTGGTGCGCAGCTTCGGCCAGGAACCCCGGCACCTGACCGAGATGTCACGCCTCAACGAGGAGAACCGCGCGGTCAACATGAAGACCGTCTACCTGAACGCCTCGTACTTCCCCGCGGTGGAGCTCCTCTCGGCGATCGGGACCGCCGTGATCCTGCTCTTCGGCGGATACCAGGTGATCGACGGCAACATCCAGCTCGGCGTCCTCTTCGCCTTCGTCGGCTATCTGCAGACCTTCTTCGACCCGATCCAGCAGATCAGCCAGCTGTACACGACCTACCAGCAGGGCATGGCCGCCCTCGACAAGATCTTCGACCTGCTCGACACCGAGCCCGACGTCGTCGACGTCGCGGATCCGATCGACCCCGGTGAGATCAAGGGCGAGATCGAACTGGAGGACGTCTGGTTCAGCTACTCCGACGACCCGAGGGAGAACTCCGAATGGGCGCTGACCGACATCGACCTGCGGATCCTCCCCGGCCAGACCGTCGCACTGGTCGGTGAAACCGGCGCCGGCAAGTCGACGCTCGCGAAGTTGATCGCCCGGTTCTACGACCCGCAGCGCGGTCGCATCCTCATCGACGGAGTCGACGTCCGCCAGCTCGACTCCAACGCCCTGCGCAGTCGGCTCGGCATCGTCCCCCAAGAGGGCTTCCTGTTCAGCGGGACGATCGCCGAGAACGTCGCATTCGGCAGGCCGGACGCGAGCGGCGAGGACATCCTCTCGGCCCTGCATACGGTCGGCGGGGAACCGCTCCTCGCCGGCCTCGAGAAGGGCGTCGACACGGAGGTCGGCGAGCGCGGCGCGTCCCTGTCCGCCGGCGAGCGGCAGATCGTCGCCTTTGCCAGGGCGCTGCTCGCCGAGCCGAGGATCCTGATTCTCGACGAGGCGACCTCGAACGTGGACGTCCGGACCGAGCGCCGGATCGAGGAGGGCCTCGAGCGGCTGCTGCTCGGGCGCACCGCGATCGTCATCGCCCATCGGCTCTCGACGATCAGGCGGGCCAGCCGGATCGTCGTCCTCGAACACGGCGCGATCGCCGAGAGCGGCACGCACGAGGAGCTGCTCGAGATGAACGGCGCCTACGCGAGGCTGTACGGCACCTGGGCGGAGGCCGGCCAGGCGGCCTGAGCCGGACCGGTCAGCCCGACGGGCTGATTCCGCCTGAAGACCCGCCGCCGCCACCGCCGCCGCCCGAGGGCGGGGTGCCGCCGGTGCCGCCCGTGCCGCCGGTCGGTGCAGGCGCCGGCGCGGGGGGCACGGGAGCCGGCGCGGGGGTCGTGGTCGGCGTCACCGTTCCGGAGCTCGGCGTCGTCGAGGTCGAGGTGCCGCCCGGCAGTGAGGATCCCTGCTGGCCGCACTCCGTCATACCGAACGAGGTGGCTGCCGTGCCGGCGTCGGCCTGAGCCTGGGAGAGCTGTGTACCGAGCGCATCGGCCGAGGCGGTGTCGCCGCTGGTCAAGGCCTGCTGCTTCTGCTTGAGGACGGAGATCTGGTCCTGCATCGCCGCGTAGAAGTCCGCGAGCGAGCCATCCGGGTCCTCGGGTGCGCCCAGCGCCTTCAGGCCGGTCAGCGTCTGCTTCGTGATGGCGAGCTGCTGTTGGACGGTCGTCGCGCTGGCGGCCGCGTCGGTCGAGAGGTTGGCGATCGCAGCGTTCGCCTCGGCGCAGCGGGCGTCGGCCGCGGTGATGAACTCGTCGGTCGCCACGGCCGACGTCGAATCCGTGGTCGACGTCGTCGAAACCGACTGAATGGTCGAGTCGCCACCGCCGCATCCGGCGATCGGAATCGCCAGAATCGCGGCTACGGTGGTCACGGTTGCCACTTTCCCTCTCATTGCAGGGAGGTTAGCGGCCCGTCGGATGGCTAAAGCCGGTTCCCGCCCGAGGCCGCCGTCGATGCCCGCGCGGCGCGCGCGGCGCCGTAGCCCGCGCCGGCGCGACGTGGCTCACCCGCCGGCCTGCGACCGGCGCGGCGTGAGCGGTAAGCGACCGGCTCGGAGAGGCTGACGGTCCGCTGGCTGGCGCCCGGAGGCATTCCCCATGCAGCGATCTGGATCGCCGGATCATCGATCTCGACCGCGTGCAGCGGCCGCTTGCGGCCGGGCGCCCTCGGGGCGAGCGATCGCTTCGTCATCATCGCGACAGCGTTGCCGACGATCAGCGCCACGACCATTCCCACCGCGATCGCGCTGAGATACGGGCCGAGTGCCTGATTCATCGTGCACTGGAATGAAGCCGACCCAACGTTGCTGCAGTCGCCGAACCGGGTCAGGTACGGAATGCCCGCGACGGCGCCGATGGCGGCCCCGGCGACTCCGGCTGCAATTGCTGCTCTGCGTGACATCAAGAACTCCCTACTTCGACTTTCCCTGCGGAGGCCCATCGACACGGGCCGCCCGCTTCGGCACCAGGGCCGAAGGACTGGACGCGGGTCCAGGGACGGGAACTGGACAACCGTCCACGCCGGTGATGGCGCCGATACGGGTCGATGTTCTAGGTAACCTTTCGGACCGGCCGGATCTCCGGCAGGAACCGTGCGGGCTGGTGTAACGGCAACACGCCTCTCTCTGGAAGAGGTATTCGGGGTTCGAATCCCTGGCCCGCAGTAACGACCCTCAGATCGCGCCGAGGTCGGCTCCGGGATCGGCGACGATCTCCCTGGCCGCGCCGATCCGCTCGCCGGACTCGATCAGCCGACGCGCCTCGAGGAGATCCTCCGGCCGGCCGACGGAGAGGGCCGCGACAACCCGATCGGAGTGGAGGTACCAGACGGAGAACTCGCCGTCGCCGGCTTCGCCTCGCCAGATCACCTCGTCCCACTCGCGCGCCCCGCCCACGTACTCGAGCGAGGCCCAGTCGGAGAGGTCGCTGAAGAAGTACGGGACGACCCGGTAGGGCTGCTTGTCGCCGAGCATGCCACGGGCGGCGTGCCGGCCCTGGTGGAGGGCAACGTCCCAGTGCTCGAACCTGGTCCTGGCGCCGCCGTGCAATTCGCTGACATAGCTGCAGCAGTCGCCGGCGGCGAAGACCCCCTCCACCGAAGTCTCGAGACCCGAATCGCAGACGATCCCGTCGTCGACCTCGATGCCCGCGCGCCCGGCAATCGTCGTGTCGGGACGGACGCCGGCGCCGATCACCACCGCGTCGCAGTCGACCGTCAGGCCGCTCTCGGTCAGCACGGTCGAGACGCGCTCGTCGCCCTCGAAGGCGGCGACCGTCTCGCCGGAGGCGATCTCGACTCCGTGCGCGACGAGCAGATCGTGGAAGTAGCGGCCCGGTGCGTCTCCGAAGACCCGGGAGAGGACGACCGGCTCGATCTCGACGATCGTGCACCGCTTCCCCATCGCGACCAGCGAGGCTGCCACCTCGGCGCCGATGTACCCGCCGCCGACGCAGACGACGTGCTCGGCGTCGGCCACGTCGTCACGGATCGAGTCCGAGTTCCCGAACGCGCGCAGGTAGTGAATCCCGTCGAGCTGGACCCCGTCGACGCGCAGCAGGTTGACCATCGCACCGGTCGCGAGGAGGGCCGTCCCGAAGCCCACCTCCTCCCCACCCTGGATCTTCGCCGTCCGCGCCTCGGCGTCGAGGGAGATCACGCTCTGGGAGCTGACCAGCTCGACATCGTTGTCGCCGTACCAGCCGACCGGATGTACGTACGCCTCCTCGCGGCCGGCCTCGCCGCGCAGGTACTCCTTCGAGAGCGGCGGCCGGTCGTAGGGCGGCTCCGGCTCGCGGCCGACGATCAGGATCGAACCCTCCGCCCCGCGCTTGCGGAGCTCCGAGGCGCAGTAGGCCGACGCGACGCCGGCACCGACGAGCAGGTGATCGACCCGGCGATCCGCCATCGGATCGCTAGCCCGGCGTCCTGTCGACGGTGCCCTCCTCGAGGCCGAGATACTTGGTCAGCTCCTCCTCGATCCGTGGATCGAGGACGACGAGCACCTCGTCGCCGGCCTCCAGGACCGTTTCGGCGGTCGGCACGAAGCCGCTGCCCTCCCTCACAACGCTGATCAGCAGGCTGCCCTTCGGCATCTCGAGCTCGTCGACGCGCTTGCCCACGACCTGGGCGTTCTCGCCGATCAGCAGGTCGATGATCTCGATCTTGGCATCGGCCAGGTCGAGCAGGTGGACGAGTCCGTAGCGCGGGACCTCACGCTCGATCAGGCGGAGAATGAGATCGGTGGCGGAGACGTAGGGCTTGACGCCGAGCAACTCGAAGTGCTGGCGATTGCGCGGATTGTTGACGCGCGCGATCACCCGCTCGACGCCGTACTTGTCCTTGGCCACCTGACAGATCAGGAGGTTGTCCTCGTCGTCGCCGGTGACCGCGATGACCATGCTGGCGCGCGCGATCCCGGCCCGCTCCAGCACCCAGAGCTCGGATGCGTCGCCGTAGAGCACGCGATGCTCGAGCTCCTGCTCGACGGTGAGGTACCGCTCCCGATCGGATTCGATGAGGGTGACCTCGTTGCCCTTGTCGATCAGCTCGCGGGTCAGGTTCCAGCCGACCTTGCCGCCGCCGACGATC
Organism: uncultured Solirubrobacterales bacterium; assembly: GCA_963798165.1. GTDB lineage: Bacteria > Actinomycetota > Thermoleophilia > Solirubrobacterales > 70-9 > RHKX01. Next base: position 262,182 of record CAWCSE010000013.1, on the reverse strand, counting down.
AGCATGTAGTCCCGCTCCTCGGGCTTACCCACCGGACTCGACCTCCTCGCGATCGCCCGCGATCGACTTGACCTCCGCGACGAGCATCTCGATCGCGACCCGGGTCGGGCAGATCGTGTTGAGGCCCTGGGTCTCGTACCACTCGGCCCGATAGGGATCGAGGATCCGGGCGATCACCGTCTCGACCCGGAAGCGCCGCTGAGCGATCTGGGCGATGACGATGTTCGTGTTGTCGCCGTTGGTCGAGGCGACGAATACATCGGCGCGCTCGATCCCGGCCGTCGTCAGGGCATCGATCTCGAGGCCGGTCCCGACCGTGAACTGGCCGCCGGAGTCCTCCCACGAGGAGTCCAGGCCCAGTTCGAGGCGGGCATGGGAGTCGGGATCCTCGTCCAGGCACGAGACCTCGTGCCCCTCGGCGAGCATCGTACGGGCCAGGGACGAGCCGACGCGCCCGCATCCAACGATCAGGATCAGCATGTTGCGATCTTAGTCACGCCGGGCAGGCGGAGCCCTGCGAGTCGCGCGGTTGGTCAAGGCGGGAGGGCCACCGGGCTTTGCCCGGAGGCCCGGCGCAGTCGAGCAGGGCGGAGCCCTGCCAGTCGCGCGGTTGGTCAAGGCGGGAGGGCCACCGGGCTTTGCCCGGAGGCCCGGCGCAGTCGAGCAGGGCGGAGCCCTGCGAGTCGCGCGGTTAACTCTCGGCCGGCGCAGTCAGCAAGACGCGGCATGCGGCATGGCGGAGCACGTACTCGGTCACCGGGCCCACCTCGGCGGGCTTGGAGCCGCCGACGCCGCCGAGCAGCGCCCCGCCGCGGATCCGCGTCGGTGGCTCGCCGCCGACGATGATCGCCTCGACCGCCCGCTTCTGCGATTCGTCGACGATCGCCTGACCGACGCTGCGGGCCAGCACGTAGCTCGAGTCGGCCTCGACCCCGGGGTACTCGGCGGCGATCTCCATCGCCCGGGCGAGCGAGCGCTCCGCCGTCTCGATCCGATCGGCAGGGATCGGTCCCTCCAGGGGCACGGTGAGCGGCAGATCGATGACGTAGAGCATCTCGAGGCGAGGCCTGCTCTGTCCCTCCAGCGGGTTCGATTCGGCGAGCCTGCAGGCGGTGGAGACGATGTCGTCGTCGAGCTTGCCGGTGCCGAAGACCGGGACCAGGATGCTGTCCAGCTCCACGTCGGGCTCATGCTTGAGCAACGCCTGCTCGGGGACGGAGACCCGCTTCGTCACCGGCAGCTTCTGGACGACCCGCCTGTAGACGAAGTACGAGACCAGGCCGAAGAGCATCCACGCCCCACCGACCCAGAGCGCGGTCCCGTGCAGCACGATCAGCGAGATGAAGCCGGCGCCGGTCAGCAGCAGGCCGAAGATCGCGGGGACCGGCACCGCGGTCCCACGGATCCTGACGTCGAAGGGCACCGAGTAAGGCCGTTCCCGCCCGGGGTCGGTGAAGCGAAGCCGGATCAGCGAGACGTGCGCAATGGAGATCGCGAGCGTCGCGCCGAACGCGAACACGCCGGCGAGCAGCTCGACGTCCCCCGGCACCACCAACCCGATCGCGATCGTCGCGGCGATCAGGATCGCGATGTGCGGCGTCGAGCGCTTGCCGCCGAGCTTGCCGAGCCAGCTCGGGATCTGCCGGTTCGTCGCGAGGACGTAGACGTGGCGGGAGAGGCCGAGCATCGTGACGTTGGCCGCGAACAGCAGGACGATCGGGGCGATCCCGACGACCGCCCACTGGAAGACGTCGGAAAGCCATCCCGGTTCGAACGCGGAGGTGACCCCGAGCACCGGCGCGTCCTCGAAGGTCGTGGCGAGCGCCGTCTGCGGGCCGTCCGGGCCGTTGACGACGGGCAGCGCCATCAATGCCATCAGGGACATGCCGACGTAGACGAACGGGACCACGAACGCACCGGCCCGCAGGACGTGGCGGAGATCCTCCCGGCGCCAGGCGAGGTCCGGCGCCAGATCCGACGAGGCCTCGATCCCGGCGAGAGCGACCATCGAGATGACCAGCGCAGTCGCAATCGCCTTGATGTCGGGGACCCCGAAGGAATCGAGTGACTGGGTCAGCGCCGACGGGTCCCAGACGACGACCAGGCCGACGACGATCAGGGCGAACTGCAGGAAGAGGTCGGCACTCGTCAGCGCGACGAGCAGGCCCTGCCGCCTGCTGCCGGTGAAGCCGACGATATTGATGACCGCGACCACGACCACGGCCAGCGCGGCGATGATGACCTCACCGGTTCCATCCGCGAATCCCTCCGAGATCGGCGCGAGGTAGTGCGGAATCGTGACCGCGGCGAGCGCGATCACGATCACGTAGTCGATCAGGATCGCCCAACCGGCGACGAAGCTGACCAGCTCGTTGAAGGCGTGCCGGGCGAGGGTGTTGGAGCCACCCCGCTCCCTGAACATCGCCCCGCCCTCGACGTAGGTCATCGTCGTCAGGATGTAGATCAGCCCCGCGACCGCGAAGACGATCGGGGTCAGGGCGAGCGCGTGGCCGGCGACCACACCGAGCGAGTAGTAGACGGAGAACGCAACGGCCGAATGAGCGACCGCCCACAGCCACGGCACGCCGAGGAAGCGGCGGTCGACGGCGGGCTTGTCGCGGCGACGCTCCTTCACGACGGGAGGCTCAACGCGCCGTACGGGCAGCGAGGTAGAGGCGGGCGACACCGATGGCGACGAAGACCAGCCCGATCAGTACGCCGACCGAGAGCGGGCCGCCGCCCGCGGCCGCCGTCCGGACGATGATCACGAGCCCGAGGACGACGATCACCGACGACAGCACTCTCGTACCGCTCGAACCAATCCGCTCCCGGGACGACATCGGCGGCGATTCTAGATGCGAGGGTCGGGCTCAGGCGGCCACCGGTGGCGGGCTCGCCGCCGCATCCACGTTCGGGTCGGCGGCGACGATCACCCGACAGGGCCGATTGCCGAGCACGCCCTGCAGGGTCTTGCCGTAGAGCGGCGTGCCGTTTCGGTAGGTGAGCTGCATCACGATCGCGACCGCCTCGATGTCCTTCGCCTCCTCGATGATCGCCTTCGGCGCCTGACCGGGGCGGACCCGCTGGACGTGGCCGGTAACCCGCCGGCCGCCGATCAGCTTCGCCCGCTCGATCTTCGACTGGGCCTTCTCCTCCTGACGCGGCAGGGGCGCGTCGATCGGCAGGTGAGCGGGGACGTTGAGCAGCGAGATGACGTGGATACCACGGCGCTTGCGGGCCGCGAGGCGGGCCGCGGTGCCGATCGTCAGCTCCGAGAAGGGATCGTCCTCGAACGGGACGAGCACCGACTTGAACTCGACCTCCTCGACGTTGAGCGGCTCCGGGAGGACGACCTTGACGGTCTTCTTGATCGGCAGGTTCTGGTTGCGGCGGTAGGCGATGTAGACAACTGCGCCGAGCGCCATCCACCCGAGGCCGATCGCCATCGTCACCGGATTCAGGACCATCACAACGATCCAGGCGGCGAACGTCCCGAGGCCGCCGAGGACGGCCGTCATCGGGATCTCCACGCCGGCGACGGTCACCTCCCCGGGGGGCTTCCATGCCCGTTCGACGCCGGCATGGCGCCTTCGCATCCAGACGATCGCGACGTGCGCGATCGTGAACGAGAGCATCGCCCCGAACGAGTACATGGTCGCGAGCAGATCGGCCTGACCGGGAAGCAGCGCCAGCGACGCGATGATCGAGAAGGTGATGATCGCGACGTGCGGCGTCCGGTACTTCGGGTGCACCTGGCGGAGTCGCTCAGGCAGCTGGCGATGCTGGCCCATCGAGAAGGTGAGCCGGGATACGCCGATCATGCCGGCGTTGGTGGCGATGACGAGGATCACCGCGGCGAGGACGCCGACGTAAATCCGCAGCACGTCGGTGAGCCCGGCCCCGAGGCCGAGGTTCTCGACGATGCCGAGCACCGGGTCGCTCGCATATGTCGTGCCGAGCTCCGTCGTATAGCCGTCGGGCCCGAGCGTGACCGGCATGGCCGAGAGCGCGATCAGCGGCAGCAGGGAGTAGAGGCCGAGCACGGCCAGGACGACGAACCCGGTCCCGCGGGGAATCGACTTCTCCGGTTTGATCGCCTCCTCCGACATGTTCGAGATCGTCTCGATGCCGGTGTAGGCGATCATGCCGAGCGCGATGCCGAGCGCGAAGTCGCTCCAGGTCGGGGCGATCCCGAGATCGATGTTGCCGATCAGCACGTCGGGGCTGAAGACGAGCGCGAGCCCGACGACCACCAGGAGCACCTGGGTGGCGAGATCGCCCATCGCCAGGACCAGGTTGAGCTTCGCCGATTCCTGGGTGCCCTTGATGTTGAGCGCCGCCAGCGCCGCGATCAGGACGATGCCGCCGATGATGTCGCCAGGGCCGTGGCGCAGCGGCTCCCAGAAGACCCCGAGGTAGTGCGGCACGAAGAACGCCGAGATCGCGACCGTGATGATGTAGTTGAGCATCTGGCCCCAACCGGCGATGAAGCTGACGAGCTCGTTGAACGCGTGCCTGGCGAAGCTCGCGGATCCGCCGGCCTCGGGGAACATCACCGTGCCCTCGACGTAGGTGGCGGCGGTGCAGACGAAGATCAGGCCCGAGATGACGAACGCCAGCGGCGTCAGGCCGAGCGCGAACGCGGCGACGACCCCGAGCGCGTAGTAGATCGACGATCCGACGTTTCCGTACGCGGCGCTGAACAACGCGCCGACGCCGTGGACCCGTTGCAGTGATTGATCGCGAGGAACGCGGTGCGCCATCCGGGGCGCGACTATACGACCGCGGGCGCGCCACCAATCCCCGGCCTAATCGTCCGAGCCCTCCTCGCCGCGAACGAGCCCCAGGTAGAGGCGCCCGAGTCCGAGCAGAAGGAACAACAGGCAGATGCCGAACTCACCCGAGATCGGGCCCGCCGAGCCGAATCCGACGACGAGCATTCCGCCGATCGCGAAGGCGATCACGACGACGGCGAAGAAGCTGCTCGAGATCTCGTAGAGCGTCCGCTCCCGTTTCGGTTCCACGGGATCAGGATGGCAGCCGCGGTGGTTCGGCCTGGTTGGAGAGCCACAGGGTCGAGCGGGGGCCGGGGGGGGGCCCTCCCGGGACCACGCCTTCGGCGTTTCGGGTGGACGGTCCCGGGACGCCCCCACCCGGCCCCTTGTCACGACTATGGCGGCCGCCCGGCCCGGAACGAGAGAGGGCGGCCCTCTGGCCGCCCTCTCGACGATCAGATTCCAGTCCGAGTAGAAATGGATGATCGGGATGATCAGGATGGCGACGATGTTGGCGACCTTGATCATCGGGTTGATGGCGGGGCCGGCCGTGTCCTTGTAGGGATCGCCGACCGTGTCGCCGGTCACCGAGGCCGCATGGGCGTCGGAGCCCTTGCCGCCGTAGGCGCCGTCCTCGATCAACTTCTTGGCGTTGTCCCAGGCGCCGCCGCCGACGGTCATCGAGATGGCCATGAAGAAGCCGACGACGATGACGCCGATCAGCAGGCCACCGAGGGCCTCGACGCTGATCACGCCGACGATGATCGGCACGATGATCGGGATCAGCGCCGGCAGGATCATCTCCCGCTGCGCGGCCGCCGTGACGATCGCCACCGTTCCGCCGTAGTCGGGCTTCTCGGTCCCCTCCATGATCCCGGGGTGTTCCTTGAACTGCTTGCGGACCTGCTCGACGACCTCGCCACCGGCCCGGCCGACGGCCTCGATGGCCAGCGCCGCGAACAGGTAGGTCATCATGCCGCCGATCAGCAGGCCGATCAGCACGGCCGGATCGCTGATGTCGAACGGAATCGCCGTCACGCCCGCCTCTGACGTCGCCTCGATCTTGAAGGCGGCGAACAGGACCAGGGCGGCGAGCACGGCGGAGCCGATCGCATAGCCCTTGGTGACGGCCTTCGTCGTGTTGCCGACCGCGTCGAGCGGATCGGTGACGTTGCGGACGTCCTCCGGCAGCTCCGCCATCTCAGCGATGCCGCCGGCGTTGTCGGTGATCGGCCCGAACGCATCGAGGGCCACGATCAGGCCGGTCAGCGAGAGCTGGGCCATGACCGCGATCGCGATCCCGTAGATCCCGGCGAGCTCATTGGCGCCGAAGATCGCGAAAATGATGATCAGAGCGGGGATCGCCGTGCCCTGGAAGCCCTGAGCCAGCCCCTGGATGATGTTCGTCGCGTGGCCGGTGATGGACGCGCGGGCGATCGTCTTGACGGGGCGGAACCGGGTCGAGGTGTAGTAGTCGGTGACCACGAACAGCCCGGCCGTCACGGCGATGCCGATCAGAGCGCAGAACCAGAGGTCGGTCACCGATGCGCCGGCGAGGGCGCTGCCCGGATCGCTGACGCCGAACGTCAGCGGATCCGACATCAACCAGTCCGTGACGGGGTAGAAGGCGATCGCCGAGATGACCCCGGAAACGATCAGGCCCTTGTAGAGCGCGCCTTCGACGTTGCCGGTCTTGCTGCGTACCGACAGCGCGCCGACGATCGACGCGAGGATCGCGACGGCGCCGAGGATCAGCGGGTAGACCGCGACCTCACGGGCGAAGTCGAGGTTGAAGCTGAGGACCCCGATCAGCATCACCGCGACGGCGGTGACGGCGTACGTCTCGAACAGGTCGGCGGCCATGCCGGCGCAGTCGCCGACGTTGTCGCCGACGTTGTCGGCGATCACGGCCGGGTTGCGGGGGTCGTCCTCGGGAATCCCGGCCTCGACCTTGCCGACGAGGTCGGCGCCGACGTCGGCCGCCTTCGTGAAGATGCCACCGCCGAGACGGGCGAAGACCGAAATCAGCGAACCGCCGAACCCGAGGCCGATCAACGCGTCGATCGCCTCCTTGTCCTCATCGCCGAGCAGGATCAGGATCCCGAAGTAGCCCGCGACGCCGAGCAGCGCCAGGCCGACGACCAGCAGACCGGTGACCGAGCCACCCTTGAAGGCCGCGTCGAGGGCCGGCGGAACGCCGCCCCTGGCCGCCTCGGCAACTCGGGCGTTCGAGCGCACCGAGACGTTCATGCCGATGTAGCCGGCCGCGCCCGAGAGGACGCCGCCGATCACGAAGCCGATTCCGGTCGCGAAGCCCTGTAGGACGATCAGGACGACCGCGAGGATGACGGCGACGATGCCGATGATCATGTACTGACGGTTCAGGTAGGCCTTTGCGCCCTCCTGCACCGCAGCAGAGATCTCCTGCATGCGTTCGTTGCCGGTGGACAGGCTGAGCAACCGTCTGGTCACCAGCGCCCCGTAGAGGACCCCGGCCGCCGCGCAGACCAGCGCGATCACGATGCCGTTGTCGGTAAGGAACTCAGTCAAGGTTCGATTCCCTCCATCGATGGGTATTCATGAAAGAAGCCGTTCCCCTCTCCAAACTCGGGAACGGCATCAAAAAGCCGGCGGAGCATACCCCGACCCGGCGGCGGAGCGCGATTCGACCCCTTTCGCGGGCCCGCGGCTCAGTCCGAGCCGGGGGTCCAGATCCGTGGCGGCGGCGCCCCACCGGGCCCGGACGGTCCACCCGGACCCTCGGGACCGCCCGGAGCCTCCGGCCCGGAGTCCCCCGGCCCGCCGCCGGATGCCTGGGCGTAGAGCATCTGCACCTGCGAGAGGGCATTGCGTATCTCGCGCTGGGACTCGGGATCGAGCACGTCGACCATCCCGCGGATCGCCTCGATGCCGACCCGGGCCTGCTCGAGGTCCTGCTCGTCCTCCTTCGCGATCCTGCGGTAGGAGAGGTTGAGGATGCTGACCACGCTCTGCGCGACGAGGTCCTGAACGCGGACCTTGCTCATCTCCTCCTCCATCTGGCGCAGCATCTGCTCCTGCTCGGGGCTCAGCTGCTCGGCCTCCGGATCTGCTCCGGGGGCCGCCTGCGGGACGTCATCGCTCTGCTCTTCGCTCATGCCTTGACCTTAGTGGCTGGCCCCGCGGAGGGTCCGCTCAGGCCACGGTGTACGTCGCGGCCGTCAACTCGACGGCGTCGCGGTAGATCTCCTCGATCGTGGCGCCCGCCGCGAGCATCTCCCGGGAGCGCTGGGCGCCGTTGGGGCCGAGCGCCGGGATCTCGATGCCGAGTTGCTCGCGGGCGGGTGCCGTCCATTCGAGAAGCTCCGCGGCGGCCTGCGAGGTCGCGATCTCGATGCCACGGCCGAAGTCGATCATGCGCCCGTCGAGCCCGTGCCTGATCGCCCGCCAGAGGTTCTCCTCGATCTCACGGGCGCGCATCGGCGGGGCGAGCGTGCCGGCGTCGTAGTCGAGCGCGGCCTGGGCGACGGAGGCGATCATCAGGCCCGCAAGCGCGAACGATTCGTCCCCGTCGCTCTGGGCGTCGCAGATCCTCACCTCGACGGTCCCGAAGCTGTGGTGCGGTCTGACGCTCCACCAGAGCTGGGTCGACTCGACGATCGACCCGGTTCGCTCGAGCAGGTCGACGAAGTCGGCGTAGGTGTCCCAATCGCCGAACGGATCGTGGACGCCGCAGCGCGGGAAGGTCCTCGTGAAGATCTGCGTGCGCACCGAGTGCAGGCCCGTGTCGGTCGCGTCGAGGAAAGTCGAGTTGGCGGAGACGGCGAGCAGGACCGGCAGCACGTTGCGCAGGTGGTCGCAGACGGCGATCGCCCGGTCGGCTCCGCGCACGCCGACGTGGACGTGCAGGCTCCAGGTGTTGTTGCGCTGCGCGACCCACCCGAGCTCCCTGCGCAGCCTCCGGTAGTGCGGCGTGTCGATGATCGCCTGCGCCAGGTAGTCGGCCCAGGGGTGGGTGCCGCAGGCGCCGAGCGAACGGCCATGCTCAGCGGCGAGGGCGAACAGGAGCCGGCGCCGCTCGCGCTGCCGTTCGACCAGCTCGGCGAAGGTCTCCGAGCGCCCCGAGCGGATCTCGATCTCGGTGTCGATCAGCTCGCCGCGCACGGAGTCGGCGAGGATCGGATCGTTCTGGGCATCCTCGAACATGCGCTCGAAGCCGTGCGCGAGATCGAGCGTCACCGGTTCGAGGATCGCGAACTCCTCCTCCACGGCCATCGTGAAATCGGTCGAGTCCTCGAACCGCGCCCGGGCGGTTTCGAGGTCGAGACTCTCATCTCGAGCCGCGCTCATCGATCGGTCACGCCAGGTAGAAGTACAGCGCGTAGAGGAGATCGACCGCCGGGCTGGAGGTGTGGACCGTGACCTCCGGCGGAACGTTGAGGAGCTGCTCGGAGTAGTTGAAGATGACGCGGACCCCCGCGGCCACGAGGCGGTCGGCGACCTCCTGTGCGGCATCGGCCGGGACGGCGAGAACGCCGACGACCACATCGTCGGCGGTGACCGACGCCTCCAGCTCATCGAGCGGTCGCACCGTCAGCCCCCCGACCTTCTTGCCGGCGAGCTTCGGGGAGGTGTCGAAGATCGAGACGACCCGGAAGCCGTGATCGGCGAAAACGTCGGAGGTCGCGATCGCCTGACCCAGGTGCCCGGCACCGAAGAGCGCGATGTTGTGCTGGCCCGAGGTGCGCAGGATCTTGCGGATCTCGGCGACGAGCGACTCGACGTTGTAGCCGACCCCGCGCTTGCCGAACTTCCCGAACCCGGAGAGATCGCGGCGGATCTGGGTCGAGTTGACATGGGTCCAGGACGCGAGATCCTGGGAGGAGATGGTCTCGCGACCCATCTTCCGGGCCTGGATCAGGACCTGTAGGTAACGGGCGAGCCGGGCCGCGACGCCGAGCGAAAGGCGGTCGGCGCCGACGCCGTCCCGGGTGGCGCCGGCGGCATTCTGGTCAGTGGTGCGCCGGGCGCTCACGTGGGAAAGGTATCGACACGGGCGAGTACTGCGTCGGGCTCGAAGATCAGCTCGCCGACCCTGACGCCATTCACGTCGATGACGGGAATCAGCTCGAGCATCTGCCGATGCAGCTCATCGTCGCCCTCGATGTCGACCTCGCGCAACTCGAACCGGGCGCCATCACCGAGCAGTCTCCTGAGGCCCTCGCGCGCCTCGTCGCAGAGGTGACAGCCGGGCCGCGAGTAGAGCGTGACGACGTCCGCTGTCCTCACCTCGGTGCCGCATCGAGATCCAGATAACCGGGATATGCGATCGCCTCGGCGTAGCGGGCGGCCGATCCGATCATCGCCGCGTTGTCCGTACAGAGCTGGGGCGGGACGAGCTTGAGGCGGATCCCGCGCTCCGCACAGAGCGTCGCGGCCCGCTCCCTGAGCAGCGTGTTCGCGGCAACCCCGCCACCGAGCGCAAGCGCGCGCCAATCCCCGGCGTCCAGCGCCTTCCCGGCCTTGGCGACGAGCTGCCCGACGACCGCGGCCTGAAAGCTCGCGGCGAGGTCGGCCCGGCGCTCGCTCACCTCGCCGGGATCGAGCTTGTCGACCGCGTAGACGAGCGCCGTCTTCAGGCCGCTGAAGCTGAAATCGAGACCGTCCCCGCGGCTCATCGCGATCGGCAGGGAGAACGAGTCCGGATCGCCGCCGGTCGCCGTGCGCTGGATCGCCGGTCCGCCCGGATAGCCGAGGCCGAGCAGCCGGGCCGCCTTGTCGAGAGCCTCACCGGCGGCGTCGTCGAGGGTCTGCCCCGCGATCCGGTAGCTCTCGTGATCTTCGACCTCGGCCAGCAATGTATGTCCGCCGCTCGCGATCAGCGCCAGGAACGGGGGCTCGATCGGCTCCGGTTCGAGGAAGGCCGCCGCGACGTGCCCCTGCAGATGGTCGACCGCGATCAACGGCTTGCCGGTGGCGGCCGCCAGCGACTTGGCCGTGTTGACGCCGACGAGCAGCGCCCCGATCAGCCCCGGCTTGACGGTGACCGCGATCGCATCGATCTCGTCGAGGCTCGAACCGGCGTCGCCGAGGGCGGTGTCGATGACGGGATTGATCAGCTCGAGGTGCCGGCGGGAGGCCACCTCGGGCACGATGCCGCCGAAGCGGGCGTGGAGCTCGGCCTGCGAGGAGATGACGTTGCTGAGCACGCGCGGGCCGTCCAGCACGGCGGCACAGGTGTCGTCGCAGGAGGTCTCGATCGCCAGGATCCGGCTCATCCCAGTGACCTAGAAGCCGGGATCGCCGAGCCACATGATCATGGCGTCCTCGCCGTTGTCGCTGTAGTAGCGACGGCGGCGGCCAGCCCGGCGAAACCCGAGCTGCTCGTACATGGCGATCGCGCCGTGGTTGGAGACCCTGACCTCGAGCGTGTACCGCTGGTCCCTTCCCGCCTCGTCGAGCATCCGGTCGATGAGCCGGATCGCGATCCCCCGGCGGCGGCGATCGGGCTCGACCGCGACGTTCATGAGGTGGTACACGTCCGCGTACCGCGAGCAGACGAGATAGCCGACGATCTCGTCGCCGATCGTCGCGGCGAGGCAGACCCCCGATGGCTTCGAGACCTCGAGCACGAACATCGCCAGCGACCACGGCGCCGGAAACGCCCGGCGCTCGACCGCGAGGACTCCGGGCAGGTCGCCGTACGTGAGGCGCCGGATCGCGACCTCCGCGGGGAGGGCGATCGGCGGTTCAGTTGCTGTCTCTTCGCTCAATCCAGCGCTCCGCGTCAGGGCGTCGCAGGTAAATGGGGGTCAGATCGCCCGCCTGCAGGCGATCGTGCGGATCGATCTTGGCGACAAGGAAGCAGATCTGAGCGGCCGGGAGCCGGTTCGCAGGATCTTCGTCAGCGCAGACCTCGACGCCTGCCGCCTCGATTTCGGCCCTGAATCGTACTGCGCCCTCACCCGCGGCAAGGGCCGATCCGACCTCGCCGCCGAGCGCCGGCGCGAGGTCCGCGGGCGCGCAGACGACGGGCTGGGAGACACCCTCGCCGCGATCGATCGCCGCGAAGATCTCGCCCCGGCGAGCGTCGATGACGCCGATCCCCGCCCGGCCGCCGGTCCCCGCCCGCGCCGACAGCCCGGCGGCGAGCGCCGCGGTCGATGCAACGCCGGCAACGGGCAGACCGCGCGCCTGGGCGAGTGCCCGGGCGGTGCTGACGCCGATCCGCAGCCCCGTGAACGAGCCCGGGCCGAGCCCGACGGCGATCGAATCGATCCGCTCCCACCCACCGACCGCGGAGACGGCGGCGTCGACGAGCCCCAGCAACGCCCGTCCGTGGGCGGGCCTGCCGCCCGGATCCGGGCCGACCGCCGCATCGTGGCGGACGACGTCGCCGTCCACGATCGCGACCACGGTATCCGCGGTTGCGGTGTCGAAGCCGAGGATCATCCGGCCCGGCGCTCGATCGAGATCTCGCGGCGGTCCCCGCCGGCGTGGCTGAGCCTGACGACCGCGACCGGATCGGGGATGACGCCGTCGGCGACCTCGGGCCACTCGACGAACGCGATCGCATCGTCGGTCAGGTAGTCGTCGAGCAGGCCGGGGTCCTCGCCGGCGAGCCCGGCTCCCTCCCCGAGCCGATAGAGGTCGAGGTGCGAGACGGGAACCCTGCCCGCATATCGATGGCCGATCGTGAAGGTCGGCGAGGTGACCGGCTCCTCGACTCCGAGGGCCCGAGCGGCACCGCGCACGAACGTCGTCTTGCCGGCACCGAGGCCGCCCGCGATCAGCACGACGTCGCCCGGTTCGAGGTCGCCCGCGAGGTCGGCAGCGACGCCTTCCGTCCGTTCGGGGCCGTCGGTGACGACCATCTCCGTCGAGGTCTCGCGGTCGGGCATCTAGGGGGTGAAGATGTCGAGCTGGTCGTCCCCGCGAGCGCGTGAGGGCTCGTCGGAAGGCTCCGGAGCGGGGGCCTCGGCCTCCGCTCCCTGCGGCAGCGGCGGCGACGACAGCAGCTCCGTGAGCGCGGCGAAGTCCTCGGTCATCGTCTCGCGAAGGGAGGGCGTGCGCAGCGCGGCGGCCGGATGGAGGATCGGGAACACGTAGAGGGTGCGCTCGCCGAGCGTGTGAATCTGCGGCCTGCCGCGGACGCGCGTGATGCCGGTCTGGTCGGCGGTGATCAGCTTCGTGGCGAAGTTGCCGAGCGTCACGATCACCTTCGGCTCGATCAGGCGCACCTTTTCGAGCAGGTAGGGCCGGCAGGCGTCGAGCTCGTCGGGCTGGGGATCCCGGTTGCCCGGGGGGCGACACATCAACGTGTTGGCGATGAACACGGCGTCGCGATTCAGGCCGATCCCCTCGAGCAGTTCGTTGAGCAGGCCGCCGGCCCGGCCCACGAACGGCAGGCCGCGGCGGTCCTCCTCGGCCCCCGGGGCCTCGCCGATGAACATCAGGTCGGCATCCGCGTCGCCGGCGCCGAAGACGACGGAGTTGCGAGTCTCGGCCAGCGGGCAGCGCGTGCAGGTCGACCCTTCGCGAAAGACCTTCACGAGGGCCTCCCGGCGTTCATCGGCGGAGCCGGCCGTCACGCCCATCGTCAGGTTCCCTTCCCGTCGCCGCGCCGCTTTGCGAGGTTCGACTTGAAGCGCTGCCTGGCGCCGTCGCGGTCCGTCCCACGCTTGTCCTCCATGCGCCGCCGCTGTGCGGGGGTGGGCTGGTTGGTCAAGCCGAACGTCGAGAGCAGTCGCCGTGCCCCCGCCGCCCCGCATGCGGGGCAGACCGCAGTCTCGGTTCCCGCAGCGACGAGATCCTCGAAGCGCTCCCCGCATTCTCCGCATTCGAACTCGTAGATCGGCATCGACCCGATCGTAGTGAGGGACTCGGATCGGGCTGGTCACGTGGCTATCATTCGGCTCAGCCCGCCGGCCGCTACCCCGATCCGGGGAGCGGACCAGCCAGAGGCCTCGTCTCCCACACCACACATCGCCGTCTGGTATCTCGCCGAGAACTGGAACGGATTGCCAACCCCCAACCCCCACACCCCCTCCGTCGCACCGACGATCATCGTCGGCCCGGGTCGCGTGGGCCGCGCGTTCGAGCGGGCCCTCACCGCCGCCGGCGCGGAGGCGGTGCTCGCCGGTCGCCGCGACCTGCCCGATGCCGCGGCAGGCGCCGAGCAGGTGCTCCTCTGCGTCCCCGACGCGGAGATTCCCGCAGCGTGCGAGACCGTCGTCGCGGCGGCTCCGGCACTGCGGTTCATCGGCCATACGAGCGGGGCAACCCGGCTCGATGCACTTGCGGCGGCAACCGGTCGCGGCGTCGGCGGCTTCTCGATCCACCCGCTGCAGACGATTCCCGACGGGGCGACCGACCTGACCGGCGCCCCAGCGGCCGTCGCCGGCTCGGAGCCGCGGGCGCTCGAGCTCGCCAGGGCGCTCGCAACCTCTTGCCAGATGGCCCCGTTCGAGGTGCCCGAGGAGTCCCGGGCCGCCTACCACGCGGCGGCGGCGATGGCATCGAACTTCCTGATCGCGCTTGAGGCGAGCGCCGAACATCTGCTCGACGCCGCCGGGATCGAGGACGGCAGGGACCTGCTCGCTCCCCTCGTCCTCAGGTCGGCCGCGAACTGGGCCGAGCATGGGTCGGGTGCGCTGACCGGCCCGATCGCACGCGGCGACGAGGAGACGGTCCGGCGCCACCTGGAAGCGATCGCCGAGACCGCACCCGAGCTCGCCGACTCCTACCGGGCGATGGCCGAACGGACGCGCTCGATCGCGGCGACGGGAGGACGGCGATGAGGATCGTGGAGACGCGCGAGGACCTGCGCGCGGCCCTGGCGGAACCGCGGCGCCGGGGCGCCGTCGTCGGCCTGGTCCCGACCATGGGCTACCTCCACGCCGGCCACGTGTCGCTGCTCGAAGCCGCCCGGGCCGATTGCGACGTGGTCGTCATGAGCCTGTTCGTCAATCCCGCTCAGTTCGGATCCGGAGAGGACCTCCGCCGTTACCCGCGCGACCTCGACCGCGACGCAGCGGCGGCGGCAGCGGCGGGCGTCGACCTGATCTACGCGCCGTCCGTCGACGAGGTCTACCCCGAGGGCTTCGCCACGAGCGTCGAGGTCGGCGGCCTCACCGATGTTCTCTGCGGCCGGGAGGACCGTCGTGGCCGTGAGCACTTCCGAGGTGTGACCACGGTCGTCGCCAAGCTCCTCAACACGGTCGGCCCCGACATCGCCTACTTCGGCCAGAAGGATGCACAGCAGGCACTCGTGATCCAACGCATGGTCCGCGACCTGGACTTTCCGACGACGATCGACGTCCGGCCGACGGTGCGCGAGGCCGACGGACTGGCCATGTCGTCCCGCAACTCCTACCTCGAGCCCGACGACCGGGAGCGCGCCCCGGCGCTGCACAGGGCCCTCGAGTCGGCCCGCGAGGTGGCTCGCACGAACGCGACGGCGGACGAGATCCTCGCCCCGGCGCAGCGGATCCTCGCCGCGGCAGGCATCGAGCCGGAGTACCTGGAGATCAGGGACGCCGAGCACCTGCGGCCCATCGAGACCCTGAACGGCCGGCCGGCCGTGATTGCCGTCGCCGCCCAGCTCGGCGCCGCCCGGCTCATCGACAACGTGATCATCGAACCACCGACACTCGGGGAAGAAGGGCAACGAAACTCATGAGCACCGCACCACGAGTACCCAACACGCCACCGGACGAACGATCGAAGGTGTCGATCACACGGATCGCCGAGATGAAGGAGCTCGGCGAGCAGATCGCCATGGTGACCGCATACGACTACCCCTCCGCCCAGGTCGCCGAGGAGGCGGGCGTCGACATGGTCCTGGTCGGCGACTCGGGGGCGATGACCGTCCTCGGCCACGACTCGACCGTGCCGGTCGGCATGGACGAGATGCTGATGCTCGCCGCCGCCGTGCGGCGCGGGCTGAAGACGGCGTTCCTCGTCGGCGACATGCCGTTCGGCTCCTACGAGAACTCCAACGAGCAGGCGATCACGAACGCGCAGCGGTTCATCAAGGAGGCGGGCTGCGACGCCGTCAAGCTCGAGCGCGGCGGCGCGTCGGTGGATCGGGCCCGGGCGATCATCCGGGCCGGCATCCCGGTCATGGGCCACGTCGGCCTGACTCCCCAGACCGCCACCGCACTCGGCGGGTACAAGGCACAGGGCAGGACCGGGGAACGCGCCGCCCAGATCGCGGAGGACGCCTTCGCCCTCCAGGCAACCGGCTGCTTCTCGATCGTCTTCGAGGCGGTTCCGGCGGCCGTGACCGAGGCGATCATGAAGAAGATGGAGATCCCCGTGATCGGGATCGGAGCCGGCCCCTCGACCGATGGGCAGGTTCTGGTGTTTCACGACCTGCTCGGCATCCACACCGGCCACACGGCGCGTTTCGTGAAGCGCTACGCGGACGTCCACGCGGCAATGGTCGACGGCGTCGCCGCCTACGTCTCCGACGTTCGCGAGCGCCGGTTCCCCGAGGACTCCCACACCTACTCGATCGACCCCGAGGAGCTGCGGGCCTTCAACGAATACCTCGATCAGGACACGCTGGCGGGCACCTCCCCCTGGGACTGGTAGCCGGCCGGGGAGCAGCATCGTCCACCCCGGGTGATGGCTCCCGTCGGCATCAGGCAGGATCTGAAGGGCGATGACGACCAACGAGATCCTGATCGGGCTGGGCCTCATCGTCGTACTCGCGATCGGCTCGCGGCTGGTCGCGGAACGACTGCGGATCCCGGTGATCGTCCTGCTGCTCCCCGTCGGCTTCATCGCCGGCGCGCTGACGAGCGACGTCAACCCCCAGAAGCTCTTCGGCGAGACCTACCAACCGCTCGTTTCACTTGGGGTCGGACTGATCCTCTTCGAGGCGGGATTGCGGCTCCGACTCCGCGACACCTCCGAACTGCGCTCGGTCGTCATCCGGCTGATCTCGCTGGGGACCATCCTGACCTTCGCCGCGATCACCCTGGCGGTCAAGCTGATCTTCGGTCTTGGCACCGGGACGTCGGCCATGCTGGGAGCGATCCTGGTCGTCTCCGGGCCGACCGTCGTGTTGCCCCTCCTGGAGTTCGTGCGCCCCTCCGAGCGCGTCCGATCGGCCTTGAAATGGGAGGGCGTGCTGATCGACCCGATCGGAGCGCTGCTCGGGGTCGTCATCTTCAGCATCGTCAGCGCCGGGGGCATCGAGCAGGCGTTCCGGCCGGGCGAGCTCATGCTCAGCCTCTCGGTCGGCGCGGCGATCGGCCTTGCCGGCGCGGCATTCCTGTGGCTCCTGCTCGGCGACATCCAGCGGACATCGCCCAAGAACGGAGCTCCCGCGGCCCTGATGGTGGTACTCGGCGCGGTCGTTCTGGCCGATCTGATCCGCGAGGATTCCGGCTTCGTCGCGGCGACCGTCATGGGCGCCGTGCTGGCCAACCAGTCGAAGCTCGACGTCGCCCGGATCCTCGAGTTCCACGGCACGCTCGTCAGCCTCCTGATCGGGATGCTGTTCGTGATGATCTCCGCATCGGTGGAGCCGTCGCAGGTGGAGGCGATCCTGCCCGAGGGGCTGGCCCTGATCGCCGTCATGGTGCTGGTGATCCGCCCGGCCGTGATCGTCGTTTCGACGGTCCGCTCGACGCTGAGCTGGAGAGAGCGAGCGTTCATGGCCTGGATGGCGCCGCGAGGGATCGTCGCCGCCGCCACCGCTTCGGCATTCGGGCTCGAACTCGTCCAGGCGGGCACGCCGGGCGCCGACAAGATCCTGCCGATCGCCTTCCTAGTGATCTTCGGCACGGTGCTGATCTACGGGCTGTCGGCGACCCCGGTCGCGAGGATGCTCGGCGTCGCGGGCGCGGGCGCTCCCGTGGTCCTGATCGTGGGCGGACACCCCTGGGCGAGGCGGATCGCCGCGGCCCTGGTGAGCGCCGGAGCCGAGGTCCGTCTCATCAGCCGCCAGAACGAGGAGCGGGCGGCGGCGGATTCCGCCGGCATCGAGCTGGCCGGGGCCGACCTTGCGACGGCGGGCAACCTCGAGGAGGAGCTCGAGGATGTCAGCGCCGCCCTGATGATCACCGACAGCGACGACTTCAACGCGCTCGCAGCGAATCGGCTGCGCCAGGAGCTCGGAACCGGGCAGGTCTTCCGGCTGGCGCCCGGTGAGAACGACCTCGAGTTCGCCCCCGCCTACGCCGAGGGCGGCGTCCTCTTCGACTCGAGCCTGACGTTCGCCGAGCTGGAGCGGCGATTCGCCGCCGGCGCCGAGTTGATCGAGTCCGAGCAGCTGCCCTCCGGCGACGGCTCACTGCCCCTCTTCCTGGTCGGCGGAGACAGCGGCATCGAGGTCGTGACCGCCGGCGCCGCGGTCGAGGGTCTCGGCGCGGGGGTCAAGGCGGTCCTGCTCGCCGCAGGTCCTGGTCCCGGGGTGGACGCGTCCCGGTGAGCGCGGGCTAGGGCCCGACCGGCGTGTTGGAGGTGATCTTGTCGATCGTCCACTTGCCGTCGAGGTTGATCAGCGTCACCTTCAGCGTCTGACCGGCCAGGACGCCGCCCTTCGGCTTGGCGGTGACCCGCGCCCCCGTGCCGCCGGCGATCGGCGTGATCGTGACGCTCTTGGCCAGGGCGGACGGCTTGCGGGCGGCGATACAGCCCTTGCGGTTCCCGTAGGCACGCTTCAGAAAGGCGGGCGTGATCAGGTCGTCGCACACCTTCGGGTCGTTCGGCTTGGTCAGGAACGCGGTGACGGTGGCCGCGATCAGCTTCTGGTCGCTCTGCGGCTGGGTCGTCGTCCCGCCGGTCGTCGTCGAGGGCATCGCCGTGGTCGTCTGGGTGACGACCGGCCCGGTCGTCGGCGGCTCGGACTTCTCGCCGCAACCTGCGGCCAGGAGGCCGGCGGCGGCGACCGCGAGGGCGGCTCCTGTGGTTGATCTGGATCTCACCGACGACAGGCTAGCCGTCCGCCCGCTCGGCCCGCTCTATCTCGCGGATCACCTTCGCGGGGGCACCGGCGGAGATCGTCCAGGGCGGCGTGTCGTGCGTGACGACGGAGTTGGCGCCGATCACGCTGTGCTCGCCGATCCGCACGCCTCCGGTGACGACGACACCCTTGCCGATCCAGCTGTTGGACCCGACCCGGACCGGACCGCGACCGACGAATCCCTGCCAGGTCACCGGTAGCTCCGGGTCGTCGTAGCGATGGTCGGCGTCGCCGACGAAGCAGCCGTTGGCGAACATCACGTGATCGCCGATCTCGATCGACTCATGGGCGGCGAGCATCGTCCCGCGGTTGAGGAAGCAGCCCCGACCGATCGCGATCCGGCCCTCGGGTCCGAGGGTGAGCCAGCACCCCGGCTCCAGCAACGTCCCCTCGCCGATCGTCAGCCTCCCGTCGTCGAGCGCCTCGAGGACCTCGCCCTCGATCGGATGGCGGACGTAGAAGCCGCCGCGCGCAGCGTGCCGGTTGATCCGCCAGCGATTGCCGAACCGGTGGGTCCGCTCGTACCAGCGCCGTTTGGTCCACCACATGCGCCAACCGCGCTGCGGAGTGACGTAGGGGTCGTCTCCCACCACGCCTGTAGCTTCCCAGACGTGGCATTCGGAGACGCAGCAGGAGAGCAGACCGGCGAGGAGCGGGCCGACATCGCCCGCCGCTACCGGGAGCGACGCGGGCGTGAGCTCAGGGATCTGGCCGCCGAGGCGGTCGGTGGCGAGGTGCTCGCCGCCGGCGAATTCAGCACCGTCCCGACCGAGGCCATCGCCTCCATCCCGGGGCTCGGCATGCTGATGCTGCCGATCGCCCGGCGCCGCAGTCGCCGCCTCGGCCTCTCTCCCAACATCCTCATCGCCCTCGAGACCGACATCGTCTTCGCCCTGACGCTCGATCCCGCCGGCCTGCGCAGGGACGAGACCAGGGTCGCGAAAGCACGGCAATGGGCGCGCGCCGCAGTTCGGGCGGAGACCGCCGGAAAGGCGTTCATGCGGGACAAGGTGCTGCTCCACGTCCCGGACGCGGGCGAGCCGATCACCCTCTATGCCCCCTCGCTCCGCACGAACCCGTGGAGTGCCGAGGTGGTCAGGCTGCTCGGTGGCGACGCGCCGGAGCCGCTGGACATCGGCCGCACGATCGTCGCTGACGACGACTAGCCACGATTCGTCGGCCGCCTCGCTCCGACCCCTGTAGGTTCTTGCGCGAATCTTCATTCGAGCCCTACAAGCTCAAGACCTCACGCCAGGGCTATCAGGCTGACAAGGAGGTCGCGCGCTGGCAGCGCTCCGGCCTGCGGATCAGCTCGAACCTGAAGCAGGGCCTCACGAACGTCACGATCGAGTCACCGGCGGAGGGTGAGAAGGTGACGCTGGTTCCGATCGGGGTCAAGGACGATCCGGTCAACCTCGAGGTGATCAGGCTCCTCGAGGAAGCCCACCCCGCATGACGATCCATCGTCAGCGCGGCGGCGGCTACTGGTACTACTGGGTGGTGATCGGGGGTGGCATCGCCTTCGTGATCTCGTACTACCTCACCGACGGGTTCGGGCTCCGTTCCTAGGCGGCGACGGGCTCTCTCCGCTCGACCTGCCGCTCCACCTTCGGCTCGACGAGATCCTCGAGGAAGCGTCCCGTGTACGAGGCCGACTCCATGGCGATCTGCTCCGGCGTTCCGGAGGCGATGATCTCGCCGCCCCCGTCACCCCCCTCCGGACCGAGATCGACGACCCAGTCGGCCGACTTGATCACGTCGAGGTTGTGCTCGATCACGACGACGGTGTTGCCGGCGTCAACGAGGCGCGAGAGGACCTCGAGCAGCCGCTCGACATCGGCGAAGTGCAGGCCCGTCGTCGGCTCGTCGAGGATGTAGAGGGTCTCCCCCGTGGCGATCTTCGAGAGCTCGCTGGCCAGCTTGACCCGCTGCGCCTCACCCCCGGAGAGCGTCGTCGCAGGCTGCCCGAGCCTGATGTAGCCGAGGCCGACGTCGTCGAGCGTCTTCAGGCGCCGGTGGATCTTCGGGATGTTGGCGAAGAACTCCACCGCCTCCTCGACCGGCATCTCGAGCACGTCGGCGATCGACTTCCCCTTGAACCGGACCTCGAGCGTCTCGCGGTTGTAGCGACGCCCGTTGCACTGTTCGCAGGGAACGTAGACGTCCGGCAGGAAGTGCATCTCGATCTTGATCTGGCCGTCGCCCTTGCAGACCTCGCAGCGCCCGCCCTTGACGTTGAAGCTGAACCGGCCCGGCTGGTAGCCGCGGGCCCGGGCCTCCTTGGTCTTCGCGAACAGCTGTCTGATGTGGTCGAAGACCCCCGTATAGGTGGCGGGATTCGAACGTGGCGTCCGCCCGATCGGCGACTGGTCGATGTTGATGACCTTGTCGATCTGCTTGAGCCCGTCGATCCGATCATGGGCACCGGGTCGCGTCCGGGCACGATGCAGGCGATTGGCGACCGAGCGATAGAGCGTCTCGTTGACGAGAGTCGACTTCCCGGACCCGGAGACGCCGGTCACGCAGGTCAGCGTCCCGACCGGGATCGTCGCATCGACGTCCTTGAGGTTGTGCTCACGCGCACCACGAACGACCAGCTCCCCCCTGCCCTTGCGCCGCTCCGCCGGGACGGGGATCGAGACCTTGCCGGACAGGTAGCGGCCCGTCAGTGACTTCGGGTCGCGGATGACCTGGGCGGGCGTGCCGGCGGAGACGATCTCGCCGCCGTGCTCGCCCGCTCCGGGCCCGAGGTCGACGAGGTAGTCGGCGGCGCGCATCGTCCCCTCGTCGTGCTCGACGACGATCACCGAGTTGCCGAGATCGCGCAGCCGCTCGAGCGTGCCGATCAGCTTCGCGTTGTCGCGCTGGTGCAGCCCGATCGACGGCTCGTCGAGGATGTAGAGCACACCGACGAGGCTGGAGCCGATCTGCGTCGCCAGCCGGATCCGCTGCGCCTCGCCGCCGGAGAGGGTGGTCGCCGCCCGCTCCAGGGTCAGGTAGCCGATCCCGACCGAGACCAGGAACGTAAGCCGCTCCTGCACCTCGCGGACGACCAACCGGGCGATCGCCTGCTCCGTCTCGGTCAGTTCCAGCGAGCCGATCCAATCGAGCGCGGACCGGGCCGATAGCCGCGTGTACTCGGCGATCGAAAGACCGCCGACGGTCACCGCGAGGCTCTCGGGCCGGAGCCGGGCGCCGTCGCACGCCGGGCACGGCTGCAGCGCCATCAGATCTTCGATGCGCTCACGGGTCTTGTCGGAGTCGGTGTTGGCGTAGCGACGCTCGAGGCCGACGGTGATCCCCTCGAATCTGGCGTTATAGCTGCGGCTCCTGCCGAAGCGGTTCTTGTACGTGATCTGGTGGCGCTCGTCGCCGGTGCCCTCCAGGAGGATGCGCCGGTCGGCCGCCGGCAGATCCTGCCACGGCGTGTCGAGGTCGATCCCGCGGGTCTCGCAGACGGCCTCGACGAGGCGGCGGTAGTACATCGAGGCCGCGCCCATCCAGGTCGACAGTGCGCCCTCGGAGATCGAGAGGGTCGGGTCGGGGATGCACAGCTCGGGGTCGATGACGCGCTGGAAGCCGAGGCCGTGACAGCGCTCGCAGGCCCCGTGCGGCGAGTTGAACGAGAAGATCCGCGGCTCGATCTCGGGCATCGAGGTGCCGCAGTTGAGGCACGCGAACTTCTCGCTGAAGACGAGGACCTCGCCGCGCTTGCCGGCGCTCGGCCCGGAGAGCGTCAGCGCCCCCGCGACCTCAACGTCGCCGGAGCGCTCGATCAACTCGACCTCGACGAGACCGTCGGCAAGCCCCGAGGCTGCCTCGATCGACTCGGCCAGGCGCTTGCGCAGGCCCTCCTTCATGACGAGGCGGTCGACGACGATCGCGATGTCGTGCTTGAAGCGCTTGTCGAGGACGATCTCCTCGTCGAGCCGGCGCAACTCGCCGTCGATGACGGCGCGCGCGTAGCCCTGCTGGCGCATGTCCTCGAGCAGCTTTCCGTATTCGCCCTTGCGCTCGCGGACGACCGGCGCCAGGACCATGAAGCGGGTCGCGTCGCCGAGCGTCATCACCCGGTCGGTGATCTGCTCGATCGACTGACCCGCGATCGGCTCGCCGCAGGTCGGGCAGTGGGGCCTGCCGATCCGCGACCAGAGCAGGCGCAGGTAGTCGTAGATCTCGGTGACCGTGCCGACGGTCGAGCGGGGGTTCCGGGAGGTGGTCTTCTGATCGATCGAGATCGCCGGGCTCAGGCCCTCGATCGAGTCGACGTCCGGCTTGTCCATCTGGCCGAGGAACTGGCGCGCGTAGGCCGACAACGACTCGACATAGCGTCGCTGCCCCTCCGCGTAGATGGTGTCGAACGCGAGGCTCGACTTGCCGGATCCGGACAGCCCGGTCATCACCACGAGGGCATCGCGCGGCAGATCGACGTCGACGTTCTTCAGGTTGTGCTCGCGGGCACCGGAGACAACGATGCGGCCGCTACGGCTGTTCGATCCCACCAGCCAAAGTCTAAAGGCACGAACGGACGTTCGCCGCCGGCCTATCGACCACTGACGAGGGCGGGAGGTCGCTGGTCAAGGACGCAGGAGGCGATGCGTGCATGAGGCACGTGAGCCGACGAGGACGCTGAGCAGCGCCTCCCGGCCCGTCAGCGGTGGGCGCGGCGGAGCACGTCGTCGAGCAGACCATCGACGTCGGCGACGGAACCGAACTCGGTGCTGATCTGCTTGGCGATCTTCTCCCGCGGAGCACCGTCGAGGGCCATGTTCATGGCCACGAGCCTGACGGCGCCGAGGTCGGAGCCGGAGATCGCCGGTGCGGGTGGGTCGGCCGCCGCGGCGGCGGCCTCCGGTTCGCCCGCGCCGCGGAGCTGCGCGATCAGCTCGTCGTCGGTGGCTGCCGGCTGCGGCGCCGGCTCGTCGGGGGAATCGGGCTCATGCTCGCCGGCGGCCGGGGCGCTCGGCTCCGGCGGGGCGTCGGGAACGACGAGCGGCTCGTCGGCGGCCGGGGAATCGGCGGCGGCGCCGGCCCCGGGCACGTTCGATGCGAAGTCACGGCCGAGCGCACCCACCTGGGCTCGCAGCTTGTCGGCCTGGGCGATCAGCCCCTCGACCGCCCCGCGGGCCTGCTCGACCCGGCTGGTCGCCTCATCGTTGGCCGCGGTCACGGTCTGCTCCGATTCGGTCCGCGCCGGCGGCGCGAATCTGCTCGGCCTCGGCCCGCGCGGCTCCGAGCGTGCGGTCGGCCTCCGCGCGCGCCTCGATGAGCATCTCTGCGGCGGCCTCCTCGGCGGCGGCGATCACCGACTCGACCCGCTCCGACGTCGCTGACGCGGCCCCCGTGGACCGGGCATTCGGTTCCGGGAACGCCTCGGCGACGGCGGCCAGGTGGACCAGCACGGCTTCGGGCTTCCACCCCTTGCGGACGGTCGGGAAGTCCTCGCGGACGATCTGTTCTCGCTCCATGATTTGAGGGTAAACCAACCCGCGCCGCTGGGGTCGATTTGTCCGGAATGCTGGATGAATCCGTACCCGGCGACCGTCAGGCCCGCATGCCCTCGAGGTCCCGCCGCAGTTCCTTGAGCTCGTCGCGGAGGCGCCCGGCCTCCTCGAAGCGAAGCTCCTCGGCGGCGGCGAGCATGTCCTCCTCGATGGCGACGATCACCTTCTCGAGATCCTCGGGGGTCTCGATCGGCTTGCCCTCGAACGTGGCCCCGTTGCGACGGCGCTTGCGCGGAGCGTTCGACTCCATCGCCAGGAAGTCGGACATGTCGCTGATCCCCTTGGTGACGGTCTCCGGCGTGATCCCGTGCTCGAGGTTGTACGCGACCTGAATCTCGCGGCGGCGATTCGTCTCGCCGATTGCGGTCCGCATCGCCTCGCTCTCGCGGTCCGCGTACATGAGCACGCTGCCGCCGACGTTCCGGGCCGCTCTGCCAATCGTCTGGATCAGGCTCGTCGACCCGCGCAGGAACCCCTCCTTGTCGGCGTCGAGGATCGCGACGAGGCCGACCTCGGGGATGTCGAGGCCCTCACGCAGGAGGTTGACCCCGACGAGGACGTCGTACTCGCCGAGCCTGAGGTCACGGATGATCTGGATCCGCTCGATCGTGTCGACCTCGGAGTGCAGGTAGCGGACGCGGAAGCCGTGCTCGAGCAGGTACTCGGTCAGGTCCTCCGACATCTTCTTGGTCAGCGTCGTCACCAGGGTGCGCTCCTTGCGCTCGACGCGAATCCTCACCTCGTTCATGAGGTCGTCGATCTGGTTCTTGGTCCCGCGCACCTCGACCTCGGGGTCGACGATGCCGGTCGGCCGGACGATCTGTTCGACGACCCGGGTCGACCGGTCGCGCTCGAAGTTCCCCGGCGTGGCGGAGACCATGACCACCTGGCCGACCCGATCGAGGAACTCGTCGAACTTCAGCGGCCGGTTGTCGATGGCGCTCGGCAACCGGAAGCCATGGTCGACCAGCGTCAGCTTCCGGGACCGGTCGCCCTCGTACATACCCCCGATCTGAGGCATCGTCTGATGCGATTCGTCGACGAACGTGACGAAGTCACTGGGGAAGTAGTCGACCAGGGTGTGCGGAGCCGAGCCGGCGGGCCTGTTGTCGAGGATCCGCGAGTAGTTCTCGATCCCGTTGCAGAAGCCGAGCTCCTTCATCATCTCGAGGTCGTACTGAGTCCGCTGCCGGAGCCGGTGCGCCTCGAGATCCTTGCCCTGCTCCTCGAACTCCTTGCAGCGCTCCTCGAGCTCGAAGCGAATCTCGTCGACCGCCCGCTCGATCGTCTCCTCCTCGGTCACGTAGTGGGTCGCCGGCCAGACGGAGACGTGAGCGACCTCGTCGAGCACCTCGCCGGTCAGCGGGTCGAAGTGGGTGACCGACTCGATCTCGTCGCCGAACAGGTTGATCCGGTAAGCCGACTCGGCATAGGCGGGGAAGATCTCGAGCGCCTCCCCCATCACCCGGAAGCTCCCGCGGGTCAGGATCGTGTCGTTGCGCTGATACTGCATCGCGATCAGCTGCCGGAACAGCGTCTCCCGCTCGATCCACTCGCCGATCTTGAACAGGACCATCTGCTTCCGGTACAGCTCGGGCGAGCCGATCCCGTAGATGCAGGAGACCGAGGCGACGATGATCACGTCGCGGCGCGCGAACAGGCTCGCCGTCGCTGCATGGCGGAGCCGGTCGATCTCGTCGTTGACGGTCGCGTCCTTTTCGATGTAGAGATCCTGGGCGGGGACGTACGCCTCCGGCTGGTAGTAGTCGTAGTAGGAGACGAAGTACTCGACGGAAGCGTCCGGGAAGAACTCGCGAAACTCGTTGCAGAGCTGCGCGGCAAGGGTCTTGTTGTGGGCGATGACGAGCGCCGGGCGACCGAGCTCCTCGATCGTCGCGGCCATCGTGAACGTCTTGCCCGTCCCGGTCGCCCCGAGCAGGGTCATGAACTTCTCCCCCGACACCACACCCTCGGCCAGGGCGGCGATCGCCTTCGGCTGATCGGCGGTCGGCGAGTAGGCGGAGTTGAGGACGAAGTCGGGCACTCGGCCGAGATTAGCGACCGCCGGAAACGCCTCCGACGGGACCGGACGCAACCGCCTGCGAACATGTGCGCCCAGGTGGAGGAGATCGGGGAGACGGCGCTCGTCGAGGCCCTGCGTTCGGGGGACGAGTCGGCATTCCGGCATCTCTTCGGTTCGCTGAACGCGACGCTGCTCCGCGTCGCCCGCAACTACGCGCAGACCGACGCCGTGGCCGAGGAGATCGTCCAGGAGACCTGGGTCGGCATCGTCACCGGCATCGACCGCTTCGAGGCGCGGTCCTCGCTGCGGACCTGGATCTTCCGGATCATGGTCAACATCGCCCGGACGCGTGCCACCCGGGAGGCACGCAGCATCCCCTTCGCCAGCGCCGGACCGCCGGACGAGGAGCGGGCGGCGCTGGACCCCGATCGCTTCTTCTCCGGCGACCACACGCTCTACCCCGGCCATTGGCGCCTCGGACCGGCACCGTGGGGCGTGCCCGAGGAGCGACTGATGGCGGGTGAGACGCGAGAGACGATCCTCGCGGCGATCGACGGGCTGCCGCCGAGCCAGCGCGAGGTCATCGTCCTCCGCGACATCGGCGGCTGGCCCGCGGGCGACGTCTGTAACGCGCTGGGGATCTCGGAGACGAACGGGAGAGTGCTCCTCCACCGTGCGAGGGCCAAGGTCCGCGCCGCGGTGGAGGGCCGGCTCGGCGCCGTGGAGCCGACGACGTGAACGGACGGACGATGAACGAGGACGAAATCGGGATGGTGTGCGACGAGCTCGTCGAGCTCGTCACCGAGTACCTCGAGGCCACGATCTCCGGCCATGATCGCGAGCGCCTCGACGCCCATCTCCGCGAATGCGAGTGGTGCGTGCGCTACGTCGAGCAGACGAGGGCCGTCGCCGCGGCGCTCAGGGAGCTGGCCGACGAGCCCCCCGACCCAGAGGCGCTTCGGCGGGCGCTGACCGCGTTCCGCGAGACTCTTGGAGAATAGGCGGCCGATGGAGCACGATCGAGCAGTCGCCGACGCGAGAGCGCATCTCGCCGCGAAGGCCGGGCCGCCGCTGCGGGCCCTGCCGGCCGGATTCGCGGAGACGCGGTCGGCCCTTCACCGCGTCGCCGAGGACGTTCTGAAGCCGAAGCGCGAGCTCGAAACGGGCAACGAGATCGCACTCGGCTTCACGCCGGGGGGCTTCGGGACGCCGCCGTGGGAGAGCGGACGGGAGAGCGGGAAGAGCGGCCTGATCCGCGTCGAGGGCACCGACATCGTGACGATGGAGGGCGACGCCGAGAGCCGCCGCCCCATCGCCGATGTCGACCCGGCAGGAGCCGCTGCGCTCGCCGACTGGTTCGCCTTCGGCACGGTCGTTCTAGCGGAGCTGATCGCCCGGCACTCCGAACTCGACCCGGCGCCGATCCGGCTCTGGCCGGAGCACTTCGACGTCGCCACCGAACTCGGTTCCGAAGCAGATTCCCAGCGGGCTAACCACGGCGCCTCGCCCGGCGACGAGCTACATGCGGAGCCCTACCTCTACGTGGGACCGTGGGATCAATCGGTGGCCGGCGACCTCTGGGACGCGGAATCGTTCACGGGCGCCGAGCTCGGCCACGGGATGCTCCTCGGCGCCGGCGATCAGATCGGCGCCGCGCTGAAGTTCATGGAAGCCCGGATCCTGGGCTGATCCGGTCAGTACCGGCCACGCCGATAGGGTTGGCCGAAGTGTCGACGTCCCAGCGCCTCCTCGCCGTCTTCTGGATCCTCGCCGGGGTCAATCACTTCCGGATCCCGAAGGTCTACGCGGCGATCATGCCCGACTATGTTCCGGCCCATCGGGAGCTGGTGTTGTGGAGCGGTGTCGCCGAGATCGTCGGCGGGATGGCCGTCATCCCGCCGTCCGGTCGCCGCTTCGCCCGCTGGTGGCTGCTCGGGGTCCTCGCCGCCGTCTATCCGGCCAACGTCCACATGACCCTGCACCCCGAGCGATACGAGCGGATTCCGCAGGCGGCGCTGTGGGCGCGGCTACCCCTGCAGTTCCTCTGTGCGTGGTGGGTGTGGCGGGCGACCGCCGACTGATCGCCGGGCTCAGCCCGAGCCGTTGAGGCCGAGCTCCGCCCCGTACTTGTTGCGGTAATCGGCCCGGCGCGCGATCACGTCCTTCACGTAGTCGTAGGTCTCCGGAAACTTGATGTCGTCGATCTTCATGCCGGCGCCGCCCCACGCGTCGGCGTTGCCCTCGCCGGCGTTGTAGGCGGCCAGCGTCGCGACCACGTCGCCGCGGTACTTGTCGAGCAGGTAGGCGAGGTAGAAGGTCCCGTACCTGATGTTGAGGTCCGGATCGGCGAGATCGTCGTAGACGAAGGTCTCCCCACCCGAGAGATTCTCGATCGTGTCGGCCGTGTCGGGTGTGATCTGCATCAGGCCCCGCGCCCCCGCCGAGGATGTCTGGTCCTCGAACTTCGACTCCTCGAAGATCACGGCCGCGATCAGATCGGCGGGTACGCCCTTCTCGGCGGCCTGCTGGCGAATGATGTCCTCGTGGCGCAGCGGCAGGGTCAGCTCGCTGATCTTGTCGCCGAAGTCGAACCGCGCGATCCCGATCACCACGCCGACGACGAGCAGGACGGCGACCACGAGGAAGATCCTTCGCAACCGGACCACTCCCGTCGAGCCGCTGCGCGAAGCCGCGCGGCTCATCTCTGCCCGATCAGCTCCGGGAGAAGCCTGGCCAGCTCTCGCTCGAGGTCCGACACGGATCCATTGTTCTCGATCACGTGACTCGCCCGTGCCGCCTTCTCGTCCTGCGAGAGCTGTCTCCCGCTCCTGGCCTCGAGATCGCCGGTGCCCCGAGCTGCGGCCCGAGCGGCCCGATCGCCGTCGGCGGCCACGATCGCGATCGTGGCGTCGAACGACGACGCCATCGCGCCCTCGAAGAGCAGCGGAACCTCGACGACGCCGACGACTGTGTCGGCGGGCAGGCGCTCGGTCCACTCGCGAACGCGTTCGCCGACGAGCGGATGGAGGACGGATTCCAGCCAGGCCAGCTCCTCGGGGCGCTCGAAGACCACCGCGCCGACGACGGCCCGATCGATCTCGCCGCCGGGCGCAACCTCGTCCCCCCAGCGGCCGACGAGCAGGTCTCGAACCTCCTCGGTGCCGAGCAGCTCATGGACGAGCGCATCGGTCGAGACGGTCTCGGCACCGAGCTCCCCGAGGATCCTCAGGGCCTCGGACTTGCCGGCCGCGATACCTCCCGTCAACCCGATCAGCGAAGGACCGGGCACGGGCTCAGGAGTCGTCGGCCTCGGAATCCCCGTCGGACTCTTCGGCGGGTGCCTCGGCCTCGCTCGACGCCTCTGCGTCGGGCTCGGCGGCGGCGGCGGGCGCCTCGGCTTCGGCCGGTGCCTCCTCGGCGGGTGTCTCCTCGGCGGGAGCCTCCTCGACGTCGGGCTCGGCGGCAGGGGCCTCGGCGGCTGCAGCGGCCTCCGCCTCGACGGCGGCATGCGCGGCGGCGAGGTCCTCGTCGGTGATCTCGAGTCCGGCAGGCTTGGCGGGCGCCGTTTCGGCGAAGACTTCCTCGGAGAGCCCGAGCTCGGTGCTCTCGGCGGTCTCCTCACCGCCGGTCTGGCCGGCGGCGGCAGCGGCGAAGGCGTCGCGGAGCGGCAGGCCGCCCTCACCGACGCGCTTGATCGAGAGCGAGATGCGGCGACGCTCCTCGTCGATCTCCAAAATCTTCACGCGGACCTCTTCGCCGGGCTGGACGACCTCGCCCGGAGTCTCGACGTGATGCTCGGCGAGCTCGGAGATGTGGACCAGGCCCTCGACCCCCGGGACGATCTCGACGAAGGCGCCGAACGCGACGACCTTCGTGACCTTGCCTGACAGCGAGGACCCGGGGCCGTAGGAGTTGAGGACCGTCTGCCACGGATCCTCCTGAGTCTGCTTGAGGCCGAGTGAGATCCGCTGGCGGTCGCGATCGATGTCGAGGACCTTGACCTGGACCGTTTCACCGATCTTCAGGACCTCGGAAGGATGATTGACGTGGCTCCAGGAGATCTCGGAGATGTGGATCAGGCCGTCGATGCCCTCGAGGTCGACGAAGGCGCCGAAGTCGACGATGTTGGAGACCTTGCCCTCGACGATCTGACCGGGCTGCAGACGGGTCAGGATCTGCTCGCGGACCTCCTTGCGCTCGTCCTCGAGGACGGCGCGGCGCGACAGGACAACGTTGTTACGGCTGCGATTGAGCTCGATGACCTTGCACTCGATCGTCTGGCCCGTGAACTCCTCGAGGTTGTGGACGCGACGGATGTCGACCAGCGAGGCCGGCAGGAAGCCGCGCACCCCGAGATCGAGGATCAGGCCGCCCTTGACGACCTCGATGACGACGCCCTCGACGGCCTCGCCGGACTCGGCGGCGGCCTCGATCTTGCGCCATGCCTTCTCGAAGCGGGCGCGTTTCTTGGAGAGGATCAGACGCCCCTCGGCGTCCTCCTTGGTGAGGACGAGCGCATCGACGCCCTCGCCGAGCGACACCTCGTCGCCGGGATCCACCGAGCGCCGGATCGAAAGCTCGTGGGAGGGGATGACGCCCTCCGACTTCCACCCGATGTCGAGCAGGACCTCGTCCTTGTCGATCCGGACGACGGTGCCGCTGACGACCTCGCCCTCCTCGAAGTGGGTGATCGTCGCGTCGTAATTGGGGATGATCTTGCCGTCGAACTCGAGCAGCAGCCCGTCGGAGCCCTCTACGGGAGTCGCTCCTTCGGGCGCCAGAAGCGCTCCGCCGGCTGTTTGAGTCGCGGACATGGAGGCGGGATTGTGGCAAAGACGCCGGGTCGGCGTATCTAGCGCCGATAATCGAGAGCCGTCAGCTGTCGAAGCTCACCTGCGACCGCCTCCGGCTCGGCCTCCAAGCGGCGCGACCGCACCCTATACACGCGGTAGCCGGCCGCAGCCAGCCGGGCGTCCCGGCGAACGTCGTCGTCCCGCGATCGCGGGCTGTCGTGATGCCCGCTGTCCATCTCGACGACGACGCCGGCGTCAGGCCAGAAGAAGTCGACCTCGAAGCCGAGCAACGGGACATTCACCGCCGGGCTCGGAATCCCCTCCTCCCTGCAGAACCGGAGGAAGAGGGCCTCGGCCCACGATCGCGTCCGCTCCATCGCCGGAAGCGCCTCCCGGGCCAGATCGAGAAGCACGCCGGTGCCGGGTCGCCCTCCGGATCGCTCACAGGCTCTGATCACGTCCCCGGGCGCGACCATGCCCAGCCTCCTCGCCTCGTCGTAGGCCCGAGTCAGCTGCCGCTTCGTCGACGAGCCTGCGATGTCGACGAGCGTTCGCGCCGGAGAGGTGACACGCATCGGCCCCCGTACCCAACGATCGTCGGCGTGGAGGTGTGTCGTCCTGTGGACGACGATCCCCAGCCTCTTCAGGTTGCGCCGGCGGGCGACGGTCACGTGGACCGGCCCCGGTATCGGGTCGACAAGCGAGTGATGCTCCGCCGCATCCCGGTGGCTGAGGAACGAAGGCGCGGTGGAGAGCAACGCAGCCATTCGCGTGGCCTCCGGCGAAAGCGGCACGGCAACCGCGTACGCGCCTGGGAAGACCTCGGTGAGCGCGCCGGAGGCGACTCGATAGCGGATGGCCTCCACGCCGACGCCCCGCTGGATCAGTTGGCGTCTCCCGATCACCCCGCCCTGCCGAGCCAGAACCGATGCGATCGCTCGGTTTCGGATCTGCCGGCGGGTTTGCCGTTGTGGAGGGACGTCAAATGCGCCTGCAGGGGCCATGAAGCCGAGCCTGCCGCCATCGCATCCACGAGACAACGCGATTCTGTGCCGGAAGGCGCTCGCACGACGAACGATTCCCCCGTCGTGGTCCTTGTTCTACCCTCCCCGCCGTGCCCGTGCGCAAGACAAAGCGAGGCGCCGAGCGGACGGCGATCGGCGGCTCCTATGACGTGGTCATCTGCGGTGCGAGCTTTGCCGGTTTGACGATCGCTCGTGAGCTGAGCGGCTCCGGCGCGCGAGTGCTGGTTCTGGACCGCTACGAGATCGGCGAACGCCAGACGTCCGCCTGCGCCGCACCCACCGAGTGGCTCGCCGCGCTCGGACTGATGACCTCCGTACGGCAGACGTTCGACCACCTCGTCTTCCATACGCCCTACGTCGACACGCGGATGCGGTTGCCCTGGAGCTTCTCCACCTTCGACTACCCGGAGCTGTGCGGCCTGTTGTGGTCCGGCGTGGACGCCGAGTTCGAGACCGCGAAGGTCGAGGGCCGGGCCGAGTCCGGCGCCGCCGCCGGCTCGCCGCGGCCGATCGCGGTCGCGACGGATCGCGGGGTCGTCGAGGCGCCATTGGTCGTCGACGCCCTCGGCTGGCGCCGCGTCCTCGGCGACGGCTATCAGCCGCCCGACGCCCCCCTGTCCCGTGGGCTGGAGGTCCACCCCGAGGGCGTGGGCGAGGACCTCGAGCTGTGGATCGAGCGCAGCCTCGTGCCGGCCGGCTACTGCTGGAGCTTCCCCGCCGGTGACGAGCTCCGCGTCGGGGCCGGCAGCTTCGACCCCCACCATCACGTCAAGGACCCCACGGTTGAGCTGGCCGAGCGGCTCGGGCTCCCCCCCGACGGCTATCAGGGCAACTGGATCCCCCACAAGCTCCGCGATGCCGTCGACCGCGACGTCTTCTTCTGTGGCGATTCGGCCGGTCACTGTCTGCCGGTGACCGCGGAGGGCATCCGCCCCGCGTTCTACTTCGGCGTCGCCTGCGGGCGTGAGCTGCGCTCGGTCATCGAGGGGCGCTCGAGCCGCGACGCCGCCCTGACGCGCTACGCGGCCTTCAACGACTCCCATCGCTGGAAGTACGAGTGGATGCTGCGCATCCAGAAGCTCGTACCACGGGTGCCCCCGCGGCTGCTGGCCCCGGCGCTGCAGGTGATGAGCACCGACCGGTTCGCCGCATGGTCGTTCGACCACTACCTGCGCATCTGCTCGCCCGAGCTCGCCGCCGAGCCGGCGATCGAGCGGCAGCTCGCCCCGGCCTGAACCATGTTCCGGCGCCGAAGATCACACCCTGCTGCGTGATCTTCGGCGCCGCGGCGTGTTGGTAGCTGGGAGCGCTCCTAAAGTTCGGCCGTTCGATGCACGATGATGAACTGAGATGCCGAATCTCCAACCCCTGAAACCGATTGCGCGCCGAGCTCTCTCCGCGCAGTCGGACGAGCGGCTGGTCCGGCTCACCAGGGAGGGCCACGACCCGGCGTTCGAGGAGATCGTGCGGCGCTACCGAGGGCCTCTCGTCGGCTTCGCGGCCGCGATCGTCACCGCCGCCGGCGCCGAGGATGTCGTGCAGGCGTCGCTCACGAAGGCACACGCCGCGCTGCTCGAAGACTCCCGCGAGATCAACCTGCGCCCTTGGCTGTTCGCGATAGTCCGCAACGCGGCCCTCAACGCGATCCGTGGGGAGCCCCGCGTGGACGTGCTCGACGAAGCGCTGGCGACCCACGCGAACCCGAGCGATCTCGCCGAGCAGCGGGACGAGCTGGATCGCCTCGTGGTGGCCATGTGTGCCCTCCCCGACGCCCAGCGCCAGGCTCTCGTCAAGCGGGAGCTCGAGGGCGTCGGCCACGGCGAGATCGCCGCTCAGCTCGGCACGACGGCGACTGCCGTTCGCGGCCTCATCTTCCGCGCCCGGACGCAGCTGCGCAACGCGGTGGGCGCGCTGGTGCCGCTGCCCCTGCTCCGGGCGATGCTCACCCACGGGTCGGCGACGGCCGCCGGCGCGGCGGGGGGAATGGCCGGGGGCGGAGCGTCCGCGGCGATGGTCGGCGGCGCCGGCGCGAAAGGTGGAGCTTTGATCGTGGCCGTCGTCGTTGCGGTCGGCTCGGGCATCGCCCTGGAGCGGCGCCACCACGACCGCGGCACGGTCGAGACGGCCGCCGCCGCGACGAGCGCGGGGCATCCCGACCCGGGATGGCGCGGCGCCGGCGGACCCAGCCCGGAACCGAATTCAGCCGATACCGGACCGAACGCGTCCAACGCCCCCACAGAAGCCCGAGACCCCGCCGGGTCATCCGGGTCGGGGCAGCAATCCGGCGGGTCGGGGTCGCCGGGGTCCAGCGGCGCCTCGGCTTCGACGGGATCCTCGAGCGGTTCCGGGAGCGGTCATGGATCCTCCGGCGCGCCGCCGCCCGTTTCCGGAGACGATGGCGGATCGGAACACTCCGGGCACTCGAACCATGAGGTGGAGGACGTCAGCCCGGAATCGGAGCAGGAGGACAGCTCCGGATCGAGCGGCCCGGAGGATTCCGAGGACGACTCCTCCGAGGACGACTCCTCCAGCCCGGATGACAGCGAGAACTCCGCCGGTTCCGAGGACAGGAGTGGCCGCGTCGCGGCTGCAACGGCGATTTCGTGATCTTCGCCCCGCCCGCGGGTTACAGGTGGGCAAGCCAAGTGGCAGGTCGCATCTGGGCGACCTCCCGACCCCCACGGAGGTACACATGAAGATGCTCAGAAGCGGTTTCCTGGCAGTTGCCGCGCTCACGCTCCTCGCGCTCGTCGCTGCCGGACCGGCCGCGGCGGCCAAGGATCGCAACCACGACAAGATTCCCGACCGGTGGGAGAAGCGCCACCACCTATCGCTCAAGGTCAACCAGGCCAAGCGAGATCAGGATCGCGATCAGCTCAACAACCGGGGCGAGTTCAGGTCCGGCAGCGACCCTCGCGACGCCGACACCGACGGCGATGGCGTCGAGGACGGCGACGAGAACGCCGGCACGATCACGTCGTTCGACGGCACGACGCTGACGATCAACCTGCTCAACGGCGGGTCGATAACCGGGACGGTCGACGAGGGCACCGAGGTCAAGTGCGGAGACGAGATCAACGACGACTCCGAGGACCCCGATGCGAACGAAGACCCGACCGAGGACAAGGCGCGCGCCTCGACCCGTTCATCCGCTGAGGACGAGGGTGACGACGACTCCGCCGACGAGGAGGACTCCTCCGACGACTCCGAGGACGGCAACTGCTCGGTCGCCGATCTGGCGGTTGGGGTGGTCGTCCACGAGGCCTCGCTCGAGGTCGCCAACGGGGAAGCGGTCTTCGACGAGATCGAGCTGGCCAAGTAGCTGCACGACCCCGCGTGCCGAGATGACGACCGGAGGGCGTCCCGCGGTGGGGCGCCCTTCGTCGTTTCGCTCTGCGTCGCCTCAGTCGACCAGGCGGCGCTCGACCGCCCAGCGGCTGAGCTCATGGCGATTCGAGAGCTGCAGCTTGCGCAGCACGGCGCTCACGTGGGCCTCGACGGTACGTGGCGAGATGTCGAGCTGCTGAGCGACCTCCTTGTACATGTAGCCGCGCGCGATCAGCCGCAGAACCTCCCGTTCCCGCATCGTCAACTGATCGAGCTCGGGATCGACCTCGGCCTCGGGGACCGAGCCGGCGAAGGCATCGAGCACGAATCCGGCGAGCCGCGGCGAGAAGACGGCATCGCCGTCGCGGACCCTGACGATTGCCTCGGCCAGCTCCTCGCCCGAGATCGATTTCGTCACGTAGCCGCGCGCTCCGGCCCTGACGACCGCGATCACGTCCTCGGCAGCGTCGGAGACCGAGAGCGCAAGGAATCGCTGCGAAGGGTCGATCGCGGCCACGCCGGCGATGACCCCCACTCCACCGCCGCCGGGCATGTGCACGTCGAGCAGGACCACGTCGGGCCTGTTGGCGGTGATCACGCGTACGGCTTCCTCGACCGATCCGGCCTCGGCGAGGACCTCCACCCGACCCTCGATCTCGGAGCGAACACCGCTCCTGAACAGTGCATGATCGTCGACGATGACGATCGTCGGCAGGGGGCTCATCGCTCCGGCCCCTCGATGCGCAACGCGACTTCGGTTCCCGCCCCGGGCACGCCGCCGATCGTCGCACTCCCGCCGTGGCGCTGCATGCGTCCCACGATCGACTCCCTGACGCCCCGCCGGTCCGGCGGGGCCTCCGCGGGATCGAACCCCGGGCCGCGGTCCCTGATGAAGGCCTCGATGCCACTCTCGCCCGCCTCGGCGTAGACCGAGATCGGGCCGCCGTCGGCCGCGAATTTGGCGGCGTTGGTGAGCGCCTCCCGAGCCGCGCCGACCACGGCGGCGGCGGATTCGTCGAGGGCCCGGTGGCCGACGGTGACGACGTCGATCTTGACGAGGTAGGCGTCCTCGACCTCCTCGGCCGCGGATCGGAGTGCCGCGGCGAACCCGCCGACCCCGGCCTCCTCCTCGCCGGCGAGCCAACCGCGCAGCTCCCGCTCCTGCCGCCGCGCCAGCGCCGCGACCTCGCGCGGATCGTCGGCGCGCTTCTGCATCAGGGTCAGCGTCTGCAGCACGGAGTCGTGCAGGTGAGCCGCCATCTCGGCCCGCTCCTGGGAGCGAACCCGCTCGGAACGCTCGTCGGCCAGGTTCCGGCCGAGCCGCCAGATGAACGGCGCGAGGATCAGCGCCAGGGCGAAGATCGCCACGATCGACGTGAACGCGGCGTCCCGGGCCGCGCCGAGAGCGTTGATCTGGGTGAGGAACAGGAGCGCCGCCCCGACCACGAGGGCGACCCCGAAGCCGCCCCGGTAGAGATCGAGGATCCTCGTCTCCGTGTCCGACTCGGCCGCATCGGTGTCGTTGGGCCGGTCCTCGTCGCGAGGCTCGATCCGGGTCCGGTACGGCGGCGCCTCGGGAGCCCGGGCCGGCGGCCGGGTGCCCGCCCAGAGGAGGCCGGCACCCGCGACAGCCAGGGCGAGCGGCCAGATGAAGGCATCGCTCCATCCGGCCGCCGCCCAGCTGTGAATCGAAATCGCGTCGAGCTGATCGAGGCAGAGCAGGACCCCGATGAGGGCGAATGCGATGCCCGCGAGCAGCGAGACGCGGTTGGTGCGCGGTGCGGTCAAGCGGCGCAGGCCTTCGTGTTCGCGGCCCGGGCGACCTGGCCCGACTCGAACGGCTCATGCGGCACCCGATCCAGCTTGGCGATCGGCACATTGTCGTCGTTGACGACCCTGATCTCCCCGACGTCCCCGTCGGCGTTGATCCGCAGCTGCGGGAGCCCGCGGGCGCCCTCGCCGGTGTTGAGGTCGACGTCGAAGCCGTCGGACTGCTGGCCGGCGACCCGAATCAGGCCGGCGCCCATGTGACCGTCGGCGACGACGCAGACGTCGGAGGGAACCGCGACGAGCGCCTGTCCCGCCCCGATGTGGACGTCGAGATCGACCACCTGCTTCGGCGACCAATCGATTCCACGGAGATCGACGGCCATCCGGCCGACGCCGAGCTTGTATCCGTCGTCGGGGATCGCCGCGACGCTCTGCGGCCGATAGTCACGGTCGCCGACACCGCCCTTCAGGTCGAGGTCGGCCGCGGCGGCCACACCGACGCCGATCGTCAGCGCCAGCGCGGGGACGATGAGCCACTTCGACCCGCCCCGGAAGGACAGCACCGCGAGGGCGACACCGATGACGACCACGAGCGCTGCGACCGGCAGGCCGAAGCCGAGGCCGGTGGCGACCGCCGCGGCGACCATCAGCGCGCCGAAGCCGGAGAAGGCCACGATCACGAGCAGTGCTATCCCCAGCACCTGCAGGACGCCGCGGCCACGGCCCGATGCCGCGGGCGCACCCGTGCCGTCGTCGGAGGGCACGAAGATCGCCGCCGCCAGGTAGGCGACGACGCCGAGCCCGCCGAAGAGGATCGACACTGCGAACGCGATCCGGATGATCACCGGGTCGATGTCGAAGTAGTTGCCGAGGCCGCCGGCGACTCCCGCGATCACGCGGTCGTCGTTGCTGCGGAGGAATCGCCGCCGCTGCGGGTTCGCCGCCGGGGCGGGGCTCGGACCGATCTGACGGGTGTGCTCACCCATCTCCTCGGTCTCCGCCGTTCCCGCTTCGCCGGCGTCCTCGCCGGGCGCGGATTCTGGTCCTTGGATCTTGTCTTCGTCGTTCATTTGAACATCTCCTGGATTGGCTTGGATTGACTCCATCCAGGCTGACGACGGGCTGGCGCACCGTCTATTGGGGATGTCCCCTATGCGACCCTCGACCTACCCGGGGGGCGCGACCTCCTACTTGGCGCTCAGCCAGTCCGCGCCGACGCCGATGTCCACGGCAAGCGGGGGGTCGACCGGGAACGCTTCGACCATCTCGCGCCGCGCCAGTTCCGTGACCGCGGCGGTCTCGCCGGCGGGGCCCTCGAACAGGAGCTCGTCGTGGATCTGCAGGATCAGCCTCGTTTCCAGGCCCTCGTCGTCGAGTGCGCGCCGCGAGTTGATCATCGCAAGCTTGATGATGTCGGCCGCGGTCCCCTGGATCACCGTGTTCACGGCCAGCCGCTCACCGAGGGTCCGGGTCTGCCAGTTGCGCGAACGCAGTTCGGGGATCAGCCGCCTCCTCCCCATCAGGGTCCGAACCGATCCCTCCTCCCGGGCGCTCTCGATCGTCTCGTCGATGAACGTCTTGACGCCGGCGAACCGCTCGAAGTAACGGTCGATGTAGGAGGCGGCCTCGTCCTGGGGGATCGAGAGCCGGTCGGCGAGCCCGTAGGCGGAGAGCCCGTAGGCGATCCCGTAATTGACCATCTTCGCCTTCGATCGCTCCCCGGGGCTGATCGAATCCGGGTCGGCGCCGATGATTCCCGCCGCGGTCGCGGCGTGCACATCCTCGCCCGAGACGAAGATGTCGCGCAGCGCGTCGTCCCCGGAGATGTAGGCGAGGACGCGCAGCTCCACCTGGTTGTAGTCGCACGAGATCAACTCGTTGCCGGCGTCGGCGACGAAGCAGCCCCGGATCGGGCGGCCCAGATCGGAGCGGATCGGAATGTTCTGCAGGTTCGGGTTGGTGCTCGAAAGGCGCCCGGTCGCGGCGCGAACCTGACTGAAGGTCGTGTGGATCCGGCCGTCGGCAGGGTCGATCAGCCCCGGCAGGGAATCGAGATACGTGTTCGTCAGCTTGGTGACCTCGCGCCAGCGCTCGACCTTGGGGATGATCTCGTGCTCGTCGCGGATCTGCGAAAGGACCCGGGCGTCAGTCGAAAAGCCGGTCTTTCCCCGCCGCTTGCGGCTCAGTCCGAGTTCCTCGAAGAGGACCTCGCCGAGCTGCTGAGGGGAGCCGATCGTGAATTCGCGACCGGCCAGCTCCCAGATCTCCGCCTGCAACCCCTCGGCCTGCCCGGCAAGCTCCTCGGAGATGGCCGCGAGCTTGGCCGTGTCGAGCTTGACCCCATCGCGCTCCATCCCCGCGAGCACCTCCACGAGCGGCATCTCGACCTCGCTCATCACGCGCTCGAGCCCGAGGTCGGCCAGCTTGGGGCGCTGCCGTGCGGTCAGCTCCCAGGCGAGCCGCGCGGTCTCGGTCGGGTCGGCCTCCGCCGCCTCCTCCCCGCCGTCGAGCGAGAGCTGGCCGTCGTCGGCGGCCGGGTCTCCATCGACGCGACGCAGCGAGATCCCCTCGTCCGCGGCGAGCTCGTCGAGCTCATAGGTGCGACGGGCCGGATCGATCAGGTAGGCGGCGATCATCGTGTCGTGGGCGAGGTCGAGCGACCCGGATGCCACGTCGGCGAGAAGACCGCGAGGCGAGTGGCCCCCGATCGATTTGATGTCGTGGCCGATCAACGGGTGTGGGGACAGGCCGGCGAGGAGCGCCTCGGGATCGGGCAGATCGCCGCCGATCAGGTGCTCGCCGTCGTAGCCGCCCCAGCGGGGGCTGCCTCCGAGCTCGATCGCGAAGGCGATGTCCCCGGGGCTCAGATCGCCGATCTCGCCGCTGGTCGCCTCGAGCGTGATCTCCTCGTCGGCAGGGCGATCGGGGACCTCTCCCTCCCACTCGTCCTCGAGGCGCTGGATTATCTGCCGGAGCTCGAACTCGGCGGCCGTCTCCCGGAGGCGAGAGAGATCCGGGCCGCGCTCCATCAGCGCCGGCAGGTCGAGCTCGATCTCGATGTCGGAGTGCATCGTCGCCAGCTGCTTGGAGACGCGGGCGTCGTCGGCATGCTCGGTGAGGTTCTGCTTCCGCTTCGGGCCCGAGATCGATTCGATGTTGCCGAGGACGTCCTCGAGCGAGCCGTACTCCTGCAGGAGCTGGGCGGCCGTCTTCTCGCCGATGCCGGGAACGCCGGGGATGTTGTCGGAGGTGTCTCCCTTCAGACCGATCAGGTCCGGGACCAGTTCGGGCGCCACCCCGTAGCGCTCGATGACCGCCTCGCGGTCGTAGATCTTCGTATCGGTGACGCCTCGCGACGTCGACATGACGCGGACTCCGTCGCCGACGAGCTGGTAGGCGTCGCGGTCCCCGGTCACGACCATCACCGGGATCTCCTGAGCCCGAGCCTGCCGCACCATCGTCGCGATCACGTCATCGGCCTCCCAGCCCTCGACGCGGACGTTGGCGAACCCGAACGCGTCGGAGAGCGGCGCCAGGTGGGGCCACTGCTCCTTGAGCAGGTCGGGGCGCGACGCGCGCTGCGCCTTGTAGGGCTCGTAGATCTTCTCCCGGCCCGACATCCCGGCGTCCCAGGCGACGGCGACGGCCCGCGGCCGGAAATCGGTCAGGACCTTGACCATCATCGAGGCGAATCCGTAGATCGCATTGGTCGGCCTGCCGTCAGAGGTTGCGATCGATTCCGGCAGGGCGAAGAACGCCCGGTAGGCGAGGCTGTTGCCGTCGATCAGGAAGAGATCGCCGGAACCCTGCTGCGCTTCGTCGGCCTTGGCCACCGGGTGATCATAGGTGCGGCCGATCTGGTTCGATCGTGCGGCGGCGAAGTGGATGACTCCGACGAGATCCGCCGCTAACGCGTCCGGTCTCGCCGGCCTGCGCGGTGTTGGCGCTCGGCGGGTGAAACTGCTCTCGGGGCGGACTATTCGCCCCCAAAGCAGTCTCGTTCCTGAAGCGCCCCTCGGCAGGCCACGCCGACCTCAAACCCCCCTACTCGGGGATCTGGCGATACAGGCGGTTTCTGACCGTGTCCATCGTCTCCGGGCTCAGCGAGTCGACGGTGGCGACGATGTGGGCGAACGGTGGCGCCACGCGACGCGGGCGGCCGGCGACCGCCTCGGCGACGAGCCTGCCGGCCTCCTCGGAGCTGAGGGCGGGAATCGCGTCGTACTGCTCGGTCGGCGTGATCATCGGCGTCCGGACGAGGGGCATGGAGATCGTCGTGAAGCGGATGCCGTCGTCGAGCGTCTCCGCCTGGATCGCGTCCGAGAAGGCCTCGAGCGCCGCCTTCGAGGCGATGTACCCCGAAAACCGCGGTGTTCGCATCTGCACGCCGGCCGAGGAGATGTTGATGATCTGACCCCGTCCGTGATCGCGCATGGCGGGGAGCAGCCTGAGGATCAGGCGGACGGCGCCGAAGTAGTTGAGCTGCATGGTGCGCTCGAAGTCGTGGAAACGGTCGGCGGACTGCTCGATCGAGCGGCGGATCGAGCGGCCGGCGTTGTTGACGAGGACATCGACGACCGGATGGGCCGCGAGGACGCGGTCGCAGAGCGCGTCGATCGCATCGAGGTCGTTGAGATCGCAGGCATGTGCCTCTGCCATCCCCGATCCGCCCGAGTTGATGTCCGCCGCGAGCGCCTCAAGCGATTCCCTGCTGCGCGCGACCAGCAACAGCGTCGCGCCTGCGGCCGCCAGCTGCCGCGCGGCGGCCTCGCCGATGCCGGACGAGGCGCCGGTGACCATCACGACCTTGCCGTCGAGGCTCGGGTCGGTCCGACCGGTGATCATGCCGAAGGGAGCAAGCGCGGTGTGACGCAGGCCCCCACCTCCGCCGATCGGCTTGCTGGCCGCTCGGAACAGCGACCCGGCCGGGCCGATCGCGGTCCTTCTCAGCCGCCTCACCAAGGGATTCACGCCGGGAAGTCTCCCAGGACCGATGTCGGAAACCTCCTGCTCCTATGATCCACCGGCATCCATGGCCTCGGTCAGCGCTCAGTTCTCAGTCACGATCCGCGTCGAGCTCGACTCCCGAAACGAGCCGCTCGGCAGGATCACGGCTGCGATCGCCGAGTCCGGCGGCGCGCTGCAGAGCGTGGACCTTGTGCCCGGAGCCGGCGCCGAGGGCAAGCGTGTCCGCGAGTTCACGATCGACGCGCGCGGGCCCGAGCACTGGGAGCAGATCCTCCGGGCCATCGGCTCGATCCGCGGCTCGCGGGTCATCGACTACACCGACCGGACCTTTGCGATGCATCGCGGCGGCAAGATCGAGATGGCCAACAAGTACCCGCTGAAGACCCGCGACGATCTCTCGATGGCCTACACGCCCGGCGTCGCCCGGGTCTGCACCGAGATCGCCGGAGATCGTGCCAAGGCCTTCGAGTTCACGATCAAGAAGAACATGGTCGCCGTCGTCACCGACGGCACCGCCGTGCTCGGGCTCGGCGACATCGGCCCCGAGGCCGCGATGCCCGTCATGGAGGGCAAGGCGATGCTCTTCAAGGAGTTCGCCGGAGTCGACGCCTTCCCGATCGCGCTCGACACCAAGGACCCCGACGCGATCGTCGAGGCGGTGCGGATGATGGCGCCGACGTTCGGCGGCATCAATCTCGAGGACATCTCGGCGCCGCGTTGCTTCGAGATCGAGGATCGCCTGCGCGGCATGCTCGACATCCCCGTCTTCCACGACGACCAGCACGGCACGGCGATCGTCGTCATGGCCGCCCTCTTCAACTCGCTGAAGATCATCGGCAAGCCGATCGAGTCCCTGCGGGTGGTGATGCTCGGCCTCGGCGCGGCCGGCATCGCCTGCACGAAGATGATGATCGCCGCCGGCGTCACCGACATCGTCGGCTGCGACCGCCAGGGCGCGATCTCCACCGCCAGGCCCGACTACGAGGCGGACGAGATGCCGGCCATCAAGCGCTGGTTCGCGGAGACGACGAACCCCGAGAAGGCCCAGGGTGGTCCCAACGACGTGCTCGAGGGCGCCGACCTCTTCATCGGCCTCTCCGGCCCCGGCCTGGTCGATGCCAAGTCGCTCGAGGCGATGAACCGCGACGCGATCGTGTTCGCGATGGCCAATCCGACGCCTGAGGTGATGCCCGAGGACGCCGACCCCTACGTCCGGATCATGGCCACGGGCCGCTCCGACTACCCGAACCAGATCAACAACGTCCTCGCCTTCCCGGGGGTCTTCCGGGGCGCCCTCGACGCCGGCGCGCCGACGATCACCGAGGCGATGAAGCTCGCCGCTGCGAAGGGCATCGCTGCCGTCGTCACCGACGAGGACCTCGACGAGGACTACATCATCCCGAGCGTCTTCGACCGCGACGTCGCACCCGCCGTCGCCGCGGCGGTCGTCGCCGAGGCGAAGGACGCCGGGATTGCCCGGATCACGGAGGAAACGGGTACGTTCGCCACGATCGGGTAGAGGAGATGGGATGAAGGTTCTCGTCACGGGCGCGACCGGCACAATCGGAAATACGATCTGCGAGGCGCTGCTGGCGCGGGGGGATCACGTCGTCGGGTTGTCCCGAGACCCGGAGCGCGCCAAGCAGGGTGCGCCCGCGGTGACGTGGCACGCCTGGAACCCGACCCTGGAGCGACCCTCCGAGGAGGCTTTCGACGGGGTCGGCGGCGTCATCAACCTGATCGGCGAGCCGATCAACCAACGCTGGACCGACGACGCCAAGAAGAGGATCCTCGAGAGCCGCGAGACGGCGACCAAGAACCTCGTGGCCGGAATGCTCTCGGCGCCGCAGACCCCGGCCGTTCTCGTCAGCCAGTCGGCCGTCGGCTACTACGGCGACCGCGGAGATCAGATCGTCGACGAGTCGACACCTGCGGGATCGAGCTTCGACGCCGGCGTCTGCGTCGCCTGGGAGGCCGCCGCCGAGGAGGCGGCAGGCGCAATGCGGGTCGTGATCATGCGGACCGGGCTGTTGCTGACCAAGGACGCGGGCCTGCTCGACGAGCTGCTGCTGCCGTTCAAGCTCGGAGTCGGAGGACCCGTCGCGGGAGGACGCAACTACATGCCGTGGATCAGCCTGGCCGACGAGGTCGGGCTGTTGCTCTGGGGGCTCGACACCACAACTACGTCGGGGGCCTACAACGCCTGCGCGCCGAACCCGGTCACCAATCGCGAGTTCTCGAAGGCCCTCGGCAGGGCCCTGAACCGGCCGGCGATCATGCCCGTGCCGAAGTTCGCCGTCAAGCTCCGGCTCGGAGCGGAGCTCGGCGAGGTCGCCACGGGCGGCCAGCGGGCGGTCCCGCGGCGCGCGCAGGACGAGGGCTACGTCTTCCGGTTCCCGGACCTCGACGCGGCCATGCAGGACGCACTGGCCTGAACCGGCCCTGCCTCAGGGCACCGTGATCGGCTTCGGCTCCGGCACGAGCGCGCCACCCCGGCGGGCCTCGTAGGTCCCGACCCGCGAGAGGGTCGTGTCCCCCACATCGTCGATCGAGTACGTCCCGAGGATCGACTCTCGGTCG
Organism: uncultured Solirubrobacterales bacterium; assembly: GCA_963798165.1. Lineage (GTDB taxonomy): Bacteria > Actinomycetota > Thermoleophilia > Solirubrobacterales > 70-9 > RHKX01. The sequence goes on along the minus strand of CAWCSE010000013.1, from coordinate 217,460 downwards.
GTGGTGGCGAAGAACGCATCGATCACCGACGCCCGGTCCAGCGGGTCACCGGCGCGATCGATCGAGTCGAGCACGACGGCCATTGCCTCGTACCCATAGGCGGAGAAGCGTCCGGGCCGACGGGAACCGGCACCACCCCCCGGCAGTTGTTCTGCAGCCATCGTCCCCGAGATCACCGTCGCTCCGTCCGGCATCGTCGTCCGCGGCGGCGAGCCCTCGATCTGTGCGTCGGCTCCGAACGCCGTCGCCGCGTCTGCCCGCCCCGGCAGGTGGACGGGACCCGGCCCCACCGCGTAGATCGCGTCGACCGAGCCGCCGGAAGCGATCTCGGGAGAGCGAGCCACGGACTCGAAGCCGCTGATCAGCGAATCGCCGTAGGAGCCCGTGGCGTCGACGACTCCCACCCGCCCGATCCGCCGATCGGCCATCGCGGTCGCTGCCGCGGCCCCCTGAACGGTGTCGGAGGGGATCACCCTGCCGAAGCTGCGCGTTCCGGTCGGCTGGACGATCCGGGACCTGGCCGCTGCCGGGAGCCGCGCGGGTCAGGTCCACCGCCGATGCCCCGGGCGAGACCTGAAGGATCCCCGCCTGGTTGGTGATCGGCACCGAAGTCCTCGTCGTGCCCGAATCGAGCTCGCCTACGTAGGCGATTGCGGTGGCATCCTCAGTGGCGCGTCTGGCGTTGGCACCCGCCAGAGCGTCGTTCGCCCCTCCCGCCCCCGCATCGTCGAGGACATCCAGGTTCACCTTCACGCCGCCGGCCTCGCCCCCGGCGTCGTCGAGAGCGCGCCGGGCGGCTTCGGCGACATCCCGGCCGTCGCCGGCATCGGGCCCGCTGATCGGGGCGCTCAGGTAGACCGTCAGGACGGGGTCGCCGGAGGATGCCGACCCGCACCCGGCGACCAACGCTGCCGCTGCCGCCAGCGCGATCCCGGTGGCGAGTCTCTTGCGTTCCGGCATGACCCGATTATCGCCGCGGGCGCTACTCGACCGACCGGGCGCGCAGCCCTGCCTTGCCGAGCTTGCCGCGATGGCGTGCCACGAAATCGTAGGCGCGGGCCGTCTGATCCGGAAAGCGACGCATCGCGCGCGAGGGCACATGGCCGCCGCGCAGCAGCCGCGAGAGCGGCGCGGCGACATCGGCGCCGGAGAGGACGTGGCCGCCGGGGGTGACGAGGTGCAGGGTGTCGAGCCGGCGCTCCGGCGGAACCTCGGTCAGCAGGCGCTGTCCCTCCTCGCTCTGGATCGACACCGCCCGCAGGCGCTGATCGTCGTCGAGGCGCATCACCGTCTTGGCGGCGAGGCGGCAGAAACCGCAGTCGCCGTCGTAGAGCAGGGCATGGTCGCGTCGAGATTCCATCACCCGATTATCGACCCCGGTACAAACGCGCTGTGCGGGGCGGCCGATAGGCTCGGCGGCGTGAAGATCGGCATGCTCACCGCCGGAGGCGATTGCCCGGGCTCGAACGCCGTAATCCGGGCCATCACCCGGTCGGCTCTCCATTGCGACGACGAAGCCGTCGGCATCCTGCGCGGGTTCCGCGGCCTCGCCGAGCGCGACTACATGCAGCTCGACATGCGGACGGTCACGGGAATCCTGTCGCTCGGGGGCACGATCCTGCGGACCTCGAGCTTCGAGCCCGCGACCGAGCACGCGATCGATCGCGTCGCTGCCGCCTTCGAGCTCGACGACCTCGACGCCGTCGTCGCCATCGGCGGAGAGCACACGATGGAGATCACCCGCCAGCTCCACGACGAGCACGGGTTGCCGATGATCGGCGTGCCGAAGACGATCGACAACGACGTCGTCGGCACCGACTACACCTTCGGCTTCGACACCGCCATCCATGTCGTCAGCGAGGCGATCGACCGCCTGAACACGACGGCCCAGTCCCACGACAGGTTGATCGTCGTCGAGGTGATGGGCCGCAACACCGGCTGGATCGCGCTCCACGGAGGCATCGCCGGAGGAGCCGACGCGATCGTCATCCCCGAGGTCGACACGACCTGTGAGGAGATCGCCGCGACGCTGGAGATGCGCCATCGTCACGGCAAGAACTTCTCGATCGTCGTCGTCGCCGAGGGTGCCAACCTGAGCTTCGCGGGCGGCGAGGTGCGCAAGATCCGGGCCAACGAGCAGACCGACGAGTACGGGTACGAGCGTCTCGGCGGCATCGGCGCGGCACTGGCAACCGAGCTGGAGAGCATGACCGGATACGAGGCGCGGGTGGTCGTGCTCGGCCACGTGCAGCGCGGCGGCACCCCGACGGCGCACGACCGCGTCCTCGCGACCCGTTTCGGCGCCAAGGCGTATGAGCTGGCGGCGGCCGGCGAGTTCGGGCGGATGGTCGCCCTGCAGGGCGCCGAAATCGGCTCGATTCCGCTCAGCGAGGTCACCGGCGTCAAGACCGTCGACCTGCGCCTGCTGGAGACCGCGAAGCGCCTCGCGTAACGACTCCGGGTCGGCGCTAGAGCTTCGAGGCCGGGCCGCGGGCCCACTCGATGAGCGGGTGCCAGGCACGGAGCAGCGCGCCGATGAAGAGGATGAGCAGGAAGATCATCGCGCAGACGGCGCCGCCGAGATCGAATGCGAAGCCGATCATGAAGGCGAAGATTGCGATTGCCGCGAACGCGAGAAGCTGCATCGGCGGGAAATCTACAGGGCGAGCCGGGTGTCCGCCATGAACGCCGAGACGGCATCGACGGCGGCGGGGCGATCCTCGGCGTCGGCGACGGCGCGGACCAGTCGCGTTCCGATGATCACGCCGTCGGCGACAGCTCCGACCTGAGCCGCCTGCTCGGGAGTGCCGATCCCGAACCCGACCGCCGCCGGTGCATCGGAGGCCGCCTGTACCGCCGCGACCATGGCCCCGAGCTCGGGTGGAAGCTCCTTGCGCTCGCCGGTCACGCCCGCCAGCGAGACGACGTAGGTGAACCCGACTGCGTGCGCCGCAATCTCGCCGAGCCGCTCCGGTGAAGTCGTCGGCGAGACGAACCCGATCGGTGCCAGGCCGCGCGCCAGCAACTCCTCGGCCACCGACGGGTCCTCGCTGCGCGGCAGGTCGGGAATGATGGCCCCGGCGGCGCCGGCGGCCGCCAGCGCGGCGGCGAACCGCTCCGCTCCGAGCGTCAGCACCACGTTCGCGTAGACCATCGGCAGGACGGGGACCTTTGAAGAAACGCGTTCGCAGAGCTCCATGACCCCGTCGAACCGGGCTCCTGCCGCGAGCGCCTGCGTACCGGCCGCGTGGATCAGCGGACCGTCGGCCAGCGGATCGGAGTACGGAACACCGAGCTCGATCAGGTCCGCACCCGTGTCGGCATAGGCGTCGATCACCGCGGCGGAGGTCGCCATGTCGGGGAACCCGCCCATCAGGTAGGGCATCAACGCCGCTCGGCCCTCCGACTTCGCGGCCGTGAACGCGGCCGCGATCCGCTCGATTCCCGTCTCAGGCATCGTCGCCGAGCCCCTCGAGTCCGGACAGGGCCTCGGCGAGGTCCTTGTCGCCGCGGCCGGAGAGCGTCACGACGTCGACATGGCCGCCGCCCTCGCGCCCGTCGCCGAGCAGCCAGGCGATCGCGTGGCTGCTCTCGAGGGCGGGGATGATCCCCTCCAGCCTGGAGAGCTCCCGGAATGCGATCAGGGCGTCGCGGTCGGTCACGGCCACGTACCGGGCGCGCCCACTGTCCCGCAGCATCGCGTGCTCGGGACCGACGCCCGGGTAGTCGAGTCCGGCCGAGATCGAGTGCGCCTCGAGGATCTGCCCCTCCTCGTCGGCGAGGACCGAAGAGAGGGCGCCGTGCAGGACGCCGGTGCGCCCGGCCGCCAGCGACGCTCCGTGGCGACCCGCGAGGCCCTCACCCGCCGCCTCGACGCCGATCAGCTCGACTCCCTCGTCCGCGACGAACGGGACGAAGCTGCCGATTGCGTTCGACCCCCCGCCGACACAGGCGATGACCCGATCCGGAAGCCGTCCGAGCGTCGCGATGATCTGCCCGCGTGCCTCGTCGCCGATGACGCGCTGGAGGTCACGGACGAGCGCCGGATACGGGGCCGGGCCGACGGCCGATCCGATGATGTAGTGGGTGTCGCCGACGTTGGCCACCCAGTCGCGGATCGCGGCGCTGACGGCCTCCTTGAGAGTCCGCGCACCGGCCTCGACGGGCTCCACGCGGGCGCCCATCAGCCGCATCCGCTCGACGTTCGGTTGCTGGCGGCGCATGTCCTCGGTGCCCATGTAGACGACGCATTCGATCCCGAGCAGCGCACACGCCGTCGCGGTCGCGACCCCATGCTGACCGGCGCCGGTCTCGGCGATGATCCGCGTCTTGCCCATCCGCCTCGCCAGCAGCGCCTGACCGACGGCGTTGTTGATCTTGTGGGCGCCCGTGTGGGCGAGATCCTCGCGCTTCAGATAGACGGCCCGTCCAACCCTGTCGGAAAGGCGCTGGGCCAGATAGAGCGGCGTCGGGCGGCCGACGAAATCGCGCAGCAGGGCGTCGAGCTCATCGGCGAAGGCGGGGTCGGCACGTGCCGCCTCCCAGGCTTCGGTGAGCTCGTCCAGCGCCGCGATCAGGACCTCGGGCACGTAGCGGCCCCCGTAGGGGCCGAACCGGGCATCCACCGCGCTCATCTGCCGGGCCGTCCGTGGGCGACCGCGCGCTTCATCCGCTTCAGCGCTCGGCGGCGGTCGCGCTCGTCACGCTGGATCTCGCCCGCCCGCGCGGCGGCGGCGAAGAACGAAGTCATCAGATTGTGGTCCTTGATTCCCGGGGCGGACTCGACTCCGCTCGCAACATCGACGCCCCATGGGTTGGCAGCCACGATCGCATCACCGACGTTCTCGGAGTTGAGGCCGCCGGCGAGGATGGCCGGAACCCCTCCCCGCCGCCCGGCGACGAGATCCCAGTCGAACGTGGCTCCGGTGCCCCCGACGACCCCGCGCCTGAACGCATCGAAGAGGTGATAGTCGGTCCGGTAGGCGCGGGAGGCCGTGATCTCTTCCGGCGACTTGACCCGGAAGGCCTTGATGACCCGGCAACCGGTCCGCCGAGAAACCTCGGAGCAGAACGTCGGGCCCTCGTCCCCGTGCAACTGCACGAGCGTCAGCGAGTCGCGGTCGGCCGCGTCGACGATCTCGTCGAGATGGGCGTTGACGAAGACACCCGCCACCTCGATCCTGCGCTTCATCGCAGCGCCGATCTGCTCGGCCATCGCGGGATCGACCTGCCGCGGGCTGTCGGGGCTGTGATTGAGGCCGATCGCCCAGGCGCCACCCGAGACCGCCGCCTCGGCGTCCTCCATCCGCGTGATCCCGCAGATCTTGACCTTCATGGCCCCCACGATCCCATAAACCGATCTCCTGCCCACGATCCGCGAGGCGGGGCGGGGCGGTCGGCGAGCTCAGCGGGGTTTGGTCGGTGGGCGTGGCCTGCCGAGGAACTCGCCGTGGGTGAGAGTTGGTTTGGGCTGGGAGGGGAGGATTGGGGTGTTGGGCCACCGTTCAGCCGCCTGCCGAGGGGCTCTCAAGGAACGAGAGTGCTCTGGGGGCGAATAGTCCGCCCCGAGAGCAGTTTCGTTTCCCGACCCGCCCGCCCCACCAACAACCTCGACGCCCCTGCCGAGCGGCAACACCGCGCAGGCCGACGAGACCGGACGCGAAGCGGAGGATCTCGTCGGAGTTATCTACGCGCGCCCCTGCCGAGCGGTAACACCGCGCAACCCGAGCGAGAGCGGACGCGAAGCGGAGCATTCCCTCGGGGTTGTCTATTACCCCTGAACGCTGTCGGGGCGGTCGGCCAGCTTCACGGTGACGTCCTTGCTCTGGCCGTCACGCAGCACGGTCAGGGTGACCGAGTCGCCGGGCTGCTTGGCGTTGACGACCGAGATCAGATCGTCCATGCCGGTGATGCTCTTGCCGTCGACCGCGGTGATGACGTCGCCGCCGGCCTTGATCTGGGCGCCCTGGATACCGACCGTGGCGTTCCCCGCCTGGAGCCCTGCATCGGCGGCCGGGCCGTTGGCGGTGACCTTCTGCACCACCACCCCCTGGTCGACGTTCAGGTTCAGGACCTTGGCGAGCTCGGAGTTCAGGTCGGCGCCCTCGATGCCCAGGTAGGCATGCTGGACGGACCCACCGTCGATGATCTGGGAGGAGACGTTCTTCGCGGTGTTGATCGGCACGGCGAATCCGATGCCGACCGAGCCGCTGCTGCCGGATCCGGTGGCGATCTGGGAGTTGATGCCGATGACCTGCCCGTCGGTGTTGATCAGGGGGCCGCCGGAGTTGCCGGGGTTGATCGCCGCGTCGGTCTGGATGACGTCGGAGATCGTGAAGCCGTTGGGGGCGCTGATCTGCCGCTGCAGCGCCGAGACGATCCCGGACGTGACGGTTCGGTCGAGGCCGTACGGGTTCCCGATCGCGATCGCGCCGTCGCCGATCTTGACGTCGTCGGAGTTGCCGAGCGTCAGAGGCTTGGCGTCGACGCTCGAGGGGTCCACCTCGAGCACGGCGACATCGGTCGAATCGTCGACGCCCAGGACCTTCGCCGGCAATGCCTCACCGTCGCCGAACTTGACCGTGACCGACGAGGAGCCGTCGACGACGTGGGCGTTGGTGAGGATGTGACCGTCGCCGTCCATGAGGATGCCGGAGCCTGTGGCGGTGCCGCCGCCGGAGGGCTGGCCGAACGGGGAGGTCGACCCGCCCGCCTTCTCCTGCGCCTCGATGTAGGCGACCCCTTGCGCGTCCTGCTGATAGACCTGCCCGACGGTGCGGCCCGAGCCGGAGGCGGGCTCGGTCTGCGGGAGCGGCGCCGATGCGACGGCGGTGGAGTCGGGCGAGTTGTCGACCGAGATGAGACCGGTGGCGATCGCGCCGATCCCGACTGCAATGGCGACGATGCCGCCGAGCAGGGCCGAGCCGAACGAGGACTTGAAGAGGCTTCTGATGCGAGTCATGACGCCGCATGTTGAGACGCCACCCTCAGGCACTTCCAAATCGAGGCTGAAGGGCGGCTAAGACTTTCCCCCGCCGAAATCTAAATCCGGATCCCTAGCGCTCGTCGGAGAACAGGTGCTCGCGCGTGACGTCCTCGTCGAGCATCAGCGAGGTCAGCGTCGTCTCGGGATCGTCGGCTCGCATCAGGGTCTCGCCGATCAGGACGGCATCGACGCCGATCCGATCGAGCTCCTCCATCTGCGCCGCCGCGCTGTAGCCGGATTCGGCGACGACCGTCTTGCCCGCCGGCACGTCCGTGATCAGCTCCGTCGTCGTCGTCGTGTCGACTACCAGGTCGGACAGGTTGCGGTTGTTGATGCCGATCACGTCCGGGTCGAGCTCGAGCGCGCGCTCGAGGTCGTCCTCGTCGTGGACCTCGACGACGCAATCAAGATCGAGCACCGCCGCCTCGTCCCAGAGCAGGCGCAGATCCTCGTCGGCGAGCGCCGCGACGATCAGCAGCACCGCGTCGGCTCCGGCGAGTGTCGCCTCCCAGAGTTGGTAGGGGTCGACGATGAAGTCCTTGCGGAGGATCGGGAGCACAGATGCCGCCCGGGCCGCTTCGAGGTCCGCCAGCGAGCCGAAGAAGTTGGTTTCGTCCGTCAGGACGGAGATCGCCGCGGCGCCACCGCGCTCGTACGCGCGAACGACCGTCGCGACGTCGGCATCGGCGTTGATCGCACCGGCGGAGGGAGAGCCGCGCTTGAACTCGGCGATCACCGAGAGGCCGGGGCGAACGAGCGCCTCCTTGAACGGCCGGGACCCACTACGGGTTCCGAGCCTGGCCTGGAGTTGCTCTCCAGATGTCTCCGCGCTGCGCCGGCGAACACCTTCGCGGGCCGCGTCGACGAGCTGATCCAACCTGCTCATCTCCGCTGCAGGCTACCGATCGGGCGAGCATGTGAGGTCGGCTCAGACATCGCGGTCGGCATCTCGCATCTCGATCAGCTTTCTGAGGACGTCCGCGGCGGCACCGGAGTCGATCGCCTCGTGTGCCGCATCGATGCCCCCGGCCAGGTCGTCGGCCCCACCACCGACATAGATTGCGGCGCCGGCGTTGAGGATTGCGACATCGGCGGGAGGCCCTGACTCCCCGGCCAGGATCGCGCGGGCCGTTGCGGCGTTCTCCTCGGGATCGCCGCCCGGGATCTCCTCCAGGGTGGATTCCTCGAGGCCGTAGTCACCGGGCTCGGCGAACCATTCCGAGGTGCCGCCGTCGCGAACCTCGATGATCCGGGTCGGCCCCGCGACCGTGAACTCGTCGAGGCCGTCGTCGGCCGTGACGACGAGTGCGTGATCGCAGCCGAGGCCGGCGAGTGCCTCGGCGATCGTCTCCTGGTACCGGCGATCGGAGACGCCGAGGAGTTGCCGTGTGGCGCCGGCCGGGTTCGTCAGGGGTCCGAGGAAGTTGAAGATCGTGCGAACCGCGAGCTCCCTGCGAACCGGGATCACGTGCTTCATCGCGGCGTGATGGGCGGGCGCGAACATGAAGCCGAATCCGGTCGCCGCGATCGCCTCCCCGACCTGTTCGGGGGTCAGGGTGATCTCGACCCCGAGCGCCTCGAGCATGTCGGCCGAACCCGATCGCGATGTGCTGGACCGGTTTCCGTGCTTGGCGACAGCACAGCCGGCGCCCGCCGCGATCAGCGCCGCCGTCGTCGAGATGTTGAACGTCGACGGCCCGCCGCCGGTGCCAGCGGTGTCCACGAGGTCGTCGCGGCCGGTTTCGACCTTCGAAGCCAGCCCGCGCATCGTCCTGGCCAGTCCGATCAGTTCCGGGACCGTCTCGCCCTTGGCGCGAAGCGCGATCAGGAACGCGCCGGTCTGGACCTCGCCGGTCCTCCCCTCCATGATCTCCGCCAGCACGGCGGACGCGTGGTCGGCGGTCAGATGCTCGCCGGAGGCGACGGCATCGATTGCGCGGGTCAGGATCTCGTTGGGCATCGTTCGGTCCATCGGTGATCGGGGGTGGAGCAGTCTCTCACGCGGCCTCGGGGTCCGGGATGCCCAGGAAGGTCGCGAGCATCCGTTTCCCGTCCGGCGTCAGCACCGACTCGGGATGGAACTGCACCCCCTCGGCGGGGAGCTGACGGTGACGGACGGCCATCACGATGCCCTCGTAGGAGGCGGAGAGCTCGAGCTCCTCCGGCAGCTCCGGGGACACGACGAGCGAGTGGTAACGACCGACCGTGAGCGGGTCGGGAAGGCCCTGGAAGAGGGTGCGCCCGTCGTGGCTGATCGCCGCGTCCTTGCCGTGGATCGGCTCGCCCTGCAGGACCCGGCCGCCGAACGCCTCGACAAGCGACTGATGGCCGAGGCAAACGCCCAGGGTCGGGACGCCGGCCTCGGGGAAGCGCCGGGACGCCTCGATCGAGATTCCGGCCTCGGCGGGAGTGCACGGGCCGGGCGAGATGACCAGCCGGTCGAAGTCGCGCGCCAGCAGCTCGCCGACCTCGGCTCGGTCGTTGCGGATCACCTCGACCTCCGCCCCGAGCTCCCCCAGGTACTGGACGAGGTTGTACGTGAAGGAGTCGTAGTTGTCGATCACCAGGACCCGCATGTTCAGTCCCACTCCGGGTGCTCGACGGCCACTTCGATCGCCCTGAAGATCGCCTTCGCCTTCTGCAGCGACTCGCGATACTCGTAATCCGGCTTCGCGTCGGCGACCGTGCCGCCGCCGGCCTGCACGTGGGCAAGCCCGTCCTTGACGACGACGGTGCGAATGTGGATCGCGACATCGAGGTCGCCTCGGAAGTCCAGGTAGCCGATCGCGCCGCCGTAGGAGCAGCGCTTGACCGTCTCCAGCTCGTCGATGATCTGCATGGCCCGGACCTTCGGGGCGCCGGAGAGCGTCCCGGCCGGGAGCGCCGCTCGCAGCACGTCCATCGCCCCCAGGCCCTCGCGCAGCCTCCCGGAAACGCGGCTGACGATGTGCAGGACATGGCTGTAGGTCTCGACAACCATCAGCTCGTCGACGTTGACGCTGCCGTATTCGGAGACCCGGCCCAGGTCGTTGCGGCCGAGGTCGACGAGCATCACGTGCTCGGCCCGCTCCTTCGGATCGGCCAGCAGGCGCTCGGCGTTGCTCCGATCCTCCTCCTCGTCCTCGCCGCGCGGATAGGTGCCCGCGATCGGTCGCGTCTCGACCCGGCGGCCGGAGACCTTGACGAGCGGCTCCGGCGAGGCGCCGGCGATCTCGAAGTCTCCGAAATCGAGGAAGTACATGTAGGGAGAGGGATTGACCGCCCGCAGGCCCCGGTAGATCGAAAAGGCCTCGACCGGGCATTCGGCCGTGAAGCGCTGGGAGGGAACGACCTGGAAGGCATCGCCGGCATGGATGTACTCGACGATCCGTGCGACGTTGCCCTCGAACTGCTCGCGGGTCATGTTCGATTCGAACTCGACCGGGCCGGCGCCGGGCGCGCGCTCGCCACGTGCCGGCGGCAGGCCGGATCGCAGCCGCTCCCTCGCGCCCGCGATCCGGGCGACGGCACCAGCATAGGCATCGTCGATTCCGGCGTCCTCCGTGAACGCCAGCGCGATGATCGAGACCTCGTGGCGGTGATGGTCGAAGGCGACGATCAACGAGGGGACCATCAGCGCCAGGTCGGGCAGCCCGAGCGGGTCCGGATTCGGCTCGCCCAGCGGTTCGACGGTCCGGACGAGGTCGTAGCCGAACAGGCCCACCGCCCCGCCGGCGAACGGAAGCCCCTCCGCGTCGGCGAGGCCGAAGGCACCGATCCGGTCCGCGACGGCACCGTAGGGGTCGGGGGCCGGCGATCGCCGCGTCGGCGGGGACGCCGGGTCGGCGGCGGCGGCGCCCTCCCACTCCAGGAGCTCGCCCTCCGCCCAGCGGATCGTGACGTGGGGGTCGAAGCCGAGGAACGAGTATCGGCCGAGCCGGCCGCCCTGCTCGGCGGACTCGAGCAGGAAGCACGGCCCCTCCCGGCGCAGCTTCAGGAAGGCCGAGACCGGCGTTTCGGTGTCCTCGACGAACGTTTCGACGATCGGTACGACGTTCCCGGCGTCGGCAAGCTCACGGGCGCGCTCGAGTGTCGTGACCGTCGGGGTCATGCGCGGGCGATCAGCGGCGGCGATCGATGAGGACGTCGAAGGCGTCGCCGATCGGAATGTCGCGCGAGCGCAGGGCCACCTCGAGGTGATAGAGGACGTCGGCGGCCTCCTCGGCGACGCGTTCGTCGGATTCACCCGCCACTGCGCGGGCGACTTCGTCAGCCTCCTCGCGGAGCTTCGCGCCGATCAGGTCGGGATCGGCGAGCAGCTCGGTCGTGTACGAGCCCTCGGGACGCTCGGCATTGCGGGCCGCGAGCGTCCTCTCCAGCCCCGGGAGGGCCTCGTGTGTAACCGGCTCCGGCGACCCGCCGATGGCGCGGTGGAAGCAGGACCTCTCCCCCGTGTGGCAGGCGGGACCGGCGGGATCGACGAGCGCCAGCAGGGCGTCGGCGTCGCAGTCGTAGCGGAGCTCGCGGACCGTCTGGATGTTCCCGGAGGTCGCCCCCTTGTGCCAGAGCTCGTCGCGGGATCGGCTCCAGAGGTGGACCTCGCCCGTTTCGATCGTCTTCGCCAGCGCCTCCGCGTTGACGTAGGCGAGCGTCAGCACCTCGCCGGTGCCGGCGTCCTGGATTACGCACGGGGCGAGTCCGTTCTCGTCGAAGTTGATGGTCGTCTCGGTCATCGCCTGCAGTCTAGGCCCGGGGTCCACCAGCCCGATTGGCTCTCATTACTGAGGGTCGTCGCTCGCGTCCGGGGTCAGGTAGGCCTGCGAGAGGCCGCCGTCGACCATGAAGCTCGAGGCGGTCACGTAGGAGCTCTCGTCGCTGGCGAGGAACAGGGCCCCGCTGGCGATCTCGCTCGCCTTCGCGAACCGCCCGAACGGCAGGTGGACGAGGCGCCGTGCCGCCTTGGCCGGGTCGCTCGCGAACAGCTCCTGGAGAAGCGGCGTGTCGACCGGTCCCGGGCAGAGCGAGTTGACCCGCACCCCGCGGTGGGCGAACTCGACGCCGATCTCCCTCGAGAGCGCGAGGACGGCGCCCTTGGAAGCCGTGTAGGAGATCTGCGAGACGGCGGCACCCATGACGGCCACGAACGAGGCCGTGTTGATCACCGACCCACCGGATTCGTTCGCGAGGAGGTGCGGGATGCCGTACTTGCAGCAGAGGAAGACGCTGCGGAGGTTGACGTCCTGGACCTTCTGGAACACCTCGACCGAGGTCTTCAGGATCGTGGTGTCCTCGGGTGGATTGATGCCGGCGTTGTTGAAGAGGACGTCGATCCGGCCGTATTCGCGGCTCGTCCTCGCGTACATCTCCTCGACCTGCTCCGGCTCGGTGACGTCGGCGACGATCGCCAGGTCCCCCTCCGACCCGTCGGCGAGGTCGACGCCGACGACCGTCGCGCCCTCGCTCATGAACAGGCGGGCCGTCTCGGCTCCGATCCCGCTGGCCGCGCCCGTGATCACGCATACCTTGCCCTCGAGTCGTCCCGGGCGATCAACCATCTAGCTCTCCTCCGTGTAATAGAAGACGTTCTTGACGTCGGTGTAGTGCTCGAGAGCGTCGGGACCGAGTTCGCGGCCGACGCCGGACTGCTTGAAACCGCCGAAGGGAGTCGCGACGCGGACCGACGAGTTCGAGTTGATCGAGATGACGCCGGTCTCGAGGGCGCGCGCAACCCGCAGCGCACGAGCACCGTCACGGCTCCATACCGATCCCGACAGCCCGTAGATCGTGTCGTTTGCCAGCTCGACCCCCTCGGCCTCGCCGTCGAACGGGATCACCGACGCGATCGGCCCGAAGATCTCCTCACGAGAGGCTCGGTCGTCGTTGCTCACCGGCGCCAGGATCGTCGGCGGGAACCAGAAGCCGGGCCCGTCGGGCGCGGATCCGCGGAAGGCGACGGGCGGGTCGTCGTCCAGGAACGAGCTGACCGACTCCAGATGGGATGCCGAGATCAGCGGTCCCATCTGGGTGCTCTCATCGAGGGGGTCACCGACGACCATCGCGGTAACCGTCGACTCGAGAGCCGCCATGAAGTCGTCCATCGCGGAGCGCTCGACGAGGATCCTCGACCGCGCACAGCAATCCTGCCCGGCGTTGCCGAAGACGGCAACCGGCGCCGCCGCGGCCGCGGCTTCGATGTCAGCGTCGGCGAAGACGATGTTCGCGGACTTGCCGCCGAGCTCGAGGGTGACCCGCTTGATCGTCTGGGCAGCGCCCGCAGCGATGCCTCTGCCGACCTCGGTCGAACCGGTGAATGCGATCTTGGCGACATCGGGATGTTCGACGAGCCGCTGCCCGCAGACCGAGCCGGGCCCGGCGACGACGTTCAGGACTCCCTCGGGCAGGCCGGCGTCGATGGCGATCGTCTCCAGTTCGATGGCGGTCAGCGGCGTCAGCTCGGCCGGCTTCAGCACGACCGTGTTTCCCGCCGCCAGCGCCGGGGCCGTCTTCCACGAGGTGATCACCAGCGGGAAGTTCCAGGGGACGATCAGGCCGACGACCCCGAGCGGCTCGCGGAAGGTCATGTCGACGCCGCCGGCGACCGGGATGGTCTGCCCGAGCAAGCGCTCCGGCGCGGCGGCGTAGTAGCGGAAGCATTCGACGACCATCGCCATCTCGCCGCGCGCGTCGCCGATCGGCTTGCCCGCGTTTCGGGCCTCGAGGACGGCCAGCTCCTCGGCCCGCTCCTCGATGCCGTCGGCAAAGCCGCGCAGCAGGGCGGAGCGCTCGGCCGGGGCGACGTTGCGCCAGGCCGGGAAGGCCCGCCTCGCCCTGGCGACGGCCTCGTCGACCTCCTCGACTCCGGCCCTCGGCACCTCCGCCAGGATCTCGGCGCTCGCGGGCTCCAGGACTTCGATCATGCATCCACCTTCCGGTTACGCGCTTCCTCGACGAGCGATTCGATCACGCTCGACTCGACGTCCTCCTCAGGGTGCCAGAGCACGCCGAGCGCGTAGCGGCGGTCGGGCAGCTCGATCGCCTCGATGAGTTCGTCCGTCGCCGAGCGACCGCTGACGACGAGCCCCTCCCCGAGGCGGCCGACACCCTGATGGTGATGCGACTTGACGGTCGCCCGCTCCCGCCCGACCGCCCGCGCCGCCAGCGAGCCGGGATCGATCGTGACCTCATGGTCGCTGAAGGTTCCGGCGACCTCGCGGTGCAGGGAACTTCCACCAAGCGCTGTGGGAATGTGCTGATCGATGCTGCCGCCGCAGGCGATGTTGAGCATCTGCATCCCTCGGCAGATTCCGAGCGTGGGCATGTCGCGCTCGATCGCCCGTCGCAGCAGCGCCAGCTCGAAGCTGTCGCGATCGGCCCGTGCCCCCGCGGTTTCGGGCGCCGGCTCGGCTCCGTAGCTGGCCGGATCGACATCGGAGCCGCCGGCGAGCAGCACGGCATCGATGCGGTCGAGCAGCGGGTCGGGATCGGCGCTCAGAGCCGGGTCGGGAGGCAGGATCACGGCAACCGCACCGGCGGCCTGGATCGCCGTCGAATAGGTCTGCGGGGCCATCGTGACGACGACGTCCCAGGAGGCCCACCGCACGCGCTCGATTGCCGCGCAGATCCCGACGACCGGGGTCGTCATCTACGACGAGACCCAGAGGTCGTCAGGCAAGGAGGCAGGAGGCGATGCGTGCCTTTGCACGTGAGCCGACGAGGACGCCGCATGACGGCTTCCGGGTCCGTCAAAGTCGCTCGAAGCCCCTGTAGAGGTCCCAGTCGGTCACCGCCGCCTCGGCGGCGTTGAGCTCGACCCGAGCGCGGTTGAGGTAGTGGTCGACGACCTCCTCGCCGAACGCCTCACGAGCAACCTCGCTGGCCGAGAAGAGGTCACGTGCCTCGTAGAGGTTCGTCGAAACCCGCGGCGCGTCGGACGTGTAGGCGTTGCCCTCGAGCGCGGGCTCGAGCGGCAGCTCGTTCTCGATCCCGTGCAGGCCCGCAGCGATCATCGCGCTCAGGGCGAGGTACGGATTCACGTCAGCGCCCGGCAGCCTGTTCTCGACCCGCAGCGATTCGCCGTGCCCGACCACTCGCAGCGAGCACGTCCGGTTGTCGTGTCCCCACGCCACCGCGGTCGGCGCGAAGGACCCCTCGGCGAAGCGCTTGTAGGAGTTGACGTAGGGAGCGAACATCAGCGTCATCTCACGCATGCAGGCGAGCTGGCCGGCGACGAAGCGGTCGAACATCTCCTGGTCGGCGCCGAACGCGTTCGCACCGGTGTCGACGTCAGCCAGCGAGCAGTGGATGTGACACGAGTTCCCCTCGCGCTCGTTGAACTTCGCCATGAACGTGATCGAGTGATCCTCCTGGGCCGCGATCTCCTTGGCGCCGTTCTTGTAGATGGCGTGCTCGTCGGCGGTGCGCAGGGCCTCGCCGTAACGGAAGTTGATCTCGTGCTGGCCGAGGTTGCACTCGCCCTTCGAGTTCTCGACGATCAGCCCGGCGCCGGCCATCTCGTTGCGGATCCGGCGGATCAGCGGCTCGATCCGCGCCGTGCCCAGCAGCGAGTAGTCGACGTTGTAGAGGTTCGCCGGGTCGAGGTCTCGGTAGCCGGAGCGCCAGGCATCCTCGTACGAGGTGTTGAAGACGATGAACTCGAGCTCGGTTCCGGCATTGGCGATCAGACCACGATCGGCGAGGCGGGCCAGCTGCTTGCGGAGGATCTGGCGCGGCGAGGCGACCACGTCCCTGCCGTCGTGCCACTGGAGGTCGGCGAGCAGCATCACCGTGCCCTCCTGCCACGGGACCGGGCGCAGCGAGTCGAGGTCCGGCTTCATCACGAAATCGCCGTAGCCGCGCTCCCAGGAGGCCATCGCGTATCCGCCCACGGTCTCCATGTCGACGTCCACCGCGAGCAGGTAGTTGCAGCCCTCGGCCCCGTGTTCGAGCACCTCGGCGAGGAAATGGGAGGCGGTCAGGCGCTTGCCCTGCAGCCTCCCCTCCATGTCGGCGATCGCCAGGAGCACGGTGTCCACCGTGCCCTCGGCAACAGCCTTCTTCAACTCGTCCGTGGTCACCGTGAGCGCAGACTAGACGCCGCGGCGCTCACTCGCCATGCCTCACTCGCCGAGGCCCTCCGAGAGCGGCTTCTCGCCGATGACCCGGCCGGTGTCGTCGATCTGGATCTCGCGGATCGGCCCGGTGAACGTGTTCTTGGCGCTGACGAGCCACCAGATCCCGACCGCGGCGACCACGAGCCCGACCATCACCGGCGCGTAATTGAAGGCGCTCCATGTGAACTCGTCGTTCCACGGCACGCCCGCCGGCACGAACGGGAGGATGAAGATGATCACGCAGATCGCGACCCAGATGATCGCCGCCGGGTTGACCCACTTGTACTTCCTGCCCAGCGACCACGGCCCGGGCACGAAGGAATCGCCCATCCGCCAGCGCAGGTAGACCGGGATCACGTAGGCGATGTAGAGGCCGATCACCGTGATCGAGACGACCGCGAAGAAGGGCCACGGGAATGCCCCGTCGCCGGTCAGGGCCGGCAGGGTGACGACGAGGGCGCAGACCGCCATGAAGATCACCGAGTAGGCGGGCACGCGGTGGTGGTTCAGTCGCGTCCAGATGCGATGGCCGGGGACCGCCCGGTCACGCGAGAACGCGTAACACATGCGGGAGGCACTGGTCAGACAGGCCATCCCGCAGAACAGCTGGCCGATCGTCGAGAGCATGATCACCGCCTTGGCTGCGGCCGGCGTCAGCGCCGTGTCGAAAATGGCCAGCGAGGACCCACCCTCGGCGTTGATCGCGTCGACGTTGGTGGCCGCGAACGTGATCGCGAGCAGCAACACCCAGCCGATCGCCCCGGCGTAGAAGACCGAGCGCCACAGGCCCTTCGCGGCCCCGACGGCGGCCCCCTTCGTCTCCTCCGAGATGTGAGCCGAGGCGTCGTAGCCGGTCTGGGTGTACATGGTCAGCAGGAAGCCGAGCGGTAGGACGTACAACCAGAAGAACAAGCTCGAGCTCGAGCCGTCCGAGAATCCCGAGTTGTTGATCGTGTCGGTGAAGACGAAGTCCGCGCTCTGGTGCTGATCCGGGACGATCACCAGGATCGCGATGACCACGGCGACGCCGAGGACGTGCCAGAACACCGAGATGTTGTTGAAGAGGGCGACCAGGGGTGAGCTGAAGATGTTGATCAGCGCGTGGATGGCCAGGATCAGCGCGAAGAGGACGAACGTCTCGGAGAGGATGTGGGCGTCGTCGGCGAAGTTCATGCCGAAGATGTCGACTCCGTAGAGGCCGAGCAGGGCGTTCAGGAACGTGGCCGAGGCATAGACGACCGAGGCCACGACCCCGACGAGACCGATCAGGTTGAACCACCCGGTGAACCAGCCCCAGGTCTTGCCGCCCAGCTCCGAGGCCCAGTAGTAGATCCCGCCCGCGGTCGGGTACTTGGAGACCAGCTCCGACATCGAGAAGGCGACGAGCAGGACCAGCCCGCAGATGATCGGCCAGCCCCACGAGATCGCGATCGGGCCACCGTTGTTCCACGCCTGCCCATAAGTCGTGAAGCAACCGGCGAAGACCGAGATGATCGTGAAGGAGATCGCGAAGTTCGAGAACCCCGACCACCCTCGCTGCAGGGACTGCTTGTAACCCAGTTCCGCGAGAGTCTTCTCGTCGTCGCCCTGGATCTGATCCACGTCAGCCATGCACTCCCCTTTTTGCCGGTACACAGGTCAGCGCGACCCTATGGCGCGGAGCGGGTGGGGTCAAGACGACTTTCCCGTCCTCCTGGAGGTTGGGCCAGGAGGTCCACAAAGCGGTGCGGCCATGCGCCTGGTCGGCCTATCGGGGCACTCCCACGCCCACAGGGCGCCGGTGGATTCAGTCGATCCCGAGACGGTCGAGGAGGGTCTCGTCCCGACGCCAGTTCTCGCGGACCCGGACCTTGAGGTCGAGGAAGACCTGCGTGCCGAGCTCGCGCTCGAGCTCGCGGCGTGCGGCGGTGCCGACCTCCCTGACCATCCGGCCGCCCTTGCCGATCAGGATCGCCTTCTGCGACTGCGACTCCGCCCAGACGTCGGCCTGGACCTCGATGATGCCGTCCTCGCGGCCCTCGATCGAACCGACCTCGACCTCGACGGCATGCGGGATCTCGTCCCGCGTCCGCTTCAGGATCTGCTCGCGGATGAGCTCGGCCAGATGGACCTCGCTGGGAAGGTCGGTGCTGTCTCCCTCGGGGAACATCAGCGGCCCCTCCGGCATAAGTTCGGTCAGGCGCTCGCGCAACGCATCGAGACCGGTCCCGCGGCGAGCGCTGATCGGAAAGACCTCGTCGACGACCTCGAGTTCGCCGGCTGCGGAAAGGGCCTCGATGAGCTCGTGGCGCTTCAGCCGGTCGATCTTGTTGACCGCGCAGATCACCGCGGGCCTGGGGTTGGCAGCCTCGAGCATCGAGGCGATGAACTTGTCGCCGGGTCCGATTCCCTGCTCTCCGTTCAGCACGAAGAGAACGGCGTCGGAGTCGCCGAGCTCCCGCTCGACCCGCTTCTGCATCCGCGAGGTGAGCATGTCGCGCGGCCGCTGCACGCCCGGCAGGTCGACGAGGACCATCTGCCACGACAGGTCCGGAGCCGTCGCGACCCCGCGAACGGCGCGGCGGGTCGTCTGCGGCCGATCGGAGACGATCGCGACCTTCGTGCCGACGAGGGCGTTGGCGAGCGTCGACTTGCCGACGTTCGGCCGTCCGGCGAGGCCGATGAAGCCGGAACGGCTCGGGCTGCTCACGGCTCCTCGCCGAGGCCGTGCCAGCCGAAGCTGACCGAGCGAACGTTGCTGCCCTCGCGCTCGTAGAACCGGTGAGCGTCGGCGCGCGCCGCGGCGCTGTCGAGCTCGAGATGGGAGGCGCCCGACTCGGCCGCCCAGCGGCGGGCGGAAGCCAGCAGGTTCGAGCCGATGCCGCGCGAGCGCCAGGCGGGATGGACCGCGAGATCCTCGACCCAGCAGCGCAGGCCGTAGCGAACCGAGAGCAGGTCCAGGTACGCCGTGCAGAAGCCGACGATCGCGCCGTCGCCGGCGACGGCCACGAAGATCGTCGAGCCGGCGGAATCGATCGCCTCCGCGATCGCTGCCGAAGCCCACTCGGGTACCCAGCCCTGCGGCTTCGAGCCCGGCGGGGCGAAGAGCCACTCGTAGCACTCGCGGACCGCCTCGACCTCGTCGGGCCGCGCCGAGCGAATCTCAATCGTCTCGGCGCTCAACCCTCCACCCCGGTCCCGCTCAGGCCGGCGAGGACCCGGGCCTGGAGTTCGAGCATCTCCCCGTCATCGGTCTCGTGGTCGTAGCCGCAGAGGTGCAACACGCCGTGAACTACGGCCTCCGTGAGGTCGCCGGTGTGCTCGGGACAGACCATCACGTCGCCGAGCTCGCGGGGGCCGGCGCTCGGGCCGGCGCCGTCGAGCGGGAAGGAGAGAACGTCGGTGGGCTCATCGAGGTCGCGGTGGAGGCGATTGAGCTCGGTGATCCGCGCCTCGCCCACGAGCTCCACGGAGAGGTGGCCCTCCGCAACCCCGGCGGCGCCGAGCGCCGCCGCGGCCGCCGCTGCGAACTCCGGCGGCACGTCCGCGAGGTCGACGCTCACCCGTCGCCTTCCGCGCTGCGGTCGCCCCGATCGGCCTGGCGGCGCTCGCTGTACTCGCCGTAGGCGGCGACGATCCGCTGGACGAGCCGGTGGCGGACGACGTCGTCCCCGCCGAAGCGGATGAAGCTGATGTCCTCGACGGCAGAGAGGATCTCGCCGACGACCACGAGCCCGGACTTCTGGTTGGCCGGCAGGTCGATCTGGGTGATGTCCCCGGTGACCACCATCTTCGATCCGAAGCCGAGCCGGGTCAGGAACATCTTCATCTGCTCGGGACTCGTGTTCTGAGCCTCGTCGAGGATCACGAACGAGTCGTTCAGGGTGCGTCCGCGCATGAAGGCGAGCGGCGCGACCTCGATGATCCCGCGCTCGAAGTAGTCGTTGACGCGATCGGGATCGAGCATGTCGTAGAGCGCGTCGAAGAGCGGCCGCAGATATGGGTCGACCTTGGCCTGGATGTCCCCCGGCAGAAAGCCGAGCCGCTCGCCCGCCTCGACGGCCGGGCGGGTCAGGATCACGCGACTGACGTCGCGCCCCTCGAGTGCCGCGACCGCCATGGCCACGGCGAGAAAGGTCTTGCCCGTCCCGGCGGGCCCGATCCCGAACGTGACGGTGTGGCGTCGGATCGAGTCGACGTAATGCTTCTGGTTGGCGGTCCGCGGCGAGATGCTGGTGCCGCGATGCCGCCAGACCGAGTCACCGAGCATCTCCGCGGGCGGAAGCCCCGCCTTGGCGGCGCCCTCGACGGCCTCGATCGTCTCCGGCTCGAGGTCGTGCCCACGCTCGATCACCCCGAGCAGCTCCTCGACGAGATCCTGACCCTCGCTGACGGAGTCGTCGGGGCCGTCGAGGGTGATCACGTTCCCCCGCAGGAAGACGTCACAGTCGAGTCGCTCCTCGAGACGGCGCAGGACGGAGTCGCCGGAGCCCGCGAGCGACGCGGCGACATCGTTGTCGATCGTCAGCTGCCTACGTGCCAAGCCGCTCCCGCACCATCGTCGAGACCCGCTTGCCGTCGGCACGGCCCTTCACCTTGGCCATCACCGATCCGATCACCTTGCCCATCTCCTTGACGGAGGTCGCGCCGGTCGCGGCGAGCGCCTCGTCGACGATCGCACCGAGCTCCTCGTCGGAGACCTGCTCGGGCAGATAGGACTCGATCACCGCCGCCTCGGCGCGCTCCGCAGCGGCCTGCTCGGGCCGTCCGCCGGAGTCGTAGGCCTCGGCGGCCTCGACCCGCTTCTTGCGCTCGCGCTGGAGCACCGCGACCGCGTCGCCGGCGCCCTCCTTCTCGTCCTGCTGAAGCGAATTGGTGATCATCCTCAGCGTGCCGACGCGCTCGCGTTCGCCCGCCTTCATGGCGGTGCGGGTGTCGTCCTGGATCCGTTCAAGTATGGAATCGCTCATTCGACGCAAGAGTAGTGAGCGGGACGCACGATCGATCAGACCCGCTCGACATCCCCGAGCGGCATCTGCAGGAACCTGGTGCCGAGCTCCCGGAACGACTCGGCGTCTCCCGTACAGAGGAACCGGTAGTCCCCCTCGCGGTCCCCCTCGTTCTCGAGGCTCGAGGTCTCGAGGATCCGCTGGGCGGAGGCGGCGATGGCGTGACCGGCGCTGACGAGGCGGACATCACGACCGAGCATCCGCTGCAGCATCGGCGCGACCAGCGGGTAATGGGTGCAGCCCAGGATCAGGGTGTCGACGGAGGCGGCCTTGAGCGGCTCGCAGTACGAGCGGACCGTGCGGACGACCGACTCGTCGAACGGAAACCCGCTCTGGATGATCGGCGCCAGGTCCGGCGCAGCGACCTCGGTGACCTCCAGGCCCCGCCCCTGGCGCTCGAGGGCCTGCCGATAGGCACCGCCCGCGACCGTGGCGGGTGTCGCCAGGACCCCGACCCGGCCGGTCTCGGTGATGGCGGCTGCGATTTCGGCCTCGGGCTCGATCACCGTGACCACCTCGACCCCGTGCTCGGCGGCGATCTCCCGGGCCTGCCGGCTCCCCGCCGCCGTCGCCGAGTTGCAGGCGACGATCAGCAGCTTCGCGCCGCGATCGAGGAGCAGATTCGTGTTGGCGACGACCAGCTCCCGCAGGTCCCCGACCGTCTTCGTCCCGTACGGGAAGTTGGCGCTGTCGCCCAGATACAGGAAGTCCTCCGACGGCAGCGACACGAGGCACTCGTGCAGCACGGTGAGACCACCGACCCCCGAGTCGAACATCGCGATCGGAAGCCGTCTATCCAAGGGTCGGAGTGGCCAGGACCAAGTGGGTCAAGGACGAGGACGCAGAGATGCGCCGCGTCCCGGCCACTCTCACAGGAAGGGCTTTGCGATCATCACGTAGATCGTCAGGATGATCACGACGCCCGCCGCGGTACCGACCTTGGCGATCTGCGAGCTGAGGCCCGTGAATTCGTCCGAGAGCTGCCCGTCGGGGTTCGCGAGGTCCCGCTCCGCCAGCTCGACCGACGCCTTGGTCTTGGGGATGAAATAGGCATGGGTGATGCCCAGCAGGAAGACGATGGCGACGAAGCCCCAGCTGACGAAGAAGCTGCCCATCCCGTAGGGCCCGTCCGAGGCGAGGTAGACACCGGAGAGCAGAATCACCGTCATCGCGACCGTGTTCACGGTTCGGTCCCAGAAGACGATCGTGCGACCGATCACCGGGATCGCCTGCCCTCCCTCGCGGGTGGCCATCGTCAGGTAGGCGGCGTAGGCGAAGGTCGGACCGAGGCCGATCACCACCGAAAGCACGTGGAAGAAGACGACGACGTCGTAGAACTGGACCGTGGCTGTCGTGATCATGGCCTGAATCTATCGCGGCAACCGGCGCACGACCAGTGCTCATGCCCGCAGCGAAAGGGCCGCCCAGTCTCCGCTCTCGATCGAGCGGTCGACGACCAGGCCGGCGGCTGCGTAGGCCCCGGCGACCTGATCCAGCTCGGTGCGGAGCAGGCCGCTCAGGACCATCCGGCGCGGAGCGGCCACCTCGCCGGAGGCGATCCGCGCCCCGAGCGGGAGCAGCAAGGGCGCCGTCAGGTTGGCGACGACCGTGGCCGCCTCGGGCGGCGCCTCCTCGCGGAGGTTGATCCGCTCGATCCTGATCGAGGCGGCATTCGCGGCGGCGTTGGCGGCGGCCGCCTCGACCGCGGCCTGCTCGTGGTCGCAGCCGACGACCGGATCCCAGCCGAGCTTCACCGCCGCGATCGCCAATACGGCTGAGCCGGTTCCCCAGTCCGCGAGCGGGCCGCGAGCCTCGCCGCGATCGGCGAGATCGAGCAACAGCTCCAGACACGATCGCGTCGTCGCGTGCGCTCCGGTGCCGAACGCCCGGCCGGGGTCGACGACGATGTCCACCGCGGCGGCTTCTCCCGCCGGCGATTCCCAGGAGGGCCTGACGACCAGCCGACCGCCGCCGACGATGACCGGCTCGTGGAAGTCCCGCCAGCGGTCGGCCCAATCGTCGGGTATCTCGGTGGTCTCGATCTCGACCAGGCCGCCGCCGGCCACCGCACGCAGGTCGGGAAGGTCCGGAAGCTCACCGGGGGGCCCGTAGATCGCGTACTCGACGTAGTCGGCTCCGCGGTCCTCCTCGACCCCGCCGGGGACGAGCTCGACGAGCTCGGCGAGGATCACCTCCGCCTGCTCGGGCCGACAGCGAACCGCCAGCCGGATCAAGCCCGGCCCCGCCGACAGGTCATCGGAAGGCGCGCCGGACGCGTTCGAAGATCCCCTGACGGGCACTGCCGGGGGCGTTGTCGGGCCCGAGCGTCGCATCGAGCTGCTCGGCGAGCTCCCGCTGCTCCTCGTTCAGCGCGACCGGCGTCACGACCTTGACCGCGACGTGCAGGTCGCCCCGCCGCCGCCCGCCCTGAAGCGAGGGCAGGCCCTCCCCGCGAAGCCTGATCGTGTCGCCGTGTTGGGACCCGGGCTCCAGCTCGACCTCCTGCTCACCGGTGAGGGTGTCCACCGGCAGCGTTGCGCCGAGCATCGCGGTCGTCGATGTCACCTCGAGCACGCTGACGAGGTCGGTCCCCTCACGATGGAATCGGTCGTCGGGGGTGACCTCGACCTGGACGTAGAGGTCTCCGGCGGGAGCGCCGGCATCACCGACGTGGCCCGCTCCGGAAATCCTGATCCGCTGACCGTTCTCGATTCCCGCCGGGACGTCGACCTCGAAGGTCTTCGGCTCCGAGATCGCCCCCTCGCCGCCACAGACCTCACATGGAGTCTCCGGGACCTTGCCGGCCCCGTGGCACGTCGGGCAGGGCGCGGCGCGGACCATCTGGCCGAACGGCGTCCGGGTCACCTGGCGAACCTGGCCGGCGCCCTCGCATGTCTGGCACGTGTTGATGGGGGTGCCCGGCTCGGCGCCGTTGCCGTGGCAATGCTCGCAGCGGACGACCGCGTCGAACTCGACCTCCCTGCGGACGCCCTCGATCACGTCCGCCAGCTCGATGCGGACGCGGACCCCGACGTCTCCCCCCGCCGCGGGCCCGCCGGCGCCTCCGCCGAACCCGAACAGATCGCCGAACATCGGGTCGGACTGACCGAAGATCGCTTCGAAGATGTCCTGGAACCCTCCGGCGTTCTCGGCTCGGGAGTGGAATCCGCCGGAACGCAGGCCGTCGTGGCCGAACGCGTCGTAGGTGCGCCGGCGCTCGGCGTCGGAGAGGATTTCGTAGGCCTCCGCGGCCTCCTTGAATTTCTCCTCGGCGGCGGGGTCCTCCGTGTTGACGTCGGGGTGCAGCTCACGAGCGAGGCGCCGGAACGCCTTCTTGATCTCGGCGTCCCCCGCCTCCCGGCCGACGCCGAGGATCTCGTACGGATCTCTTGGCAAGCCGGCCCTCAGCCCTCGTACACCGTGGCGAACAGCCGCGAGAGCTCGCCTGCCGCATCGCGGACCGAATCGATCGCCTTCGCGTAGTCCATCCGCAGCGGCCCGACGACGCCGACCGCACCGAGGTTGCGGTAGCCGAGGCCGTATCCGGCCCCGACGACGCTCATCGAGCGCAGCGCCGGCTCCGGGTTCTCGTCGCCGATGCAGAGGAAGACGGAACGCTCCCGCAGCGCACTGCGGAGCACGGAGAGGACGCTGACGCGGCCCTCCAGGGCGCTGACCACGCCGTCGGGATGGGGGATGTCGGAGGCGTGGCTCTCCGAGAGCAGGCGACCGGTGCCATCCATGTAGAGCTGCTGGGGCGTTGCCTCGGCGAGCTCGGAGACCGCCGTTCCGATCTCCTCGAGGAATGCGCGCTCGCGGTCGCCCACCTCCGGATCCTGTAGCCGGGCCGAGACCATGCTCGAGCCGATCCCGAGCCCGGTCAGGCGTTCGTTGAGAAACGACGAGGCCCATTCGACGAGACCGGAGT
Organism: uncultured Solirubrobacterales bacterium; assembly: GCA_963798165.1. Lineage (GTDB taxonomy): Bacteria > Actinomycetota > Thermoleophilia > Solirubrobacterales > 70-9 > RHKX01. Next base: position 192,470 of record CAWCSE010000013.1, on the reverse strand, counting down.
CGACTGGCGACTCGAACGTGAAGACGCGCTTGGCGACGTCGCCGTTGTCGGCGATCGCGACGACGGCGACTACGCGCGGTTGCAGCCGCAACACCTCGACCCTGTGGATCGTCGCGGTGCTGACCGGGGGTGCGGTCGCGAGCGCCAGGAGGTCGTTTGCCTGAGCCAGCGCCGCCGTGGTCTCACGAAGGGCGTCCTCGACCTCGCGTCGCGCCTGCAGCAGCCCGGTCGGAGCGGCCGGAGTGATGGCCGCCGGCCGGGTGCCCGCCTGGATCAGGTCGTCGGCGTAGCGCCGGTATCCGGCGTCGGTCGGGATCCGGCCCGCAGACGTGTGCGGCTGGGTCAGGTATCCCTCGCGCTCGAGAGCCGCCAGCTCCGCCCGGACGGTCGAGGGCCCGAAGTCGAAGTCGGTCCGTTCCGCGATCGCCTTCGAGCCGACCGGGGTACCGGTCTTCAGGTATGCCTCGACCGCGAGGCTGAGGATCTGCTCTTGGCGTTCGCTGAGCACGCCTTGATTCTAGGTCGCCCCCGGCATCAGCCGGAGCCGGGCTCAGGAGAGGTCGAGCTCGGCGACCGCGTTGCGGACGATCCCGTTGCCGGACTGGACCGCCTCGGTGGCGATCACGGCCCGGTCCCCATCGCGCTCTGCGACGGTGCCGCTGACGACGATCTCCTCCTCCGGCACTCCCATTCCCCGAAACTGAACGCTGAGCCGGCGCAGGGTCCGTGGGTCGCCGCCCGCGGCCTCGGTCTGCGCCCTGGCGACCTGGGCCATCGTGTAGAGACCGTGCAGGATGTTGCGTGGCAGTCCGACCATCGTGGCGAAGTCGTTGTCGATATGGATCGGGTTGAAGTCGCCCGATGCGCCCGCGTAGCGGTGCGGCAGGTACTTGTCCGGCGTAATCCGCAGCTCGGGGATCGCATCGCCCTGGTTCAGATCGGCCATTGCCATCTCCTTTCGATCGTCAGACGCCGCGCACGATGTTGGTCCAGGTGGCGCGCACGACCTCGTCGCCGTCCTGGTTGGTCGAGACGGACTCGAAGACGTAGAACCCCTTGTCGTCCTTCTCGTAGATCTCGGTCACCTTCGCCCGGGTGGTGATCACGTCGCCGGCACAGACGGGCTCGCCCCAGACGAATTCCTGGCCGCCGTGGACCATCGTCGCGAAGTTGATCCCCACGTCCGGGTCGAGGATGGCCGGCCCCATCGCCGGTGAGCTGTAGACCACGGCGAACATCGGCGGCGCCACCACGTCGCGGAACCCCGCTGCCTCGGCCGCCTTCCGATCGTGGTGGACGGCCTCGGTCTGCCCCACCGCGTTCGCGTACTCGCGGATCTTCTCGAGGCCGACCTCATAGGTCGTCGCCGGGTACTCCTTGCCCACCGCTTGATCGTTGACCGGCATGGCGGCGATCCTATTCAGACGCGGCGGATCTGGGACCCGCCGGTGATGGTCTCGACGCCGTCGTCGTCGAAGCGGACCAGCGCCTTGTTGCCGCCGTCGTAGTCGGGCGCCCAGAGCAGCAGGGTGGCGTCGCGCCGATCCTCGTCGCCGGGGCCGACGGTGCAACGCTCCTCGCCCGGTTCCTCCAGGCCCCTCCAGAGCCGGATGAACGGGTTGTTCTCCCACTCCTCGATGACCGTCGTCGGCTCGCGATGGCCGGGGTGGAGCCGGACGTCGTTCGGAAGCTCCATGAGGCGATCCATGATCGACGCCCTGAGGTCGCCGAGCCCGGTGGCCCCAGGAGCCCCGGTACCGCCGACGGTGCCCTTGAAGATCACGTCGGCGGTCAGGCAGTCGGCGTCGTTGATCCGCAGGGCGAGGTGATCGGCGCAATGGCCGGGGGTATGGATGGCCTCGATCCGCAGGCCGCCGGTCTCGAGCACGTCGCCGTGGTCGATCGTGCCGGTGACCGCGTCGCCAACGAGCTCCTTGCAGGTCGGATGAGCGAGGACGGGCGGGTTGCCGAACCGGGCCGCCAGATCCTCGAGCCCGACCACATGGTCGTGGTGATGATGGGTGAGCAGGATGTGGCTGATCGTCGTCCCCTCACGCTCGACGCGCTCACACAGCGGGTCGGTGGCCAGGTTCGAGTCGATCAGGACTCCCGTCCCACCGGGCTCGTCGACGGCGAGGTAGGCGTTGGAGAGCCATTCGGACTGTTCTACGCGCTGGAGAAGCATGCAGCGAAAATTAGCTGAACTCGATCACGCTGCGGATGCCGTCCTGGGCCTCCATCAGCTCGAAGCCGCGATTGACCTCGTCGAGCGTGATCCGGTGGGAGATGAACGGATCGACGTCGATCTCACCCTGCATGTAGAGATCGATGAGCTTCGGCACGCCATCGCGGCCCTTGACGCCACCGAACGAGGACCCGGCCACCCGCCGGCCCGTGATCAGCCAGCGGGGAATGATGTCGAGGGTCTCTCCCTTGCCGGCAACGCCGGCGACCGTGCAGAGGCCCCATGCCATGCGAGCGGCTTCGACCGCCTGCTGCATGACCTTGACGTTGCCGGTCGCCTCGAACGTGTAGTCGGCACCGAAACCGCCGTCGGTCATCTCGAGAATTCGCTCGACCGTGTTCTCGTCGGCCTTCATCAGGTCGGTCGCTCCCTGCCCCTTGGCGAGCTCGAGCCGGTCGTCGGAGAGGTCGACGCAGATGATCCGATCGGCACCCTGAAGCCGGCACCCGGCGACAGCCCCGAGGCCGACCATCCCGGCCCCGAACACGACGCAGGTGGTCCCCGGATCGACCTTGGCGGTGTTCATGGCGGCACCGAGGCCGGTCGACAGCCCGCAGGCGAACAGACAGGCACGATCGAGCGGGGCCTCCGGATCGATCTTGGCCAGCGCGATCTCGGGCATCACGGTGTACTCGGCGAAGGTCGACGTCCCCATGAAGTGACGGATCTCCTCACCCGTGCCGGGCCGGCTCAGGCGGACGGTCCCGTCGGGCAGGTGGCCGAGGCCCTGTTCGGTGCGGATCGCCATGCAGAGGTTCGTGCGGGGATCGACGCAGTGCACGCATTCGCCACACTGCGGCGAGAAGAGGGTGACGACGTGATCACCCTCGACGACGGACGTGACGCCCTCACCGACCCGCTCGACGACGCCGGCCCCCTCGTGTCCGAGGACGCACGGCGAATAGCCGCTCGGGTCGACGCCCGAGGCGGTGTAGAGGTCGGTGTGGCAGACGCCGCAGGCGACCAGGCGGACCAGCACCTCGCCGGCTCGCGGCTCCTCCAGCTCGAGTTCCTGGACCTCGAGAGGCTGACCGAACTCCTCCAGCACCGCGGCACGCATTCTCATCTTTCGCAACTCCTCCGTAGGGACTGAGTCCGATCCTAATGGGATGCCGCCCAGGGTAGGACGCGCCGACGAGGGACGGGCCGAAACTTGAGCATAGCGCAGCCGCGACCTCCACGGTCAGTGGATCGACCCTCCCGCGACGGACGAGGAATTCGACGAGCTGCTCGAGCGGCACGGGCGCACTTCGAGGGTATCTGATCAGGCAGGTGAGCGACGACGCGCTGGTCGGGATGTGCAACCTGAGTCAGATCATCCGTCGCCGGTTCCAGAACGCGTTCCTGGGCTACGCCGCGGTCGAGGGTTCCAGGGCGCGGGCTGATGGGCGAGGGGCTCGGCCTGGTCCTCGACGATGCGTTCGGGCGCCTCGGCCTACACCGCGTGGAGGCGAACATCCAGCCGGGCAATCGGACTCGAAGCGCTCGTCGAGCGGCTCGGCTTCGTCCGGGAGGGCTACTCGGAGAAATACCTGCGGGTGGCGGCGCTGGCGCGACCACGAGCACTGGGCGATCCGGTCGAGATCTGGGTCCGGCCGACGGACGGGCTGCGTCTGCGTTCAGCGGGCCCGGGCGGCCTTCAGATCCTTCTTGGTCGCATCGAGGGAGACGACGTAGCTGCGCTTGGAGACCCGCGTGGCGAGGCCGCGCCGCTCCAGCCTCTTCATGGCCGCCGGGCAGCGCTTGCAGCGCGGCCCTGACTTGCAGCACTTCTTCTTCGTCTTGACTCGACGTCCCTGCGACACGGGGCGGGAGGCTAGCAGGCCGGGTTAGGGAGCCCTAAGCAGTTAGGGCATCGATTCGGCCGCGGCGATGTCAGGGTCGGGATCTCCGCGCCTGGCCGCCCATCTGCGCCTGGCCCAGATCACCCCGAAGTAGACCGCCACCGCGTAGACCCAGCCGAGCAACACGTCGAACACGTAATGCTCGCCGCCGTAGACGAGCGTCCATCCCATCGACAGCACGTAGACGGTCCCCGCGAGGCGGAGCCACTTGCCGTCGCGCCAGAAGAAGCAGAGGAGCAGCATCGGGAACGCGGCATGGAGCGAGGGCAGGGCCGCGACAGGGTTGTAGAGGGAGTCCCCCTTGTCCCAGATGGCGGCGGCGGGATGGACTCCGAGCTCCGCCCAAACGCTCCCGGTCACGCGGTAGACGGGCGAATCGATGTACCCGTAGTCGCTGGCCATCCAGGGCGGCGCCGCCGGCAGGAAGGCGTAGGTGAAGAACGCCGAGAGGCTGAGCGTCACGACCATCGCGCGGAACTCGAGGAACCGCGGCCGCGCGAGCCGCCAGAGGATCGCCGCGATGATGAATACGGCGAAGTAGTGGGTCAGGTAGGTCGACCACGAGTAGAGGTCGTACCAGGGCAGATGACCGAGCTCGTAGAACTTGTCCTGGAGGGTGACCGTCGGGATGCCCCCGAACAGAAACTCGTCGATCCTGATCTGCGGCATGAAGTGAGGATCGAAGAGCGGATGGGTGCCGACGAAACCGCGCAGGAAGTCGTAGAGAACGAGGACCAGGTAGAAGGGAAGCCAGTCTACGATCACGCCGCGAGCGAAACCGCGAACGTCGGTCAGCGAGATCACGAGCAGGCCGACGAGCAGCCAGAGGAAGATCGTCTCCCGGGCGAGGAGAACGCCGGTGAAGGAGATCAGCACGAGCGTCGCCGCGATGTAGGCGGCGACGGCGATCAGGGTGTTGCGCCGGCTGTTGTCGCGCCCAGGGGATGACGCGGGCTCCGGTCGGTCCCTCGTTCCTTCGTCGACTATCGCGCCCGATTCCAAGGCTCAGCGCCCCGGCGGGCGATTCGCCTGCCCCGGCGATTCGCTACGCATCCGGCGTGATCATAGGCCGCAGGCCGCCGGGACCGAAGGCGATGCCGCCGATTCGCCGGATCTACCTGAAGCCGAGCACATCGGGGAGGTTGACGCAGCCCTCGACCGGTTCAAGTGACGAGACCTTCCCGTCCCTGGTCATCGTGACCGCCTCCCAACATCCGTAGTCGCCGACCGTCGCCCGGTAGATCCGGGAGTCGCCGTCGGTGCAGAACCACGAATTCGCCCTGTGGTGGCAGCCGCCCGGCGCCGACGCATCGGCGGTTCTGGCGATCGAGGTCGCCAGGGCCTGGTCGCTGATGCTGAGTACCGTCCCGGGTCGCAGCGTCAGGCCGATCGCGACGACCGCCGCGACGGCGATGAAGAACAGGGGCAGGAATTTCGCCACGCGCTGGAGGCTAGGCCGCGCACACCCGTGGGATGGCAACTTTCGTTGCGTGGGACGGACCTTGCGCTGAGGCTCAGGCGGGGCCGGCGGCGGCGCGGCGAACGCCGACCCAGTCATCGAGGATCTGCCAGTTCTCGTAGAGCCAGGCCACCCGCTCGTCCCGGTCGACCGGGATGTCGGCAGCCGGGCACCGCCAGAAGCGCATCGCGATGGTCCTCCCGACCAGTCCGCCCGCCCAGATGTCCCCGATGGTCTCGAACCCGTCGAAGCCGACATGCGCGCAGAAGACGACGTCGGTGCCGGCCGTCTCCTCGAGCAGCGCGAGCGGTCCGCCGAGCCGCGGCGGCAGGAGGTTGTGGAGCTGATCCGCGAGCGGCGAGACCTCCGGCTGCGACTCGGCGATCTTCCGCTTCGCCCCGAGGAGCTTCTCTGGGGTGTGGCGCGTGCCCTCCGGATAGATGAGGATCCCCTCCCCGGTGCCGAGATCGCGGGTCAGCTCGCGAAGGCGGTCAACCTCGCCCTCCGTGTCACCCGAGGCCCGCTGGACGAAGATCGTCGGCACCCAGCGCCCGGCGATGTCGATGGTCGGGATCGTCTGCAGCTCGCGCTTGATCACGTAGCGAAGACCGAGCCCGTGCTCGGCGGCGATCACCGCGTCGGGAACGGTGTTGTCGATGATGCTGGCGTGCCGGATCATGATCACTACCGGCCCCGGTCCGGCCAGCTCCAGATCCTCGATCTCGAAGCGCAGGCCGAAGAGGGTGCGAATGCCCGCGAGGTGACTGCGCGCCCAGTGGATCCGCAGGTTGTAGATGCCCAGGCGCCGTCGCTCGGAGTCACCTCCGAACGGGCCGCCGGAGCGGATCCAGATCCAGAGGACGCCGGCCAGGGCCTGCATCTCGCCGAACAGGAACCACCAGAGGAAGGCGGTCAGTCGCAGGCCGACCCACGGCTTCCGCCTCGCCAGCCAGAGAGCGGCGTCGCCCGCCGTCGCCAGGACCAGCAACACGGGCAGAAGCAGCGTGACGAGGACGAACGCAAGCACCTCGAGCGGGATCCCCCGCAGCCGGCGGATGGTCCTCTGGCGCCTCGAGCCCTCGTCGGGGAACAGCGGCCCGAGGCCGATCCGTGTCACCCGCATGGTTCGAGCGTACGGGTAGGAGCCCATCGTCGGGGTCGGTGGCGCGGATTACCCGGCATATGACTGCAAATTCCGCGCCACCGGGAGCGAATCCGGCGTAACCTGCTCAGATGCCTGCCGAGGGCGCCCGTAAGCGGGAACGACGAATGAACGTCGCGGTCGTCGTCTTGATCATCATCGTGACTCCCTTGGTGCTCTACGCCTCGGGGAGCCTGGCCTGGGACGCGATGTGGGCCGGCTCGGATGGACGGCTCGACGCCCCGGACTGTCGGGAGTTCCGGTTCGACGCAGACCGCTGGGACGACATGAGCGGCGATGACCGCGCCGTGCAGGCGAAGGGGTTGGCTCGGTGCGATCTCCTCGTCGGGATGACGCGCTCACAGGTGGAAGAGATGATCGGCGTCGGCAGCACCGAGAGGAACGGGTTCATCTCGTTCGACATCCCGGAGAACGGCGCCGGCCACAGGCGATATCTGCGGGTCCGATTCAGGCGGAGCGAAGTCGAGGGGGCGAGGTTCATCGACCCCCCGGGATTCGATACCTACGACTGATCAGTCGTCGTCGCTGAGGGTCAGGACGGCCAGGAAGGCCTCCTGGGGAACCTCGACGGCGCCGACCTGCTTCATCCGCTTCTTGCCCTTCTTCTGCTTGTCGAGAAGCTTGTTCTTGCGGGTGACGTCGCCGCCGTAGAGCTTCGCGGTGACGTCCTTGCGGACCGCCTTGACGGTCTCGCGGGCGAGGACCCGAGATCCGATCGCAGCCTGGACGGGCACGTCGAACTGCTGGCGCGGGATCGTCTTGCGGAGTCTCGAGACGAGCTTCTTTCCCTGCTCGAAGGCGTTGTCGCGATGGCAGATGATCGAGAGGGCGTCGACGGTGTCGCCGGCCAGCAGGACATCGAGCTTGACGAGGTCGCCCGGGCGGTTCGGCAACGGCTCGTAGTCGAGCGAGGCGTAGCCGCGCGTGTTGGACTTGAGGGCGTCGTAGAAGTCGAGGACGATCTCGCCGAGCGGTAGGTCGTAGCGGATCTGGACGCGCTCCGGGCTCAGGAAGTGCATGTCCACGTGGGTGCCCCGGCGCGCCTGGCAGAGCTCCATCACCGGCCCCACGAACTCCTTCGGGGAGATCAGAGACGCGCGGATGTAGGGCTCCGTGATCGTGTCGATGACGCCGGGATCCGGGAGCGCCGTCGGGCTATGGACCTCGATCTCCTCGCCGTTGGTCTTCGTGACGACGTAGCTCACGTTCGGCGTGGTGGCGAGCAACTCGAGGTCGTACTCACGCTCGAGGCGCTCGCGCACGATGTCCATGTGCAGCAGGCCGAGAAAGCCGCAGCGGAAGCCGAACCCGAGCGCGTCGGAGGTCTCCGGCTCCCAGCTCAGGGCGGCGTCGTTGAGCGCGAGCTTCTCGAGCGCCTCGCGCAGGTCGTCGTAGCGGTCCGTATCGAGCGGGAAGAGCCCGCAGAAGACCACGGGCTGGACCTCGCGGTAGCCCTCGAGCGGCTCGGTCGCCGGATTGAGACGGGAGGTGAGCGTGTCGCCGACGCGGAGCTTGGCGACGTCCTTGATCCCGGTGATGACGTAGCCCACCTCGCCCGCCGCCATCTCCCCGACTGCCGTCATCTGCGGCCTGAAGAAGCCGAGGTCGTCGATCTCGGCCTCGGTGCCGTTCTGCATCGCGCGGATCTTGTCGTGCTTGCGGACGCTGCCGTCCATCATCCGGATGTAGGCGATCACCCCGCGGTACTGGTCGAACTCCGAGTCGAAGATCAACGCACGCGGCTCCGCGTCGGGATCGCCGGCCGGGGGCGGGACCCGGGCGACGATCGCCTCCAGGACCTTGTCGATTCCCATGCCGGTCTTGGCGGAGATGTGGATCGCGTCGTCGGGATCGGTGCCGAGCAGATCCGAGATCTCCTGGGCGACCCGCTCCGGCTCGGCGCCGGGAAGATCGACCTTGTTGAGGATCGGGATCAGCTCGAGTCCGGCATCGATGGCCGCATAGGTGTTGGCGACCGTCTGAGCCTCGACTCCCTGAGCGGCATCGACGACGAGCAGTGCCCCCTCGCAGGCGGCTAGCGAGCGCGACACCTCGTATGAGAAATCGACGTGGCCGGGCGTGTCGATCAGATGCAGGTGATAGCTCTCGCCGTCGGGAGCCTCGTACTCGACGCGAACGGCCTGCGCCTTGATCGTGATGCCGCGCTCCCGCTCGAGATCCATCGAGTCCAGCAGTTGCGAGCGCATGTCGCGCGGATCGACGGCCCCGGTCAGCTCGAGGATGCGATCGGCCAGCGTCGATTTCCCGTGATCGATGTGGGCGATGATCGAGAAGTTGCGGATTCTTTCCATGGCTGTCTGCATAGGCGTGGCGCACGCGGCGGCGCGGTCGCGGAGCGCAGAAGGGTAGAGCTACCGCTTCGCCACGTTGAGCAGCTGCCGTGCCTCCGGTACGCGCATCGCCAGGATCGCGGCCAGGTAGACGGCGCCGCCGGCCGTCAGGGCCACGCCCAGCGAGACGGCCTGGGCGATCGTGCTGCGGCCCAGCGCTCCGTCGAGCAGGTCCCAGACCACCCAGGCGACACCAGCGAGGGCCGCCGAGGCGAGCGTGATCCGGACGGCCGCGTCGACGAGCTTCGGGAACTCGATCCCGTTCAGCGGCCGGCGTAGCACCAGCACCTGGCAGACGACGCTGACCGCGGTCGCGATCGCGGTGCCGGCGACGATGCCGGCGACGCCGAACGGCTTGTAGAAGGCGAACGCGGCGGCGGCCGTGATCACGAGGTTCACGGCGGCGATCCAGGTCGGAGTCCACGGGCGCTGGAGGCTGAAGAACGTGCGAGTGAGGATCAGGAAGAGCCCGTTGAACGGCAGCGAGAAGGCGAACCAGAAGAGTGCCGTGGCGACCAACGGAGTCTCGTAAGGCGAGAACTCGCCGCGCTGGTAGACGAGGCGGATCATCGGCTCGGAGAGGACGAGGATCGCCGCGGCGGCCGGCACGAGCACGAGCAGGATCATCCGCATCCCGTTGGCCATCGTCCGGCGCAGGTCGTCGTACTGGCGGCGGGCGGCGTAGCGCGAGAGGGTCGGGAAGATCACCGTCGTGACGGCGACCGAGAACATGCCCTGCGGAAGCATGTAGATGCGGAACGCCTTGTCGATGGATGCCGGCGCGTAGTTGGCCAGCGCCTCCCCCGTCCCCGCCAGCGTTCCCGGGACCAGCGCACCGACGAGGCTGTTGATGACGAGGTTGACGTTGATCAGCCCGAGGCTGATCGTCACCGGCAGCATCAGCACCAGAACCTTCTTGACCAGAGGGCTGCGCCAGTCAAAGGTGCGCATCATCCGGAACGGCGTGTTGCGGAGGTCGGCGGAGACCATCGCCAGCTGCAGCGCCGTACCGACGAGGACGCCGATCGCGTAGGCGTAGATCTTCTTGTCCTCCGAGAACATCGGCGAGAGGCCGACGAGCACCGCGATGATCGCGAGGTTCCAGAACAGCGGCGCGATCGCGAAGACCGCAAAGCGGTTGTAGCTGTTGAGGACGCCGACGACCACGCCCGAGACCCCGAGCATCACGAGGATCGGGAAGAGGAGCTGCGACAGGCCGACGGTCAGGTCCTGCGTCGCCTGATCGAGGCTCGGGACCAGCATCGGGATCAGGAACGGCGCGATCAGGATGAACAGGGCCGTGATCGCACCGAGGACCGCCGTGATCAGGAGGATCAGCGTCGAGGCGAGCCGCAGGGCCTCACGCTTGTTGCCGGCCTCGAGTTGCTCGGTGAAGACCGGCACGAACGCGCCCTGCAGGGCCGCGTCGGCGAACAGGCTGCGGACCAGGTTGGGGATCTGAAAGGCGATCGTGAACGCCGACATCGCCGGCCCGACGCCGAAGTAGCCCGCGGCAATGATCTCGCGGATCAGCCCGACCAGGCGCGATGCCCCGGTGGCGATGCTGAAGAACGCCGTCGAACGCCCGATCCGGCGAGTCTGGGTCGGTTCCGCTGCCAGTGCCGATCCGGCGAACTCCTCGTCGATCGGGTCGACCGCGATGGCCTGGAAGAAGCGCTCGGCCCGCTCGGGAAGCGGCGGCAGCTCGGGGTGGTCGGTCGATTCGTCCATCAATCGCTACAGTGTGCGGCCGCTGATGGCCAACATTGCTTCACAGAAGAAGAGGATCCTCCGCTCCGAGCGCGAGCACGACGAGAATCGTCGTGTCACGGGCGCGGTCAAGACCTACTTCCGCCGCCTCGAGAGCGCCGTCGAGTCGGGAGACTCGAAGGCGATCGAGAGCGAGCACCAGGCGCTGATCTCGCGGATCGACAAGGCCGTCCAGAAGGGCGCCCTGCACGCGAACACCGGCGCCCGCAAGAAGGCCCGCGCAGCGCGCCTCGTCGCCTCGGCTTAGCCCTCCCCCCAGGCCTCCACGCACCTCGTTCACCCGTCCGGCGCCTCGCGTGCTGCCCGCCTGACCGACAACGTCAGCGCGACCTCGTCGGTGTAGTCGGAGCCCCCGCGGGTCCACCACTCGAGGTCGGCGACGGCGCCGATCGCGTCCGACAGCTCCGCCGCGTCGACACCCTTCACGGACCGGACCAGCATCTTCGACGGATAGGGCGCCATCGGCAGGGACGCTTCGACCTGTGAGGCGGGAGTACCGGCCTCGATCGCGACCGCGGCCTGGTAGGCGCTGCGAAGCCGTGAGGCCATGCCGTAGACGAGCGGTGTGACAGCGGCGCCCTGGTCCATGAGGGCGTCGGCCGTCCCGATGGAGCCCTCGAGGTCGCGGGAGACGATCGCGTCGGCCAGGGCCCATCCGGCCCGCTCGGACGTGTCGGAGGTCATGCGCTCGACGTCGTCGAGGTCGACCGTGCCGCCGGGACCCGCCCAGAGCGCGAGCCGATCGAGCTCCCCGCCGAGTCGCTCGGTGCTGTCGCCGATCCGGGATGCGAGCGCCCGTGCGGCCTGGACGTCGAGCATGAAGCCGCGCTCGCGGGCTCCGGACACGATCCAGGAGGGCAGGTCGCGCTTGCTCGGAGCGTCGAATGAGATGACCTCGCCGCCGGCACCCTCGACGGCGTCGGCGAGGCCCTTGGGGGCAGCTCCGCGCGCCACCAGCACGACAGTGACCGCCTCGGGCGCCTCCGCGAGCGCTGCCGCGACCGTACTCACCTGAGCGGACTTCCAGCGATCGACCCCGTCGGCGAGCAGGTAACGATGCTCCGCCGTCAGCGACATCGCCGGAATCGAGCCGGCGAGCGCGTCGGCGTCGGGCGGGCTCCCTCCGGCACCGCTGAAGGTCTCGAGGGCACCGGGCCCTCCCCCCTCACGCTCGGCTCGCGCGCGCAGGCGTGCGAGCGTCGCCGAGAGCTTCGCCGAGTCGCTGCCCGCGAAGAGATAGGCCGTTTTCATCTGATCCGCCATCGTCGGATGAGTCTACGTCCGGGAGCGGTCCAACCCGGGATCGCGGACCGGGTCAGGCTCCACCCGGGCCGCAGCCCGGACGGCCGGCCACGGCGCCGCCCCGCTCGGTGGAGACGGCCACGCCGGACGGCCCCAGGCGCACGGTCGCCGCGCCGTCGAGGTCGGTGCGCAGGGTGCAGACGCCGTGGTCGGCCAGCGCTGCGAGCGTGCCGGCGGTCGGATGGCCGTAACCGTTGCCCGCACCGACGCCGATCAGGGCGACGCGCGGAACCGAGCGGTCGAGGAGGGCCGCGAGCCCGGCATCGTCGCTGCCGTGGTGGGCGACCTTGAGGACGTCGAACGGCCCCGGGTCGAGATGGGTCGCCTCCGCCTCCGCATCACCGGTGATCAGCGCGTCGTAGCCGCGGAAGCGGGCGGCGAGGACGAGGGAATCGTCGTTCGGCGCCGCGATCGGATTGTCGACGTGGTCGCGGGGCGGCCAGAGGAAGTCGATTCGAAGGGCACCGAAGGCGATCGAGGAACCCTCAGCCACGGGCGAAACGCGTGCCCCGGCTGCGCGCGCTGCCGCCTCCACTCGGGGCGAGCGGCGGCCGAGGACGACCTCGTCCACCGCGACCGCGGCCAGGACGGCCGCCAATCCGCCCGCGTGGTCGCGCTCGTCGTGGGTGACGATCACTGCCCGGAGCCTGTCGATGCCACGGTCGCGCAGCGACTCGGCAGCGGCGTCACCCGGAGGCCCCGTGTCGACGAGCAGCGGGGCGCCGCGCGGCGGGCGGATCAACGTCGCGTCCCCCTGCCCGACATCGAGCTCGACGATCTCGGTGGTGTCGGCGGTCGGCCCGCCGTCGTCGTGGCCACCGAAGGCCACCGCGACGAGCGCGACGAGCAGGCAGAGCGCCGGCGCCGGCCTGAGCCCCCTGGGAAGGCGGAGATGCCGCCGGCGCCGAAGCGACGCGATCGCGGCCGCCGCAAAGCCGGAGACGAGCAGGTAGACGCCGATCACCGCCGGCGCGGACGGCAGCGCGATCTCTGCCTGCGCCCACTGCGGCGAGCCCAGCTCAGTCGCGACCCGGGCGACGTAGCCGACGATCGTGCCCTCGCAGGCTCCGAGCGGCGCGAGCGGGACGCCAGGCAACTGGCCGAGGACGCCGATCAGCATGCCCAGCCACATCACCGGTGCGACTGCGGGGAGCACGAGGACGTTGGCCGGAACCGACGCTACGGAGAGGCGCTCGAAGTCATGCGCGATCAGCGGCGCCGTCGCGACCGTCGCGGCCAGCGTCATCGCCACCCCGTCGCTGAGGCCGCGGCCGACCGGCCCGGGCAGCAGCGCGTGCAGGCGATCGTCGACCAACTCGCGAAGCGGGGCCGCCCAGAGCATGATGCCGACGACGGCCGCGAAGCTGAGCTGCCAGCCCGCATCACCGCCGAAGCGGGGATTGATGAGCAGGGTCGAGGCCGCGGCCAGCAGCGGCGGATAGGCACGGTCGGCGGGGCGGCCCGCGAGCGTGGCGGCGATCGCGGCTGCGCCCATGATTCCGGCGCGCTGAATCGACGGGCCGGCACCGGCGACCGGGACGAAGACGGCGATCGCGGCGATCGTGATCAGCAGCCGAGCCCGGACACCTACGCCGAAAACCGCGAGCGCGGTGCCAACGAGGATCGCGAGGAGCATCACGTTCTGCCCGCTGACGGCCAGTAGATGGCTGAGCCCCGCGCGTCGGAACTCCTCCGCCGTGCCCGCGTCGATGCGGTCGTCCTGGCCGAGGACGAAGCCGCGGGCGAGGGCCGCCCGGTCGGCCTCCATACCCTCGCCGAGCGCCCGCTCGGCCCGGATCCGGATCCCGTCCAGGAGGCCCGCCGGGCCTCCCCTCGTCGCACCGGTGAGCTCGATCCGGCCGGTGCGCAACTCGAGGTCGGCGCCGACCCGGGCCAGCTGCGACGCCCGGAAATCGTCGGGCCTGGCGAGGTGGCCGCGGACCTCGACCTGGGCGCCGACCGGCAGGTCCGGGACCGGCTCGGGGGCGACCGCGACGACCCTCCCCTGCGCCGCGTCGACCTGCACGCGCACCTCCCCGAAGTCGCGGCTCGGGACGGCCGTCACCCAGCCCTGAATGCCGATCGCATCACCGGGCCGACCGTGCAGCGCACCGGCGTCGATGCTCGCGACCCTGGCTGCTCCGGCGCCCCACCCGAAGAGGGCCGCGACGAGGGCCACCGCGACCAGCAGGACGTATCCGCGAGCGGCGCGCTGTGAGCCCGCCCGGGACTCCGCCCGGGCCACCGCGACGAGGCCGGCGGCCAGTGCGACCCCGCACGGGAGCCAGCCGGCCGGCGCCCCCAGGCCGGGCGCGAAGAGAAGGCCGGCGATCAGGCCGGCGAGGGCGACGTGCCGCCACCAGCCGATTGCGCCGCCCGCCGGCACACCCTCGCTCAGGGTTGCAGGCTGTCGCTCAGCGACTCGATGGTCGTCGGCCCGATGCCGGGAATCTCGTCCAGCTGCTCGATCGACGAGACGCCGCCGTTCTCGTCGCGGAACTCGATGATGTCGGCCGCCGTCACGGGGCCGATTCCGTCGATGGACTCGAGGGCGGCCTGATCCGCCGAGCCGAGGCTGATCGGGCCGTCCGCCTCGGCCGGGCCCGACGCCGTCGCGGTGGCGTTGCGGGACGGGACGACCACTTGCTGGCCGTCCGCGAGCCGGGCGGCGAGGTTGATCGCGTCGGGCGCGGCGCTGCCGCGGGCTCCGCCGGCCCGCTCGATGGCGTCGGCGACGCGGGACCCGGCGGGCAGCCGGTACACGCCCGGCTTCGCGACGGCGCCGGCGACGTGGACGACCACGTCGCCGTTCGCGGCCGGCGCGCCGCGGCCGACCGGCTCAGCGGCGAGGCTCGCCCCTGACGATGCCTGCGCCGACCCGGTCGCGGGCTCCTCCCGCACCGCCCTGATGCCGAGCAGGATCAGGACGACGCCGATCGCCGCGTACACGGCGAGTTGGATGCGACTCACCCCGTCGAGCATCGCTTCGGTTTCGATCCGGTTGCCACCGGGTCACCCTGAACCGCATCGGCGCGCACGTGGTGCGCTCGGTGTCAAGGAACGTCACGCAGCAGTGACGATTGCGTGACCCCCGGGCGAGCGCGCTCGCCCGCCGGGTGATCAGTACGTGTCGGCGTCCTCGTCGTAGCCGACCGTGGCCCCGGACTGACGGCCGATGGTCTCCGCAACGGAAACGGCCGGCGACTGAACCGAGACGAGTGCAAGCGTCTCCGTCCCGCGGTTGGCGATGACGTGATCGCTGGCCGGCGGGATCAGGGCGAGATCGCCCGGCTCGAGGCGCTCGGTGTCGCCCGTGGCAGAGAGCTCACCGACGCCGCCGACAACGACGTAGACCTGCTCGGCCTCCTCGTGGGAGTGGAGCTCCTGCTCGGTGTCGGGCGGGACTTCGACCCACGTCACCGTCATGTTCCGCGACCCGAGTTCCCCGGCATCCATGAGGATGTGGGAGCTGAGCCGATGGAAGTCCTGTACGGCGGCGTCGGAGAGGCGCCTGACGAGCATTGGCGGTTTCTAGCAGACCCCAGGCAATTCCCGGGTGCGACCCCCCGCGCCGGGTGCCGTCGAGCGCCCGCCAAGGTCAGCGGATGACGAGGTTGACGAGCTTGCCGGGGACGACGATCTCCTTGACGATCTCGTGCCCGTCCGTGTGGGCGGCGACCTTCTCACTGGCGCGCGCCAACTCCAGGATCCGCTCCTCGGCGGCGTCCGCCGGGACCTCGAGCCGGTCCCTGAGCTTGCCGTTCACCTGAACGACGAGCGTGATCACGTCGGCGGCGAGCATGGCCTCGTCGGCCTGCGGCCAGGGAACCTCCCAGACCCGGCCACCCTCCTGTCGCTCCCAGACCTCCGAGGCCAGGTGAGGCGCGAAGGGGAAGATCAGCGAGGCCGCGGTCGAGGTGGCGAAGTGAAGTGCCCGTTCGCCGTCGGCGGTTCCCTCGAGCGCGCCCTTGAGACGGTAGGCCTCGTTGACGAGCTCCATGACGGCCGCGATCACGGTGTTGAACTGGAAGTCACGCTCGAAGTCGCGGGTGGCCTTCTCGATCGCCCAGTGCGCCTTGGCGAGCAGGTCGCGAACCGGGCCGGAGGTGGTGCGCTGCCATTCGACGTCGGCGGGCTCGATGTCGCGCGGGCGGTCCTCGGCGAGGCGCCACAGCCGCGACAGGAAGCGCTGCACGCCGTCGACGCCCTCGTCGACCCAGTCACCGCCGCCGTCGGGCGGGCCCATGAAGCAGACGTAGGTGCGGGCGGCGTCGGCGCCATACCGTGAGACGTAGTCGGCGGGGTTGACGACGTTCCCCTTCGACTTGCTCATCTTGTGACCGCCGCGGGTGATCATCCCCTGGGTGAAGAGGTTGGCGAAGGGCTCCTGGACGCCGATCAGCCCCTGGTCGGCGAGGGCCTTCGTGAAGAAGCGGGCGTACATGAGGTGGAGGATCGCGTGCTCGACGCCGCCGATGTACTGGTCGACCGGCATCCAATGGTCGGCGATCCCGCGGTCGAACGGAACCTCGTCGTTGTGCGGGTCGAGGTAGCGGAGGAAGTACCAGGAGGAGTCGACGAACGTGTCCATGGTGTCGGTCTCACGGCGCGCCGGGCCGGAGCAGCGCGGGCATTCCACCTCGACCCAGTCGGTCGCCGCGGCCAGCGGGCTCTTGCCCTTGGGGCGGTAGTCCTCGATGTCGGGCAGCTCGACCGGGAGCTGGTCCTCGGGAACGGGTACGGATCCGCAGGCCTCGCAGTGGATGATCGGGATCGGGCATCCCCAGTAACGCTGGCGGGAGAGGAGCCAGTCACGAAGGCGGTAGTTGACGGCGAGCTTGCCTCTCCCCTCGGCCTCGAGCTCGTCGATGATCCTGCGCATCGCGTCGCCGGGCGTCAGTCCGTCGAGGTCTCCCGAGTTGACGAGCCGGACGTCCTCCGACTGGGTCACGAACGCCTCGTCGGCGGGTACGTCGGCGCCGTCGGCGGGCGCGACGACCTGCTTGACCGGGAGGTCGAACCTGCGGGCGAACTCGAAGTCGCGCTGATCGTGCGCCGGCACGGCCATGATCGCCCCCGTCCCGTACTCCATGAGGACGTAGTCGGCGACGAACATCGGGATCTGCTCGCCGTTGACGGGGTTGGTGACGGTCCGCTCGAGGCGGACGCCCGTCTTCTCGCGATCGTCGTCGCCGCGCTCGCCGGTGGACTGACGCAGGGAGGCGGCGACGTAGTCGCGGACCTCGTCGGCGTTGGACGTCCCCTCGATCAGGCGGTCGAGATCGGGATGTTCGGGGGCGAGGACGAAGAACGTCGCTCCGTAGAGCGTGTCCGGGCGGGTGGTGAAGACCGGGAAGTCGAGGTCGAGCGCGTCGCAGCGGAAGACGGCCTCCGCGCCCTCGGACCGGCCGATCCAGTTGCGCTGCATGGTGACGACGTGCTCGGGCCAGGACTCGAGCAGGTCGAAGTCGGCGAGCAGGCGGTCGGCGTAGTCGGTGATGCGGAAGTACCACTGGTCGAGCTTCTTGGGGACGACCTCGGTGCCACAGCGCTCGCAGCGGCCGTCGATGACCTGCTCGTTGGCGAGCACGGTCTGGTCCTTGGGACACCACTGGACAGGGGCGTCGGTGCGGTAGGCGAGCCCGGCCTCGAAGAGCTGCAGGAAGATCCACTGGGTCCAGCGGTAGTAGTCGGGCTGGTGGGTGGCGATCTCGCGGCTCCAGTCGATCGAGATGCCCCAGTCGAGGAACTGCTCGCGGAAGCTGGCGATCGAGCGCTCGGTCGAGACGCGCGGGTGCTCGCCCGTCCGGATGGCGTGATTCTCGGCGGGCAGCCCGAACGCGTCGTAGCCCATCGGCTGCAGGACGCCGTAGCCGTTGCGGCGCCGATAGTGGGCGATCGCGTCGCCGACCGAGTAGACCTTGAGGTGGCCGACGTGCGGCTCACCCGAGGGGTAGGGAAGCATGACGAGGACGTACGCCTTCGGGCAGACCCGGGTCGAAGCCGGGATCGCCCGGGTTGGGCGCCTCCCAGGTCTTCTCCTCCGCCCAGACGCGTTGCCACTTCGCCTCGACGGCGCGCGGGTCGTAGCGGGCGGGCAGATCGTCGGCGGGCGCTGTCTCTCGGTCTGGCGTCATCGGATGCGGAAGTCTAGGAGGCGAGCTCGCAGGTCGAGGTCGAGGTAGCGGGCGACGTCGGCAAGCTCGGCTTCGAGAGCTGCCGGCGGCGGCTGCGGCAGCGGCTCGCCGAAGGGGTCGACGGTGAGCCGCCGGCGCCTGCCCGAGCCGGCGAGCTTCCAGGTGCCGACGCGCTCGCCCGTCGACGAGGACGACGGCGCGGATCATGCCCGCTCCGCCGCCGATGCGGTCGTCGTGGGCGGCGGCGACGATCGGTTCCCGGCTCGCCCAGCCGAGCATGGCGGTGTCGAAGGCGCCGAGGAGGTTGGCGGCTGCGGAAGGAGGAGCCGCCGCGGGATCGGCCGCCTCCGGGAGCGCGAGGAGGTCGCCGAACGGCTCGAGCGGGCCGGCGGCTTCGAGGGCGCGGCGGCATTTGGTGATCGGCAGGCCGGACCAGCGGGCGAGATCGTCGGCGTCGGCGGGGCCGTAGCCGGCGAGATAGCGGCGCGCCAGCGTGGCGAGGGCCTCGTCCTCCTCGACGGAGGGCGGAGGGTCGCAGGCGACGAACGTGCCGTCGGCGAGGCCGGCGACGCGTCCGGAGGCGGCGAGCCACGGCATCAGGATGTTGATCGAGTAGTCCCCGAGCGAGGGAGGCCGCGCTCGTCGAGCCCGGCGATCAGGTCGGCGCGCGTCATCGGCCCGCCGGCGAGGATCTCGATCGACGGGCTCGAGGAGCGCCCGGGCGACCTCGAGGTTCTCGCGCTTGACCATCAGGGCTCGAAGCGGCGACGGTTGCGCGGGCCGGTGAGCGCGTCGAGCCAGGGGAGGTCGTCGGCGGCGATCAGATGCGCCGTGCCGCGAACGGTCCAGGTGCGGACGAGCGGCGCGGCATCGACCTCGGCGCGGGTGACGCCGGGCACGCGGGAGCGGATCGCGAGGCCGGCGGCGCGGACGTCCTGGGCCTGGACGCCGAGCACCGCGCGGACGGCCTCGGCCGGATCGGCCGCCGCCGTCGCCGGCGCCAGGCGCTGGGCGGCGAGGCGCATCCGGAGCAGCGCTTCAGGGTCGGGCACGGGCGGATCGTATGCGGGGCTCAGGGATGCGAGCCGTTCTGCCGATGGACTCGCGATGAAGCGCCGCTGCTGCTCCCTGCTCCTGCTCGCGGCCCTTTCGATCTCCGCGGCGCCAGCCATGGCCGAAGGCGGCGGCAAGGCGCACCTGAAGGCGAAGATCGGCTGGGGCCCGCTGACGAGCAGGCAAGGCGGCCAAGCGGGTCGAGAGGACGACCTGGGAGCCGCGCGCCGAGAACTACGCGCCGAACCATCTCGTCCCCACCGCGGACGAGCTCCGCTACTTCCATCGCGCACAGCGATATGCCCTACCAGCGCTGGGTCGACGGCCAGTACACGGGGACGACCGACGACATCATCGAATGGGCCGCCAACAAGTGGGGGCTACCCGAGGACGCACTGCGCGCCGTCGCCGTACACGAGTCCTGGTGGCACGAGAGCACGCTCGGCGACAACGGCGACTCGTTCGGGATCTTCCAGGTGCGGCGGCCCTATCACTGCTGCCTGCCGTTCATGCGCGACTCGACCGCCTTCAACGCCGACTACTACGGCGGCATCATGCGCGCCTACTACGACGGCAAGATGGGCTGGCTCAACAACCCCGACGTCCGGCCCGACAACGGGCGCAAGTACGTGGCCGGCGACTTCTGGGGCTCGGTCGGCGCCTGGGTCTCGGGGCGCTGGCACACGGCGCAGAACGCCGAGTACGTCGCCGCCGTCAAGGACCATCTGCGGGAGCGGACCTGGCGGACCGACCCTTGGTTCTGAGATCCGTCGAGGGTTCGAGCGCGAGCTGACCGGGGATCGACGGGGGCGAGATCCGGGCCATCGGCTTGCCGCGCCGGGTGACGAGGAACGATTCGCCGGACGAAGCACGCTCGAGGAAGCGGGCGTAGCGATAGCCGAACTCCTCGGCCCCGACGGTGGTCGGGACCGAGGAATTCGGAGTCATGGAGCTGGTGGGACTCGAACCCACGACCTACCGGCTGCCAGCCGATCGCTCTAGCCAACTGAGCTACAGCCCCGGGGAACTCGTAATCGGCAGCGTAGTTTATTGCCGCCTCTTGATTGTTGGCAGCCGGCGCCAGCCGAGCCAGATACCGAGCGGCCGGCGACCTGTCAATCGGGAACAGGTAGCACTGATCGAGATCACCGCAATATGCGGCGACGGCATCCACTTCGGCAGGCTTGATAGGTGCTCCGCACGTATCCGTTCGTAGGCGTGTGCCGGCTCGTCGCCAGATTCACCTTGACAACGTCGCCGCACTTCCTTGCCCACTTGCACTGCACGCGCAAGATCCGGTCTCCGATCTCGAGGCCCATGTCGTAACGCCCATGCTCTATCAGCGGCCATAGGACAGGGATGTGTAGAGCCGCGGCCTCCTTGGCAATCGCCAATTCTGCAACCGCGCCCTTCCTGTTCGGGGACATCTTCTGCACGAACGTATGTTCCCATCCTAATCGGACGGAAAGCGGCTCCAGAAGCAGGGACGAGCGGCCCCGCGCAGTATCCTCAGGTGACTTGCCGCCGCGGTCGAGCGGCGGCGCCAACCCAGGAGATTCGAACCCGAATGGACGAGCAGTACGGAACCCCCGCCCTACCGAGCGCCGAAGCGCAGCTCGCCAGGCAGTCGTTCCTCGCGAGCGTCTTCGGCTGGATGTTCCTCGGGCTCGCGCTGACCGCCGGAGTCGCCGCCTACGTCGCGGCCAGCACCGACATGATCAAGTGGTTCGAGGACCATCAGCTCGCTCTTCTTCGTGATGCTGTTCGGCCAGCTCGGCCTCGTCATCGCGATCTCCGCGGGCATCAACAAGATCAGCTACTCGGCCGCCGTCTTCATGTTCGCCCTCTACGCGGCCCTGAACGGCTTCCTCTTCTCGATCCTCCTCTCCGTCTACACGACGTCATCGATAGCCGGAGCCTTCGCCGTCACGGCCGGGATGTTCGGATCGATGGCCGCCTACGGCTACATCACCAAGCGGGACCTCTCGGGCATGGGCTCGATCCTCTTCATGGGCCTGATCGGGCTGCTGATCGCGATGGTCGTGAACATGCTCTGGGCCAACTCGACCCTCTACTGGTTCGTGACGTTCGGCGGCGTCCTGCTCTTCTGCGCGCTGACCGCCTACGACATGCAGAAGATCAAGAAGATCGGCGAGAGCGGGATCAGCGGCGAGTCCGCGAAGAAGGCGACGATCCTCGGCGCCCTCTCGCTCTACCTCGACTTCATCAACCTCTTCCTCTTCCTGCTGAGGATCTTCGGCTCGGCCAGATAGCGTCAGTCGACGTCGAGGACCAGCTCGTCGTCGTTCTGCGATCTGACCCTGAACTCCAGGTCGCAGTTCTCCTCCAGCTCGCGGAGCAGGTCGACCGGCTCGCTCAGCGCGACGTCGATCTGGGCCCGGCCGCCGGAGAAGCGCTTGATCGAGATGTCGCCCGTCGCGCCGATCGCGTTGGCGGCATCCTCGAAGCGGACGAGCTGGGAGAAGTCTTCGAACGGCCCGATGTCGACGCTGATGCTGCGCCGCGACGCGCCGGCCAGCTGACCGCCGGCGAACGCGACGCGCGCCTGTGCGCTGCCCAGCAGGGGCGGTGCGGGAGGCCCGGCCTCCCACTCGCCGGCCACGCGGGCGAGCGCGTCCTCGAGCGCGAGCAGCAGCCGGTCCCGTGACTCGGCGAGGCGGGGGTCGTTGAAGTCCGTGAGCCGCGCATTCACCTCGGCGGCCTCGCGCAGGGCGGCCAGCCTGATCCTCGTCGCGGTGCCGCGCGCCCCGATTCGAAGCTCCTCGAGCTGGGCGGTCGAGCGCCGAGAGCGCGGCGAGCGCTTCGTCGGTACGGGCGCCGGCCTCGCACAGCTCCACCCGAAGGTGGTTCGAACGCTCCTCGCTGTCGGAGAGCCGTCCCCGCAGCCAGGCGACCTCGGCGGCCAGCCGGCCGACCTCGCCCTCGAACCCACGCAGGGCTTCCGCGCGGCGCCCCAGCTCCGACTCGAGGACGTCGATCGCCTCCCCGACCTCGGACGGGCGAAACCCGAACAGCGACCTCCTGAACGTCTCTGCGGCGATGTTCCGAGATTATGGGCGGGAGCGGACGTCAAACCCGCACCGCAACGCCGGATGCGCCGTCCGTCAGCTCTCGCCGATGGCCCTCGCCGGCGGTTGCTCGTCGGGCAACCCGAGATCGATCCGCGGCGCCTCTCCCCAGAGCTGGTCGAGGCGGTAGAGGTCACGGGTCTCCTCGACGAAGACGTGGAGGATGCAATCCAGGTAATCGACGAGGACCCAACGCGCTTCGGGCAGCCCCTCGACGCGCCGTGGCAACAGCTCGTCGTCGTGCTTGAGGCGGTACTGGACCTCGTCGGCGATCGCCTTGGCCTGGCGCTCGTTCCGGGCCGTGCAGATGACGAGAACGTCCGTGTACCCGAGGATCGACGAGACGTCCAGCGCCACCATGTCCGTCGCCGCCCTTCGACTCGGCGACCGCGGCGATCCTGATCGCGAGATCTCTCGAATCGCTCATGCCGCCACCCGGCCCCGATACAGCCTCCGGTCGGAGATCAGCTGCGCCACGAGGTCAGGGACCAGCCAGCGAACGGGCTCGTCCGCGGCGATCCGGTCCCTGATCATCGACGAGGAGATGCCGAGCGCCGGCATCTCGATCCGCTCGGTCCGGCCCTGGGCACCGACCCGCTCCAGCATCCCCTCGACCGCGGAGCGATCGAACCCGGGACGCTCGGCGATCGCCAGGCGCGCCAGCTCGATGACCCTCTCCGGACGCTCCCAGCGCTCGAGGCCGGCGGCGACGTCGGCTCCCATCACGAAGGTCAGCTTGCTACCCGGTAATGCATCTGTGAGCAATTCAAGCGTACGAAAGGCGAAGGACGGCCCCTCCCTTCCCACCTCGAGGTCCGAGACCGAGGTCCGATCGACGCCCTCGACCGCCAACCTGGCCATCTCGAGCCTGACGTCCGCGCCCGGCTCCGGATCGATCCGCTTGTGCGGGGCGATCCCGGTCGGCACGAGGATCAGCTCGTCCAGCCCGAGATCATGGACGGCCTCCTGGGCGAGCAGCAGATGGCCGAGATGCGGTGGATTGAATGCGCCCCCGAGGACGCCGACGGATCGGCTCACCCGCGGATCTGGCCCGAGCCCCGCAGGACGTACTTCGTCGAGGTCAGCTCACGCAGGCCGATCGGCCCGCGGGCATGCAGTTTCTGGGTCGAGTTGCCGATCTCGGCGCCCATGCCGAACTCGAAGCCGTCGGTGAAACGGGTCGATGCGTTGACGTACACGCAGGCGGCATCGACCCCGCCCGTGAAGGCGTCGGCGGCAGCGTCCGAGGCGGTCACGATGGCCTCCGAATGGCCGCTGCCGTGGCGATTGATGTGCTCGATCGCGTCCGCGAGCGAGTCGACGACGGCGACCGCCATCTTCAGGCCGTGGTACTCGCGATCCCAGTCCTCGTCCGCCGCCGCCGCGACCGGAACATCGCCGTGTGCGGCGCGGACCCGATCGTCGCCGACCAGCTCGACGCCGGCGGCCGACAGCTCGGCGAGGATGACCGGCAGGAACTCCGCGGCGACCTCGGTGTGGACGAGGAGCGTCTCGGCCGCGTTGCAGACACCCGGGCGCTGAACCTTCGCGTTGTAGGCGATTTCCTTCGCCATCTCGAGGTCCGCGTCGGCGTCGACGTAGACGTGGCAGTTCCCCGAAGCCGCGTAGAGGATCGGCACCTCGGAAACGGCCTCGAGGGCCGCCTTCAGGCCCTCGCCGCCGCGCGGGATGATCAGATCGACGTGGTCGCGCTGGCGGGCCAGCTCGCCGAGCTCCTCGTGGCCGCCGCCGGCGACGGCGCCGACGGTTCCCTCGGGCAGGCCGGCCTCGGCGACGGCCTCGGCGACGAGCGAGACGAGCACCGCGTTCGACGCCGACGCCGAGCTCGATCCGCGCAGGATCGCCGCGTTACCGCTCTTCAGGCAGAGCGCCGCAGCGTCGACGGTCACGTTCGGCCGGGCCTCGTAGACGATGGCGATGACCCCGATCGGGACGCGCCGATGTTCCATCTCCAGGCCGCTTGAAAGGGTCCGCTCCTCCAGCAGCTCACCGACCGGGTCGGTGAGCGCGATCACGGCCTCGACGCCGACCGCCATCGCCTCGATCCTCGCCTCGTCGAGGCTGAGCCGGTCGACCAGCGCCTCGTCGAGGCCCGCCTCGCGACCACGCTGCAGGTCGACCAGGTTGGCCGCCAGGATGTCGCCGGTGCGCTCCCGCAGCAGTCGCGCGAGCGCGCTCAGCGCCTCGTCCTTGGCGGCGGTCGGAATTCCGGGCAGCACCAGCGAAGCGGCCTTGGCGCGGCGGCATACGTCGGCTACGGATTCGGTGGTGACGGCCATCGATGAAGAGTAACCGAGCCAATTCCGGGAGGGGGAGGATTTGGGCGGTGGGCCCCACCAGTCAACTGACGCCCCTGCCGAGCGACAACACCGCGCAGGCCGAGCAGAGCGGACGCGTCAGCGGAGCATCTGCTCGGAGTTATCTAAGCCGAGCGGCAACACCGCGCCGGCCGACGAGACCGGACGCAAAGCGGAGGATCTCGTCGGATTAACCTAAGTCAAGACGAAGCGATCGCGATGGATCGCCTCCTCGGCCCCGCCCGCCAGGAGGTCGGAGATGTCGCTGGAGCGCTTGCCGCGGAGTCGTTGCAGAACCTCGGAGGAGTGTTCGGCGATGCCCTTGCCGACGATGCCGTCGCGGTCGACGACCTCGACGGGGTCGCCCGCGGAGAAGCTGCCCTCCACGGTCCTGATGCCGACGGGAAGCAGTGAGGAGCCGCTCTCGCGAAGCACGCGTCCGGCGCCGTCGTCCACGACGATCCGGCCCTGCGCCGGGGTCGCCCAGCGGAGCCACAGCTTGAAGCTCGGTGCGCGGTCGTGGCGGCCGGTGAATGCGGTTCCGATCCGCTCTCCGCGGGCCGCGGCAAGCAGGGTTCCCGGGGCCGTTCCGTCGCAGATCGTCACGCCGATCCCCGAGCCGCTGGCCATCTGGGCGGCGACGACCTTGCTCCGCATCCCGCCCGATCCGAACTGCGAGGCGCGCGAGCCGATCTCGTAGGTGTCGAGCTCGGCCGTGTCGCCGACGTGCTCGACCAACTCGGCGTCGGGATCGAGCCGCGGGTCGGCGCTGAACAGGCCGGTCTGATCGGTCAGCAGGATCAGGCTCCGCGCCTCGATCATGATCGCGACCTGGGCCGAGAGGAAGTCGTTGTCGCCGAACGTGATCTCGTCGGTCGCGGTCGTGTCATTCTCGTTGATGACCGGGACGACGTGCCAGGCGAGCAGCCGCTGCAGCGTCTGGCGCGCGTTCAGGTAGTTGATCCGCTCGGCCATGTCGAAGGCCGTCAGGAGGACCTGTGCGGCCCGCACGTCGGCTCCGCCGAGCCGCTCCTCGTAGGAGCGGAACAGCGAGCCCTGGCCGACCGCGGAGGCGGCTTGAAGCTCGTCCACGGCCGAGGGGCGCTCGGCGAGGCCCGAGCAGTCGCCTGCCGCGCGCGATCGCACCCGAGGTGACCATGACGATCTCCTCGCCGCCGTCGTGCAGCTCGGCCACCTGCGCGCACACGGCATCGAGCACGTCGGTCCGCAGGGCACCGTCGGCGCCCGCGACGATCGAGGATCCGAGTTTGACTACCAATGTCATGACGCGATCAGTCTTACACCGCCGAAGCCACCAACGACCTGACGCCCCTGCCGAGCGGCAACACCGCACAGGCCGACCGGACCGGACGCGAAGCGGAGGATCCGGTCGGAGTTATCACGTATCCAAGTCGAAGGCCTCGTCACCCACCCTGACCTCGTCACCGGACTCGAAGCCGGCGTCGCGAAGCGCCTTGATCACGCCGATCTCATTGAGCCGTCGTTCGAGGTAGCCGATCGCCTCGGGGTTGGAGAGGTCGTGCCGCTCGACGAGCATCTCGACCCCCCGCCCGACGATCTCGAAGACCCCGTCCTCGACCATCACCACGTCATAGCCCCCGGAACCCTGCGGGCGATAGATCCGGTGCTCTGCGAGGAACTCCGGCTCGCCGCGAGGCGCCTGTGCAGCCGGAACGCCCTCCGTGCCGTCGGCGAGCGCGACGGTTTTGAAGATCGCCGCGACGAGTTCCTCGGTCCCGGACCCGGTGGCCGACGAGATGGCCAGCGGCTCGCTTCCCGGATGCCCTTCGCGCCAGGCGTCGAGCTCGAACTCGACGTCCTCGGCCGGCATCAGGTCGCTCTTCGAGAGGACAACGATCTCGGGCAGGCGGCCGAGTCCGGCGCCGTGGGCCGCGAGCTCGCCGCGGACGACGTCGTAGGCGGCATCGGGGTCGGTGCCCGGACCGATCTCCAGGAGGTGGACGAGCACCCGGCAGCGCTCGACGTGCGCCAGAAACTCATGGCCGAGCCCAGCCCCGTCGGCGGCCCCTTCGATCAAACCGGGGATGTCGGCGAGCACGAGTTGACGGTCGCCGTTGTCGATCGTCCCGAGGATGGGCTCGAGCGTCGTGAACGGGTAGTTCGCCACCTTCGGAGCGGCACGCGTTATCCGGGCGAGCAGCGATGACTTCCCGGCATTGGGCAGTCCGATCAGCCCGGCGTCCGCCAGCAGCCGCAGCTGCAGCTCGACCCAGCCGGACTGGCCGTTCAGGCCCTTCTCCGCGAACCGGGGGGCCTGCCTGGTGGCGGACGTGAATCGCTTGTTGCCGTGCCCGCCGAGCCCACCCGTGGCGACGGTCGCCTCCTGCCCCGCCTCGACGAGGTCGAAGAACTCGCCCTCGAGCCCCTCGACCGTAGTCCCCGGCGGCACCAGAACGACGAGATCGTCCCCGCGCGCGCCGTGTTTGTTGGCACCCTGCCCGTGCCCGCCGCGAGGCGCGCGGTAGTGGGCGGAGACCCGCATCGAGGCGAGATCCCGGCGCGAGGGGTCGCAGCGCAGGATCACGTTGCCGCCGTGTCCGCCGTCGCCGCCGTCGGGGCCCCCGCGCGGTACGTGCGCCTCGCGGCGGAAGCTGACGACGCCGTCGCCACCGCGACCGCCCTCGACGAATATGCGCGCGCGATCGTGGAACACGCGGGATAGCTAAGCAGGAGCTGCGCGCGGCGAACCGGCGCCGGCCCTGGACTACTCGTCGGTTGCGACCGAGATGACGCGGCCCTTGCGGCCAGCGGCGAACTCGACGGTGCCGGGCCGGGTGGCGAAGATCGTGTGGTCGCGACCGATGCCGACGCCGTCGCCGGGATGGAAGCGGGTGCCGCGCTGGCGGACGATGATCTCGCCGCCCTGCACCTGCTGCCCGGCGAACACCTTGACGCCGAGGAACTTCGGGTTGGAATCGCGTCCGTTGCGGCTCGAGCCGAGCCCCTTCTTGTGAGCCATCAGTCGCTCTCCTTGCTCTCGTCGGTTTCGTTCAGCGAGAGGTTCGCGTCCGCGAGCGCCTTCGCGAGCGTCTCGACCGCCTTGGGGCCGATGCCCTTCAGGGCCAGCAGCTCTTCCTCGGTCCTGCTCGCGACCTGCTCGAGGGTGGTGAGTCCTGCCTCCTCGAGCGCCCGCGTCGCGGGCTTGCCGATGCCCTCGGGCAGCCCTCCGGCGGAGGGCGTGTCGGCGGCGGCGGGCGCCGGGGCCTCCTTCGGCTTCGCAGCGGCCTCGTCCTTCTTGGCCGCCGCGGGCTTCGCCTCGGCGGCATCGTCCTTCTTGGCGCCGGCCGGCTTGCGGGTCAGCATCTTCACCTCGGTGACCTCGAGGCGGGTCAGCTCGGATCGGTGGCCATGGCGCTTGCGGAAGCCCTTCTTCGCCTTGTAGGTGAAAACCTTGATCTTCTCGCCGCGCTCGTGCCCGGCCACCTTCGCCTCGACCTTGACCTTCTCCAGGTCCTTTGGCGCGATGACCGTGTCGGAATCGTTGCGGAACATGACCGCCCGGAGGCCGACCTTGGCGCCCTCGTCTTCGGAGAGACGGTCGACGAGCAGGGACTGACCCTCCTCGACGCGGTACTGCTTGCCGCCGCTTTCGACTATCGCGTATGTGGACATCTGCATCTCGCTCGTCTCAATCGGACTTCGGGTGGTAGGTCAAGATTCTTCGCCGGGATTCGACCCGCTCCCGGCGCGGGAACGGCGCCGTCCGCCTCTACGGCCGCGGCGCCGAGTGCCGGATTCTAGCCCGTCGGCGGATTCGGGATCGCCCGGCCCCTCGGGGAGCCCATCGACGAGGGTCGCGACCCCCGAGGAGCGACCGATCTCCTCGATCCTGACGAGCTTCCGCTCGCCGACCAGCGGGGCCGCTCCGGTGACCGTGATCACCAGGGCATCGACCCTGGCGACGGCATCGCCGGGGTTGTACATGTGCGGCTCGTCGATCGTCAGCAGCACCTCGTCGCCGAGCTGGAACGGGAGCGCCCGGCGCTCGATCTCAGCCCGCTCGCCGGATTCGGCCACCTCGAAGGTGTCGATCGGCAACGCGTCGCCGCCCTCGAACAGGAACGCCTTACCGGTCTCCTCCTCGAGCTCCAGCAGGCCGCTGTCGTGGCGCATCAGCTCGCGCGCGACCTTCGGGTTGACGCGGATCAGGTGCGCCTCCTCGGCGGGCCGGTCGGCGGCGACGTCGCGGAGCTTGCGCAACGCCTCGATCGCGACCGTCTCCGCCGAGCGGACGACGCCCTCGCCGTCGCAGGTCGGGCATCGGGTCGTGAGGATCTCGCGGACGCCGTCGGTGACGTTCTGGCGCGTCATCTCGACGAGCCCGAGCGGTGACACCTCGACGACGTACGTCTTGGTCCGGTCCTCGTCGAGGGCCTTGCGCAGCGTCTTCAGGACCTGGTCGCGGTTCTTGGCCCGGGCCATGTCGATGAAGTCGATGACGATGATCCCGCCGATGTCGCGCAGCCGCAGCTGGCGGACGACCTCGTCGGCGGCCTCGACGTTGACCTTGGTGATCGTGTCTTCGAGCCGCCCCTTGCCCTTGCCCGTGAAGCTGCCCGTGTTGATGTCGATCACGGTCAGCGCCTCGGCGTAGTCGATGATCAGATAGCCGCCGGAGGGCAGATCGACGCGACGCGACAGGGTCGAGCGGAACGCCTCCTCGGCGCCGTGCCGCTCGAACAGGTGCTCGCCGTGAGAGTGCATCTCGACGGAATCGACGAGCTCGGGGGCGGTGCGCTGGAAGAACGAGGTGACCCGCTCGAACTGCTTCTCGTCGTCGATCTCGGCTCCGTCGAACTCGCTGCCGAGGACGTCGCGGAGGACCCGGATCGGCAGATCCGCCTCCTGGAAGATCAGCGACGGGGCCTCGACGTCCTTGGAGCGGCGCTCGAGGACCTCATGGAGCTTGTGGAGGTAGGCGATCTCGCGCTCGAAATCCTCCTGCTTGGCCCCCTGCGCGGCGGTGCGGACGATGTAGCCGCCCTTCTCCTTCTTGGCCGCGTGGATCTTCTCGAGGCTCTTGCGCATCTGGCCGCGCTCGCCGTCGGGGAGCCGGCGACTGACGCCGATCCCACCGCCCTGCGGCATGTAGACGAGATAGCGACCGGCGATCGAGACCTGCATCGAAAGGCGTGCGCCCTTCGTCTTCAGCGGGTCCTTTACGACCTGGACGACGATCTCCTGGCCGCGCTTGATCAGCTCGTCGATGCGACGGCCCTCGCCACGGCCGCGCTTCGGCGCCGGCTTGCCGTCGGCGGTAATGATCTCGTCGACGTGGAGGAAGCCGTTGCGCTCGAGGCCGATGTCGACGAAGGCGGCCTCCATCCCCGGCAGGACGTTGTCGACGACGCCCTTGTAGATGTTGCCGACGATCGACCGGGACCCGCGGCGCTCGACGTAGAGCTCGCCGACCCGCCACTTGTCGCCCGAGCCGCGGCCGTTGCTGCGACCCGACCCCTGCTTGTCCTGCTTCGACTCCGACTCACCGTCGGAGTCCTTCTTGGGTTCGGTGCGGCCGGATCGGGCCGCACCCTTGGCTTCTAGGACGGCAACGCGTGTTTCACCGGCGTCAACCGATACGAGGATCTTTTTCTTCAAGGTGGCTCACCTCACAGAGCATTTCTCAACCTGCCCGGCGAGGAGAGCTGCGACTGGACGTAGATGCTCTGAAGAAGGCCGATCGCCATGAAGGTGACGAGAACGGACGTACCGCCGTAACTCACCAACGGGAGGGGGATGCCCGTCACGGGCATCAGCCCGACGTTCATACCCACGTTGACGAAAACCTGGAAGAGCAACATCGAGGCGATACCCGCCCCGACGAGACTCCCGTACAAGTTCTTCGAGACCGTCGTTATTCGCAGCGCCCGCCATATGAGCAGGGCGTAGAGGGATAGAAGGAATGCAGCGCCGACGAATCCCCACCGCTCCGCGATCGCGGAGAACATGAAGTCCGTGTGGGACTCCGGGAGGAAGCCGTGCTGCACCTGTGTTGCGTCGTCGCCTCGGCCGGCCTTTCCGCCGGAACCGATCGCGATGAGCGCCTGATTTGTCTGATAACTGGAGTCGGCCGGGTCGTCACTCGGATTGAGGAACGACGTCAGCCGGTCAAGCTGGTACCCGTGGAGAACCGGTTGGCCCGCGGCGGGTGCAATCACGAGTACTGCGACGATCGCTGCGACCGCGATCCCCCCGAGGGCGGCGAAATGCTGCCACGGGGTTCCCGAGACGTAGAGGATCGCCAGCGTGATTGCGCCGTAGACCAATGCGGAGCCCAGATCGGGCTGTACGAAAACGATCAGCGCGGGTACGAAGCCGAGCAGGAGCAGCCGCGCTGTGCGCTGCCACTCCGTCTGGCGCCGAGCCCGGTCGATCGCGAAGCCGGCCAGAGCGAGGACGAGCAGAAGCTTGCCCAGCTCGGACGGCTGAAAACGGAAGAAGGGAAGTTCGATCCAGCGCTTCGCCCCGAGCGTCGCAACGCCGAGCGCGAAGGTGAGGACGAGGAAGAAGAGCATGGCGCTGTAGAGGCCGACGCGAAGCTCGCGGAAGCGCGAGTAATCGACCCGGGCGAACGCGAACATCAGCGCCACCCCGACGACCGCGTAGATGCTCTGGCGGATCGTGTAGTAGTAGGGATCACCGGGAACCTCGCCCTTCGTCGTCAGCGCCAGGGCGACGATGCTGCAGGCGACGAGACCCACCCCGGCGAGAGCCGTGAGCGGGTCCATCCGCAGGAATCCGGTGCGCTCGGCGAAGCCGGCGCTGCGCTCGTCGAATGTCTGGGGTCTGGCGAGAGTGGGCATAAGGAAGATCTGTGTCAGTTCATCTAAGCAGCGGGAGCGGGTCTAGAAGGTCGCGCTGGTGCCGGCGGCGCATTTGGATTTCACATCGAGGACCTGGCTGAGGATCTGGCAGGCGGCGGGTGCGGCCTTCGTAGCGCCGAATCCGCCGCGCTCGATCGTCACGATCACGACGTACTTTGGATTGTCGGCAGGGGCGAGTACGGCGTACCACCCCTGGTCCGCCTGATCAGTCTTCTCCGCGGTTCCCGTCTTGCCCGCGACGTCGACCGGGAAGCTGCCGAAGACCGGATAGGAAGTGCCGCCGGGTTCCATTGCGGCTTCACGCAACCCCTCCAGGATCGTGCTCCGCGTCTCCGCCGGCAGGTCGATCTGACGCTGCGGCGCCGGGTCGAAGGCTTCGGTCTCAGCGCCCGAGGCATCCTCACCTGCGAGGCCGAGGTGCGGGCGGACGACCTCTCCCCCGTTCCCGATCGCCGCATAAGCGGTCGCCAACTGCAGCGGCGTCGCCTGCAGGTCGCCCTGGCCGACGGCGAGGTTCATGTTGTCGCCGATCGTCCACGGCCGGTCCGTCTCGTAGCAACCCGCCTCGAAGAGCCGCTGCTTGCCGCCGCAGGAGTCGGGCTTGCCGGCATCGGCGTAGAGCTTGTCGCGCCACTCCGGGGTCGGGACGAGGCCAGGGCTCTCGCTCGGCAGGTCGATTCCGGTCAGCGAGCCGAAGCCGAGCTGCTTGGCCCAGTCCTGGATGATCTCCTTGCCGTTCTGGTCGTAGACGTTGTTGGCGAGCCTGCCGATGTCGTAGAAGAACACGTCGGAGGACACCCTGAGGGCGCTGACCATGTCGACGACGCCGTTGGGCGTCTCGCCGGCGTTCTTCCAGGTGTAGTCGCCGAGCACGAACGAGCCGGCGTCGTTGAACGTGTGGGACGGCGAGACCAGCCCGCTCGCCAGCGCCGCCGAGCCGCTGACCAACTTGAATGTCGAGCCCGTCGGGTAGCCGCCCTGGATCGCCCGATCGAGCAGCGGCTTCGCCTCGTCGTTGGCCAGAGCGTCCGCGGTCCTCGTCGAGACCGGCGGCGTGTAGACGCTCGGATCGAACGTCGGATAGGAGCCCATGCCGAGGATCGAACCGTCGTTGACGTTCATGACGACGAAGGCTCCCGGCAGTCCGTATCCGGCCAGGGCCGACTCGCCGGCCTTCTGGATCTTCTCGTCGATGGTCAGCTTCAGGTTGTCGCCGACCTTCGGATCGACGCGGGAGAGTTGGTTGCCGCTCGGGTTGCCGCTCGCGTCGACGGGGACCTTGATCTCACCGTTCTGGCCGCGGAGCAGGTAGTCGTACTGCGACTCGAGACCGGTCGCGCCGATCCGGTCGCCCGGCTCGAGGCCGTCGTAGGCCGGCTCGCGGAGCTGCGACTTGCCGATCTCGCTGACGAAGCCGAACAGATGGGCGCCGAGCGTCCCGTCCGGGTAGTTGCGGACGTACTGCTGGGAGGCGGTGACACCGGGAAAGTCGTCCTGGCGCTCGAGCAGGTAGTAGGCGAGATCCTTGTCGACGTCCTGCTGCAACGTCACGGGGTTCGCGGGGAGCTCGTTGGTCTGCTGGCGAATCTCCCGCTTCACCTTCGCGTACCCCATCCCGGCGACGTCGGCCAGCTTCTTGAGCTCCTTGTTGCGGACCTTCGTCCTGCCCGGCAGTTCATCCGCCCGGACCTGCAACGAGAGCACGGTCTTGTTGTCCACGAGCACATTGCCGTTGCGGTCGAGGATGTCACCGCGCGGGGCCTGGATCTTGATCTCGCGGACGCGGTTCGCATTCGCCTCCTTCAGGTACGACTCGCCGGAGAGGATCTCGAGGAACCAGAGGCGGAAGAAGATCGCCCCGAACGCGACCAGGGCGATGCCGCCGATCACGGCGATGCGGACCGCGAACTGCGCGTGAGTGGGGGCTGCGTTTTCGTCGTGGCGGAACATCAGAGGGTTCCCTGCCCCCTCATCATCCCGAACGTGCCGCGCCGGCTCGACGCTTCGGTCGCCGACGCCCGGGAGCGGGCTCGGGTCGCGTCGTCGACCAGCGCCGGCCGCAGGACCCGCCGGATCAGCGGGAAGACCGGGATCGCGATCAGGACGGCGAGCACGCCCTGGATGATCACCTCGCGGAGCGCCAGGATGCTGACCGGTGCCTCGACGCCGAGCGTCAGGGTCAGCGCCCCGTAGATCAACGCGGTCAGCGCCGTCAGGGCCCCGATCAGCAGGGGCGGGACGAGCGAGCTGACGATGTCGTAGCCCTCGCGCCACCGGCCGGCGAGGTAACCCGCGGCCATCAGCGCCAACGAAGCGACCCCCAGGGTCCCGCCGATCATCACGTCGATCAGGAGGCCGGCGGCGAAGCCGGTGACGGCGCCGGTGACGGCGCCGCCGAGCAGGCCCAGCGAAACGACGACGACCGGGATCAGGTTCGGCACCGAGCCGAGGATCGGGATCTGCGAGAACAGACCGACCTGGAGAAGGATCGTCAGGAAGATGATCGCCACGAGGCGCAGGAGGATCGGCGGGGTGACGATCACGAGCCCGACCCCCCGCTGGTCAGCACGGTCACCTCGGAGAGGTCGGAGAGATCGGCGAAGGGCTTCAGGCTCACCTGCTCCTTCTGCTGCTCCTGGGCCGGGATGGTCTCGACGACCTGGCCGATCGGGATGTCCGCCGGGTACCGGGAAGCGAGGCCGCCCGCGGTCGTGAAGCCCGCGGTGACGAGGCGGTCGCCGTCCTTGACCTCCTTGTCGCCCTGGATCAGGCCGAAGTTGAGCTTGCCGGGGGCGCCGACGACGGGCTCGACGAGGCCTTCCGGGCCCTTGCCCACGACCCTCGCGGTGACCGCGCCCCCTGAGGTGTCGGTGATCAGCGAGACCTCCGCGGTCCCCCCGGTGACATCGGTGACGTGGCCGATCAGGCCGTCCTGGGTGATGACCGCATCGTTGCGCCCGACCCCGTCGGAACTTCCGGCGCTGATCTTGATCCGCCCGTACCAGAGGCTGAACGAGCGGCCGATGACGGTTGCGTCGACGGGCGAGTAGCCGCTCAGGCCGCCGGCCGCGACCAGCTTCTTGAGGCCCTCGGCGTAGCCGGCCTTCTCGGCGGCATCCTGGGTGTCGATCAGCTGCTGGCGAAGTGAGGCGACCTGACTTTGCAGCTTGTCGTTCTCACCGCGCGCGGTCCACGTCTCGTCGAACCAGTTGACGAGGTCGCGGACCGGCTTCAGGGCCCGGCTCGCCCCCTCGCCGACCGGCGAGAGGACCGACGAGACACCGTTCTGCACCGAGTGCAGGGGCCCGTTGTCGGCCTCGCTGATCGAGATGCTGATCAGCATCAGGCAGGCGACCACGAGGACAACCAGGATCGCGCGGCGCCTGCGTACCTGCTTGCGGTACATCGGGCGGCCCTACTCAGCGCCGCCGGCGACGGCTCGAAGCGTTTGCGTTGACCCGATGGATCGTCTCGAACTCCTCGAGCGAGCGGCCGGAACCGACCGCGACGCAGGTAAGCGGTGAATCTGCCAGTTGCGCCGGCATCTGGCATTCCTGGCGAAGCCGTTCGTCGAATCCCTGCAGCAGCGAGCCGCCGCCGGCGAGCGTGATGCCGCGATCCATGATGTCGCCCGCGAGCTCGGGGGGCGTCCGGTCGAGGGTCTCCTTGACGGCGTCGACGATCGCGTTGACCGGGTCCTTGAGCGCCTCCCGGACCTCCTCGCTGCTCAGCATCACCGTCTTGGGCAGCCCCGAGACGATGTCGCGACCGCGGATCTCGGTCCGGATCTCCTCGCGCAGTTCGGTGGCGGAGCCGGCCTCGAGCTTGACCTCCTCGGCCGTCTGCTGGCCGATCATCAGCTTGTGATGGGCCTTACACCAGTTGACGATCGCGTCGTCCATCTCGTCGCCGCCGACCCTGATCGACTGCGAGACGACGATGCCGCCGAGCGAGATGACCGCCACCTCGCTCGTGCCGCCGCCGATGTCGACGACCATCGAGCCGGTCGGCTCGCCGACCGGCAGCCCGGCGCCGATCGCCGCCGCCATCGGCTCCTCGATCAGATACGCCTGACGGGCGCCGGCCGCCAGGCAGGCCTCCTCGACGGCGCGCTTCTCGACGCCGGTGACTCCGGAGGGAACGCAGACGACGACCCGCGGATGCGCGAACCGGTTCTGGTGGACCTTCTGGATGAAGTGGCGGAGCATCGACTCGGTGACGTCGAAGTCGGCGATGACGCCGTCCTTGAGCGGACGGATCGCCTGGATCGTGCCGGGCGTGCGGCCAAGCATCCGCTTCGCCTCCATGCCGACGGCATGGACCTCGCCGCTGCGCGAATCGACCGCCACGACGCTCGGCTCGGAGAGCACGATGCCGCGGCCCCGTACATAGACGAGCGTGTTGGCAGTGCCGAGATCGACGGCCATATCGCGGCCGCCGAATCCGGTCATGTAGCTGAGAATGCCCAAAATGATGCAGTGAGTCGGTGAGTCCTGGAAGGTTCGGGGAGGTCGGACACCCCCCGAGAAAAGTCTGATCGGCAGCGGGATGGCGAAGGCGGCCGGGGCTGCGGGAGTCTAGCGAACCATGCCCGTTCGATCTAATTTGTGAGCAACACCCAACATAAAATCAACACTTTCCTAGTCGTTCTGCAACTTCTCGATCATCCGCGTCAGCGCCGGGATCGGCAGGCCGATCACGTTCGAGAGGTCGCCGTCGATCGCAGCGACCAATGACGAGCCGAGCCCCTGCACCGCGTAGCCACCCGCTCGATCGCGCCATTCACCGGAGCTGACGTAGGCCTCCACCGCGGCCGCCGAGAGGGCTCGGAAGGTGACGTCGGTGCGGACGAGCTCGGTCAGCTCCCGTCCCCCGCCGAGCAGCGCCACGCCGCTGAGCACCGAGTGCGTGCGGCCGGCCAGCGCGGCGATGCACTCCCTCGCGGCGCCGGCATCGGCCGGCTTGCCGAGCAGGCGGCCGTCGACCACGACATCGGTGTCGGCGCCGATCACGATCGCCGCCGGCGCGCCGGCGGCCCCGGCGCGCGCCTTGCGGAGCGCGTTGTCGACCACCAGCTCGGCGGGATCGCCGTCGCTGAGCTCCTCGATGCCGGTTGCGACGACGTCGAACTCGAGCCCGATCAGGCCGAGCAGCTCGCGCCGGCGCGGCGAGGCCGAGGCGAGGACGAGCTTCTCCACGGCCGGACTAGCCGAGCTCTGGGAACCAGATGGCGATCTCGCGCTCGGCCGAATCGTCGGAGTCGGAGCCGTGGACGAGATTGAAGGTCGACCTCGGTGCCGAAGTCGCCGCGGATCGAGCCGGTCGCCGCCTCGACGGGGTTCGTCGCGCCGATCAGCTGCCGCGCGGCCTTGACGGCCTCGACGCCCTCGAGCACCGCCGCGACCAGCGGCCCGCCGGTGATGAACTCGACCAGCTCGCCGAAGAACGGCTTGTCGGTGTGCTCGGCGTAATGCTCGTTCGCGGTCGCCTCGTCGGCGGTGATCAGCTTCAGGG
Source organism: uncultured Solirubrobacterales bacterium (assembly GCA_963798165.1). GTDB lineage: Bacteria > Actinomycetota > Thermoleophilia > Solirubrobacterales > 70-9 > RHKX01. Next base: position 155,360 of record CAWCSE010000013.1, on the reverse strand, counting down.
CGCTCAGCGACAGGCCCTTGCGCTCGAAGCGGGCCAGCACCTCGCCGGTGAGGCCCCGCTCGAAGGCGTCGGGCTTGACGAGGATCAGGGTGCGTGTGGTCTCGGACATGGTTAGAACCTCTCGAGTCTCGGGAGTTGGGATCTGTGGGTCAGATACGGGCTATGAGGACGTGGCCGAGCGCCGGCGCGAGCCGGGCTCGCCGTCGTCCCCGGGCTCGCTCGCCGGGGGGCGCTCGCTGCGCTTCGGGCGCTCGCTGCGCTTGGTCCGGGCGGCTGCCTCGGACGTGGAAGACGACGAAGGGGCTGCCGGTGGGGACGAGGACTTGCGGCGAGCGCCGGACTGCTTCGGTTCGGCTCGCGACGGATCCGAGCTGCGCGAACTGGAGCGGGAGGAGCGCTTCCGGGCGGGAGGGGCCTCCTCGGCGCGCAGCGGCGTCTCGCAGTAGGGACAGACGGCCCAGCGCGGGTCCACCGGCCGGTTGCACGAGACACACGGGTCCTTGAGCCGGTGCTGGCACTCCGGGCAGCGCAGCCAGCTGCGCTCGATCGGGTGCTCGCAACGGGGGCAGGATTGGGCGATCAGGTGCCGCATCCGCAGCTCCGAAGCCTGCGTCTCGACCTCGCGCTCGCGAGCGTCGGCGAGGAACTCAGGCGGCCGCAGGATCGTGTAGACCATCGTGCCGATGAAGGGGATCAGGGAAGCCGCGGTCGAGGTCGCGATCAGGACCGGGTCGGCGATGCGGCGCCGGGCATCGGCCCAGGTCCAGTAGACCAGCGAGAGCCAGACCACGACCAGGACGAGGATCAGAAGGTTGACGGCAAGGTTGATCGAGCCGTCCGTGATTCCAAACAGGGCTAGGGGCATCTGAAGCGCGGCAGTCTACCCGGATCGGCGGGCGTCGCCGAAGCGGTCCGGCCGTTCTGAGCCCGGGATTTCAGAGGAACATCCGGCCGAACAGATAGCCGAGACCGAAGAAGACGAGGATCACGACGGCGACGACGGCGGCCACGAGACCCATCATCGAGAGTAGTTCGGAGCGTTCCTCCCGTTCCATAAGTACCTGAGAAGGTAATGCGAACCGGCGAAGAGTGCGACCCCGCCGTGATCGCGTGCAAGCTCGAGCGTCCGGGCGACGGCCGCGGCCGGATCGGCGATCTCCTCGGCGTTCAGGCCGGACCTCGGCGGCCAGCTCCGCAAGCGCCCCGGAATCGAACGCCGTCGCACCGGGACGCCCCATCGCCGGGCCCGGGTCCGCCGCCGTGCAGACGACGCGCTCCAGCTGCGGGGCGAGAGCCCCGACGATCGCCCCCGCATCCTTGTCGGCGAGGACCGACAGGCACCCGAACACGGTTCTGCCCGCCGCCAGCGCCGGCAGCGCCTCGGCCAGGGCGCGGGCACCGGCCTCGTTGTGGGCGGCATCGGCGATCACCGGCGGGTCGCCGTCGACGAGCTCGGCCCGGCCGCTCAGCCGGGCCGAACGGATGACGGCCGCGATCCGATCGTGTCCCAGGGGGCCCGTGACCGTCTCCGCGAGCGCGACCGCGACGGCTGCATTGCGACGCAGATAGGGCGCCATGCCCTGCGGCAACTCGCCTTCGGGCAGCGCCGTGGCGACGAGCAGCTCGGCGCCGCGCTCCGCCGCAGTCCTGGCCGCCAGCTCGGCGATCCCGGGCTCCAGCTCGCCGACGACGAGCGTCGTCCCGGGTCGCAGGACGGCCAGCTTCTCGGTGGCGATCTCGGCCTCGGTCTCACCAAGCCACTCGACGTGATCGACGCCGACCGAGGTCAGCGCCGTGGCCGTCGAGGCGATCACGTTCGTCGCGTCGAGCCGCCCGCCGAGACCCGCCTCGACGACGGCGACGTCCACCCCGCCCTCGGCGAAGGCCACGAACGAGACGGCGATCGCCGCCTCGAACTGGGTGATCCGCTCGCGCTCGCCATCGTCGCCCGTGCCGGCGAGGCGCTCCTCGACGGCGGCGACGGCCGCGGCGACCCGCTCGACGGCGGCGTCGAACGACGCCGGCTCGATCTCGTCGCCGCCGATCCGGGTGCGCTCCCGCCAGCTCCACACGTGAGGCGAGATGCACGCCCCGCTCCGCAGACCGGCGTCATCGAGCAGCGCCGCCGTCATCGTCGTCACCGACGACTTGCCGTTCGTACCGACGACGTGCAGGGTGCGGTATCGATCCTGCGGTCGTCCGAGCTCGTCGCAGAGGGCCTGCATGCGGTCGAGGCCGAAGCGCCAGCCGACCGGCTCGAGCTCGGCGAGGAAGCGCTCGCCGTCGGTCAGACGGGTCCGGTCGTCAGGCCAGTTCATCCAGTTCGGAGCGGTATCGCTCCAGCTTCTCCCGCTCCGCCTCGACCACGTCCGCCGGAGCGTTGGCCACGAATGCGTCGTTCGCCAGCTTGCCCTCGGCACGCTTGACCTCACCCTGGAGGCGATTGCGGAGATCCTCGAGCCGCCCGGCGACCGCCGCCGGGTCGAGGCCCTCGGACGCGAGGATCTCGACCGAGCCGACGGTCGCGACCGGCGCCTCGCCGTCGCCACCCACCTGCTCGAGGCGGGCGAGACGAAGGACGAGCGGGCTGGCCTCGCCGCCGGCGAGGCGCACGTTCAGGGTGGCGCCGGGGGCCACGCCGGCCAGCTCGCGCCACCGCCGCAGCGCCCTCGTCAGCTCGATCGCCTCGCCGACCTCGGCCTCCGCGGCGGCATCGAATCGCGCCGGGTCGGCCTCCGGGTAGGCCGAGACGATCAGCTCCGATTCGCGGCCGGGGAGGTAGCCCCAGATCTCCTCGGTCACGAACGGCATCAGCGGGTGGGCCATCGCCAGCGTGCGGGCGAGGACGTGCTGGAGGTTGGCGGCCGCGGATTGGTCACCGAGCGCGGGTCCGTCGTAGAGGCGCGGCTTGACGATCTCCAGGTACCAGTCGCAGAGGTCGGCGTAGACGAAGCGGTAGAGCTCCAGCGCGGCGTGCGCGAAGTCGAAGGCGTCGATCCGCTCGCCGACCGCCTCGACGGTTCGTTCGAGGCGCGAGAGGATCCAGCGGTCCTCGAGGGCCTCCGCCGCCGGCGCCGGAGCGGCGTCGCCGGCGTTGAGGAGGATGAGCCGGGATGCGTTCCAGAGCTTGTTGGCCAGGTCACGGCCCTGCTGGACCTTGGCCTCCGAGAAGCGGACGTCCTGGCTCGACGACATCGCGAGGAGCCCGAAGCGAAGCGCGTCGGCCCCGTGGGAGTCGATCAGCTTCAGGGGATCGATTCCGGTCCCGAGGCTCTTCGACATCCGCCGTCCGTCCGGAGCCTGGACCACCGACGTGATGTAAACGTCTCTGAACGGGACCTCGTCGAGGAACTCGAGGCTGGTCATGATCATCCGCGCGACCCAGAGGTAGATGATGTCCCGAGCGGTGACGAGGGTGTCGGTCGGGTAGAAGGCACGGAGCTCGGGCGTCTCCTCCGGCCAGCCCAGCGTCGCGAACGGCCACAGGGCCGAGCTGAACCACGTGTCGAGCACGTCCTCGTCGCGGCGCAGGACACCCCCGCACTTCTCGCACTCGCCGCCGGCCGGCTCGGTCTCGGCGACGACCGTTGTCTCGCAGTGGTCGCAGTACCAGACGGGGAGCTGGTGGCCCCACCAGAGTTGCCTGGAGACGCACCACGGCCGGATCGCCTCCATCCAGTCGAGGTAGACGCGCCCCCAGCGCTCCGGGGTGAACCTGACGCTGCCGTCGCGGACGACGTCCATCGCCGGCTTGGCAAGCTCGTCCATCCGGCAGAACCACTGGAGGCTGATCAGCGGCTCGATCCGCTGGCCGGATCGATGGGAGAACGGCACCGAGTGCGTGTAGGGCTCCTCGGCGGAGAGCGACCCGTCCTCGCGCAGCGCCGCGACGATGCGCTCCTGCGCCTCGGGGATCGTCAGGCCCGCGTACTCCGGGCCGGCGGCCTCGTTCATCCGCCCGTCCTCGCCGATGACCGAGATCTCCTCCAGACCATGCTTGCGGCCGATCTCGAAGTCGTTCTGGTCGTGACCCGGAGTGATCTTGAGCGCTCCGGTGCCGAACTCGACATCGACGTGGTCGTCGGCGATGATCGGCAGCCGCCGGCCGACGAGCGGCAGGATGCAGTGCTCGCCGACCAGGTCGGCGTAGCGCTCGTCGCCGGGATTCACGGCCACCGCCGTGTCGGCGAGCATCGTCTCCGGGCGGACGGTGGCGACGGTGAGGACGCGATCGGAGCCCTCGATCGGGTAGTCGACGGAGAACAGCGTGTCCTCGACATCGCGATTTTCGACCTCGAGGTCGCTGATCGCCGAATTCGAGCCGGGATCCCAGTTGACCATGTAGTTGTCGCGGTAGATGAGGCCCTTCTCGTGCAGGGCGACGAAGACCTTGTAGACCGCCTTCACGTATCCGTCGTCGAGCGTGAAGCGCTCGTTGTCGAAATCGCCGGAGACGCCGAGCCGCTTGAGCTGCTCGATGATCGTCCCCCCATACTGCTCACGCCACTCCCAGACCCTCTCGACGAACCCGTCCCGGCCGAGCTCGTGCCGATCGACCCCCTCCTTGCGGAGCTCCTTCTCGACGACCGACTGGGTGGCGATCCCGGCGTGATCGGTGCCGAGGATCCACTTCACACGCTGGCCCATCATCCGGTGCTTGCGGACGAGGGTGTCCTGGATCGTGTTGTTGAGGCCGTGCCCCATGTGCAGCGAGCCGGTCACGTTCGGCGGCGGGATGGCGATCGAGTAGTTCTCGTCCGGGGTCCCTCCCACCTCGGGCGTGAAATAGCCGCGGTCGCACCAGCCGGCGAACACGCGACCCTCGACCTCGCTCGGGTCGTAACGCGTCGTCTGCTCGAGTCGTGCCCGGCGCTCTGGGTCCATCGAGCACCCGATCTTATTGGCGGTCGGCTCGGCTGCCCGCCCGGCGGCAGCCGCCGGGGCGATCAGGACTCGGCGAGACTGCTGTTTCGGCGGATGGTCCGCCTCGAGAGCAGTTTCGATTTCGCCCGAGGGGCTAGGCGGTCTCTTCGCCGAGGTCGTCGATCGGCTCGGCGACCTCGTCGGGCGCCACGGCCTGGGTGACGAGCGTCGGGGTCAGACCCTTCTCGATCGTCTCGCGGGTGACGACGCACTTGCTGACGTCCCGACGCGAGGGGAGCTCGAACTGAACGTCCATGAGGGTGTCCTCGATGATCGAGCGGAGCCCGCGGGCGCCGGTCTCGCGCTCGATCGCCTTGTCGGCGATCGCGTCCAGCGAATCGGGGGCGAAGACGAGCTCGATGTCGTCGAAGTCGAAGAGGCGCTGGAACTGCTTCGTCAGCGCGTTCTTCGGCTCGGTCAGGATCGTGATCAGATCGTCGCGGCGGAGCTGGTTGATCGACGCGAGCACCGGCAGCCGGCCGATGAACTCGGGAATCAGCCCGAACTCCATCAGGTCCTCGGGAAGCACCTGGCCGAACATCTCGCCGACGTCGCGCTCCTCCTTGGTCATGATCGAGGAGCCGAAGCCGATGCCGTTCGTGCCGATCCGCCGCTCGATCACCTTGTCGAGCTCGGCGAACGAGCCACCGCAGATGAAGAGGATGTTGGTCGTGTCGACGGTCAGGAACTCCTGGTGGGGATGCTTGCGGCCGCCCTGGGGCGGAACCGATGCGGTCGTCCCCTCGAGGATCTTCAGCAGCGCCTGCTGCACGCCCTCGCCGGAGACGTCCCGGGTGATCGACGGGTTGTCGGCCTTGCGCGTGATCTTGTCGATCTCGTCGATGTAGATGATCCCCGTCTCGGCCTTCTTGACGTCGTAGTCGGCGGCCTGGATCAGCTTCAGGAGGATGTTCTCGACGTCCTCGCCGACGTAGCCGGCCTCGGTCAGCGCGGTCGCATCGGCGATCGCGAAGGGGACGTTGAGGATGCGGGCGAGGGTCTGGGCGAGCAGCGTCTTGCCGCAACCCGTCGGCCCGAGCAGGAGGATGTTCGACTTCTGGAGCTCGGTCAGCTCGGCCCCCTCCTCGCCGGCCATCTGGACCCGCTTGTAGTGGTTGTAGACCGCGACCGAGAGCGCCCGCTTCGCGGACTCCTGGCCGACCACGTACTCGTTCAGGATCGAGTTGATCTCCCGCGGCTTGGGCAGGGCCTCGAGCTCGAAGCTCGGCGACGTCGTCAGCTCCTCGTCGATGATCTCGTTGCAGAGATCGATGCATTCGTCGCAGATGTAGACGCCGGGACCGGCGATCAGCTTCTTGACCTGCCGCTGCGACTTCCCGCAGAAACTGCAGAGAAGCTGCTCGTTGGAGTCGGTTGGACGTGCCAGGGTCTCTTTCCCTTCGGCCTAGGAGACGGAAACGTGATCCGCGCCGCAGAGGTTACGGAACCTCGCAACGCGCGATCGCACCTCAGTTACTCCCCCGGCGGGCGCGTCCCTGCTTAGCGGACTGCCGGTTGCAGGCGCCGCGGGTTGACCGCGAGGCGGCGCGGTGCATATGTTCCGTGCGAACGGCACCGCCCGGAGCCGACGAATGGGAGGAACGACCGAGACATGATCAGCCGCAGCATGTCGATCGCAGCGCTGATCGGCCCTCGCTGGCCGTCGCGATGCTCGCCGCTTCCCGCCGCCGGAGCCGGCACCGGGCAGGGACGCCCGCCTTCGGACCTCTCCTTCGACGGGGTCTACAAGCACGGCAAGCCGATCAAGGTCAAGAACTTCGTCTACTCGAACCTGCCGCATGCAGTGCACCGAGGGTATCGACCACCTACAGCACGCCGAAGAAGTTCCCGAAGATGAAGCTCAACAAGAAGCTGAAGTTCAAGGGCACCCTGGTCGCCGACGGCGTCAAGTCGAAGGTGACCGGCAAGTACAAGCGGAACCTCTCGAAGATCACCGGGACGCTGAAGGCGACCGGCGACACGGGCGGCTTCACGAATTGCAGCAGCGGCAAGATCCGCTGGAAGGCGGTCTGACCCGCGCGGAGCAGTCGCGGCTCAGCCGCAGGCGAGGATCGGGAAGGAGTTGCCGGACCCGCAGTTGCCGTTGCCCTCGTCGAAGTAGTCGGCGGTGCCGTTGCCGGCCGAGTCGTTGCCGTTGAGGACGTTGTCGTCGGAGGTCGGGTCGACGTGGATCCCGTAGACACCGTTGTCGTTCGTCTCGTTGCGCTCGATCAGGGCGTGATCGGAGTTATGGACGAAGATCCCGCTCGGGATCCCCTCGCCCTCGATCGTGTTGTCGTGGAAGTCGTTGTCCTGGACGCGGATGTCGACGTCGGTGTCGAACGAGTCCTCGACGATCGCCCCGCGGTTGTTCCCGCTCGCCTTGTTGTGGCGGATCAGCAGCACCCCCTTGCCGGTCGTGCCGATGCTGCCGACGTAGTAGCCGGCGTCGAGGAAGCCGGTGGCGTTGTTGTTGGTGATCTTGATCGCGCCCTGCTGATAGACGTTCACTCCGTAGAGAGCCCGGCCACACGTGTTGTCCATGCGCAGGTCGTCGACCCGGCCGCGCTTGATGTCGATGAAGCTGACCGAGAACGCATCCGCCGCGCCGACCACCCTGAGGCGCCGGAGCGAGACGCCCGGGGCGAGGACATCGATGGCGATGCTGCGGTTACAGCGTGCGTCGATGGTCGGCCGTCGCTCACCGCGCGCGCCGAAGATCGCGACCCGCTTCTTGACGTCGATGCTGCCGCGATATACGCCGTGATGAACCCGGATCCGATCGCCGGGACGTGCCTTGTTGACGGCCCTCTGGATCACGTTGACCGCCGGACCCTGCGGATGGACGTTGATCGTCTTCGCCTCGCCGACGGCCGGGAGGACCGCGGCGGAGAGGACGGCAGCGGCACCGATCGCCAGGCTCTGCCTGAAGCCGCGCACGGCTATCGGTTCTCGATGACCCGATCGACGATGTTGTACTCGACGGCTTCCTCGGCGCTCATGAAGTAGTCGCGCTCGGTGTCCTTCTTGACCCGCTCGATGTCCTGGCCGGTGTGCTTGGCGATGATCTCGTCGAGTCGCCGGCGGATGTCGATGATCTCGCGGGCGTGGATCTCGATGTCGGTCGCCTGCCCCTGGAACCCGCCTGAGACCTGATGGATCAGGATCTTCGAGTTGGGAGTCGCCATCCGCTTGCCGGCGGCCCCGCCGCCGAGCAGGAGGGCGCCCATGCTCATCGCGATACCGACGCAGATCGTCTGCACGTCGGGCTTGATGTATTGCATCGTGTCGTAGATCGCCAGGCCGGCGTAGACGGATCCGCCCGGCGAGTTGATGTACATGGAGATGTCCTTGTCCGGATCCTCGGACTCGAGATGGATCAGCTGGGCGACGATCAGGTTCGCGATGTCGTCGGTGACGGGCGTGCCGAGGAAGATGATCCGCTCGTTGAGCAGGCGGGAGTAGATGTCGAAGGCGCGCTCGCCGCGCGAGGTCTGCTCGACCACCATTGGGACCATCGGGCTCATCGGCGGGCCAGTGTATAGAAGCGCCCCGGCGGCCAACCGGCGTCGGCCGGAAGCACCATTGCTACCGTGATCGCGCCGGCCGGGAGGACCGGCGCGGGGCGGCGCACCGCAACCGATGACCGGCCCCCGAGTTTGCTGTAGAGGAATCCGAGACAACTATGTTCGAGGGCAGGCTGTCGCCGCCCGCGAAGGGAGAAAAGCGATGAAGAGATTTTCAGGAATGGCAGCGGCGATGGTGGTCGTCGTCGCGCTCGCGTTCGCCGGCTCGGCGCTGGCGGGCTCGAAGACGATCGCTCAGTCCGGCGGCGTCGTCGGCGACAAGGCGGCGACCGTGAAGCTCCGGGTCAAGGTCAAAAACGGCGTCGCGACGAAGGTCTCCGGCTTCCGGGCGAACGGCGTCTTCACCCGCTGTGACGGGGACATAGTCCGCTTCAAGTACAACTCGCTCGACCCGTTCGCGGTCGTCGACAACAAGTTCAAGATCAAGCTCGTCGGCGGCGACGCCGTCCTCAAGGTGCAGGGCAAGGTCAAGAACAACGGCAACGCCACCAAGGGGAGCTTCAAGACCAACCGCTTCAGCGCAAGTGGCAAGACCTGCAAGACGCCGAAGCAGAGGTTCAAGACCTCGCGCTAGAGGTCCGCGCGGCCTAGCTCAGTCGTCGTCGCCGGGGGTCCAGAGATCCCCGGCGTCGGCGCCGGCCTGGCCCTCGCCCTCGGGCGTCCAGAGCTTGGTGGCGGCCTCGGCCTCGTCCATCTCGACCGGGTTCGCCTCCGCGACGATCAGATCGGAGGCCTTGCGCATCCGGATCTCCTCCTCGACGAGAGCGTCGCGGCCCTCGGCGCGGAGTCGCTTCAGGAGCTTCTCGGGCTTGCCCTTCTCACCGGCGGGCGGAGCGAGCGCCTCGAGCAGCTCCTCCTCGGTTACCTCGATGCTCTCGGCATCGGCGACGGCGGCGAGGACCGCCTCCCGCTTGAGACCGGTCTCGGCGTCCTCGCGGGAGTCGGCGATCGCCTCGTCGCGATCCTTGCCCTGAATCTGCAGATACATGGCGGGATCCATCCCCCGCTGCTGGAGCGAGCGCTCGATCCGCTCCCAGATCTCCTCGGCGCGCGCCTGAGCGATCTCCTCCGGGATGTCGATCTCGGCCCCGTCCACGGCGGCATCGAGCGCCGCGTCCCGGAACTGATGCTCCACCTGATGCTCGGCCGAATGCAGCAGCCGAGCCTCGATGTCGGCCCGCAGCTCCTCGAGGGTGTCGAAGTCGGAGTTGTCGGCGGCGAAGTCGTCGTCGAGCTCGGGCAGCGTCTTCTCGCGGACCTCCTTGACGTCGATCTCGAACTTGGCGTCCTTGCCGGAGAGATGCTCGGCGTGGTACTCGTCCGGGAACGTGACCTCGACCGTGCGCGAATCACCCGCCGAGGTGCCGGTCAGCCCCTCGTTGAACCCCTCGATGAGGGTGTCGGAACCGAGCTCGAGGAGAAAGTCGGTGGCGGCGCCGCCCTCGAAGGGCTCGCCGTCGACCTCGCCCACGTAGTCGATCAGGATGAAGTCGCCATCGGCGCTCGCGCGCTCGACGGTCTCGAGCCCGGCGAAGCTCTCGCGCATCCGCTCGACCTCCTCGTCGATCGCCTCTGCGGGAACCTTCGGGTCGATCTTGGGGACGTCGATGCCCTTGTAATCACCGAGCCTTGCCGTCGGACGCACGCCGACCTCGATGGTGAACTCCAGTGGATCGCCGTCGGCGGGCGGGTCGGGCATGTCGAGCTTCGGATCTCCGACCGGGGTGACCCCGGAGTCGATCATCGCCCGCTCGTACCACTCCGGGAGCCCGGCGCGGAGGGCCTCCTCCATGACCGCCTCGCGGCCGATCCGCTGCAGGACGATCTCGGGGGGAACCTTGCCCTTGCGGAAGCCGGGGATCTTCATCTCACCCGCGAAGCTGCGGGCCGCCGACTGCAGGTGCTTGTCGACCTCGCTGGCGGGCACGGTCGCGGCGATCTTCACCTTCGACTCGGGGAGGTCGGTCACTTCGGTCTGGACTTCGAGCTGAGTTGGCATGGGGCGGGAACCTTAGAGACTGCCCGGAGGCTCTACCGTTCAGGCCCATGGCGCCCACCGAAGACCAAGGCCGCGAGCCCGGACGGGTCGCACTCGGCACCTGGAGCGGCGGCCGGTTCATGGGATTCGGCGAGAAGATCGGCGAGGACCGCCTCAAGTCGGTACTCACCCCCGGCGCCGGGATCTCGACGGTGATCACCGCCGACACCTACGGGCAGGGCGACGCCGATCGCCTGCTCGGTGCCGCGCTCGCCGGGACCAACCGCGACGACTACTGCCTGATCGGCGCCGTCGGTCACGACTTCTACGAGGGGGAGCGCGACGGCCCGCGCGGCTTTCCCCGCTTCACCGACCCGCGACTCCGCGGCCCCGCGCGCCTACGGCGACTACCTGCGTTCGGCGGCCGAACGCAGCCTCGAACGAACCGGTGCCGATCGCTTCGACGTGCTCCTTCTCCACAACCCGGACCGCACCGGCTACACCTCGGAGGCGGTCTGGGACGCGATGGCCGCGCTTCGCGACGAAGGTCTCGCGGCCCGGATCGGCGTCGCCCCCGGTCCGGCCAACGGCTTCACCCTCGACCTGCTCGACTGCTTCGACCGCTTCGGCGACCGGATCGACTGGGCGATGATCATCCTCAACCCGTTCGAGCCGTGGCCCGGGGAGCTGGTCCTCGACGCCGCCGAGCAGAACGAGGTCGGGGTGATCACCAGGGTCGTCGACTACGGCGGCCTCTTCTGGGGGGACGTCGAGCGCATCGACGACCTCCCGGCGCACGATCACCGGCGGTTCCGGCCCGACGGCTGGATCGAGGCCGGCCTCGGCAAGCTCGAGGCGATGCGGCCGATCGCCGCCCGGCACGGGCTGACCACCATGCAGCTCGCCTGCCTCTGGAACCTCGCCCACCCGGCCGTCCGCTGCGTCGCCCCGACGCTGATCCAGGAGGCCGGGGCAGGCGCCATTCCGATCGAGGACAAGCGCGCCGAGTTGGCGGCGTTGCCGGCGCAGGTCCTCAGCGACGCCGAGGTCGCCGAGATCCGCGCGATCGGCGACAACGCAGGCTCCATGGACCTGAAGGGCGCCAGCCCCGAGCACCAGGGCGAGATCCGCCCCGACCGCTGGCCGCTGAACCCCGAGTTGGAGTCGATCGCCTCGCGCTGGGGGATCGAGCCGGCTCGAGACCTCGTCAAGTCGCGCGATTGAGCGCGCTCGACCGGACCCGGGCGCAGCTCGTCTCCGGCCCGCTCGGCCGCGGCGTCGCCTTCGCCGTCGACCTCACGGTCGCCCTGGCCAAGGGGCTCGTCGCCAGGATCAGGCGGCTTCCGCCACGCTGACGATCGCGTCCCGGGGGCATGGCTACCGCAGTCACTGGCTGCCGGCGTAGTCGAGGATCGACTTGTCGATCAGCCACTCGACCGGCGCCTTGTCGTCGGTGTAGACCGGGCCGCCGGTGAGCATCGGCGCGACCCGCGCGGCCTGGATCGCGGCGAGGTCCTTGAGATCGTCGGGGAGCATGGCGATCGCGGCGAGCAGCTTCTCGCCGGCGGCCGGAGCCTCGGAGCCGAGCAAGAGGGTGTTCTCCGTCTCGACGGGATCGCGGACCACCGTCGGAAAGACCGAGGCCATCGTCGCCGACAGCGCCTTCTCGAGATCGTCGTTGCCCTCGGGGTGGCCGACGTTGACGACCACCGCCCCGCCCGGCGCCAGCCGGTCCCTGACGAGCTCGAAGAACTCCTTGGTGGCCAGGTAGAAGGGGATGTAGGGCTGCCGGTAGGCATCGACGACGATCACGTCGTAGCCCCCGTCGGACTGCCGCAGCCACGGCCGCGCATCGGCCGTGTAGGTATGGAGGTCCGGCCCCTGCATGTCGAAGTACTTGCGGCCGATGTCGGTCAGGTCACCGTCGATCTCGACCCCGTCGACCCGGGCGTCGGGGAAGTAGTGGCCGTACATGCGCGCCGTCGTGCCGGCGGCATTGCCGAGAATCGCGACCCGCTGCGGCGGCCGGTCCAGAGCCGCGAACGGGAGGACGATCAGTCCGTCCCAGTACCTCCCGGTCAGATAGCTGCCGGGCCGGTACAGCGAATGCACGGCCTGCCCCTCGTTGAGCTCGAGGCTCCGCTCACCGTCCGAGTTCTCGACGACGTGGGCGTACTGCATCTCGGTCTCGGTCTCGTAGATGACCTCGCCCGAGTTCGAGGACTTGACGGTCCCGACCGGGATGGCGAGGGCGGCGGCGATCAGGACGGCGACGGGAGCGAATCTGAGCCCGAGCCCGGCCACGGCCGTCGCGCCGATCACCAGCGCGAAGATCAGGAACGTCCGTTGCGTGCCGACGAACGGGATCAGGAGGAGCGAGGAGACCATCGTGCCGGTCAGCGAGCCTGCCGTGGAGATCGCGTAGAGGCGCCCGGCGACACGGCCCGTGTGCTCGACATCGGGGACCGCCAGCCGCAGGGCGTACGGGGATGCGGCGCCGAGCAGCATCACCGGGACCGCGACGAGGACGAGAACCGCCAGAAGCGAGCCGGCGAACGCTCCCGCCGAGATCGAGTCGAGGGCGTCGACGGAGATGTTGAAGAACGGGTGGGCCAGAAAGGGCACGACCGCCAGCAGGGCGGCCGCCGCCAGGACCAGCTTGCAGAGGGCCCGGATCGAGGGGTCCCGATCGGCGAGGCGACCGCCCCACCAGTAACCGATCGACAGCGCCACGAGCACGACCCCGATCGTGTTTGCCCAGACGATCGTGGAGGCGCCGAAGAACGGCGCCATCAGCCGGGCGACGGCTATCTCGGCGCCCAGCGACCCGGTGCCGACCACGAAGACCAGCACGTAGAGGAACCGGTTCCTGCTCAAGCGTGCCCGCTCGCCTCTGGTCCGACGACCCCGGATTCGATCCGCTCCCGCAGGCGCTCGCCCTGGCCGGCGCTGACGGCACGCTCGGCGCGCTTCGGGTCGAGTTCGTACCCGCGCTCGGCGGCGAGATCGATGAGCTCCTGCCGCTCGGTGTCCTGTCTCGCCCAGCGCAGGACCAGCCAACTGAGGATCGCGATCGCGATCAGCGTGCTCTCCCCCATCATCACGACGCCTGCGAGCCCCTGGTCGGTCAGCGGCGCGATGCCGTGCTGCGCCTCGGAGGTCTCGTAGCGCGCGTAGATCACCGTGCTCGACCACATCAGGACGTTCGCCAGGACGGCGCCGATCAAGCGCACGGCGACGACGAAGCCCGCGCTCGCCGGGCCCGTGAACCAGCTCGGCTTCGGGAGCGGCCCGATCAGCGACATCCAGAAGGCGACGCCGGCGAAGAAGAAGCAGAGGTGCTGCAGCGCGTGGACGAGGTTGCTGTCGAACGTCGCCATCTCGTACAGGGCCGGGATGTGCCACGTGTAGAGAAGCGCCGTCCAGAGCGCCAGGGCGATCAGCGGATTGCCCAGGTAGCGGATCCAGCGAAAGCCGCGCAACGCGAGGAGGGGCTGCATCAGGGGTCCGGTCAGCCCGAGCACGAAGAACAGGGCCGCAATGTCCATGATCATCAGGTGCTGGATCATGTGAACGGTCAGGAGCTCGTCGGAGAGCCGGTCGATCGGTGACGTGTAGGCGACCGCGAGCACGACCAACCCCGCGAGGAAGAACCCCTGGCGCCAGCGGGGCACCGGCCTGCCCTGGTCGGCGAGGTGGATCATGCGGATCGCGTAAGCCGTCGCGATCACGATCAGCGAGAGCGGCGGCAACCAGTCGGCGAGAGCCGAATCGAGGTTGGCGACGGGGATCATTGCCCCGGTCAGGCTAGACGAACGATTCCGCCGCCCTCGACCGGGGCCACCGCCACCACTGCGCCGATACGCTTGCCGGGTTCGGGGATCGAGGAAACGGAAGAGGAGAGAGATGACGAGCACGCCCGGGGTATCGATGGATCTTGCGCGCCGCCGCGTCGCCGCCATGGCGATCCTGGTCGCCGCAGCGGCGGTTCTGCTGATCGCAGCCCTGGCTCCCTCCGACGCCTCCGCGGCCACGAAGTGGCTCTGCAAGCCGGGAACGAAGCCGAACCCGTGCAAGGGCAGCCTCGAGACGACCGTGTTCAAGAGCGACGGCAGCTCGTCGGTGCAGACCCCGGCCAACGCCAGGAAGCCCAAGTACGACTGCTTCTACGTCTACCCCACGGTCAGCGAACAGCCGACCCCCAACGCCAACAAGGACATCGACCCACAGCAGACCGCGATCGCCCAGTACCAGGCGTCCCGATACTCGGAGGACTGCAAGGTCTATGCACCCGTCTACCGCCAGGCCACTCTCGCCGCGATCGGGGATCCCGACAACGTCGACCAGGGCACCTTCACCAAGGCCTACGGCGACGTCCTCAAGGCGTGGAGGAACTATCTCCGCAACTACAACCGGGGCCGCGGCGTGGTCCTCATCGGTCACTCCCAGGGCACCGGCATGCTCAGCACCCTGCTCAGCTCCGAGATCGAGAAGAGCAAGTCGCAGCGGAAGCGGCTGATCTCGGCGATCCTGCTCGGTGGCAACGTGACCGTCAGGAAGGGCAAGGACGTGGGTGGGACGTTCAAGCGGACGCCGCTCTGTCACTCCCCCAGGCAGACGGGCTGCGTGATCGCCTTCTCGACGTTCAACCAGACGCCGCCGGAAGGGGCGCTGTTCGGTCGCACCAACGGTCCCTTCGCTGCGATCCCCGAGGGCAAGGACCCGGCCGACTACAAGGTCGCCTGCACCAACCCGGCCGACCTGAAGGGGAACCAATCCTCGCCGGTCGAGACGATCGCCCGCAGTGAGCCCTTCCCGGGGACCCTCGGAATCGGCATCACGATCATGTACGGCGGGCCCGCGCCCACGGCAGCCACCCCGTGGATCACCCCCCAGGATCACTACACGGCCCGCTGCGACTACACCGACGGGGCGAGCTCGCTGCTGACCTCGCCGGTCGGGGACGCGAAGGTCCTCAACCCCTCCCCCGACCCGACCTGGGGCCTTCATCTGCTCGACGCGAACGTTGCCCTCGGCGACCTCGTCGACGTCGTCCGCACCGAGGGCAAGCGATACGTGAAGAGGCACTAGATCCAGGCGCAATCGGCTATTCGCGGTCCCGCGAGGCCGGCCGGGCGGCAAACCCACGCTGCTACTTTGGCCCGATGATGCCGGTACGCACGCTCGGTCCCGTGCTGCTCCTCCAGGGGCTGACGGTGAACCGCCGCCGCCCGGACCTGGAGTCGCTGGCGAGGGAGACGCGCCCGGAACGCTTCGTCTGGCGCATCCTTCCCCACGCCGCCCGCAGCTTCGCCGCCAGCATCGTCGTGCTCCCCGCCGACGAGGCCCGGGCAGCGGCCGTCGCCTATCTCTACTGCCGGATGCTCGACACCTACGAGGACCTCTTCCCCGACCCCGCCGCCCGAACGGCCGAGCTGGAGGGTTTCGCGGCACGATTCGATCGGGATCCGATGCCGGCGCCGGCGCCGATCCCGGCGGACCTCGCCCGCGATGACCGCGATCGCGTGCACCTGCTGCTCGTCGAGCGTTGCAGGCACGTCGACTCCGTCTACCGAACCCTTCCCACCGCCGTCCAGGGGCGGATCGCCGAACTGGTCGCGTCGATGGCGGCCGGCATGGTCTGGTCCACCGACACGTTCGCCCGTCAGGGCGGCGTGCTGATCGACGAGGACCAGCTCGCCCTCTACTGCCGAAACGTGATCGGCCACCCCGCCGTGTTCGTGCTGGATCTCGTCGCCGAGCGCGGCTGCACGGAGCCGGCCCGGGAGGACGCGCTCCAGGTCAGCGAGATGATCCAGCTGGCCAACGTGACCCGAGACATCGAGACCGATCTCGAACGGGGGGTCGGCTACCACCCGGCCCTCAAGCCCTACCTCGGCGAGGCCCCCGACGGAGGCGAATCACGCGAGGTCGTGCGGGAGGTCCGCGAGGACTACATGCGCATGGCCCTCGGTCGCGCGGGCGCGTATCGCCGCCTGTTCGACCGCCTCGATCTCGGCGGCACGGCCTCGGTGCGGACCGCGGCCGTCCTGATGTTGCTCTTCACCGATCTGCACTACCGGGGGTGCGCCGAGATCACCGGCCATCGCGCCTGGCCCGGCCCGCGCAGCCGCATGCAGGTCGTCGCGAGGTCGTTGCCGGCGTTGTTCTCGCCGCAATGGGCGTCGCGCACCCTCCGCAGCGTCGAGAGTGACTTCCTCAGCGCGGCCGGCAAGCTCAGGCCGCTCCCCGCGCCGAGCGCCGCGGTGCCGGCCTAGCTACCTGAGGATCTCGACCAGCAGGATCCAGGCGTTCACGACCGCGGCGAAGATCGTCACGATCATCCCGCCGACGATCCAGTAAAGCCCGCCGCCGCCGTTCGCGACGAGGCTGACCGCGCCGATCAGCATCGGCAGCAGCCCGGCGGTCGGCAGCAGGACCCGAGACGAGAGATGGCGCTCACCACCCTCGCGGGGAATGCTCGCGATCAGGCGCGATCCGGCCAGAGACCCCCAGACGAGCCCGCCCGCGAGCATCTCCCACCCCATCGCCTCCGAGCTCTGGCCGGGGATCAGGCCCAGGATCGAGACGAGCACGACCCCGATCAGCAGGAGCACCGTGACGAAGGCGAAATCGGGGACGCCCTCGTTGTCGAGGATCCGCTCGATGTTGATCGAGACGGCCACGAAGACCAGTCCGGCCAGCGCCGCCGTCGCCCCGGCGCTGGCGACGAAGAGGTCCGACCACTCGCTCACGTCGTAGGCGGTCACGCCGCGAATCTATTCGATCCACATCATGGCCCGCGATCGAGGCTCAGGCGTGCTCCCTCTGCTCGCCCTCGGCGAACTCCTCGACGATCTTCGCGTTGAATACCTCGAGATCGTCGGGCTTGCGGCTGGTCACCAATCCCTGGTCGACCTGAACCTGCTCGTCGACCCACTCCGCGCCGGCGTTGCGGAGGTCGGTCTGCAGGCTCGGCCAGGAGGTCAGCTTGCGGCCGCGCACAACGTCGGCCTCGATGAGCGTCCACGCCGCGTGGCAGATCGCGCCGACCGGCTTGCCGGACTCGAAGAATGCCTTCACGAAGCCGACCGCGTCGGCGTCGGTGCGGAGCTGGTCGGGGTTGGCGACGCCGCCGGGCAGGACAAGCCCGTCGTAATCGGCCGCGTCGGCCGTGCCGACGGCCTTGTCGGGCGTGAACGTGTCGCCCTTGTCCAGGTGGTTGAAGGCCTGGACCTCGCTCGCCTCAGGCGCCAGCAGTTCGACCTGCGCCCCGGCCTCGCGGACCGCCTTGAGCGGTTCGGTCAGCTCGACCTGCTCGACACCCTCGTTGGCCACGAGGAATGCAATTCGCTTGCCCTGAAGTCGTTCTGACATCTCGTCTCCTTCGCTGATCTCGGGTTCGCCCTGCCATACCCGCAATCGGGCCCGCGAACCAGGCCGTAACCTCGTCGCCGATGGCACTCGACTTTTCGGAGCGGCCGGCCGCCGGCGAGGCGGAGGGGCTGCTGATCCTTCACCACGGGCGTGGCTCCGACGAGCACGACCTGATCGGCCTCGCCGATGTTCTCGATCCCGATCGCCGCCTCCACGTGCTCACCCCGGGTGGGCCGCTGACGCTGCCCGGCTGGCCCGGCCGGCATTGGTACGTCGTTCCGCAGGTCGGGTTCCCCGATCCCGAGACCTTCTGGGCCGCGCACGCCGCGCTCGCCGCCTTCCACGATTCGGCCTGGGAGCGAACCGGCCTGACCCCGGAGCAGACGATCCTCGGCGGCTTCTCGATGGGCACGGTCATGAGCTATGCCCTCGGGCTCACCGCGACGCGGCCGGCCCCGGCGGGCATCCTCGCGTTCTCGGGCTTCGTCCCGACCGTCGAGGGGTGGGAGGCGAGCCTGGCCGATCGCACGGATACGAGGGCGTTCATCGCCCACGGTCGCGCGGATCCGGTCATGGACGTCGCGTTCGGCCGCGCGGCCCGGGATCTGCTCGCCGGCTGCCGGCCTCGAGGTCGATTACCACGAGTCCGACGCTGCCCATCACATCGAGCCGCGGATCCTTCCCGAGGCCCAGGCGTGGGTCGCCGGGACCCTGGCCCGCTAGGCAGCCGACGTCCAGCCCTGCGCGCGGAAATGGTCGATGGTGGCGGCCAGCCCTTCGTCCCAGCTCGTCAGCTCGATCCCCAGCTCCGCGATCGCCCGATCGGCCACCGGCACCGGGTGGGAGATCAGGAAGAGGAGCGCCCCGTGCGGAATCAGCGGTGGCTTGCGGGTGACCTTCGCGAGGCGCTCCCCGATCGCAGATACGCCCTTGGCCAGGCCCAGCGGCATCACCCGCGGAGTCTTGGCGCCCGGTACCGCGGCGGCGACCGACTCGGCGATCTCGGCGAGCGTCCGATACTCGCCGGAGACGATGAAGCGCGAGCCCGCCGGTGCGCGATCGGCCGCCGCGATGTGAGCCCGGGCGACGTCCTCGGAGTAGACGAGCGGCATCCCACCGGGGAGCAGCATCGGAATGTCGCCCTCGGCGAGCCGGACGATCAGGTCGTTCGCGCCGGCGAACAGGGCCGGCACCGGTCCGTAGACCGCCGCCGGGTGCATGAAGACGACGTCGAGCCCGCGCTCGCCGACGCCGACCACGATCCGGTCGGCGTCCTGCTTGGAGCGCTCGTAGAGGGTCGGGCGGGGCTCGGGGTCGAGGACCGACTCGTCGAACGGCTCCCCGGGCGTCCAGGCGAATACGTCGATCGTGCTCGTGTAGACGAACCGACGCACCCCGGCGGCCAGCGACGCCTCGGCGAGATTGCGCGAGC
This sequence comes from uncultured Solirubrobacterales bacterium, assembly GCA_963798165.1. Classification (GTDB taxonomy): domain Bacteria; phylum Actinomycetota; class Thermoleophilia; order Solirubrobacterales; family 70-9; genus RHKX01. The sequence continues at coordinate 136,063 of CAWCSE010000013.1, read as the reverse complement.
CGCCGACGTTGACGCGCTGGAAGTCGGCGGGGTCGCGGCGCCACTGCTCGGGGAGGCCGGCGGCATGGAAGACGATCTCGCAGCCCTCGACCGCGCGGTCGACGGACTCCCGGTCGGTGACGTCGCCGGGGATCGGCTCGGCGCCGTCGGGCAGCAGCTTCCGGGCTCGCCCGGCGTCGCGCACGAGGGCTCGAACCTCGTCGCCGCGGGCGATGAGGCTCCGGGCGATGGGATACCCGACGGTGCCGGTGGCGCCGGTGATCAGGACCGTGCTCATGCCGCCAACCTAGGGGACGGCGGCACCCGAGGCTTCGAGCTCGAGCAGCCGCCGCTTGTTCCCGAGACCGGCGGAGTAGCCGGTCAGGTCCCCGTTCGCGCCGATCACGCGATGGCACGGGATCACGATCGAGAGCGGGTTGGCGCCGTTGGCCGCGCCGACGGCCCGGAGCGCGCTCGGGGCGGCCGATCCGTCGGGCCAGCTCCCCGTAGCTGGTCGTCTCCCCATGGCGAAGGGTTCGGACCGCTCGCCAGACGCGAAGCTGAAACTCGGTGCCGACCGGGTCGAGACGGAGGTCGAACGTCGTGCGCTCGCCCTCGAAGTACTGCCCGAGCTGGCGCCTCGCCTCAGTGAACGATGCGCGGTCGCGGGATGCCCCGACGACGGTGGCATGCGCCTCCCCGCGGCCCGCCGGATAGAGGCCGCGGAGGACGCCGGCCTCGCCGATCAGGAGCAGGTCGCCGATCGGGCTTGCGGTGACGTCGAAGCGAGCCGCGGCGCTCACAACAGGCCGAGCTGGGTGCTCTGCGGCTCCTTGCGGCACCGCCCGTCCACGACCGCGACGCCCTCCAGTTCCAGCAGGGTCCGCTTGCGCTCGAGCCCGCCGCCGAACCCGACCAGCGACCCGTCGGCACCGATGACGCGGTGGCAGGGCACGACGACCGTGATCGGGTTGCGGCCGAGTGCGGCCCCGACGATCCGTGCCCGCCGATAAGGCTCGATGCCGTCGGGATAGGCATCCACGGGGATCCGGCCCGCCATCTCCCCGTAGGAGATCGTCGCTCCGTAGGGGACCTCGAGCAGCTGTTCCCAGACGAGCACCTGCAGCCGGTCGCCGCGAAGGTCCAGATCGAGGTTGAAGCCGCGCAGCTCGCCCGCGAAATAGGCGTCGAGCTGCCGGGTCAGCTCCGGCATCGCGCCCGCCTCCGCGTCGGTCGGCGGGGGCGGAGCGCCGGGAAAGCCGATCCCCCTGATCCCGCCCGGGCCGGAGACGAGGCTGAGCGTCCCGACCGGGCTCTCGTAGGTGGCCCGGGTCAATCGCTCGGCGGTGGTGGGTTCGGTCATGCCGCACCCTCCAACTCGAGCAACCTCGCCTTCAGGGCCGGGCCGCCACGGTAGTTGCCGAGCTTGCCGTCCGAGCGGAGGACGCGGTGGCAGGGAACGACGATCGGGACCGGATTGTTCGCCAGGGCGGTTCCGGCCGCCCGCACGGCGGCAGGGCTCCCCGCGGCGCTCGCGACGGTCGAGTAGGTACCCGTCCTGCCGTACGGGATCCGCGCCGTCGCCCTCAAGAACGTCGCGCCGAAAGCCCTTCGCCAGGCGCCAATCGACGTCGAGGTCGAACGTCCGGCGACGCCGGTCGAAGTATTCGTCGAGCTGCTGCCTCGTATCGGTCACGGTCGCGCGCGGTGCGATCAGCACCCGTGGAGAGATCTTCGCGGCCAGCTCGGCGAGAACCTCGTCCTCCCCGTCCCCCGGCAGGCCGACCCGCACGAGGCCGAAATCGGTCGCCGCAACGAGCAGTGGGCCGAGCGGTGAGTCGTGGCGCTCGACGGCGACGTCGACGAGCGCCTCGGCGACGGCGGCCGTCGCCAGGCGGCTGCGGACCCCCTGCCAGTCGTCGATCTGTCTGATTCGCGCTCATGGCCCTACGACGCCCGGGGCTCGGAGAACGTGAGGTCGTCGCCGAGATCGCGGCGCAGCCTCCTCAATCCCTCGTGGACGTTGCGTCGCGAGGCCGCCTCGCTGGTCCCCATCGCTGCCCCGATCTCCCCGTGGGAGAGGTCGGCGAGGAACCGCAGCCCGACCGCCTGCCGCTGCTTGTCAGGCAACGTCTTGACCTTGACCCAGATCTCGGCCTCGAACCCGGGGGCGGCGTCGGCCTCGCCCCCCGCGAGCTGATCGATGTCCTCGACCGGCAGCGGCGACCGGGCGGCCGCCCGATGCGCGTCGATCGCCTTGCGCGCGGCGATCGCATAGAGCCATGGCCGAACCGAGTCGGGATCCCGCAGAGCCGGATAGGCGCGGAGCGCGGCGATCATGGTCTCCTGGAACACGTCCTCCGCCCGGCCGGGACCGACCCGGCCGGCGCAGAAGCGCAGCAGCCCCGGCCCATGGGCCTCGACGACCAGCTCGAATGGTGGCAGCGTCACGTCACTGGGACGGTACGTCACCGGAAAGCGTGAGATTCACGCTCAGCCGGCGCACGCACCGGCTGCGATCGGGGTCAGGCGGGCGGGTTCTCGGCGAACTGCGGCACGCTGTCGCCGATCTCGTGCCAGGGAGCCTTGAAGGCGACCTGGAGGTGAAAGCTCGGCTCGAGAGCCAGATCACGCATCAGGCCGGCGGCCACGAAGTAGTTCTCGCCGAGATCGTCGTACAGAGCCGATCCGCAATTGCCGCAGAAGTTGCGGGGTGCGAACTCGCTCTCGTAGGTCTTGACCAGCTCCTCGCCCTTGGTGAACCTGAAGTTCTCCTTCGCCACGACCACCCCGGCGAGGCTCTCGCCCGTCCAGCGCTGGCAGCGGGTGCAATGGCAATAACCCAGTGACTGGGGATCCTCAACCTCGTACTCCACGCCGCCGCACAGGCAAGCTCCCTTGAGCGTGTCAGACATTACGAACTCCTCCTCGGTAGCCGTCAAAAGATTCCCGACAAACCTACCACCGGCGGACCGGCGCGAACCACGGATTTCGCGCCGGTCTCAACAGTCGCTCCGGAGGGCGGCGTCTAGGCTGCTGGAGACCAAAGCAACCGAGGGAGATGCACATGGCGAAGGTGAAGCTTCACCGCTGCCCGTTCACGTTCGTACACAACAACCTGGATCACTGCTGGAAGGTCCAGAGCGCGCTCGACGAGCAGGGCATCGAGTACGAGGTGATCAAGGAGCCGCTCCTGCCGCGCAGCCGCCGCAAGGCCGTGCTCCGCCTCAGCGGCCAGCAGATGCTGCCGGTGATCGAGTTCGAGGACGGCTCCGCCTACCGGGCCGAGTCCAGCGAGATGGCCGAGACGATCGCGGCCGGCAAGCTGTTCGAACAGGCTGGCCCGAGCTAGCCCGCGGGTCACGTCACCGCGCGACCTCCGTCGACTCTCGTCGATGGTGAATGTGGGGGCCAGTGGCTCGGCAGCCGCTCTCCCAGTTCATAGCTCCTCGCGTGGTGGATCCAGCGGGGTCCGTCCGACGGATGGACCCTCGATCTCACCCGCGCTGCCTAGGAGGGAAACAGAACGTCGCAGGACACGGGGGTTGGGTCATTGACGGCTCCGGGCGGAACCTTGTCGTAGTAGGCGGTGTCCGGGGACTGGTTCCCGCAGTCGATGGAGGTGTCAACTTCGCCGTCGTTCGCATAGAGGATGTCGCTCTGATTGTCACCGTTCAGCGTGTCCGCGCCGGACCCACCGGTGAGGGTGTCGTCGTTGTTGCCACCGCTCAATGAATCGGCGCCTGCGCTCCCATTCAGGACATCGTCACCGCCGAGGCCGCTTAGCGTGTCATTACCTCCGTTACCGGTCAGGCCGTTAGCGACGCCGTTGGCGCCGGTCAGGGAGTCGGCGGCCGAGCCGCCGAGGACGTTCTCGACGTCGGTCGCCACGTTGTCGGCGGCGGGACCGGTGCCGCTGGCGGAATCGATGTTGGTACTGCCGTCGTTAGCAGCACCGGCAGTGGTGACCGTGACCGTGACCGAGCGGCCGCTGTAGTCGGCGGTATCGATACCGGCGCCCCCGTTCATGGTGTCGTTGTTGTTACCGCCGTCCAGGCTGTCATCGGCGTCGCCGCCGTTCAGCGTGTCGGTGCCGGCACTGCCGTACAGCGCGTCATTGCCGCTGAGACCGTTGAGCGTGTCGTTGCCGGCATTTCCGGTCAGGCCGTTGGCGACGCCGTTGGCGCCGGTCAGCGAGTCGGCATTCGAGCCGCCGAGGACGTTCTCGACGTCGGAGGCGACGTTGTCGGCGGCGGGGCCGGTGCCAGTCACCGAGTCGATGTTCGTGCTGCCGTCGTTGGCGGTAGCGTCGCCGGTCGTGACCGTGACAACTGCGGAGTAATCGCTGTAGCTGGCGGTGTCGATTCCGCCTCCGCCGTTCATCGTGTCGTCGTTCTTGCCGCCAATCGAGCACGTCGTCGTCGTTGCCGCCGTTCAGCGTGTCGGTGCCCTTGTCTCCGTGCAGCAGATCGGCCCCGTCGTTGCCGTTGGCGGTGTCGTTGCCCTTGCCACACAGAACCCAGTCGTCGCCCGCGTCGCCGCTTGCCGTGTCGTCGTCGGCATCGCCCATGAGCGACATCGTTCTCGGTGCCGCCCGAGAGAGTGTCGTTGCCGTTGTTGCCGTTCATGACGTCTTCGCCGCTCCCGCCATCTGAGGATGTCGTTCCCCGTACCGCCGATCAGGCTGTCGCCGCCGTCGTTTCCGTTCACGGTGTCGTCCCCGGAACCGCTGTTCATGTTGTCCGCTTCGGTGCCGCCGTTGAGGGTGTCATCACCCTTTCCGCCGCTGAGGGTGTCCGCTCCGGCGGCGCCGTCGATGGTGTCATCACCGACGCCGCCGATAAGGACAGTCCGACCCGGCGCTCCCGGTCAGCGAGTCGTTGCCCTTCCCGCTCTGGACCTTTTCGACGGTCGTGGTGACGTTGTCGGCGGCGGGGCCGGAGCCGCTGGGCGCGTCGACGTTCGTCGAGCCGTCGTCGGCAACGTTGTCAATCGTGACCGTGACCTTGACCGTTCGGCCATAGAGGACCCGGTCGAAGCCGTTGCCGCCGTTCAGCGTGTCGTTGTTGCCGCTGCCATCGAGGGTGTCGTCGTCATCGTCGCCGTTGAGCACGTCGGTACCGGGTCCGCCGACGAGCTTGTCATTGCCGGTGCCGCCGTTCAACTCGTCGTTGCCGCCGACCCCCTTGAGGACGTCGTCTCCCCCGAGGCCACAGATGACATCGTTGCCGGAGGTTCCCTTGAGAACGTCGGGGCCGGGGGTGCCGGTGATCGTGCAGGGCGCAGCCATGGCGCTTCCGGGCATTGCTGCCGCTGCGACGACCATCGACATGACGGCAAGGCCCGCCCACTGTGCGACACGATTCATTTGAATTGCCCTTCCCCGAAACCCACGTCCACATCACCCATCGCTGCAGACTCCAACGCCGTAAGAGTACCTGTTACGACGGAGGGGAGCGACGGAGCTCGAGCGTACGGCCGAGTCAGGTCATCGCTGAACGACGTGCAGATCAACGCCAGATCGGCGACCGCGATTATGGCGCCGGCCGAGGTCGCCCTGAGTCGAGCGGCCGAAGACCAACCGTGAGCGGCGCTCGGGCATCAGGAGACCTCTCCCCTCGCCGCCTCGATCTCCTCCTCGAGCGGACCCGCGCGCCCGATGCCGGCGATCATCAACTCTCGCTGGCGATCGATCTCTCCGGTCGGCTCGCCCACTTCCGTCGCGACGTCGCGCAGATGGGCGAGCAGCTCGGCCATCCGTCCGGAGAACGAGGGCTGCTCACCGCAGCAGACCCTCACCTCACCGAATCCGACCCTGACGAGCCCATCGAGATCCGGGGCGACCGCGACGAACCTCGGCACCCCATGCTCGTCGACGCGGACAGGCGAGCAGCCCTCGGAGCGGGCGAACTCGACGAGGATCGAAGTGAGCTGCTCCATCGCGTTCTGGGCCGTGGTCGGGTCGTTGATCCCCGGGGACAGGCCCTTGAGGGCGATGTCGGCGAGCTGGCGGATCGGGAACCCGGCGTCCTGGATGTTGGTCCGCTGCTTGCCGAGCCGGAAGCAGCCCTCCACGGTCGAGACGAGGTCCGCCTCGCCGGACTCGCCGTCGACCGAGAGGCCCGATCCCGGCAGGCGGATCGCCGCCAGGGCTTGACCGGGCAGAACCCAGCAGCCGATCGGCTGCACCTGCTCGACGATGACGTCGGCCTGGGCGGCGGCGGCGATGATGCCGCCCGTGTCGACCGCATTCAGATAACCGCCGCCGTCCGGCCCGGCCCGGGCCGTGAGTTGCGGGCCGGCGGCGAGGCGGTGCTCCGCCGCTGCCTCCGCGCCGGCGGCGTCATCGGGCTTGCCGGGCCCGCCGGGATACCGCTCGGCGATGACTCCCCGAGCATCGGCGTGAATCGCCGCGATCACCGACGAGGGCTGCAACATCGAGACGATGTGGGCTATGAAGAAGGCGAACAGCGCGAACGACCCGAACGCGGCGACCATCGCCACGCTCACGGCCAGGTTCGGAGGCTCCGCTGACCGATCGCTGACCCCGAGCCTGACCAGGACCACCAGGCAGTAGACGAAGGTCCCGAGCAGGGCCGCGAGCGTCATCTGACTGAGCCGGTCGCGGCGGAAGCTCCGCAACACCCTGGGACTGAGCTGCGAGGACGCGAGGGTGAAAGCGACGACCGTCACGGAGAATGAGAGGCCGGCGACGGCGACGACCGAGGTGGCGATCGTCTCGAGCACGCTGCGGGCGGAATCCTGGCCATCGAAGGAAAGCGCGGGGATCGTGACCCCGAACTCCTTGTCGAGGGTGGGGAGCCCGAAGCCCGCGACGAGGCCGAACAGCATCGCCACACCCGGCAGAAACCCGAAGCTCGAGCGAACGGCGTCCCAGCGCTCCGACAGTCGCACCCGACCGGGTCGGTTCATCGGGCTCGGGCTCCGGCTACGAGGGCCATGTTCCCGGCCCACTACCCACTCGAGCAGCCAGCAACCGCTTCGCCGACGCTTTCGTGGTCCGCGAACGCGTAGCCCTCGGTGGCGCTTCTGTTTGAGGCGGCGTACAGGCCGATCCCGACCCGTCGCCGTGCTTGTGGAACGTGAAGTCGCGATTGCCCCTGGGGCCCTTCACCCGGCACCGGCCTGTGGTGATCGTGTCGACCTGTCTCTCGTGGTCGGTCGGGATCTTGACCTGAGCGCCGGAGGCGCCAAGCCGGATGCAAGCCAGGCCAAGTCCCAGATTCCAGCCGTCAGGCGACCGCGGCCCGAAGGCGATTCAAGGGAGGGCCATGGTGCCCGTGTAAACCCTCAGGCATCGGCTCGTCGGGCGGAGGCGGAAGTTGCCCTTGGTCGCCTGCTGGTAGCGGGGTTTGGCGATGACGTTGGACTCGGCAACGAAGTTTCGAGTTGGGATCTGGATGCCGCCGTTGAGTCTGTACGCGGGATTGCCGCTCCCGGCGTAAACGCAGTTGCCCGTAGCCGTGTTGAGCCGACCAACCGGTCCGTCCTCCCCCGAGCTCATGTTCCAGCCCAGTCGTGAGTTTGAGACGATGTTGCCCTCGATCCGGGTCTTCATGGGAGCCGAGTCACCCAAGCCGGAGACAATAATCCCGTCGCCGTTGCCGTTAATGACGTTTCCGGTTATCTGGGTTCGCCGTGGGGCGGGGTAAAGCTGGATACCGCGGTCGGCGTTGTCGTAGATCAGGTTGTCCGTCACCCGGGTTCCGACCCCGGCCGATAGGTAGATCCCGTGGTCTTGGTTCGTCGACGGAAGCTCACCGCAACCGTGGATCCGGTTGTGCTTGATGACGACGTTTCTCGGCGCCGGTTGTGAATAGAAACGACCCACGATGATGCAGATTTCAGAGTGATGGTTGGTGATCCGGTTGTTGCGGAGTACAACGTTGTCGGCGTAGATATCCGGCCCGAGATCGGTCTCGCCGCCCTTTCCGTTGAGCGTCATCCCGGCGATGACGCTGCCGGCCCCGGCCGGGACGACCTTGATAGATCCGCGCAGAGAGACCTTCTCTTTGCCGTAGGGCTTCAGCGTTATCCCGCGCGTGGCGATCCTGGCCAGTGAAAAGCGATAGTGGCCGCCGCGGAAACAGCCCGTCTGGTTGCGGTGCAGCGAATTGATCAGTCGCTGTGGCGAGCGGAACGGACGCTTAACCGACCCATTGCCGTGTGAGCGGGAGCCGTGCAGTCGATGCGATCCGATCGCATTGCTGGCGGCCAGCCGCCTGCGCCGGCGCCGCAACTGCGACGACCGCCAGAATCAGCACGGCTACCCCGCAACCGATCGCCCGGCAGTGGACATTGGCACGGTGCGACCTCATAACTACGATGGACTTTCCCGCCAAGAGCATGGCGTCCTTCATTCCTTGGTGTTCCTGATGCTTGAGCTGCCTACTTTCCGCAGCGTGCATGGGCGCGAGCCAGCGCAAAGAAATATCGTAGTGACCGGCGGCGGCCGGGCAACAAGCCGGGGACCCACTGCCGCCGGGCTGCCGGCTCTCCAAACGACGGAGGTGAGCGGCGGGGTTCGAACCCGCGACCACCTGGACCACAGCTCCGGAGAGCAGGGTCATAACAGCCGCCTAGCTAGTTCAGGTGCCTGCTGGGAGCCCTCACCCCGTTCAGGTGCTCCCTGTTCAGTACCCACGGAGTACCTCGGAGCCGGTTCGATGCGGACATCGCCGACCCACTACGGACTTGGGCGCTATAGGCGCCGGTGACCAGGCTGGTTCCTATGGAGCCTCCGGCTAGCGCTTCGCGGTGAACTCAACGCTGGGCACATCGCAGCGACCGGCGCCGGCGATCCGGATGGTCGTACCCTTGATCGATCCGTGGACGCGGGAGCCGTCGCGCTTGACTCTACCCTCGAGCTTGACCTTGCTCTTGCCGTTCTTGTAGATCTTCTCGAACTTGCGGTTCTCGTCGACCTTCGCCGCACCCCAGAGCTTCAGTTTGATCCGCACGGAGCCATCGCTGCAGCTGCTACGTAGATTCTTGAGCTTGACGTTCTTGACGCTCTTCGAAACACCGCCCGACTTGATCACGACGAGCTCAACGCTCGCGCCCGAATCTCCCTTTACGGAACCGTCTTGGTGAACTTTCTTCGCACCCGCTGCCATCGCGGTCGACGCGGCTAGCAATGCTACGACCGCGACCGCGGCAACTGTTCGACTGAAACCCATCATCTTCCCATCCCTTGATCGGCGAAGCCGCTACAAAGACGATCGCCTGTTCAGACAAGCATATTCCACTGTGGTGGCACCGCGGATGCTCGCAGCACCTCGTGGGAGCACCTCGGCTCAGCCCCCCGAGGGCGCCACATGCCTCATCCGCTGCTTTGGTGTCCTCATTCATCGGTTGCGAATTTCTGAGACCGAAGCAGCTTCCAACATGCGCCCGCCGGTAATCCTATGTCGCTCAGCTCGCGCATCGTCCGCATTCCACCTTCAACCGGTCGGCGCTTCGCCGGGATCGAGGGCCTTCGTGCAATAGCCGCAACCACGGTGCTCGTCTCACACTCTTGGTTTTACTCGAATCCCGACGGCGCCCCGCTCTGGGATGGCCAGAGGGCTTCGATTCCATTCGAGAGCATGGCGTTCGGGGTGACGCTGTCCTTTGCGCTCTCCGATCCTTACTCTATCGCCCGTTTCTGGTCGCGGCGTTCGAACCCGAACGCCGCCCGAGGGTGGCCGACTACTTCGCAACCGGGCCTTGCGAATCCTCCCCGCCTACTGGGTGATCCTGCTGCTCGTTTCCCTCGTGTTGCAGTCGGCCCTGTTGCGAGACGGCTCCCAACTCCACACCGGAGCGTTGACCAACCCCGGTGACTTGCTCTCGGCCGGCCTGCTCGTCCAGGACTATCGGCCGTCGACGACGATCATCGGGATCGGGCCCTCCTGGTCACTAGCGGTCGAAGCCATCTTCTCCTTCGTATTGCCGCTGCTCGGCGGTTTGGCGCTCTGGCTTGCTCGCAGGACGAAAGGAAGCCGGGGGATCCTCGGCTCGTCACTCGCTCCCGCTTCTTGATGCTGCTGCTTGGCATCTCCGGGAAGCTCGCCGCCCAGCATCTGTTCGCGAACCCGGGACCCGGCGGCGGCTACGAGGGCACCTGGCACACTGTCGTGGTTCGAAGCTTTTGGGCTCAGGCGGACCTGTTCGCCTTCGGCATGGCGGTTGCCGCGATCCGCGTTCAGGTCAGTGCGGCGCCTTTCGACTTCCTCCTTGGTGGCGATGGGGAGCGGTGGCGATTGCGGTGCCGCTGGGATGGTGGCTGCACTCCGGCTCGCCGACGTCAACGGCCAGCTCGGTACTCGATGGAGAACACCGTCATCGCGCTAGTTGCCGCGATCGGGCTCGCCCTCGTCGTCCTCCCCGGTTCGAAAGGGCGGCCCGTCGCGTCGGCCCTGGCGCTCGAGGCCCCGGCTGCCGTGGCTCTCGGATTGATCTCCTACAGTTCTTTCTCTGGCACGAGCCCGTCGTGTACTGGCTCCGCGATCATGACCTCGTCGCCCCCGGCGCCCTGGGGTTCGTGCTCAACACGGGCGTCCTCTTCGCCATCGCAGTTGCACTCGCGTCGTGACGCTCCGTCTCATCGAGGTGCCCGCATTGAGGCTGAAGGCCCGGTGGTCGCCGATCGGTCAACGCGGCCGAGGATGAACTCGGCGTCGCCGTTTCTTGAGGGCCGGGCCGGAGCCACGGACGACGTTGCCGCCCTCATCGCCGTGGGTCTCCAAGGTCGAACTCGTCATCTTCTGGATGCTCGCCTTCTCAGCGCTGCCTGACGACGACGGCCAAGCGAACGTCTCCCAGCTTGTCGGTGAACTCGGCCACCAGGCTTCGGCGCTGTTCGAGGTTGAACACGCCCCGGTCGAGGCCGACGGCCTGCGTCTCGTCGTTCTCGAAATTCGGAGCTCCGTCCTTGAACGCACGTCGACATCCCCCGGTTGTGGGCGTCGATTGCGGCGCGGACGATCTCGCCGTTCTCTTGCGACATCGCCAACGCAGTATCCGCTTTGGCCCTGGCCGCCTAAGTGGGGCCCTGTCAAGCCCAGAACGGCGAGGTGCCGATTCTCGTCCGGGCACCACTCCGACCAGCCCGGCGGCTTCGAGGGCTTCGGCTCTGGTGTCGAACCAGTCAGTACGCAACTGCTTCCATTTCGGTACTTCGTCACGATCCAGAAGTCGTAGACGTTCTCGCGCCACTCGACCTGCCCGCATCTCTCGGTATAGCCTTCAGAGCAGCTTCTCCTCGATCACGGTCCGCAGCCGTGGGTCGCGCCAGCGGCCAACCGCCTGCTCGATTCTGATTCCGACCTCGCCGTCAGCGATCTCAAGTGTGCCGATCTGGTTGCAAAACCTTGGTCGAGTCGTCGCCCTCCACTCCAGGCGCGGTGGCCTCACATCGGCTGAGCGGCGAGCAGACGACCCGAATTTGGCGGCGATCCAGGTGTGCCCTAATCCAAGGACGAGCCGCTCGCTCGCTGCAACTCCTTGCGCAACCCGGAGCAGACGGCATGCCACACCTTCGTGTGCAGAGTGCCCGATTCGGCGGGCAAGCTGACCCTTGCGACGTAGCAGTGATGAACGTCACCCCCAAACATGACGATCAACCCGGCCATTTCCGCAATTGCCTGAAGCGATATCGATGACCAGCTGTTCCATCTCGCGGTAGACCTCTGGAAACAGGCCCAGTTGATGAGATTGGCCTTGGTCCTTTACCTTTTTCGCCGAAGGGTTTGAAGCGCTGACCCCAGACTCCGTCGCCGATCGCCTCCGACCACGCCTCGATGTCATGCATGCCGTGTGGCAGCAGGAACGGCAACGAACTGACCATCAGCAGGTGGTCCCGCGCTCCATCCGCCTTGTCCTTGACCCATTCCCACTCCTCGGCACTCATGATCCGGCGCTGACCCTCCTCAGACTGCCGGCCCGCGCGCGAGTCGACGACAACGAGCCGACGCTCGGCCGAGATCGCTGGAAAAGCTAAATCTGGAATGACCGTCCTGCCGTTCGGCGCGCTCGGCCAGTTCGCGCACCACCTTGCTTCCGTCCTCGCCTTTCTGCAGGCGCCCGAAGGCCTCGTCCTGCTTCAGCTCGAAGGAGAAGGTTGCCGAGATGCTGATAGATCCAATCGGCCATCAGGCCCCCGACCACGCGCCCCTCGTACCAGTCGGTCTGGCGCTTCTCATCGAGCCACGTCTGCGAGGTGTTCCACTCGTTGCTGATCTCGTGGTCATCAAAAATCATCGATGACGGCAACATCGAGAGCATCCAACGTACAACGGGATATGTCCCAGATATCGCGATATCCGACCGTGTACTCCTCGAAGTCTTCAAGATTCGACCAGTGCATCCTCGTGAACCTTGCGGGGGCCGACGATCTCGCGGACATTCTTCGGCGGTTGGTCGGCATAGACTTGGTCGCCCCAACATCCGAGAGCGTTCGCACAGGGCCTGGGGTTGTCGAAGCATTCGCAAGGCGAATGTGTGCAGGGCATCGATTCCGCACCTTCGGTGCCACCAGCGCTGAAATGTATGCGGGGGACGGTGTGGTGCCGAAGTGCGGCACGAGCCGAACAGCATTCGAAGGTTGCCGTCAGCGGGAATGGACGGAGCCGAGGATGCGGAAATTCGTACCCTCTGGAGGCCATTGACCCGGCCGTCAAGATGAACCTCGTATTGATGCGACCAGCCCGGCTTCAATCCGCTGATCGAGACGAGCGCGAAATGATGGCCCTCGACGGTGAATGTATTCGCCTTTGAGTCCAGGATCTCAACCTCGCACGACTGGTCGGTTTCGACCACACAGTCGCCTCGCTCTCGCCAATGTAGCGAAGCGTTCGTTCAACGATCACGGCGGGCATGAGCTCACCATGCCCGTTTCAACGAGATCTGACCGGAAGGTGTCGAGCAGGCTAGCGGCAGCATGGCCGAACCCATGGCTTCCATTGCACGAGGCGCTAGGCGTCCCGCCTTGTGGCGTCTCCACCGTCAGCCATCTCGGTGGACCCGGGTCCTCGCGATAGGAACGCTCGGCGTCGCTGTCAGGGTCAATCGCGGCCGCTGCCTCGTGATGAGCATCAGCGGCTTCGCGTTGGCGCTGCGCCGCCAGAGCACGCTCCTCGGCCTCGGCGGCCTGATGGCGAGCCTTCGCGGCCTGCTCGTCGGCAGCGGCCTTCTCCTTGTCGGCGGCGATGCGCCGGGTCGTCGCCTCCTCACGATGCTCGGCAGCGACGTGTCGGCGATCGTCACGGCCCTGCGCCTTGGCTTTCCCCCGAGCGCTCAGCGCAACCACGAGAACGCCTATCAGCACCGACGGCGACGATTGCCACTATCAGGACGGTACTCACGAAATTCAGCTCCTCCGTAGGTGTATCAACGCCCTACCCAAACCCAGAGCCCTCAATCAGGTTGACCTGACGATCGCCTTCGTGGTGCCTCCCATGAAGGACGATTGCGCGGCGGGCCCTGCCGACACCCGCGCATCCCGCTTTGGGACCTAAGAAGCTGCCGTCGATGGACCAGGACGAGGATCAGAACTGTCTTACAGTCCCTGAGATTCAGCGTCATCTTGTTCCTCCTGTCGAATTAGCGGCAGACTGGAGGCCGTACAAGCCGGACGACGGAGGGTGAGCGACGGGGCTCGAACCCGCGACCACCTGGACCACAACCAGGAGCTCTACCAACTGAGCTACGCCCACCGTGCTCAGCCCAATCTAGCTTGTCGGCGGCGGCTGCGGTTCCCTCCGGGCGGGGCCTACGGACAGCGGGGGGAGCGGGCGGCCGCGCGCCTGATGCGATCGCCGCCAAGGAGGGTCGGGAAGCTGTCCTTGATCCGGTAGCGGTTGACGGCGACGAGGCGGCGGGGCGCGCAGCGGGCGGCCAGCCCGACCCCGCACGTGCCGGAGGCGCCGCAGTGGTTGCTGACGATCCACCGGCCCGGGTCCCCGCCACCGGCCGCGATCGAGGCGCGGGCCGCGTCGTTTGCCGCCGGCCGCGGCCACGAGTCGACCCCGGAGGCGCAGCCGGAAAATAAGATCGCAGCAGAGGCAAGGATGATCGCCACGCGTCCCATGGTTCCGACAACGTTCCCAGCCGCCGTGCGGATCAGCGTCGCGACATGCGCCGCGTGGGGCAGCGATCACCTTCGCCGGAGCAAGTGGACGACGTGAAAGGCGAGGATGACCACATGGATGAACCAGCCCGGAACCCGATCGAGCTCGACTCACTGCCCGGCAATGGCGAATCGCGGAAGTTCGAGGGCGCCGATTACGGCGCGATGGTCTCGTTCTTCCACGTCTACGGACCGCCGGGATCGGGGCCCCCTCTGCATCGCCATCCCTACGAGGAGACGTTCATCATCGAATCGGGCAGCGTGACCTTCACGGTGGCGGGCGCCGAGATCGAGGCGGGCCCGGGCCAGATCGTCATCGCACCCCCGAACACGCCGCACAAGTTCGTCAACTCGGGCGACGAGATCCTGCACCTGATCGGCATCCATTCCGCCCCGCGGATGGAGCAGGAGAACCTCGAGTAGCGCGGTGGCGCGGATCCGGCAGTCCATGGCAACCGGATCAGCGCAACCGGAGTACCCCCGGCAGGATTCGAACCTGCGACATCCGGCTTAGAAGGCCGGCGCTCTATCCAGCTGAGCTACGGGGGCGAGTCGTTGGGCCGAGTCTAGGAGGGAACGCGGAGGGCGGGCGACTCCGGGCGGCTCACCGGTCCGCGCGCTTCGTAATGCTCCAGGGGTGAGCGAGACAGGAGATCAGCGCGCGGATCGAGGAGATCTGCGGTTTCGAGGACCGGATCGCCGGGACCGATGCCGAGCGGCGACTGGCCAACTCGCTGGCCGCCGAGCTCGAGAGCCGGCGGGCGGACAGGCGGAGGTCGAGCCGATCTGGGTGCAGCCGCAGTGGGCGGTCGTCCACCTGCTGCACTGCCTGCTCGCGATCGTCGGCAGCGTCGTCGCCCGCGAACGACCCCGTCGATCGGTTTCGCGATCGTCCTGGCGGCGGCGACGCTCCGCCTACCTCGACCTGTCGGCACGCTGGTACCTGCTCCGCCGCGCTGCTGTTCCGGCGGGCGTCGCAGAACGTCCATGCGTCCCGCCGCGCCGACGGCCGATCCCGAGGCGCCGCGGGTGATCCTCTGCGCCAACCTCGACGCCCCGCGGACCGGCGCCGCCTACAACCCGCTGCCGATGCGGCTCCTCGACTTCGCCTCCCGGCGGTTCCCGGTGATGTCCTCGCCGACGCGGATCTGGTTCTGGTCGATCGCCTTCCTGCTGATTCCGATCGGCGCCCGGATGGCCGGCCTCGACGCCGCCGTGGCTCGACGTCGTCCAGCTCGTCCCGACGCTGATCCTGATCGTGGCCTGCTTCCTGCTCGGCGAGATCGCCCTCTCCCCGCCTCCCCCGGCGCCAACGCGAACGCCTCGGGCGTCGCCGCCGTGATGGAGGCGCTGCGCCTGCTCGACGACGACCCGCTCGAGAACGTCCGCGTCGAGGTCGGCGATCTGCGGCGGCGGCGAGACGACGATGCAGGGAATGCGCTCGTTCGTCCGCGGCCATCGCAAGGAGCTCGGCAAGAAGACGACGCGCTTCGTCTCGTTCGAGTCGGTCGGCCGCGGTGAGCCGCGCTTCGCGATCTCCCAGGGAGCCGCCGTCAGCCTGCCGCTCGACCCCGACCTCGCCGAGCTCTGCGCCGCCGTCGCCATCGCCCACGACAGCGGCGACGACACCCAGGACACCTATGACGCCGAGCCGATCCGCGACGGCCGCCCGAGCGCCGCGCTGACGGCCCGGGCCTACGGCTACCCGGCGATCGCGATCACCTGCCGCGAGGAGCGCGAGGCCCTGCCGATCGGCCACCACACGCCGGCCGACGTCCCGGATGAGGTCGATCCGGAGGCCGTCGCCCGCGCCGCCGGATTCGCGGTCGAGGCGATCCGCCTCCTCGACCGCGATCTCGGCCGGTCTAGGCCTCCGGCTGCAGCCGAACCGGCAACGACTTCAGCTGGTTGACGAACTGCGTCGCCGCGTGGCGCGGCTCGCCGGCGAGCTCGATGCCCGGGTAGCGGTTCAGCGTCTCCTCGATCAGGACCTTGAGCTCGAGCCGGGCCAGGGCGGTGCCGAGGCAGAAGTGCCGGCCGCCGGCGCCGAACGCCTGATGCTCGGGGTTGCGGGTGACGTCGAACGCGATCCGGGATCCTCGTAGCGCGTCTCGTCGCGGTTCGATGAGACGTACCAGAGGACGACCTTCTCGCCCTTCTTGATCGTCTTGCCGTGCAGCTCGGTGTCCTCCATCGCGGTGCGCCGGAAATGGGCGAACGCCGGGAACATCCGCAGCGCCTCCTCGACGGCGGGGCCGACCAGCGAGGGATCGTCGAGCAGCTGCTGCTTCTGGGTCGGGTCCTCCATCAGCGCCCGCATCGCGCTGCAGTAGGTCGCCTTGGTGCTGTCGTTGCCGGCGGCGACGAGCAGGAAGAACCCCATCACGATCTCGTGCTCCTCGAGGCGCTCGCCGTCGACCTCGGCGTGGACGAGGACGCTCGTCAGGTCGTCGGTCGGGTTCTCGCGGCGCTCGGCGATCAGCTTCGTGCAGCGCTCGAACATCTCCGGGACGTCGCGCTCCATGACCGCGGGGACGCCGCTCGGGGTTGATGTCGGGATCGTTGGCGGCCAGGATCGAGTTCATCAGCCGGGCCCAGATCTCGTCCTCGCCCTTCGGGATGCCCATGAAGCTGCCGATCACGCGCGAGACGAACGGCTGGGCGACCTCGTTGACGAGATCGACGGTCTCGCGGCCCTCGATGCCGTCGAGGACGTCGGCGGCGATCTCGCGGATCGCCGTCTCGTGCTCGGCGATCCGCTTCGGCGTGAAGCCGCGCTGGAAGAGCGCCTTGAGCCGATCGTGCTTCGGCGGATCCATGCCGATGAACATCGCCTGCGTCAGCTCGAGCGGCAGGATCGCGTCCGTCAGCGCCGTGATCCCGTACGCCGACGAGTAGGTCTGCCAGTCGCGGCTGACCGTGTGGACGTCCTCGGCGGTCGTGACCGACCAGAAGCCCTCCTCGTCCGGGTACTCGGTGATCTTCGGGCTCCAGTGCACCGGGCACTTCGAGCGCAGCTCGCTGAACAGATCTCGTTCGGCGGGCCGTCCTCCCAATGCTCGATGTCGGAGAGCAGCAGGTCGTCGAGGTCTCGGTCACCGCTCTCGGGACTCGCTACCTGGGGATCGTCTGCCCTTTCGCGCTCTCGTCCTCCTCGACCGCGCGGTTGGCCGGCCAGCCAGTTTGGTGCCGGCTGGAATCTACCCGCTTGTAACGAATCGGCCGGGTACGGAGGACGTAGACGGCGCACGTCGCGACCCACGATCGAAAGGCTGACGATGCCCGACCACGACTTCTCGGACCTGAAGGCGCTGTTCCTCAACTGCTCGCTGAAGACCTCGGCGGAGACCTCGAACACGCAGGTCCTGATGGACAACTCGATCGCGATCATGGAGCGAACGGCGTCTCGGTCGACACGATCAGGCTCACCGATCACGTCATCCCGCCCGGCGTCCAGGAGGACATGACCGAGCACGGCTTCGACCGCGACGACTGGCCCGCGATCCAGCGCCAGGTCCTCGACGCCGACATCCTCGTGCTCGGCACGCCGATCTGGCTCGGCGAGAAGTCGAGCGTCTGCACGCAGGCGATCGAGCGCCTCTACGGGTACTCGGGCGAGCTCAACGACGACGGTCAGTGGATCTACTACGGCCGCGTCGGCGGCGTCCTCGTGACCGGCAACGAGGACGGCATCAAGCACGTGGCGATGAACGTCCTCTACTCGCTGCAGCACCTCGGCTACGTGATCCCGCCGCAGGCCGACGCCGGCTGGATCGGCGAGGCCGGGCCGGGGCCGAGCTACGCCGACGAGGGCAGCGGCGGCCTCGAGAACGAGTTCACGAAGCGGAACACCACGTTCATGACCTGGAACCTGATGCACCTCGCGGCGATGCTGAAGCGCGCCGGCGGCATCCCCGCCTACGGCAACCAGCGGCGCGAGTGGGACGCCGGCGCCCGGTTCGACCACCCGAACCCGGAGTACCGCTGACGCCTGAGGAGCCCGCGCCGCTAGGCGGGGGTGATCGGGTTGTGCCGCTCGGTGAAGTGGCGGTCCTTGCCCGCCGCCTCGGCGTAGCGGCGGATCAGCTCGGCCCGCAGCTCGTCCGGCTCGATCACCGAGTCGATGACGAGCTCGGAGGCGAGATGGAGGATGTCGATGTCCTCGGAGTACTCGGCCCGCTTGGTCGCGACGAACTCGGCCCGCTCGGCCTCGTCGGTCGATCGCCTGGATCTGGTTGAAGTAGACGGCGTTGATCGCCGCCTCGGGACCCATCACGGCGATCTGCGCGCCCGGGAGGGCGATGCAGGCGTCGGGCTCGAAGGCCGGGCCGGCCATCGCGTAGAGGCCGGCGCCGTAGGCCTTGCGGACGACGACCGAGATCTTCGGCACCGTCGCCGAGCTGACGGCGCTGACCATCTTGGCGCCGTGGCGGATGATCCCCTGGCGCTCGACGGCCTTGCCGATCATGAAGCCGGGGACGTCGGCGAGGAAGAGCAGCGGGATGTTGAAGGCGTTGCAGGTGTTGATGAAGCGGGCGGCCTTGTCGGAGGAGTCGACGAACAGGACGCCGCCCTTCTGCTTCGGCTGGTTGGCGACGATCCCGATCGCGCGGCCGTCGAGCCGCGCGTAGCCGACGACGAGCTCCTTGGCCCAGCGCGCGTGGACCTCGAGGAACGTGCCCGCGTCGCAGACGCCCTCGATCAGGTCGCGGATGTCGAACGGGCGTCTTCTCGTCGCCGGGAACGACCGCCGAGGGAGCAGCTCGCGGATCCGGCTCGCCCGGGAGCGACCGCGTGCGGCTCCTCGCGGAAGCTCGTCGGCATGTAGCCGAGGTAGTCCTTGGCGATCCCGATCGCCTCCTCGTCGGTCTTCGCCAGGAAGTGGCCGCAGCCGGAGACGCCGGTGTGCATCCGGGCGCCGCCCATCTCGTCGAGCGTCACCTCCTCGCCGATCACCATCTGCGCCATGCGCGGCGAGCCGAGGTACATCGACGCGTTGCCGTCGCGCATGATCACGACGTCGCAGAAGGCCGGGATGTAGGCGCCGCCGGCCGCGGAGGGACCGAAGAGCACGCAGACCTGCGGCACCCGGCCGGACATCTTGACCTCGTTGTGGAAGATCCGCCCGGCGCCGCGGCGGCCGGGGAACATCTGCACCTGGTCGGTGATCCGCGCTCCGGCCGAGTCGACGAGGTAGACCATCGGCAGCTCGAGGCTGAGCGCCCGTTCCTGGATCCGGATGATCTTCTCGACCGTCTTCGCGCCCCACGAGCCCGCCTTGACGGTCGGGTCGTTGGCCATCAGGGCGACGCGGCGGCCGCCGATCGTGCCGAGGCCGGTGACGACGCCGTCGGCGCCGAGGCCGTCGGCGTCCCAGTTGGCGAGCATCGCCTCCTCCGAGAAGCTGCCCGGGTCGAGCAGCAGGCCGACCCGCTCGCGGACCGGCAGCTTGCCCTGCTCGGCCGTCTTCTGGTGATGGCGCTCGGGGCCGCCGGCGAGCCCGGCCGCCCGGGCACGCTCCAGCGGCGATTGATCGGTGGTCTCGCTCACGCCGCGAAGCTAACTACAGAAGGCCGGCGGCTAGAGGAGCTCGGTGAGCTTCTGGTCCTCGGTCGGCGGGTCCACCGAATCGACCGACCGGCGCCGGCGCTCGCGCTCGGCGGCCTCGGCCTCGGCGATCTCGCGCTCGTCGGTCTCGGCCTCGATCTCCTCCTCGGCGACCTCGGTCTCGACGACCTGCGAGACCTCGGTCGGCGCCTCGTCGGCCAGCATGTGCCGTCTCCGGCTCGTCGTCGGCTCCGGCTCGTCCTCCGGCCTCGTCGGGCGCGTCGACGGCGGCGGCGACCCGGTCGGGGAGGCCGAGATCCTTCTCGCCGGGCCCGTCGATCGCGAGCTTCATCTCGGCGTTGAGCTGCTCGAGGTTGGCGACGACGTCGCGCCGCTTGCGCACGAGGTCGGCGATCTCCTGCTCGATCCCGCGCGTCCGCGCCTCGGCGGCCTCCTCGGCCTTGCGGAGCGTGCTCGTCGGCCTCGTCCTTCAGCTGCGCCGCGGCCAGCGCCGCGGCCTCGGTGGTCTGCTTCGCCTGCGCGTCGGCCTTCTCGACGGTCTCCTTCGCCTGCTCGTCGGCGGCGGTCCTCGTCCTCGCCGCGTACTCGTCGGCGGCGGTCGCGGGTCTCCCCCGCCTCGCGCTCGGCGTCGGCACGCAGGGCGCTCGCCTCGGCCTCGGCCTCGGCCGTCACCTTGTCGGCGCTCTCCTGGGCGGCGGCGAGGACCCCGCCGGTCCGCTCGCCGACCCGCGCCATCTCGCGCTGGATCACCGACCGGCGCGCCTCGTCGCCGCCCCCGGTCTCGAGCCAGTCGGCCAGCTCGGCCAGGTACGCGTCCACGGCGCGCCTGTCGTATCCGCCTCTGCGCTCAGTCGGGAACTGAACGCTCTTCAATTCGTCGATTCGATCAGTTGCCATAGACCCAGGGTAGGGAATCGCGCCATGCTCCGCGCGAGTCCCTACAGGCCGAGCTCGCTCGGTACCGGCGCCTCGCCCGAGTAGTCGTAGAAGCCCTTGCCCGACTTGCGGCCGTACCAGCCGGCCGAGACCATCTTCCGCAGGGTCGGCGGCGCCGCGAACCGGCGCTCGCGGTACTCGTCGAACATCACGTTGCCGATCGACTCGAGCGTGTCGAGCCCGACGAAGTCGGCCAGGGTCAGCGGGCCCATCGGATGGTTGGCGCCGGCCTTCATCGCGACGTCGATCTCCTCGATCGAGCCGACGCCCTCCTCGTAGGCGCGGATCGCGTCGAGCATGTAGGGGACGAGCAGGCGGTTGACGATGAAGCCGGTCTTGTCCTTGGCGTGGACGACCGTCTTGTTCAGCTTCTCGCCGACCTCGAAGCCGACCTTCAGGGCCTCGTCGGAGGTGGTGACCGTCTGCACGACCTCGAGCAGCGGCATGACCTGCGCCGGGTTGAAGAAGTGGAGGCCGAGGAAGCGGTCGGGACGGGAGGTGGCCGCGGCCTGGTCGATCACGGCGAGCGACGAGGTGTTCGTGGCGAAGAAGGCGTCGTCCTTGACGATCGGGTCGACGGCCCGCCACATCTCGAGCTTCTGCTCGAGGTTCTCGGTCATCGCCTCGATCACGAGATCGCAGTCGGCGAGCTCCTGGTAGTCGGTCGTCTCGGTGATCCGGCCGCGGATCGGCGTCGGCGTCGGACTGCTCCATGCGGCCCTTCTCGACGGCGCGCGACGAGCTGCTTCTCGATCTTCCCGACGCCCTTGGCGACGCTCTCGTCGTCGACCTCGCGCAGGACGACGTCCCAGCCCGCCTGCGCACAGATCTGCGCGATTCCGTGGCCCATCAGGCCGCCGCCGACAATTCCAACCTTGCTGATCGCCATGTTCTCCTCGTAGGTGTGCGCGGGTGTAGGGCGCGCGGACGCCTAGCCATTTCGAGCGTTCGGGCCGAAATCAGGCGGACGGCTGGGAGAGGCCGACTTCTTCGAAGCGCTTCGCCATCGCCGCCGCCATCGCGTCGACGCCGCTCTTCGGCCTCAGCATCACCTTCATCTCGGTGATCAGGCCGTCGTCGTCGAAGGTCAGCAGGTCGAGACCGTCCATCCAGCGGTCGCCGACCCTGGTCCGGAAGATCAGCGCGGCGGTCGGCTCCTCGGGGTTCTCGATCGTGTGGACGTACTCGAACTCCTCGAAGAGCTTGGCCGGCCCCTCCATGAGGATCGTGACGACGAGGTCGCGGCCGTCGTAGGAGCGGAACGTGACCGGGCTGAAGAAGCGCACGTCGGGGTGGAAGACGGCCTCGAATCGCTCCCGGGAGGGATTCGAGGACATCGAATGGACAACGTCGATGAAGGCATCGGATCGCATGCGCGTCAGCCTATTCGCATCCGGCCATCGCCCATGAACTTGGCGTGGAGCTGGTCGATCGGTGCCCTTGGTCCGCATCGTCGCGAGCCCGAGTCGCTTGTCGATCGCCTTCAGGTCGAGCCCCGTCTCGAGCGTGCCGCCGCTCGGCAGCCAGAACAGCTCGGCGGCGCCGAAGGCCAGCAGGTCGTCGTCGGTCGCCATCGCCAGCACCGCCTTGCGCGCGGCGGCGGTCGGCTTCTTCGCCAGCAGGGACACCTGGAGCTTTCCCTTCGACGCGGCGACCGCCTTCGGGTCGAAGGGCTCGTCGGCCACGATCTTCTCGAGCTCCGCCTCGGTCCTGAGCACCGTCGGGACGGCGTATCCGAGGCCCTTCTCGAGGCCCTTCTCGATCCGCTCGATCAGCTGCCTTCTTCGACTCCTTCGGCGCGTCGAAGACGACGTTGCCGCTGGCCCTGAACGTGGCGACCGACTCGAAGCCGAGCGATTCGAACTCGCTGCGCAGATCGGCGTTCGTGATCCGCCGATTGCCGAGGTTCATCCCCCGCAGGAACGCCGCGACCCTCAGCTTCCGCTCCAGTCGATCGGCCCGGCGGTGAGCAGGTGGGCGCCGAGCGGCCTGCCCGAGCGTCTCCTGGACGGCGCGCGAGGCGGCGAGCAGACCGTCGAGGTCGACGCCGGTCTCGACGCCCATCTCGTGGAACATCGAGATCAGGTCCTCGGAGGAGACGTTGCCCGTCGACCCGGCCGGGACCGGGCAGCCGCCGAGCTCGCCGAAGCTGGACTCGAACGAGTCGACGCCCTGGCGCGAGCGCCGCGACGCGCGTTGGCGAGCCCCTGGCCCCGCGTGTTGTGGAAATGGGCGGTGAGCTCGGCGCCGGCGAGCCGCTCCCGCGCCTCCGCGTAGAAGCCGTCGACCTGCCGGGGGTTGGCCATCCCGGTCGTGTCGCCGAAGCCGATCTCCTCGCAGCCGAACGAGCGGAGCTGCTCGGCGATCTCGAAGACCCGGTCCTGGGGCACCTCGCCCTCGTAGGGGCAGCCGAAGCTCGTCGCGATCACGCCCTCGCAGCGCAGGCCCTCGGCGCGGGCGGTCGCGAGCACCCGCTCGAGGCCGTCGAGCGACTCGGCGACCGAGCGGTTGACGTTCTTGCGGTTGTGGGTCTCCGACGCGGAGAGGAAGACGCTGATCTCGTCGAAGCGGTCGCGGCTCCGGAGCGCGTTCTCGAGGCCGCGCTCGTTCGGGATCAGCACCGAGAACGCCACGCCCGTCGGGCCGCTCGAGCGCCGCGAGCACCTCGGGGCCGTCGGCGAGCTGCGGGATCACGTCGGGCCGGACGAAGGAGGTGACCTCGATCCGCCTCAGGCCGGAGGCGATCAGCATCTCGATCAGCCGGACCTTCTCGGCCGTCGGGATGACCTCGGGCTCGTTCTGGAAGCCGTCGCGCGGCCCCACCTCGCGAATGCTGACGCGACTCGGGTAGTCGGCCACGCCGCTCAGCCTCCTGCGGAGGCCTGGTCCGGCACCTGGATGACCCGCCGCTGGTGGGTGCCGACGCCGATCGTCCGGTCGCCCTCCTTGACCTCGACGTCGAAGTGGAGCTTGCGGCCGTCGACCACGTCGGTGAGCTTCGCCCAGGCGGTGCAGGTCGAGCCCTCGGCGGCGCCGCCGACGTGCTTGATGCAGACCTCGAAGCCGACCGTGGCGCTGCCCTCGGGGAGGCTCGCGTAGGCGAGGACGGCGGCCGTCCGCTCCATCATCCCGATCATCCCCGGGGTCGAGAGCACCGAGATGCCGATCGTCCCGCCGACGTCGGTGAGAAGCGGGCCGGTCACCTCGAACTCGTCGGTTCGCTCCGCCCCCGGCTCGAGCGGGCTGGGCCCGCCGGCGTCGCGCTCGGGCTTCGGCAGGTCGAGTGAGTCGGCCGGTCCGGTCATCGAGGGTGGAGCATAGACTCGCGCCCCAGAGTCCACACCGACCCCGAGGAGCACGACCTTGACCGACGAGAGCCGCACCGACGCCGCCGATCCCGATCCTCGGTGGAACCGGCGCGCTCGGCTACGGGCTGGCGGTCCGCTGGGCGCAGGCGGGCCTCGACGTCGTGATCGGATCCCGCGACGCGGACCGGGCGGCCGAGGCGGCCGAGAAGGTCTCGAGCGTCGTCGACGGCGCGAACGTCGAGGGCCTCGGCAACGCCGAGGCGGCTGCCCGCGGCCCGATCGTCTTCCTGACGGTCCCGTTCCGCGCCCAGTCGGAGACGCTCAACAACCTTCGCGACGCACTCGAGCCCGGGCAGATCCTCGTCGACTGCACCGTCCCGCTCGCGGCCGCGGTGAGCGGGAAGGCGACCCGGTCGCTCGGCGTCTGGCAGGGGTCCGCGGCCCAGCAGGCGCAGGAGATGGTCCCCGAGGGCGTCACCGTCGTCTCGGCGCTGCACACGGTCGGCGCGCCGACGCTCGCCGACCTCGACGCCGAGCTCGGCGAGGACGTGCTCGTCTGCGGCGACAAGAAGAAGGACAAGGCGCCGGTCGCCCGGCTGATCGAGCGGATCGACGGCCTCCGCGCGATCAACGCCGGGCCGCTCGAGACGGCCCGGATCGCCGAGCAGCTGACGCCGCTGCTGATCTCGATCAACGTCCGCTACAAGGCCCACGCCGGCCTGAAGCTGGTCGGGTTGCCCGACACCGATCCCTGGGCGTGAAGGTCGTAGCCCTCGCCGGGGGCACCGGCGGAGCGAAGCTCGCGGCGGGCCTGCAGGATCTCGTCGGCGAGGACCTGACCGTGATCGCCAACACCGGCGACGACATCGAGACGCTCGGCGTCTACGTCTCCCCCGACCCCGATCTCTGCACCTACTGGCTCAGCGACCAGATCGACGAGGAGCAGGGCTGGGGGATCAGGGACGACTCCTTCACCGTCTTCGAGCGACTCAAGGCGCCTCGGCGCCCCGGACTGGTTCGGGCTCTCCGACCGCGACCTGGCTCTCTGCCTGGAGCGGCGACGGCGGCTCGACCGCGGCGACCGCCTCACGGCCGTCGCCACCGAGCTGGCCCGCGCGCTCGGAGTCGCGCGCGACGGTCCTGCCGATGTGCGACGAGCCGGTCAGGACCCGGGTGCGGACGCCCGACGGCTGGCGGGAGTTCCAGGAGTACCTCGTCCGCGACCACGCCGGGCCGCCGATCGAGGAGGTCGAGTTCGCCGGCATCGCGGACGCCACCCTGAGCGCGGAGGTCCGAGCCGCGGTCGAGGCGCGCCGACGCGATCGTGATCGGCCCGTCGAACCCCGTCATCTCGATCGGCCCGATCCTCGCCGTCCCCGGGCATGAGCGAGCTGCTCGCCGGCGCCGCCGCCCCGGTCGTCGCCGTCAGCCCGTTCGTCGCCGGCGAGGTCATCAAGGGCCCGACCGACAAGTTCATGAGGGCGATCGGCCGCGATCCCGTCCGCCGCCGGGGTCGCCGACGCCTACGCGGACGTCATCGACGCGCTCGTCGTCGACGCCGCCGATCCGGACCCCGATCCCGAGGTCGACGGGGATCGCGACGACCCGCTTCGACACGCTCATGGACGGGGCCGAGGGCCGGCGCTCGGTCGCCCGGGCGACGCTCGACTACGCCGCCTCGCTGGCGGGCTGACGGGAGCGCGCGGATGCCGACCGCAGCGATCGTCCCGATCAAGCGATTCGGCAGCGCCAAGAGCCGGCTCGCCGGGACCTCGGCCTCGGGCCTGCGGCCGGCGCTCGCCGAGGCGATGCTGACCGACGTCCTGAGCGAGCTGAGCCGCTGCGAGCGACTCGAGCGGATCTTCGTCGTCAGCGGCGAGCCGCGCCGCGATCCGGATCGCGACGCGACCTCGGCGCCGACCACGTCGACGACCCCTCCGACATCGGCCACTCGGAGGCCGCCGCTGCTGCCGGCATCGCCCACGCCGAGGCGCACGGCGCGACCGCTCGTCGCCCTGCTGCCCGGCGACTGCCCGCTCGTCCGGGCGGCCGAGATCGACGCCGCGCTCGCTGCCCACGGCGGCGGCGTCGCGGTGATCCCCGACCGGCACGGCAGCGGCACGAACGGGCTCATCCTCTCCCCTCCCGAGCGCCATCTCCCCCGCCTTCGGCCCCGGCAGCCGCGAGCGGCACCTCGACCTCGCCCGGGAGGCCGGCGTGCGGGCCGAGGTCGTCGAGATCCCCTCGCTGGCGCTCGACCTCGACACCGGCGACGACCTGCGCGAGCTCGTCGGCGATCCTCGCCGCCGACCCGGCCATCGCCCCGGCCACCGCCGCCGCCCTCGCCCTGCTCGACGGAGCCGCTCTGCATGAGCCCGGCGGTCGCGATCGACCCGATCGAGGGCCTCCCCGAGATCGCGCGAGGGCGACGAGCTCGCGGCGGATGATCGCCGCGGCCGGATCGACCTCGCCGACGGCGACGTCGTCGTGATCGCGCAGAAGGTCGTCTCGAAGGCGGAGGGCATGGCGGCGCCGGCTCGACGACGTCGAGCCGTCGCCGCGGGCGATCGGAGCTCGGCGGCGCGCTCGGCAAGGATCCGCGGCTCGTCGAGCTGATCCTCGCCGAGAGCGCGCGAGCATCCTCCGCAGCGAGCGCGTGCTGATCGTCGAGACCCACGAGCGGGCTGATCTGCGCCAACGCCGGCATCGACTCCTCCAACGTCGGCGGCGGCGCCGACGAGGTCCTGCTGCTGCCGCGCGACCCCGACGCCTCGGCGCGGCGGCTGCGGGCCGAGATCGCCGCGGCGTCCGGGAGCGAGGTCGGCGGTGATCGTCGGCGACAGCTTCGGCCGGGCCGTGGCGGGTCGGCCAGACCGAGGTCGCGATCGGCTGCGCGGGAATCGATCCGCTCGCCGACTGGCGCGGGCGCAGCGACCGCGACGGCCGCGAGCTCGAGGCGACGCTGATCGCGACGGCCGATCAGCTCGCCGCCGCCGCCGACCTCGTCCGCGACAAGGCGAGCGGCGTCCCGGCGGTGCGGATCCGCGGCCTGGCCCACCTGGTGACCGAGGAGGACGGCCCCGGCGCCTCCACCCTCCAGCGGGACAGGTCCGAGGACCTCTTCCGGTAGCCGTCGTAGGCGCCGCGCGGTGGGCGTCCCGAGGGGACTCTGCACGAGCGAAGCGAGCTGCCCCCGCGGGATGCCTGCCGCGCGGCGCCCCTCGTGGAACCCAGCTCAGTAGGTCTCGAGGACCTCGTAGAGCGTGTTGCGCTGTGCCGGGGTCCGGCCGGCGGCGCGGGCGGCGCCGATCAGGTCCTCGGGCTCGAGGCGCGAGCCGTGCTGGGAGCCGGCCATGCGGGAGATGCTCTCCTCCATCAGCGTGCCGCCGAGGTCGTTCACGCCCCACCGCAAGTGCCTCGGTGGCCGCGCCGAGGCCCATCTTCACCCAGCTCGCCTGGAGGTTCGTGATCGACTTCCCGAGGGCGAGGCGGAAGACGGCCGTGTGCTTGAGGTTCTCGGCGTCGGAGATCTCCTCGATCCCGTGCGTCCGCCCCAGCATCGTGTGGTACGGGATGAAGCTGAGCGGCACGAACTCGGTGATGCCGCCGGTCCGCTCCTGGACCGCCCTGACGACGCGCATGTGCTCGGCGAGCTCCTCCGGCGTCTCGATGTGGCCGAACATCACCGTCGAGGTCGAGCGCAGGCCGGACCGATGGGACGCCTCGATGATCTCGACCCAGCGCGCGGCCGTCAGCTTGTTCGGCGAGATCCGGTTGCGGACGCCGTCCTCGAGCACCTCGGCCGCGGTGCCCGGCGTCGAGCCGAGCCCGCAATCGCGCAGATAGCCGAAGACGTAATCGGGGTCGCGCCCGGAGCGCTCGCACATGAAGTGGACCTCCATCGGCGAGTAGGCGTGCAGGTGGATGTCGGGCGCGACGTCCTTGGCCCGCCGCAGCCACTCGCCGTAGTGCTCGAGGTCGTAGTCGGGATGGATTCCGCCCTGCATGCAGATCTCGGTCGCCCCGAACTCGACGGCCTCGCGGATCCGCTCGGCGAACTCGCCGGGATCGACCTCGTAGGCGTCGGGCGATCGGCGCGTCTGGCCGAACCCGCAGAAGGCGCAGCCGACGGTGCAGATGTTGGTGAAGTTGATGTTGCGGTTGACGACGAACGTCGCGACGTCGCCGGCCAGCTCGGCGCGGAGCTCGTCGGCGCCGGCGCGGATCTCCTCGATCGCCTCCGGGCGGCGTCTCGCTGAACAGCGCGACGAGCTCGTCGCTGGAGAGCTCGTGCCCGTCCCGAGCCCGCTCGACCGCCCGCGACGTCAGATCGCCGCCGCCGACAGCGGGACCGCCGCCGTTGCCGTTCCCATTGCCGTTGGCCGGGGCCGGCTCGGCCCGCGGCATGAACGTCGGGAAGCGATCCGCGAGCACCTCGAGCACCGACGCGTCGACCCACTCGCGGTTCATGTACTGCGGGTAGACGCAGAGCCGCTCGGTCAGCGCGTAGCCGAGCGGCCGCAGCCGCTTGCGGACCTGCAGCGGGCTCGGGAACGGGTGCTCGGGCGAGATGTGGTCGCCGTTGGCCGAGAGGCCGCCGAGGTCGGTCGCCCCGGCATCGACGAGGTCGACCCACCAATCCGAGAGGTTCGGGGGGATCTGGATGCCGACGTCGGGCATCAGGCGGCGGCACTCGGCGACGAGCCGCTTCATGTCGTCGAGGGACACCGGCGAGGCCCAGGCGGGCAGGTCGAGGTCCGCCTCGCCGGCCGCCGCGTCGCCCTCGGCCCATCGCCGCTCGGACGCCTCCTCGGCGATGTCGGCGACCTCGGCCCCGTAGTAGCGCGGGTGGGGAACGAAGTTCTGGAGGATCACCTCCTGGATGTGGCCGTGCCGCTCCTGCACGGCCGCCAGCGCCTCCAGCGAGGCGACCCGCTCCTCCTCGGTCTCGCCGATCCCGACGAGGATCCCGCTGGTGAAGGGGATGCGCAGCTCGCCCGCCGCCTCGATGGCCTCGAGCCGGACCTGCGGGTGCTTCGTCGGCGAGCCCGCGTGGACCGTCTCCATGAGGCGCTTCGCTGATCGATTCGAGCATCAGCCCCTGCGATGCGGTGACGCCGCGCAGCCGGGCGAAGTCCTCGCGATCGGCGACGCCGATGTTGGTGTGCGGCAGCATCCCCCGCTCCAGCGCCTCGGTGCACGTCCACTCGACGTAGGAGGTGAAGTCCTCGTGGCCCCACGAGCGCAGCCGCTCGGCCACGATCGGGTTGACCTCGGGCTTCTCCCCGGTCAGGACCAGCAGCTCCTTGACGTTGCGCCGGGCGGCCTTGTCGAGGCGGTCGATCACCTCCTCGGGAGGGTGGATGTGCGCCTGGTGGGTGGCGAACGCGCAGTACTTGCAGTAGCAGCGACAGGTCCGCGAGAGCGACAGCGTCAGGTTTCGGGAATAGGTGACGCGCCGCATCGTCTTCACGCTAACGAAACGGGGCGCCCCGCAAGAATGCGGCGCGCCCCGATCCGAGGAATCTGTGACTCGGCCGCTACTTCGTGGGCCGTTCGGGTCCCGTCGACGGGCCGGTGGCCTTCTCGAGCTCGGCGTCGGTCTCGCCGGCGCTGATCACGAACTTGTAGAGCGCGACGGCGATCAGGGCGCCGAGCAGCGGGCCGACGACGTAGGGCCAGACGCCGCCCCAGTCGTTGCTGACGAGCGCCGGGCCGAACCAGCGGGCGGGGTTGAACGAGCCGCCGGTCAGCGGGCCGAAGATCATCACGCAGAAGGCGAACGTGAGGCCGACGGTGAGCGGGCCCCACTCGTTGCGGGCGCGCTTGTTCATCGCGACGGCGACGACGCCGAGAGCGATCAGCAGCGCGCCGATGCCCTCGCAGACCATGCCGGCGAAGTCGCTGCCGAGCAGCGGGCTGACGTTGGCGGCGCCCCAGTTGACGGCGCGACCCTCGTCGAGCAGCAGGCCCTTGACGGCGAGCGCCCCGAGCACGGCTCCGGAGAGCTGGGCGAGGATGTAGACGACGGCGTCGATCGGGTCGATCCGCTTGAGCACGGCCGCGGCGGTCGTGATCGCCGGGTTGAAGTGCCCGCCGCTCACCGCCCCGAACGCCATGATCAGCGCGAACAGGACCAGGCCCTGCGTGAGCCCGACGACTGCGAAATCGGAGCCGAACTGGGCGGAGCCTCCGGCAGCGACGTAAAGGCTGATGACCGTCCCGATCACGAAGACCAGGAAGAACGTTCCGACCAACTCCGCGATGTACGCGGCCAGTCCTCGATCCTGCACTCTCAAAACCTCCTGTAAGGCATTCACGCGCGGTAGGCGCGACTAAGCGGGCGCAGTCTAGTACTCCGATCCGCCGGGATCGCCGGTCGCCGCGGCGCGGCGTGCTCAGGCGAGCAGGCCGGCGGCGAGCTCGGGGAGCTCGCGGGCCATCCGCGACCGCGGCACGACGAGATCGAAGCCGGCGTCCTCGGCGCGCCTGCGGGTCTCGACGTCGACGTGGGAGTAGAAGCCGAGCGTCGGCGGGCCGAGCGCGGCCACCGCCGCCGCGTCGACGAGGTCGAGGTCCGCGACGATCAGGTCGTAGTCGCCGGCGTCGTCCCCCGGGACCGCCCTGACGGTGACGGAATGGCCCGGCCGCCGACAGCGGCGCCTCGACGCGGCTCGCCAGCATCAGGTCGGAGACGAGAGCGAGGACTCGCGCCACGATCGGCTGCGTCAGATCGAGCGCCGGCGCCGGTACTCGGCGCGAACGCTCTCGGGCCGGCCCCACATCTGCACGACCTCGGCCCGGCCCTCGTTGAGGTCGCGGACGATCAGCTCGCCCTCGATCTCCTGGCGGTCGAGCATCTCGCAGGACCCAGGCGACCGTCTCCGGGCGACGCGCCGTGCCCGAAGCCGTGGGCGACGTTGATCCGCCAATGCCAGTCGGCCTCCGAGTACGGCTGCGCGTTGATCTGCGTCATCGGGATCGAGGCGTCGACGTAGCGCGTCTCGTCCGTGATCCGGAGATCGACCTGCATGTCGGTCCAGTCGCGCGGCAGCGCGTCGACGATCTCCTGAAACGACTCCGAAAGGGCCATGCCGACAGCCTACTTTCTCCGCGCGGCGCTAACCGAAGAAGAGCTGCTGCAGCAGGAAGAGGTTGAGGGCGATGATCATCGCCGCCGAGGACCGAGGCCATGCGCGTCAGCCAGCGCGGATTGACCATGTCCCCCATGACCCGGCCGCCGGCTGGCGATGATCAGCAGCGGAATCAACGCGAACGGGATTCCGAAGGACAGGACGACCTGGCTGACGACGAGCGCGCGGGTCGGGTCGACGCCGATCGCCAGCACGATCAGCGCCGGAGTCAGCGTGATCGCCCGCCGCAGGACGCAGCGGGATGCGGCGCTCTGGATGAAGCCCTGCATGACCACCTGGCCGGCCATCGTCCCGACCGAGGTCGAGGCCAGCCCGGAGGCGAGCAGCGCGATGCCGAAGATCGTCGCCGCGTTGTTGGAGACGGTCTGCTGGAGGCCGGCGTAGGCGCCCTCGATCGAGTCGATCTCGACGAGACCGCCGGCGTTGAAGAGACCCGCGGCGACGACGACCATCGACATGTTGACGAGCCCGGCGAGGGTCATCGCGACGATCACGTCGACCTTCTCGAAGTTGAGGATCTTCTTCCGCTCGGCGCTGTTGCGGCCGACGACCCGGCTCTGGGTCAGCGCCGAATGCAGGTAGACGACGTGGGGCATCACCGTCGCGCCGAGGATGCCGACGGCGAGCAGGACGCTCTCGGTGCCGTCGAAGCCGGGGATGAACAGCCCCTCGGCGATCCCCTTGGGGTCGGGATTCGACTGCGTCGACCTCGAAGACGAAGGCGGTGATCACGATCGCCGAGGAAGCCGACGATCACGGCCTCGAGCTTGCGGACGCCGCGCTGCTGCATCGCGAGGATCGCGAACGAGCCGGCGCCGGCGATCACGCCCGGCCCAGAAGAGCGGGATCCCGAACAGCAGGTAGAGGCCGAGGGCGGCGCCGATCACCTCGGCGATGTCGGTCGCCATCGCGACGAGCTCGGCCTGGATCCAGAGCCCGAGCGACGTCTTGCGCGGGAACTCCTGGCGACAGAGCTCCGGCAGGTTCTTGCCGGTCGCGATGCCGAGCTTCGCCGACTGCGTCTGGACGACCATCCCGATCAGGTTCGCGGCGAGCACGACCCAGAGGAGCAGGTAGCCGAACTGGGCGCCGGCGGCGATGTTGGTCGCGAAGTTGCCCGGGTCGATGTAGGCGACCGAGGCGACGAAGGCCGGGCCGAGGAAGGGCCAGAGCCGCGACGAGGCCGCGGCGGTGCCCGTCGAGCGAGCGGCGGGCGGCGTCGGCGACCATCGCCTCGCCGGGGAGCGCGGCGTCGACCTCCGAGGCGAGCGCCCGTCGCTCGGCTCGCGGGTCGGGCGTCGTCCGGCTCTCGGGTGGATCCTTGACCTGCTCGCTCATCCGCGCTCCTCCGGGACGACGAGCATCCGCGCCGCGAGATCGGGGCCGAGCGCGCACTCCCCCGCCTCGCAGGCGACGACGACCGCTCCGCCGAACGGCTCCCGCCGCAGGACCTCGAGGGCGACGCCCGGGCCGGATCTCGTGGCTGTCGAGGAACCTGAGCATCTCCGGGTGGCCGTCGGAGACCCGCGTGAACACGCCCGCTGTCCCCCGCCTCGAGCTCGGTCAGCGGAACCCCGGGCACCGGGTCGGTGAGGGTCAGGTCGCGGTCGGGGATCGGATCGCCGTGCGGATCGCGGTCGGGATCGCCGAGGGCGGCGGCGATCCGCTCCTCGAGGTCCTCGCTGATGTAGTGCTCGAGCACCTCGGCCTCGTCGTGGACGCGGTCCCACGGCATCCCGAGCGCCTCGGCGAGGAACGACTCGAGCAGGCGGTGGTGGCGGATCACCTCGAGGGCCATGCGCTCCCCGGTCTCGGTCAGCTCGACGCCGCGGTAGGGCTCGTAGATGACGAGCCCGAGGTCGGCCATCTTCTTGACCATCGCCGTGACCGTCCCCGGCGAGACGCCGAGCCGGTCGGCGAGCGCCGTCGTCCCGACCGGCCCCGCCTCGCGGGCGGCGAGAGCGTGGATCGCCTTGGCGTAGTCCTCGATCGCCTCCGAACCGCCGGCGCGGCGGTCCCGGCCGTGGCTTCCCGGCGTTGCAAGCGATGCATCGCCATCGGCAAAAGTTTGGCATATCAAACTTCTTTTTGCGTATGCCAGTGAACCGCGGAATCAGCGCCCTCCTACAATGCGCCGCGATGGAGGCCGCACTCGGAGATCGACGCCCAGTACCGCGCCCTCCGCGAGGAGGCCGGGCTCCTCGACCGCTCCGACCGGGCCCGCATCGCGGTCACCGGCGGCGAGGCCGCCGAGTTCCTGCAGGGCCAGGTGACCAACGACGTCGAGGCCCTCGAGCCCGGGCAGGGCTGCTACGCGGCGCTGCTCGACCGCAAGGGCAAGATCAGGGCCGACATGCGGGTCCTCCGGCTCGCCGACGACGAGTTCCTGATCGACACCGAGCCCGTCGTCGGGGGACCTGATCCTCAAGCACCTCGGGATGTACAAGATCGGCCGCGACGCCGACGTCGCCCCGGCCCCCGAGGACCAGGCGCTGCTCTCGCTGATCGGCCCACTGGCGCCGAAGCTGCTCGGCGACGGCCCGCTCGGCGCCGAGCACTCCAACCGCCGGATCTTCGTCGGCGGCGCATCCTGCCTGGCGATCACGACCGACCTGGGCGCCGACCTGCTCGTCGACGCCGACGCCGCCGAGGCCGTCCGCGATTGGCTGACGTCGAACGGCGCCGAGCCGGTCGGCGAGGACGCCGCCGAGATCGTCCGGGTCGAGGCGGGCCGGCCGCGCGTCGGCCGCGAGATCGACGCCGCCACGATGCCTCAGGAGGCCGGGCATCAACGATCGCGCCGTCAGCTTCACCAAGGGCTGCTACATCGGTCAGGAGACCGTCGCGAGGCTCCATTACAAGGGCAAGCCGAACCGGCACCTGCGCCTGCTCGAGCCCTCCGAGCCCGTCGCGGCGGGCGACGCGGTCGTCAGCGCGGAGGGCAAGGAGGTCGGCACGGTCGGGACCGCCGTCATCTCCCCCGCCCGCGGCCCGCTGGCGCTCGCGATCCTGCGGCGCGAGGCCGAGCCGGGCGCCGAGGTGTCCGTCGGCGAAACGGTCAAGGCCGTCGTCGCAGCGATCGACGACTGACCTCCCCTGCAACGGCCGCCGTCCATTCGGGTAGATTCATGCGCGGATGAGAGGGAGATTCACCGCAGGACTGCTTGTGGTGGCCGCGGTCGTCGCAGCGGGATGCGGCGCCGAGTCGCACCCGAACGAGCCGCCGCCCCCGGCGCCGCTCGAGCTGAGCGCCAAGATCGACGACCGCAACGTCGTCGTCGTTCCCGACGCGGTCGGTGCGGGGCTGGTCAACATGACGATCTCCAACCAGTCCGCCGACGACGTCCAGCTCGCCTTCGACGGCCCGACGAACGCCCAGTCGCCGGAGATCCCGGCGGGCGGCGTCGGCAGCGTCCAGTTCCAGCTCGAGACCGGCGACTACACCGTCGAGCCGAGCATCTCGACGATCAACCCGACCGAGATGGCCGTCGGCGAAGAGCGGCCGGGATCCCAGAACATCCTGCTGC
Organism: uncultured Solirubrobacterales bacterium; assembly: GCA_963798165.1. Lineage (GTDB taxonomy): Bacteria > Actinomycetota > Thermoleophilia > Solirubrobacterales > 70-9 > RHKX01. The sequence goes on along the minus strand of CAWCSE010000013.1, from coordinate 101,460 downwards.
TGCCCTGACTTGACCCAGTTCGGCGACCACTACCGGTCCATCTACCTCGCCGGCGCCGGTGGCCAGGTGCCGTCCATCCCGGTCGACTGGAGGCTGCTCGCCGAGCGGGCCGAGGAGGCGCTCGACGAGCGTGCCGCCGGCTACGTCTTCGGCTCCGCCGGCAGCGGCGCGACCGAGCGGGCGAACCGGCGCCGCCTTCGACGCCTGGCGCATCGTCCCGCGGATGCTGCGCGACGTCGCCGTCCGCGATCTGACGACCTCGCCGTTCGGGTCGGAGTGGCCGGCGCCGCTCGCCCTCGCGCCGATCGGCGTCCAGACGATCGTCCACCCCGACGGCGAGCTGGCCTCGCGCCCGGGCGGCCTCCCGGCTCGGCGTGCCGATCACGGCCGGGCACGGTCGCGAGCCACACGATGGAGGCGATCGCCGAGGAGCTCGGCGAGACGCCGGGACTGTTCCAGCTCTACTGGCCGAACGATCCCGAGCTCGCGGAGAGCTTCGTCACCCGGGCGGAGGCCGCCGGGTACGAGGCGCTCGTCGTGACCGTCGACAACGCCTTCCCGGGCTGGAAGCCCCGCGACCTCCAGAACGCCTACCTGCCGGCCATCGAAGGCGTCGGGCTCGCCAACTTCTTCTCCGACCCGGTCTTCCGGTCGCGGCTCGACGCGCCGCCCGAGGAGGATCAGGGCGCCGCGATCGGGCAGTTCATCGGCGTCTTCGGCAACCCGAGCCTGACCTGGGCCGGACCTCGACTGGCTCCGCGCCCGGACGTCGCTGCCGATCCTGCTCAAGGGCATCCTCCATCCCGACGACGCCCGCGAGGCCCGCGACCGCGGGGTCGAGGGCATCGTCGTCTCCAATCACGGCGGCCGCCAGGTCGACGGCGCGATCCCCTCGCTCGAGGCGCTGCCGCCGATCGCCGACGCGGTCGGCGGCGAGCTGAAGATCCTGCTCGACAGCGGCATCCGCAGCGGCGCCGACGCCGTTCAAGGCGCTCGCCCTCGGAGCCGACGCGGTGCTGCTCGGCCGGCCCTACCTGTGGGGCATGGCGCTCGAGGGCGCCGACGGCGTCGAGAAGGTCCTCAACCACGTGCTCGCCGAGCTCGACCTGACGCTCGGCCTCTCGGGCTTCACCGTCGCCGGATCAGCTCTCGCCAGAGGTTCTCGTAGCCGACGGTAAGCAGTCGAGCAGGGCGGAGCCCTGCGAGTCGCGTAGTTAACCGCCTCGGCGACGAGGGCGTCGATGCGGTCGAGCTTCGCCTCGACCGACCCGACCATCTCGTCGAGGCCGGTCCGCGCCTTGTCGGATGACGTCTTGATCCCGGTCAGCGCCGTCCGGATCGCCTGCGCCTGCTTCAGGCACGAGACCGCCTCCTCGGCGACGGCCCTGACCTCGGCGGCGTCGACCGTCAGCTCGCGGTCCCGCGCCATCGAGACCCGGGCCGCGGCCAGCCTGTAGGCGACCGCCAGCGCCAGCGACTCCGGCTCCTCGCGGTCGACGGCGACGATCAGCTTGTTGCCCTCGTACTCGTGCAGCTGCTCGCGACCCGACGGGCACCTGCTCCTCGCCGGCGACGACGAGCACGCCGAACGAAGCGGCGCGGGCCGCCATCGCCTCGTTGAGCTCCGACCAGGCGACGTTCTTGGAGAGCTTGCGGTCCTTGACCTCGAAGACGATCCGGCCGTTCGAGGGCCCGTCGGCCGCGCCGAGCTCGACGAGCACGTCGCCCTTCTTGCCGCCGCCCTCCGCGCCCTCGGCGCCGGTGTGGGCGGCGGAATCGCCCCGCGTCGCCGCGATCCGCTCGATCGCGTCGTTGACGCGCTCCTCGAAGCGTGAATCCCTTGCGCGTGCCGGCCTCCTCGGCCTCGGCGACGCGCTCGTCCCCCTCGTTGCGCTCGAGGTGGACGCTGAACCGCTCGGTCAGCTCGCGGACCTGCGCGTGCAGAGCGCGGTTCTCCTTCGAGTTGCTCTCGCGGAGCTCGGCGAGCTGCTTGCGGTGGCGCTCCTCGGCCTCGAGCATCGCCTTGGTCGAGCGGATCTGGACGGCGACGAGCGGGTTGCTCGCGTCCTCGGCGGTGAGCATCTTGCTGCAGCTCCTTCTGCTGATGGCTGACGGCGGTGACGAGCATCTGCTTGATCTCGCCCTGAACCGAATCGGCGCGGTCGACGTCGAAGCGGTCGGCGATGTGCCTGGCGATCTCGGCGCTGCCCTCGTCGAGGGTCTCGCTGAGGTCCTCGCCGAGCTTCCCGACCCGCTCCTCGAAGACCCGCTGCACGTAGTCGACGTTCGTCGCCGTGCTCTCGGAGTCGATCACCCGGGCGCCGATCTCGATCGCCTTGGAGACGGTCTCGGTGGCCGGGGTGCCGGCCTCGGCGCGCTCGCGGACGACCTTCGCGGCCCGCTCGTCGGCGACCGTGAGCCCCTCGATGACGATCCGGTCGCCGATCGCGCGCACGGACGGCGAATCGCCGTCCAGCGGCAGCTGGCTCGGTGCTTCGAATCTGTCTCTGCGTGAGGCTTCCATCGGACTCTTCAAGGTAGTCGCGCCCCCGGATGCGTTCCTGACGTGACGGTTCTCACAGTCGATTGCCGCTTGCGCGGTGCAAATCATTGCGCCGATGCAAAGTTCTTCTACCTGCAGCCATCCACACTGCCCGCGACCCAGCGACGCGGCCGAGCTGCTCTACGCGCTGACTGCGCCGCGTCACGCTGACGACCACCGCGGAGCGGATCCGGATGCATCGAGGAGAACGAGCTCAGCATGACCCAGGTCAAGGCGCTGCTCCTGCCTCGTCGAGGGCGGCCGCCATACCGGCGGCGAGCTCGCCGAGCGCCTCGGCGTCTCCCCCGCCGCCGCGAGCCGCGCCATCGACTCGATCATCCAGAAGGGCCTCGCGACGCCGGAGCGAGTGCGCCGACGACCGGCGCGTCCGGCTGCTCGAGGCCACCGACGCCGGCGTCGAGCTCGCGGCCGGGATCGCCGACCTGCGCAAGGCCCAGATCGAGCAGTTCCTCGAGACCCTCGAACCGGAGGTGCTCGACGGGCTGATCGACGCCCTCGCCCCGCTCGGCCTCGACGTCTCGACCCGGAGGACGAGGCTCGTGACCCAGCGCTTCGGACACCTGATCACGGACGAGAACGCGAAGTGGTGGACGCTCGCGGCGATGTGCTTCGCCCTGTTCATGATCATGCTCGACAACACGGTCATGAACGTGGCGCTGCCGTCGATCCAGAGCGATCTGCACGCCTCGATCTCCTCCCTCGAGTGGGTCGTGAACGGCTACAGCCTCTCGTTCGCCGTCCTGCTCGCCACCGGCGGCCGCCTCGGCGACATCCTCGGTCGCCGCCGCATGTTCATGACCGGCGTCGTCCTGTTCGCGATCTCCTCGGCGACCGCCGGCCTCGCGCCCTCGACCGGCGCGCTCGTCGCCAGCCGCGTCACCCAGGGCATCGGCGCCTCGCTGATGATGCCCGCGACGCTCTCGATCATCACCAACGCCTTCCCGCCCGCCGAGCGCGGCCGCGCGATCGGCACCTGGGCGGGCGTCTCGGCGCTGGCCCTGGCGCTCGGGCCGCTGCTCGGCGGGTTCCTCACCGAGCACGTCTCCTGGCGCGCGATCTTCTACCTCAACATCCCGGTCGCGGCCGCCGCGATCGTCGCGACGCTGTTCGCCGTCCGCGAGTCCCGCGACGAGACCGTCGGCCGGGAGATCGACTGGGCCGGCACGGCGGTGCTCACCGTCGGCCTGACCGCCGGCGTCCTCGCGCTGATCGAGGGCAACAGCTGGGGCTGGGGCTCGCCGCGGATCATCGGCCTGATCGCCATCTCGATCGTCGTGCTCGCCGCGTTCGTGAAGCTCGAGGGCCGGGTCCGCGCCCCGATCGTCCAGTTCGAGTTCCTTCGCAACGGGAACTTCGTCGGCGCCCTGATCGTCGCCTTCATCATCTCGTTCTCGATGCTCGGGATGTTCTTCTTCATGGCCCTCTACATCCAGAACATCCTCGGCTACTCGCCGCTCGAGGCCGGCGTCCGGTTCCTGCCGACGACGCTCGTGATCATGTTCGTGGCGCCGATCGCCGGCCGGCTGACCGACCGGATCGGCCCGCGGCCGCCGATCATCGCCGGGCTCTCGCTCGTCGCCGTCTCCCTGTTCCTGCAGGCGCAGATCACCGACACCTCCGGCTACGGCTCGCTGCTCGTCCCCTTCATCCTGATGGGCTTCGGCATCGCGCTGACGATGTCGCCGATGTCGACCGCCGCGATGAACGCGGTCGACGTGACCAAGTCCGGGCTCGCTTCGGGCCTGCTCTCGATGTCGCGGATGGTCGGCGGCACCTTCGGCGTCGCGGTCCTCGGCGCGATCTTCCAGGCCAACAGCGAGTCCTCGCTGAGGGCGGGGCTGAGCGGCACGCGGCATCGACTCCGGCGCAGATCGACTCGATCTCCCAGCAGCTCGGCAGCGGCGGCCTCACCCAGGCGATCGACCGGCTGCCTCCCGACGTCGCCCAGCAGGCGGCGCGGGCCGCCCACGACGCCTTCATCTCCGGCCTGACGACCTCGATCGGCATCTCGGCCGTCGTCGCCGCGGCCGGCGCCGTCCTCGCCTACTTCCTGATCGCCGGCAAGCCGGAGCGACACCGAGGCCGAGCCGGCGACGCCGGAGACGGACCCGACGCGCGAGGCGCCCGAGGAGCCGGTCCCGAGCCTGGCCGCCGCCGGGGCCGACTGACCCGCCCCCCGTCGATACCATCCACGGCCGCTTAACTCGCCCTACGTAGAAGGAGAATCGTGGCCGTAGACATCGCCGAAGTTTCCAAGCTGGACGTCGAGCCGGGCACCCTGCCCGAGACGATGGCCGCCTGGGTGATCCGCGAGGAGCGCCAGGGCGAGCCGAAGGACGCCTTCCAGGTCGAGGAGGTCGAGGTCCCCGAGCCCGGCGCCTTCGAGGTCGTCGTCCGCGTGATGGCGGCCGGTGTCAACTTCAACAACGTCTGGGCCTCGCTCGGCAAGCCCGTCTCGGTCTTCGGCTACGGCGACCACCCCGAGTACGGCCACCACATCGGCGGCTCCGACGGCTCCGGCATCGTCTGGAAGGTCGGCCCCGGCGTCACCAACTGGAAGCCCGGCGACGAGGTCGTCATCCACTGCAACCAGGCCTCCTACGAGGACGTCGAGGTCCACGGCCTCGACCCGATGGCCGCCCCCTCGCAGCGGATCTGGGGCTACGAGACGACCTGGGGCTCGTTCGCGCAGTTCACGAAGGTCCAGGCTCAGCAGCTGCTGCCGAAGCCGGAGAACCTCTCCTGGGTCGACTGCTCCGCCTACGGGCTCACCTACTTCACCGCCTACCGGATGCTGATGAACCGCGCCAAGATCCAGGCCGGCCACAACGTCCTGATCTGGGGCGCGGCGGGCGGGCTCGGCGTCTTCGCCGTCCAGCTCTGCAAGGCGGCGGGCGCGAACGCCGTCGGCGTCGTCTCCTCCGCCGAGAAGGGCGAGCTGATCAAGCAGCTCGGCGCCGTCGACTACATCGACCGCAACGAGTTCAAGGGCATGATGCGCACCGGCAACGAGACCGCCGACGAGGAGAAGGCGCGCTTCAAGGAGTCGCGCGCCTTCGCCAAGCAGGTCAAGTCGATCCTCGGCGACGCTCCCGACATCGTCTTCGAGCACGTCGGCCAGGCCACCTTCCCGACCTCGGTCTTCACCGTGAAGCCGTTCGGCAAGGTCGTGATCTGCGGCGCCACCTCGGGCTACACGCTCGACTTCGACGTCCGCTACCTGTGGATGAAGCAGAAGGAGATCCTCGGATCCCACTTCGCCAACGCCTACGAGTGCATGAAGGCCAACCAGCTGATGGCCGAGGGCAAGGTCCGCCCGGTGCTCTCGAAGGCGATGGGCTTCGAGGGCGTTCCCGAGGCGCATCAGATGATGCACGAGAACCGCCACTCCGGAAAGATCACGGTCCGCGTCGGCGCCACCGACGACGAGCAGGGCAAGACCGCCGACGGCGACGGCGCGATCTGGGCCGAGGTCGGCGCCTAGAACTCCGGCGAATGCTCCGCTCGCGTCCGCTTCCGCCGGGCTCGAGCAGGGAGACGGGCGCCCGCCCTGGCGGACGCCCGTTCGCGTTCAGGGTCGGCGCCCTAGGCGATCGCCTGCCGCGGCGCCCGCAGGGCCGCGGCGGCGCAACCGATGAAGCCGATCTCGAGCAGGACCGAGACGATCCCGGAGAGCTCCCACTCGGCCTCGTGGAAGCCGGGGAGGCCGATCGTCCGGGAGGCGATGAAGCCGGCTGCCATGCCGGCGCAGACGAGGGCGCCGACGGTCCAGACCGCGGCGTCGTCCCGGCGCCAGAGCCGGGCGGCGATCAGCAGGGCCGTGATGCCGCCGAGGATGAAGAGCACACCGATGTAGGCCTGCTCGCCGAGGTACTCCGGGCGCCAGCATGAGGTGGAGGGCGCCGGTCGCGGCGATCAGGGCCGCCCCCGCGTGCCGCATCGAGTAGTCGCTTTCATTCCGTTCCTTTCGTCGGTCGCTCGGTAAGTCGCGGGGCATGCTGGGTCTCGGTCTCTAAGTGGTCGTGCAGCGGATTCGGTGAGATTCCTCTTAGGCGCGAGCCGGGGCCGTTCCGGCGCCCGATCCGGGTCTAGAGTCGAGGCATGCGAATCGTGGTCGTCGAGGACGAACCGGCCATCGCCGACTTCCTCGTCCGCGGCCTCGAGGCCGCGGGCTACGAGGTCGCGCTCGCGACCGACGGCGAGGCCGGGGAGCGCCTGATCCTCGACGGGGAGGCCGATCTGGTCGTCCTCGACGTGATGCTGCCGGGCCGCAGACGGGCTCGAGGTCCTCGCCTCGATCCGCCAGGTCCGGCCGCTGCTGCCGGTGATCATCCTGAGCGCCAAGGACGAGGTCGAGGACCGGATCGCCGGACTCGACAGCGGCGCGACCGACTACGTGACGAAGCCCTTCGCGGTGCCCGAGCTCCTGGCGCGGATCCGCGCCCACCTGCGCACCGGCGCGGCCGAGGGCGGCCGGCTGCGCGCGGGCGAGCTCGAGGTCGACCTGATCAGCCGGCGGGTCTGGCGGTCGGGGCGAGGAGGTCGTCCCTCTCCCCCCGCGAGTTCGCGCTGCTCGCCTGCTTCGCGCGACACCCCGGCCAGGCGCTCTCGCGGGATCGGCTGCTCTCGGAGGCGTGGGGCTACGACCACGACCCGGGGACGAACGTCGTCGACGTCTACGTCGGCTACCTGCGGCGCAAGCTCGGCGACCCGTCCCCGATCGAGACGGTCAGGTCCGCCGGATACCGGCTGCAGGCGGGAGAGGAGGCGTGAGCCTGCGCAGCCGCCTGACGATCGCGATCGGCGGCCTGATCCTGGTCTCGATCGCGGCGCTCGGCATCGCCGTCTACAACCTCGTCGGCACCCAGCTGAACGGCCGCACCGACGACGAGCTGACCGTCCAGGTCGACGGGCTCGAGCAGGCGATCCAGGCCGCGCCCGCCGGGCGGCGGAGGCGGCGGCGGCGCGCGCCTTCATCGACGGGCAGGCGCTGTCCGGCTCCCGGCTGCTCGTCGCCCAGGTCCCGGGGACCGCCGCGCCGATCAGCAATCAGTCCTCGCTGCTCGATCTCGTCGCGGTGCGACTGCGAGCGAGGACGGCGAGCACGAGCAGTCCGAGGAGCGTCGAGGTCGAGCAGGGCCAGCTGCGCGACCTGCTCGACGCCGAGGAGGGCTTCAGCACGATCGAGCTCGAGGACATCGGCGAGCTTCGCCTGCTGACCCGGCGCACGCCCACCGCGGGCGGCGAGGCGGTGCGTCCAGGCCGGTGAGCCGGAGAAGCCGACCGACGAGGCCCAGGAGCAGGTCGCCAAGACCTTCCTGCTGATCGGCTCGCTGACGTTCGTCGCGGCCGTCGGGGTCGCGCTGCTGATCGCCGACCCGGACGGCCCGGCCGCTCGAGGAGATGGCCGAGCGCGTCGCCGACGTCGACGCGGGCCGGCTCGACGTCCGCATGCGACGCGAGCTCCAACGTCGCCGAGATCGCCGCCCTGGCGGAGGGCTTCGACCGGATGCTCGACCGGCTCGAGGCACTCGTTCGCCTCTCAGCGCGCCTTCCTCGCCGACGCTTCCCACGAGCTGCGCACCCCGCTGACGGCGATCCTCGGCCAGTCGCAGGTCCTGGCGGCGGACCCGTCTCCCGACGCCGGCGACGTCGCCCGGGTCACCGCCGTGATCGAGCGGGAGGCGGGCCGGATGCGCACGCTGATCGACGGCATGCTCCAGCTCGCCCGCCTCGACTCGGGCGGGCCCGTCGAGCCCGCGGCCCCGTTCGACCTCGCCGCCGTCGCCGCCGAGGTCGTCGCCGCCCTGCCCGCCGGACGCCGCCGAGCGGGTCGAGCTGCGAACGCCTGAGCCCGCCGGCCCGGCCCGCGCGCTCGGGCGCCGCGAGGACACGGTGCGGATCGTCCGCAACCTCGTCGAGAACGCCCTCGCCTACGGCCAGCAGCGCGGTCGAGGTCGAGGTCCGCCGTGGCCGGCGACGCGTCGAGGCGCTCGGTCGGCGACGACGGCCCGGGGATCGCCGCCGCCGACCGGCGAGCGGGTCTTCGAGCGGTTCAGCCGGCTCGAGAAGTCGAGGAGCCGGGAGTTCGACGGCGGCGAACACCACGGCTTCGGGCTCGGGCTGGCGATCTCGAGCGAGCTCGCGAGCGGTCAGGGCGGCACGATCTCGGTCGCCGACTCCGACCTCGGCGGCGCGCTCTTCACCCTGTCCCTGCCGAGCGCCGCCGATGGTGAATAAGATGCGGATCTGCTGATGGCCGAGGTCAACGTTGTCAACTGGCATGTCAACCCCTTCCGGGCGGATCGCTGGTACGCGATCTGGATGCCCGCGCTCGAACGCGCGCCCTCGTTCGGCGCGACCTCGTTCTCGCTGACCCGCTCCGAGGAGGACCACCTGTTCTTCCTCCAGACGACGACCTGGGAGAACCGGGGCGACTTCGATCGCTTCTGGTCCTCCGACGAGGTCGCCGAGGCCCGCGAGGCGGCGCTCGACATCTACAACAAGCCCGTCTACCCGGTCTGGCACGTACAGCTCGCGGCCGAGCGCACCTAACCGGTCCAACCAGTTCGCGCCCGCCGCTCCCGGGCTGCTTAGATTGAGCCGTGGCCGAGGTCCTCTACTACGCGATCCCCTTCTTCGTCCTGCTGCTGGCGGTCGAGGCGCTCTCGTTCCGCTACGCCCGCGACGAGGAGGACATGATCGGCTACGACGCGGCCGACACCCGCACGAGCCTCCTGCTCGGCACCGGCAACGTCGTCATCAACGTCGCCTGGAAGCTCGTCGTCGTCGCGCTCTACGCGCTGATCTACGAGCTGACGCCGCTGCGGATGGATCCGGGCAACCCGCTGACCTGGGTGCTGCTCTTCTTCGCCGACGACTTCTCCTACTACTGGTTCCACCGCTGCAGCCACGAGAGCCGGTTCTTCTGGGCCAGCCACGTCGTCCACCACTCGAGCACCCACTACAACCTCTCGACCGCGCTGCGGCAGACGTGGGTGCCGATGACCTACCTGCCGTTCTGGCTGTGGATGCCGGCGCTCGGGTTCGAGCCCTGGATGGTCCTGCTCGCGCAGGCCTGGTCGCTGATCTACCAGTTCTGGATCCACACCGAGCGGATCCGGAAGCTGCCCAGGCCGCTCGAGGCCGTCCTCAACACGCCGTCCCATCACCGGGTCCACCACGGCTCCAACGAGGTCTACCTCGACCGCAACTACGGCGGCATCCTGATCATCTGGGACAAGCTCTTCGGGACCTACGCGCCCGAGGGCGAGCGGGTCCGCTACGGGCTGACGAAGAACATCGGCACCTACAACCCCGTCCGGGCCGCCTTCCACGAGTACGTCGCGATGTGGCACGACATCAAGCGCGCGCCACGGCATGCGCGCCAAGTTCGGCGTCCTCTACCACGGGCCCGGCTGGATGCCCGCCCGGCATCCCCTCCGCCGAGATGGAGTCGAACACCCGCGGCTGAGCGACGGGCCGGCGGCTCAGGCGGCCGCCGGGATCGGCCGCCAGCTCGGCGCCGACCTCGGCCAGCGTGTCGACCATCGCGTCGGCTGCCGCGGCTCCGGCAGCCGGCCTGCGAGGGTCGCCGCCCAGACGCGGCGGACCGGCGGATCGGGAACGACCTCGGCGAGGGCGATGTCGGGGCTCGGCAGCATCAGCGCCAGGTCCGGGATCAGCGTCACCCCCATGCCGGCCGAGACGAGCGCCTGCATGACGGTGTACTCGTCGCTCTCGTAGGCGATGTCGGGGACGAAGCCGGCGCGCTCGCAGCTGCGCAGCGTCAGCTGCCGGCAGGAGGAGTCGCTGCTCCCGCACAGCCAGGAATCGTCGGCGAGCTCGGCGATCTCGACGTCGGAACAGCCGGCGAGGCGGTGATCGGGCGGCAGCGCGAGATGCATCCGCTCGTCGATGATCGGCCGCATCGCGAGGTCGTCGTCGGGCGGGAACGGCGCGAGCTCGAAGTCGTAGACGACCGCGATGTCGAAGCTGCCGCGGCGCAGGGCCGGGATCGAGTCCTCGGGCTCGGCCTCGGTCAGGTGCAGGCGGATCCCGGGATGGGTCTCGTGGAAGCGGGTGATCGCCCGGCTGACGACGGTCGCGCTGGCGCTCGCGAAGCTGACGAGGCGCAGCTCGCCGCTCTCGAGGCCCGACGAGCGAGGCCAGCTCGCGCTCGGCCTGCTCGAGCCGCGCCATCGCGACCTCGGCATGGGAGACGAGCAGCCGACCCGCGTCGGTCAGCACCGGACCCTCCGCGAAGCCGCAGGAGCAGCGGCTCGCCGACCTCGGATTCGAGGGTCGCGATCTGCTGGCTGACCGCGGACTGGGAGACGTAGAGCTCCTCGGCGGCGGCCGGAGAAGGACCCGCGCTCGGCGACGGCGCGCAGCACCCTGAGACGTTTCAGATCAAGCATCAGCGGAGCTTATCAGACTCGTTGTTCTGATTCCTATTGCGCTAATCCCAGGCGCATGAGACCCTGAATCCATGAGAAAGCAAGGAACCAACATCGACAAGTCCGAACGACGGACCAAGCGGTTCCGCATCCCGCGGATCCCCCGCTCCCGCGGCGCCCTGCCGGGCTCCCCTCCGGGCGGCGGCGGCCGCCTCCTCCAGCTCTAGGCTCGCCCCACCAGCGGACTGACGCCTCTGCCGAGCGCGCCTGGCACCGGTAGCCGTAGCACCGCCCCACCTGCCAGCTGACGCCCTTGCCGAGCGGCAACACCGCGCAGGCCGAGCAGAGCGGACGCGAAGCGGAGCATCTGCTCGGAGTGTCTATCTAGTGTTGCTCGAGCGGGGCCATCGTCAGGCCCGCTGACGGCCAGCTGCTCCCAGTAGTGCTCGGCCGGCTCGCGCATCCCGCTCCAGACGATCGCCTGCCCGGTGTTGTGGATCGTGTTGGCGAAGGCCATCCCGTTGCCGTAGCTCAGCCCGGGAATCACCCTGGCGAGCGTCCCGGCGACGTGCTCGAAGGTGTTGTGGTCGTCGTTGCGGACGATCACACGCCAACCGCCCCCGGAACCCGATCCCGGGCCGGCGGTGCGCGGTCGTTCGATCGTCTCGGTCGTCATGCTCGGCCTGCCCGCCTGAATCTAGCGCGGAAGGTGGCGACCGGGGACCCGTTAGGGCTTCGGGACCCCGACCTTGAGCTTGTCGAAGAAGGCGACGGCCTTCTTCTTCTTGACCTTCTGGCTGATCCCGTAGACGAGCCCGGTGCCGTGGCCCTCGACCTCGTCGGGGGCGGGGTCCTTGTAGGAGACCTGCTGCTTGCCGTTGACCTTGCCGACGATCGTGTCGCCGCGGGCGCTGATCTCGAGCTTGTTCCTCTTCTTCATGCCCTTGACGGCCTTGTCGTCGCCCTTCTGGACGACGACGCGGTTCTTGAGCAGCTCCCACTTCCGGGTCTTCGGGAAGACGCGGAAGACGTAGCCCTCCTTGCGGCTGGAGCGGACCGAGACGCCGACGTAGGCGCCCTTGCGTGCGGCCTTCTCGGTGGCTCTCGGTCATCTTCGCCTCGACCTGCGACGGTCAGGTCGGCGCGGACCGAATCGGACTCGACCGGCGTCTTCAGCGCGCAGTTCTGCTTGCCGCCCTTGGTCGTGACCCCGAGCGCCGACTTCTTGCGCCAGTTGCGCTTGCACTTCTTCTTCTTGCCGGACTGCTTCGTCACCGACGCGTAGTCGGACTTCGAAGAGAAGGAGTTCTTGTAGACGGTGATCGCCGCGTACGAAGGCACGGCGACGGCCGCCAGGACGGCGAGGATCGTTGCTGTGAGTGCGATTCGCTTGATCATGTGATTGAGCGTAGCCGGAGGACCGGATCGTCGGGACGCCGGCCCGGACGTGGTGCCTCCAAGATTGCGAACACGGCGAGTCGGCCAGAAGTAGCGGTCCCGCGAGTCGGCACGTGCGGCGCCCGGTCACTCCTCGCGCTTGCGCCAATAGCGCTCGAGGCCCAGCCAGACCTGCTCCGGCGGCATCGCCGAACGGACTGCGCTCGGCGAGCTCCGGCGTCTCCGGAGTCGATCCGGCGCCTCGAGATCGTCGAGGAAGGCCACCGCGATCGCCGCGGCCTGGAGCTCTCGGCGACCCTGCCAGCAGCTCCTCCTCGGCGCTCGCCAGGTGCCGCGAGCGGCTCCTCGACCGATCCGAAGTGGGTCAGCATCAGCCGCTCCGGCTCGAGGGCGCGCGATCGCGGCGAGCGACTCGCGCCAGAGCTCGACCTCGATGTCGGGCGGCGGCGTCGGCAGCCAGACCGTGTCGCTCGGACGGGATCCGGACCCCGCCGGTGTCGCCGACGAAGACCTCGCCGCGATCGGGGTCGAAGTAGGAGACGTGGTGGTAGGCGTGGCCCGGGGTCGCGAGCACGCGCATGCCCTCGACGGTCTCGCCGCCGCTGAGGGTCGTGATGTTGGCCTCGGGAACCGGCAGGACGTCGCCCCAGAGCCGGTCCATGTCGTCGCCGTAGAGGCGCTCGGCGCTGCGCAGCAGTCGCGAGGGGTCGACGAGATGCGGGGCGCCGACCTCGTGGACGTAGACGGGAAGGTCGGGGAAGCGCTCGACGAGCGTGCCGGTGGCGCCGGCGTGGTCGAGGTGGATGTGGGTGAGCAGGAGCGCGCGGGGCTCGCCGCCCTCGATCCCGGCGAGGACGTTGTCGACGGTGTTCGAGGGCCCGGGGTCGACGATCACGCCGTCGCGCGACCACGCGCCGATCACCCGGTCGAGGCCGAGATGCATGGTGTCGATGAGCAGCGTCTCGCCCACGGCGGGGGACCGTACAACGCCGAGGCCCTGTCCCGCGATCTAGAATCCCGGCGATGAGCGACCACCGCCTGCCCGAGCGAGACCGACCCTGGGTGATGCGCACCTACGCCGGCCATTCCGACGCCCGCCGCTCCAACGAGCTGTACCGCCGCAACCTCGCGAAGGGCCAGACCGGCCTGTCGATCGCGTTCGACCTGCCGACGCAGACCGGCTACGACCCCGACGCCGTGCTCGCCCGCGGCGAGGTCGGCAAGGTCGGCGTCTCGGTCGCGCATCGCGGCGACATGGAGACCCTCGTCGAGGGCATCCCGCTGGCGGAGATGAACACCTCGATGACGATCAACGCCACCGCCGCCTGGCTGCTCGGCCTCTACGTCGCGGTCGCCGACGAGCAGGGCGTGCCCCGCGAGGCGCTCAAGGGCACGACCCAGAACGACATCATCAAGGAGTACCTCTCGCGCGGCACCTACGCCTTCCCGCCCGAGCCCTCGATGCGGCTGATCGCCGACATGGTCGCCTTCACGGTCAACGAGATCCCGAGCTGGAACCCGATCAACATCTGCAGCTACCACCTGCAGGAGGCCGGCGCGACCCCGGTGCAGGAGATCGCCTTCGCGATCAGCAACGCGATCGCCGTCCTCGACTCGGTCAAGGAGCGCGGCCAGGTCTCCGACGAGGACTTCCCGAAGGTCTTCGGCCGGATCAGCTTCTTCGTCAACGCCGGCGTCCGCTTCATCGAGGAGCACGCGAAGCTGCGCGCGATGGGCGTCCTCTGGGAGGAGCTCGGCCGCGAGCGCTACGGCGTCACCGATCCGCGCTTCCTGCGCATGCGCTACGGCGTGCAGGTCAACTCGCTCGGCCTGACCGAGGCGCAGCCGGAGAACAACGTCCCGCGGATCGTCCTCGAGGCGCTCGCCGTGACGCTCGGCCGCAACGCCCGCGCCCGCGCGATCCAGCTGCCGGCCTGGAACGAGGCCCTCGGCCTCCCCCGCCCCTGGGACCAGCAGTGGAGCCTGCGGATCCAGCAGATCCTCGCCAACGAGACCGACCTCCTCGACTACCCCGACATCTTCGAGGGCTCCGACGGTCATGGAGGGCCTCGTCGAGGAGCTGATCGACGGCGCCCGCAGCGAGATGGCGGTCGTCGCCGAGCACGGCGGCGCGACGACGAGCGAGGCCGTCGCCTACATGAAGGCCCGCCTCGTCGAGTCCCATCGCGACCGGCTCGCCCGGATCGAGTCCGGCGACCTCAAGGTGATCGGCCAGAACTCCTACACCGAGAGCGAGGACTCGCCGCTCACCGTCGGCGACGACGGCGGCATCCTCACCCCCGACCCCGAGGTCGAGCGCGAGCGGATCGAGGCGCTGGAGGAGTGGAAGGCCGGCCGCGACGCCGCCGCGGTCGAAGCGGCGCTGACCGCGCTGGCCGAGGCCGCCCGCGACGAATCCGTGAACCTGATGCCCGCGACGATCGACGCCGCCAAGGCGGGCGTGACGACCGGCGAGTGGGCCGAGGCCCTGCGCGGCGTCTTCGGGCCCTACCGCGGCCCCACCGGGCTCGACGGCTCCGCCGCCGGCGGCAACGCGGAGCTGCTGACCGACGTCCGCGAGAAGGTCGCCGCCGTCGGCGCCGCGATCGGCCACCAGATCCGGATCCTCGTCGCCAAGCCCGGCCTCGACGGCCACTCCAACGGCGCCGAGCAGATCGCCGTCCGCGCCCGCGACGTCGGCATGGAGGTCATCTACCAGGGCATCAGGCTGACCCCCGAGGAGATCGCCGCCTCGGCCGTCCAGGAGGACGTCGACGTGATCGGCCTCTCGATCCTCTCCGGATCCCACCGGGAGCTGGTCCCGAGGGTCGTCGAGCTGCTCCGCGAGGCGGGCGTCGACGCCCCCGTCATCGTCGGCGGGATCATCCCCCCGGCCGACGCCCGGATGCTCGCCGAGGCGGGCGTCTCGCGCGTCTACACGCCCAAGGACTTCGACCTGAACCAGATCATGGTCGACATCGCTGACCTCGTCGCCGAGCGCTCCGCCGCCTCCCAGCCCGCCTGAGCGGCCCGCAAGCCGGGTCACAGAGCCGGCCATCCGGTCGCGCCGCCTTGCCCGACCCGCCACAATTGGGGATGCGGGTATGAGCGAAGAACTGAACAGCACCGAACGAAGCGCCTGGCTGCGCTGCTACCGATGCTGGTCGCAGCGGCTCGAGGCGCAGGTCCACTACGACGCGATCCTGCGGATCGACCCCGAGACCGGCGAGCCGGCCGAGCGGATCGACGAGGTCCAGGAATCGGTCGTCCAGTGCCTCGACTGCATGCACGACCAGCCGCACCTCTCGGTCGACAACGGCAAGGTCGTCCCGATCGAGGACCGCTGGGAGCGCCTCGTCGCCGGCACCCCCTGGGTCGCCTCCTGCACCGTCACCGTCGACCAGGACCTCGTCGAGGTCTGCTCGGGCCCCGAGGCCGCCGACAGCCTCACCTACGGCGCCTTCGGCGACGCCGGCACGCGCGAGTTCTTCACCCACGTCCGCTTCCACAAGCACGACGAGGAGCGGATCGTCATCCACCTCCTGGTCGAGCTCTACGCCCGCTCGCCCAACGAGGCGACCGACGTCCTCGAGGGCGCCGCCCGCGGCCCCCTCGAGATCACCTCGCTGGCCGAGGAGAGCCGCCCCCCGGCTCACGCGGCCGACGAAGCGCACTGAGATAACTCCGAGCAGATGCTCCGCTTCGCGTCCGCTCTGCTCGGGCTGCGCGAGGTGATTGGCCGCTCGGCAAGGGCGTCTAGATAACTCCGGCAGATGCTCCGCTTCGCGTCCGCTCTGCTCGGCCTGCGCGGTGTTACCGCTCGGCAAGGGCGTCAGGTGGCTGGTGGGGTGGGCAGTCGGCAGGCGAGTATGCGGATCGTACGCTGCCTGGAGCAGCACGATCCGTCAGTCAGCTGACCCTGAGACGTCCCTCGGTAGGCGGGTGAACGGTGGGCGAGCGCCCCGAAACCTTCCCCTCTCAGCCCAAACCAACTCCCACCGGCCGGCGAGTCCCTCGGCAGGCCACGCCGACACGACAGCCCCCCACTCCCTACCGGATGAACGCTCCGTCCCGTCCAGCCTGCGGATGAACGCCACCAGCAGCTCGATCGCGCCCTCGACGTCGGCGAGGTCGACCATCTCCACCGACGAGTGCATGTAGCGGAGCGGGATCGAGACGAGCCCGGCGGCGATGCCGCCCTTCGAGATCTGGATCGAGTCGGCGTCGGTGCCCGTGTAGCGGCCCGAGGCCTCGAGCGTGTAGTCGATGCCCTCGGCCTCGGCGGCGTCGCGGAGCAGGTCGGCGACGATGTGGTTGAGCGTCGAGCCGCGGCCGATCACCGGGCCGGAGCCGAGCGCGTGGTCGCCGTTCTCCTGCTTGGAGATGCCGGGGGCGTCGGTGGCGTGGGTGACGTCGACGGCGATCCCGATGTCGGGCGAGAGCGAGAACGATGTCGTCGCCGAGCCGAACAGGCCGATCTCCTCCTGCGAGACGGCGCAGCCGACGACGCCGACGGCGACGTCGTCGCCCTCGCTAGATCCGGCGGGCGACCTCGAGCGCGACGTAGGAGCCGAGGCGGTTGTCCATCGAGCGCGAGGCGAGGCGGCCGTTCGGCAGGTTGAGCGGCTCGGCGGCGAGCACGCCCGGGTCGCCGACGCTCACGTACTTCTCGGCATCCTCCTGGTCCTTGGCGCCGATGTCGATGTGCATCGACTTGATCTCGGCCGGCTTCTTGCGGTCGTCGGGCTCGAGCAGGTGGATCGGCTTCTTGCCGATCACGCCGGGCACCTCGCCGTCGCGGCCGCGGACGATCGACCCGCTGACCGACGAGGTTCTGCGGATCCCAGCCGCCGATCGGACCGAACCAGAGGAAGCCGTCGCTGTCGATGTGGCTGATGAACATGCCGATCTCGTCGATGTGGCCGACGATCGCCACCGTCGGCCGGTCGTCGGCGACGCCGACCGAGACCGTGGAGGAGCCGAGGACGTCGGCCTTGACCTCGCCGAACGAAGCGGCTTCGCGCCAGACCTCCGCGGCGGGCGTCTCGTAGCCGGACGGCGCCGGCACGCGGATCAGGGCGTCGAGTGACTTCGGTGTTTCGCTCATCTGGCGGTGGTTTCTCCTCTGTGGCTCCGGGGGTGTCCGTGTAGCTTCGCAAGCCGGCGATGCCGGTGCCGGAAGAGCCGCCGACGATTGCCAACTCGACCGAGGCCGAGAGGCGCCGCATCAGTCGCGCCAGTCGCCGGAGGTCACCGTCGGCGGCCAGTCGGCGGCCGCGCCGACGGTCGGGTCGAGACCGGCGACGGACGCGGCGATGTCGTTGCGCTCGCGCTTCTTGTCGACGACGAGGCCGGCGTGCTCGTAGACGCGATCGTGGTCGGCGTAGAGGAGCCGCGGAGCGAGGATCCGGGACTCGGCGTCGTCGATCCCGGGGACCGCGGCCGGCACCTCGTAGCCGAAGTCCGGATCCCGCTCCCAGGCGATCGATTCGCGGGCGTCGAGCAGGCGGGCGACCAGTTCGGGCGTCACGCGCTCGCACCCGCGCGGTCGTCGGGGCCGCCGACCGAGCCCTGCTTGATGGCGTAGACGGGGCCGCCGAAAGCAGCCGAGCGCGCCAGCAGTTCGTTGGCCGGGCGGCCGCCTCGCGCGGCGCCGCGACGTGCTCGATCCAGAGCAGCACGGCGGTCGCCGGATCGACCGAGGCGAACGGCGCGAGGGTGCCGATCCCGCGGCAGGGCACGACGAGGAACGCCGGGCTCGCCCGGCCGCGTCGCCGCGAACGACCCGTCCGGGCCGATCAACGCCCCGCCCCGGCCGGTCACCTCCGCCTCCCAGGGAGGCGGGCCGTCCGGGCGCCCGCTCAGGTCGGGCGTGCGGGTGGCGTAGGGATCGGCCACTCGGTGCCGGCTACTCCCCGGGGTTCTTGCGCGGGATGAGGACCGTGCGCTTGAACTCCGCGACCAGGGTGTTGTCCTGCTTGTAGACGCGGGTGTGGACCTTGACGATGCCGCGGTCGAGCTTCGACTTCGAGGGGCGGACGTCGAGGACCTCCGACTCGCAGAACAGCGTGTCGCCGTGGAACACGGGGTTCGGGTGGCTGAGCTCCTCGGTCGCCAGGTTGGCGATCGCCTTGCCGGAGACGTCGCTGACCGACATCCCGAGCGCGAGCGAGTAGACGAGCGGCCCGACGACGACGTTCTGGCCCTGCTGCGACTCGCCGGCGTAGACGTCGTTGAGGTGCAGCGGGTGGTGGTTCATCGTGATCAGGCAGAAGAGGTGGTCGTCCGACTCGGTGACCGTCTTCGCGGGCCAGTGCTTGTAGACCGCCCCGACCTCGAACTCCTCGAGGTAGCGGCCGTAGGCGTGGGCGCCCGATGCCTCGCGCTCGGCCTGGTCGGTGGTCAGCACGTGGTTTCGTTGTCGTTGTCGCTCATTGCTCCTCTGGAGTGGTATGTGGTCGTGGATCCTGCCGCCGACGATGTGGCGGCGACCGCCGGAACCGGACGCGCAGCGGAGGATTTCGGCGGGTTACTTCACGTGCTTGAACTTGGAGCGCGCCTCGTGCTTGGCGATCACGCCGCCGAGCAGGCGGATGACCGCCGGATCGCCGCCGATCTTGACGACGCCGTGCTCGTAGGCCGTGTGCCAGTGCTCGAGGTCGGCATCGGCGAGATCGTTGAAATCGGCGCGCGGCAGGGAGATCGTGATCCGCGCATCCTCCGGATCCTCCTTGCTGATCTCCGGCCCGGGCGCGCTGACCCGGAAGATCTGGACGTCGCCGCGGCCGCGCAGCTCGAGGCGCCCGACCAGCTTCAGCTTGGCCAGCGCCGGCAGCTGCTCGACGAACCGCTTGTAGGCGATCTCGATCAGGTCTTGGGTGATGGAGCTCAAGCTGGACCGGTTTATATCTTGTTGCGCTGCAGCAGCTTCTTGCCGATGACCATGCGCTGGATCTCGGAGGTGCCCTCGCCGATCAGCAGCAGCGGCGCGTCGCGGTAGAGGCGCTCGATCTCGTACTCCTTCGAGTAGCCGTAGCCGCCGTGGATCCGGAACGACTGCTCGACGCACTCCTTGCCGGTCTCGGAGGCGAGCAGCTTCGCCATCCCGGCCTCGAGGTCGGAGCGCTGCCCGGCGTCCTTCATGCGGGCGGCCTTCAGCGTGACCAGGCGGGCGGCCTCGATCTTGGTCGCCATGTCGGCGAGCTTGAACAGGATCGCCTGGTGCTGGGCGATCGGCTTGCCGAACGTCTTGCGCTCCTGGCTGTAGCGGAGCGCCAGCTCGAGGGCGCGCTGGGCGATGCCGACGCCGCGGGCGGCGACGTTGACGCGGCCGACCTCGAGCGCGTCCATCATCTGCGAGAAGCCCTTGCCGAGGCCCTCCTCCTCGCCGCCGAGGATGCGATCGGGGGAGCAGCGGTAGCCGTTGTAGACGAGCTCGGTCGACTCGACGCCCTTGTAGCCCATCTTCTTGATCTGGGGCGGAACCTCGAGGCCCGGCGAACTCACCGGTGTTCTTGTGCTCGCCCGGGACCTTCTCGGTGATGAAGCAGGTCATCCCGGTGTGCGGCGGGTCGGCCTTGGTGTCGTTCTTCATCAGCGTGAAGACGACCGAGGAGCGCAGGCCGTTGGTGACCCACATCTTCTGCCCGTCGAGGATCCAGTCGCCGCTGGCCTCGTCCTTCTTGGCCGTCGCCTTGATGCCCTGGACGTCGGAGCCGACCTCGGGCTCCGAGAGCGAGAAGGCGGCGCGGATCTCGCCGGTCGCCATCTTCGGCAGGAAGTAGTCCTTCTGCTCGTCGGTGCCGAACTTCATCAGCAGGTAGGAGCCGATGAAGTGGGTGTTGACGACGCCGGAGATCGAGATCCAGCCGCGCGAGAGCTCCTCGACGATCATCGTGTAGGTCGTCAGGTCGAGGCCCATGCCGCCGTATTCCTCGGGAATCGTCACCCCGAAGAGGCCGAGCTCCTTCATCTGCTCGACGATCGCCTCCGGGAACTTGTCCTCGTGGTCGTACTCCTCGGCCACGGGGATGATCTCGTTGTCGACGAAGGAATGCACCATCTCGGTGATCTCCTTCTGGATGTCGGTCTTCTCTTCGAAGCTGGGGGCGTCTACGGCCATGTCTTGGGCTCCTGCGGGGTTCTGGGGAGTAGGTCGGAACTGCTCGCGCGGCGCCGAGGGGAAGTCCGGTTCTCGAGGTCGCCCGCGAGGGATCGAAGGATACCGGCGTCCACTCCCCGCACGCAGAAAGCGAAAGAGGCTCCCCCGGACCGTTCCGGAGGAGCCTCTGGCGCGAGGTCGTATCGGCTCGCTCGATCAGCCGGTGGTCGAGTCCGTCGAGGTGCTCGACGCCGCCGAGGTCGATGCCCGCGTCCTGCAGCGACTGCGAGGCCTGCGTCAGCTCCTTCTGGAAGTCGAGCCCGGCCGTCTGCAGCGACTGAGCCGCCTCCTGCAGAGCCTGGTCGTCGCCCGAATCGGCGGCGTCGCTGACGTCGGTCAGCTTCGACGAGAAGTTCTCGAGCGCCGAGAGCGTCTGGTCGTGGCCCTCCTGGGCGTCCGGCCGGCGGGGTCAGAGCGCTGAAGTCGTCGATGGCGCCCTGGATCTCGTCCTCGGCCTGGTTGACCAGGTCGGCGAACTGCTGCGGGGTCTTCGACGACGAGATCTGGGTGCCGAGCTGCTGGAAGCTGGTCCCGAAGTCGAGCAGGATCTGCTGCGCCTGCTGCGCGTACTCCTCGTTCGACAGCGCCGCGGAGCTGCTGCTGTCGGAGCTGTCGGTGCTGTCGCTTCCGCCGCAACCGGCGACGGCGACAGCCCGAAGAGGGCGAGGACGATGAACGAGATTCTCAGTACGCGCATGAAGCTCCCTGAGTAGAGGCCGGGCCGGGAAATCCGGGGGCCGATTGCGGGCTGCAGTCTATGGGTCCGACGGGACGTAACCGCATGCCGGGCTTCGGTAGCGTCAGGACCCCACGAAACGACGGATCTTCAGGAGCAGACTTGAGAAACCCACGTACCTTCGCCCAGCCCCTCGCCATCGGCGCACCCGATCCGGTGCTCGACGTCCCGTTCCGGCCCTCGCGGATGATCCACTTCTTCGACGCCTCGAACGAGAAGATGGCGGCGAAGGTCCCGGACATGGCCAAGCAGGCCGACATCCTGCTCGGCAACCTCGAGGACGCCGTCCCCGTCGACAAGAAGGTCGCCGCCCGCGAGGGCCTGGTCAAGGTCGCCAAGGACGTCGACTTCGGCGAGACCCAGCTGTGGACGCGCGTCAACTCGCTCGAGAGCCCATGGGTGCTCGACGACCTGACGACGCTCGTCACCGAGATCGGCGACAAGCTCGACGTGATCATGGTCCCGAAGGTGGAGGGCGCCTGGGACATCCACTACGTCGACCGCCTCCTCGCCCAGCTCGAGGCCAAGGCCGGCATCGAGCGGCCGATCCTCGTCCACGCGATCCTCGAGACCTCGCTCGGCGTGGTCAACCTCGAGGAGATCGCCACGGCGAGCCCGCGCATGCAGGGCATGAGCTTCGGCCCGGCCGACCTCGCCGCCTCGCGGCGGATGAAGACGACCCGCGTCGGCGGCGGCCACCCCGGATACCTCGTCATCAACGACCCCGATCCCGGACGACCCCGAGGCGCCCGCGGGCGACCGCCCAGCAGGACCCGTGGCACTACTCGATCGCCCGCATGGTCGACGCCTGCACGTCGGCCGGGATCCTGCCGTTCTACGGCCCCTACGGCGACATCAAGGACGTCGCCGGCTGCGAGGCGCAGTTCCGGGCGGCGTTCCTGCTCGGCTGCGTCGGGACGTGGACCCTCCATCCGGTCCAGATCGGGATCGCGAAGAAGGTCTTCAGCCCCGATCCCGACGAGGTCAAGTTCGCCAAGAAGGTCATCGAGGCGATCCCCGACGGCCGCGGCGTCCACATGATCGACGGCAAGATGCAGGACGACGCGACCTGGAAGCAGTGCAAGGTCATGGTCAACCTCGCCGAGATGCTCGCCGAGAAGGACCCGGAGCTCAAGGAGGCGTACGGGCTCTGAGCTCCGTACACGTCCATCCGCTGCGGGTCCGCTTCGCCGAGTGCGATCCGCAGGGAATCGTCTTCAACTCCCGCTACCTCGAGTACTTCGACGTCGCGATGACCGAGTTCTGGCGCGAAGCGTCGGCCCCTACGACGACGGCGACCGCGGACAACGATGTCGACCTCGTCGTCGCCGAGGCGGGCATCAGGTACCGTGAGCTCGCTCCGCTTCGACGACGAGTTCGAGCTGCGCACGACGGTCTCCCGGCTCGGCACGACCTCGATGACGACCGCGATCGAGGTGGTCCGCGACGGAGACGTCGTCGCGGAGGGCGAGCTGCGCCACGTCTTCCTGGCCCGCGAGGGCGGCGCAGCCGACCCCGATCCCGGCCGCGGTCCGGGCGGCGTTCGAGCCCTATCTCGCGTCGGGCGGATGACCCGCCGCCCACCTGAGCGGCCCGAATGCTCGATCATCTGCGGGTCGTGAACGACGAGGAACCATCGACCCGCGCCGGCGCCGGATCTACGTGACCGGCCACCGCAACCCCGACACCGACTCGATCGCGTCGGCGATCGCCTACGCCGAGCTCAAGCAGCAGCTCGACCCCGAGAGCGAGTACGTGCCGGTGCGCCTCGGCAAGGTCAACGCGCAGACGGCCTGGGTCCTCGAGCGCAGCGGCGCCCACCGGCCCGACCCGATGCTTCACGTCCTCCTCCGGGTCAGCGACGTCATGCAGGAGACCTTCCCGATCGCCGATCACCGCGAGCCCCTCCGCGAGGTCGGGCGGACGATGGCCGCGGGCGACCTCGACCTGGTCCCGATCGTCGGCGACGAGGGCGAGCTGATCGGCGTGATGACCGAGCGCTCGCTCGCCCACCGCTACATCCGCGAGACCGGCAAGACCCACAGCCTCGCCGATGCGCCGACGACGATCTCGGCGATCGTCGGCGTCCTCGACGGTGAGCTGATCGAGGGCGAGGACGGAACCGTCTCCGGCCGCGTCTGGGTCCATTCGATCGACGCCTCGCGCAGCGACAGCCGGATCTCCGACGGCGACATCGTCGTCGTCGGCAACCGCGCGGACGCGCAGCGCCAGTCGATCGAGCTCGGCGCCGCCGTGCTGATCACGAGCAACGGGATGCCGCCGGCCGACGGGATCCGCGAGCTTGCCCGCGAGCGCGGCACCCGGATCATCATCAGCCCGCTCGACTCCTACGTGAGCTGCCGGATGGTCACCCTCGCCTCGCCCTGCGAGGGGATGGCCGACCGCGAACCGCTGACCGTCGACCCCGACGACCTGATCGTCGACATCTCCGAACAGATCAAGGACGTCCACTACCGCGCCGCGGTCGCCGTCGACTCGCGCAACCGGCCGGTCGGGCTGCTGACGCGCAGCGACCTCGTCTCGCCGAAGCCGCGGCGGGTGATCCTCGTCGACCATGCCGAGTCGGCGCAGAGCGTCCCCGGCGTCGAGCAGGCCGAGATCGTCGAGATCCTCGACCACCACCACATCGGCTCGATCGAGACCCGGATCCCCGTCACCGCGACCTTCGACCCGGTCGGATCGACCGCGACCCTGATCACCGAGCGCTTCATCGGCAACGAGATCGAGCCGATGGACGCGACGGCGATCCTGCTCCTCTGCGCGATCCTCTCCGACACGGTCCTGCTCAACTCGCCGACGACGACCGAGCGCGACCGTGCGGCGATCGACTACCTCGAGGATCTGATCGACGTCAACGCGATGCAGCTCGGACGCGAGATGTTCGACAGCACCTCCGACGTCTCCGAGGTCCCGGCGCACGAGATCGTCACCCGCGACGCCAAGGAGTACCAGCTGCCCTCCGGCGAGACCGATCTCGATCGCCCAGATCGAGACCGTCGGAACCCGCGTGCTCGAGCGCCGCGAGGAGCTCGTCGCCGCGATCGCCGACGTCCGCGATCGCAACGACTACGCGCTCGCGGCGCTGATGGTCACCGACATCGTCGAGCAGCGAACGATGCTCGTCACCGCCGGCGACGACACCGTCGTCGACCCGCGCCTTCGGCGAGTGCAACGCCGACGGCCTGTTCGAGCTGCCGGGCGTGATGAGCCGGAAGAAGCAGGTCGCGCCGGTCCTGCTCGGCGCCTGAGCTCGGACCCGGGTGCGCGAGCCTGGTCGGCTCGTGCGGAGTCCACGGCATCGCCTTCGCCGCGTCGCAGCCCTGATCACGGACCGAGCTCGTCAGGCCAGGCAGATTTGAGCTTGTCCAGGTGCGCCTGGATCTCGCTCGGCAGGTTCTCGAACCGGGCGAGGTGCTCCTCGACCTGCGGCAGCTCGGCGGCCACCTTGGCGGCGTCGACCGCCATCAGCTCGTCGAGCTCGGCATCGGAGATGTCGAGGCCCTCGACGTTGAGCTCGCCGGCGGCGGGCACGTAGCCGATCGGCGTCTCGACGACCGTCCGACTCGCCGTTGCAGCGGCGGAAGACCCACTCGAGGACGCGGCTGTTCTCGCCGAACCCGGGCCAGATGAACTTCCCGTCGTCGTCCTTGCGGAACCAGTTGACGTAGAAGATCTTCGGCAGCTTGTCGGCGTCGCCCTTGCGGCCCATCTCGAGCCAGTGCTCGAAGTAGGCGCCCATGTCGTAGCCGCAGAACGGCAGCATCGCGAAGGGGTCGAAGCGGAGCTGGCCGACCGTGCCGAAGGCGGCGGCGGTCATCTCCGAGGACATCGTCGAGCCGAGGAACACGCCGTGCTCCCAGTCGAACGCCTCGCGGACGAGCGGGACGACGGAGGCGCGGCGGCCACCGAACAGGAACGCGTCGATCGGCACGCCGACCGGGTCCTGCCACTCGTCGGCGATCACCGGGCACTGCTCGGCGCCGACGGTGAAGCGGGCGTTCGGATGGGCGGCGGGCGCCTCCGAGTCGGGCGTCCAGTCGTTGCCGTGCCAGTCGATGGCGTGGGCCGGCGGCTCGGGGGTCATCCCCTCCCACCAGACGTCGCCGTCGTCGGTCAGGGCGCAGTTGGTGAAGATCGTGTCGCCCTCGATCGACGCCATGGCGTTCGGGTTGGTCTCGACGCCGGTGCCGGGCGCGACGCCGAAGAACCCGGCCTCGGGGTTGATCGCGTAGAGGCGGCCGTCGTCGCCGAACTTCATCCAGGCGATGTCGTCGCCGACCGTCTCGACCTTCCAGCCGGGCAGGGTCGGGATCAGCATCGCGAGGTTGGTCTTGCCGCAGGCCGACGGGAACGCGCCGGTCACGAACTTGACCTGACCCTCGGGCGAGGTCAGCTTCAGGATCAGCATGTGCTCGGCCATCCAGCCCTCGTCGCGAGCGATCGCGGAGGCGATCCGCAGCGCCAGGCACTTCTTGCCGAGCAGGGCGTTGCCGCCGTAGCCGGAGCCGAAGGACCAGATCTCGCGGGTCTCGGGGTAATGGACGATGTACTTCGTCTCCGCGTTCGTCGGCCAGGAGGAGTCCTCGGCGCCGTCGGCGAGCGGGTCGCCGACCGAGTGGACGCAGGGAACGAAGTCGCCCTCGGCGCCCGAGCACCTCGAGCGCCTTGGCGCCCATCCGGGTCATGATCCGCATCGAGACGACCACGTAGGGGGAGTCGGTGAGCTGGACGCCGATCTCGGACTTGTCGGAGCCGAGCGGGCCCATCGAGAACGGGACGACGTACATCGTGCGACCGCTCATGCAGCCGTCGAAGAGGTCGGAGAGCGTCTCGCGCATCTCGGCGGGCGCCTTCCAGTTGTTGGTCGGCCCGGCGTCCTTCTCGTCCTCGCGAGCAGATGTAGGTGCTGTCCTCGACCCGGGCGACGTCGCTGGGGTCCGACCACGCGAGGTAGGAGTTGGGCCGCTTCGCGTCGGAGAGACGCTGGAACGTGCCGGCCTCGACCAGCTCGTTGCAGAGGCGGTCGTACTCCTCGGCGGAACCGTCGCACCAGTAGATGGACTCGGGCTTGGTGAGGGCTGCGATCTCCTCGACCCAGTCGGTCAGGGCATCGTTCTGCGTGGGCGCCTCGGGCGCGGCGGTTGCGTCGGTCATCGTGGGCTTGCTCAACTCCTATCTGGGGGTCTGCAATCGGGTGCCGCCCGCGGTCGGCGAGGTCGGCGTTGGTGCAGGGCTAGAGGTTGGCATCCATTGTGCCGTAAAGCGCCGCGGATTGCCCCGGACTGACTACGGAAACGGGCTGTGGCTCGCTACCGGGGCGCTCACGCGAGGTGGACCAGAACGGCCGCGGCCGCCTCCCGGCCCGACCCGACGGCGCCGTCCATGTAGCCGTTCCAGACGGTCGCCGTCTCCGCTCCCGCCCAGTGGATCGGGCCGATCGGAGCCCGCAGCGCCGAGCCGTGGTCGCTCCATGCCCCGGGCGGCATGAACCCCCCGTAGCAACCCCGCGACCACTCGTCGGCCGCCCAGGCTCGATCGACGTAGCCGACCGGCTCGGCGGCCTCGGGCCCGAAGAACCGGCCGAAGCATTCGGCGACGATCGCCCGCCGCTCCTCCTGCGGGCGATCCATCGCCTCGCGGGCCGCCCGGCCCTCGAGGAACCCGAGCAGGACGCCCGGGCTGCCGTCGGGAGGAGAGTTGTCGAAGCCGACCGAAACCGGGCCGGTGACGCTCGTGACGGCTCCGGAGAGGCCGCGGTCGCGCCAGAACGGCCGCTCGTAGATCGGCCATGCACTTGACGACGCTGCCCTGCGACATCCGCTGCGAGAGCCCGTCCCGGACCGCCGGGCAGCGCCGGGGCGTAGGAGATCCGCCCGGCCAGCGTCGGCGGGACGGCGACGATCGCCCGCTGCGCGCGGACCGTGAGGCGGTCGGTCGCGACCTCGACGCCCGGCGTCGTCGAAGGCGATCCGGCGGACCGGCGCCTCGAGCTCGACGACCCCCTCGCCGAGCTCCTCGGCCATCCGCAGCGAGATCAGCTGCGAGCCGCCGACGATCCGGTCCTGCTGGGCGCCGCCGTCGGTGTCGGTGAGGATCTCGATCGAGCCCGCCGAGCGGATGTAGAAGAGGACGTGGAGCAGGGAGACGTCGCGCGGCTCGGCCGCCCAGACCCCGATGATCGCCAGGCGGAGGATGTCGCGGGCGACGCCGGTGCGGACGTTGCGGCGCATCCACGATTCGAACGTCTGGGAGTCCCAGTCGGCGGCCTTGGCCGCCGTCCACGGCGCCTCGGGCGGGACCTTCGCCGCCATCGAGTTGAGGCGCTTCAGCATCAGGCCCACCTCGGCGAGCCCGACCGGGTTCACCTTCGGGATCGTGCCCTTGTACCGGCCGATCGCGCCGCCCCGCTCGAACAGGTTGATGCCCTCGTCGTGGGTCGGGAACGTCCTCAGCCCGAGGTCGCGGATCAGGCCGATCACCCGATCCTGCGTCGGACCGACCCACTGCGCGCCGATCTCGACGACCTTGCCGTCGCCGATCGGCTCGTTCAGGGTCCGGCCGCCGACCCGGTCGCGCGCCTCGAGGACGACGACCCGCTTGCCGGCCGCGCGCAGCGCACGAGCGGCCGAGAGCCCGGCCAGGCCGGCGCCGACGACCGCGACGTCCACCTCGCGGGGGGCCGGATCGTCCCTTCGACCGAACATGCCGCCGATCCTATTGGCGCAACGAGTCGGTAGGGTTCCGCGGCGCTCGGCCGCGCACGCACCGCAGCGGCCGGAGCGCCCACAGACTCAATGCGCTTCTACGAATTCGAATCACGCCGCATCGTCGAGCGGGCCGGAATCCCGGTCACGAAGTACGGCTTCTGCACGACCGCCGACGAGGCCCGCGCCGCGGCCGCCGAGATCGGCGGGCCGGTCGTCGTCAAGTCGCAGGTCCTGACCGGCGGCCGGATGAAGGCCGGCGGCGTCAAGTTCGCCGACACGCCCGAGGAGGCCGCCGAGCACGCGCTCGCGATCCTCGAGCTCGAGATCGGCGGGCACATGCCGGTCGGCGTCCTCGTCGACCCGAAGGCCGAGGTCGAGCAGGAGTACTACGCCGCGGTCCTCTGGGACGGCCGCGCGCAGCGCCCGATGATGCTCTTCAGCGACATGGGCGGGATCGACATCGAGCAGGTCGCCGAGGAGCATCCCGACCACGTCGGCCGCGGCCACATCTCGCAACCTTCACCCGATCGCCGACTTCCAGGCCAAGGAGACCGTCGCCCGCTGCGGCATGACCGGCAACGGAGCTCGGCCGCGCGACCCGCGTCCTCGCCGGGCTCGCCCGCCTGCAGCGCGACTACGACATGACGCTCGCCGAGATCAACCCGGTCGCCCGCCTCTCCGACGGCTCCTTCGTCGCCCTCGACGCTCACATGGAGATGGAGGACGAAGCGGTCGGCCGGCACAAGAAGGTGCTCGAGCCGAGATCGGCGTCGACCTCTGCCGAGCCGCGCGAGATGTACGAGCCCGAGCGAGTTCGAGCGCAACGTCAAGGCGATCGACGCCGCCGACCACCGCGGCGTCATCCAGGGCAAGGACCACGGCTTCACACGGCAACATCGGCCTCGTGATCGGCGCCGGCGGCGGCTCGCTGACGCTGACCGACGCGGTCCGCAGCCAGGGCGGCAAGCCCGCCAACTACGCCGAGATCGGCGGCAACCCGTCGGTCGCCAAGTCGCTGCGGCCTCGCCAATGGAGGTCCTGAAGAAGGACGGCGTCGAGAAGATCGCCGTGATGATGTCGATCGTCTCCAACACCCGGGTCGACATCGTCGCCCGCGGCGTGATCAAGGCCTGCCTCGAGCTCGGCAAGGACCCCGCCGAGACCATCGCGATCTTCCGCATCCCGGGCGCCTGGGAGGACGAGGGCTACAAGATCCTCGACAAGTACGGCGTCGAGTACTGCGACCGCACCGTCTCGATGTGGGAGGCCGCCGGCCGCGCCGTCGCAAAGGTCCAGGGAGGAGGGCAGTGAGCATCCTCCTGCACGAAGACTTCACCTTCATCGTCCAGGGCATCACCGGCCGCGAGGCCGTGAACCTGACCCGCGAGTGCCTCGACTTCGGCTCGAAGATCGTCGGCGGCGTGACCCCGGGCCGCAAGGGCCGCGAGGTCCACGGCGTGCCCGTCTTCGACACCGTCGAGCAGGCGGTCGCCCACCACGGCAAGCCGATCGACGGCGCCGTCGCCACCGTCCCCCCCGCCTTCACCAAGGACGCGGTCATGGAGGCGATCGAGAACGGCATCAAGCTGATCGTCGTCGTCACCGAGCGCATCCCCCGCAAGCGACGTCGCCGAGATGGTCGAGCTCGCGAACGAGCGCGGCGCCCGGATCATCGGCCCCAACTGCCTCGGCCTGATCTCGCCCGGCGTCGCCAAGATGGGCGGCATCGGCGGCCCCGCCAAGGACGCCGCCAAGGCCTACGTGCCCGGCTCGGTCGGCGTGATGTGCCGCTCGGGCGGCATGACGACCGAGATCTCCTCCACCCTGACCGCGGCGGGCCTCGGCGTCTCGACCGCGATCTCGATCGGCGGCGACGCGATCATCGGCTCGACCTACGCCGAGCTGATGCCGCTCTTCGAGGAGGACGAGCCAGACCGAGGCGATCGTCATCTACACCGAGCCCGGCGGCCGGATGGAGGCCGAGCTCGTCGATTGGCGCGACGCAGACCGGCTCGACGATGCCGATCGTCGCCTTCATGGCGGGCACGTTCATGGACGACGAGGAGATGCAGGGCATGAGCTTCGGCCACGCCGGCACGATCGTCGAGGGCAACGAGGACTCGGCGACCGAGAAGATCGCCCGCCTCGAGGCGGCCGGCATCCCGGTCGTCGAGCGGATCGACGAGATCCCCGATCGTCGTCAAGGAGCACTAGCTGGGAGCGATGAGCGACCTCGACGGAACCTTCATCGACGTCGAGGTCGACGACTCGATCGCGCGACGACGTCGAGCTCGCCGCGCAAGCTCGAGGAGGTCTGCCCGGTCGACATCTTCAGCCGCCGACGCGGCGCGTCGAGATCGTCCGCGAGAACCTCGACGAGTGCGTGCTCTGCAACCTCTGCGTCGACGCCGCCCCCGCGGGCACCGTCCGCATCGTCAAGCTCTACGAGTAGCGGTCACGCTCGGCCCCCGGCGCCGCTCGCTAGCGTGCGCGGGCCGATGAACTTCACCGAGGAGGTCCTCAGCTCGTTCCCCGCCGCGCGTACGGCGCTGGTCGCCGTCGACGAGTACGGCGAGCGCAAGGTCTGGGGATTCGGCGAGCTCGCCGCCCGCGCGGCCGGGCTCGCGGGCGCGCTGCAGGCGCGCGGGATCGGGCGCGGCGACGTGGTCATCACCCTGATCGGCAACCGGTCGGAGTGGGTCCTCTCGATGCTCGCCTGCTTCCGGATCGGCGCGGTCGCCCTGCCCTGCAACACCCAGCTGCGGCCGGCCGACCTCGCCTACCGGATCGCCGTCGCCAACCCGGCCATCGCGCTCGGCGAGGAGCGCTACCTCGAGAACCTTCCCGGCGGCGTCGCCTACATGACGCTCGACGAGATCCACGAGATCCTCGACGAGGAACGGCCGCAGGCGCCGCCCGCCGCCGCGGCCGACCTCGATCCGGACGACCCGGCCCTGATCGTCTTCACGTCCGGGAACGACCGGATCGGCCCGGGCGGCCGTCCACCCCCATCGGTACCTGATCGGCCAGCGCACCCAGGCCGAGCACTGGTTCGGCGCGCGCGCAGGGCGAGCTCGCCTGGTGCACGGCCGCGACCGGCTGGTCGAAGTCGGCGCGCAACTCGTTCATCGCGCCCTGGCTCGGCGGCGCCGCCGCCTACATCCACGAGGGCCGGTTCGACCCCGCCGAGCGGCTGGCGATCTGCGAGCGCGAGGGGATCAACGTCCTCTGCCAGGCGCCGACCGAGTACCGGATCCTCGCCCGGCGGACCGAGCTCCGGCCCGATCGGTTCGCTGCGCCGCCTCGTCAGCGCCGGGGAGCCGCTCAACGCCGAGGTCATCCGGGCGTTCCGGGAGGAGATGGGGATGGACATCCACGACGGCTACGGGCAGACCGAGACCGGCGCCCTGACCGGCGCCCTGACCGACGGCGAGGTCCGGGACGGGTCGATGGGCCTGCCGCTGCCGGGCATCGACGTCCGGATCGACGAGGGTGAGCTGGTGCTGCGCGCCGAGACCTGCCCGACCTTCTTCAGCCACTACATCGGCTCGGAGCCGTTCGCCGAGGAGTGGTGGCGGACCGGCGACCTCGTCACCGCCGACGACGACGGCTACCTCTGGTTCGAGGGCCGGACCGACGACGTGATCCTCTCCTCCGGCTACCGGATCGGCCCGTTCGAGGTCGAGTCGGCGCTGCTCACCCATCCCGCCGTCTCGGAGGCGGCGGCCGTGGCCGCCCCGGATCCCGAGCGGGGGTCGGTCGTCCGCGCCGTCGTCGTGCTCCGCTCGGGCGAGCCCGGCGACGCGCTCGCCGCGGAGCTGCAGGAGCACGTCAAGCGCGAGACGGCGCCCTACAAGTACCCGCGGATCGTCGAGTTCGCCGATGCCCTGCCGAAGACGGCGAGCGGCAAGATCAAGCGCGCCGAGCTGCGCGGGGACGGACCGGCGGAGCCGAGTTGACCGGCCGACGGCCGCCGCTCCGGCCGGACGAGCGAGCCGCGCCGCGAGGACCTTCGGCGCTGTTCGCGGTCACGCTCCTCGTGCTGCTCAGCATCGGCGCGACCCTGCCGGTCCTGCCCCAGTACGTGAAGGGCCCGATCGGCTCGACCGACCTGGCGGTCGGGATCGTCGTCGGCGCCTACGCGCTGACCGGTCTCGCCTGCCGGCCGATCGCCGGCAGCATCGCGGACGAGCGTCGGCCGCCGGCCGGTGGTCGTGGTCGGGGCGCTCGTCACCGTCGTCGCGAGCCTCCTCTACTTCCTGCCGTTCGGCGTCGCCGGGCTGCTCGTCGCCCGGCTCATCCTCGGCGCCGGCGAGGGCGTCGTCTACACGGCGAGCTCGGCCTGGGTCGTCGACATCACCGACCCGGCGCCGGCGCGGGCGGATCATCGGCCTCTACGGCCTCGCGATCTGGGGCGGGCTCTCGTTCGGGCCGCCGATCGGCGACTTCCTCCATCGCCAGTTCGGCTACGAGGCCGTCTGGGCCTTCGCCGCCGCCGCTCCGCTCGCCGCGGCCGTCGATCGCGCTCGCGGATCCCCGAGCGGCGCCCGCGCCCACCGGCCGCGCGGCCAGCGTCGGCGGCGGGCGGACCCGCCTGTACGCGCCGGAGGCGCGTCGGGCCGGGGCTGGCGATGACCCTGGCGACGCTCGGCTACGCGGCGCTGGCCGGGTTCATCGTCCTCCACCTCGACGCCCGCGGGAATCGACCACGGGTCGACGATCTTCACCGCCTTCGCGCTGACCGTCGTCACCGCGCGGGTCTTCTTCGGCTGGCTGCCCGACCGCTTCGGCGGGATGCGCTGCGCGATCGGCGCCGGGCTGCTCGAGGCGGTCGGCCTGGTCGTGATCGCCCTCGCCCAGACCCTGCCGGTCGCCGCCCTCGGTGCGATCGCCGTCGGCGGGGCCTTCTCGCTGATCTTCCCGAGCCTCGTCCTGCTCGTCATGGATCGCGTCCCCAGCGACCGCCGCGGGATCGCGATGGGCACGTTCACCGCCTGCTTCGACCTCGGCGTCGGGCTCGGCGCCCCGATCGCCGGCGCGGCCGCGGCGCTCGGCGGCTACGGGTCCTCGTTCGCCGTCGCGGCCGTCGCCGCCGTCGCGGCCAGCACGCTGGCTCTGATCGTCGGACGCCGGCTCACCGTCGCCATCTAGAGTCCCGGTCGATGAGCACCTCACCGGAGATCACCCTCCACGTCCTGCCGCCCTCCCACCCCTCGCACGCCGCAGCCGCGGCGATCGAGTTCAAGGGGCTCGAGTTCGAGAAGGTCGACATGACCTACGGGTCGCACAACGAGGAGATGGAGGCGATCTACGGCGAGGGCGCGAAGACGGTCCCCGGAATGGTCGTCGACGGGGACGCCGGTCCACGGCTCGCGCGCGATCTTCGCCAAGCTCGAGGAGATCGCTCCCGACCCGCCGCTCTTCCCCGAGCCGATCGCCGAGCAGGTCCGCGAGGCCGAGCGCTGGGGGGACGAGGAACTCCAGGACCTCGGCCGCTCGCTCGGCTGGGGCGCGCTCCACTTCCGGCCCGAGGCGCTCGGCATGCTCATCGGCGGCGGCGAGCTCGATCCCGCCGGAGTCGACTTCGCGATGAAGTTCATCCACTCGACCTGGCGCTACCACGGGATCACCGCGGTTCTGCTCGCCGACGAGCTCGCCGGCCTCCCCGCCAAGATCGACCACATCGAGGAGCCTCGCCGAGGACGGGCGTGATCGGCGGCGATCAGCCCAACGCGGCCGACCTGCAGATCGGCTCGACGATCAAGGTGCTGCGGTCGATCGGCGATCTCGACGCCCTGCTCGAGGGGACGGCGGCGCGCGACGTCGCCGCGCGCTGGTTCGGCGAGCCCGAGGGCCGGATCCCGAGCCGGAGCCTTCCCGGCGTCCTGGGTTCCCGTCCCGGGCATGATCGAAGCCTCCGGGCTGACCAAGAGGTTCGGGCCGCAGACGGCGGTCGACGACCTCTCGTTCCGCTGCGAGCCGGGCACCGTCACCGGCTTCCTCGGCCCGAACGGCGCCGGCAAGTCGACCACCCTGCGGATGATCTGCGGGCTCTGCTCGCGGACGGCCGGCGCCGCGACCGTCCTCGGCGAGGACTACCGCCGGATCTCCAACCCGGCCCTGCACGTCGGCGTCATGCTCGACGCCAGCGCCCAGCACCCCGGCCGGCGAGGCAGGGAGACCCTGCGGATCTGCGCCGACACGATCGGCGCCGATCGCGGCCGGATCGGCGAGATGCTGACGCTCGTCGGCCTCGACGACGCCGCCGCGAAGCGCCGGGTCGGCAGGTACTCGCTCGGCATGCGCCAGCGCCTCGGGCCTCGCCCAGGTGCTGATCGGCGATCCGTCGGTCCTGATCCTCGACGAGCCCGCCAACGGCCTCGACCCGCAGGGGATCATCTGGATGCGCGAGCTGCTGCGGCGGTTCGCGAACGACGGCGGCACGGTCCTGCTCTCCTCCCACCTGCTCAACGAGGTCGAGGTGATCGCCGATCGGCTGCTGCTGATCGACAAGGGCAAGCTCGTCGCCGTCGGGCTCCAAGGCCGAGCTCCTCGCGACCACCGGGACCGCGGTGCGGAGCCCCGATCCGGACGGCGCTCGCCGCGGCGCTCGAGGCGGCCGGCATCGAGTTCACGGCGGCCGACGGCTCGCTGATCGCCGACGCCGAGCCCGAGGCGGTCGGAGCGGCCGCCCACGCCGGCGGGGTCGCCGCTGAGCGAGCTGCGGCCGGCGGACGGAGGCGGGCTCGAGGGCCTCTTCCTGTCGCTGACCTCGAGCGAGACGGAGGCCGGCGGATGAGCGGCGCCGCGCTGACCGCCCGCTCCGAACGGATCTCGCTGCTCCGCCTCGGCTACGTCGAGGGCCGGAAGATGCTCGACACGCGGGCCGGACTCTGGCTGGTGGCGCTGACGATCCTCTCGGCGGTCGGCCGCCGTGGTCGCCGAGCTCGTCACCGGCGACCCCGGACTCGCTGAGCGCCGGCGACTACTTCGCCGACGGGATGCTCGCCTCGAGCGTGCTGCTCCCGATCGTCCCGATCCTCCTCGTGACCAGCGAGTGGACGCAGCGGACGGCGCTCAGCACGTTCGCCCTCGTCCCGGCGCGCGAGCGCGTCCTCGGCGCGAAGCTGCTCGCCGTCGCCGGGCTCGCTGGCTCGCGATCGTCGCGCATCAGCGCGCTGATGGCGCTGCTCGCGACCGTCGCCGACCGGCGCCGAGCTCTCCGTCTCGACCGCGGACGAGGCTGCGCGGATCGTCCTCTACGACGCGCTCGTCGTCCTGTTCGGGTTCGGGCTCGCCGCCGTCCTGATGAGCTCAGCGGCGGCGATCGTCCTCAACTTCATCGACGCCGATCATCGTCGCCGCGATCGGCGCGATCTCGAACTCGGTCAACGACGCGATCGCCTGGATCGATCCGTCGGCCTTCGGCGCGCTCACCGACGCGACGACGAGCGGCGACGAGTGGACGAAGATCCTGACCGCCGGCCTCGCCTGGGTCGCCCTCCCGATCGTGCTCGGCGCGATCAGGCTGCGACGCCGCGACGTCTCCTGACGCGCGGCCGCCGGTCAGGCCTCGACCTGACGGGGGCTGTGGACCGGCTTCAGGTTCGCCTCCACCGCGATCGCGCAGGTGCTCGTAGTCGGGCGGCAGCGAGAGCTTCTCGCCGAGCGACTCCTGCGGCTCGTCGACGGCGAAGCCCGGCCCGAGCGTCGCGATCTCGAACAGCACCCCGCTGGGCTCGCGGAAGTAGATCGACTTGAAGTAGAAGCGATCGATGACCGGCGTCGGCCGGGCGCCGCCGGCGATGACGAGATCCCGCCACGCCTCGTGCTCCTCGGGGGTCGACGCCCAGGCGACGTGATGGACCGTTCCGGCGCCCTGCAGCCCGGGAGCCGCCGGCGGCTCGTCGTAGCGGATGAATCCGCCGCGGGCCTCGCCGCGGGCCTCCCACTCGCCGTCGCCGCCCTCGAAGCCGAGCCTCCGCAGCAGCGGCTCGCTGGCCTCCGGGAGCCGACGAGTAGGCGTGGACCGCGTCGAACCCGCGCAGCGCGTGCTCGGCGGGAACCTCGGGATGGTCGGCGATCAGCGGCTCGTCGGCCGACGGTGCTGACCGTCGAGCAGATGGCTCAGGCCCTCGGGATCGTCGAAGCGCAGGGTGTCGCCGTCGCGCTCGACGTGCGATGCCGGCCTCGCCGAGGCGCTCGCGCCCAGAAGTCGAGGGCGGCGGGCGCCGCGACCCGCCAGGCGATCGTGTGGACCATCCCGTCGCCGGCACGCCCGCGCGGTGCGCCGGGGAACTCGAAGAACGTGATGTCGGAGCCGGCCTGGCCCTCCTCGTCGGAGTAGAAGAGGTGGTAGACGCTCGGGTCGTCCTGGTTGACGGTCTTCTTGACGAGCCGGAGACCGAGCACCCCGGCGTAGAAGTCGATGTTGTCCTGGGCATCGGAGGTGATCGCCGTGATGTGGTGGATGCCTTCGAACTTCATGGTTGCTCCCTTTCAGGGATATCAGATGCACTTCACATTATGGTTGCATCGTCAACGACCGCTGATACGATCGCCGCATGGCCCAGACGGCAGCGAAGGCAGAGACCGAAGCGACCCCGATTCCCGCCAGCTCGACGACCTCGAGCTGGCCGCCTGGCGGGGGATGCTCTTCGCCTACCGGAACATGACGGCCGCGATCGACGAGCGGCTCGAGCGCGAGCACGGTCTCGCCCTCAGCTCCTACGAGGTGCTGCTGCTGCTCTCGCGGGCTCCCGACAACTCGATCCGGATGGGCAGCCTCGCCGACCAGCTCCTGCTCAGCCGCAGCGGGCTGACGCGGCTCGTCGACCGGCTCGCCGCCCGCGGGCTCGTCGAGCGGCACACCTGCCCGAGCGATCGCCGCGGCACCTTCGCCCGCCTCACCGAGGCCGGCCACGAGGCCTTCGACGAGGCCCGGCCGACGAACCTCGCCGGCATCCGCGAGCAGTTCGTCAGCCGCCTCGACTCCGACGACCTCGAGGATCTCGCGCGCGTCTGGGAGAGGCTCGACGACGGCGACGGCCCCGCGGCCGACGACGAAGCGACCTGCGGGTAGCCTCCGCTGCCGGTGGCCAACCGACTCGCCGGCGAGACATCGCCGTATCTCCTCCAGCACAAGGACAACCCCGTCGACTGGTACCCCTGGGGCGACGAGGCGAAGGCGCTGGCCGCCGAGCGGGACGTGCCGCTGCTGATCTCGATCGGCTACTCGTCCTGCCACTGGTGCCACGTGATGGAGCGGGAGTCGTTCACCGACGACGCGATCGCCGAGTACATGAACGAGCACTTCGTCCCGATCAAGGTCGATCGCGAGGAGCGCCCCGACGTCGACGCGATCTACATGGAGGCGCTGCAGGGGATGACCGGGCGCGGCGGCTGGCCGCTCACCGCCTTCTGCGACCCCGGCGGGGTCCCGTTCCACTGCGGCACCTACTTCCCGCCCGAGCCGCGGCAGGGCATGCCGGGCTTCCTGATGGTGATGGAGGCGGTCAGCGCCGCCTGGGAGATGCAGCGCGACGAGATCGACGCCGCCTCCGAGCGGACCCGCGAGCAGCTCGGCGCGATCGGACGGATGCCCGCCGCCGCCGACGGGCTCGACGACGACGATCGTCGAGGAGGCCGTCGCCACCCTGCTCGAGGAGGCCGATCCGATCAACGGCGGATTCGGCGGCGCGCCGAAGTTCCCGCCCGCCGGCGCCCTCGACCTGCTGCTGGCCCGGGGTCACCACGACGTCGTCGAGCTGACCCTCGACTCGATGGCCGCCGGCGGCATCCACGACCAGCTCGGCGGCGGCTTCGCCCGCTACTCGGTCGACGCCGGCTGGCTCGTCCCCCACTTCGAGAAGATGCTCTACGACAACGCCCTGCTCGCCCGCACCTACCTGCAGGGCCTATCCTGGAGACGGGCGCGGACGGGCTACCGCGACGTCGCCGATCGGCATCTGCGAGTGGGCGCTGGACGGAGATGCGCGGGCCCGAGGGCGGCTTCTACTCGGCCCTCGACGCCGACTCCGAGGGCGTCGAGGGGCTCTTCTACACCTGGACCCCGGCCGAGGCGCAGGGCCGCGCTGGATCGGGCCGGGCCTCGATCACACCGAGCCGTCGACGCTCGCCTACCTGGGGATCGGCGAGCACGGCCACCTCGAGGGCCGCAGCGTTCTCCACCTGCCGTTCGGCTTCGGGGGCGACGTCCCCGCCGGCTTCGACGAGGCCAAGCGGGCCCTGCTCGCGGCGCGCGCCGAGCGAGTCCGGCCCGGTCTCGACGACAAGCGGCTCTGCGCCTGGAACGCCCTCATGCTCGGCTCGCTCGCCGAGATCGGCGCCGCGCTCGGCGAGCCGCGCTACGTCGACGCGGCCCGCGAATGCGCCGACGTTCATCCTCGACGACGATGCGGGACGAGCGACGGGCGCCTGCTCCGCACGCTACAACAACGGCGAGGCCCGCCTCAACGCCTACCTCGAGGATCACGCCTACCTGCTCGAGGCACTGCTGACCCTGTACGAGGCGACGTTCGAGCCGCGCTGGTTCGAGGCGGCCCGCGAGATCGCCGACGCGATGATCGAGCGCTTCGGCGACGCCGACAACGGCGGCTTCTTCACGACCTCCGACGATCACGAGGAGCTGATCGCCCGCCGCAAGGACCTCGACGACCATCCGGCGCCATCGGGCAACTCGTCGGCGGCCGCCGGGCTGCTCAGGCTGGCCGCCCTGACCGGCGAGGCCGACTACGAGGAGCAGGCGCGTCGCGTCCTCGTCCTGCTCGCCGATCCCGCCGGTCGCCACCCGCAGGGCCTCACCTACCTGCTCGCCGCGATCGACCGGTACCAGTCGCCCGGCCGCGAGGTCGCGCTGATCGCACCGGCCGGCGAGCCGTCGGACATCGACGGACCTCGCCGCCGTCGGTGCGCTCCCGCTACCGGCCCGGGCTCGTGCTGGCGGGCGGCGTCGAGGGCGCGCCGGAGCCTCCGCTGCTCGCCGACCGGCCCGCGGTCGGCGGCGCGGCCGCCGCCTACGTCTGCGAGCACTTCAGCTGCCGCGCCCCGGTGACCACGGTCGCCGAGCTCGAGGCCCTGCTCGAGCCTACCTAGCGGCTACGCGCGGGGGGCGCTTGGCCGTGGTCTTCAGCGTGGCGACCATCCCGAGGTCGGCGTGGCCGGGGATCGAGCACCAGAGCCGTGTAGGTGGACTTGCGGCGCAGCTTCGTGGCGAGCTGTCCGGTCTCGCCCGGCAGGACCTCGCCGAGGTCCTTGACCGTCGGGCCGCCGACCCGCTGGATCTCGAGGTCGTGGGGATCCTCGCCGTAGTTGTAGAGCTGGATTATCGACTGGCCGGCGTCGAGCTTCGGCTTCGAGAGCGCGAACGAGAACTCGCGGGCCGTGACCAGCAGCCGCGACGGCGGCGGATCGGCCGGCTTCGCCGCAGACGCCGGCGGGCGCGAGCGCCATCGCGGCGATCAGCGACGCACCGGCGAGGCGCAGCGCGAGCCGCGGCGGCTCATCCGATCAGGGTCGGGCGGGCGAAGCCCGACGCGCCCGGGATGACCGCCGCGGAATCGACGCCGAACCACTGCTCGAGCAGCGAGCAGTAGACGGAGCGGAAGTCGGCGGTCGGCGCGCAGGTTGTCGTCCTCGTCGAGGGTGCTCGAGCCCGGGCCACTCGCCGACCATCGTCCCCTTCGCCGCGGTGCCGATCAGGAACGCGTTGCCGCCCGCTCCGTGGTCGGTGCCGGCGGCGCTGCCGTCGCCGTTCTCCTCCGGGCGGCGACCGAACTCCGACCAGACCAGCGTCAGCACGCGATCGTCGAGCCCGCGCGCCTCGAGGTCGCGCTGGAAGGCGAGCAGGCCGTCGCAGGTGCGCGGCGAGATCCTCGCCGAAGGTGTCGGTCTGCTCGTCGTGGGTGTCGTAGCTGCCCGGGCGCCCCGACCGACGCGACCGTGATCGGCAGGCCGGCGTCGAGCATCGCCGCGAGGCCGGCGAGGCTCTGCGAGAAGTGCTCCTCGTCCGGGTAGGGGACCGGGCTGACGATCTCGTCGGAGAACTCGCGCAGCTGCCCGCGCAGCGTGCTCGCCTGGCGCACGACCCGGCCGGCGCCCTGGAGCTGCGGATCGCTCGATCGTCTCGGCGGTGTCGCCGAGGCGGCCGAAGCTCTCGAACATCAGGTCCTCGACGTCGCCCCAGACGCCGGGAGCCCAGAGGTCGTAGCGCGCGCCCCAGGTGGCGGCGACCGGGACGCGCGCGGTCGCCAGGCTCGGCGAGAGCGAGCCGTCGAGCGAGAGGCCCTGCAGCGGGTTGTCGTCGTTGCCGACCGCGTCGAGCAGGCGGCCGAGCCAGCCCGTGTTCGTGTGGACGCTGAGCTCGCCGACCTCCCAGTAGTGGCGCGAGGTGAAGTGGGACTGGTCGGCGTTCGTGTAGCCGATGCCGGGGAAGACCGTCACCTTGCCCTCGCCGTGCAGCTGATGCAGCGGCTGCGCCGACGGATGCCACTGCAGCCGCGAGTCCTCGGTCCAGGTCGGGCCCGGCGCCCGGATCGAGGCGCAGGGTCGGCCGCAAGCTGCCGGTAGGTGTCGTCGTTGACCGGCGAGAGGACCGAGAGGGCGTCGATCCCGCCCTCGAGGAAGACCGAGACGAGGACCTTGCCCTGGCTGCTCGCCGCCTCGGCGATGCCGTCGACGAACGCGCGCGGGCTCAGCAGGCTCGCCCCGTAGACGCTCAGGGCGAGGCCGCCCGTGCGGAGCAGGAAGGAGCGGCGCGACAGGCCGGTGCCGGCGGGGGCGGGCATCCCCCGCTCGATCGGCCGGCAGGCCCCGGCCCGCCTCGGCGAAGGTCCGCCGGGCCAGCTCGGCCCGGGTGAACTCGTTGCAGCCGCAGCTCTTCCGCGGTCCGCGTGCTCATGAGGTCTGGAACTCCGGGCTCGCGGCGATCAGCATGCGCAGGGCGTTCTGGCGCAGCGCCCGATAGGCCTGCTGCTGCCAGTCGGCCGTCGCGGCCGCCTCGACCCGGGCGGCGAAGCTGTGCAGCTCCTTGGTCGTCTTCGGGCTCAGCGTCGGCTTGCCCCAGAACTTGAGCGCCTTGCGACACGCGCCGCATTGGCCGTCTCCTCGGCGTCGTAGTCCTCGGTGTCGGCCTGCGACTCGTCGGTCGATCTGCGCGGCCGCCGACCAGCGGCCGCTGAGGCGGGCCGTGTCGAGCCAGCGCTGCTCGTCCCAGCCGGCGACGTTCGGGCGGATCGAAGAGCCGCTGCCCGGCCTCGTCGGAGATCCAGGTCCAGGCCTCCGTGGTGACCCCGGCCCGCCGTGCCCGCAGCATCCCGGCGATCAGGACGATCGGGGGCTTGACCATCCGCGGCCCCTCGTAGAACTCGGGGTGCATGAGGATCGCCTCGACGACGGGCCGGATGCCGTATCCGCGGCGGTAGACGCTGCTTCGAGCCCGGCGACGGTCTTCTTCGACGGCTCGGTCGGCACGAAGTAGGACCAGAGCCGCTCGACGAAGTAGCCGGCGTGGGCGGGGTGCTCGAGGCAGAGCCGGCAGGAGTCGCGCCAGTCGAAGTTGCCGGCCTTGCCGAAGATCACCTTGCGGCCGTTGTCGTGGCGATCCTTCTCGAAGCGGAAGTTGATCATCCCGAGGTCCTCGTCCCAGTCGTTGGTCCAACCGGTGAGTGCCCGAGCCTGCTCGCGGACGTCGTCCTCGGTGTAGCCGTTCGAGGCGCCGAGCGTGAAGAGCTCCATCATCTCCCGGCCGTAGTTCTCGTTCGGCGCCTCCTTCTCGTTCTCGTTGCCGGAGAGCCAGACGAGCATCGCCGGGTCGATCGTCACGTCGACGGAGGAGATCGTCGAAGGAGCCGAGCGCGCGCTTGCGGAACATGCGGTTCTGGCCGAGGTTGAGCGAGACCTGGCCGACGTCGGCGGTGGCGAACCAGTCGTGCCAGACCAGCGTCATCCGCTCGACGCGGCGACTGGTTCGACCTGACCATGCGATCGAGCCACCAGAGGAGGTCGTGACCCCAGGCATCCTCGGGCGCCAGCGGCAGGCCGTCGTCGTCGTGGGGCTTCGGCCCGTTCAGCCGCGCCTGCGCCGTGCGGCCGGGTCAGCGAATGAACCGCGCCGCGCAGGCCCTTGCGGGCCAGCTTCTCCGCCTGGCCCGGGGCCGGCCCGAAGCCGGCGCGCCAGAGCAGGCGCTCGGCCTCCTTCGGGCCGAAGCGGCCTCGGTGGACGGGGACGGACACGACTCATCCCTTCGGCAGCCCGGCGGGCGCGGTTGAGCGGATCGGCCGTCACGCTGGACGATCTTGCCGACCCCGCGGACGCACGAATCGCGCACCGCGCCTATGCTCAGGCCGATGAGCGAAGTCGGCGAGCAAGCCGAGCCGGGAAGGCTCGCGGCGCGGCCCGACGACCGTCACGCGGGCCTACTTCAAGGCGCTCGACGAGCACGACCTCGACGCGGCGGCGGCGCTCTGGGAGGACGGCCGCACCGACCGGATCGTCGGCATGGTCGAGTTCCGGATGCCGGAGGGGTTCATGGAGTGGTTCGGAGCGCTGCTCGCCGCCTTCCCCGATATCCGCTTCGAGGTCCTCTCGATCACCGCGCAGAAGGAGAACGCGGCGGTCCGCTACCGCGTGACGGGCACCTTCGACGGGACCGGGAAGTTCGAGGGCCTGACGCCGAACGGCGCCACGGGTCGAGGTCGAGGGCTTCGACCTGTTCACGGTCCGCGACGGGCTGATCGTCGAGAACCACGGCTACCTGAACGCCGCCGACATGGCCCGCCAGCTCGGCGCCCTCCCGCCCCAGGGCTCGGTCGCCGAGCGCGGCATGACCGCGGCGCTCAACGCGAAGGTCGCCGCCGGCGAGCTCCTCGGCTCGCTCAGAGAACGGGCAGGAACTGCCCGATCTCCCAAGGCGTGACGCGCACCCGGTAGTCGTCCCACTCGGCCCGCTTGATCTCGATGAAGCGGTTGAAGGTGTGCTCGCCGAGCGTCCGCAGCACGAGCTCGGACTCGGCCGCGAGCTCGATCGCCTCGCCGAGGTTCTCGGGCAGCTGCTCGATCCCGCGCCGGTGCCGGTCCTCCGGGGACAGGTGGTAGAGGTTCTGCTCCATCGGCTCCGGCAGCTCGTAGCCCTTCTCGATCCCCTCCAGACCGGCCTGCAGCATCGCCGCGAAGCACAGGTAGGGGTTGCAGGCCGGATCGGGGCAACGCAGCTCCGCCCGCGTCGCCGCCTCCTGCCCGGGGTGGTAGAGCGGCACCCGGATCAGCGCCGAGCGGTTGCGCCGCGACCAGGCCAGGTAGACGGGCGCCTCGTAGCCCGGGACGAGGCGCTTGTAGGAGTTGACCCACTGCGCGAACAGGCACGAGATCTCGCGGGCGTGCTTGAGCTGCCCGGCGATGAACTGCTTCGCGGTCTGGCGAGAGGAAGTACTGGTCGTCGGGGTCGTAGAAGGCGTTGGCGCCGTCGCGGCTCAGCGACTGATGGACGTGCATCCCGCTGCCGTTCTCGCCGTTCAGCGGCTTCGGCATGAACGTCGCGTGCCAGCCGTTCTTCATCGCGTATTCCTTGACCGTCATCCGGTAGGTCATGCAGTCGTCGGCCATCGCGAGCGCGTCCTTGTAGCGCATGTCGACCTCGTGCTGGGACGGGCCGACCTCGTGATGGGTGTACTCGACGTGGATGCCCATCTGCTCGAGCGCCAGCACGGT
This sequence comes from uncultured Solirubrobacterales bacterium, assembly GCA_963798165.1. GTDB lineage: Bacteria > Actinomycetota > Thermoleophilia > Solirubrobacterales > 70-9 > RHKX01. Next base: position 57,748 of record CAWCSE010000013.1, on the reverse strand, counting down.
CTCGCGCCGGACGCCCGGAGCCGGCGTCGAGCGTCGTCAGGTCGAAGTAACCGCCCTCGTCGAGCACCTCGGGGATGCCGTTCTCGGGGCGGGCGTCGCGGAAGTAGAAGAACTCGAGCTCGGGGCCGACGTTGAAGGCGTCGAAGCCCATGTCGTTGGCGCGCTTGATGGCGCGCTGGAGGATCCACCGCGGATCGCCCTCGTAGGCCTCCCCGCCGGGCACCCTGATGTCGCAGAACATCCGCCCGGTCGGCTGCTCGTCGGGGCTCCAGGGAAGCGTCGTGAACGTCGTCGGATCGGGCACGGCGAGCATGTCCGACTCCTCGATCGGGTTGAAGCCGGTGATCGACGAGCCGTCGAAGCCGTTGCCGCCCGCGAAGGCGTCCTCGAGCTCGGACGAGTTGATCGAGAAGCTCTTGAGCTGGCCGAGGACGTCCGTGAACCAGAGGCGGATGAAGCGGATGTTCCGCTCGGCGACCTCGGCGATCACGTCCTCGGCGGTCTTCGGGCTTGTCGTGGTCGGATCGGCGCCGCTCATCTGGCTGGGAACTCCTTGGTCGCTGAAGGCAGCACCCTAGATGATCGGGGGTCGCCGCCAAGGGCAGGCCGCGAGCAGCGCATGCGCGCTGATCCAGCCGCGGTTGAGGACCGTTGAAAAGGGCAACGGCAAGCTTGCACGACGCCGGAGGCAGCGGTATAACTTACGCAAGGTAAGTAACCGGCTAAAAGTAAAGTAAAGGCTCGATCAACACGCCCCATAAGCGTCGAGACCGACCAACGACCTGGAGTGACGCCATGACCGTAAAGACCGACTACGCCCGTTTCGACATTCACGACGAGCTGACCGCTCCCGCCGGCAGCGAACGTCTCCTCAAGAGCATCTCCACCGCGGGCGGATCGGTCTCGAAGCTGGTCGGCGTGCTCGCGGGCTCCCCCGCCACGCTGCGCGCCTTCGCCCGGATGCGCTCCGAGCTGCACGGCGGCTCGCTGCCGAACGTGACGGCGATCAGGATCGGCCTCGCCGTCTCCGAGCGAAGAGGCGACGGCTACAGCGTCGCCCAGCACGCCCGATCCGCACGGCTGAGCGGCATCGGGCTCGACGAGATCTCGCTGGCCCGCGGCTTCTCCTCCAACGATCCCAAGGAGGCGGCGCTGCTCGCCTTCGTCAAGGGAACGATGGATTCCGACGGCCACCCGCCGGCGTTCCTGCTCGAGGAGGCCCGTGAGACCGACTGGACCGACGAGCAGCTGCTCGAGGCCCTCGGCGAGGTCGCCCTCAACGAGTTCCAGAGCCTCGTCGCCAACGCCGCCGGACTCCCCCAGGACCAGATCGACGCTTCGGTCCTGCCGAACTCCGCCTGAGCGACGTTCTTCGGCCCCCGCTCGGCTGTCGCGGCGCCACTCGCGGCGCGCGGCCGAGCGGGCGGTTGAGTCCAGCGGGCTGGACGATCGCTAGCGGACGATCGCCGAGCGAACGTTGCCGCTGCCCGTGAAGTGGAGCTGCTTGGCGGCGGCTGCCGGTCAGGTCCCACTTGACGCCCTTGACGTAGGGCCCGCGGTCGATCACCCGGGTGCGCAGGAACCGGCCCCTGTACTCGATCGTCACCCTCGCGCCGCACGGCAGCGACTTGTGGGCGACGCCGACGGTCTGCCGCTTCAGCGTCTGCCCGCAGGCGGTCTCGGTGCCCCAGAAGCCGGGTCCGTACCAGGTGGCGCCGTCCCTGCGCATCGTGCTCGACCACGGCATCGCCGGTGCCCTCGTCGACGACGCCGGTCCGCCGCAGGCCGGCGGCCCCCTGGAGGCTCGAGACGGCGCCCTCGGTGCGCCCGTTGAACTCGTCGCCGAGCCCGTTCCTGGCGCCGAGCTCGCGCGAGCGGAGAATCCAGTTGAGGGTCTGGACATCGGCGCCGCAATCGCCGCGGCTCAGGGTCCGCGCGCCGAAGTTGGTGTCGGAGCATCTCGAGCCGCCGATGCCGCCGGAAGCGTGGGCGCTGGCGGCCGCCGCGACGAGCACGACGACGGCGAGGACCACGGCCCAGAAGGCGATCCGGTCGGGTCGCGAGCCGAATCGGTCGGTCTCGCGGAAGCTTCTCGAGTTGAAACCGGCCTGACGGCGCGGGGTCGGGTCGTTCATCGGCTCTTTCGACGCTTACGGGGTTAGCTGTCGGGCTCGCGCGGAAAGGTCTTGCGCTACGCAACCAGGTGGGTGCGATTCGCCCCTGATAGGAACTCGTTGGTTCCCCCATTCCCCGCGGTATGAGGCGGGGATTCAGCGGTGGCGGCAATCTAGCAAAGGGATCCACCGGGACGAGGCGAAAATAGAGGGGCCCCGGTCCGTAAGACCGGAGCCCCTCGACAGCGGATCTCTAAGCCGGATCCTGTCTAGCGCGACCATCCATCTCACGGAGCCCTGAGGCTCCGAGGGACCACGTTCTCCGTGATCCTGCGGCCTACCTGGACCTCGCCGGGCCGGGTCGTCGGTCCTACTTGGCCTTGCACCGGGCGGGGTTTACCCGGCCGCCGCGTCGCCGCGACGCCGGTGCGCTCTTACCGCACCATTTCACCATTGCCTGTGCGCCACACGAGGCGGCGCCATCGGCTGTTTGTTTCTGTGGCACTTTCCCGCGGGTTTCCCCGGGTGGGAGTTACCCACCGCCTTGCCCTTCGGTGTCCGGACTTTCCTCGAGGGATACCTCCCCCGCGATCGCGTTGACCCGCAGCGCAAGGATAGATCACTCCGGGAGACGCTTCGCGGCACACCGGACACGGTGGCGAACGCCGGACCCGGTCTGCTCCGACATGCTGGATCAATCCGCACCAGCGCGGCGGAAACGTTCCACGGCGGGATGGTTGCCGGGTGTCGGAGGCGGCTCCGCTCAGGTGAGCTCGGAGCCGCAGGCCACGCAGCCGTCGGCCTGCAGCGAACGCTCGCCGCAGACCGGGCAACCGGCCACGCCCGCCGACCCGGAGGTCGCCGAGCGCGCCGACGACCACGTCCTCGAGCGAGCGGGCGGAGCCGGACGCCGGTGCCGCGGCCGCCGCGACGCTGGCGGCGCGGAGTGCGCCGGCGTGCCTGCTGATGCGCGCCGGCCGCCATCTCAGACCCTCCTGAAGACGCCGATCACCTTGCCGAGCACCTGGGCCTCGGTGGTGATGATCGGCTCGTAGGCGGAGTTCTCCGGCTGCAGGCGGACCGCCTCGCCCTCGCGGAAGAAGCGCTTGACGGTTGCCTCGTCCTCGATCATGGCGACGACGATCTCGCCGTTGTCGGCGTCGTCGGCCGGGTGGACGACGACGTAGTCGCCGCCGAGGATGCCGGCGTCCTGCATCGAGTCGCCGCGCACCTTGAGCGCGAAGTCGCCGTCGTCGGCGCCGATCACCGCCGGAATCTCGAGCTGGTCCTCGATGTTCTCCTCGGCGAGGATCGGGGCGCCGGCGGCGACCTCGCCGACGAGCGGGATCGAAGGTCGCATCACGCGCTTCGTCCGCTCGACGAGGATCTCGATCGCCCGCGGCTTGGACGGATCGCGACGCAGCACGCCGGAGCTCTCGAGCTTGGCGAGGTGGGCGTGAACGGTCGAAGGCGAATGGAGGCCGAGGGCGCTGCCGATCTCGCGGACCGTGGGCGGGTAGCCGGTCTTGTCGAGATGACCCTTGATGTACTCGAAGATCTCGCTCTGGCGCTTGGTCAGGTTCAGATCCATGTCCGGACTCGCCCTCCTGGGGTGACTTCGATTGTTTGTCGTTGTCAGCGCCCGCCGGCGCTCTCGCACCAGGGAACACATGTTCGTAGAGTAGCCGGGTCGGCGGATGGAATCAACGTGACGCCGCCGGAAGTTCCGTCCCCGTACAATTGCCGCCGCCTGCGGCTGTGGCGGAACTGGTAGACGCGCAAGGTTGAGGGCCTTGTGGGCTGTATAAGCCCGTGGAAGTTCGACTCTTCTCAGCCGCATCGGAAGCAGGACACGCGACCCGCCCCGGCGGGTCGTGGTCGTTCGGGGGACCGGCGCCGTCCCGAGGGCGCGCCGTTACCCTCCGGCCATGCGGAGGGGAATCAACGGTTGCCTTGCCGCGAGCATGCTCGCGGCGGCCGCGATGCTCGCCGGACCCGCCGCGGCGAGCGCCCTGCCGCGGCTCAGCGCCGAGCCGGATCCGCTCCATGGCGGGCGGATCGTCGACTCGCGGGGACGCCAGGTGATCCTGCGGGGCGTCAACGTCAACTCGCTCGGCGAGTACTGGCAGGGCACGAACATCAAGCCGACGCTGCCGCTCGAGCGGCGCGACCCGGCCCGGATCTCGCGAATCGGCTGGAACGTCGTCCGGCTGATCGTCTCCTGGTCGCGGGTCGAGCCGAAGCCGGGCCGATACAACGAGCGCTACCTGGACCGGGTCGCGAAGTGGATCCGGCGCTTCCGGGCCGAGGGCGTCTACACGATCGTCGACTTCCACCAGGACGCCTGGGGCGCGACGCTCGCCGCCCGGCCCGGCGAGAGCTGCCCGGCCGGCTACGAGCCCGCCTTCGGCTGGGACGGCGCGCCCGGCTGGGCGACGCTCGACGAGGGCCAGCCGCGCTGCTTCTTGAACTCGCGGGAGATCAACCCGGCGGTCAGCACCGCCTGGCGGAACTTCTTCGCCGACGCCGCCGGCCCGGGGGGTGTCGGCGTCCAGACCCGCTACACGCGGATGCTCGCCCACGTCGCCGAGCGGTTCGCCGCCGACCGCGCCGTGGCCGGGATCGACGTGATGAACGAGCCGAACGCGTTCGGGCCCGACGAAACCGCGCAGCTCGGGACGTTCTACGAGCGGTCCCTGGCGGCGATCAGGCGCGGCGAGCATCGCGGCGACGGGTTCAGTCACCTCGTCCTGTTCGAACCGAGCGTCCTCTGGTCGCTGATCGGCCAGGGACCTCCTCCCCCTTCGACCACGACCGCAACGTCGTCTACTCGCCGCATCTCTACGGCGGCAGCATCGGCGGCGAGGGCCCGCCGAGCGAGGCGTCCTTCCAGACTGCGCTCGCCGAGGCCGCGGCCGAGTTCGGCGGCGCGCCCGTCCTCACCGGCGAATGGGGCGGCGATCCCGCGCGGGCGACCGGCCGGCCCGGCGACTACTTCAACGCCCACCAGAAGCTCCAGGACGAATACGAGCTCGGCGCGACGCTGTGGACCTGGAAGCAGTCCTGCGGCGACCCGCACGCCGCGACCCACGGAGGCGCGCCGCCGCTGCCGCCCTGGAACGTGTTCGAGATGGACTGCTCCGGCGGTGGCAATGAGATCGTCGGAATGAACCAGGCGCTCGTCCGCGAGCTCAGGCGGGGCTACCTCCGGCGGGCACCGGGCGAACTCGACCGGATGCGCTTTCGACCCGCAACCGGTGAACTCGCCGCGACGGGAACCGGCGCCCGCCCAGCTGACGGGCGCCTCGAGGCCTTCTACCCCGGCAAGCAGGCAACCGTCAACGGCCGGGGGCTGCGGGACGTGCGTTACCAGCACCGGCCCGGCGGCTGGATGATCTCGGCAACGGCGGCGAAGCCGAGTTGGAGCATCCGAATCAGGCGCCCCTAGGGCAGTTTCCCGACCGATCAGGCTCGGCCCGCGTCAGCGCAGGTCGGTCAGCCAGACGTCCGCCAGCGACTGCCCGGCCGTGGCGGAATCGAAACCGCGCACCGACCGCTCGATGCCGATCGTCACCCCGCCGCTGCTCACGGCGGTCAGAAGCGGGTCGTCGTCGAGGCGCCGGACCGCCGCCCGGCCCAGCTCGTCGGCGACCTCGGCATCCTCGCCGGCAAGGGCGTCGACCCGATGGGCGGCGCCGGCGATTGCGGTCAGCTCGATCTGGTCGACGCCGGGGCCGAGGCCCAACTTCGTACCCCACCAGTTCGCGTTGCGGGCGAGGAGCATGCTGCGGGCGTCGTGCTCGCGGTACTCGAAGGGTCCCGTGCCGGCGGCGTCGAGACGGATCGGTCTCGGGCCGGCGCCGAGCAGCGGGGCCGGGGCCACGAGGCCGAGACGCGGGTCGGAGATCGCCCGCGGGAAGTTCTCCGAGGGGCGCCGGAGGAGAAATCGGACCCGTCCGGGCCGGGGTGAGTCGGCCGCGGAGAGATCGGGGAGGCGACGCGACCCGACGGCGGAGCCGATCCAGCGATCGGCATTGACGATCACCGCGTCCGCGTCGAGGGGCTCGCCGTTGGAGAAGCTGACGCCGTGGCGCAGGCGCGCGGTCCAGATCGTCGCGTTCGCGTTCGGCCGGAACGAGGCGGCGATCCCGGGGCGCCGGCGGGAGGCGCCGAACGGGCCCCGCTGGATCGAGCGCAGCGGCTCGTAGATCTGCCGCGATGCGAGTCGTTCCGAGCGGGTCGCCACGTGGAGCGGATCGAGCGTCGCGATCGGATCGGCCATGACGACGGTGAGCGTCCCACCCGGCTCGAGCGCGGCGCTGCGGGCGTTCTTGGGGACGTCCACCTCCCCGCCCCCGCAGCCGGAGATCGCCGCGACGACGCAGACGAGCGCGGCGACGGTGTCGCGCGCCACCGTCCGCGGTCGCTCAGATCTTGAGCAGGACGATCGTGTTGACGACGAAGAGCACGGCAAAGAAGATCGTCCAGCGGTCGAGGTTGCGCTCGACCAGGGAGCCGCCGCCGAACGAGCTGCCGCCGCCACCGATCCCGAACGCGCCCGAGAGGCCGGCGTCCTTGCCTGAGTGCAGCAGCACCAGGAAGATCACGATGATCGCGATCAGTACCTGAATTACTCCGAGAACAGTTGCCATCGAGGCCGGGAGTTTAGCCGGATTCCCCGGTTCCGCGCCGGGCCTTTGCGGCGCTCTCGGCGTCCAGGTCGGACCGCGCGTCGTCGATCTCCCGGAGAATCCCGATCGCATCGCGCCGGAGCTCGGCGTCCTGGCGCGCGAACTCCTCGTCGGAGAGCTTGTTCTGGGCGTGGTCGAGCTCGGTGTCGCGGATCTCCCGGTACTTCGCCTGCTTGCGGGCCTCGAGGTCCGCCATCCGCGGGTCCTCGAGCGCCGGCTCCTCCTCGTTGGGTGGGCGCCGCAACGGCACGGTGATCCACGCTGCCGCGAGCAGGAGGAGCACGATCACGATCACGACTTCCATTCCGGGTGCCGGCGCTCAGCCGGCGCTCGGCGCGTTGTCGAGCTCGCGTGCGAGGCGGGCCCCGTAGACATCGGTGACGCGACGCCGCTTGCCCTCGGGGGCGGGCCAGATCGCGAACAGCGCGCCGCCGATCGCGACGATCGCACCGAGCCAGAACCAGATCACGAACGGGTTGACGTTGAAGCGGATCTCCGCCGGGGGCGCGTCGGCGAGGTAGCGCTGCGAGAGGGCGCCGATCAGGGCGCCCTGGACCTGCCCCAGCTCCGCGGCACCCTGGGCCGTGTCGGGAGTGGCCGCCGCGAGCTTGGCGTAGCGCTTGTCGCCCTCGGCGATGATCGGGTCGTAGGTGGTCAGATCGGGTTGCATCGCGCTCCAGAGATCCTTGGAGAAACCCTCCTGGCGCCCGACCTCGCTGGTCGTCTCCCCCGCGAAGAAGCTCTGCAGCGGCGCATTCGGGTCGGCGAGTGCGCCGGAGTAGTAGTTGCGCGAGGGGTTCAGGGTCGTGACGTGCTGTCCGTTCTTGGCGACGTCGAGCACTGCCCCGAACGAGAGCTTCTGCTCGGAGGTGTCGATGACGCTGGTCGGCCGCTTGTAGGTGACGGTGTAGTCGCCGACCTTGGCCGATTCGCCGGGGCTGAGACGAACGTCCCGGCTCGTCTGGAAACTCGACGAGGCGGCGACGCCGAACAGGGCGAGCACGAGGCCGACGTGCACGACGTAGCCGCCGTAGCGGCGCCGGTTCCGGGTCATCAGCGAGCCGAAGGCGGCCGGGATGCTGCCGCCGACGAGGCTGCGCCGGGCGATCGTGCCGCGCCAGAACTCCTGGGTGACGGCGACGATCGTGAACGTGGCGACGAGGAACAGCGCGTAGGCGGTCGGGCTCTCGGAGATCCCGATCGTCAGGGCCAGGACCACGGCCATGGCGAGGGTGGCGGCCAGCGGGATCCCGATCGCCCTGCGCATCCCGGCGAGGGTGACGCGACGCCAGGCGACGAGCGGGCCGATCCCCATGAAGAGGACGAGGACGATCGCCAGGGGCGTCGCGTAGCGATCGAACCAGGGGGCGGCGAGCGAGGACGTCTCCCCCGTGAACGCCTCCGAGATCAGCGGGAAGAACGTGCCCCAGGCGACCACCGCGGCGAGGCCGACGAGCAGGACGTTGTTGAGCAGGAAGATCGATTCACGGCTGAACAGCGAGTCGAGCTTGCGCTCCGACTTCAGCGAGTCGAGCCTGGAGACGATCAGGATCGTCGAGCCGATCACGACGATCCCGATCAGGACGAGCAGGGGCGGCCCGACCTTGGATTCACCGAAGGCGTGGATCGACTGCAGGACGCCGGAGCGGACGAGGAACGTGCCCAGCAGCGACAGCGCGAACGTCGCGCAGATGAGCGAGACGTTCCAGACCCGGAGCATGCCGCGGCGCTCCTGGACCATGATCGAGTGCAGGAAGGCCGTGCCCGTCAGCCAGGGGATCAGGGCGGCGTTCTCGACCGGGTCCCAGGCCCAGTAGCCGCCCCAGCCGAGCTCGCTGTAGGACCAGCGTGAGCCGAGCGCGAGGCCGAGCGTCAGGAAGATCCAGGCGATCAGCGCGAACCGGCGGGTCGAGCGGATCCAACTGGCGTCGAGCCGCCGGGTGATCAGGGCGCCGATCGCGAAGGCGAAGGGGATCGTGAAGAAGACGTAGCCGGAATAGAGCGACGGCGGATGCATGGCCATCGCCGGATGGCGAAGCAGCGGCGTCAGCCCGGCGCCCTCGGCGGGCACCGGATTGGAGGCGGCGAAGGGCCAGCTCTCGGCGCTGGGGAAGAAGATCCCGGCGACCATCAGCCCGATGAAGAAGATGGCGACGCCGGCGAGGATCGCGGTCGCCCAGGGGACCACCTCACGATGGCGGTTGCGGGTGATGTAGAGGACCGACGCCGAGGCGATCGAGAGCACGAACGCCCAGAGCAGCAGCGAGCCCGCCTGGCTCCCCCAGAGCGCGGTCAGCTTGTAGAGCAGCGGCGTCGTCGTCGAGGAGTGGTCGGCGACGAGGGCGACGGTCAGGTCGGTGCGGACGAAGAGGACCTCGATCGAGATCGCCGTGATCAGCAGCAGGCCGAACATCGCGTAGATCGCGCGGCGGGCTGAGATCACCCAACGACGGTCCCCGCGAGTCCCGATCAGGGCGGCGACGCAGGCGTAGATCGCGACCAGAAGCGCCGCGATCAGGGCGGCGGAGCCGAGTGCGCTCAAGATCCGGCTCCGTCGGTGCGGGCTGTGCCGGCGGGGGCGACGCTCACTGGTCGATCACGACGTGCTCGGGATCGGCAGCCGCCTCATCCGAGAACTTGGACGGGCACTTGGTGATGAGGCTGTCCTTCTCGGCGTGGAAGACCCCGTCGGAGTCGAGCCGCCCGGTCACGATCACCTCACGGCCCTCCCGGAACGGGTCGGGCACCACGCCGCTGTAGGAGACGGGCAGCTCGGCGGGCCCTCCGTCGCGATCGGTGATGTCGAACTCGAGGTCGGAGCCCTTGCGCTTGTAGTCGGTGACCTCGCCGGTCAGCTGGTAGGTCTTGCTGCTCGGCCCCTGAGCGAGGACGTCGGAGGGCTCACGCGCCTCTGTCCCGGCGCTGAATGAGGTGTAGATCAGCGCAACGGCCAACAACACCGCCACCGTGAGCGCGATGACGAGACGGATCTGTCGCTTGCGGTCGTGATCCATCGGGCCGCGGATTATCGCAGGGTGGAGGCTCCGGCCGAATGCGGGGCCATGCCGGCGGCCGCACGAGCCGAGCAGCTCACGTTGCTATCAATGTCGGCCATGACCGACCCCAGAACGATCCTCATCACGGGCGCCAGCACCGGCATCGGCGCCGCCACCGCCGAAAGGCTGCTCGCCGACGGCAATCGGCTCGTCCTCTCGGCCCGCCGCCGGGAGCCGCTCGACCAGCTCGCCGCCGACCTCGGCGGCGGCGACGACATCTTGGTGAAGACCTGCGACGTGACCGAGTGGGAGCAGAACGAGGCGCTCGCCGCGGCGGCGATCGAGCGCTTCGGAAGCATCGACGTCGTCTTCGCCAACGCCGGCTTCGGCGCCTCCCGCGGCTTCCTCGAGGAATCGCCGGAACACTGGCACGCGATGGTCCTGACCAACGTGCTCGGTCCCGCGTTGACGATCCGCGCCACCCTCCCCCACATGCTCGAGCGCGGGCACGGCCACTACCTGATCACGAGCTCGGTCGCCGGCCGTCGCGCACTGCCGGGTTCCCTCTACTCGGCGACCAAGTGGGCCGCGACCGCGATCGGCGAATCGCTCCGCCAGGAGCTCCGCCAGATGCACGAGAACGAGCGGATCAAGGTGACGCTGATCGAGCCGGGGATGGTCGACACCCCCTTCTTCGACAACCGGCCGACCGGCGCGCTCGAAGCGGTCGACATCGCCGAGGCCGTCCACTACGCCGTCTCCCAGCCCGACAGGGTCGACGTCAACGAGATCCTGATCCGCCCCTCCTCCCAGCCCACCTAGCTATCTTTGCCCCGTCCCCGCGGGTGTAGCTCAATGGCAGAGCACCAGCTTCCCAAGCTGGTGACGGGGGTTCGATTCCCCTCACCCGCTCTGGCGGTCTGCGAGGCCGCGGCTCGGCGTCATCGCCCGGCTCGCGGCCAGGGAAAGGCCGCGTCGCCGGGCTCTTCCTTGATCCGCGGGCTCGCAGCCTCGCCAGAAATCGCCGATGGGTGGCTAGTTGTTTCTGCCCGCCGCTGAAGATCGCCAGCCAGATCACGAAGGCGACGGCGGCGACGACCACCACCCAGATGCCGTGGCGGTTCTTGTTGATCTGGGTCAGGCCGATGATGAAGCCGACGAGCGGCATCAGCACGGCGAAGATGTAGCCGGCGACGATGATCCCGCTCGCATCCTGCTCCTTGGCCGGCGTGACCACCGTCCGTCCGAGCCCGATCGGCTGGCGGCTCTCGGTCCACTTGCGGCCGTCCCAGTAGCGCTCGACCTTGGGGTCGTTGGGGTCGGGGTAGAAGCCGGGGTCGGGCGCCGACGCGGAGCTTTCGTTCGTCCATTTGTCCCCGTCCCAGTAGAGCTCGGCCGCCGGGGTTGCGGGGATCGGGATAGAAGCCGGGCGCCGCCGACTGTGCGGGCTCGACGGGCGGCTGGAGCTCGGCGCCCGCCCGCTCGCCCGCCTCCCCCTCTATCGGTGAATCGCCTCCCATCGCAGGCCGTCAGCCTAGCGAGCGGCACCGACCCCCCGGGTGGGCGAGGACGCCGAGTCCTTAACCTCTCCGCCGATGAGCAACCGAGGAATTCTCGCCGTCGTCGCGGCGATCGCATTCATCGCGCTGCTCGCCTTCGGCCTCGTCGCCAAGAACGGCGCCCAGATCGCCGTCGGCGAGCCGGCGCCGGACGGCACGGTCGAGCGGCTCGACGGATCGGGCGAGGCGAGCCTCGCCGATCACGAGGGCAAGTGGATCCTCCTCAACTTCTGGGCCTCGTGGTGCGAACCCTGCCGGACCGAGGCACCCGCGATCGAGAAGTTCGCAAACCAGAACCCCGACGTCGTCGTGATCGGGATGGACACCGAGGATCTGAGCGGCGATGCCAAGGCGTTCGTGCGGGAGTTCGACCTGACCTACGAGATGCTCCACGACGGCGACGGCTCGCGCAAGGACGCCTACGGGATCTTCGCGCTGCCCGAGACGTTCCTGATCGACCCGAACGGCAAGCTCGCGCTGATCCAGCGCGGCCCGGTCGACGAGCAGTTCCTGAACGATCGGGTCAAGCCGCTGATCGACGCCGGGGTGAGCGGCGGATGAGACGGGCTGCGGCCACACTGCTCGCGATGGCGCTGGTCGTCGCGGTCGGGCCGACCGGGAGCGCCTTCGCGCAGAGCGCCTCGCTGCCCGACATCGAGGACGAGGTCATGTGCACGATCTGCGGCACGACCCTGCAGCTCTCGAGCTCCCCGCAGGCCGAGCGTGAGCGAGCCTTCATCAACGAGCTGATCGCCAAGGGCAAGACGAAGGACGAGATCAAGGCCGCGCTCGTCGACGAGTACGGATCGGAGGTGCTCGCGGTGCCGAGCGACAGCGGATTCGATCTCGTCGGCGGCTGGATCCTGCCCGCGGTCGGTGTGCTGGCCGGCGCTGCGATCGTCGCGGCGGCCGCGCTCCGCTGGCGGCGGAGCCGGCGCGACGACGACGATGCTCCGCCGGCAGCCCTGCCCCGAGCCGACGACGACCGCCTCCAGAAGGACCTCGACCTCTACGGCTGAGCCACCCCTCAGCGCCGCGGGCGCACGGTCAAACGGCGGGACTTCGAGAATGCGGGCGTTCGATAGGGGAAGCTGCGCTCGCGCGAGACCTTGAGCCGGAAGCGATAGCGGGTCGGGCGCTCGTAGAAGCGGTCGAACCGGTAGCGGAACCGCCAGGCGCCGCGCGAATCGGTCCGGAAGGCGTGACCCACGGTCCGGAAGCGCTCCACCCCGCCCCCTCTGACCTGCAGCTCGACGAGCTTTCCCTGCGGGATCGAAGCGCCGTAGGCACCGATCGAACCGCGGAACGCGACCCGGCGCCCGGCCCCGACCTTCCGGTCGAAGCCCCGCAGCGAGGCCGAACCGCGGACGCGGACGACGAGCCGGCGCGGATCGGCCGGACGGTGGAGCCGCGAGCCGGAATAGCCGACGTGAACCGTTCGCGATGGCCCGCGCGCGAGGCGAATCCGGACCCTGCCCCGCGAATCCGTCCGCACCGATCTGCTGACGGGGTCCAGGGACGAGCCCGGCGCGAACCGCTCGACGACGTCGAGCTCGCGGCCGCCGAGCGGACCGTCGGCGCCGCGCAGGACGGCCTCGAGCCGGGGCCGGGCCCCGTAGGCGACCTCGGCCCGGCGGGCGCCCGCGATCGACGCGCTGAGCCGGCTCGACGACCGGAGCGGGAAGTCGAGGACCATCTCGGAGCCGTCCCGGCGCGTCGTCCCGAACGCGACGTTGCCGGCACGGTCGGCGGCCACGACCCGGAACCCATAGCGGCCCTTCGGCTCCGACAGCGAGTCGACGCGAGCCGACAGCTCACCCGACGCGAGCGATGTGGGCAGCTCGCGCCAGGCTCCTCCGTCGACGGGTCGGTAGGCGATCGAGCCGCCCGCCAGGCCGGAATGGCGGTCGACCGCGGCAGCCTTGATCAGCTCCGGATCGTCTGGGTCGCGGCTCACGAACGCGACCTCGGGCGGCGCATTGTCGACCAGCACCGTTCGTTGCAGGCATCCCGGAACGGCACCGCTGCCGTAGTCGGAGGCGCAGATCCGCACGGAGTTGGCCCCGTCGGTGAAGGGCGCCTTCGTCGTATCGGCGGCCGACTGCACCGCGGAGACCGCCGGGCAGGGCCGCAGTCTCGCGGCGCGCGGGCTGCCGGCGATCAGCGAGCAGCTGAGCGTTCTCGAGGGCGCGACGACCGTGCCGTTGACCCTGACGTCGAAGCTGCGCAGCCCGGAACCCAGATCGGAGCCGACCGCGCCGAGCGTTCCCTGGCCCCGCATCCATCCGTCCCCGACGAGCGAGCCGCCGGCGACCACCGTCGGGGGCTTTCTGTCCTCGAGCGTCAGCTCGATCGAGCGGATCCAGTTCCGTGCCTGATCGCTCGCCCGGCAGCCGTCGCGATCGGTGCAGCGGAGCTCGGCGGCGAACCCCTGCCTGCCGCCGTCCCCGAGGCGCCGGGAGAAGCGCTCGAAGCCTCCCGGGGCATCGCCGGCGGTGGCGATCCGCCCTGCCTCCTCGCCATCACCGCCGAGGAAGGCGAGGCGCGCCTGATGCCCGGAATCGCTTCGCATCCTCGCCTCGAGCTCGACTCCGACGATCTTCGTCTCGGCCGGAGCGGCCCAGGAGATCCGCCCGCGGCGACCCTGCGGGGCCCCGGTTATGGACCGGATCTGGAGCGAATTCTGGTCCTCGTCCTCCTCGCAGCGGTAGAGGAACCCGTAGTCACCGCCGTTGACCCGATCGAAGTCCGCGTCGGCGAACTCCCGGTTCGAGCGGTCGCACTGGACGACCTCGTAGCGACCGGCGAGCGCATCGTCGGGCAGGAGAAGGCCGCCGCGAGGATCGCGGTCGCGAGCGATCGCGGCGCACATGCGGGCGCCACCGATACGGCGGGAGGGCTCGGGCTTCGTCATCGGTCACCTCGGATCTGGCTGGGGTCCCGGCGGGACATCTCGACCCGACAAGCCCGGATCCGCCGGCCGCGCCCCCACTGGCGCCGCGGTGCTCAGGCCCCGGCCCGGAGGACCACCTCGGCGAGCGCCTCGAGAACGGCTGCAGCGCGGCCGGCGGTCCGGGGTCATCCGGACGAAGGCCTTCCAGAACACGGCCCGCGAATCCGGGCGTAGCGCCGGGAGGATCATCTCGAGCTCGCGCTCGAGCGCAGGGTCGCGGCGGAGTGCCATCCGGGCCGCATCCCGCTCGGCCCTCGGCAGGCCTGAGTCGTCGACGATCGCCATTCCCCCGATCAACCCCGGGTGCCCGCCCGGTGCCCCCCTCGAGGGAAATCAGTCGGTGGCGCCGGCCCTTCGCTCGACCTCGATCAGCCTGCTCGCCGCCTCGGTCAGACGGACCCCGGCCGGCTCGGATTCCAGCGCGACCTCCCGTCCGCCATCGAACCAGACGCGGGCAAACGGCCGGCTGCGCATCTTGCGGCGGCGCAGGTAGGCCTTGCCCTCCTCGCCGTAGGAGCTGACGCGATCGAGCAGGAAGCGGTGTGGCTTTTCGATCATCGGGACGCCGTCGGCAGGTTGCGGAGGGCCGAGCGCAGGTCGCAGAACATCAGAGAGCCGAGCGTGAAGCGATCCGTGATGGCCACGGCCGCCGCTTCGCCGCTCCGGGCCGCATAGACCTCCCCCTCCTCGGTGGCGACGTGAATCTGGGTCGGCGCCGGGCCGCCCTCCGCGGCGGCGGACCAGAGATCGGCGACCGCAGCCGCCCAGTCGTTCTCGGAGCTCTCCGCGAGAACCGCGCCGCCGGCGCCGAGGATCGCGCAGGCGCGAATTCCCGAGCTCTCGTCCATCAGCCGCGCAACCGCGGTCGCGGCGTCCACGCGCTCGGCTGCGGAGGTTTCCGTGCTCATCGGGCGGTTGCGCGGCGAACGTTCGTCATCTCGTGGAAAATAGCGGCGTGGACCTCGCCAGAACCTCGTGGATCACCCTCGTCGCCGTCTGCCTGATCGCCGCGGTGCTGCTCGCGATCGATGGATACACCGGATACGCGATCACCGTCGTCGCGGTCGGGCTCGCCGGCGCCGTGAACCTGACCTAGGGCAGTCGCGGGTCAGCCCTGCCGGAATGGGCCGCCGGGGGCGCCCGCAGCGATAGGACTGTTCGGGTTCGACGTGGATCAGTACGTCGGCGTTCGTGAACTCCGCCTCGATCGCATCCCGCAGCTCGTGGGCCTGCCGGTGAGCTTCCTCGAGGCTGGTCCCGGCCCGATACTGGACGTGCAGGTCGACGTGGCGCCGCGACCCGGCGCTGCGGCCGCGGAGCTTGTGGTACCCCGCCATCTCCGGCGTGCGTGAGACCGCGATCACCCGCTCGATCCGATCGAGCTCTCCGTCGGGCAGGGCCTCGTCCATCAGCACCCGGCCCGACTTCCGCGCCAGCCGCACCCCCGTCGCGACGATCGCCCCGGCGACGATCAGCGCGGCGATCGCATCGAATGCGGCATTTCCCGTGACCTGGACGAGGACGAGCCCCACGAGCACCGCGATCGAAGTCACGGCGTCGGCGCGAAGATGGGCGGCATCACCCTCGAGGGCCGGGGACTCGAGCGCGCGGGCCCGCCGGTACAGGTATCCGGAGACGAGCAGGTTGGCGACGATCGAGAGGCCGATGATGGCGATGCCGATCCCGACGTCGGAGACCTCGGAGCCGTTGATGAGACGGCGGACCGCCTCGAAGACGATGATCGCCGCGCCGACCAGAATGAGCATGGCCTCGGCGCCCGCGGCCACGTTCTCCGCCTTCTCGTGGCCGTAGGGGTGATCCTCGTCGGCCGGCTCGTCCGCCTTCTTGACCGAGAAGAGCGCGATCAGCGACGCGACGAGGTCGATCGCCGAGTGGATCGCCTCGGTCAGGATCGCGATCGAGCCGGTCAGCACCCCGGCGACGACCTTGAGCAGGATCAGGACGCAGTTGGAGACGACCGAAAGCCAGGCCGCCCCCGCCTTGCTGGTTCTCATTCGGCCGCCCCCAGGTCCGCGGCGATCGCTCGGGCGGCACGCCCGCGATGCGAGATCGAGTGCTTCTCCCGATTCGTCAGCTCGGCCATCGTGCGACCGTCGGGGAAATCGTCGGGCAGGAAGGCCGGGTCGTAGCCGAACCCACCGGCGCCCCGCGGCTCGGCGGCGAGCCGGCCCTCGCAGCGGCCCTCGCGGACCGTCTCCGTACCCGGCTCGTCGATATAGGCGATCGCGCATATGTACGCGACCGAGCGATCGTCGGCGTCGGCAAGCTCCTCGAGGAGCAGCTGCAGATTCTCGGCATCGGTGGCCTCGGGGCCGGCGTAGCGCGCCGAACGAATCCCGGGCCGGCCGCCGAGAGCGGTCGCGCTGATCCCCGAATCGTCGGCGAGCACGGCTCGTCCCGTTGCCGCCCGTGCCGCCCTGGCCTTGCCGAGGGCGTTCTCGGCGAATGTAGCGCCGATCTCCGGCGGCAGCTCGACCTCCGGCGGCAGTGGCTCGAGGTCATGGCCGGTGAGTATCTCGCCGAGTTCGGCGAGCTTGTGCTGATTGCGGGTGGCGACCACGATCGACCGCCCGTGCGGCCGTCCCGTCACCCGCCGGTCGCTTGCTCCTGCACGGCGCGCAGCTCGGCGATCCCGGCTTCTGCGTAGGCGAGGAGTTGGTCGAGCGAGGCCCGTGACAGGGGTGTCCGCTCGGCGGTCGCCTGAACCTCGACGAGGCCGCCGTCCCCGGTCATCACGACGTTCGCATCGACCTCGGCGGTCGAGTCCTCGGAGTAGTCCAGGTCGCACAGCGGGCGGCCGTCGACGACGCCGACGCTGATCGCGGCCACGGAGCCGGTGAAGGGCACGGCATCGAGCTCGCCGATCTCGACGAGGTTCGCGAGCGCCTGGTGAAGAGCGACGTAGGCACCGGTTATCGACGCACAGCGAGTTCCGCCGTCGGCCTGCAGAACATCACAGTCGACCCAGACCGCGCGCTCGCCGAGCGCCTCGAAGTCGACCACGACGCGCAGCGCCCGGCCGATCAGGCGCTGGATCTCGATCGAACGGCCATCCGGCCTGCCCCGTTTGGAATCGCGCTCCTTGCGCTCGCCCGTCGAGGCGGGGAGCATCGCGTACTCGGCCGTGACCCAGCCGCTGCCGCGACCACGCAGCCAGCGCGGCACCTCCTCCTGGATGGACGCGGTGCAGATGATGCGCGTCTCACCGACCGAGATCAGAGCCGACCCATCGGCGGTCCGGACGAATCCCGGCTCGATCGTCACCGGGCGGATGCCCTCCGGGTCGCGGCCGTAGCTGCGCTCCGCCTCTGAGTCGATCACCTCCGCCATGGGCTCAGTGTTCCAGATCGGCGGCCGCCCGCCGGGTGACGGGCGACCGCCGGCCCACTTCTCGGGTCAGCGCCCGAAGGTGATCTTCTGGACGCCCTGGATGATCTTCTTGGTGATCGCCTCCGCCAGCTCCTTGCCGATCCCCGACAGACTGCCGAGGCCGCCGACGGCGGCGACCATGCCGCCCATCAGCGCGGCGACCAGGAGGACGAGGCCGACGTATTCGACCGTGCCCTGACCGTGCTCGGACGCGAGGCGCGAGCGAATCCGCTCGGCGGCATTCGCCGCCTTGGCATGAGCGAGACCGAAATATGCGTACATCGGAACTCCTTTCCCGGCGCCCTGCGCCGGGTCGTTGGACGCCCCCGATGCTTCGGGCTGCGAAAGCACCGATCAATGCCTCGATGTGCCGATCCGCGAACGCGGCCGTGACGATCCAGTGAAAGTCGGATCGGATGAGCCGCCGGGATCGCGTAACCTGCGGCGGCCGATGGCTCGATGGAGAGGGATCTTCGGTCGCAAGGGCAAACGCGAGGGCGAGCCCGAGGCGACGCCGGCCGTTCCCACGGACTCCGAAGACGACCCCGCAACCGCCCTCTATCCGAAGCCGGCGCCACGGCCCGGCGCGGCCGAACCGGAACCGGAACCCTTCAACACGGGGGACTGGGAGCCGGTGCCCGAACCCGATCCGGGGCGGCGGGCGCTGCCCACCGTCGAGCCCGACACGGGCACGGCCGAATGGGCTCCCCCCTCCCGGGTCGACTCGCGTCGCAACGTCCCCGATGGGGATCGGGAACCTGCGAGCGCCGAGCTCGAGCCCGAGGCGGACTCGGGCGAAATGCCGGCCCCCGGGCAGATACCCGAGGCCGGCAAAAACGATCCGGCCCCTGACGATTTGCCTCAGGAGAAGGCCGAGCAGGAGGCCGACGCGGCCGAGGCAGCGCCCGCGGCACCGCAGGCGCCGGGGTCGGACACGGGCGAGCGCATCAGGGCCGCCGCCGACGAGGCCGCCCAGGCCGCCGAGATGCGCTCCCACGACGAGATTCTCGCTCTCGAGAGGAACCTCGAGCAGGCTCAGGCCGCCGCCCGCGCCGAGGTCGAGGAGATGGCCGTGCGACTTCGGCAGGCCGAGACGAGATCCCGAGAGGCGGAGGAGCGGGCCAACAGCCTTGCCGCCGAGCGGGCGGACTTCGAAGCCAAGACGCGCGACGACGCCACCCAGTGGCTGCGCGGGCAGGTGATCAAGCTCAAGGCGGACGCCCAGAAGCGCGTGCGTGAGGAGGTCGAGCGGATCCGGGCCGAGGCCGGGGGCGGAGCCGGCGCTGCCGCCACCGCCGACACCGAGGGGCTCCGGAGCGAACTGAAGCTGGCACGCGAGGAGGCGGCCACGCGCGTCGAGGAGGCGCGACAGACGGGTAAGCGTGAGGCACTGGAGTCCGGAGGCGACGCGGACGAGCGGATCCAGGCGGCGCGGGCCGCCGGCCGGGCCGAGGCCGAGGCCGAGATGGAGCGCGGCGACGAGCCGCGGCGCCGCGAGCTGGAGGCGAGCGCCCTTGCCGCAGCCGAAGCGGGGATCAGCGAGCGGATCGCCCGGGTCGAGGCCGATGCGGACGAGCGGATCAGAGCCGAGGTATCGGTGGCGAGGAAGGCAGCCGAGGAACGCTTCACGGAGCTGCTCAACTCGCGCGAGAAGGAACTGCAGACGGAGCGCGAGGAGAAGGCTGCGGCGATCGAGCGATCGCACGACCGCCTCGCGCAGATCGAACGCCAGGCGATCGAGGCGGCCGAGCGGGTCGGGATCGCCGAGCAGGAGCTCGAGGCCGAGAAGTTGAGGCTGCGGGAGGAGTCTGCTGCCCAGCTCGAGGTGGCGATCGAGCAGGCGAAGGCGGTAGCCGAGCAGGCGTCGGCCGAGCGCATGCGCGACCGCGAGGAGGAGCTCACCGATGCGATCGCGGCCGCCGAAATGACCGAGCGCGACGCCCAGTCGAAGGTCGACGAGGCGAAGCGTCAGGCCGAGGAAGCCGAGGAGCGCGCCCGGGCCGTCGAGGCCGAGGCCGCTGCGACGATCAGCGAGGTACGCCAGGCCGCCGCCGACTGGCTCCGCGACCAGACGCGGTCGCTCCGGGCCGAAGGCTCGAGCGGCAGCGACCCCTCCGAGGGCTAGAGAGCCGACCGCCAGCGCGGGACGGCGAGGCGGCCCAACGTCTCGCCGACCACCGGGGCGCTCTCGGCGAGGGAGGTCGAACGGGCAGGGCGATCGTCGGCGAGCGCCGCCAGCGTCGCGACCACGGAGGCCGCCAGCGCGCCGGGGTCGTAGCCGCCCTCCAGGCAGACGAGCAGCGGCGCACCGAGATCGCGCAGGTGAGCGGCCATGGTCGCGTAATCGTTGGTATCGACCAGGCAGTCCGCCAGCGGATCGTCGCGATGAGCGTCGTAGCCGGCGGAGACGATGATCAGGTCAGGGCGGAACTCACGCGCCACGGGCACGACGACGTGCTCGGTCAGGCCGCAGAACTCCAGGCCCCCGGCCCCGGCGGGGACCGGCATGTTGATCGTCGCCCCCTCCCCGGCTCCGGTGCCGATCTCCGACGCGGCCCCCGTCCCCGGATAGAACGGGCTCTGGTGAATGCTCGCGTAGAGCACATCGCCGCGCTCGGCGAAGATCTCGGCGGTTCCGTTGCCGTGATGGACGTCCCAGTCGAAGATCAGCACCCGCTCGGCCCCGCACGCGGCGATCGCGTGCGCGGCGGCCACCGCGGCATGGTTGAACAGGCAGAAGCCCATCGCGCGGCGCGACTCGGCGTGATGGCCGGGCGGCCGCAGTCCGCAGAACGCGTACGGGCTCTCGCCGGCCAGCAATCGCTCCGCGCCGACGGCGGCGGCCCCCGCCGCGCGCAGCGCCGCCTCCCATGATTCCGCGACGACGATCGTGTCGGCGTCGATCGAGCCGCCACCAGCGGCGCAGAAGCGCTCGATCGCATCGATCAGGGCCGGATCATGGACCCGCAGAAGCCATTCGCGCTCGGCGGCGGGAGCGTCGACCAGCTCGACTCCGGGCCAGCCGGAATCCTCCATGGCCGACTCGATCGCGCGAATCCGGGAGGCGTTCTCGGGATGGATGCCGGTGTCGTGCAGCAGCGACGAGGGATGGCGGAAATAGAGACCCATCGATGAGGGGTACCGTACTCGCCGACTTGTCGCAATCCGAGACCTCCTACACCCACCCGGCACAACGTGCCGACCTCGCCGTCGTCGGTGCCGGGGCGGCCGGCCTCCACGTGGCCCTCGAGGCGGCGGAGGCCGGTGGGCGTGTGGTCATCATCTCCCGCAAGCCGCTCACCGAGACGGCCAGCTTTCGCGCCCAGGGCGGCCTGGCGGCGGCCATCGCCCCCGACGATTCGACCACCCGCCACGCCGAGGACACCCTCAACGCCGGCCGCGGGCTGTGCGACCCGGCCGCAGTACGGGTGCTCGTCGAGGAGGCACCGGCCGCCGTGGAATCGCTGATGCGCCGGGGGGTGGCCTTCGACCTGCAGCCGGACGGATCACTGTCCCTCGGGCTCGAGGGCGGCCATTCGGCGCGGCGCATCGTCCACGCCGGTGGTGCCGAGACCGGCAGGGCACTGACCAGCCGGCTCGCCCGGCTGGCCGCGGAGCACGAGCTGATCGACGTCCTCGAGGGCGCCTCGGCCCTGGCTCTGTGGTCGGACGGCTCGCGTTGCCACGGCGTGCTCACCGATCGCGGGGCGGTTCGGGCCGGCGCCACGATCCTGGCCACCGGCGGCGGCGCCGCGCTCTGGCAGCGGACGACGAACCCACGCGGAGCGATCGGCGCCGGCGCGGTGCTCGCGCACGCCGCCGGGGCCGACCTCGCCGATCTCGAGCTCTGCCAGTTCCATCCAACAGCCATCTCGCTTCCGGGCGGCGATCTCGACGGGTGGCTGATCACCGAAGCGGTCCGCGGCGAGGGCGCCCTGCTCCTCGACGCGTCGGGCGAGCGATTCACCGACGAGCTCGCCCCCCGCGACCAGGTCACCGCCGCCATCCTCGACCGGATGGCCGCCGACCTTGCCGGCGCCGTCAGCCTTGACCTCCGCCCCGTGCCGATGGAGCGCTTCCCGACGATCTCGCGAACGCTCAACTCCGTCGGGATCGATCCCGCGACCGATCTCGTGCCGGTCGCGCCCGCGGCCCACTACCTGATCGGGGGAGTGCGGACCGACCTCGAGGGGCGCAGCAGCCTTGCCGGCCTCCTCGCCGTCGGCGAAGCCGCCTGCACCGGCCTCCACGGGGCGAACCGGCTCGCCTCGAACTCGCTGAGCGAGTGCTTCGTGTTCGGGTCGCGAGCGGCCCAGGCCGGGCTGGCGGTTGCCCCCGGCGACGGGCCGGCGTCGCCACCCGAGCGGGATTCCGCCTTCCCGGCGCCGACCACCGACACGCGCCGGGCGGTCTGGGAGCTGGCGGGGCCGGTCCGCGACGCCGAACACCTGACCCGGCTTCTCGACGATCCCTATCCGCTGGCATCCCTGATCGCGGCCTCGGCCCTGGCACGCCGTGAGTCCCGTGGGGTGCACCGGCGCTCCGACTTCCCGAGCCCCGACCCGGCGCTCGACTTCCATCACCACGTCGTGGCGCCGGACGGCGCGATCGCAAGGGAACGCTGGCCGGCCGCCGGCGAGCCGGCGATCGCGCTCACCCCTTAACACGAACTTAACCTAGCTCGGTACGCACTTCATGTGCGGTCCGTCACACTGTGGGCGCGGGGGGTTACCACGGACCACGAAAGGTTCAGGGCAACCTATGTACCAATTCAGTCGATCGATCTATCGGGAGCTTGCCCCGAGGATCGCGGAGAGCACACACGCAGGATGTGCCAGCAAGCAGCACGTCCTAGAGGCATGTGAGGCGACGATGCGTCGGCTCCTCAACGACCGCCGCTATTTCGCGAAGCCGACCAAGGCGCTCTTCACCGAGCTCCGAGGCCACTTCCCGATCAACGAGCAGCTGTTCGTGTTCCAGGTCGTCGACCGGAACGTGAAGATGGCGATCCGCTACCTCGACGAGGTTCCCGCCGAGGAGCTGGCGCAGCTGGTCGAGCGGGAGTGCAAGGCGCACACGCGCCGCGGCACCCCATGCCAGCGCGAACCGCTGCCGGGACGGGACTACTGCCCCTCCCACAAACACCTCGAGGAGGACGTCGCTTTGGCGCCGGAGGCGACCGAGCGGGAGGCGGAGCTACAGCTCGCCGCGTAGCGGCGCCGCTGCGGTCCGCTGTAATTGGCGGAGTGCTGCTCGGAGTCGACGTAGGAGGAACCTTCACCGACGCCGTCCTCGTCGACGGCGAGCGGATCCATACGGCCAAGCTGCCGACGACGCCAGGCGACCAGTCGCTCGGCGTCGTCGCCGCGATCGAGGCCGTCCTGGAGGTGGCCGGTGCGGCGCCCGGCGACGTGATGCGCTTCGCCCACGGGATGACCGTGGGCACGAACGCCCTGTTGGAGCGGAGGGGCGCCGCGACCTCGCTCGTCGCGACGGCCGGCTTCACGGACCTGCTCGAGATCGCACGGCAGAACCGCCCGTCGCTCTATCGCCTCTGCGCGGATCGGCCGGCGCCGCTCGCCCCGCCCGCATCGCGAGTCGCAGTACGCGAGCGGATCGACCCGTCCGGGGTCGTCGAGCCGCTGACCGACGAGGAGATCGCCCGGGTGGTCGCGGCGATCGGAGACCTCGACCCGGAAGCGGTCGCGATCTGCCTCCTGCATTCCTACCTGGACCCGACCCACGAGGAGCTGCTGGCGGCGGCCCTGCGAGCTCAGTACCCCGACCTGCACGTGTCCGTCTCCTCCGAGGTGCTCCCGCAGTTCCGCGAGTACGAACGGTGCGCGACGACGGTTCTCGACGCTTACCTGTCCCCGTTGCTCGCCGGATACATCGGCCGGCTGGCCGGCCGCTGCGAGCAACTCGGCGTACCCGAGCCGCTGGTGATGCGCTCGTCGGGCGGCGTCGCCGAGGCTGCCGAAGCCGCCCGCGGTGGAGCCTGGAGCGTGCTCAGCGGCCCCGCCGGCGGCGCCGTGGGCGCGGCGCTGATCGCCACGGTCAGCGGTGACGGGAACGCGCTCGGCCTCGACATGGGCGGGACCTCCTGCGACGTCTGCGTCGTCGCCGGGGGCGCGGTGGGCCGCAGCGACGGTCGCGAGTTCGACGGGCGCCCGATCCAGCTGCCGATGGTCGACGTCCACACGGTCGGCGCGGGTGGCGGATCGATCGCCTGGCGCGACGACGGCGGCGCGCTGCGAGTCGGCCCCCGATCGGCCGGGGCCGAACCGGGGCCCGCCTGCTACGGCCGCGGTGGCGCGGAGCCGACGGTCACGGACGCGAACCTCGTCCTCGGTCGGCTCGATCCCGGCGGCGCCCTCGCCGGCGGCGTCGCTCTCGACCGGGGCGCCGCCGAGCGGGCGATCACCGGCCTTGCCGACCGCCTCGGCCTCGAGCCGATCGCCACCGCGGAGGGGATCCTCGAGGTGGCGAATCAGGAGATGATCAGGGCGCTGCGTGTCGTCACCGTCGAGCGCGGCGTCGATCCCCGCGGTTTCGCGCTGATGCCCTTCGGCGGCGCCGGCCCCCTTCACGCGGCGGCGATCGCTGACGAGCTCGGAATCGACCGGATCCTCTGCCCGCGCTCGGGAGGTGTGCTCTCGGCGCTGGGGCTCGTCTGCTCGGAGCGGCGGCGCGACACGACAAGGACGGTGATGCTGTCGGGCTCGGATCTCACGGCGGCGGCGATCGCACGCGAAGTCGAGGCGACGGCGGCATCACTCCGCCCCGGCCCCGAGGCGATCGTCGAGGCCGCCTACGGCCTCCGATATCGAGGCCAGTCGTTCGAGCTCCCGATCGACGGGCCGCCGGCGCCGGATCCCGATCGGCTGGCCGCCGACTTCGCCGCCGAGCACGAGCGGCGCTACGGGTACCGGGAGGACGAGGGATCCGTCGAGCTCGTCGACATCAAGCTTGCCGCCCGCGAGCCGGCGCAGGCCTTCGAGCCGCGTGGTTCCACCGACGCCGATCCGCGTCTCGGCCGACGGCGGGCCCGCGTCGATGGCTCGTGGTTGGAGGTCGGGACGATCGCCGGTGCGCCGCCGGTGGGCTTGGAGGCCGCCGGCCCGTGCATCTTCGACCTCCCCGAGTCGACGGTTCTCGTCCCGCCCGGCTGGATCGCCTCGGTCGACCCACACGGCACGATCGCGATCGATCGCGGCGGCGAGAGCGGAGCCGGTCGGCCATGAGCCCGGTCGAAGTCGGTCCGATCGAGCTGCAGGTCCTGGCCGGCGGCCTGCGGGCGATCTGCGACGAGATGGGCGCGGTGCTGATCCGCGCCGCCCACTCGCCCAACATCAAGGAGCGCCGGGACTGCTCGACGGCCCTCTTCGATGTCGACGCCGAGCTGGTCATGCAGGCCGAGCACATCCCCGTCCACCTCGGTTCGATGCCGGCGGCCGTCGAGGCGATCGCAGCCCTCGCCGCCACCGAGGGCGATCCCGGCCCCGGTGATCTCTGGATCCTCAACGACCCCTTCAAGGGCGGAACCCACCTGCCCGACATCACGCTGATCTCGCCGCTGCTCGTCGCCGGGCAGCTGATCGGTTGGGCGGCAAGCCGCGCCCACCACGCCGACGTCGGTGGCCCGACCCCTGGGGGAATGCCCGCCGGATCGCGACGGCTCGACGAGGAGGGCGTGGTCATCGAGCCGCAGCGGATCGACGAGGCGGGGCTCGCCGAGCTGGCGGCGATGATGCGACGCCCGGACCAACGGCTCGCCGACCTGCGCGCCCAGCGGGCCGCCAACCTGCTCGGGGCGGCGCGGATCGGCGAACTGGCCGACCGCATTGGAGCCGACCGGCTGCGGGACGGCATGGCGGCCGTCCTCGACTACGCCGAACGCCGCAGTCGCAGCGCGATCGCCCGGCTCGCCGACGGGACCTACGAGGCGACCGACTCGCTCGAGGCACCCGACGGCACCGCGATTCCGCTGCGCGTCTCGATCGGCATCGAGGGTGAGGAGATGCACATCGACTTCGCCGGCTCGGCTCCGCAGGTCGACGGCAACCTGAACTGCCCGATGCCGGTGACCCGGGCGGCGGCCCTGTTCGCGGTCCGGGTGCTGACCGACCCCGACGCCCCCGCCTCGGCGGGAGCCTTCAGGCCGGTGACGATCTCCGCGCCGCAGGGTTCAGCGTCCTCAACGCCCGGCCCGGGGCTGCCGTCGTCGCCGGCAACGTCGAGACGTCGAGCCGCGTCGCCGACCTGGTGCTCGACGGCGCTGGCCGCGGTCGCCGGACGGGCCGGCGCAGGGCCAGGGGACGATGAACAACCTGACGCTCTCGGGCCGCTCCGAGCGCCGGGAGGAGCTGACCTACTACGAGACGACCGGCGGCGGACAGGGAGCCTGCAGCGACGCGCCCGGCCCGAGCGCCGTCCACGTCGCGATGTCGAACACCCTCAACACGCCGGTCGAGGCGCTCGAAGCCGACATGCCGGTCCGGGTCCGTGAGGTGGCCGTCAGGCGGGGCAGCGGCGGCGCCGGCATCCACCCGGGCGGCGACGGCGTGATCCGCACGATCGAGGCCCTGGCCCCGCTCCGCTTCTCGCTGATCACGGAGCGCCGCTCGACCGCTCCGGCCGGGCCGCGACGGAGGCGGCGCCGGGGCTCCGGGGCGGAACACCCTGAACGGAAGGACGCTGCCCTCGAAGTGCGAGGGAGAGCTCGCTGCCCGGTGACGTGCTGTCGATCGAAACGCCCGGCGGAGGCGGCTTCGGGCGCGCTCCCGAAGCCGGCCGGAAGTCCTGAACGCCCGGTGCAAGACAATGTGCGGGACGCCACTTACTTGCCGTTGAGGCCGACCTGCCCTAGACTCGCGGCCCTCCGACGGGCCCCACAGCGGCCCCGGCAGGGTCGCCCTCGTCCGAGTCAACGCGACCCCGCCTGAAACCCCGACATCCCGGACAAAGAACCCATGCCAATTGCTTTCAAGGAATGGTCGGTAACCGTGCGTGCTCTCGCCGAGGGCGAGCAGCTCGTCACCCTTCGCAAGGGCGGTATCCGAGAGGACAACAAGCATTTCGAGCTCGAGCACGAACGCTTCTTCCTCTACCCGACCTTTGACCATCAGCGGAACGACCTCGTGCGCGAGTCGCACCACCCCGAGCTTGCGTCGCGCCCTCGAGGAGGGCGTCTGGCCCGAGGAGGAGCCGCCGCCGCGGGCGCTGCTCCAGGACGGCGGCATCCCGCAGCCGGATCGCGTCCGGATCCGCGCCTGGGCCGAGGTGGCCGATCACTTCATGACCGACGACCCCCGCATCGTCGACGCGCTGAGCCCGTACCACGTGTGGACCCAGGATTACGCCCGCAAGCGCCTGCGCTGGAAGCGGACGCATCCCCTCCACGTGCTGCTGCTCAAGGTGCATCGGATCCCGCGGCCGGTCACGGTCCGCGTGCGCGACGAGCACATCGGTTGTCATTCGTGGGTCGAGATCGACCGCGACCTGCCGTTCGAGGGCGTCCCGGTCATGGCCGACGACGAGTTCGACCGCGCCGCCGCCGCGATCCGCACCACCTGCAGCGACTCCGAAGAGCTCGAGCCGGCCCTCGCCTAGGCGCCGGGAGCGGCCGGCGTTGACCGACCGCGACCCGGCACGGGTGCCAGACGTCCTCGCCCGCGGCAGCGGCGGCGCCCTCCTGATCGGAATCGGCGGGGGCGGCGACGTGGTCGGCGCGCTGACGATCGCGCGCGGACTCGAGGCGGCCGGCCGGCGGGTCGAGGTCGGCGGCGTCGCCTGGGAGCGGTTCGCGGTCGACCCCCACCACGCCGGCCCGCGACCGCTCGGCCATCTCGACGGGATCGAGTTGCTCGGCGGCGGCGCTGCACTGACCGGCGCTGCGGGCAGCACGCCGGAGGGCGTGCGACTCGCCGAAGCCGGCGTCGCCGCGCACCTGGGTCGTGCGACCGCCCTCGTCGACGTCAACGACGGGCCGACAGCCGTCGGCGAAGCGGTCGTAACCCTCGCCGACCGACTCGAGTGCGACCTGGTCGTCCTCCTCGACGTCGGCGGCGACGTCCTGGCAACCGGCTCGGAGCCGGGGCTCTCGAGCCCGCTCTGCGACGCACTGATGCTCGCCGCCGCGCGGCACCTGCCCGAACGGCTCGAGGTCGTCGGCTGCGCCTACGGCAGCGGCTGCGACGGCGAGCTGACCGCCGACGGAGGTCCTCGGCCGGGTCGCCGTACTCGGCCGCGAGGGCAACTGGCTCGCGACCGTCTCGCCCGGGCCGAAGGACGGCCCGCGAGACGGTCGCGCTCGCCGCCGCTGTCCCGACCGAGGCCAGCCTGCTCGCGGCGCGCTGCGCACTCGGCGAGAGCGGCACCGACGCCGATCCGCGGCGGCAGGCGAACGGTCGAGCTCGGACCCGTCGGCGCCCTCGGATTCGTCTTCGGAGCGCGGGAGGCGATCGGCGCGGCGGCTCCGCTGGCGGAGCTGATCGCCGACGCCGGCTCGATCGAGGAGGCTCGGGCCGCCATGGAGGCACTGGGCATCCGCACCGAGCTCGACTACGAGCGCGAGCGGGTCGCCGGCCTCGACGGCTGAGCGAACGGATCGCCGCCAACCGGCGCGCGGCCGCAGGCCCCGCCCATAGACTCCGGGCCATGGATCGAACCGACTCGAAGCCCGCGGGCCGGCCCCGCCGGATCTCCAGGCCCCTGTCCCTCCTCCCGCTCCTCGCCGTCGCGCTCGCAGCCGTGGCAGCGCCTTCGCTCGCCGCGGCCGATCCGACCGACTGGACCGCGCTCCGCACCCTCAACATCGCCCATCAGGGCGGCGAGGACGAGGCGCCCTCGAACACGATGTACGCCTACGACCGCGCGCTGCGCCTCGGCTCCGACATGCTCGAGACCGACATCAACACCTCCGCCGACGGCAAGATCATCGTCATCCATGACGGGACGGTCGACCGGACCACCAACGGCACGGGCGCCGTCGGGGACCTGACCCTCGACCAGATCCAGGCCCTCGACGCCGGCTACTGGACGGTCCCCGGAAAGGGCACCGACCACTCTTCGCGCCCGGCCTCCGACTACCCCTTCCGCGGCGTCGCCACGGGCGACGTCGCGCCGCCGCCGGGATCCAAGCCGTCCGACTTCCGGATGACGACCCTGCCGCAGGTGATGAAGAAGTACCCGCACGTCCCGATCAACATCGAGATCAAGGGCCAGGAGGACGAAACCGACGCCGACTACCTGCACAACGCCG
This sequence comes from uncultured Solirubrobacterales bacterium, assembly GCA_963798165.1. Lineage (GTDB taxonomy): Bacteria > Actinomycetota > Thermoleophilia > Solirubrobacterales > 70-9 > RHKX01. The sequence continues at coordinate 28,782 of CAWCSE010000013.1, read as the reverse complement.
AGGTCCTCGCGGACTTCCTGAACGAGCTCGGCCGGACCAAGGGGATCGTCGTCGCCTCCTTCAACGACGCGGCGCTCGCCCACTTCCACGACCTCGCGCCGCAGATCGACATGGCACCGGCGACCGGCGGCGTCGCGGGTTACGTCCTCGGTAACGTGCCGCCACCCGAGGGGTCGAAGGTGTTCCAGGTGCCGATGAAGTTCAGCGGCATCCCGGTCGTCACCCCGGAGTTCGTCGACAAGGCGCACGGCGACGGCTACGCCGTCCACCCCTGGACGATCGACGACGAGCCGACGATGAAGTACCTCTTCGACCTCGGCGTCGACGGGATCATGTCGGCGCAGCCGATGCGCCTCGAGAAGACCATGTGCAACATGGACGTCTCGCGCCCGCCGGTGCCGAAGGGCTCGCCCGGCAAGCACTGCACGAAGAAGTCGTCGATCGCCTGCGACGTGCGGGCCGGCAACACTGGGCTCGGCGCCAGCGATGAAGGTTGGATCGTCTCGGTCAAGCGCCGCGACAACTTCAACAGCCGCTGCGCCGGAACGGTCACGCTCGAGAACATGGCGGGCAAGCGCCTGGCGAAGGGGCGGTTCAACTTCGGCTGGAAGCCCCCTTCCGCCGGCGGCCCGGACGAACGCGATGCACTCGTTGAGACGAACGACAGGTTCAGGCGAGTGTGGAAGCAGAACAGAAAGATCCGCGCGGTAGTTCAGCCGTACGACGCCTTCGTCCGCAGGACCGTCTTCAGCACCTACCCGTAGCGCTCAGCCCGCCAGGGCGTCCCGGACGAACTGAACGTCGGCGCGGAGAGCCTCGACCTCACGGGGGTCTCGACGACCGACGGCGCTTCGCGCCGCCCGGATCATGTGCCGGAGCGCGTCGAGGTCGATCGTCCCGGCGCCGATGTTGGCGTGCCGGTCCGCCCCGGTTCCGGCCGGATCGCGTGAGTCGTTGACGTGGAGGAGGTCGATGCCGCCGGTGATCGCGATCGCCCGCTCGACCGCGTCGGAGAGGTCCTCGCCGGCGGCGTGGGCATGGCAGGTGTCGAAGCAGAAGCCGACGTCGACGTCCGTGCTCGCTCCCTCGACCGCCGCCCAGAGGCGGGCCAGGGCATCGAAGCGCCGGGCGACGGCATGGTCGCCGCCGGCCGTGTTCTCGAGGTAGACCGGCACTTCCGATTCGAGCCCTCGAGGGTCTTCGCCATGCGTTCGACGCCGGCTTCGAGCCCGTCCTCGGCGTGGCCGGGATGGACGATGACCGCGAGCGCGCCGACCGCTGCGGCCGCCTCGCAGGTCTGGGTGAGGATCTTCCGCGACCCGTGGCGAACGTTCGGCTTCGGCGAGCAGACGTTGATCAGATACGGAGCGTGGACGTAGACGCCGGTCGCCGATTCGCGCAGTTCCTCCGCGTCGTCGCGCTCGGGCGGCTTCTCCCATCCCTGCGGATTCGAGAGGAACATCTGAATGCAGTCGGCCCCCACCGCGCTCGCCTCGGCGAGCGGATCGTCGCCCTCGACGTGTGCCCCCACGGGTTGCGTGCTCATCGATTGCGAGGATAGACTCCCGCCTTGGAGAGCAGGCAGTCGTTTCTTCGGCAGGGAGGGTGAGTTGAATCAGGCAATCCGCGCGGCTTTCGCCGTACTCGTCGGATCCATCGCGGCGTTTGCGCTGCCCACGGTCGCGGCGGCGAACCCGCCCGATCCGGGGGCCTATCAGCAGGACGACTACGCCGAAGGGAACGCGTACAACATCGTCCCGCCCGGGCAGAACGGTTTCGAGAGCACGCACGGACGTCGCTCCAGTTCCTGACCAACGGCCTGCGCCCGCCGCACCAGTACGACCAGAACGACATGTACGCGAACCTGGTCTACGCGACACCCGGCCTGCAGCAGTCGCAGATCCTCGACTACTTCAAGGACGGCAGCTTCGGCGTCAAGCCCGGCGACGTCGAGCGGACCGAGACGCCGAACTGCCTCGTCGTCGTCCCGCCCTCCGCCAACAGCCCGCACTGCGACGACGTGACGATCGAGCGCGACGGCTTCGGCGTGCCCCACATCTACGGGGCCGACCGGGCGGCGCTCATGTTCGGCATCGGCTACGCGACCGGCGAGGACCGCCTCTTCCTCGCCGACGCCCTGCGCCACGCCGGCCGCGGCGATCTCTCCTCGTTCGCCGGCGGCGCCAACGTCGGCCAGGACCGCGACACGTTCGCGAACGCCCCCTACGCCGACGACGCCGAGCTGCAGGCGCAGTTCGACCGCGCCGACGACCTCTACGGGCAGCGGGGCGTCCAGATCCAGGAGGACGCCCAGAACTACGTCGACGGCATGAACCAGTGGATCGCCGAGACGAAGGCGAACCCGACGAAGCTCGACGCCCTCTACGCGCTCACCAACCACCCGCTCGGGCCGGACCCGTGGAAGGTCACCGACATCATCGCGACCGGGCGCGCTCGTCGCCGGCATCTTCGGCAAGGGCGGCGGCGATGAGCTGCAGGCCGCCACCGCGCTCCAGGACGCCAAGCAGGTGCTCGGCAAGCGCAAGGGCAAGCTGGTCTGGCGAGGACTTCCGCGAGGCCGACGACCCCGACGCGCCGCGGACCGTCCACAAGCAGGTCTTCCCGTACCGGGCGCCGCCGCCAAGGGCAAGGCGCGGGGCATGGCGATGCCCGATCCCGGGCTCGGTCCAGGACGTCGGCGTCGTCGCCGAGAAGAGCCCGCAGATCGGCCTCCGAGCGTGACCCCGGCGGAGCGCTGCTCGACGGGCTCGACCAGATCACGGCCGCCTCGAACGCGATCGTCGTCGGCGCCGGCGAATCGGAGACCGGCCATCCGCTGGCCGTCTTCGGCCCGCAGACGGGCTACTTCGCGCCGCAGTTGCTGATGGAGCAGGACGTCCACGCTCCGTCGGGTCCCGAGGGCCCGGCGATCGACGCGCGCGGCGTCGCCTTCACGGGCTCGAACCTCTACGTCCAGCTCGGCCGCGGGCGCGACTACTCGTGGTCGGCGACCTCGTCGGGCCAGGACATCATCGACACGTTCGCCGTGAAGCTCTGCGAGCCCGGCGGCGGCACGCCGACCCGCTCGTCGCACTACTACGTGTTCAACGGCCAGTGCCTGCCGATGGACGAGCTGACCCACACGAACTCGTGGCTGCCGAACGTCGCCGACCAGACGCCCGCCGGCAGCGAGACGCTGCAGGCCCTACGCACGAAGGCCGGGCCTCGTCACCGCGACGGCGACGATCCACGGCAAGCCGTACGCGTTCACGAAGCTGCGCGCGACCTACAACCACGAGGTCGACTCGGCGATCTCCTTCGCCGACTGGAACAGCCCCGACGTGGTCAAGGACGCCAAGTCGTGGACGAAGTCCGGCTTCAGCGATCACCTCACCTTCAACTGGTTCTACACCGACAGCAAGCACGTCGCCTACTACAACTCCGGAGCGCCAACCCGGTCCGCGGGAAGAACACCCACCCCAACTTCCCGGTCCTCGCCAAGCCGAAGTTCATGTGGAAGGACTACGACGCGGACGCTGAACACCTTCGCCAGGGACCCGAACGCCAAGCACGCCCAGGTCGTCGACCAGAAGTTCCTGACGAGCTGGAACAACAAGCAGGCGAAGGGCTACCGCTGCGACGGCATCCGCTGTTACTCGTCGGTCTATCGCGTCGACTCGCTCGACAAGAAGATCAAGGCGGGCATTCGCGGCAAGAAGAAGATGAGCCTGACCGAGCTGATCGACGCGATGGAGAGCGCCGGAACGACCGACCTGCGCGGGCTCGTCGTCCTCCCCTACGCGCTGAAGATCATCGACCGCGGCAAGGCTGTCGAGAACCCGGCCCTGAGAGTCGGCGATCGCGACCATGAAGTCGTGGGTCGAGTCGGGCGCCCATCGGATCGACCACGACAACAACGGCTCCTACGACCAGGCCGACGCCGTGCGGATCATGGACGCCTGGTGGCCGCTCTGGGTCCACGAGCAGTTCCAGCCGACGCTCGGGCCGCGAACTCGACTCGATCTTCATCGGCGAGGGCCACGCGATCCACGACGCACCAGGGCCGATCGGCTCCGCCTTCCAGAACAACGTCTACGGGTTCGTCAAGAAGGACCTGATGGACGCGCTCGGCAAGAAGGTCAAGGCCCCCTACTCGCGGGTCTATTGCGGCAAGGGCAAGTTCCGAACCTGTCGCAGGCTCCTGCTGAACACGCTGAAGCAGGCGGCCGCGACCCCGGCGGAGGACCTCTACGGGACCACGGGCTGCGAGCTCAACAACGGCACACCGGCATCGCCGCAGATGTGCACCGACGCCGTCAACCCGACGGACCTGACGGCGGCCCCGGTCGACGAGTTCCACTGGATCAACCGCCCAACGTTCCAGCAGGCCGTGGAGTACCCGGGCCACAGATAGACCACTCCGAGCAGATGCTCCGCTTCGCGTCCGCTCTGCTCGGGCTGCGCCGAAGGTGACTTGGCCGCTCGGCAGGGGCGTCAGTTGGTGGTGGGGCGGGTGCTGCCATCCGATCAACCGGTGGCAGCTAACGACGCATAGTGCGTCGTTTCCTGCCACCGGGGCGCGAAGCGGCACGACGAGGTGGCCGAACCCCTCCCTCCCCAGCCCAAACCCACTTCAGCCGGTCGGCGGGTCCCTCGGCAGGCAACGCCCCCTCCAGCCGCCTCGCGAGGACCCGCGGTCGCGACCCCCGCCGGGACCGCCAGCCGACTGTCACCGCCCCCACGAGTCAGCCTGCCGGAACGAGCGCCGCTCTACCCTCATATCCGTGCCCTGGATCGAGACCGACTCGCTCAGCTTCACCGCCCGCTTCGAGGAGGGGGACGAGGAGTGCGCGGAGCGGACGCTGGACGAGCTGGAGGACCTGCGGCTGCGGCTGGAGGACCGGTTCGAGCGGGCGCCCGGCGGCATCACGATCATCCTCCACCCCAGCTCGGCCTGGCTCTCGGCGGCGCATCCCTTCCTCCCGCTGGCGCGGCTCGCCTCGGCCCCGGCGGGCCGGCGGTACCTCGCCGGTTGGGCGACCCGAACCGAGCTTCACACGCTCAACGACAGCGCCCTGGAGCGGCGGGCGGGCGGTCCGGACTCGCTGCGGGCCCTGCTCGGCACCTCCGAACGCCTGTACACGCAGCTGGTGCTCGCCTCCAACAACCCGAAGATCCCCCCGCCGTGGGGGCCGCGGACGTTCGCGCGGTACCTGCGCTGGGCGTGGCTGATCGAGGGCGGCGCCCAGTACTACTCGGGCCAGTACGCGAGCTTCCGGCCGGCGGTGCTGCGCCGGCTCAACGAGGGCGGCACGCCTTCCTTCCCGCCCTCCGCCCGCGACGCGAGCATCCTCGGCGGCAGCGTCTTCGACCTCCTCGAACGCGAGGTCGGCGGGCACGCCTGCGATCTGCTCGTCACCCGGCTCCCGAAGAGCGGCCCGGCGACGGCCCTCGAGACGGTGTTCGGTGCGCGGATGGACCAGATCGCTCCGGCCTGGCTCGACCACGTGTACGAGCTTGCGAGCGGATCGAAGCCGAGCCACGCGGGCCTCGGCACGATCGGTGGCGCGGACCCGCTCAGATGAGCGACGTGATCAGCGTCGTCAGCGCCCCGAAGACGAGCAGGCAGATGAGCAGCACGGCGGCGAGCCGGAAGGCGAACCTCCGGAAGTCCTCGGGCTCGGGCTCGATCAGCGGCTGGCCGTCGTAGGCGAGCAGCTCCTTCGCGGTCGCGACGCCCAGACGCCGGGACCATGACGTCGCGCGGGCCGGCCGCGAGGAAGTCGGGGACGTCGAAGCCGCCGGATCGCCGCAGGATGCTGGGGATGCCCTCCTCGAGGAGGATTCCCTGGATCAGCTCCGCCTCGGCGAGGTTGAGCCCGACCGCGACCCGGTGCAGCTCACCGCGGGCGAGGCGCGGCTGGATCTTGCGGGCCCGCTCGGTCCATTCGTCGACCCCCTCGACCTCGGCCGGCCCGGCTCCCGTCAACACCATCCCGCACTCGTCGCAGAAGCGCTCGCCGTCGGCGTGGGCGGCGCCGCATCCGCGGCAGACGAGTTCGCGGTCAGACGACGTCGAGATCCTCCTCCTCGACCATCGAGCCGTCGATCCGGAACGCGCGCACCACCGGGTTGTCGTGATCTTCGAGCGAGCAGATCAGCCACAGCAATCCCGGCCAGTTCGCGGCCAGGTTGACGTCGGTCTGGGAGGGATATGCCTCGCTGTTGGTGTGCGAGTGGTAGATGCCGACCAGCTCCTCGCCGTCGGCCTCGATCTGGTCCATGATCCGGATCTGGTCGCTCGGATGGACCTCGTAGCGAAGCCAGGTGGCGGCCGCGTTACGGGCCCGGTGGACCGAGCGTCAACTCGGGCGGGTTGCCGCCGATCAGGCCGCAGCACTCCTCTCGGGGCTTCGCGTTCGGCACCGGGTAGACGTCGCGCGAGTGGGCGACGATCTCGTCGATCAGTGCTCGGGAGATGCGCACGGGGGCGCTACCACCAGTTGGTGGACTCGAGGCCGTCGATCGAATCGACGTCAGTCGTGTAGATGCCCGACGACAGGTACTTCCAGCCGTCGTCGGGAATCAAGAAGACGACGTTGCCCTCGTCGAGCTCGCCGGCGATGCGGTTGGCGACGTAGGCGATCGCACCGGCGCTGACCCCGGCGAAGATCCCCTCCTCGCGGAGCAGCTTCTGGGTCCAGACGATGGAATCCCGGTTCGAGACCATGATCTTGCGATCGAGGACCGACAGATCGATGATCGGCGGGATGAAACCGTCTTCGAGCGACCGCAGGCCGTCGACGAGCTCACCCTGCATCGGCTCGGAGGCGACGATCTTCGTCTCCGGGTCATGCTCCTTGAGCCGGCGCCCGACGCCCATCAGGGTGCCGCCGGTTCCGAGGCCGCTGACGAAGGCGGCGACCTCGTCGAGCTCCTCGAGGATCTCGACCCCGGTCCCGTTGTAGTGCGCGAGCGGATTCGCCTCGTTGCCGTACTGGTAGGGCATGTAGAACGACGAGTCCTTCTCGGCCATGTCCAGAGCAAGCTCGACCGCCCCGTTCGAGCCCTTGACACCTTCCGAGTAGACGATCTCGGCGCCGTACATGCGCAGCAACTGCGAGCGCTCGACGGTGACGTTGTCAGGCATCACGGCCTTGAGCCGGTAGCCCTTGCGGCTGCAGATCATCGCCAGAGCGATTCCGGTGTTGCCGGAGGTCGGCTCGAGGATCGTCTGGCCCGGGGAGATCAGGCCCTCCGCCTCGGCCCGGTCGATCATCGCCTTGGCGACGCGGTCCTTGACGGAACCGGTCGGGTTGCGACCTTCGAGCTTCGCGAACAGCCGTACCTCGGGACGTGGCGAAAGCCGCTGGAGCTCGACGAGCGGCGTGTTGCCGATCGCCTCCAGGATGCTTTCGAACTGTCCCCCGCAGGGCCGATTGAGCAGATCTCCACCCATCACTTCAATAAGTGTAGTGAACCCGTAGCAGCGATCAACGACCCGGAATCGGACCTGTCTCGAATTGGGGATCGCCGTTTCCCTGACGAAAGCTCAGCCAGATGGATAGGGTGGGTCGCAGCTTCACCCGCATGGGGCAGGTGGCTATCAAATGGAAAGAGAGTTCTTGAAGATGACGAAGACCAGGCTTTGGTCGCTCCTCGCACTCGTCGTCGGCGTGTTCGCCGTGATGGCGGTAGCAGGCTGCGGCAGCAGTGACAACACGAGCAGCGACAGCACCTCAGCAAGCAGCGGCTCGGGCACGATCGACGTTTCGAACGCGACGCTGATCAAGGACGGACAGCTCCTGGTCGGTACAGATGCGCCGTACCCGCCGTTCGAGATCGGGACTCCGGAGGCCGGCAACTTCGGCGGCTTCGACAAGGACCTCATGGACGCGATCGCCGCGAAGCTCGGCCTCACGCCCACGTACCAGAACAGCTCGTTCGACACGATCTTCCGCGACGTGGCGAGCGGCCAGTTCGATGTGGTCGCAGCCGCGGCGACGATCACCCCGGCACGCTCGAAGGTCGTCGACTTCTCTCGCCCGTACTACGAAGCGCAGCAGGCGCTCGTCGTGCCCGAGGGCTCCGACATCACCTCGACCGCCGACCTCGCGGGCAAGATCGTGGGCGCTCAGCAGGGCACCACAGGTCAGACCCTCGCCAAGGATGAGACCGATGCCAGCGAGGTTCGCGGCTTCGGCAAGGGCGCCGACGCCCTCGCGGCCGTGACCACGGAGCAGGTCGACGCGGCGATCGTCGATCAGCCCTTCGCGGCGGACGCCGTCGACAAGCAGGGCGGCATCCAGATCGCCCAGGAGATCTCGACCGACGAGGTCTACGGATTCCCGACCGCGCCGGGCAACCCGCTCAACGGCGCGATCAACGAGGCGATCGGCCAGCTGATCGACGACGGAACGATGGACGAGCTGTACCAGAAGTACTTCTCGACCAATGCGCCCGAGTCGGTGACGAACCCGCAGTAGCGACGACGAGGAATGAGCCGCACGAGATTGGAGAACAATGGGCTGCGGCCGGCACGAAATGGAAGAGGAGCGCTTTCGGGCGCTCCTCTTCGTTCGTGGGCAGATATAAACCGGGTAGCGGGCAACACGGCCGGCTAGGAACGAGGGCGCATGGAGTTCATCCGGCACTACTACTTCGACTTCAACGTGATGAGCGACAACCTGTCGCCCATCCTCAACGGGTTCTGGCTGACCCTGAAGCTCTCCATTCTCGGCGGCCTGTTCTCGCTGATCTGGGGTCTGATCCTCGCCGTGCTGCGCCAGTTGCCGGGCAAACCCCTGGCACCGATCAGATGGCTGACGATCGGCTACATCGACGTCTTCAGAGGCATCCCCCTGCTCATCGTGCTGCTGCTGGTCTCCGGCGGGCTCAGCACCCTGGCCGCCCCGATCGGTGGCGACGTCCTTCCGGACTTCCTCGGCAAGCCGACCTGGTTCGGTGAGACGAGCCCGTTCTGGTACGGAGTGATCTCGCTGACGATCACCTACGGCGCTTACATGGCAGAGGTCTACCGCGCCGGCATCGAGTCCGTGTCAGGCGGGCAGATGGAGGCGGCGCGCTCGCTCGGGATGAGCCACGGACAGTCGATGCGCCATGTGATCGTCCCGCAGGCGGTTCGCAGGGTGATCCCGCCCCTTCTCAACGACTTCATCGCCCTCATGAAGGACACGTCCCTCGTCAGCATCCTCGGGGCCGCCGAAGTCGTTTACGTCGGCCGTCAGATCCAATCCGACACCTTCAACGGTTCGGGGCTGGTCATGGGAGCAATTCTGTTCCTGATCGTGACGATCCCGCTGGCCCGGCTCGTCGATTACATGATCGGCCGACAACAGGCCCGCTACGAGAGGGGGATAGCGTGAGCCCGGGGGGCGGCTCGGTCGTCCCGACGACCGGCGAGCTCAAGACCTCGCCGGACGGCTCGATCCTCGGCCTGCACGAGATCCGCAAGAGCTTCGGCGATCTCGTCGTCCTCGACGGCGTCGAGATGACCATCAACCGTGGTGAGGTCGTCTGCATCCTCGGCCCGAGCGGCTCGGGCAAGTCGACGCTCCTGCGTTGTGTCAACCTGCTGTCGCCGCCCGACAGCGGCCGGATCGTCCTCGAGGGCGAGGAGATCACCGGTAAGGGGACCGGCGGGCTCGACTTCGTCCGCCAGCGCGTCGGCATGGTCTTCCAGCAGTTCAACCTGTTCCCGCTCAAGACCGCACTCGAAAACGTGACCCTGGCTCCGCAGACGGTGCTCGGCCGCTCCCAGAAGGAATGCCGGCAGCGCGGCGAGGAGCTGCTGACCCGCGTCGGGATGGCCGACAAGATGAACGAGTACCCGGATCGCCTCTCCGGCGGACAGCAGCAGCGCGTCGCCATCGCCCGGGCGCTGGCGATGGACCCGCACGTGATGCTCTTCGACGAGGTCACGAGCGCGCTCGACCCCGAGCTCGTCAAGGAGGTGCTCGACGTGATGCGCGAGCTCGCCGACGAGGGGATGACGATGATGGTCGTCACGCACGAGATCGGCTTCGCGCGCGAGGCGGCCCATCGGGTCGTCTTCATGGATGGCGGCGTGATCGTCGAGGACGGCCCACCCTCCCAGGTCCTCGACGCACCGCAGCAGGAGCGCACCAAGTCGTTCCTCGGCCTCGTGCTCGAGCACTGACAGCTGCCAAAGCCCGCGGCCGTACCGGCTCCGGGCGCTGCCCGAGCCGGTACCTTTCCCGGCCGTGACGGCCTTCCGCAGATCCGTGCCGGCATTGGTGCTGCTGGCGGCCGTGGCGTTGCTGCTGGTGCCCTCCGCCGCCTCCGCCGCGAAGGCCGCAAAGGCTCCGAAGGGATTCTTCGGAGTGCACCCGCGATCGCTGGCCAACGCCGGCCCCAGCGACTACGAGCGGATGGGCGCCGCCAACGTCGGGCTGATCCGGACCGGCTTCATCATCGGCCGCGCCAAGACCCACGCCGACGATCCCTACGACTGGTCAGAGTTCGACCCGATCGTCGCCGGCACCGCCACGAACGGGATCGACCTCCTGCCGGTGCTGCTCGGAGTTCCTCCCTACGTCTCGACCACCCCGGCGGCGGTGCCACTCGGCAACTCGGAGAGCGAATGGATCGACTACCTGAAGGCCCTCGTCGCAGCGATACGGGCCCGACGGCGAGTTCTGGGCCGAGAACCCGACCGTTCGCCTACCACCCGATCGAGGACTGGCAGATCTGGAACGAGGAGAACGCGCTGACGAACTGGAAGCTGAAGCCGAACCCGCGCGAGTACGGCAGATTGCTGGCGCTCTCGGCCAAGGCGATCCACTCCGAGGACCCGAACGCGCAGATCGTCACGGGCGGCGTGATCTCCACGCCGCAGAATCCGAAGGCGATCCCCGGCAACAAGTTCCTCAAGAAGATGTTCAGGTCGAAGGCAGCGAGGCGCGCGGCCGACGTCGTCGCGATCCACCCCTACACGGGCTACGTCAAGGACGTCAAGAGGCAGATCGGGCTGACCCGGGAGATGCTCGACAAGGTGAAGGTCGATGCCCCGATCTGGATCACCGAGATCGGCTGGGGAACGGGCACCACAACCAGGAACCCACTGATCGTCACGCCGGCCAAGCAACGCGCCAACCTCCGCAAGCTCTTCAAGATGACGCTGCAGCGAGCGCAGGCGACTCGAGATCGGGCGGGTCGTCTGGTATCAGTGGCGCGACGGACCCGACGACATCTGCAAGTGGTGCCCGACCTCCGGGCTGCTCGAGCGCAACGGCGTCGCCAAGCCCCTCCTCGACGTCTACGCCGGAATCGCGCGACTCTGACCTCGCGAGCCCGCATCGCAGCGGTGCTGATCACGGCGCTGCTACCGCTGCTCGCGGCGGCGCCGGCGTCCGCCGCAGTGGCACCGAAGGGCTTCCTCGGCGTCAACACCTCATGGACGCTGACCCCTGAGAGCTTCGAGGAGATGGCCTCCGCACACGTCGGCATGCTCCGGACCGGATGGATCTTCGACGGGGTCAAGCAGAACCCGGGGACGCCCTACGACTGGTCCGGGCTCGACGCATTCGTCGGCGGTTCCGCGCGCAACGGGATCGATGCAATACCGGTCATGTACGGCGTTCCCAGCTGGATCTCGACCGAGCGAGGCGCCACCCCGCTGGGTCAGGCCGAGGGCGAATGGGAGAAGTACCTGACCGCCGCCGTCGAGCGCTATGGGCCCAAGGGTGACTTCTGGCCCCTCCACCCGGACATTCCGTATCGCCCGATCCGGGTCTGGCAGGTCTGGAACGAGCCGAACTCGCGCACCTGGTGGCGGCCGCGACCCAATCCGAAGGAGTACGGCAGACTGCTGGCGGCGTCGGCGAAGGCCATCCACGCCGCCGACCGGAGGGCGAAGGTCATGACGGCCGGCATCGTCGCGCAGCCGACCAACGCCGCGGCGATCCCGGGAAACGCCTATCTGCGCGGCCTTTTCAAGTCCAAGGCGGCCAGAAAGGCGACGGACATCGTCGCCTTCCACCCCTACGCTCCGACGAGCCGGGATGTCGAGAAGCAGCTGAAGTCCGCTCGCAAGACGTTGAAGAAGTCGAGGATGGGACGAACGCCGATCTGGGTGACCGAGATCGGCTGGGGCAGCGTCGGCCCTGAGAACCACCCCTTGATCATGCCCGAGCCCAAGCTCGAGAAGGAGTTCGCGAAGGTTCTTCGGATGGCTGTCGACCGGCGCCGGAAGCTGAACCTCGGCAGCTTCCTCTGGTACCAATGGCAGGATCATCCCGACGACATCTGCCTGTGGTGTGAGAGCTCCGGGCTGATCGACTACTCGGGGGCCGCGAAGCCGCTGCTCGGCATCTTCGAGTCGATCGCGCGACTCTAGGCCGAATCGCCGCCGTGCCCGCGGCGGCCGCCCGCGGCAATCCTGCGGCGGCGCTGCCAGCGGCGCTGCAGATTCCGGAACCACGGCGATCCCCCGCCCGTCGCCGCGACCTGGGCCGGGAAACGATGCGAGGGCGTTGCCGCCCGCCACCCGCGCACCCTGCCACCGATCCCCGACACGGTGCGATCGACGACCGCCTGTCCGGCGATGACGACGAGGTCGCGGGCGACGATCGACGGTATCCGCCTCGGCGTCGCCACCCCCCACTTGCGCAGAACGTACCCCCGGCCGAAGCCGGTCAGGTAGTTCTTGGCGCTGGACCCCGACCCCAGAGTCGCCGAATGCTCGTGCACGCCGAGCGCGTCGGGCGCAAGCCGACAGCGACCACCCGCCTCGAGCAGCTTCAGCGCGAGATCGACATCCTCCCAGTAGGCGAACAGGCGCTCGTCGAAGCCGCCGACCCCGAGAAACGCGTCGCGGTCGTATGCCGCCGCCTTCGGTGACGGTCCGATCGGATCGGCGGGCCCGGCGGAGAGCACGCTCATCGGCTCACCGTTGAGATAGTCGTAGACGAGCAGGGTCCTGTCGAGCTCCATCCCGGCGCTGTCGATCAGCTCCGGGAAACGCCAATCCCGGAGCACCCCGGCCGTCATCACGACGCCGCTCGCCGGATCGAGTGGCGCAATCAGCCGCTCGATGAAGTCCGGATCGCAGACGCAATCGTCGTTGAGGAGAACGAGCGTCTCCGTCGAGGCACGGCGAGCGCCGATGTTCATCGGTTCGGAGAAGCCGGCGTTGCGATCGAGGGCGACCACGTCGGCGAAGTCGTAACGCCCGGCCGTCGCCGTCACCGCCCCACCCGGAGAAGCGTTGTCGATCACGATCGTCTCGTGGGCGATCGTCTGCGCGGCGAGGGAGTCCAGCAACCGCTCGAGCCGGCCCCCGGCGGGAGCCTGCGACGGGACGATCACCGTGGCGGCGGTCAACCCGAGACGACGCTCAGAATGCGCCGGTGCCCCGCATCACAGCGGGCAGAGTGTGGATCAGGATCCGCAGATCCTGGCCCAGGGAGGGATTCTCGATGTACTGGATCTCGACCGCGAGCCGCTCCGAGAAGGTCAGCTCGCCGCGCCCGAAGACCTGCATCGGCCCGGTGACGCCGGGCTTGACGCTGAGGCGCACCCGCTCGGCGTCGCTGTAGCGCTCGACGATCTCCACCTGCTCGGGCCGCGGCCCGACGATGCTCATCTCGCCGACGATCACGTTGATCAGCTGCGGAACCTCATCGATGCTGAACCGCCTGCAGCAAGCCGCCGACCCGTGGTCACGCGCGGATCGTCCCTGAGCTTGAAGACCGGCTCGTCGAGTCCCTCGATGTCGACGAGCCGATCGAGCTCTCGCCTCGGCGCCGGCGGTCATCGTCCGCAGCTTGTACATGCGGAACGGCCGGCCGTCGAGACCGGCGCGGATCTGCGAGAAGAGAACCGGCCCGGGGCTGTCCAGCTTGATCGCGATCGCCACGGCGATCGCGAACGGGGCGAACAGCAGCAGGCCGACGGTGCCCACGGCGACGTCGAACAGCCGCCGGATCAAGCAGCGTCGAGCGCGACGGATCCCAGGTGTTGTACTCGAGGATCGGCAGGTCCGCGAACTGGACGAACCGCTCCGAGGGCAGTGCCTTGCCGCGGAGTGGCGAGACGACGCTGATCTTGACCTGGCGGGCCCGGCAGACGTCCTTGAGATAGCTGATCAGGTCGGCCTCCACCCCCGTCGCCGCAACGACGATCCGATCGACCCGATCGGCCAATGCGCGCAGCTCCTCGTCGCGCTGCCTGCCGATGCCGAGCTCCTTGATGTCACGCACGGCGGCAAGCTCGAGATGCATCTCCTGGAAGAGCTGGAACTTCCGCTGCAGTGACGCCATCGCCGGTCCGTCGCCGACGAGGCCGACGAGCTCGGGCGGCGTGCGCTTCCACCAGAGCCAGCGCGTCAGGGAGCGGAACCCGATGGCCGCGAACGAGGCGGCGAAGAAGGTCTCGATCGCCGGCCCCCACTCGAGGAGGCCGACCGGCGTCAGCGAGAGCAATGCGACGAGGACCGCGGTCGTCACGCCGACCCAGGCGAAGATCGAGGGGACCTCGTCGGCGGTCAGGTGCCGCAATGCGCGGTGGTCGCGGTCGTAGAGGCCGAACAGCTTCGCGAACAGCGGCCAGATCGGCAGGAAGAGCAGACCCCAGAAGGTTCCCGTGGCGGGGACGGTCACGGCCAGCGTCGCCAGCGTCGCGGCGCAGACGTCGGCCAGCGCGAGGTAGCGCCGGCGATGGGCGTCGCGCCACCAACGGCCCCTCGGCGTCCGGATCGATCCGAGGTTCGGCGTGGCCAGAGGGGTGACGCGCTCGGCGCCATCCGTCGTTCCCTCGGCTACCGCCTGCTGTCGTGCCAACTTGGGCATCTACCGGTTCGTCCTGCCTGATCCTGTGCCTGATGACCGCAATCGATGGTGCATTTGAGCAGAGCATAGAGCCGCGGAGCGGACATCACGGCACAGTGCTCGAAACCCGCGTCGGGCTCGATCGATGCGCGGGGAAGCACCAGCGGAGCGAGTGACAGCGCCTTGTTCACGTAAGCGACCGCAGCCTGCTCGTTGCCGGACGGAGCCTCGACCAGGGACGGGCGAGCAGCCAGGCGCGGAAATCGTCCGGCGAGCGCTCGATCGCCACGGCCACGGCTTGGCGGGAAGCATCGAAGTTCCCGGCAGCCTGCTCGATCGCGGCGAGCTTGCAGCCACGGGGCCGACGCCCAGGGCTCGACGGAGGCCGCCGACCTCGCGGCCCGCGCGGCGTCGTTCAGCTGCCCGTCGGCGAGGGCCGCATCGCTGGCCTCGAGCCGATCGGTCGACACGGCGAGCACGCCCGCAGCCCAGACGGCCGGGGACCGCGAACGACGATCGCGACGAGAGCCAGGGCCGGGGCGGGGATCGCGTCGCAGCCGGCCCAGCATCGGTGCCCGACGCCGGCCGGGCGATGCGCGCCGGCAGGGGATCCAGCGCCCGCGTGCAGATCACCGCAGCGGACGACGAGCACCGGCAGCATCACGGCGGGAAGGTCCCAGGTCCAATCGATCAGCATGCCGATCAGAGCCGTCGCAAGAAGGCCGATCGCGGCACCGGGGGCCGCTCCATCATCCCGGCGGGCCTGCCGCACTCCCTCGGCGCCGGCGATGGCGAAGAACGCGACGAAAGCGAGCAGGCCGAGCGGGCCGAGCTCGGCGAGCAGCTCGAGCGGTTCCGAATGCGCGTTCCGGGCCGGCGTCTCGAGACTGCCGTTGCGGTTCCACCAGCGTCTCGTAGCCACCCGCACCGATGCCCTTCACCGGCTCCGCGACGAACGCATCGAGGGCGGCACCCCAGAACTGAGCACGGCCGGATCCCGAGACCGAGAGCGTCGAACCGCCTGAGCCGGTCGCCTCCCGGCCGTCCTTGGCGGCGAAGTCGCCGGCGATCTCCCCGGGTCCGACGAGCGCGAGCAGGACGGCGACGGCGACGATGGAGGCCCCGATCACGTGGCGCATCCGCAGACGAGCGGCCCGGACCGACGCGAGGCGGTCCGCCAGAGCCGGGCCGGCCAGCGCGGCGAAGCCCACCCCAGCCGCGATCGCACCGATGACGGCAGCTCGGACCTGCCGAGACCCGACCACGGTTCGTCGAGGATGCCGCTCGCGAGCGTCGCCGCGACGACCGCGGGCACCGACGCCACGATGCCGACGAGCAGTACGGCGAACGAACGGCCTCGATCGGAGCTCGCGGCGATCGCCACCGCGGCCCCGATCGCCGCCGCGATCAGCGCGCCCCGCGAGGACGTCATGTAGGTGGCGAGCAGCACCGGGGACCAGACATACGATCGGCAGGGCCCTGGACCCGGAGCGCGCGCCGGCCCCCAGCCAGACGAGGATCGGCACCGCCATCGCGGTCATCGCGCCCAGCCCGTTCCAGTAGCCCGATTGGGTAGCTGAGCCGACCGCTGGAGGACGGGAACGACTCGACCAGCGCGGCGTCACCGCCGCCGAGGCCGAGCAATCTGGAGGCGACCGCGATCACGGCGACCGACCACCAGCCCCGCCGCGACGCCGATCAGCACCGCCCTCCCGGTTCCGGGCCGCAGCAGCAGCCCGGCGAGCACGAAGACCCCGAGGTAAGCCGCGAGCCTGACGACGACGGTGAATCCCGGCCCCGGGATCGGGCGACCAGCCGAGCGAGAAGGCGGCGAGCACGGCAAGCGCCGCAAGCGCGGCGGCGGCGGTCAGGAACCCGGCGGTGAAGGCGCGGTCGGGGGCTCCGAACAGGGCGACGGCGACGATCGCCACCCAGATCGCCACGTTCCCCATGCCCATGGCGACGCCGCCGTATCCGCCGTTTACGAGCGCGACGGCCACGATCGCCACCGCGATCGGGATCGCCGGTCCCAGAGCCGGCAGCCCTGCCGACGATCCCTGTTGAGGCTTTCACTATCTTCTGACCGGCGATGGATCGTCCGACCCACTCGGTGGCCAGACTGACGCCCGCGATCGTAGCGGCGCTGGCGGCCCTGGCTTACCTGCTGTCCGCAGCCGCCGCATTCGCGCCGACCGCGCTCGGCCGCCGCGCCCGCTGACGACGAGTACGTGCTCGAGATCCCAGGAGTGCGGCAGAGCCCGACCGACTCAGCGGTCGAATCCGCCACCGGTGGCGGCGAGGCATCGTCCCACGGGCCGCGACAGGGCGTCGTCGGCGAAGCCGACCCTCCGTCCAGTCAGCTCGATCGCGCTCGCCTCGGCGCTCGGATCGGCCCCGGGCGCGCTGCGTCGCGGGATTCGCGGCGCTGCTCGCGATCGCCCTCCTGCTCCCGGTACGCGAACCGAACCGCCACCCGCGGGGCGCGATGATCCACCGCATCCGGCCCGCGGCGGCCGTCGCCGCCCTGGTCTTGCTAACCGCGGCTCGCCGGGGCTGTCGACATCCGGCTGCGGCGGCTCCGACGACACGGACTCGGGGTCCGCGACATCCGACTTCGGCGCGTTCTACGGGGTTGCGCCCGAGGGCTGCAGAGCCGGGCCGACTACGCGCGGATGGAGGCGGGCGGCATGGCACCGGTGCGGATCGTCCTGCAATGGTCGACCGTCGAATCCGTCGCGAAGGGCACCTACGACTGGTCGTCGCTCGACCAGCTCCTCGCCGAGCTCGCGGTCGCCGGCCTCGAGCCCGTCGCGACCGTGTTCGGCACGCCGGCCCTCTACGCGGACGACGTCACCTACGCGCCGACCAACGACCCGAAGACCTTCGATGCCTGGAGCCGCTTCCTGAAGGCCGCGGTGGCCAGGTACGGCACCGACGGCGAGTTCTGGGCGACCTTCGCGACGCGAACCCGGACACGCCTGCCCAGCCGATCCGCGAATGGGAGATCTGGAACGAGCCGAACTCGTCGACCTTCTGGTCGCCGACGCCCGACCCGGATGCCTACGCATCGCTGATCAAGCGATCGGCGGGCGCGATCGACCGGGTCGATCCCGACGCAAAGCTGATGAGCGCCGGCATGTTCGCGACGCCGCAGTCCGATGGCGCGATCGTCTCCTACGACTTCCTGGCGAAGCTGTTCGACGATAACGGTGCTCGCGACGCGGTGCGACATCGTCGGCATCCACCCCTACGGTCCGGACGTCGACGCCGTCACGAGTCAGGTGGAGGACACGCGTAAGGCGCTCGACGAGGCCGGAACCGACGCGCCGATGTGGGTGACCGAGATCGGCTGGGGGTCGGACCCGAAGTCGGGTAACGATCTCTCGAAGACCCCTGCCGAGCAGGCCCGACTGCTGACCGACACTTCCACGAGCTCTACGACTCGCGCGACGAATGGATCGTCGACGGTGTCGTCTGGTACACGTGGCACGACGCCGACGGGAGCGCGGTCGGATCGTGCGGATGGTGCGCGACCGCGGGTCTCGTCGACGCCGATCGCGACAGCAAGCCGGCCTGGCTCGCCTTCACCGACCTGACCGGCGGAACGCCCTAGCATCGATTCCGGTCTCAGGGTCGGGGCGGCTGATCAGCGCCCGCCGGCCATCGCCGGCAGGATCACGACGGTGTCGGCGGCGCCGACGTCGGTGCCGAGTCCGTCGAGCAGCCGCACGTCCTCGTCGTTGAGGTAGACGTTGACGTAACGGTTCAGCTCGCCGCCGTCGTCGAACAGCTGACCGGCGACCCCGGGGTGCAGCTTCGGCCAGGGCCTTGAGCACCGACTCGACGTCGGTCCCCTCGACCTCGACGATCGATTCGCCGCCGGTCTGGGCGCGAAGGACTGGTGGGATCTTGACCTTCGGCATTCCCGAAACCCTACCGGCCCGCGACGAACCGGTTCAGCCCGCGCAGAAGAGTTCGTAATCCGGGAACTTCCCGAGATCCTCGTCGGCCACCTGCGGAGCGTTCGGCCGCAGATCGGGCAGTCGGGGTCGCGCCGGACCTTGAGCTCGGTGAACTCGGTGCCGAGCGCCTCGAAGAGGAGGAGGCGGCCGATCAGCGGCTGTCCGGCCCCGGTGACGAGCTTGACGACCTCGAGCGCCTGCAGCAGGCCCATGATCCCCGGCAGCACGCCGAGGACGCCGGCGGCGCCGCAGCTCGGAGCGAGCTCGGCCGGCGGCGGGGTCGGGTAGAGGCATCGGTAGCAGGGGCCCTCGAACGGCACGAAGGTCGAGATCTGGCCGTCGAACGAGAGGATCGAGGCGGAGACGACTGGCTTCTTGAGCCGCACCGACGCGTCGTTGAGGAGGTACCGGGTCGGGAAGTTGTCGGCGCCGTCGACGATCACGTCGTAATCGGAGAGCAGCTCGATCACGTTGTCGGAGTCGAGCCTGCCGTTGTGCGTCGACGACCTTCGACGTCGGGGTTGAGCGCCTCGATCGCGATCTTGGCCGACTCCGTCTTCGGCATGCCGATCCGCTCGGTGTTGTGGATCACCTGGCGCTGCAGGTTGGAGGCGTCGACGACGTCGTCGTCGACCAGGCCGATGGTGCCGACGCCGGCAGCGGCGAGGTAGAGCGCGGTCGGCGAGCCGAGGCCCGCCGGCGCCGAGCAGGAGCACCTTCGCGTCGAGCAGCTTGAGCTGGCCCTCGAGCCCGATCTCGGGGACGAGGACGTGGCGCGAGTACCGCTCCTTCTGCTCCTGGGTCAGCGAGCGCGGGCGTGACGACGGGGAGGCCGCGGTCGCGCCAGAGCGTGATCCCGCCGGCCATCGAGGCGACGTCCTCGTAGCCGAGCTCCTCGGTCATCGTCTTCGCGGCGAGGACCGAGCGGATTCCCGAGGCGCAGTAGAGGACGACGCGCTTGGAGCGATCCGGGACGAACTGCTCGATCCGCGACTCCAGGTAGCTGCGCGGCACGTGGATCGCGCCCTCGATGTGGCGCTCATCGAACTCGTGCTGCTCGCGGACGTCGACCAGGACGACATCGCCCTGATCGATCTCCTCGGCCGCCTCGGGCGGCTGAATCTCTTCGACGCCGACCCTCGCCTGTGCGATCAGGTCGGCGCCGCTGGCGCGGGACTTCGTCTCGGTGCTGCTCATTACTTCAGAAAGTATAGCGAGGTCGAATCCGCAGTGGAAGCGCCTCAACCTACCCCAGCGAGGGACGCATCTGACGGAGCCTGCGGACCCGCTCCTCGATCGGAGGATGGGTGCTGAACAGGCTCGCCATGGCCTTGCCCTTGCCGCCGGCGAGCGGCTTGACGATGTAGAGGCACTCGGTCGACTCGTTCACCTTCATCGGGATCGCCTTGCTGCCCTCCTCGAGGCGCAGCAGCGCCGAGGCGAGGCTCTCGGGGTTGCCGCAGATCTGCGCGCCGGTGGCGTCGGCCGAGTACTCGCGCTGACGCGAGATCGCGAGCTGGATGATCGAGGCGGCGATCGGCGCGAGCAGGACGAGCGCGAGCGAGGCGATCAGGCCGATCGGGCTGTCGTCGTCGCCGCCGAACCAGAGCAGCATGTAGCCGAGGTAGGTGATCGCGCCGCCGATCGCGGCGGCGACCGCCTGGATCAGCGTGTCGCGGTTGCGGATGTGGGCGAGCTCGTGGGCGATCACGCCGCGCAGCTCCTCGGGCGAGAGCAGCTTGGTGATCCCCGCGGTGACCGCGACGGCGGCGTTGTCGGGGTTGCGACCGGTCGCGAAGGCGTTCGGGGCCGCCTGCGGGATCACGTACAGCGCCGGCATCGGCATCTTCGCGGCGGTGGTCAGCTCGCGGACCATCTCGTAGATCTGCGGCGCCTGCTCCTCGGTCATCGGCTGGGCGCCGGCCGACTTCAGGGCGATCTTGTCGCTGAACCAGTAGACGCCGAGGTTCATGACCAGCCCGATGACGAGGAACAGGAGCGCGGTCTGCGGGCCGCCGATCAGCGCACCGATCACGACGAGCAGGCCGGTCAGCCCGGCGAGAAGCGCGGTGGTTCTGACTGCGGCGGCGACGTTCGAACTGCGGGTCGTCTTCATCGGGTAGCTCCTTGAGGCGTGCTCGGTGAACCGCGAATAGTTGCAAACGACCGATAAGGGATGCCTAAGTGCCTGCCCGCGAAGCTAAGGAAGTCAGGGCCTTCGGTCGATTCATCGGGTGCATGCGCAGAGGAACGCTTCTCACCCAGGTGCTGCTGGTCAACCTGCTGCTGATCGCGGCGGCCGTGATCGCGGCGTCGATCGCCACGAACCCCGACAGCCCCCTGCGCGACAGCGCCACGATCGGCCTCGTCCTCGGCTTCGCGCTCGCCCTCACGGTCGGGGTCAACATCTGGCTGCTGACCCGGCGCTTCGAGCCGCTCGAGCGCCTCGTCGCGAAGATGGAGCAGGCCGACCTGAGCAGGCCGCACGGCGACCGACCTCTCGGTCGAGACCAAGGGCCCGAAGGAGGTGCTCAGCCTCGAGCGCTCCTTCCACGAGATGCTCGAGCGCCTCGAGGCCGAGCGGCGCGGCGCCGCGAACGCCGCCCTGAGCGCGCAGGAGAAGGAGCGCGCCCGGATCGCCCGCGACCTCCACGACGAGGTCAACCAGGCGCTCACCGGGCTGCTGCTGCGGCTCGAGGCCCTGCGCCGCGGCGCCGACGACCCCGAGATCGTCGCCGAGCTCGAGGAGACGAGCGCGCTCGCCTCCGAGGCGATGCGGGAGCTGCTCGACCTGGCGCGACGCCTCCGCCCGACGACGCTCGACGACCTCGGCCTGAAGGCGGCGCTCGCGACGCTCGTCGAGGAGGTCGACAAGGACCGCGGCATCGCCGCCGGCTTCGAGGCGGAGGGCGATCTCGACGGGCTCTCCGACGAGGTCCAGCTCGTCACCTACCGGGTCGCCCAGGAGGCCGTGACGAACGTCGTCCAGCACGCCGGGGCCGAGCACCTGCGGGTCCGGCTGATCGGGGCCGACGACGGGCTCGAGCTGCGGGTCAGCGACGACGGGGTCGGCTGGGACGGCAGCCGCACCCACGAGCGCCTCGGGATCGCGGGGATGCGCGAGCGGGCGCTGCTGTGCGGCGGCGAGCTGACCGTCGAATCCGAGCCCGGCGAGGGCACGCGGGTAACGCTCCGGGCCCGAGATGCCGATGGGGTTTCATGAGATGGCCGTTTCCGCCCCACGACACTCAACGCCGAACGCATGACCGCGAGCGCGCGATGCGGATCCTGATCGCCGACGACCACGGCATCGTCCGCTCCGGGCTGCGCAAGCTGCTCGAGAGCGAGGACGGGATCGAGGTCGTCGCCGAGGCCGCCGACGGCGCCGAGGCCCGGGACCTCGCGATCGAGCTGCGGCCCGATCTCGCGATCCTCGACGTCAAGATGCCCCACCTCAGCGGCCTCGAGGCGACGCGGGCGATCCGCGAGTCGGCGCCCGAGGTCGCGGTCCTGATGCTCTCGATGCACGACGAGGACCGCTACCTCTTCGAGGCGCTGAAGGCCGGCGCCTCCGGATACGTCCTCAAGCGCGCCGCCGACCGGGAGCTGATCGACGCGATCCGGGCGGTCGAGCGCGGCGAGCCCTTCCTGACGCCCGAGGCCCAGCAGATGCTGATCCGGGACGTGCTCGACGGCGGCGAGAACCGCGAGGAGGAGCTCACCCCCCGCGAGGAGGAGGTCGTGAAGCTCGTCGCCGAGGCGCACACGAACAAGGAGATCGCCGAGATCCTCGGGCTCGCCGAGAAGACCGTCGAGAACCACCGCTCGAACGCGATGCGGAAGCTCGGCATGCGCGACCGGGTCGAGCTCGTCCGCTACGCGATCCGTCGCGGGCTGATCGAGCCCTGAGCCGGCGCCGCCGTCGGGCTCAGCCCGGGCGGCGCAGCGTGAGCATGTCCTGGTAGGCGGCCGCCTTCGGTGCCGGGCCGCCTCGACCACCATCCGTGGGCGATCGGGCCCGACCTGCTCGAACCCGACCTCGCCGACCATCCTGCTCAGGTCGCTCCGTCGCGATCGCCGATGCAGAACTCCGGCACGCGATCGTCGGCGGCCAGGTAGGCGACGCCGTCGGAGTCCGTCAGCGAATGGTCGAGCGAGAAGGCCGTCCTGCGCTCCGCGAGCAGCTCCTCGACGGTCGGGTCGACCAGGAAGAAGGTGCCGATCAGCGTGCCGCCCGGGCCGAAGGACCCGGAACGACTCGCTCGAGGTAGCGCCGGATCTCGTCCGGCGGCATGTGGGTGAAGACCGAGGCCGCGAAGGCGAGGTCGAACGACTCGTCGCGGTACGGGAACTCGAAGTCCCTGGCGAGCGTCGATCCGGAGCTGTTGTATTGGCGGTTGCGGACATCGGCGAGGCGGAAGCGGAAGTTCGGGTGTCGCGGCGTGATCCGCTTCCGGCACCAGCGCGATGAACTGCGGGCACGATGTCGAAGCCCTCGTAGCTGCCCTCGCGGAGGTGCGGGACGAGCGCCAGCGCGTTGCGGCCGATTCCGCAACCGATGTCGAGCACGTCGGCGTCGGGCGCCAGGCCGTGCTCGCTCGATCAGCTGGTCCCGCCAGTAGGCGCCCACGGCCTCGAAGTCGGCGAAATCGCCGACGTACTGCAGCCGCCGCGGCGGGGTCATCTCGTCCCGCCTGCCGGTGAGCCGCTCGAACGCGTCGATCGGCGCGTACGACGACGGCTCGCAGCGTGCGCGAGTAGTAGAGGCGCTTGAGGCGCGGACCTCGTTCGCGTCGATCTTCGCTTGTCGCTCCGCCTCGACCACCTCGGATACGTTGCACTCGCCCGGTCCGCGACGCGGCCGGGATGACCGATGTCGGCCGAAGTCTCACATGAGCCAACCACGCGCGAGCTGCTCGACGGCTCGCGGATCGAGCTGCGCGAGGTCAGGGCCGACGACAAGCAGGCGATCGCCGACGGATTCTCGCGGCTCAGCCCCGAGTCCCGCTATCGCCGCTTCTTCTCGGCGCGCGATCGCCTCTCCCCCTCCGACCTCCGCTACCTGACCGAGGTCGATCATCGCGACCACGAGGCGGTGATCGCCTTCGACGAGGTCGGGCGAGGCGGTCGGCGTCGCCCGCTACGTCCGCAGCGACGACCCCGAAATCGGCCGAGGTCGCCGTCGCCGTCGGCGACGCCTGGCAGGGCAAGGGCGCGGGCACCGCACTGCTGGAGCGCCTGACCGAACGCGCATCCGAGAACGGCGTCGAGCGGTTCGTCGCCCTCGTCCTGCAGGAGAACGCCGAGGCGCTCGACCTGTTCCGCAGCATCAGCGGCGACGAGAGCACGCCGACGCGGACCCCGGAGGGCTATCTCGAGCTGATCATCGACGTGCCCGAGGGCCACGTCCACGGGACGGCGCTCGGACGGGCGCTGCACAGCGCCGCGAGCGGCAACGTCGTCATCCACCCGTGGCGGCTGATCAAGGAGCGGCTGCAGGGGATTCAGCGCCCGAGCGCCGCCGCGGACGCCGCCGAGGAGGAATCGGGGCCCGAGTAAAGCCGACCTGATCGCTAGGATTTAGGTCATGCTGTTTTCGACGAAGGCCGAATACGGGGTGCGACTGATGGTCGCGCTCGGCAGGGAGGGCGGTGAGCGCCCGGTCGCGCTCGCCTCCCTCGCGAACTCCGAGACGCTCCCGCTCTCCTACCTCGAGCACCTCGTGGCGAAGCTGCGCGATGCCGGCCTGGTCAGCTCCCAGCGGGGCGCCCACGGCGGCTACCGCCTGGCGATGCCCGCATCCGAGATCAGGATGCTCGAGGTCGTCGAGGCCCTCGAGGGCCCGATCGCCCCGATGGACTGCTTCGTCGACGGCGGCGACGGGCGGGTGCTCTGCTCGCACGAGTCCGACGGCGACGTCGCCTGCTCGACCAAGCTGCTCTGGACCAGGGTCCAGGGCGGGATCACGCGAGCCCTCGCCGGAACGACCCTCGCCGAGCTGATCGAGTTCGAGGGCCGCGACAAGAGGCCGAGCCCGAACGAGAAACTGACGACGGCCGGCGCCGCCTGAGCGCCGCCGCCGCGAACCACGAACCACGAAACCGAACTGCGAACTGGAGTCAAATTGGCCGATCTCGAGATCAAGAACCTGCACGTGTCCGCCGAGGACAAGGACATCCTCAAGGGCCTCAACCTGGAGGTCGGGCGCGGCGAGGTGCATGCGCTCATGGGACCGAACGGGTCCGGCAAGTCCACCCTCGCCAACTCGATCATGGGCCACCCCGGCCTCGAGGTCACCGAGGGAACGATCAACTTCGAGGGCGACGACATCACCGAGGCGGCTCCCGACGAGCGCTCCCGGGCCGGCCTCTTCATGGCCTTCCAGTACCCGGTCGCCGTCCCCGGCGTCACGGTCGCCAAGTACCTGCGGATGATCGTCAACGCCCATCGCGAGGCGCACGGCGAGCCCGAGATCAAGCTCAAGGACTTCGCGCGGACGACCAAGGAGGCGATGGAGATGATGGACATCCCCACCGAGTTCTCCAGCCGCTACCTCAACGACGGCTTCTCGGGCGGCGAGAAGAAGCGCATGGAGATGCTCCAGATGGCGCTGCTGAAGCCGCGCATGGCGGTGCTCGACGAGACCGACTCCGGCCTCGACATCGACGCGCTCCGCACCGTCGCCGAGGGCGTCAACCGCTTCGCCGGCCCCGACATGGGCGTCCTGATCATCACCCACTACCAGCGGATCCTCCACATGGTGAAGCCCGACCGCGTGCACGTCATGTACGAGGGCCGGATCGTCAAGGAGGGCGGCCCCGAGCTCGTCGGCGAGCTCGAGGAGAAGGGCTACGGCTGGATCAAGGAGGAGGTCGCGGCGCGCGCCTGATCGGCGCCGTCGCCCCGCCAGATGGCGTCCGTCGCGTCCAACCAGCCCGCCGCGCGGAGCCGAGGCGCTCGACGTCGAGCGCATCCGCGAGTCGTTCCCGACGCTGAGCCGCCGGATCGGCGACGAGTCGCTCGTCTACCTCGACTCGGGCGCGAGCTCGCAGCGCGTGCTCGCCTCGATCGAGGCGGTCGACCGCTACGAGCGCCGCCACCACTCGAACGTCCACCGCGGCTCGCACACGCTGTCGGCCGAGGCGACCGCCGCCTACGAGGGCGCGCGGGCGACCCTCGCCGACCACCTCGGCGCGGCCGACCGCCGCGAGGTCATCTTCGTCCGCAACGCGACCGAGGCGATCAACCTCGTCGCCCGCAGCTGGGGCGCGGCGAACGTCCACGCCGGCGACCGGATCGTGCTGACCGAGATGGAGCATCACTCCAACATCGTTCCCTGGCAGCAGCTGGCCGAGGCGGCCGGCGCCGAGATCGACTGGGTCGGGATCGACGACGACGGCGAGCTGCTGATGGGCGAGTTCGAGGCGGCGCTCGCCCGCAGCCCGAAGCTGGTCGCCGTCACTCACGTCTCCAACGTGCTCGGAACGCTCAACCCGATCGCCGAGATCGCGCGCATGGCCCACGACGCCGGCGCCCTGGTCCTCGTCGACGGCGCCCAGGCGATGCCGAAGATGAGCGTCGACGTCGGCGAGCTCGACGTCGACTTCTACGCCGTCACCGGTCACAAGGCCTACGGGCCGACCGGGATCGGCGCCCTCTGGGCCCGGCTCGACCTGCTGCGCGAGATGCCGCCGTTCCTCGGCGGCGGATCGATGATCCGCAAGGTGACCAAGGACGGCACGACCTTCGCCGACCCGCCGGCCCGCTTCGAGGCCGGAACGCCCGCGATCGCGCAGGCGATCGGCATGGCGGCGGCGATCCGCTGGCTCGACGCCGTCGGCATGGACGCGGTCCTCGACCACGAGCGCTCGATCACCGCCTACGCCCTCGACCGGCTGGCCACGGTCCCGGGCCTGCGCATCTTCGGCCCTCCCCCGGGTCCCGAGCGGATCGGTCCGGTGTCCTTCGAGCTCGACGGCGTCCACGCCCATGACGTCTCCGAGATCCTTGATCGCCACGGCGTCGCCGTCCGGGCCGGCCATCACTGCGCCCAGCCGCTGATGCAGCGCCTCGGCGTCTCGGCGACGGCCCGGGCCAGCTTCGGCATCTACACGACCGAGGCCGAGATCGACCGCCTCGTCGAGGGGCTCCACGATGCCCGCAAGATCTTCGAGGTCGGCTAGCGATGGATGAGCTGTACAGAGATCAGATCCTCGAGCACTACAAGCGGCCGCACAACTTCGGCCGACTCGACTCCTTCGACCTCGAGTACGAGGACACGAACCCGTTCTGCGGCGACGAGCAGCACGTCTTCATCAAGCTCGACGAGGACGATCGGGTCGCCGAGGTCGAAGTTCGAGGGCCAGGGATGCGCGATCTCGACCGCCGCGACCTCGCTGCTCACCGACGAGCTCACCGGCATGTCCCGCGAGGAGATCCTGCGGATGCCGAAGGAGACCGTCCTCGACCTGCTCGGGATCGACATCTCGGCGACGCGCATGAAGTGCGCGATGCTCGGCCTCAAGGTCGTCAAGTCCGCCAGCCTCGGCGAGCCCGCCGACTGGGAGGACGAGGGCGAGCAGGGCAACCCGAGCGCCGCCGAGACTCTCTGACGCTCAGCGGTCCGGCGGATCGTCAGTCGCCGTAGCCGACGGCGCGCATCCGCTCGCCGAGCGCATCCTGCAGACGCCGTGCGGTACCGGCGGGGAGCTCCGGCCATCTCCCGATCGATTGCGACGGGCTCGGCGAGGTGCCGTGAATCCAGCGCAGCCGGAAGTCCGCGGTGACAGCACCCGGATCGAGGTCGAGGCCGAGCCACGCCGCTACGGATTCGGCAGCACTCGCGAGATCGCTCGCCAAGAGCTCGTAGCGCACGATCGTCGTGCTCTCGTCCTCGGCGAGGCCGGCGATCCATTCGAGCCTTTGATCCTGGCGCTCGATGAACCGGTCGAGCCGGCTGGCCTCGTCCCCGATCCCCCCCATCTCCGCGGCGCCCACCGCCCTGCTGAAGGCCTCGATCGAGACGTAGGTGTCGCGCGGATCGCGAAGCATGACGATCCTGCGAATCGGCAGGAGATTCGGATCGATGTTGCGCGCGTCGATCATCTTCTCCGCGTAGTACGCGGCCTCTGGAGCGTCGTCTGCGACGCGACCCGAGTAGGCGGCCCATGTCGCCCTCGCATGGGGAGAGAGCAGGATCCTCGAGAGTTGCCCTCCTCGAAGGGATAGGACCCCGGGACGACGATCAGGGGCGACGAGGACAGGATCTTGAGCATCGCCGTGCTCCCGTCCCGCCCGAAATAGTCGACGACGATCGGACGCAGCATCGCTCCGCCCTCCGACCCCTTCCCGACGGCGCCGCCTTCTCCTGGGTCGCCCGGAACGGGGGCGGTAGCGGCGCCGGCTTCGCCGGCGGCCTGATTCGCCTTCGCACGGCCGCGAGGCGACGCCAGACGATCGCCCTGGTCAGCGCTTTGCTCACCGTCCCGCAAGCTTTCGCCAGAGGATTCCGCCGACGACGATCCGCTCTCGCGCGAGCGTGTCGTTGCGTCCGATCCACGGTCTGAACGAGCGCCCGAGAAGCCACAGCGCCGCCCGCAAGGAGTGCTCGGCGGCGAGCAGGCGATCGATGTCGCGGAGATGTCGCTCCGCGATCCGTTCCCGTCCGAGGCGGAGGATCAGGATCGTCCCGAGCTGACGGATCAGCAGGTAGCGACCCGTGTATGCCGAGCGCCAGCCGGGGCTGCGCGACGCCAGGCGCAGCCGGCGGGCGAAGCGCCGGGCGCGCATCCGCACGGCGCCGAGGCCGCCCTGCGGCGGCGCGACCCAATGGCCGTCGGCCTCCGAGAGCGTCACGGAGGCGGCATGGCGGGTGTAGTCGTGGGTGGGGTGCTTGACATAGGCCAGCGGACCCTGCGCGAGCGCGCAGAGGGCGAGCCAGTGGTCGTGGTAGAGCTCCTGGCCGGTGCCCCCCGGCGGGAACGGCAGGGCCGTCTCCAGCAGCTCGCGCC
>CAWCSE010000012.1:0-15092 GCA_963798165.1 uncultured Solirubrobacterales bacterium | reverse complement strand
TCGCAGCAACGCTCGCCGCCGCCTGTCTGATCCTCGTCCCCGCAGCGCCCGCCTCACCGCCGACCCACGTGAAGCTGAAGCCGGGTGGGGCGCAGGCGTTCTGGACGCCGAAGCGGATGGAGCGGGCGGTCCCGCCGGCGGCCCGTCGCCCGCGCCAGCCGGCGACGACGCGGCGCGAGGGCGCGGACCCCCGCCTACATCTCCGAGCCCGTCCCGAACCCGCACGCGCATCCCTACCCGGCGGTCGGCAAGGTCTTCTTCAAGATCGACGGCGGCATCTACGTCTGCTCGGCCTCGATCATCGACTCCCCCGGGCGCAGCCTCGTCTGGACGGCGGGCCATTGCGTCCGCGACGCCGGCCGCAAAGGCAGGTTCGCGACGAAGTGGGTGTTCGTTCCCGGCTACGACCACGGCTCCTCGCCCTACGGCCGCTGGCCGGCCAAGGTGCTCTGGGCCAATCGCGGCTGGGCCCACAACAACCAGCACTACGACTTCGCGGCGGCGATCGTGAAGCCGAAGAGCGGGCAGCGGCTCGAGGACGCGGTCGGCAGCTCGTTGACCCTGAAGGCGAACCCCGGCTACAAGCAGAACTGGCAGGCGGTCGGGTATCCGGAGGCGAGCGTCTGGGGCCAGAACCTCTGGCACTGCGTCTCCGGCTTCTACCGCAAGGACAGCTTCGGCGGCGGCGGCCCAGACCCCGGTCGGAATCGGTTGCGACATGACCGGCGGGTCGAGCGGCGGCCCCTGGATCACCGCCGCCGGGAACCTTGGCGCGGTCACCTCCTACGGCTACAGGAACAAGCCGGACGCCCTCTACGGCACCTATCTGGGCTCAGGCGGCCCGCAAGCTCTACACGAAGCTCCGCAAGAAGCACTGATCCGAGGCTGAATCGTCACATCGGCGGCGCCACACGTGAGCCCGCCTCCGGCATCGTGGGTCCGGTAACGAGCAGTCGCAGGAGGAGCAGCAGATGGCGGACCAGGAACGCGAAGCGCAGATCCTCGAAGCTGATCCGCTCGGTACCGGAGGGGTTCGTGACCACCTACGGAGACCTGTGCCCGGAGGCCCCGCGATTGCCGGGCCGGATCCTAGGATGACGAAGGACAAGCGACCTCCCGTGGCACCGGATCGTCCGGGCCGACGGCTCGTTCGCCCAGGGCGAGCGGCAGCGACGGCTGCTGCGCAAGGAGGGCATTCCCTTCGCGGGCAAGCGGGTCGACATGGAGGTTGCGCACATGCCGAGGGAAGCGTTGCTCGACCAGGTCTGAATCCCGCCAACCGGCCGCCGAAGCCGCATGGCCAGATGCGCCCCGAGATGACTTTTCTCCTGCGCGGGCCTGCCGATAGGCGAGGCAGGGGCGAACCAGGCTGAACCGAGCAATCAAGGAGAGGGAAGCGGTCGCGATCGGCGATCCCGAAGCCGAAGACGGCTCCTATTGGAGTTCGCTGTCGGCTGACGAGGTCGCGGAGATGGTCGAGAACCTCTCCGACGGGATCCTCGTCGTCGACGCCGATTGGCGGTTTCGATACCTGAACGAGCCGGCCGCGACGATGCTCAACCGGACCGTTGCGGCCTCGTGGGCAAGAACATGTGGGACGGAGTTCTCCGAGGAGGCCGGGATCGGCTTCCGGGTCGCCTACGAGCAAGCGCTCGCCACGGACCGGCCCGGCCGGCTCGTCGACTACTACGAGCCGCTCGACCGCTGGTTCGAGACGCGGATCTTCCCGCGCGGAGGGGGCCTGGTGATCCTGCTCCGCGACGTGACCGAACAGCAGCGGGTCGAGGAGGCGCTGCGCGGCTACGGCGAGCAGATGGCGGAGGCCGAGCGAATCGTCGGCTTCGGAGTCTGGAAGTGGACGCTCGCCACCGATCGCGTCATCTGGTCGGATGAGCTCCACCGCATCTACGGCATCTCTCCCGGCGACTTCGGCGGCACCACCGACGACTTCATCACCAGGGTCAACCCGGGTGACCGGGAGCGCATCTGGGGCTGATCGAGAGCAGCATCGGTCCTGCGAGCCGTTCGTCTTCGAGGAACGCATCCTGCGGCCCGACGGCGAGGAGCGGGTGCTGCTCTCCCAGGGCCGGCCCGTCGTCGGCCACGATGGCGAGGTCGAGTCGCTCGTCGGCGTCTGCCACGACATCACCGAGCGCGAGGCGATGGCCCGCCGGCTCGGCGCCAGCGAGCGGCGCATCAACGCGATCATCGACCAGACCCCTTCGATCATCACCGTCAAGGACCTCGAGGGCCGCTACCTGATGGCCAACCTCGAGGCTTCCCGCATCGTTCGGCATCCCCGCCGCCGACCTGATCGGCAACCGCTGCGATCGACGTTTTCCCGCCCGAGGTCGCCGAGCGCCAGCACGCCAACGACCAGCTCGCCGCGGCCGACGGCGAGCCGGTCTACGACCAGCTGACGCTGGTCACCGACGGCGAGCCGCGCAGCTACCTGACCGTCACCTTCGCGCTCCCCGACGAGAACGGGCTCCCGCCGAGACCTGCACGATCGCCACCGACGCCAACCAGAGCCGCGAGCGCCTCGGCGAGCGCCTCGAGCGGATCTCATGGAGCGAGCGGATCAACCGGGCCGTCGCCGACGACCGGATGGTCGTCTTCGCGCAGCCGATCATCGACATCGGAACGGCCGGGTGGTCTCGCGCGAGCTGCTGATCAGGATGGTCCGCGCCCGGCGCCCAGCCGCAGATCCTCGCGCCCGGGACCTTCCTCCCGCCGGCCGAGCGGTTCGGACTGGTCCAGGTGATCGACGTCTGGATGGTCGAGCAGGCGCTCATTCTCTCGGCCTGGCGGCGGCGACGGGTCGTCCAGGTGAACCTCTCGGCGGTGACGCTCAGCGACTCCTCGGCGCGGCGGAGATCCTGAGCTGCTCGCCGCCGATCCCGATTCCGTCCAAGCGGATCATCTTCGAGATCACCGAGACGGCGGTGGTCGAGCATCTCGAAGCCGCCCGCCTCTTCGCGGCCGAGGTCGCGGCGCTCGGTTGCCGCTGGCTCTCGACGACTTCGGGACCGGCTTCGGCTCGTTCACCTACCTGAGCAACCTGCCCCTCAGCTACGTCAAGATCGACCGCTCACACGTCAAGGCTCTGGCCGAAGATCCCGACGACCAGCGGCTCGTCCGCAGCATCATCGGCATCGGCGGCCTCTTCGGCCTGCAGACCGTCGCCGAGGGGATCGAGGACGAGAGGACGCTCGATTTGCTTCGGGAGCTCGGGGCCGATCTCGCCCAGGGCTTCCACCTCGGCAGGCCGTCGCCC
The DNA here is from genome assembly GCA_963798165.1 of uncultured Solirubrobacterales bacterium. GTDB lineage: Bacteria > Actinomycetota > Thermoleophilia > Solirubrobacterales > 70-9 > RHKX01. The sequence goes on along the minus strand of CAWCSE010000012.1, from coordinate 11,815 downwards.
GTCTCGGCCTGAAACCGGCACGGCGGGCGGCTACGCCTCGACGGGCTGGGACTCCAGCACCTCGAGCAGGACCTCGACGACCTTCGGATCGAACTGGCGGCCCGCCTGGACGAGTAGCTCCTCGCGGGCGTCCTCCTCGGCCATCGCGTTCTTGTAGGTGCGGGTCGTCGTCATCGCGTCGTAGGCATCGCAGGCGAAGACGATGCGTGAACCGAGCGGGATGTCGTCGCCGGCCAGACCGTCTGGGTAGCCGGCGCCGTCCCAGCGTTCGTGAGCGTGGCGGACGATCGGGCGAATCGGGTCGAGGAATTCGATCGGCTGCAGGATGCGGTCGCCGTAGACGGTGTGGAGCTTCATCTCGGCCCACTCGCTGTCATCGAGCGGCCCGGGCTTGTTGAGGATCTTCCGCGGTATCGCGAGCTTGCCGATGTCGTGGAAGGCGGCGGCGTAGCGGAGCATGTGCAGCTCCTCGGCGCTCATCCCCAGGCGGGAGCCGACGGCCATCGCGTTGTCGGTGATCGACTCGGAGTGGGCCGCGGTCGAGGTGTCCTTGGCGTCGAGGGCGGCGCTGAGCGCTTCGGCGGTGCCGAGGTAGGCGCGGTCGAGCCGCTCGTACAGGCCGATCGCGTTGATCGCGCCGGCGAGCTGAGCCGCCACCGACTCGAGCAGCCGGGCGTCGTCCTCGTCGAAGGCGTTGAGCTCGGTGTCCTCGAGGTTGATCACGCCCCAGGGCGCTCCATCGCCCTGGATCGGCACGGCCAACTCGGAGCGGACTGCCCGGGTGCTGCGGCTCGAGCGATAGGTCGGCTCGCGGGTGACATCGGCGCTGATCACGGGTCGGACCTCCGAGACGCACCGGCCCATCAGCCCGGCGTCGGCCTTCTGCGCCCACTCCGACTCAGCCTCGATCGCCCCGCGGCCGGCGAGCAGGACGAAGTCGTCGCCGTCGATCCCGACGACCTGGATGATCGTGCAGCCGAAGGCCCGCTCGAGCTCGTCGGCGGCAACCATGCAGACCTCCTGCTCGCTGGCCGACTGCTGAGCCGGTCGGCCAGGGCGAGCGAGAGCTCGAGCGCGCGCGAGTGGCGGCGGCTGAGCGGCTCGTCGTCGCGGCGATGGCGATGAGGGGAGATCGCCGCCCGGATCGCGAGTCGGAAAGGCGCGTCGGCCTCCTCGAGCGCCGCGTCCGGCAAATCGGTGACGAGCTCCACCAGGTAGACGCCGGACGCGTCGCCGGCGGTCGCACCGATCACTCCGCAGAAGCCATCGCGCACGAGAAGTGCCTGCTCGGAGGGGTCTCCGTCCGGGTCGTCGATCCGGGCGATGAAGGAGCCGCTGCCGGCGGCGACGATGTCGCGGGTCACCGGATAGTTATCGAGGTCGTAGAGCTCGTAGTGCGCCTCGCTGGGGGCGACTCGCGCGCCCGTCGCTCGGCGCTCGCGGTTGTCGCCGAGCGAGCAGTCGCGGAGGTAGCCCTTGCCGTCGGCGGCGTAGGAGATCGCCCAGCGGGCGAAGTCCCCGGCCGCCGTGAACGCGGTCGCGACCACCTCCAGCCGGTCGAGCGTCCCGGCGTCGCGGAGCTCGCCGTCGAGCGTCCTGATGATCTCCTCGCACGTCTCCCAGAAGCGCTCCCGCGAGCCGCCGCCCGCCATCGGGGAGAGCGAGCCGTCCTCGGCGGCCTGGGCCGTCGTGCAGATCCGGTTGCCGCCCCGGCGCTTGGCCAGGTACTGGGCGGCATCGGCGGCCTTGAGCAACGCCGACGGCGTCGTCGTCTGCGGCCCGGCCGAGGCGACTCCGCAGGACACCGATGCTCCGTCCCGGACATCGTCGACGGTCAGCAGACGCTGCGCGGCGCCGGCGAGATCGGCGATCCGGGGGTAGTCGGAACCGACCGCGTCCTCGATGCGCGTCTCGAGCAGGACGCAGAACTCGTCGCCGCCGATCCGGCCGACGAACGATCCCGGGTAGTCGGCGGCGGATGCGGTCAGCGCAGCGCCGACCCGGCGCAGCGCCTCATCGCCGGCCGCGTGCCCGCGGGCGTCGTTGGTCGCCTTCAGCTTGTCGACGTCGCAGAGCAGGAGGGAGAGTTCGATCTCCCCCGCGGCGAACCGCGCCGTCGCCCGATCGAGCCGCTCCTCGACGGCGCGCCGGTTCGCGAGCCCGGTCAGCGCGTCCTCGTAGGCCAGCCGTGAGACGCGCGAGAACAGCTCGGCGCGCGAGATCGCGGCGGCGATCTGGGCGGCGACCGCCTCGAGGAAGCTCAGGTCCTCGGCGCGGAAGTTGTCGTCCCCGGGGAGGGTGGTCGCCCAGATGCCTCCCCAGCGCTGACCCTCGATCTCGATCGCGACCCCGAGGTCCGACGACTTGCCGAGGCGGTTGAGCAGATCGAGCGTCGATCGGTCGGTCTTCGGATCGTCGATCGAGTTGAAGTAGGGCTGGCCGGTCAGCGCCATGCGGCGCAGCCGGGGAAAGTCGGAGACCTCGTAGATCTCGCCCTCCGGGAACTTGACCTCGCCCTCCCCGAGTTCACCGACGTTGATCAGCGTCCGGTAGCGGCGACCGCCGTCCTCGAAGCGGCTGATCGACAGCGACGCGGCCCCGATCGCCTCCTGCGCTTCGACCGCCGCGAGCTCCAGGACACCCTCCAGATCGTTGGCCGCCGCGGACGCCGTCACGACCCTGAGAAGGGCTTCCCGTTCGTGCCTGGGGAGTGTGGTCGCGGCCATCCTCCCCCTATCGGCAGGTCAGCCGCTATCGGTTAGCTGTCGCGGGGCTTCAGACGACCTGGTGAAGGCGGCGGCCCATCGCCGCTCCCGAGCACTTGAAGATCGAGCAGAGGCGGTCGAAGTCGCCTCCCGTCTCCTCGTAGTGGCGGCGAATCAGATCGGCCGGCATCAGCAATGTGGCGGCGAACCAATTCGCCTGCTCCTCGATCAGGTCGAGCAGCGGCTTCTCGCCGTCGGAGTCGCCGGCATCGGGATCGCCGACGCTGCCATGGCGGCAGAAGAGCGACGTCTGCCGGTCCTGGTGGAGGATCCAATGGCCGAGCTCATGGCCGATCGTGAAGCGGCGTCGCGGCGGCCATCGGCGAGCCTCCTCTGCGTTGACCCAGATCTCGCTGCGGCTCGGGAGCAGCAGACCGGAGATCGACTGGTCGCCGGCCACGGAGGGGCAGCCGGGGGCCTCGGTCATGTCCTCGACGTCGCGGATCAGCAGGCCGAAGTAGCTGTCGGCGATGTCCTCGACCGGGATCGGTAGGGACTCGCCGTCCCAGATCCAGTCGGGCACCTCCTCGAGGAGCTCCTCGGCTCTTCTCGCTACCCCCTCCATCGGCTCGCGATGGTAGACGGGGAGCCCGACGATCAGCCGTCCAGGAAGAGCGCGTCGATGTCGTCCCGCCTGGGGGCCTCGGCGGGTGTGGCCTCCCTGGCGATGTCGCGGTCCTCGGCCGCGCGCTGCTCTAGGAACTCGGCGTCGGGGAAGGCGGTGCGGGCGAAGGCGGCGTCGGCGAGGACCTCCTCACCACGGCTCGCTCCGGCTGCCCTGATCGTTTCCGCCGTGCTGTCGACGATCGTCGCCAGCGCGTCGATCACCTTTGCGGATACGCCCGTCGACGGGAGCGTCCCATGCTCCATCTGGTGGTAATAGGCGCCGATCTTCTCCACCTGCGGCTCGGCGCCGAACCCGAGCGCGTCGGCGAGGCGCCTGACCAGGTCGCTGCGCTTGATCCGCGCGCGGTTGCGCAGCTGCGGCAGGAGCTCGGGCCAGCTGCCGGAGACACCCTCGATCGACTCGTGGACCCGGTCGACCGCGGCCTGTGCCAGCGAGCCCTCGAAGGCCGCCGGATCCCACCTTCGCCGGGGTGCGTCCATGAGGTACACGTCGAGCCTGTCGGCCAGCTCCTGACGTTTCTCGGCCGGGACCTGATCGACGAAGGCGAGCACGTCGGTGGGGCGCCCGGCCTCATAGTCGGCTTTGAACTGTTCGATGAGTCGTTCCAGATCAGCCATGCGAGGTCCCTCCATCCTCCCCCGAGTCGAGCTCTTGCTCCAGCTCGGTCTTGAACCGGTGCCAGACCTGTTGCACGTTCGATTCGCTGACCGTGACGCCACCGGCGGCCATGCGCTCCACCACACCGGCCGCCGTCAGGTCCTCTCCTTCGACGAGCTCGGGGCCATAGAGGCGGATCAGCTCCCGGTGTTCGGTGCTGCGGGAGGCGAGCACCCGCCCGGCCAGCTCGCGCAGCTCCACCGCATCGGTCTCGTCGACGACGTAGGGCTGCCGGCCCCAGACGCCCTCGTCGTCTCCGTTCTCGTCGGGGAGCGGATCCTGGCCGGGGTCGCCCTCGCGCTTGCGGTGGAAGTCGGCGATCCGGCGGGCCGCGATCCTGAACATGAAGGCGCGGAACTCGCCGATCACCTTCCCGTCGAAGGTCGAGTTGAGCATGGAGACGACCACCTCCATCGCGACGTCCTCCACCGACTCCGTCGGCACCTTGGCGCGGACGCGGGCGACGATCGCGGTGTGGTGGCCCCAGGCGAGGATGGCCATCGCGTCCCTGACGGCGTCGGCGTCTCCCACCTTTCGAGCACCCGCGATGTAAGCGACGACTTGTTCGTCCCCCATCCGGTCGAGCTCGACCTCGGTCAATCGCTTGAAATCGCTCAAGGTTCCGGAACCTACCGTGCCGGACGAAAGTCCAGCAACCGAGCCGCATCGCGGGCCGAATCCCGTTTATGGTGCAGACGGTCTGGGAGAAGGTCTCTTGGACTTGACTATGAAGAAACGTGCGCTTGAGGACGAGGCCCACTGCATCGCAGTGCTTCCAAAATCGGGCTGCAGGTACGACTGCATTGGAGGCAATGCGAAATGGCAAGTGGAACCGTCAAGTGGTTCAACGGAGAGAAGGGCTACGGCTTCATCGCTCCGGACGAGGGTGGCGACAAGGATGCCTTCGTTCACATCAGCAACATCGTCGGCGGTGCTCGCATCGACGAAGGTGACCGGGTCAACTTCGACATCGAGGACAGTGCGAAGGGCCCCCAGGCGGTGAACGTCTCCAAGGCGTAACGACCTGCCGAATCAAGCGCCAGTCTTTCGACCCACGGGAGGCTAGGAACCAGCGCCGCCCCTCTGATCAAGGGCGGCGCTTCGCTTTTCGGGGACCGGTCTGGCGCTGGGTGGCGCTAGCCGCCGCGGCCGGCGAGCAGCTGATCGCGTTCGGCAAGCCGGTTCGTCCTTCGCACTTCGGCCTCGCGCTGGCGGCGCAGCTCGTCCTCGGATTCGGCGACGAGCTTCGGTGCGGTCGTCGGCTTGTCGCCGTCGAGGGCGACCATCGTCAGGTAGGCGGTCGACGTGTGGCGCGTCTCGCCGGTGAAGGGGTTCTCGGCCTCGACCCTGACGCCCACCTCCATCGAGCTGCGCCAGACGGCGTTGACCGACGCGGTGCATCGCAGCAGCTCGCCGACGAACACGGGCGTCATGAAGGTCATCCGGTCCATACCCGCCGTGACGACGCGGCGGCCGGAGTGTTTGATGGCCGCCAGGCCGGCCGCCTCGTCAACCAGTCTCATCACGGTGCCGCCGTGGATGAAGCCGCCGGAGTTGGCATCCCCGATCGACATCCAGCGGACCAGTAGCGAAGTCGACGCCGCCACCGGACGGGACTCGCCTTCGCCTGAGCCGCTCTCCGGATGGGGGCGCTCAGGCGGCTGGATGGCTTCCGTCATGGGCTCACCCTAACCGCCGCCCCAAGCTCTGCGACCCGCGCAGCAGTCAGCTCGGCGAGCCGCAAAGAAGGTGCAACGAATCTCGAACAGAGCACTCGGCAGGCCACGCCCACCTTCACCCCGCTACGCCGGGATCGGCACTCGCTCCGCCGCCACGCCTGCGATCCGGACCTGGTCGCGGCCCTCGCGCTTCGCCTCGTAGAGGGCGGCATCGACGTCCTTCGAGAGGGCCGTGAAGTCGAGCTCGGGGCCGGCGGTCGATTTCGTCACGCCGATGCTCATGGTCACCCGGATGCCGTCCACGTAAACGTTGGCGGCGACGGCCCGCCGGAGGCGCTCCGCCAGCTCGGCCGTCTCACGGAGGCCGAGCCCGGGAATCAGGATCAGGAACTCCTCGCCGCCGATCCGGTAGGCGAGCTCGAAGGCCCGCAGCTCGCTGCGGATGACCCCCGCCACCTGTTTGAGAACGAGGTCGCCTGCCGCGTGGCCGGCCGTGTCGTTGACTTCCTTGAAGTGGTCGAGGTCGCAGCTGACGAGGCCGATCGGGGCGTCGGCGGTCTGCGACTGATGGCTGAGTTCCTGGACGCGATGCTCGAGTGCCTTGCGGTTGAGCAGGCCGGTCAGTGGATCGATGACCGACTCCTCGCGGTACTGGAGGTCGGACTGCATCAGGGCCGTGGAGAGGATCGCGATTCCGATGATCAGGGCGGTCTCCATGATCAGGACGGGCGGATAGGCGGCCATACCCGCCGGGTCGGCGATCAGGGTCGTGCAGGCGAGCAGGAACAGCGTGATGACGACGCCGGCGATCACGCCGCGCCCCGAGAACCGGGCACTCAGGGTGACGATCGGAAGCGTGAAGAGGATGGTGGCGATCGCGGGCGGGCCGTCGATCGTGATCGCCGCCGCGGCGATCATTACCTGCGCTCCGACCCATGCGCCGAAGATCCAGATCTCCGGGCGCGATGTGCGCGACGCGACCCTGTCGGAGACCTGGAAGAAGACGCCGGCGACGAGCAGGAGCGGGATGGATGACCAGCCGACCCACGGCCCGCAGAGCAGAAACGCCACGACGAGAACGGCGAACGTGTAGAGCCTGATCGGCTTCAGGCGCCGGTCCATCTCCAGCATCCGCCGACGATCTGCGTCCCTGGCGATCAGCCAGTTGCTCTCCCCGCTCATCACCTTCCCATCGGCGCGGGGGGAGGTATTGGTGAATCGGACTAGCCGGCGGGGCGCAGGATCTGCTCGATCGACGTGGCCAAGCCGTTCTCACCCACGTCGACGATCACCGCGTTGATCCAGACGTCATCCTCGGATGTCCGGAATCGGGTCGGCATCTGGGTCAGGAACCGCCCGAGCGCGTCCTCCACCTCGACGCCGAGGATGCCGTTCCGCCCCCCCGTCATCCCGACGTCGGAGATGAAGGCCGTCCCCCCGGGCAGCACCCGGCGTCGGCCGTCGGCACGTGCGTGTGTGTGCCCAGCACCGCCGCAACCCGGCCGTCCAGGTGCCAGCCCATCGCCACCTTCTCGCTCGTCACCTCGGCGTGGAAGTCGACGATCACGATCTCGGCGCCCTTTCGCCGCAGCTCCGAGAGCTCGGCGTCGGCGGCTGGAAAGGGGGAACGGGCGACGGTGAGCTGGAGCTCGCCGCTCAGGTTCAGCACGCCGACCTTGACGCCATCGACCTCGACGACGACCGATCCCTTTCCGGGGTTGCCCTTCGGGTAGTTGGCGGGCCGGATCAGGCGCTCGCAGGAGTCGATGAACTCATAGGCGTCGCGCTGCCTGTAGACGTGATTGCCGGTCGTGATCACGTCGACGCCCGTCTTGAAGATGTCCTCTGCCGTCCGCTCCGTGATCCCGGCGCCGCCGGCCGAGTTCTCGCCGTTGGCGATGATCAGATCGGGGCCGTGCTCGGCGACGATCGCGGGCATCACGGCCGCCAAGCCGCGTCTGCCGGCGCCGCCGACGATGTCTCCGATGAACAGGATGCGTACGCGCCCACCCTAGCCCGGGTGGACGAGGGTTTAGGTTTCCCGGTCGTGACACGGCTCCAGCCAGCGCCACGGCGCAAGCGATCGAGGCCCGCGGGCTGACCAAGTGCTTCGGCGACCGGCAGGCGCTGCGGGACGTCAGCTTCACGCCGCCCCGGGAGCTCCTCGCGGTCATCGGCCCCAACGGCGCCGGCAAGACGACCCTGCTCTCGATCCTCGCCGGCATCCGCGAGCCCGACGCCGGCGAGTGCACCTCCCCGGCGGGGTCGGCTTCGTCCCCCAGCAGGCCGCGCTCTACCGGCGGCTCACCGTCGAGGAGAACCTGCGGCTCTTCGCCCGGCTCGAAGAGGTCGACGACGTCGACGCGCCGTCGAGGCAGATGCTCGAACAGACGGCGCTCGCCGACCGCCGCGGCGATCAGGTCGGGACTCTTTCGGGCGGCAACCAGCAGCGGATCAACATCGCGATCGGCCTGCTGTCGAAGCCCGGCGGCCCTGCTGCTCGACGAGCCGTCCACCGGGCTCGACCCGCGCCAGCGCGCCCGGCTCTGGGAGTTCGTCCTGGGCCTGGCCGGCAGCGGGACCACGGTGATCTTCTCCACCCACAACATCGCCGAGGCCGAGCGCTACGGCCGGCGCATCCTCGTCATCGCCGACGGCGAGCGGCTCTTCGACGGCACCGTCGCCGAGCTCAACGCCGCCGCTCCGCCGACAGAAGCCGAGGCCGGCAGCGCCGACTTCGAGGCCGCGTTCGTCCGCTTCCTGGCCGAGCACGGTCACTAGATACATAGGGCGACGGGAGGAACTTCACCGAATGCGCTGGCTACTGCTCAAGGACCTGCAGATCATGCGGCGCTCGCCGCTGGTCACCGCGCTCCTGTCCTCTACCCGATCGCGATCGCCGTGCTGATCGGCTTCGCGCTCAGCGGCGGGCCCGGACAAGCCCCGCGTCGCCTTCCTCAACGAGCTCCCCGCGGACACCCCGCTGCAGATCGGCGGCCCGACTTCGACCTCGTCGGCGCCAAGAGCGAGCTCTGCGAGCGGATCGATGCGTCCCGTCGCCAGCGAGGAGGAGGCGCGGCAGAAGGTCGAGTCGGGCGACGTGCTCGGCGCGCTGATCCTGCCGGCCGACCTGATCGATCGACCTCCAGATCGCTCGCCGGGCTCAACCCGGAGAGCCCGACGGTCAAGGTGCTCGTCAACGAGGAGGACCCGGTCAAGGCGGGCCTGGTCGACGACCGGATCAACGCGCTGCTCTCGGAGGCCAACCTGAAGATCTCCCAGGAGGTCTCCAACGTCTCCACCCAGTACCTGCAGATCCTGCTCGACGGCGGCGACTTCAGCTTCCTCGGCGACGACGTCTCGATCCTCGGCCTCCGCAGCTCCGAGCAGATCCTCACCAAGGTCCGCGACCAGCTGCCGCAAGGACAGCCCCGACCTCGACGAGCCTCGACCGCGTGATCGAGTTCAGCCAAGTCGCCGCCGACAACCTCGGCGTCGCCGCCGACCTGCTCTCCTCGGTCACCCAGCCGATCAAGGTCGACAAGCGAGGTCGTCAACGGCGACACGCCCAGCCTCGACACGCTTCGCGATCTCCGTCGCCGCGACGATCACGCTGATGTTCGTCACCGTCCTGCTCGTCGCCGGATCGCTGGCGCTCGAGCGGGAGGAGAACGCCTTCGCCCGGCTGACCCGCGGGCTCGTCACGCAAATCGGCGCTGCTCGGCGAGAAGGTCCTGCTGGGGGTCGTCGTCTCGCTCGTGGTGACCCTGCTGATGCTCGCCGGCCTCGGGCTGTTCGTCCACCTCGACTGGGGCCGCTTCCTGCTCTGGATCCCGGCGATCGCCGCCGGCGGCGCCGGCTTCGCCGCCTTCGGCGCCGCGATCGGCGGCGCGGCGAGCGAGGTCCGGGCGGCGCTCGCTGCTCGCGTTCATGATCAGCCTGCCGATCGCGTTCCTCTCGCTGGTCCCGTCCGGCACGGTCAGCCCGGCGCTCTTCGACGTGATCGAGGTCGTCACGCGCGCTCTTCCCCTTCGACCCGGCGCTGCGGGCGATGACCGGCGCCCTCGACGCCTCCGGCCCGGCCATCGGGATCGCGATCGTCCACCTGGCGATCCTCGTCGCTGCCTACGCGGTGCTCGCGCGCATCGCCGTGCGGCGTTTCGCCTGCGGTAGATCTGCCGCTCTCGTTCCACGACGCGTGTGGCACCGAGCACCAGTAGACGTCAAGCGCAGCAACGACGCTGGTTCATCGCCTTCGCGGCCGTCGCTCATGGTCAGTCTGACGGCATCGCTGTAGGGGCGGCACCGCATGGCGGAGTCCGCACCATGAGGCCGCGACGACGCTCGTCCAGCTCGCCTAGTGGGGCGTCGATGGTCGATGTCGGCGGCCGGCGCTGCGCGATCTCTCGACCGAGGAGTTCGACCCCGAGACCGCCGAGACTGCGCGACCGCCGGTCGAGCGATCCTGGCCTACGGCGAGACCGTCGGCACGCTCGGTCAAGCACGAGTCCGTCGACGAACGCTCGAGCTGGAGGTCTCGGGTGCACGGCGGTAGGAGCGGGTCGGCCGTCGCCGGACGGCGACGCGGGAGAACTCGTCTCCGATCGCCCTGTCGACACTCGAGCGGCGGCGCAGGCACCGGCGGCCCTCGACCGCGCGAGGAGCCCTCGGTCGCGAGGGACGCGGCGACTCGAGCGACCACGCCGAATTCCACCCGTCCGCGCGCGGAAGCGCCCGGCCCTCCTAAACTGAGGGCATGGCCTTTCCCGCCACCCGCATGCGCCGCCTGCGGCGCACGCGTACTGCGCGACCTGGTTCGCGAGACCGAGCTGCCCGCGCCCACCTGATCCAGCCGCTGTTCGTCGACGGCCGGGACCGAGGTGCGCGAGGAGGTCCCGTCGATGCCGGGCGTCGAGCGGCTCTCGATCTCCGAGCTCGTCGCCGAGGCCGCCGAGATCCAGGCCGCCGGCGTCGACGCCGTCCTCCTCTTCGGGATCCCGCCGACAAGGACGAGGCCGGCTCCGGCGCCTACGACGACGAGGGCATCGTTCAGCTCGCGACCCGGGCGCTGAAGGAGGCCCACCCCGATCTGATCGTGATCACCGACATCTGCATGTGCGAGTACACCTCGCATGGCCACTGCGGGTCTCCGCGAGGGCGTGGTCGACAACGACCTCTCGATCGAGCTGCTCGTCAGGACGGCGATCTCGCAGGCCGCCGCCGGCGCCGACGTCGTCGCTCCCTGCGACATGATGGACGGCCGGTCGGCGCGATCCGCGCCCAGCTCGACGACGAGGGCTTCGGCAGACGCCGATCATCTCCTACAGCGCCAAGTACGCCTCGGCCTTCTACGGACCCTTCCGCGATGCCGCCGATTCGACCCCGTCGGAGGGCGACCGGCGCGGCTACCAGATGGATCCGGCCAACGTGCTCGAGGCGATCCGCGAGGTCGAGCTCGACCTCGACGAGGGCGCCGACATGCTGATGGTCAAGCCCGCGCCTCCCTACCTCGACGTGATCCGCCGGGTAAGGAGCACCGGTGCGCCCCTCGGCGCCTACCATGTCTCCGGCGAGTACTCGATGCTCAAGGCCGCGGCTGGTAACGGCTGGCTCGACGAGCGAGCCGCGGTGCTGGAGGCGCTGACCTCGATCAGTCGAGCGGGCGCCGACCTCGATCTTCACCTACTAGCCAGTACGCTCGGCGGATGGCTGAGCTCACCGAACCGAGACTCCCGAGCCGGCGCGGCCGAGCGCACAGCGCGCGCCCGCCGGCCCGAAGCTCCGCTCCCGCAAGGGCGGCGCGGCCGATCCGCTCGACGAGACCGACAAGCGGATGATGAACCTGATGGAGTCGCACTTCCCGCTCGTGCCGGAGCCGTTCGAGGCGCCGTCGCGCGAGGCCGAGCTGCCGCTCGAGGACTTCAAGGCGCGCACCCAGCGCCTGCTCGACGGCCGGATCATTCGCGAGATCACGCCGTTCTTCGACACCCGCGCGCTCGGCTACTCCTCGATGCTCGTCGCCGCGAAGGTCGACGCCGAGTATCCCCATCGGGCCGCGAAGATCATCAACTCGCACCCTGGTGTTT
>CAWCSE010000011.1:0-41232 GCA_963798165.1 uncultured Solirubrobacterales bacterium | reverse complement strand
GTCGGCGACGCCCGGATCGGGGTGGCCTCGAGCGACCCGGATGGGCTGCTGGCCACGCCGGTCGAGACGGTTCCGGCCCGTGATCTTCCGGCGGCGCGGCGCCGGTTGGCGGCGCTCGTGGCCGAGTACGAGCCGCTCGAGGTCGTGGCCGGGCTGCCGCGCTCGCTGAAGGGAGGCGAGGGCCCGGCCGCGGCGAAGGTCCGCCCCTTCGCCGGGCAGTTGGCCGAGGACGTCACACCGGTCGCCGTCCGGCTGGTGGACGAGCGGATGAGTACCGTCACGGCGGCCCAGGGCATGCGGTCCTCCGGCGTCAGCGCGAAGAAGGGCCGTTCCCGCATCGATCAGGCTGCGGCGGTGGTCATCCTGCAGATGCCCTGGAAACTGAACGGATGTCAGGGTCCGCCCGGGGAATGCGTCGAAGTGGTGTACTGATCGCGATACGGTAACGTTCCGCGCAACACGGCAGCGCCCCGAACACCGTTCGTACATGCCCGGGAGCGCGTCGCTCGCCTGTCGCGACCGGCCGCTGCCGCCGTTCCGGCGGAAGGGGATCGATGACTGAGTATGGCCGGGGCCGGCCCGAACCGTGGCGCCCGAGGACCCCCTCTACGGGGACCAGGGCTGGGACGGTGCCCCTCAGGACACCGGATACAAGCTATCAGCCGGCGAGGGCTACCGGCCATCGCCGACCCGTACGGGGACTCCTACGGGTCCGACCCGTACGGGCACCGGCAGTACGTACCGCACCACCCCGAGCAGGCAATACCCGCAGCAGCCGTAGGCCGATCCCTACGCGACGGGACGCGGCCACCCTAGGGCACCGGGGCATGGGACGGGCCCAGCTACGGCGGGTAGGACCCCTTGGGCGGCGGCCACCAGCCGACCGAGGGCTACGGCATGCAGCAGTACCCCGACCCGTACGGGCGGCCACCGCCGGCGTACGACCCGCGGCAGCCCGGCTACTACCCCGCCCCGGCTTCCAGGCCGGGCAGCGCGCCTACCCGGCGTACGCCGGCGGCCCGCACACCAGGGCCCGCCCCAACCGCAGGACACCCGGGGCCGACGACCCGGGCCGGCCCCGAGCGGACACCCGCTGGACGCCCCGGACCTCGAAACCGGCTGGGACCCCGGCCCCGACCAGGGCGAACACGGCCTTCTTCACCCGACCGGACGAGGAGTGAGGCCGCCACCAGGACGAGGCCGCGGCAAGGGCTCCTCGCCGCCGTGGCGACCGCGAGGGGCGCGGTGGAGACAAACGCAGGAGTGGCATGGCCTGCCTGGTGGTCGTGGCCCGTCCTCGTCGGCGGCCTGGGTACGCGCCGGCTACTTCGGCTACGACTTCTACCAGTCGCCACTTCGCCCCGGCGCCCGACTACCCCGGCAACGGGCTCCGGTGACGCCGAGGTCAAGATCCCCGAGGGCGCGACGCTCGCCGAGATGGCGGCGCTCCTGCAAAGGCCGGCGTCGTCAAGTCCAGCGGCGCGTTCGTCGAGGCGGCCAAGGCCGACCAGCAAGGCGCTGGGTATCAAGCGCCGGGATCTACAGCCTGCACAAGAAGATGTCGGGTGCCGCCGCGATCACGATGATGCTCGACCCGGCGAGCCAGAACGGCCTGATCATCCCCGAGGGCATGCGCGCCAAGCAGATCTACCTGCTCATCGACAAGGCAGCTCGGACGAGCCCGAGGGCACCACCGCGAAGACCGCGAAGCACGCCGACCTCGGCCTTCCCGGATCGGCGGGCGGCAACCCCGAGGGCTGCTCTTCCCCGCGCGCTACCCCGTCGGTGAGAACTCCGACCCGGCCGACGTCCTGCGCGAAGATGGTCAAGCGCGCCAAGGCCGAATACGCCAAGATCGACCTCGAGGCCCAGGCGCAAGAAGGCCGGCCGGACCCCGCGAGAAGTGCGTCGCCGTCGCCTCCCTCGTCCAGGCCGAAGCCCAGCAGCCCCAGGACTTCGGCAAGGTCTCACGGGTCATCGCCAACCGGCTCGACCAAGAAGATGCTACCCAGGCTTCGACTCGACCATCAACTACGCCAAGGGCCGTTCGACGCTGGACATCTCGATCGAGCGACACCGAGCTCGACTCGCCCTACAACACCTACAACGCACCGTGGTCTGCCCCCCGGGCCCATCGACAGCCCCGGGCGACCAGGCCATCCAGGCCGCGCTGCATCCCGACCAACGGCGACTGGCTGTACTTCGTCACCGTCAAACCCGGCGACACCCGGTTCACCGACAGTGCAGCCGAACACCACGCAACGTCAAGGACTTCAACCCGGAACAGGCAAGCAGAAGAAGAACGGCGGCTGATGCCCGGCACGACCCCACGCCCCCACCCGGCGGGCGGCCGTCGCTCGGCTCGCCGATCGCGCACTCGCTCTCGCCCGGTGCTGCACAGCGCGGCCTACGCCGCACTCGGGCTGACCGGCGGTCGTACGACCGCTCGAGGTCGACGAGGCCGGCTCGCCGCTTCCTGGACGGCCTCGGCCCGGAGTGGGCCGGGCTGTCGCTGACCATGCCGCTGAAGCGCGCGGTGATCCCGCTGCGGACGAGGTCAGCCCGACGGCGGCCTCGGTCGAGGCGGTCAACACCGTGGTCTTCGACCGCCGACGGGCGCCGCGTCGGGGAGAACACCGACATCCCCGGCATGGTCGCCGCCCTGCGCGAGCGCGGGGTCGAGCCGGTCGACCGGTGCCGCCGTCCTCGGCGCGGGCGCCACCGCTCCTCCGCGCTGGCCGCGCTCGCCCGGATCTGCGCGGGCGAGGTCACCGCGTATGTACGCGGTCCGGAGCGGGCCGCGCAGATGCGGCGGCTGGGGCGAGCGGCTGGCGTCCCGGTGCGCATCGCGCGACTGGGGCGGACGCCGCCGAGGCGCTGACGGCGCCGCTGGTGGTCGCCACCACCCCGGCCGGCGCCGCGGACGCGCTGGCCGCCGCTGTCCCCGACGCGCCCCGGGCACCCTCTTCGACGTGCTCTACGACCCCTGGCCGACCCCGCTGGCCGCGGCCTGGGCCGACGCGCCGGCTGCGCCGTCGTCTCCGGCCTCGACCTCCTTGTGCACCAGGCCGCGCTGCAGGTCGAGCTGTTCACCGGCGCGCCCCGGCGCCCCTGGCCGCGATGCGCGCCGCCGGCGAGGCCGCGCTCGCCGCCGCGCCTGACCTTGATGACGGCGCAGGCTGCCGCGTCCGGGACGCGGCGGCGATCCGGCACGCGGCGCTCGGGACGGTCGGCCGGATCCGGCGCGGACGGGCGCCGGGCCCGTGGGCCCGCGACGCCTGGCCAGACGGGGCAGGCCCACAGCGACCGGGAAGCGGGCGCCGAGAGCGCGATCGAGGGAGCACCGTTGAGCAGGTTGCGCTGGTTGACCGCGGGTGAGTCGCACGGCCCCGCCCTCGTCGCGATGCTGGAGGGGGTGCCGGCCGGGATCGAGGTGACCACCGACATCGTGGCGGACGAGCTGGCCCGCCGCCGGCTCGGCTACGGCCGCGGCGCCCGGATGTCGTTCGAGCAGGACGAGGTCGAGATCATCGGCGGCCTGCGGCACGGGGTGACCCTGGGCAGCCCGGTCGCGATCCGGGTCGGCAACTCCGAGTGGCCCAAGTGGCAGACGGTGATGGCCGCCGACCCGGTCGACCCGGAGAGCTGGCCGCGCAGGCCCGCAACGCCCCGCTGACCCGGCCCCGGCCGGGCCACGCCGACCTGGCCGGCATGCAGAAGTACGGCCACACCGACGCCCGGCCGATCCTGGAGCGGGCCAGCGCCCGGGAGACCGCCGCCCGGGTCGCCGTCGGCACGGTGGCCGCGCTCCTCCCCAGGAGGCGCCCGGGCATCGAGATCGTCTCGCACGTGGTCGAGCTGGGCCCGCGCCAAGGCCCCGCGGCGCGGCCGCAGCCCGACGACGCCGAGCGGATCGACGCCGACCCGCTGCGCTGCCTCGACCCGGAGGCGAGCGGCCGATGGTCGCCGAGGTCGACGCGGCCAAGAAGGACGCCGACACGCTCGGCGGCGTCGTCGAGGTGCTGGCCTACGGGGTGCCGCCGGGCCTGGGCAGCCACGTGCAGTGGGACCGCAAGCTCGACGCCCGGCTGGCCGCCGCGCTGATGTCCATCCAGGCGATCAAGGGCGTGGAGATCGGCGACGGGTTCAACCAGGCCCGCTTGCCGCGGCTCGGAGGCGCACGACGAGATCATGCCCACCGCGACGGCGTCCGCCGCGTCACCGACCGGGCCGGCGGCCTCGAGGGCGGCATCACCACCGGCGAGCCGCTGCGGGTGCGGGCCGCGATGAAGCCGATCTCGTCGCTGACCGCGCGCTGGCCACCGTCGACGTGACCACCGGCGAGCCGGCCACCGCGATCAACCAGCGCTCCGACGTGTGCGCGGTGCCGGCCGCGGCGTGGTCGCCGAGGCGATGGTGGCGCTGGTGCTGGCCGAGGCGGCCGCGGAGAAGTTCGGCGGCGACTCGGTCGCCGAGATCCGGCGCAACCTCGCCGGCTACCTCGACAACCTGGTGATCCGGTGAGCGCGGCCCGCGCCGTCGTGCTGGTCGGCCCGCCGGGCGCGGGCAAGACCACCGTCGGGCAGCTGCTCGCCGCCGCGCTCGGCGTGGCGTTCCGCGACACCGACGCCGACATCGAGGCGGCGGCCGGCAAGCCGATCCCGGAGATCTTCATCGACGAGGGCGAGGAGCACTTCCGGGCCCTGGAACGGGCCGCGTGGCCGCGGCGCTGCGCCGGCTTCGACGGGGTGCTCGCCCTCGGCGGCGGCGCCGTGCTGGCCGAGGCGACCCGGGCCCTGCTGGCCGGCGGCCCGTGGTCTTCCTGGAGGTGGGCTTCGCCGACGCGGTCAAGCGCGTCGGGCTCGGCGCCGCGGCCGCTGCTGTCCTCAACCCGCGGCAGCAGTGGAAGGCTTTGATGGACCGGCGCGGGCCGGCGCGGGCAACCTGATCGCCCACGTGCCCCCGGCCGGCGATCCGGAGCAGGCGGAGTGGGTCGCGTTCTTCGCCCACGTCGACACGGTCCCTCACAGCGAGCCGATCACGGTCGTCGAGGACGAGGGGGTCTTCCGGACCGCCGGGGACACGATTCTCGGCGCCGACAACAAGGCCGCCGTGACGGTCGTCATGGAGCTCGGGGCCAGGCTGGCCGCCGAGCCGGGGCCCGTCGGCCTCGAGATGGTCTTCACGGTCGCCGAGGAACAGGGGCTCCGCGGCGCGAGCGCGCTCGACGTCGAGACGCTGCGTTCGAAGATCGGATACGTGCTCGACCATGCGACGCCGATCGGGGAGATCATCACCGCCGCGCCGACCTACAAGAAGCTGATCGCCGAGTTCCGCGGCGTCGAATCGCACGCCGGGATGCGCCCCGAGGACGGGCGGAGCGCGATCGCGGCGGCGACGGCGGCGATCGCGACGATGGACCTCGGCCGCCTCGACGCTGAGACGACGGCCAACATCGGCGTGATCGACGGTGGGACGGCACCGAACGTCGTCGCCGGCCGCTGTCGCGTCGAGGGCGAGGCCCGCGGCCTCGACGCCGGGCGGGCCGAGGAGGTCGCCCAGCAGATGGTCCACGCGTTCTCGTGGGCGGCGGGGGAGGCGGGCGTCGACGTCGACCTGCTCGTCGAGACCTACTTCCGCGGGTATCGGGTCAAGCCCGGCTCGCGGGCCCTGACGATTGCGAGGGCCGCTCTGGAAGGGAACGCGATCGAGCCGGTCGAGGTGACGACGGGGGGCGGCAGCGACGCGAACGCGCTGCGGGCCGCCGGGTTCGAAGCTCTGCTCCTCGCCAACGGCACCGAGGCCAACCACACTTCCGACGAATCGGTCTCGGTCGAGGCCCTGAACACGATGCTCGCGGTCTGTGCATCGGTCGTCGACGAGGCGGCGAAGGCCTGATGCTGAAGCTGCGCCGCGGGACGGTGGCCGAGGCGGATCCGGGGTCGCTGATCGTCGAGGTGGACGGCGAGCGCCGCCGCGCCTGGGCCGATGAGACGACTGTCGGGCCGGTCGAGGTCGGCGACGACGTCGTCGTCAACACCGCCGCCCTCGACCTCGGCCTCGGCTCGGGCGGCTTCGACATCGTGCACGTCAATCTGACGCGCGGCCTGGCCGGGGGGGAGACGCCCTCCGGGGTCCACGTGATGAAGATGAACTACAGCTCCCTGCAGCACGCCGTCGATCCCGTGGAGCTCCCGTCCGATTCGAGGGCGCGGCCCGGGCGGATGCTGCCGGTCCTCGTGCTGCCGCTGCACGGCCACCTGGCACCGGCCGCCTGGTCGGCTGCGGAGGCGGCGGGCGGGCGGCTGCGGATCGGGTTCGTGCAGGCATCCGGTGGCGGGCTGCCGGGATCGCTCTCCAACGATCTCAGGTTGCTGCGCGAGCGTGAGCTCATCGCGGGCACGGTTACCGCGTCGCCGTCGTTCGGCGGCGAGCGCGAGGCGATCAGCCTCGTCGGGGCCCTGCACGCGGCGGCGGAGGGCGAGGAATGGGATGCCGTCATCGTCGGTCCGGGCCCGGGAATCCTCGGTTCCTCCACCCGTTACGGGCACGGCGGGATGGCGGCCCTCGAGGGCGCGCACGCAGCGCTTGCGCTCGGCCTGCCGACGATCGTCTCGCCGCGGATGTCGGCCGGCGATCCGCGGCCCCGGCATCTCGGCCTCAGCCATCACACCATCTCCGTCCTCGACCTGTTGCTCGCCGGCGTCGAGGTCCCGGTACCGAGTGGGCTCGACGGTCTCTGGCCGCTTGCCGCCGGCGAGCCCGTCGCCGTCCTCCAGGAGGCGTGTGGGGCCCTGCACCGCCTCCACGAGGTGCCGATCGATCTGCCCGGGTACGCGGAATCGGGCCTGCCGCAACGGACGATGGGCCGGACCCTCGACGAGGATCTGCTCTTCTTCGCCGCCGCGCTGGCCGCCGGCACGGCCCTCGGCGAGGCCGCCGGGTCCTGAGTTGCACCGGCAGGGGTACTGAGCCCCAGCCGTAATCAGTCGATGTGCCCGCCGTTGCCGCGATCCCGAGAGCTGACGTCGATGCCCGCTTCGAGGGACTGCTGCTCGACTTCCTCGCCTACCTCGAGTTCGAGCGCGGCCTCTCCCGGAACACCCTGACGGCCTACCGGACCGACCTCCTCCAGTACGGGACCTTCCTCGGCGAACGGGGCAAGGGACCGACCGACGCCGAGGGGGCCGACGTCGCCGACTTCCTGGCCGCCCTCGCGACCGGTGGTGACCACAAGCCTCCGTGCAGCCCGGCGACCCTGAATCGCAAGACGGCCTGCCTGCGGTCCTTCTATCGGCATCTGCGGCGCGCCGAACTGGTCGACGCCGACCCGACGGCGGACGTCCGGCCGCCCCGCAAGGGGCGCACGCTTCCCAAGGTGCTCGGCTACTCGGAGGTCAAGCGCCTGCTCGACTCGGTGTCGGGCAGCGAGCCCGCCGATCTTCGTGACCGCGCAATCCTCGAGGTCATGTACGGCTGCGGCCTGCGGGCCTCCG
The DNA here is from genome assembly GCA_963798165.1 of uncultured Solirubrobacterales bacterium. Classification (GTDB taxonomy): domain Bacteria; phylum Actinomycetota; class Thermoleophilia; order Solirubrobacterales; family 70-9; genus RHKX01. The sequence goes on along the minus strand of CAWCSE010000011.1, from coordinate 33,736 downwards.
AGACGATCGGCCTCGAGGTCGGCTCGGTCGACCTCAAACGTGGCTTCCTCCGCGCCCGCGGCAAGGGCTCGAAGGAGCGGATCGTCCCACTCGGCCGGGAGGCGACGGAATCCGTCAAGCGATACCTGCGCTCCGGTCGTGGCGCGATGGCGGGCACCTCCGACGTCAGGGCACTGTTCCTCAACCAGCGCGGCGGCGCTCTGACCCGCCAGGGCCTCTACAAGGTCATCCAGGGACGCGCCAAGGTCGTCGGCCTCAGCGACCGGATGAGCCCGCACACCCTCCGCCACAGCTTCGCCACCCACCTGCTCTCCGGAGGCTGCGACCTCCGCTCGGTCCAGGAGATGCTCGGCCACGCCGACGTCGCGACGACCCAGATCTACACCCACCTCTCGGCCGACCGGATCAAAGAGGTCTACTTCGACGCGCACCCACGCGCGAAGGCGTAGGGGGGTCGGTGGGCGTGGCCTGCCGAGGGACTCGCCGGCCGGTGAAAGTTGATTTGGGCTGGGAGGGGAGGACTGGGGCGCTTGGCCACCGTTCACCCGCCTGCCGGGGGGCTTCTTCGGGCCGAGACTGCTTTCGGGGCGGATAGTTCGCCCCGAGAGCAGTTTCGTCGACCGGATGAGAGCGGACGCGAAGCGGAGCATCTGCTCGGAGTTATCTAGGCTGGTTTCCATGCCCGAGCTGCCCGAAGTCGAGACGATTCGCCGTCAGCTCGAGCCGGAGCTCGAGGGCCGCACGATCGTCCGGGCCTCCATCTTCGACGAGCGCTGGACGCGGCCCGAGCCGACCGGGCCGGTGGAGGTCGGGCTGACCGGGCGGCGCATCGAGAGGGTGGGAAGGCGCGGCAAGTATCTGCTCCTCGGTCTCGACGATGGGGCGACGCTGGTCATGCATCTGCGGATGACCGGCAACCTGCTGCTTGCCGAGCGCGGCGAGGAGGCGCGCAGGTTCGGTGGTGAGCGGCTCTACGAGTCTTCATCGGCGCCCGCTCACCTGCGGGCCGAGATGGAGCTGGACGATGGGCGCCTGCTGCAGTTCACCGATCCGCGCCGCTTCGGACATGCGTCGCTGTTGGCAGCCGGGGAGCTCGATCCCTATCTCGATTCGCGGCTCGGGGTCGAGCCGCTCGAGGATGGGATGACCGCTGAGCTGATCGGCCGGATCGCCGCCGGCCGGACGATTCCGCTCAAGTCCTTCCTCCTCGACCAGAAGGGGATCGCGGGGATCGGCAACATCTACGCGGACGAGGCACTGCACCGGGCCGAGCTGCATCCGCTCTCGCCCGCGGGCTCGATGCGGCCGATGCACTGGGAGGCGCTGCGGGAGGGGATCGTCGAGGCCCTCGAGGAGGGGCTGCGGAACGGCGGCGCCTCGATCGACGATTACCGCGATTCGCGCGGTGAGCAGGGGTCGATGCAGGAGGAATTCCTCGTCCACACACGCGCCGGCGAGCCCTGCCCTCGCTGTGGAGAGCGGATCAACCGGATCGTCGTCGGGGGCCGTTCCACGTACTTCTGCCCGGCCTGCCAGGTGCGGTTGCGCAGGCGCCGCCGCAAGCCCGGCGCCGCGGCGAGACGACGGGCCGCGAGTTGAGCGCCGAGCCGCCGCCGCTTCCCGAGGGCTTCGAGGTCGGCCACTGGACAGCGCCCGACGCGCCGACGGGATGCACGGTCATCCTGCCTCCGCCCGGTTCCCGCGCCGGCGTCGACATCCTCGGCGGCGGCCCGGGGACGCGGGAGACGGACGTGATCGGCCCGCTCTCGAACCCGCAGGAGGCGACGGCGATCCTGCTGACCGGCGGCAGCGCCCACGGCCTCGCCGCCGCCGACGGCGTCGTCCGCTGGTGCGAGGAGCACGGGCGCGGCTATTCGACCCCGGCGGGGCTGGTGCCGCTGGTGCCCGCCGCCGTCATCTACGACCTCGCCGCCGTTCCGGCCGGCGACGGGCCGCGGGTCAGGCCCGGTCCGGAGCAGGGCTACGCCGCCTGCGAGGCCGCCGGGCCCGGCGTTCCCGAGCGCGGCAGCGTCGGCGCCGGCCGCGGAGCGGCGGTCGCCAAGGTGCTCGGCCGCGAGGCGGCCACGCCCGGTGGCGTCGGCTACGCGGCGACGACGACCGGAGAGGGGGAGAGGGTGGCGGTGCTCGCGGTGGTCAACGCCACCGGCGACGTCCTCGGTGCCGACGGCGAGCTGCTGGCGGGCCCGCGGGCGGACGACGGGCGGATGCTGCGCAGCGTCGAGGTGATCGCCGCCTCCGACTCGCAGCGCGAGATGCCCGGGGATCGCCAGAACACGACGCTCGTGTGCGTGATCACCGACGCGGGCCTCGACAAGCTCTCGTGCGCGAAGGTGGCCCGGATGGCGGGAGCGGGGGTGGCGCGGGCCATCGACCCCGTGTTCACGCCATTCGACGGCGACATCGTCTTCTGCCTCTCCGGCGGCGCCGTGCGAGCCGATCCATGGCAGCTGATCCGGGTCGGCTCGGTCGCCGCCTCCCTGGTCACGGCCGCGATCCGCGACGGGGTCGAGCGGGCGACCGGGAGCGGCTGAGGCGGCCCGGGACGACCGGATCGGTCGTCATCCTTGGAGGTGGATCGATGCCTGGAAGCTTCAAGACAGAGGGCGTAGTGCTGCGCAGCATCCGCTTCGGCGAGGCTGACCGGATCCTGCACCTCTACACGGCCGATCGCGGCCGAGTCAACGCGATCGCGAAGGGCTCGAGGCGCCCCAAGTCGCGCTTCGGGGGCCGGCTCGAGCCGTTCTTCCGCCTCGATCTGATGCTGCACGAGGGCCGCAGCGACCTCTGCACGGTGACCGGCGCCTCGACCGTCGACGGCTACTCCAACCTGCGCTCCGACGGCGCGGCGATCGACTCGGCGGCACGGGGTTGCGACGCCGTCCTGCGGCTGCTCGACTCGGTCGATCCGAACCGACCCGCCTACAACCTCCTCTGCCGCTACCTATCGATGCTCGACGAGGGGGCCCGGGCGCGCGCGGCGGGCGGGGAGGCGGCCGGCCCCGGCCCGCGCGCCATCGCCCTCGCCTTCCGCCTGAAGCTTGCGCTTGCCGCCGGCTTCGCGCCTGAGCTGAGCGCCTGCGCGCGCTGCGGCGAGCGCGAGGGGATCGTCTCGTTCTCGGGCGCCGCCGGGGGCGTGGTCTGCGGATCGTGCGAGGCGGGTGGCTTTCCGATCTCGGCCGAGGCGCACCGCTTCATGGTCAGCGCGATCGGGCAGCCGATCGCCGAGCTGCCCGAGGCATCGGAGAGCGCGTTGCGTCAGGTCGAGCGGGCGATCGGCGACACCCTCTCTCACCATGCCCACGTCAACTTCCGTGCCGTCGCCTGAGCTCGTCGTGAGCGCCGAGGGGACATCCGCCTTCGAGGAGCGGACTCGCGCGATGGAGGAGGCGTACCTCTGGGAGCCGGCGGCGCGCTCCTATCCGGCCCACCGGCTCCATCCCGAGCCCGACAGCCCGGTCCGCACTCCCTTTCAGCGCGACCGCGATCGGATCGCCCACTCCAAGGCCTTCCGGCGCCTCAAGCACAAGACCCAGGTGTTCATCGCGCCCGAGGGCGATCACTACCGGACGCGACTCACGCACACCCTGGAGACCTGCTTCATCGCCCGGACGGTCGCCCGCGCGCTCGGTCTCAACGAGGATCTGACCGAGGCGATCGGCCTCGGACACGATCTCGGCCATCCCCCCTTCGGTCACATCGGCGAGGAGGTGCTCGATGACGCGCTCAAGGCACGAGGCGGCACCGGCTTCCGCCACAACGAACACTCGCTGCGGCTCGTCGAGCACATCGAGAGGGGCGGCGTCGGCCTGAACCTGACCGACGAGGTTCGCGACGGGATCCTCAACCACACCGGCTCGCTCAAGCCCGGGACGCTCGAGGGCCGGGTCGTCAGGCTGGTCGACCGCGTCGCCTACATCAATCACGACATCGACGACGCCGTCCGCGCCGGGATCATCGCCGACGCCGACCTGCCCGCCGAGCAGATCGAGCGCCTCGGGCCGACGGGATCGGCCCGGATCGACGCGCTGGTCCGCGACATCGTCGAGCAGTCGCGCCAGGCCGGCGACATCGTCCAGAGCAAGGAGATGGGCGGGGCGATGCTGCGACTCCGGAAGTTCATGTTCGATCGCGTCTACCTGGGCCCGGCGGCGCGATCGGAACACGAGCGCGTGCTGTTGACCCTGACGACGCTCATCGACCACTACCTCGAGAACCCCGAGCAGATGCCGCCCGGCCGCGAGGGCGACGATCCGCTCCAGCAGGTCACCGACTACGTGGCGGGAATGACCGACCGTTTCTGCATCGCCACCTTCCGTCGCTTCGCGCTTCCCGAGGAGTCGCGACTCTGAGCCGACCGTCGGCCCGCGGGGGCTCGCCGGGCCGAGCGGGGGGCGCGCGTTTGCGCCGCACGGCATTCTTGAGGGTATGAGCCGCTTCACCCCGGAGACGATCGAGCGCGTTCGCGACGCTGCCGATATCGTCGAGATCGTCTCCGCGTACACCGATCTGCGCCGGCAGGGCGAGCGGTTCGTCGGCCTCTGTCCCTTTCACGATGAGCGGACCCCGTCGTTCTCCGTCAAGCCTCGCGACGGCTTCTACTACTGCTTCGGCTGCGAGGCCGGCGGCGATGCGATCCGCTTCGTCCAGGAGAAGGAGGGGCTCGGCTTCCCGGAGGCGGTGGAGACCCTGGCGGAGCGCTACGGCGTCGAGGTTGAGCGCGACGCCGAGGACCCGCAGGCCGAGGAGGCGAGGCGCCGCCGCGGTCGGCTCGGCGAGGCGCTGGAGCGCGTCGCGGCCTTCTACGAGTCCTTTCTCTGGGAGTCGCCGAAGGCGGCCAAGGCGCGCACCTACCTGATCGAGGAGCGCGGGCTCGGCGAGGAGGTGCTGCGCAGCTTCGGCGTCGGCTTCGCGCCCAGCGCTTGGGATTCGGTGCTGACCCGCGGCCAGCGGGCCGGATTCTCGGTCGACGAGTTGCTCGCGGCCGGCCTCATCCAGCGCTCGCAGAAGACCCCCGGGAGCCACTACGACCGCTTCCGGGCACGGATCACCTTCCCGGTGCGCGACCACCGCGGGCGGGTCGTCGGCTTCGGCGCCCGCGGCATGGGCCCGGACGCGAAGCCGAAGTACCTGAACTCGCCGGAGAGCGAGGTCTACCGTAAGAGCCGCACCCTCTATGGCATCGACCGGGCGCGTGGCCCGATCGCCCGTGGCGGTCGCGCCGTCGTCGTCGAGGGCTACACCGACGTGATCGCGCTCCACGGCGCGGGCGTCGAGGAGGCCGTCGCGGTGATGGGGACCGCGATCACCCCGGATCAGCTGAAGCTGCTCGGCAGCTACGCCGAGGAGGTCGTGCTGGCGCTTGATGCCGACCGGGCCGGACGCGAGGCCATGCTGAGGGCGCAGCGCGTGGCCGGGAGCGGACGGCTGCGGCTGCTCGTCGCCGCCATGCCGGAGGGCGAGGACCCGGCCGAGATGATGCAGGCCGAAGGCGGCTCGGAGCGCCTGCGCGAGGCGTTGGCCGGTGCGGTCGACCTCGCCGTCTTCCACGCGCGGGCGATCCTCGGCGACGCCGACCTCGCAACGCCGAGCGGCCGCGACAAGGCACTCGACGAGGTCGTGCCGGTGCTGGTCGGAATGGGGGAGACGATCACCCGGCAGGAGATGGTCCGCGAGGTCGCCGACCGCCTCGACGCTCCCGCGGAGATGATCGCCGGACGGATGCGCTCCGGCGGCAAGGCGCCGCAACCGGCCCCGCGCAGGTCCGAGGCCGCACAGCCGCAGTCGGGCAAGCAGCCGCCGCAGCGCCCGCGCCGCTCGCCGACGCCGGCCGAGCGCCGTGAGGCGCAGATGCTCGCCCTCTGCCTCGCCGCCAAGCCCGAGCTCGGGGCGGCCTACATCGACAGGCTCACCCCCGAGCACTTCACCTCGCCGATCCTGGCCGCCGTCTGTGAACGCCTGCGCGAGCATCTCGGCGATCCGGTCGAGGGCCTCACCGAGCAGGACTCGGCCCTGATCAACGCGATCTCACGCCTGCAGGCGCTCGAACAGGAGACTCCGAAGCCCGAGAACCTTGCCTTCCGATGGATGCTCCTGGAGCGTGACCGGCTCGATCGGGCCCTGCGCCGCAGCGGCGATCTCGAGCAGGCCGAGGTGGTCGGGATGCAGAAGCAGAGGGCAAAGTTGCAGGACGAGATCTCGTCGGTGCAGCGCAGCGGACTCGGCGATCCGGTTCCCGGACCCCAGGCCCGCTAACTTAGTGCCCATCGCGTTGCCGCCGACACCCGGGCGGCTCGAATGGAGGCAATTCCGGCTATGGACACTTCAGAGCACAGTAAGCGCGCCCGCGTCCTCTTCGACGAGGCCCATTCGGAGGCGTGGTCGATCCGTGCCGACGTCGCCGAGCGCATGCAATCGACCCATCCCGCCGATGCCTCGCTTGCCGACGCCGCGAGCGCGCTGGAACGCCGTGACTTCGAGGTCGCCGTCAACGCGACCGCCCCGATCGACGCCGCTCTGCTCGACGGCGCCGACGTCCTCGTCATCGCCCATCCCTCCGACCCGCGCTGGGAGTCGACCACCGGCGAGGGCGAGCCACGGCTCAGCGACGCCGAGATCGACGCGATCGCCGACTGGGTCGATGCCGGTGGCGGCCTGATCGTGCTCGGCGAGACCGAGCAGGACAAGTACGGCAACAACCTCAACGAGCTGCTCGACCGCTTCGGGATCGAGATCGAGAACGCGACGGTCCAGGACTACGAGAACCACCGCGGCGACGCGCCGAGCTGGGTGCTCGCCGAGCTCGTCGAATCGCCGACCTCCACGGGAGCCGATCCGCTCGCCGGGGTCAGCGAGGCCTGCTTCTACCGCGCCGGCACGCTGGCCCTGAGCAACGGCGCCGAGGCGATCGCCAGGACGTTCGCATCGGCCGCGCCGCCCACGGCCCCGCTCGCCGCCGTCACGCACCACGGTGAGGGCCGCGTCGTCGTCCTCGCCGACTCCGACCTCTTCGGCGACGACTGCATCGGCGCTCTCGACCACGAGGCGTTCTGGGTCAACCTCGCCTACTACGCGGCCGAGCCCGCGTTCGGGTCGGCAGGGGAGCGCATCGAATCGGCCGCCGCCGCCGACCCGGCCTGGGGCAGGCTGCGCGACGCGGTCGAGGAGCTGCGCGTCCATGAGGCCTCCGACGGGGCCATCGATCTCGCCGCCGCCGACGCTCCCGACGAGGCCCGCCTGCGCGAGCTGGTCGAGGAGATCAAGGAGAGCTCGGCGGCTCTGGCGCCGCATTTCCCCCACCAGTCGGACTACATCGACGCACTCGCCGGCGATCTCGACCAGTGGGTCGAGGGTGGCTACGGCGCGCCGGACTTCCTGCGCTCGATCGAGGCCTTCCGGCCCGAGCAGGATCGTCGCGACGGCATCGAGCATCTGGCCGTCTTCCCGATGTACAAGCAGAACGGCTCCACCGACACGTGCTTCGAGGCCCTGATCGTCAGGGTGCCGTGGCCGCGCTGGGCCGTCGAGCTGGAGAGTCGCTACGACAACGCCAAGTTCCTCCCGGTCGAGTTCGTCGACTACACGTCGGGATACGACTCCGAGTGCGCGGTGCTGTTCCCGGAGACGTTCTCGACGCCCGGTCGCCCGCCCGCGTACTTCGGGGCGATCTTCTGCGACCGCGAGGCGGAGCGGTTCCGCCGGGTCGGCGGCAGCGCCGCGGAGATCCTGCGGCTCAACCTGCCGCCCGATGCCGCCTGCCTGCTCGCCTCGCCGGAGCTGTCGCGGGATGCCTACATCGCCTGGGATCTGATCCACGACCGGACCCACATGCGCGGTGACCTGCCGTTCGATCCGTTCATGATCCGCCAGCGCAGCCCCTATTGGATGTACTCGCTGGAGGAGCTGCGCTGCGACCTGACGGCCTTCGGAGAGGCCGTGAAGCTCGAGGCGGAGGGCTTCGCGCTGGCCCGTCACGTGCAGTACGCGATCCTGTTCGACCGGTTGTTCCGCTTCCCGCTGACCGGCGGGCGCGTTCGCAACTACGACGGGCTGGGCGGCCAGTTGCTGTTCGCCTTCCTCCATCACGAGGGCTATCTGCACTGGACCGACAACCGGCTCGAGATCGAGTGGGGGAGGGTCGCCGAGGGTGTCGGCAAGCTCAAGGAGCTCGTCGGCGAGCTCTACCATTCGGGCATCGACCGCTCGAAGCTCGGCCAGTGGATCGCGGCGCATGACCTCGTCGCCACCTACGTGCCGCCGACGGAGAGCTCGGTCTGGGCCAAGGAGCGGCGCGACCTGCCCGAGGTCGAGGAGCCCAAGCAGCTCGTCGATCTCGTCCGCGACGACGAGTTCCCGCTCAGCCTCTTCTACTCGCAGCTGGCGCCGAAGCTCCAGCCGGCGCTCGACGGTCGCCCGACCCGGCAGGCCGCCAACGTGGGTGTCGCCTGATGGGCGCTCTCGACGGGCGCGTCATCGCCGTCGCCGGCGTCGGCGGTGGCCTCGGCCCGGTGGTCGCCGGCCGCCTTGCCGAAGCGGGCGCGACGCTCGCGCTCGCCGACATCGGCGTCGATCGGATCGAGGCTGCGGTCGAGGGCCTCGGCATTCCCGCCGAGCGGCTCGACATGCAGGCCGTCGACCTGCTCGACGCGGACGCGGCCGTCGCCTGGAAGGACTCGATCGTGGAGCGGTTCGGACGGGTGGACGGGATGCTGCACCTCGTCGGCGGGTGGCGCGGGGGAGACCCGATCGCGACCTTCGACATGGCCGACTACGAATGGCTGCACGACCTGCTCGTGCGGACGCTCCAGAACGCCACCCGTGCCTTCCACGATGCGCTGGTCGACAGCGGCCGGGGCCGGTTCGCCGTCGTCTCCTCCAGCCAGGCTCAGGCTCCGGAGGGCACGAACGCGGCATACGCGGCGACCAAGGCCGCCGCGGAGTCGTGGACGCTCGCCCTCGCCGACTCGTTCGCCGGCACCGGCGCGACGGCCAACATCGTCGTCATCAACGCGATCCTGACGCCGGGCATGCGCGAGCGGAACCCCGACAAGGAGTATCCGACGTTCACGCCCGCCGAGCAGATCGCCGATGCGCTCGTTTATCTGTGCTCCGACTCCGCGGGCCGGATGAACGGCCAGCGCCTCTCACTGCACCCGTGAGCGACGACGCGGCAGGGGCCGATCCGCGGGGCTTCGCCTCCGACAACCACTCCGGGGCGCACCCGGAGGTACTCGAGGCGATCGCGCGGGCCAACGTCGACCATGCCGGCTCTTACGGCGACGATTCCTGGACGCATCGCTTCGACGATCTGATCCGCGACAACTTCGGCCCCGAGGCGGTCGGCTTCCCGGTCTTCAACGGCACGGCGGCAAACGTGCTCGCGATCGACGCGCTGACGCGGCCCCACGAGGCGGTCATCTGCGTCGAGGGCGCCCATATCGACGTCGACGAATGCGGGGCGCCGGAGCGCTGGGCGGGCGTCAAGCTCCTCAAGGCGACGCCCGAGCACGGCAAGCTGACGCCCGCTGCGCTGCATGCATGGGACGCTCGCAAGGGCGACCAGCATCACAACCAGCCGCGGCTCGTCTCGGTCGCCCAGGCCACCGAGGTCGGGACCGTCTACACGATGGAGGAGCTGCGCGCGATCGCCGACGCCGCGCACGCGATGGGGATGTTCCTGCACATCGACGGCGCCCGGCTCGCCAACGCCGCGGCCTCGCTCGGGGTTCCGCTCGGCAGCCTCGCCGTCGGCGTCGAGGCCGACGTGATCTCGCTCGGTGCGACCAAGAACGGCGGCCTCGTCGGCGACGCGGTCGTCTTCCTCGACCCGGGTCTCGGCAAGGGCTTCGAGTACCTTCGCAAGCAGGGCATGCAGCTCGCCTCCAAGATGCGCTTCCTGAGTACCCAGTTCGAGGCGCTGCTGGGCCCCGACGAGCTCTGGCGCCGCAACGCCGAGTCGGCGAACGCCATGGCCGCCCGCCTCGGCGACGGCGTCGCCCCCATCGCCGGGGTCGAGGTCATCCATCCCGTCCAGGCCAACGGCGTCTTCGCGAAGCTGCCGCGACCGGTCATCGACTCGCTGCTCCGCGACCTGCCCAGCGATCACCCCTTCTACGTCTGGGACGAGGACGCCGACGTGGTCCGCTGGATGTGCTCCTGGGACACGAGCGAGGCCGACGTCGACGCCCTCATCGCGGCCGTCGCCTCCGCCTCCACCTAGGTGGCGAGTGGTCCAATTCCGCGAACCAGTCGCGAATATGGACCACTCACTTGAGCGTGAGCAGCGGTCAGCTATCTCCCTGTAATGTGACGCGTCCTGCGAGGCCGAAGTTGCCGCCGCATGACGATCCGGGGTAGCTCAATCGGCAGAGCGATCGGCTGTTAACCGATAGGTTGTGGGTTCGAGTCCCACCCCCGGAGCTAGAGCATTGCCTCCATGGCGTCCGCGGCCCTCAGGGCGCCGCCCGTCGACCACTCGCTCGCGGCGATCTCCTCGGCGCGACGGCGGTAGCGATCGTCCTCGAGGAGCGCGTTGACCGCCCACCTGATCGTCGAGCCGCTGCGCAGCCGGCTCGGCACCGTGAGGCCGGCACCCGCCCAGTGGACGCGCTCGGCGTTCTCCGCCATATCGCCGACCGACGGTGAGATCAGCAGCGGCTTGCCGAAACCCAGCGCCCGGGCGACGGTGCCGTGGCCGCCGTGGCAGACGACGACGTCGCTCGCCGCCATCACCTGCGAGTAGGAGAGCCAGTCGACGAGCAGCCCGTTGTCGGGCACCTCGATCGGCCGCGTCGGCCGATGGCCGTTCGTCGTCGCAACGACCCGCACCGCCTCGCCCGCCAGGCCCTCGAAGGATCGCCTGATCAGCTCGCAATCGGGGTCCTGGGCGGTGCTGGAGGCGACGAGCACGAGCGGCCCGTCGCCGGCGGGCAGATCGATGTCGGGGTGGGGGAGCTCGAACTCCAGCGGCCCGGTGATGACGACCTCCGCAGGCCACTGGCGCGGATATTCGAGCTGCGGCAGCGTGCCGACGATCACCAGTCGCTCGCTGACGCCACCGTGGAAGCGCTGCAGCGGCGCCAGCCCGATTCCCCTCCTCGTCTCGTTCAGCTCCCGCCTCCCGCGCCGCAGCCCCGCCTCCAGCACCGGCAGCGCGGCTCGCCACCCCCGGCTGCCGAATGCCGTCCGCGGCGGGGCCATGCCGACGCCGAAGAACGGCATCCCCGGGTCATGGATGGGGTAGAGGTGGGGGACGAGCGTCACCCGCGGCACCCCCCGCAGCTCGGCGGCCAGCGACGGTGCCAGGGTCAGGATGTCGCTGACGACGACATCCGGCTCGAAGCGGTCGAGCAACGGCAGCATCGCCGTCGCCGCCTCGCCGGCGCCGGGCGAGGTGCCGGGTGGCGGGGGAGGGAAGACCACGTACTCCTCGGCGGCTGCGAAGCCCAGCCCCAGCTCCTCCACCGGCCCCCGCCAGCGCTCCCACGATTCGATCACGACCTGATGGCCCCGCGCGGCCATCTCCCGGCCCAGCGCGATCGCGGGGAACGCGTGGCCGGCGTCGCCGAAGGCGGCGATCAGCGCCCTCACGCTCGCGCCCGTCGTCGCTGCAAGAAGTCTCCCGGGCCACCGCCGCCATCGCCCGCGGCGACCCGTCCGCCGCCATCCTCGAGGTCACGATGTTCGGCCCACTTCGCCGTAACAGGCGACCCCGCAATGCCTGCCAGCGCCTGCGCTCCGCCGTCGAGGCGATGCCCCGGCACAGCCGCGAGGCGATGCTGCGCGGGATCGAGAACAACACGATCATCGTCGGCGCCTACACCGACCGCGACAGCGGCGGCATCTGCCCGATGCTCGCCGCCCACCGTAACGGCGGCCGCACCAACCTCTCCAGCTTCGCCCGCTCGTGGGACCGCTATACCGACGCCCGGGAGCCGCGGCCGGCGACGCGCCACGAGATCCTCACCCTCGTCGCGCTGCTGGAGGGCAGCCTCGTCGCCGACGTATCGCTCGCCGGGGTCGAACGACCCCGCGAGCCGGTCGTCGCGCCGCCGGAACGTCCCGGCCTCAGGTTCCGGATCCGCCGTCTTCGCCCCCGCCCCGCTCAGGTCGCGAACGCCGAAGGGTCGCCCGGGCGCGTGAAGACGATCTCGGGGATCAGGCAGTAGCGAGACGTCCGCAGCAGCAGCCTGACCGTCTCCGCCAGGTCCTGCGGCTGAATCATCTCCTCCGGCTTGACCTGCCCCTGGACCCACTCCGTCATCGGCGTGTCGACGAACGCGGGGCACAGGGCGGTGACCTGGATGCCGGCCTTGCCGACCTCCATCTGCGTCGCCTCGCTGAGCCCGATCACCCCGGCCTTCGTCGCCGAGTAGACGGCCAGCCAGCCCTGCCCGCCCTTGCCGGCGATCGACGCCGTGTTGACGATCAGGGCCTTGCCGTGCTCGGCGCCGGCCTCGCGCAGCATCGGGATCGCCTCGCGCATCGCGAGCACGTAGGAGCGCAGGTTGACGTCGATCTGCATGTCCATCTTCTTCGTCTCGATGTCCTCGACTGCGCCCCCGATCCCGACGCCGGCGTTGTTGACCAGCACGTCGAGGCGCCCGAAGCGCTCCTTGTGCCCGGCCAGCAACGACTTCAGCTCGTCCTCCGACGTCACGTTGGCCGCGACCGCCACAACCTCGAGCCCCTCGTCGGCGAGCGTCTTCACGGCCGCCTCCAGCTTGTCGGGACGCCGGGCCGACATCGTCACGGCGTAGCCGTCCTCGGCAAGCGCCCGGCTGATCGCCAGCCCGATCCCACTCGACGCTCCCGTAACCACCGCTGCTCTCTCCGCCACGTGCTCTCCTCTTCAAGAATTGACGACGCGGGGAGCCTAACTGTCAAGTAAATGACACGGCTTCTCTAGGATTTACCGTCGTGCTTCCCCCGACTCGCGCCACGACCCTTGCCCTGCTGACCGTCTCCCTCGCCGCCGGCCTCGTCGTGGCCGGATGCGGCGGCAGCGATTCCACCTCCGGCTCGGCGGCCACGACGACCGCGAGCGCCGACGACTTTCCGGCCGCTGACAACCAGAGCCTCGAGCAGATCGCCCAGCAGGGCAACGCGAGCGATCTCGTGATCGCGCCGACCCAGTCCGTCTTCGAGCCCGGCAAGAACCGCTACGGCTTCGGCGTCTTCACGGTCAAGCACGGGGCGGTCGGCGACGCCGACGTCGCCATCTACGCCGCCCGCTCCAACGGCAAGGCCGTCGGCCCCTTCCCGGCCACCTCCCATTCGCTCGCAACCCCCGCGGCGTTCACGTCGCAGACGACCTCCCAGGATCCCGACGCGGCCAAGATCTTCTACACCTCCGAGGTCGACTTCGCCGGCAAGGGCGACTGGAACGTCCTGGCGATGATCCGCGCCGACGACGGCAGCTACTCCTATGCGAACGTGACCCCGGCCACGGTCGGCAACCCCAAGAACGTGCCGCAGCCGGGCGATCAGGCACCGGCGATGCACACGCCGACCGCCGATAGCGTCGGCGGCGACCTGACGAAGATCGATACCCGGATCCCGCCCGACTCCATGCACGACGTCGACTACGCCGACGCGCTCGGCAAGGAGCCGATCGTTCTGCTGTTCGCGACGCCCGCGCTCTGCACGAGCCGGGTCTGCGGCCCGGTCGTCGACATCGCCGAGGAAGTCAAGAACGAGCGCCCCGACGACGCGGCCTACATCCACATGGAGGTCTACAACGACAACGACCCCAACAAAGGCCCGCGGCCCCAGCTCCAGGACTTCAACCTCCAGTCCGAGCCGTGGCTGTTCGTGATCGACAGCGACGGCAAGATCTCGACCGTGATCGAGGGCGCATTCAGCAAGCAGGAGCTCGACGACGCCATCGACAAGGCCGACGCCGCCTCGGGCGTCACCCCGACCAGCTCCTAGGAGCCGGCTCCTCAGCGCCGTGGCGTTCGCCGGCCGCGCTTGCCCGCCGGCCGCTTGCCACGGCTCTCCAGCTTCATCCGCCCAGACTCGCGGGCGTTGACGGCCTTGACGCGACTCAGCCCTGGCTCGAGGATCTGCATCGCGCAACTCCGGTGCCAGTGCCGGTGCTCGGTGCCGCCCAGCTTCATCACCGTCTGGGCGATCACGTGGTCCTCACCGATCTCGACGTCGCCATAGCAGCCAGGACACGTGTACTGCTTCTGAGAGATCCCGCGGATCAGCCAGACCTCGTCCCCCTCAGGGGATATGCCGAGCAGGCTCTGGCGGGAGTTGGGGAGTCCCGATGGGCGGCTCATGCGCCCATTCTTGCGGGCGATGCTCCCGGATGGCCTCGTGGAAGAGCTGAACGATGCTCGGATCGAACTGCGTCCCCGCATGTTGTCGTATCTCCTCGAGCGCTACGGCGGGGCTGATCGCCGGTTGGTAGGAGCGATCGCTGGTCATCGCGTCGAATCCGTCGCAGATGAGGATGATCCGCGATCCGAGCGGAATCTCTTCGCCGGCGAGACCGTCCGGGTAGCCGCCTCCATCCCAGCGCTCGTGTGAGGAGCGGACGAGCTCGGCCACCGGTCGCATGGCGGGCGATGCGCTGAGAATCCGCTCGCCGGTCAGCGTGTGCTTCTTCATCAATTCCATCTCGTCCTCGTCGAGCGGGCCAGGCTTGTGGAGGATCGCGTCGGGAATTGCGATCTTGCCGATGTCGTGCAGCTCGGCGGCCCTGCGGACCACGTCGACATCCTCCGCTGCCAGCCCGAGCGACGTCGCCATCATCGACGCGGTCTGGGCTACACCCTCGAGGTGCAGCCCCAGCGTCGGCTCGCGCTCGTGGAGAGCCTGGAGCAGCGCCGTCGCCGTCTGCCGGTCGAAACGCGATGGACCGCGGTTCTTCTCGACATACATCCTCGAATCTGCGACACGTAAGGCCTCATGTGGATCGGATTCCTCGGCGGGGATCAGGGCCGAGCCCCCCGAGGCAGTGATCGAGAACGCTTCCCCCCGCTCCGAGAGCGCTTCGCGGGCGATGCCGACGACCGCCGCCGCCGGCCGGACATCGGTGCGGCAGAGGATGCAGAACTCATCACCCCCGAGTCGGTAGGCGGTGCCGAGGTCACGGACCGCCTCAGCCAGATTGCCTCCCAATCGATGAAGCAAAGCGTCGCCCGCCGGGTGCCCGAAGGCGTCGTTGTAGCTCTTGAAGCCGTTCAGGTCGAAGACGGCGATCATCCAACCTCGTTCGGCACCGCGCCGGTCGACTGCGGCCAGGTCGGCAAAGAGTTTGCGGCGATTCGGGAGCTCTGTGAGCGAGTCGGTGACGGCCGCCAGCATCGATGCGGCTGCCGCGATCGTCGCCAGTGCGGGGATATCGGTCAGCTGGCTCGCCAGGACGATGGCGACGGCGGCGCCGCCACTGATTGCGGCCAGCCAACGCGGGGTCCTGTATGCCCTGGGCCGCTCGGGGCGGCGGGAGATGCCGACGACCGAACCGGCGCCGATCAGGATCGCGCCAACCGGCCAGAGGACATCGGAGACTCCACTGTGTAGGTGCCGACCAGGAAATCTGTATCGGTGGCGGCCCAAATGAGGAGTCCCGTCCCCACGAGTTGAAGCGACCGCGAACCGCGCAGCCCGTGGGTGAGGATCGCCCCGAGCACGAATCCGAACATGAGCAGATCCCCAACCGGGTAGACGAAGTTCGTTATTTCGCCGAGGCCGTGGCCCCTGACGTTCTCGAGCAGCGCCGGGGCGAGGAAGGCGAGGGCGACGGCAACCACCGCCAGACCCGCAGCGGTGGCGTCGAACCAACTGGCGGTCGGGACGGCGCCCACCCGCGCCCTGACCACCAGCCCGATGCCCACGAGCATGAATGGAACAGCGGCCAGGTAGAGGAACTCCGAGACGGTCACCCCGGTGACCAACGCCGCCCGTGGGATCAGGTAGGAGCTCAGGTTCGCGCAGGCCCAGAGGGCGACGCTGAGGCCGAACGCCCCCCAAGCGGCCCGGCCCCTCGCAGGTCGAATCGATACGCCGAGGCATGCCATCCCAGCACACAGGATCGAGCCGCTGTAGATCCAGGCGTTGAACAGCCGGGGATTGTGGATCGGGCGGCTGAGAATCTCCCAGAGCGCCCAGGCCGTCGCGAGGGCGATCGCAACGAACAGGAGTACTTCGGGAGCCTTGCTGCTCCAGGGGGTAGGTTCAATCGCGCTCTCCCAAGACTTATCGACACTGCCCTGGGGATAGTTAGGTAGTCGGACGCGGCGGGCTCTCGCCTGAGAAGTAGTCCACCTTGCTTGATTTGTGGACCATCACGTCGTCGTCAGGATTGCCGGTCCAGGTGCCGACCTTGTCGCTATCCGGGTACACGGTGACGGCCGGCGTTTCGACGTTCGAGAACATCATGATCCGGATCGTCTCCGAGGTGTCGTTGCGGATGCCGTGGGCGCCCTCGGGCCCGGCCGGGAAACAGGTCATGTCCCACGGCCCCAGCCTCTCTTCGCCATCCGGTACGCGCACCGTCGCCTCCCCGGACAGCACGAGCAGCCATTCCTCCTCCGAATACTCGTAGTGGTAGGGGCAGAGCGCCTGGCCGGGTGGGATCTCGTAGACGCTCACGCCCGTCCGCTTCGGGCTCAGCTCCTCGCGGGGCCGGAACATGCCCGAGCGGAACCCCTCCGGGTCCTCGTCGTCGTAGATGAACTCCGGCTCACCGATATTGACCCGTTTCATCAAGCTCCCCTCACCCGACGATGATCAAGCCGATCGTGCCGATTCCGAGGGCGACGCCCGCCGCCGCCATCGCGAGCGGCAGGACCGAGCCCGGTCGGCTCAGCTCGCCCCGCCGCGCGGCGGCGTGCACCTCACGGCCGCGGGTGGTCCCGTAGGCGATCAGGGCGATGCCATACGCGGCGTAGGCGATGCCGAGCAGCGTGTAGGGCCACTCCCGGCTCGCCGGGCTCAGCTCCGGCACGACCCGGCCGACGGCGATTGCGACGGCCAGCGCAGCCAGACCCGTCCGCCACCAGGCGAGCAGCGTCCGCTCGCCGGCGAGCGTCGTCCGCTCGGTCACATCGGCTGGGATCTGCTCCGCCATCGATCCGACTCTAGCCGCCTCCGCCGCCATCCTCGCGTCGAGGCGGGGAAAGCGGCCGGGACGGCGAATATGGTCACCGGGCATGGGTAACGCGATCGGTCAGATTCTCGCCTTCGCGGTCGGCATCGCGATCAGCCCGATCCCGATCATCGGCGTCATCCTCATGCTCGCCACGCCGCGGGCACGTACGAACGGGCCCGCCTTCCTGCTCGGCTGGGTGCTCGGGCTCGCGGTCGCCGGCACGGTCGTGCTCCTCGTCTCCGGTGGGGCCGGCGCCGACACGAGCGGCACGACCGGCTGGGCGAACGTCCTCAAGCTCGTGCTCGGCGTCGCCCTGCTCGTCCTCGCCGTCAGGCAGTGGCGCTCTCGCCCGACGGCCGACGGGGAGGCCGAACTGCCGGGGTGGATGAACTCAGTCGACCATTTCACGGCCGGCCGATCGGCTGCGCTCGGCGTCGCGCTCGCCGCGATCAATCCCAAGAACCTGATCCTGCTGATCGGCGGCGCCGCCGCAATCTCCCAGACCGGCGCTTCGGCCTCCTCACAAGCGGTCGCCCTCGTCGTCTTCATCCTCATCGCGACGATCGGCACGGCGACGCCGGTGGCCCTCTACTTCGCCCTCGGCGAGCGCTCCAAGCGCATTCTCGAAAACATCAAGGAGCGGATGGGCCGCAACAACGCCGCGATCATGGCCGTCATCTGCCTGATCATCGGCGCCAAACTGATCGGCGACGCGATCTCGGCATTCTCGGCATGACGGGATCCCTTCCCGACCTCCTTGGCAGGCAAAATGCGCCGCATCCCAGCGGCGCCTCACGGTTGGAGATCGAAAGATGAGTGAACGGACGACGAAGCTGCTGATGGCAGGCACAGCCATCTCCCTGGTCGTCGCGGTGGTCGCCGTGATCGTGGCGATCACCGCCGGCGATTCCTCGAACGCCGACAACGCTGCGATCAAGGCGGAGGTGCAGACCCAGGTCGCGGCGCTTCAGGGTCAGGTCGGCACGGCCAAGTCGGAGGCGGCGAAGCAGGGGCGCAAGGCCAACAAGAAGGCCAACCAGGCCCAGCAGAGCGTCAGCAAGCAGAACCAGAAGCTGAAGAACCAGGATCAAAAGCAGTCGAACGAGATCGACAAGCTCAACACCAAGGTCAGCGATCAGGCCACGCAGATCGCGAAGCTGCAGTCCGAGCAGCAGAAGCTCTCCAACCAGGTCGCGAAGCTGCAGGTGAAGATCAAGAAGAAGGCCAACAAGTAGGGCCGGCGCCGCCCGGCCGGCTACCAGGTGTCGACGGGGCGCCGGTCGGCGTGAGGCGGCGAGTCACCGGCTGCCGCCAGCGTCGCCGCGATCAGCCGTCGCGTGTCGGCCGGATCGATCACGTCGTCGAGCTCGAACAGGGTTGCGGCATTGAGGCCTTTCGCATGTTCGTGTGCGTGGGCGGTCATCTCGCGGACGCGCTGCTCGCGCTCGCCGGCGTCCTCGATCGCGTCGAGCTCGCGCTTCAGCCCGAGCCGGACGGCACCCTCCAGCCCCATCGCGCCGAGCTCGGCCGTCGGCCAGCCCACGGTCAGCAGCGGCTCGTGCAGCCCGCCGCCGGCCATCGCCTGGGCGCCGAGGCCGTAGGCCTTGCGAAGGATCACGGCGACGAGCGGCACCCGCAGGTTCGCGCCGGTGTTGAAGAGGCGCGAGCAGTGGCGAACGAGTGCCGTCGCCTCGGCCTCCGGGCCGACCATCATCCCCGGCGTGTCGATCAGCGAGACGATCGGGATTCCGTAGGCGTCGCAGAGCTGCATGAACCGGGCTGCTTTGTCGGAGCCCTCGCTCGTGATCGCTCCCGCCATCTGCATCGGGTTGTTGGCGACGACGCCGACCGCCCGGCCCGCGATCCGGGCGAGCGCCGTGACCATTCCCTTCGCGAACTCATCGCGCAGGTAGACGATGGAGCCCTCGTCGGCGAGCGCTTCGATGGCCTTGTGGACGTCGTAGGCGCGACGGCGGCTCTCGGGAACGACATCACGGGCACGCTGCAGATCGGGCGCAATCCAGTCGGGGATGGGGCCCTGGAAGTACGCCAGCAGTCGCTTGGCGACGGCGACGGCCTCGGCCTCGTCCGCGGCGCGGACATCGACGACGCCATTCGGCGACTGGACGTCGATCGGGCCGATCTCCTCGGGGGCGAAGTCGCCGAGCCCGCCGCCAGCCACCATCGCCGGGCCGCCCATCCCGAGATTGGCGCTCTCGGTCGCGACGATCAGGTCGGCGCTACCGGCGAGTACCGCGTTGCCGGCGAAGCAGCGCCCGGCGACGATCGCGATCCGGGGGGCGAGGCCGGAGATCCGTGCCCAGAGGGCGAACGCGCGGGCGTCGAGGGCGGAGACGACCGGGTAGTCGGTGTCGCCGGGGCGACCGCCGCCACCTTCGGCGAAGAGGACGGTGGGGAGGCGCAGCCGCTCGATCAGCTCGAAGAGGCGGTCCTTCTTCCGATGCCCCTGCACGCCCTGCGTTCCCGCCAGGACCATGTAGTCGTAGGAGATGACCGCGCACGCAGCGGCGTCACCGAACAGCTCGCCGTTGACCCGCGCGGTGCCGCCGATCAGGCCGTCGGCCGGCGTCCGCTCCAGCAGCTCCTCCAGCTCCCGCCGCGCCCGCTGCGCGGCGATCGCCAGCCCCCCGTACTCGACGAAGCTGCCTGCGTCGACGAGGTCGGCGAGGTTCTCCCGGGCGGTCCGTAGGCCTTTTTCGTGGCGTTTGGCGACCGCGTCGGGGCGGGCCTCGTCGGCGAGCAGCCGCCTGCGCTCGCGCAGTTCCTCCAGCTCCGGCCGCACCGGCTCGTCGTCCATCGGCCCAGCACCCTATCCGCGCGCCCCCGGCCGCAGGCCCGCGCGCACCGAAACGGGCCGCCGCGGAGGACGGCCCGTCCCTGGGGCGCCAATCCGAGATCGCTGCAGCGGTGAATCGGTGCCACCCCTGTTGTTCCCAGCCCGGCGCCCCTGACACGAAGGTCGCCGGATGCCCTGGCTTCGCCATCAGGCCCCCAGGGGTGCCTATGATCGCCGTCCCGGGCCGGTAGCTCAGTTGGTTAGAGCAGCGGACTCATAATCCGTAGGTCCCTGGTTCGAGTCCAGGCCGGCCCATCAGTCAGCAAGCCAAGAAACGGCCTGAGCGATCACCCGTGAAGACGTTGATGGGCAACTGATTGGGCAACTTTTCGTCTGGCGCTTGCATGGCTAGCAACGCAATCGGAGTCAGATAAGCGAGACTGCGATCGACCAAGATTGGAAGGCCGGGGGACAATGGAGAGTTCGCAGCACAACAAGATCGTCAGCTTCATCTGGGGGATAGCCGACGACGTTCTGCGCGACCTCTACGTTCGGGGCAAGTACCGCGACGTGATCCTGCCGATAGTCGTCCTGCGCCGTTTCGACGCGCTTCTCGAGCCGACCAAGGCCCAAGTCCTCGAGACGAAGAAGATGCTCGACGGGGCAGCGATCAACGAGCAGGCGTGAGCGACCTGCGCAGAACGTCCGGCAGACTGACGCGGATTGACTCGCGATGGACTGGCCACCAGGGCACGTTCGAGGTGCGGATGACGGCGGTGCTTGGCGCTCGCGGATGCGGTGGCCGCGCCGGAGGCCGGCCGCCGAGTGCATGCTGCGGCAAGGTGATCGACTTGGCTAGTGCGGCGAGCTCGTGCCGAGGATTTGCCTCAGCGCTTGGCCGTTGCATTGGCGATGATCGCGGCTACCTTGCCGAGCGCGCGCTTCGGCGAGCCGTCGGAGCTGACCAGCCCCGAGTGGTAGCAAAAGAGGCAAGTGTCGACGGCGGGATTGTCGCGCCAGACGTAGATCATGACCCCATCGATCCGCCACTGGTGGCGGTGAGCGAGGACCCGGCCGAGGAAGGTTCCAATCCGCCGCGCCTGCTTCGCCTGGCCGTCATTCGAGGGCCAGCCGATCTCGCCGATGAGCATTGGGGTACGGAAATCGTGAGCGCGGTGCATCACGGTCCGGAACCTCTCAATCTGGTCGATCGCCATACCGACATTCGTCCCGTATGGATGAACATTGACGGCGTCGAACAGCCGCTTGACGCCGCGGACCCGATACAAGCGGCGCAGGTAGGCGAACGACTTGATGGAGGTGTGGGCAATCGGATACCCGTACATGCCGCCGAGGACGATCTCAGCGTCGGGATCGACGCTCGTGATGCCGGTATGGGCGTACTTGAGCACCCGCGCGTACTGAGACGGACTTGGCTGTGGCAACCAGTACGCCACGGTGTTCTGCTCGTTCCAGATCACCCACGTGCGGACGGGCCGAAAGTCAGGATTGGCGGGGTCGTTATCGAACCTGCCGCTCGGCCCATAGCGTCGCGCCAATGCTGATGTGAAGTCGCGCCACTGGGCGAGGTCGGCACGCCTGATCGGTGGATAGGTCCCACGACTCCCCTCGGGGGGCGGGACATGAACGAAGGGCGGGGAGTTGAAGACGAGCAGTACCGGCCGCAATCCTGCGTCCTCTGCTGCGGCAATCTGCCGGTCTGTGGCCGCCCACTCGTATCCGCCGTCCCGAGAGGACTGCACACTTCTCCAGTTGACCGGGACCCGGAAGGACCCGAACCCCGCTGCCGCCATCGCCTCAAACTCGACCGTCTCGGGGGATTCGGCCGAAAGCCCGAAAAACTCGTGCGGCACCGCATTCGCAGTCGGTGCTGCGAGCAAGAATGTTGCGGCAATGAACGCGCAAGCCAAACCTCGAATCGACTTGTTACCCACGGCTCCTTGCCTGCGGACACATCCACCGTAATCACCATTCCAGCTCACGAGTAAACCGCAGTCTACGCGCGACGCAATCGCAGGCGAGCCGGCTTTTCCGTCAGTTTCGACCGGCTTTGGTTACTCAAGCAAGAGCGCAAAGCACTTCTTCGCATCCAAGAACCGGCGCTAAGTGACTCAGAAGCTTCTGCATCGTTACGTCGGTGGCGACCGCTACAGGTTGCTGGCGCCTCGTGTTCGTGCCGCTCGCTGGGGTCGATCTCCGTCGTATCAAGTCGACTCCACGGGCGGGCACTTTCTGGCCAGGCTGACCGATCCCAAGGCGTTCGGGAATGAGGGCTCCAACCATGCTGCGTCGGTTGCTACCGATGGAGATCTCGTGATCGCGGGCAATCCGATCCAGCCGGCGAACGGCCACACCCCGGACTTGACGAACTACACACGGATGATCGACGCTTGGACGAAGCCACCAGGCGGCTGGTCCAGCAGCTCCCATCCGATTCAGGTGTATGCCGCCGACGCGGCGACAGGCGCGGCTCTGGGCAGTTCGGTAGCGATGTCCGACAAGGAGTTCTTTGCCGGGTCGCCACGTAAGACGGTCGGGGACAACTCCCAGCAGGGCGCCGCCTACATCTTCGGGTTCCTCAGCAAGGTCGTGCTCAAGGTCGAGGTAAAAGGCTCCGGCGGTGGCGACGCCAAGAGCGACCCTCCCGGTATCAAGTGCGGGAAGATGTGCCGCGCCTCGTTCGAGCCCGGCGTCCACGTGGAACTGACCGCAAACCCCGACAAGGGCTCCAGGTTCGCGGGCTGGTCGGGCAGCGGTTGCTCCGGCGGCAAGCCGAAGTGCAAGGTCGCGATGAACATCTCACGCACCGTCAAGGCGGAATTCGTCGACAAGCACCGATGAGGATCGAGTATCGAGGGTTCCGTCGCTTACGACTGACGGCTGAGTTGGTAGGGCGCTCGCATTGTCAGGCCATGAAGGTGGCAACAAAGTGGCAACGGACTGGGCCGAACCAGCCCGTACGCAGCGGAAAGCCTGCACCCGGAATTACCGAATAGGAGCCGGATTCCCGTAGTAGAAGGAACGCTTGGTCGTTACGGCCCCGCGCTCCGCTTTGGAAGCGGGTTACCCAGCTGACGTACGGACGAGGCGGGCAACGTCGGCAACAGCGGCGACGGTCGAGTTCAAGGTGATCCGGAACGGGTAAGGACCCGCCTCCTCGCCTCGGCGGGGTTGGCGCGACCGTGACCTACTGGCTTGACCCGTACCCGGTACGGATACAGAGGACCGGCGGCCGGATAAGGTTGCCGAGTCTGACTGGGAGGTCTCGAGCATGCGTATCAAGCTGCAGTTGGGGGCCCGAGTCTTTCGTTTTGTTCGTTGCTGCGAACGATCTTCCTAGGCGTGCTGGCACTGGCGGCAATCGCGATCGCTCCGCAGGCTGCCTCGGCACTCGGAACCGGCGGCTTCGGGCCAAAGACCGACTTCGCCACCGGCGCGTACCCCGGACCGGTAACCAGCGCTGACTTCAACGGCGACGGCAACCTCGACCTGGCGACCGCAAACGAGGGTGGCGCAGACTTCTCGGTCCTGCTCGGCGACGGCACCGGCGGCTTCGGGCCAAAGACCGACTTCGCGTTCGATCTCGACGATCCCAACAATGACTCGGAGCCGAGGGCCGTCATCAGCGCTGACTTCAACGGCGACGGCAACCCCGACCTGGCGTTCGCCAACGGCTCGGCCAACGGCGTCTCGGTCCTGCTCGGCGACGGCACCGGCGGGTTCCCGGACGAGCGCCGCTTCAGCGACGACGGGCATCCCCTATCCCTAGCCAGCGCGGACTTCAACGGCGACGGCAACCCTGACCTGGCGACCGCAAACGAGGACCACATGAAGGTCAGGGTCCTCCTAGGCACCGGCACCGGCAACTTCGGGCCGGCGACGACGTTCCCGACCGGGCTTTACGGCAGCTCTGTGACCAGCGCCGACTTCAACGGCGACGGCAACCCGGACCTGGCGGTAAATAACCGCGGCCCCGAATTCGTCTACGGGGACGAGGGTCCTAGCACCGTCTCGGTCCTGCTCGGCGACGGCACCGGCGGGTTCGGGCCGACGACCGACCTCACCATCGGGGGTAGCTCGCGGGTTATCAGCGCCGACTTCAACGGCGACGGCAACCCGGACCTGGCAGTCTCCGGTGGCGGTGTCTCGGTATTGCTTGGCGACGGCACCGGCGGGTTCGGCCCGAAGACTGGCGTCGCAGCCGGTGGGTGGATCCCGATGATCAGTGCCGACTTCAACGGTGACGGGACCCCTGACCTTGCGTTCGCCAACTCGTGCTCGGGACTGGGCTGCAGCTCAAGCACCGTCTCGGTCCTCCTCGGCACCGGCACCGGCGGCTTCGGTCTCAAGACCGACTTCCCCACCGGTACGAGCACGAGTGAAGTGACCAGCGCCGACTTCAACGGCGACGGGATCCCTGACCTTGCAGTGACGCATTTCACCTCCGACACGGTCTCGGTCTTGCTCGGCATCCCCGCCGCCGACACCACACCCCCCCGTCCCGAAGATCGACTCCGGTCCCGACCCCCACACCAACCAGACCTCCGCCACCTTCACCTTCTCCTCCGACGACCCCTCAGCCACCTACCGCTGCCGGATCAACGACGGAGCCGGCTTCATCCCCTGCAGCTCACCGAAGACCTACACCGGCCTGCCCGAGGGCCCTGCCACCTTCAAGGTCAAGGCGGTCGATGCCGCAGGCAACTCGGCGACGACCCCGTCCTACAAGTGGAGCATCGACACCACCGATCCGGTGGTCAGCTTCAAGACCACCCCGGGCGCCCTGACCAACAAGAGCGAGCCGGTCTTCGCGATAGCCAAGAGCGAGAAGCTCACCAACCTCGAGTGCCAGATCGACGTCGGCGGCTTCAGCCCCTGCGCTCTGCGCAACAAGATCGGGCCGCTCAGCGACGGCTCCCACACCTTCGAGGCCCAGGCCACCGATCTGGCCGGCAACCCCTCCAACCTGATCTCTCACACGTTCACCGCCGATACGACCCGCCCCGAGACGACACTGGATTCGGGTCCCACAGGCACGACCGGCGCCGACGTTGGCTTCGAGTTCTCCTCCGACGAGGCCGGAAGCTTCCAGTGCAAGCTCGACACCGCTCCCTGGAACAACTGCAGCTCACCGAAGAACTACACCGGCCTCGCCGACGGCAAGCACACCTTCAGGGTCAGGGCCGTCGATTTCGCCGGCAACAAGGACCGCTCGGCGGCGAAGCGGACCTGGACAGTCGACGGGACGATCGGCGTTACTTGTTGGTTTGGTGCTCTGCGAGGGTGGCTACATCATCAAGCCGCTAACCGGGTGGCAGTCTTTCTCCGACGGTGATGTCGGTATGGGGATATCTGCCGTCAGACAACCGAATCTCACTGTCTCGCGGATCCTAGCCCCGGCTGTTGAGGAGGCAGGGCATCGTGAGCTGGCTTCCATGCCTTTCGGCACACCCTCGCTTTGATGTTGTTCGAACGCGTTTCAGGTCCAGCGATGGCTAGGACATCACTCGCCGGCGTTCACGTTGGATACCTATGTCCACCCGCTTGACGATCGTCAAGGTGAGCCGCTCGAGCTCGGCGTCGAACTGGCAGAGGCAAAGGATGAGATAGCTGCCACTGAGCGCATACGGTCGTCACGCGCCGCCACCTTGACTGAGCACCAACCTGGCCCTGGGTTACGCCCCCGGGCACCCCTTCGCGATGGGACCCGCGCGAAGGATCTATGAGACTCCTTGTGTGCTGCTCGCGACGACTAGGGAACGTCAACACGCATCGGCTGCATTCACGCATCGGCTGCGCAAGTCTCTTAATGCGAATTGTCTTTGATGCTTGTTATGTTTGTCGCAATCGTCCAGTGCGCTCGATCCGTGGGGAGCGGTGATGTCGAGTCCGATCTTGGGTCCAGAGGTTCACCGCGGATGGCTTCGTCCATGGACAACAGCCTTGGCTCTGGCTCTCATGGCCCTTCTCATCGGCGGCTGCGCCTGGGGCATCACCCAGCCGGCTGAAGACGTCGGCCCGACGACGGCGACGCTTACAGGCGTAGTCGCTGACCTCCAGGACGGCACGGCGACGTACTGGTTCGAGTACGGGCCGACGAAGAATTATGGGTCGACGACTCCGGATCGCACGATCCAGATCGTCGACCGCAACGGCCACCTCGTCTCCGAGGATGTAGCGGCCTCAGGCCCGACACCACCTATCACTACAGGACCTGCGCTAAGCATCCCGGCGTGCAGGCGTTCTGCGGCGAGGATATGACGTTCCGTACCTCTGAGGGGCCACAGCGCCTGTCAATCCAGACGGCGCCGTCGCTCTCCCCGCCATTCGACCCAGGGGTCCCCGACTACGTGACTCGCTGCAATGACGGGCCGGTTGACGTCATCGTCGAGGCGCCCGTTGACACCGAGGTCTCGGTCGACGGTGGCCCGGATCGCAACAGCAAATTCACGACAACGGTTCCGCTGCGTTCCGATCAGGCCTTCTCATTCCAGACGAAGACCGACACGGGAACCTCGACGTACCACGTCCGTTGCCTTCCCAGCGGGTTCTCGAATTTCACCTTCGAGAAGAACGGGCCGATCGACGGGCCGACCGCATGGAAGTGGTACATGGTCACGCCTCAGGGCTTCGGAGCGATTTTCGACGGCAACGGCGTGCCCATTTGGTGGTTGCACGACGCGGGTTTGAGCAATCTCAAGCTGCTTCCGGACGGCACGCTCGCCTACACGACCGGCCCGACCGGGGACAAGGCCGTCAGGATCAGCAACCTGGACGCCACACCCCTCAACACCCTGCGAACCACGGGGAGCCCGCTCGATACGCACGACTACCAGCTGCTGCCCAACGGCAACTATCTGCTGATGACGTACAAGTCGCGGGCAAACCCGACGGACCTCACAGCCTACGGCGGGCCATCCAACGGGATCGTCGAGGATGCCGAGCTGCAGGAGGTAAAACCTGATGGATCGGTCGTCTGGACATGGAACAGTAAGGACCACATCAGCCTCTCGGAGACGGGTAACTGGTGGAGCGACATGCTAATCCCGCAGACCACCGACAACGTTTATGACGTCGTTCACATGAACGCGGCCGTCGTCGACGGAGACTCAACTTCGTCGTCTCGCTTCGTCACACCGACGGCATCTACAAGATCGACCGCGACACCGGCGAGGTGGTCTGGAAGCTCGGTGGCACTCCGACGCCGGAGAGCCTGACGGTCCTGAATGACCCCCACGCGGCCAATCCGCTCGGCGGACAGCACGACGCGATGATCAGGGCCGACGGAACTCTGACTGCCCACGACAACGGGCAGTACCAGGGCCGTCCCCCGCGCACCGTCCAGTACGAGATCGATGAGGCTGCGGGCACGGCGAGGTTGATCAACTCGATCAGTGATCCCAACGTTCCCGCGGCAGTCTGTTGCGGCTCGGCCAGGCTTTCGAATTCGGGCAGCTGGCTCGCGGCCTGGGGAGGTGCCGGGCCCCCGAACCCCCACCCGGTGACTGAGTACGCCCCCGACGGCTCCCGCACGTTTGTGCTCACGTTCCCGGGTACGTGGAGCTACCGTGCCGCGCCCGTCGGGACCGGCCAGCTAACCCGATCTGAGATCCGCGCCGGAATGGAATCCCAGCACCCACGCTGATCTCCACCAGGGCTGCTGGGGACCGACCGCGAGCTTGAGCGGTCGGAGTTCGTCCTCTCCAAAAAGCCGTACCCGCACAGGAACTCGGCAGGGTCGGCAAGCCGTCGGTTCTCCGGTTCGCACCCCGGCGACTAGGAAGAAGCGCCGGAAGAGTCGCGAGCGGGCACCCTCGACTCTGGGTTCTCGCAAAGCAATCCGAGCGCCGACGCCGCAAGCTGGACCTCGGGAACCCCGCTGCGGTCTCAGCCCCGAACCGCTCGACCCAACGACTCGCGGCTCGGGAGAAACGGTGATCATCGTCCTTGGTCATCAGCCCGAGGATGCGGAGCGCATCGGCCAGGTGAATGCCCCGAAGTTGAGCGGCGTAGGTGAGCGCCAGTTCGAGGTGGCCGGCGTCAAGTTGCGTGAGGAACGGTCCGGCGGCCACCGTGGCTGATGGCTTGGGAAAGCGTCCATGACGCCGCCGACCGTTACGGCGTAGAGAAGGGACCGACCGTTCTCGGCCCCTTCTCCGTGAGCCTCCGTGCTCGGACGACCGGCCCTCGGGGGATGGGGCAACGGTCGCTGTCCTCTCATGTTCGACACGCGCCACCGCGATCCTGTCGGACGCCGAACCCAGTGGGGATCCCGCCATCCAGTTCGGCATTACCTATGGCTAAGCGGGGGCCCCGTGCAGCCCCCGTTGGGTCGACGGCGATGGAACCCGAACACCGTCTCCGTTTGAGCGGCCCAGGTCATCAGGGCGATCGCGATCCATACGTTCCGGTCCCAGAGGACGTTCTGGAAAAGGCTCGCGGCTAGATAGCCCAAGACCGCGGCAGCGAGCCCGGCCACGATCATCTGGCGTGCCGGGTCCTCATCTATGCGTCTCCAGAGCGTGAGCGCGTAGATCCGCAGCGCGAGCACGACGAGAATCACCGTGCCGACGACCCCGAGCCCTCCCGCCGCCGAGGCCGTGATGAGGAAGAAGTTGTGCGGCTGGAGGACGTTCCCGAAGCCGATGCCCGTGATCGGATGGGCTTCGATTGCGTCCCAGGCGGCGGCGTTGAACTCTTGACGCGCTTGACCGCGGTCCACGCCCTCTCTGTCGATTCGTTGGATCCCATTGTTCTCGCCCGCGGCACCGATCACGATTAGGACCAGCCCGACCCCGAAGGCCGCGGCTGCCATCCTGGCCGTGACTCGGTCCCGCGTCGCGACGAGCGCCAGCATCATCGTTATGAGTGCTGCAACGAGGCCTGCGCGCGATCCGCTTGCGGCGACCGCTGCGAATAGGACTCCGCAGGCGACTGTCCCTGCCGCGAGCCGCTTGCCCCTCCGGTCGATGCCGATCAGCCCGAGGGAAATGCCGAGCAAGATCAGCGAGACGATCGCTAGGTGGTTCGGATTCAACGTCAATCCGGGCGGTCCGGGGCCAACGTCAATATTCGACGGCGTCCCCAGCGCCACCGCGGCACTGATAACGCCGCCGGCGACCCAGAGCCACCCGAACCTCACGATCTGCTCGCGGCCGGGTTGCCAGCAGGCGACCAGCAGCATCGCCCCGATGGACGCGGTCGCGAACCGGCCGATGTTCGCGGCGCTCATGCCGACGTCCGGCAACGACACCGCCACCGTTCCAACCAGGCCGCCCACCGTGATCAACGCCACCGACAGACCTGGAACCCACAACCGCCCGGCGGCGCGGCGCGTGAAGCGCGGCAGCAGCAGTACGACAGTGACTACCAGCAGCACATCGGAGATCGTCAACGGACCGATCACCTTCCAGGCGGTCATCGGAAGAGTGAGAGCGGCACTCGCGAGGGCCACTCCACGTAGGCGGGTGAGCAGGGGGCTGTCATCCGGCGCGATACCGCCGAGGGTGTCGCACACCCACCGATCGCACACCAGAAGTGTTCCGTGAGGATCCTCGTTTAGAGGCCGCACGGCGCCCGAACCTGGTTACACCCAGGCTGTGGAATCTGGCTGGGCTTCCGGCTCGGTAGCGGCGGTCGCCAGCGCCCCCCGGCCGGTAGCCTGCATTCGTTCGCATTTGCTCGCCAGGCCGCTCGCGACGGCCGAGGCGACATTGCCTCGTTCAGTCGTTGTCTGGGGATTGGCCTGCCCGGGAGAGCCAACAGCCCGATGACGTCGACGGGCCCTGTCTCGCCCGCCACTGAGAAAGCATGGCTCATACCTTCCCCCTCCTCGGCGGGAAGAGCCACCGGAGGGCGACCCTTCACGAAACCTATCGCCTGAGTGAGGGATTTTCTAGCCGCGAAAAGGGCGCGAACTGAGGGTCAAATCCATTGAGCCGAGGGCGGGCCACTGGCAGAATCGCCTCCAGCTCGTGCCGTACGCCCTTTCGCTTCCGGGACTCAGCTAGCCGCTCCAGGCGACATGCCACCACTCGGCCGGAGCCTCGGTCTTCACCCAGCCGTAGAAATAGCCGATCTGGTCGACGACGTCGCGCATCTCGGGAGTAGCGAGGTCGACCGACACGCCACGCTCATGCGACGAGCAGCCGGCGGATTGGCGGGAACTCCGGTACCCGAGAGGGATATCTCGTACATCTCGCCCTACTGGGTGGAGCGCGAGATCGCCGTCATATCTGCCCTGCTAGGCGAGATGGGCATGACGCCCGAATTGAAAGATTGCAACATCAGTGGGATGGAGGCCCTTCCGTCCTCTTCGTTCAAAGCCGGACTGGACAACGCCTTCGCAATCAACGAGAAACTACAGGCGAAATGCCTCGATGAAGCAATCGGCAACATTCTGAGAGCGGACGCAACCGGAGAGCAAATCGACAACTACAACACCGCAATCGCGTTCCAACTAAAGGCGGGCCTTCCGAGGCAGGGGCTAACCCAAGAGCAAGCTGACTGCGTAGCCCGTCGGTACCAATCGCAATCTGACGCCGAATCGATAGAACACGCAAACGCTCAATCGGTGTCGGAGACCAGACGGTTCCTCCTGCAACTCCTCCGAACCTGCTAGATCGCATCCGGTCCCCACGCCATAGTTTCCCCGCCATGTGGCGATCGATAATTGGGACGCTCGCGGTTGCGTCGCTGCTCATCCTGGGCTGCGGCAGCTCCGCGAACACCGAGAGCAGCACGACGAGCAGCAAAACGACCACGACTAGCAGCACGTCGACGAACGCCAAGAAGCCAAAGACAAAGCCGAAGCCGGTCAACTCAGAGACTCAGGCATGCGCTGGCTACAGCGGTCCGGACGCCAACGCCTGCCGCGACAGTTACGAGTTTCTGTGCGTGAACGGCAAGGCCAAGCAGACGGTGCAGAAGTACCTCGCCGGGAGCACGCCGGATTTGTCAACGGTGGCGAAGAAGTGGGCACTTGGCTACTACACGCAGCAGGGGAGTTGGGAGGCAGGGATGGCGGGGTGCCTCGCTGTCCTGATGGACGAATACAAGCGGGCTAGCGGCGGCTAAAGTCGCTCCGATTCTTACGTTCACGCCGCCCGGTTACAGCCCCCAGCGTCCCGCGTGCGCCAGTTCGTTCTTCAGCGCCTCTTGCGCCCGAGTCTCCCGGTCAGCGCCAGAATGATCCAGAACACGATCGGGATGGCGACGAGAATCAGGACGAAGATGTAGGCCGCCGTAGAGCTGACGTTGAGCGCGGTTAACACGGAAAGTGGAACCTACCACCGAGCGCGTCGTCCCAGCGCGACCCGCGCCCTGCGATCAGGCAACGGTCGGATCGAAGTCAGAGCGTTCCTAGCCCGCCTTGTTGTCACGCAGGGGGCAACTGCTGGGCAACACCCCTTCCATGCTCAGCCGCAGCTTCTGGGCCTTCTCATAATCCGTTGGTCCCTGGTTCGAGTCCACCCCGGCCCATCGCGTAGGGCAAGGGAATTGAGCCTAGTTGAGGCGCTTCGATGCTTCGGGAGTGGCAACGAAAATGGCAGCTCGCCAAACGCGTGGCTTCCGCTCGCCGGTTGGACGCGAACGCTGCCGGGTTCACCTTGATTACGATTCTCCAAGTCCGTCATTCGTCCACAGGCTTGAGTTGGCGGCCCCGCCCCCGTAGCCTCGTCGCAGGGAGATGAATCAGCGAGGGAGAGACGCTCGCATCCGATCCGCTCAAGCGGGAGTGATCGGAGCGGCTATGGCCTTCACCTTCGCTGCTCTGCTTCTCTGGGCCGTCCCAGCTATCGCCCAGAGCACCTACGTCGTCGACCTGACAGGGGACTTCGGGGACTCCACTCCTGGCGACGACTCCTGCGCCGGCGGTCCCGGAGGCTGCTCGCTGCGGGCGGCGGTCGAGGAGGCGAACGCACACGTGGGCCCCGACATCGTCCAAGTCCCGCCCGATACATACGAGCTCGACCTTGGGACATTCGGCTCGCTGGAGATCAGCTCGCCTGTCGTCATCGATGGCACCGGATCGGCTGCAACGACCACGATCAAGCCGGCCGCGCCCGGCGTCGGTCGGCTTTTCGACGTCCTCGGCAGCGGCGATCTCACACTCGTCGATGCGACCGTGCGGGGCGCGACCCTGGCTGATTCAGGTGCCGGAATTCGTAGCGCCGGCACTCTGACCGTACGCCGGTCGGTGATCGCCGACAACGAGTCGAACAACGAAGTGGGGGCAGCGATCGCGACGAAGAGCGGCGCCGGTGCAACGCTGATCGACAACAGCGTGATCGGTTCACCCGACGGCGTGATCCCCGGCAACCGCGCCGGCGGTTCGGCTTCTATCGACTTCGGAGGGGGTGCGATCGCTCAAGACTCCTTCACCGGAACGATGACGATCCGCGACAGCAAGATCACAGGCAACTCACTCACGGGAGGGGCAGTGGTCCAGGGGGCGGGTGTCTACGGCGCCTCGCCGATCGTGATCGAGGATTCCGAGATCAGCGACAACAGCGCTACGGCGACCGGATCGTCCGGCCTTGCTCAGGGTGCTGGGATCCTCCAGCATGTGGGCGAGCTGAAGCTGCGGCGCAGCACCGTTCAGGACAACACCGCCATTGCCACAGGCGGCGGCTCAGCGCTATCGGGCGGAGTAGAGGTTCAGTCCGACGGGAGCCTGATCGAGGATTCGACCATCGCCGGCAACGCTGGACAGGCGGCCCTATTGGTGACCGGCATAGCTGGGGCTGCAAGCACCGTCCGGCGCAGCACAATCGAAGGGCAGGTGGACGGCATCGAGGCCTTCGCCGGTCTTGATCTCGAGAACTCGACAGTGAGCGGAAGCGGCGCCGGTTACGGGCTAGGAGCCGGTTCGGAGCCGATCTGACCGTCGCCGGGTCGACGATCTCCGGACACGCGACTGGAGTTGCGGCGTCGGGGGCCGGGACGCCGTGACCTTCCGCGGCACGATCGTTGCCGACAACGGCATCGGTTGTGAGGCGATCGCCCCGGGCGTGATCACCTCCGCCGGCGGCAACGTCGAGGACGGCGATGACTGCGGGCTCTCGTCGGCCGACGATCTCACGAATGCTGATCCGCTCCTCGGTCCGCTTGCCGATAACGGTGGCTCGACCGAGACGCGCTCGATTTCGGCCAACAGCCCCGCGGTCGACAACTTCACGGCCGGCTGCCCGCCGCCGGCCACCGATCAGCGCGGCCTGGTCCGCCCCCAGGGCATCGCCTGCGACTCCGGAGCGTTCGAGTTAGCCGACACGGAAGTCACAGGCCCCGCCGTGTTTGCCAAGAAGAAGCAGAAGCAGACCGGCAAGAAGATCAAGATCAAGATCAAGGCGGGCGCGCAGGAGCCCGTGGATCTGATCGGTAGGGGCCGGATCACCGTCAAGGGCAAAGCCCGGAAGTTCAATCTGAAGACCGTCCGCAAGTCGACGGACGCCGGAAGAAGGACCGTTCTGCGTCTGACCCCGAAGCGGAAGCGGGACAACAAGCGAATTCTCAAGTTGCTGCGCAAGGGCGAGGACTTGCGCGCCAACCCCTCCGTCAAGCTCAGCGACGCCACTGGGAACTCCGTGACCGAGCATCGGGTGGTGCGTCTAAAACCGAAGCGGTGAGCGGCGGAGTCCCGATGGGCTTGATCGACTGACCCTGTCCCAGCGAATCGCTGGAGGCTGAGATCGCTCAGGGGTACTCCGACGATTGGATTGCATTCGCACGGGCCATGCAGGTGGCAACCATGTGGCAACGGACTGGGCCGAACCAAGCCGAAAGCAGCGGGACGA
>CAWCSE010000010.1:0-11399 GCA_963798165.1 uncultured Solirubrobacterales bacterium | reverse complement strand
CATGTAGCCGAGGGGAGGCTCCTGATTGCCGCGCTGGCCGTCACGACCGTGCTCGCCTTCGGGGCCACCAACGCGACGGCGAAGCCGGTGCAGTCCGGCGTCGGCGTGTACGCGATCGGGACGCTCGGCTCGACTGCCGTGGCACTCGGGATCGTGGAATCCAGCAACCGCAAATGTCTCCCGAACCGCAAGGTCAAGTTCATCGTCAAGACCTCCGGTAGCGCGAAGCTGCTCGATGTCGCACGCAGCGGCGCCAACGGCGGCTGGGACGCGCGCGCCGACATCGACGAGGTCATCGGCGCCACCGCGATCGTCTTCAAGATGGCCCCTCGCAAGGTGAAGACCAAGCACGGGAACGTCAAATGCTCAGGCGATACTGGGTCGCCGCTTTGAGCCTCCGGTCGCTCGCAATCGCAGGCGCAGCGATAGCTGTGCTGCTCGCGAGTCCCGGGCTGGCCCAGGCAGGAAAGACCGAGCGGATCAAGACGACGGTCGCCGTCGACACCGTCACCAGCTTCAGCGACCAAGCCGCGGTTCTGGGCAACGTCGGATCCAAGGACAAACGGTGCCTCGACAACCGCCGGGTCAAGGTCGTGCTCGTGTCGCTTGCCGACGGCAAGATCCCGTTCGACACGGCCCGCACGGGGAAGCGTGGCGGCTGGCTCGGAGTGCACGCCTCGATCGACCTTCTCGGCAGCTCGCCCTTCTCGGCATTCCTGATCGCCGTCGCCCCGCGGAAGCTGAAGCGCCCGGGCGGCAGGACGCTGCTCTGCAAGGGCGCGAAGTCCACCTATCCGCTGACCGACTAGCAACCGAAAGCGCGCTTACGCGTCGGCGTCGCGGGCGACCATCGCCAGCAGCATCGCCCCGAGGAACCAGGGGATGTAGAGGTAGAACCAGTGCTCGAGGGTGATCTCGACGCCGATGATCAGAGCGGCGCTGAGCGCCCCGATCTGAACCAGGCTCCGCCGCCAGGGAAAGAACGCGACGAGGACCCCGAGGCCGACCACGGCGGCCTTGACGATCGTGTGCAGCCACTCGAGATCGGCCTGGCCCCAGATGCTGAACGGGCTCTGGCGATCGAGCTGGCTCTTGACGGTGCGGTCCCAGAACTCACGAAGGCCGGGATCGACCGCCGGGTAGGCGAGAAACAGCGCCGCGAAGAGCGCGAACCCGGTGATGAAGATGAGCAGCGGCTTGAGCAGGGCGCGGCGGTCCTGACGGGTGCGGATCCGGATGCCGCGCTCCCCAGCCGCGTAGAGCGGGAAGAGGGGCAGCGGCGCGAACTTCGCCATCGAGGCGGTGGCGAGCAGCGCGCCGCGGGCGAACGGACTGGCGAAGGCGACGAGGCTCCAGACGAGCAGGGCGCTGATCAGCTCGTCGTTGGAGTTGCCCTGCATCGCGAACGTCGAGTACGGGTAGGCGACCCAGGCGAAGACCAGCGTCAGGCCGACGACGTTGCCGCGGCGGTCGGGGAACCAGGACGCCAGCCGGCGGCTGATCCTCCCGCGGTCTCGGGGCCCTTCGCCATCCGGGTACTCAGGAGTACTCGCCGGTACTCCCGGGTACCCAGGAGTACCCGGCTCGACATCAGCCCCGGACGCCCCGTCCTCGTCGTCATCCGGCGAGCCCCGGCGGCGGCGGACCAGGGCGAGGCCGAGGGCGAACAGCCCGGCGACCGTGGCGAGATCGAAGAACACCGAGGCGGCGTGGGCGGCGGGGAGATCGTCCCACGATCCGCCCCAGGGGAAGATCTGCTCGAACGGCACGTAGGCGAAGTAGTTGGCGGGGCCGTAGGTGTCGCCGGTCGGGTTGTCGTCGGGGAAGGAGTCGTCGTAGATCGGCCGCGCGTCGCCGATCTTGTCGGCGCCGATCACGCCCGCGTACCCGACGTCGATCACCCCGGAGTCGGCGACGTTGGCGGCGATGCGGAGGACCAGCAGCGCGACGACGGCGGTCGTCATCAGCCAGACGGGCATGCTCGGGCGCAGCCCCTCCCCCGCGCCGCCGTCGCGACCGTGTCCGCGGAATCCGATCCACAGCATGCGGACCAGCAGGTAGACGAGCGGCGGGTAGTAGAGCGGGACCGAGATGCCGATCTCGGCGGAGTTGAAGAACGCCTGGCTGATCCCGAAGCTGAGCAGGACGGCCAGGTCGAGATGGACCCATTTGCGCCAGCGGCCGAAGTCCCAGAGGCCGAGCAGGAAGATCAGCGCCAGCGGGATCCAGACGTAGGGGGCGTTGAGGAGGTGGCCGAACTGGCCGGGCTTGCCGCGAGCCATCGGCCAGTTGACGGCGGATCCCGTCCACGACTCGGTCGCCACCCCGGTCCCCCCGTCGACGATGACCAGGTTGACCTTCACGTCGTTGAGGAAGTACCCGACCTCCCAGACGTGGACGGCTTCGGCGCTGACCGAGGCGGTGAGCCGGTCGGAGGAGGTCAGCTCGGCCTTGCGCTCGAGGATCTTCGGGTTCTGGTCGGCAACCTTGAGGGCCGTCATCGGGCTGATCGCATAGTCGGCCGGCTGGTCGGGGAAGCCGCTCGGGACCTCGGTGTGCCCGCCGGAGAGCGCCGTCGCCGGATCGACCTCCGACTCCGATACCGGGGAAGAGCTGTTGCCGGTGTCCGAGGCCGCAGCGGCAACGCCGGCCGTCGCAAGCAGCCCGAGCGATGCCGCGGTCAACACGGCGGCGGCGATCGTAACCCAGTGCCTCACGCTCAGCGGTCGAACGTCCAGAGCTTGTTGCCGATGAAGTTGACCGGCGTCGCGACGGCGACTGCGATCGCCTGACTCGGCAGCTCGGGCAGGCCGGCGGCCGAGATCAGCAGCTCGAGGACGACGAGGTTGACGCCGAGGCCGACCAGGCTGACCGTGAAGAAGCGCGCTGCCTGGAAGCCGGCATGGGACTGGGCGGAGCCCTGGTGGCGGAAGGTCCAGTGGCGGTTGAGCAGGAAGTTGTTGGTGACCGCGACGACGAAGGCGCCGACGGCGGCGAGCAGGTGGTTGACGTCCGTGAACCCGCTCAGCAGCGAGAAGACGAGCAGGTTGACGACGTAACCCGTCCCGCCGACGACCGCGAAGTGGAAGAGCTGCACCCAGTTGGCCGGCTCGCGGGTGCCGAGGTGGACGCGGCGGAGGATTCCCCACGTCCAGTTCGCCGCCGCTTCCCAGCGACGCTGCGACTCGAGTTCGACGCCCTCAGGCGTTGTCTGGTCCCCGGGCATCCGCTGATCCTAGATGGGAGCGCCCGCGGCGCGGGCCGCTCGCTCCCGCATGGTGATGCCGAGGATGGCCAGCGCCGCCAGGGCGGCGACGAAAATCGCGAACGCCGTTCCCGCCCGCTTGTCGGCGGGTGCGGCCGCGTTCACGGCGGCGAACGAGAGGCGAAGGCGACGCAGGCGAAGGCTCTGCTGCGATTCACCGCGCGGTGGTGCCGGCGCCGGCCGAGGCCGGCTCGGCGGGCGTCGCTGAGAGGCCGAAATGCCCCTCGATCAGGCCGAAGACATCACTGATCGCCCACTGTTCCCGCTCCGGGCGCTCGCCGTCGAGGCCGACCGTGAGCAGCGTGCTGAGCGAGTCGGTGGCGAGCAGGGAGCCGTGACTGCCGCCGGGGATGTGGTTCCCTCCCCCCCCAGTCGACGCACTCCCAATCGGAGGCGAGGCTGACGAGGATGTCGGCGGCGTTGGGGTTGCGGAGCGCGGCCCAGAGGCGCGACAGGGCATCCGGGTAGTCGTCGGCGACGAACAGGCCATCCGCGATCCGGCCGCCGAGCGCGTCGGGGTCGCCCTCGAGCGACCAGCTGAGCCCGCGGCGATCGCTCACCTCCCCGTCGGGGTCGGGGCGGAAGCGCAACTCCGATTCGGCGCCGCGGACACGAGCGGTCCCGCGGTCGGGGGCCAGCCAGGCGACGAGGTCGACGGCCTCGACCTCGAGCTCGAGATGGGCGCGGACCTCGGCGGCGAGGGCGTCGCGGCCGGCCTCGTCCTCGTCGCCGGCGAGCACCCAGACGCCTGCCGCCCTGCCGCTGGGGCCGACCGCGAGCTGGTCGGTGGCGGTCAGCTCCGCGTTCGGCTGCAGCACCTGCCAGTGACGAGCGAGCTCCCCCTGCAGGTCGAGCGGCTGATCGACGGCGCTCTGGGCATGGTCGGAGACGATGACGATCGCGTTCGCCTCGAGGAACTCGTCGATCCCGCCGTGCGCGGCGGCGAGCTCGGCCAGCGCGTCGTCGGCGAGCGCGATCGACTCCTGGGTCCCGTACGGCCCATCGCGGTGGGAGTAATAGTCGTTGTCGGGCAGCGAGAAGAGCAGGAAGTCGTAGAGGTCCTCGGCGACGAGGATGTGCCCGGCTGCGGCCGAGTAGGCATCGCGGGTCGCGGGCCGGGCCAGCGTCGGCTTGGCGTCAACCTTGCGCGAGGAGTACAGCTCTCCGTAGAACAGCTCCTCCGGTCCCCAGACCGCGTGGTGGAACTTCGCCGCGTTGGCGAACGCCTTGAGCAGTCCCTCGAGCCCGACCTCGTGGCGGGTCCTGCCGCGGTAGATCAGAAACGGCGTACAGGCGGTCCGGTAGCCGGCGTCGGCGAGCCGCTCGAACAGGGTCGGCGTCTCGAAGTTGAGGTGCCCCATGTTGAGGTTGTAGACGGTGTCGTACAGGGAGCGGAACAGGCCGAAGGCCCGCGTCGCTTCGAACGACGACCCGTACTCCACGTAGCGTTGCTCGGCCCGGTGATACCAGTTCATCCCCGGGATCAGATGCCGGTCCGGGCGGGTTCCGGTCGTGATCTCCGAAGTGCAGACCGGGGTCACCGAGGGGAACGAGGAGACGCAATCGCCGACCAGCTCGCCGCGCTCGACGAGCTGCGCGAACGTCGGCGCGTCGCCGGCGTCGATGGCGCGCAGGAGCATGTCGCAGCGCATCGAATCGACGACGACGAGAACTAGCTTTCGCTGGGAGGCGGTCAAGGGCGCGTCTGTCATTATCGCGTCGTGCCCGCTCTGAGCCGAGCTGAACTCGAGGCCGGCCTCGACCACGTCGGCGCCGCGCCCGCCGACGGGGGTCGTCTCGAGCTGCTCGTTCGGCGGCCGGCCACCGAGGAGCGCGAGCTGCTCGGCGACGGCCAGCTCGATCTCGAGGCTGGGCTCGCCGGCGACGTGTGGCCGAACA
This sequence comes from uncultured Solirubrobacterales bacterium, assembly GCA_963798165.1. GTDB lineage: Bacteria > Actinomycetota > Thermoleophilia > Solirubrobacterales > 70-9 > RHKX01. Next base: position 6,235 of record CAWCSE010000010.1, on the reverse strand, counting down.
AGGACGGCGAGCCGGGAGACCCGGAGGCACAGGTGACCGTGATGAACGCCCGCGCGGCGGCCCTCTTCGCCGACAGCTCCGAGCACGCCGACTGGGCCTGGGCGGGCGATCAGCTCTACGTCGACCTCGACCTCGGCAAGGGGAACCTGCCGGCGGGCAGCCGCATCGCCGTCGGGGACGCGGTCCTCGAGGTCACCGCCGAGCCCCACCTCGGCTGTGGCAAGTTCTCCCGGCGCTTCGGCGTCGACGCGCTCAAGGTGGTCAACTCGGCGACCGGTCGCGAGATGCGCCTCCGCGGCCTGAACGCGAAGGTGATCCGGCCCGGCGCGGTCGTCGTCGGCGACGAGGTCCGCAAGCTCAGCTAGCGGACCGGGCGCCTGGCTACGGGAACGGCGTCAGCGCCCCCTCGGCGGTGCTGCGGTCGACCGCGCCGTTGCCACTGCGATCGGGCTCGACCGGATGCTCGGGCTCCTTCCAGGGGCCGGGCTTCGGCCGCTGCTTGCCGCCCGGGAAGGCGAGGCGGAGGATCGTCCGCTGCACGGTCCCCCACTGCTTGCGGAACGGGCCGGTGTTGTAGGGGAGGCCGTAGCGCTCGCAGATGTCGCGGACCTTCGGCGCGATCTGGCCGTAGCGGGACGACGGCATGTCCGGGTAGAGGTGGTGTTCGACCTGGTAGCCGAGGTTGCCACTCATCAGGTGGAAGAGCGGGCCGCCCTCGATGTTGGCGGCGCCGGTCAGCTGCCGCACGTACCAGCCGCCGCGCGACTCGTCGTTCGTCTCCTCCTCGGTGAACGTGTAGGTCTGATCCGGGAAGTGACCGCAGAAGATGATCGCGTTCGACCAGATGTTGCGGACCATGTTCGCCGTGAAGTTGGCCCAGAAGGTCTTCTTCCACTCGCGGCCGCTGAGGGCCGGGAAGAAGACGTAGTCCTTGAGGCCCTGGTTGAGGCCCTTCTTGCCGATCTCCCCGAGCTCGCTTCGGACCTGGTTCATCGGCTTCTCTCCCGACCTGATCGCGTCGAAGTCGAGGTCGTGAAATGCCACTCCCCACTCGAAGAACAGCATCAGGATGACGTTGTAGATCGGCTGGGCGAGATAGACCGGATGCCACTTCTGGTTCGGGTCGATCCGCATGATCTCGTAGCCGAGGTCCTTGTCCTTGCCGCGGATGTTCGTGAACGTGTGGTGCACGTAGTTGTGGGAGTGCCGCCACGCGGAGGCGGGCGACGCCGTGTCCCAGTCCCAGGTCTGGGAGTTGATCTCGGGATCGTTCATCCAGTCCCACTGGCCGTGCATGACGTTGTGGCCGATCTCCATGTTCTCGAGGATCTTCGCCACAGACAGGCCGGCGGTGCCGAGCACCCAGGCGGGCTTGTAGCGCGACGCCATCAACACGATCCGCGAAAGTACGAGGAGTCGCCTGTGGAACTCGATCACGCCGCGGATGTACCTCGCGTCCTCCTCGCCGAGGTCGTCGTAGACCTCGTCGTGGATGGCGTCGAACTCCTTGGCGAGCTGCTCGAGCTGTTCGTCGCTGAGCCGCTGGAGCGGGTTTTCGATCTCGGTGGCATTGTTCGTCGTCACAGTTCAACCTCCACGTGTCCCTCCGGCGCGTTGATGCAGATCCGGATCATGTCCCCCTGCTCACCGTGCACCTCGCCGGTTCGCAGGTCCCTCACCTGGCCCTCCGCAAGCCTCCCCACGCAGGTGTGGCAGATGCCCATCCGGCAGCCGAAGGCGAGGTCTGCCCCCGCCTCCTCGCCGCCGGCCAGGATCGGCACGCCCTGCTCGCAGCTCGCCTCGACGTCGGTGACGCGGAACCGGACCGTGCCGCCGGCCCCGTCGGCACCACCGCCGATGACCGGCTGGAAGCGCTCCATGTCGAGCAGCTCGGGATCGCCCTCGGCCTCCCAGTGCTCGGCGAGGGCGTCGAGCATCTCGCCCGGCCCGGAGGCGAGGGTGTGGCGCTCGCGCCAGTCCCAGCAGAGCTCGGCGATCGCGGCGGGACCGAGGCGGTCACCGCTCGCGGTGAAGTGTTCATGGCGGACGTACCCGGGATGCCGCGCGGCCATGCCGTTGAGGAGGTCGGAGAAGATCACGCTCTCGGCGGTGCGCTCGCTGTGGACGTGGACGACGTCAGCGAGGGCGTCGCGGCGCTCGAGCTCGCGCAGCATGCTCATGATCGGGGTGATCCCGCTGCCGGCGCTGACGAACAGCAGCTTCGCGGGCAGCGGATCCGGAAGCCTGAAAGTCCCCTCCACCCCACCGAGATAGACGGTCGCACCGGGCTGGATGCGGCGCGTGAAGTGGGGCGACATTCGCCCCTCGGCGACATGCTTGACGGTGATCGAGATGAGCCCGTCGGGATGGCCCGGGTCGGCGGTCAGCGAGTAGGCCCGCCAGTGGCGGCGACCGTCGATCTCGACGCCAATCCGCAGGTACTGGCCCGCTTCGTGCCCCGGCCATTCATGGGACGGCCTGATCACGATCGTCGATGCCTCGGGCGTTTCCGGGCGGATGCTCTCGATCGTGCCCTTCAGCTCCCGGGTCGACCAGAGCGGGTTCATCAGGGCCAGGTAGTCGTCGGGAAGCAGCGGCGTGGTCCAGCCGCGGGCGCTCCTCAGCAGGCGGCTGTGCAGCGGCTTGACCTTCGGTATGGCTCCCCGTTCGACCATTCGATTGCACAGAGTAATGCGCCATCAAACGATGTCAAGGTGACACTTATCTCAGGATTCTGAGGCCCTCATACTTCTCGTCCGCCTTGCGGCGGCGCGAGAAGGCCAGGTAGGCGAGCGCGGCGAGCGCCAGCAGCGACACCGGGGGGACGAACAGGCAGACCGCCGCAAGAACGATGCCGGCGGCAGCGAAGCCGATGATCAGCGCGTTGGCCGCATCGGCCTCGCTGCTGCCCGGCTCGTTTCCCTTGGCGCGGCTGAGCGCACCCTCGAGCACGTCAAAGGAGACGGTCGCGGCGAACGCGGCGGCGAGGGCGCCGAGCACCAGGCCCGGCCAGGCGGTGTCGCCGTTCTCGGCGAAGGAGGCGGCCGAGACGATCGCTCCGATCGCGGCGAGGACCGCGATGGTCGGGATCCGCAGCGACGGCTTGTTGCGAGCGAGCATGGCGATGACGACGAGGGCGAGCAGCGTGACCAGAAACCAGGTCGCCGAGAGGAAGCCGTAGTCGCTGCCGTCGGGGTGGATGCCCGCGTCGAGCGAGCCCATCATCGAGATGAACAGCGCCGCGATCGGCCCGCCGATGCCGACGGCGAGCGCCAGTCCCAGCCCCTGGCAGATCTCCATGAAGACGTCCACGCGGAGCAGGCTAATTCATACTGCCCACATGGAACCCGCCCGCCCCGATCGCGGCAGAGGTGACCCGGCCGGATCCCGTCCGCACCGGCGCTCCCACACCACCTCGGCCGACGTCGCCCGCTACGCCGGGCTCTTCGCGCAGCGCACGGGCGTGATGCGTTCGTCGGCGATGCGCGATCTGATGGAGATCACCTCCCGGCCCGAGGTGATCTCACTGGCCGGAGGCTTCCCGGACACGTCGACCTTCCCGCCCGAATCGTTCGCCGCGCAGATGACGAGGATTGCGCAGGAGAACAGCGCCCGGGCGCTCCAGTACGGGCCGACCGAGGGCTTCGCCGAGACCCGGGCGGTGATCTGCAAGGTGATGGCCGCCGAGCAGATGACGCCCGATCCCGACGACATCGTCGTGACCTCCGGCGGCCAGCAGGCACTCGACCTGATCTGCAAGGCGCTGATCGACCCCGGCGACGTGATCATCGCCGAGGGCCCGACCTACCCGGGCGCGGTCCCGGTCTTCTGCTCCTACGAGGCCGATACGCGACAGGTCGAGATGGACGGTGACGGGATGCGGATCGACCGGCTCGAGCAGCTGCTCGCCGACCTCGACGGCGAGGGCCGGCGGCCGAAGTTCATCTACTCGGTGCCCACGTTCCAGAACCCCGGCGGGGTGACGCTCTCGGTGGAGCGACGCCGGCGCTTGATCGAGATCGCCCGCGAGCGCGAGATCCTCGTGATCGAGGACAACCCCTACGGCCTGCTCCGTTACGAGGGCGAGCCGCTGCCGACCCTGTACTCGCTCGACGGCGGCGACTACGTCCTCTACATGGGCACGTTCTCGAAGATCCTCTCCCCCGGCATCAGGGTCGGCTGGGTCTGCGCGCCGCCGCCGGTCCACGCCAAGCTCGTGCTCGGCAAGCAGGCCGCCGACCTCTGCACATCGACGCTGAGCCAGTTCTTCGTTCGCGAATACTTCGGGGAAGGCCGCTGGCTGGAGTACATCGACGAGCTGACCCGCGTCTACCGCGGGCGTCGCCAGGTCATGCTCGAGGCGCTGGCCGAGTACTTCCCGCGGCAGGCGACCTGGTCAGCGCCGGAGGGAGGCCTCTTCGTCTGGGCGACGATGCCCGACTACATCAACACGACCGACCTTCTCGCAAAGGCCCTGCGCGAGAACGTCGCCTTCGTCCCCGGCGAGGCGGCGTTCGTCGACGGGCGGGGCAGCGGCTCGATGCGCCTCAACTTCTCCGCCCAGACCGGTGACGAGATCCGCGAGGGCATCCGCAGGATCGGTGCGGTGGTGGCCGAGCAGGTCAACCTCTACGAGACGATGACGGGAACGCACGAGATCGTCAGGCCGGACGACCCGCCGGCGACGGCCGGCGATGTACTCCCGTTCCACCGGCGCCCCGAGCACCCGGACGTCGGCGAATGAAGGTCGCCGTACTGGAGGGCGGGCGGTCGCTCGAGCGAGCCGTCTCGCTGCGCTCCGGGGCGCGGGTCGAGGACGCGGCGCTGGCCCTCGGCCACGAGGTCGTCGCGATCGATGCCGACGAGCGGCTCGTCAGCAGGCTCCGCTCCGAGGCTCCCGATGTCGCATTCATCGCCCTGCACGGGCCCGGAGGCGAGGACGGCACCGTCCAGTCGCTGCTCGAGTTGCTCGGCATCCCCTACACAGGACCCGGCACGGCGGCGAGCGTTCTCTGCATGGACAAGGTCCAGGCCAAGCACCGGATGCGGGGCGCCGGGATCCCGACGCCCGACTGGTTCGCCTTCGGCGCGGCGGCCTTCCGCGAGCTCGGCGCCGGCGACGCGTTCTCCGAGATCGAATCGAGCCTCGGGCTGCCGCTCGTCGTCAAGCCGGCCGGCCAGGGCTCGGCGCTGGGCGTCCGCTTCGCCGCGACGGCCGAGGAAGTCCCGGCTGCGCTCGTTGCGGCGCTCAGCTACGACGACCGCGTCCTGATCGAACGGCATGTCAGCGGCAAGGAGCTGGCCGTCTCGATCGTCGCCGGCGAGGCGCTGCCGATCGTCGAGGCCATCCCCGAGCAGGTCGATGCATTCAACTACGAGGCGCGCTACGAGATCGGTCGCACCCGCTACGTCTGCCCGGCCGAGCTGCCGGAGGAAACCGCCGCCGCGGTCCGAGACGTCGCCCTGCGGACCTGGTCGGCGCTCGGTTGCGAGGGCTTCGCGCGGGTTGACGTGATGCTCGGGGACGGCGAGGTCGGTCCGCAGGTGCTCGAGGTCAACTCGATCCCCGGGATGACCGACACCTCCCTTCTGCCCATGGCCGCCGAGGCCGCGGGGATCAGCTTCGAGGCCTTCGTCGAACGGGCGCTGGACCTGGCATTGGCTGACTGATCAGTTGGCCCTTCGGCACTGAATCGCCACGAAGGCCGCGCCACCGGTCACCCGACGACCGCGATCCTTCCCCAAAGAGCCCAGGGGGCGATATCGATCGGGGTCCCGAGCGGTACTCCCGAGTACCCAGGAGTACCCGGGTCGAAATGCTCCGCCCTTACCCGAACCCGGTTGGGCAACGCGAGGACGACGGAGGGACACGCCATGGCAGACGGAGGCGACGAGTTCTGGGAGCGGCTGCTCCGCGCTGCTCCCTACCACGAGACCATCGAGAGGCTGCGCGATGCGATCGACGAACCCGGGTGGCGGCAGCGTGAAGCGGCCAAGGCCCTGGCCGCGAAACGCAGTGGGGAGGCGCCACGGACGATCCCCGCGACGCTCGGGACGGTGAACAGCCGGTCGTACCGCCAGGTGAACGTGAAGCTCTCCGAGGGCGACTTCGAGGTGCTCCGTGGGTTGGCCGTCGCGAGTGACGTCGCCGCGTCGACGATGGCGCGGATGCTGTTGAGGAGGGCGCTGCTGGCCGAAGCCGGCGACGGGCGCGCCTGATCCCTACCTATTGCGC
>CAWCSE010000009.1:0-266260 GCA_963798165.1 uncultured Solirubrobacterales bacterium | reverse complement strand
CCGCGCCCGCAAGTCGATCGCCGCCTTCAAGCTCCGCGAGGGCATGCCGGTCGGCGTCGCCGTGACGCTCCGCAAGGCCCGCATGTGGGAGTTCACCGACCGCCTCGTCTCGATCGCGATCCCGCGGATCCGCGACTTCCGCGGGCTCAACCCGCGCTCTTTCGACGGCCGCGGCAACTACACGCTCGGCATTCGCGAGCAGCTCATCTTCCCCGAGATCGACTACGACTCGGTCAAGGAGACCCGCGGCCTCGACATCACCTTCGCGACCACTGCCGCGAGCGACGAGGAGGGCTTCGAGCTGCTGCTCGGGCTCGGCTTCCCGTTCGCCCAGGAGGGTCGCCCCGGCGGCAAGTCGCTCGAGGAGATCGACGCCGAGGAAGAGGAGCACCGCAAGGAGGAGGCCCGCCTGCGGGCCGAGGCCGAGCAGGCCGCCCTCGAGCAGCTCAAGGAAGAGAACCCCGAGGCTTACGAGAAGCCGGAGACCGACGAGGACGCCGAGGGCGAAGGCGCCGAGGAATCCGGTTCCAACGACGGAAGCGAAGAGGAGTAGATGGCAAAGACCTCACAACGCGTGAAGCAGCAGGCGGGCTCGAAGTTCAAGGCCCGCAACTACAACCGCTGCCGCAAGTGCGGCCGCTCCCGCGCGGTCTACCGCAAGTTCGGCCTGTGCCGGATCTGCCTGCGCGAAGCCGCCCACAAGGGTTACGTCCCCGGCATGACGAAGTCGAGCTGGTAACGAGATGCTCACCGATCCGATTGCCGATTACCTGACCCGCGTGCGCAATGCGCTCCGCGCCGACCATCCCGAGGTCGAGGTCCCCGCGTCCCGCCTGAAGAAGGAGATGTCGCGCATCCTCGTCGAGCAGGGCTACGTCAACGCCTACGAGGTCGAGCCGACCTCCGTCGGGGAGTCGATCAAGATCAGCCTCAAGTACACCGAGGACCGCGATCCCGTCATCCAGGGCATGCGCCGGATCTCCCGTCCCGGCCGGCGTCGCTACGTCGGCGGCGGCGAGGTTCCCCGCGTGCAGGGCGGCATGGGCACTGCCATCATCTCCACCTCGTCCGGCGTGATGACCGGCCACGAGGCCAAGGAGAAGGGCGTCGGCGGCGAGGTCATCGCCTACGTCTGGTAGCCGAACACACCACCTTGACCACCTGAGAGAACTATGAGCCGTATCGGAAACAAGCCAGTCGAGATCCCCGCGGGAGTCACCGTGGACGTCGCCCCTGGGCGCGTCACCGTGAACGGCCCCAAGGGCGAGCTGACGCAGGCGGTCAACATCGCGATGGACGTCAAGGTCGACGACGGCGTCCTCACGGTCGCCCGCCCGACGAACCGCGGCGAGCACCGGGCGCTCCACGGGCTGACCCGCAGCCTGATCGCGAACATGGTCGAGGGCGTCACCAACGGCTTCGAGAAGCGGCTGCAGATCCAGGGCGTCGGCTATCGCGCCAAGGCGCAGGGCAAGGCGCTCGAGCTCTCGCTCGGGTTCTCCCATCCGGTCAACGTCAAGGCCCCCGACGGCATCGACTTCGAGGTCCCGCAGCCCACCGAGATCATCGTCCGGGGGATCGACAAGCAGCTGGTCGGCGAGACCGCCGCGCAGATCCGCCGGCATCGCCCGCCGGAGCCCTACAAGGGCAAGGGCGTCCGCTACGCCGACGAGCAGGTTCGCCGCAAGGTCGGCAAGAGGGCTTAACGCCGAGGTATCAGGAGTTTCTTCATGGCAATCAAGACCGCAGAACAGAGAAGGCAGCGACGTCGTCGCCGCGTCCGGGCGAAGATCCGGGGCAGCGCCGAGCGTCCGCGCCTGGCCGTCTACCGCTCGAACCGTGGGCTGTACGCACAGCTCATCGACGACGACAAGGGCCACACGATCGCGCAGGCGAGCTGGAGCGAGGCCGATGTGCGTAAGCTCGACGCCTCCGATCGGGCGAAGAAGGCCGGCGAGTTGATCGCCGACCGCGCCAAGAAGGCCGGAGTCGAGACCTGCATCTTCGACCGCGGCGGCTACCGCTACCACGGCCAGGTCGCCGCACTTGCCGACGGAGCCCGCGAGGGCGGCCTGCAATTCTGATCCGCCCGGATCCGAACCAGAAACTGAAACCCAGAGAAACCGAACGAGCCAGGAGCAGATGAGCACAGACGTCGAAAGAGTGAGCCCGCAGGGCCTGGACCTGCAGGAACGCGTGATCGAGATCAACCGCGTGGCGAAGGTCGTCAAGGGCGGTCGTCGCTTCTCGTTCACGGCGCTCGTCGCCGTCGGCGACGAGAACGACGTCGTCGGGATCGGCTACGGCAAGGCCCGCGAGGTTCCGCTCGCGATCCAGAAGGCCGTCGAGAACGCCCGCAAGGATCTGATCCGCGTTCCCAAGTACGGGCAGACGCTTCCCCACCGCATCATCGGCCGCTTCGGCGCCGGACACGTCGTCCTGCGCCCGGCCAGCGAGGGAACCGGCGTGATCGCCGGCGGCGGCGTCCGCGCGGTGCTCGAGCTCGGTGGAATCCGCGACGTCCTGACGAAGTCGATCGGCACCAACAACCCGATCAACCAGGTGAAGGCGACGATGGAGGGACTGCGCGGCCTGCGCAAGCCCGAGGACGTCGCCGAGCTCCGCGGCCTGACGATCAAGCAGGTCCTCGGCGTGCCCAAGGACGCCAAGAAGCCCGAGGAGGCGGACGCCGACGCCGAGGCCCCCGTGCCGGTCGATGCCGTCGCCGTCGCGACCGAGGAGGCTCCGCCGGAGCCCGAGGCCGAGGCGAGGCGACTCCCGCCGCAGGAGGGCGAGAAGTCCGATGGCTGATCTCCTGATCAAGCAGGTCAAGTCGACCACCGGTTCGAGCCCGCGTCAGCGCGACACGCTGCGCACGCTCAAGCTCGGCCGGATCGGCAAGTCCGTGACGCGCGCCGACGACGAGCACACCCGTGGGCTGCTGCGCAAGGTCGATCACCTGATCGCGGTCGAGGACGCCGAAGACCGGGAAGGACTCCTGATGGCGCGGATCGAACCCGAGGACGTCGGCCTCGACAACCTGACCCCGAAGCCGGGGACCCGGAAGAACCGCAAGCGCGTCGGGCGCGGGCACGGCTCCGGCATGGGCAAGACCTCAGGCCGCGGCCACAAGGGCCAGGGCTCCCGCGCCGGCGCCACCCGCAAGTACGGGATGGAGGGCGGCCAGAACCCGATCCACATGCGGATGCGCAAGCTGCGCGGCCCGAACAAGAAGATGTCGATGCCGTTCGAGCCGTTCCGGACGCACACGCAGCCGGTCAACCTCGCGAACCTCGAGGAGCGCTTCGACGCGGGCGCCGAGGTGACGCCGGAGTCGCTGAAGGCCGCCGGCCTCGCGACCCGCAAGGACCCCGTCAAGATCCTCGGCAACGGCGAGCTCTCCAAGAAGCTCACCGTCAGGGCGCATGGCTTCAGCGCCAAGGCCAAGGAGAAGATCGAGGCTGCCGGCGGAACCGCCGAAGTCATCGAGTAGCCGATGCTGAGGATCCTCGGAAACGCGTTCGCGATCCCCGAGATCCGGCGCAAGCTCGCCTTCACGGCGGCGATGCTCGCGCTCTACCGGCTCGGCTCCTACATCCCGGTCCCCGGGATCGAGGCGAGCGCGCTCAGCGACCTCCAGGACAACTTCGCCGGCTCCAACATCCTCGGCTTCCTGAACCTGTTCAGCGGCGGCAGCCTCTCGCGCCTGTCGCTGTTCGCGCTCGGGATCATGCCCTACATAACCGCGTCGATCATCCTGCAGCTGCTCACGGTCGTGGTGCCGTCGCTGGAGAAGCTCTCCAAGGAGGGCGAGGTCGGCCAGCAGAAGATCACGCAGTACACGCGGTACCTGACGGTGCTGCTCGCCTCGCTGCAGTCGCTCGGCTACGTCTTCCTCTTCCGCTCCTTCGGCAGCTCCGGCGAGAGCGTCGTCGGCGAGCTGACCGGCGCCAAGGTGATCCTCATGGTCACCTGCCTGACCGCCGGCACCGTCCTCGTCATGTGGCTCGGCGAGCTGATCACCCAGCACGGCGTCGGCAACGGCATCTCGCTGATGATCTTCGCCTCGATCGCCTCCGGCATCCCGAACGGGATCTCGGCCTGGTGGAACAACCCCGATCAGGTCTTCGTCGTGATGATGCCCTTCGTCGCGCTCGCCGTGATCGTCGGAATCGTCTTCATCCAGGAGGGCCAGCGGCGAATCCCCGTGCAGTACGCCAAGCGGGTGGTCGGTCGCAAGATGACGACGGGCGGGTCCAGCTATCTGCCCCTGCGCGTGAACATGGCGGGAGTGATCCCGGTCATCTTCGCCGCCTCGATCATGGCCTTCCCGCCGACGGTCGGGCAGCTCCTCAACACGCCCGCCGCGCTCGACTTCGCCGCCTTCTTCAGTCCGGGCAACTGGGCCTACATCGTCGGCGAGGTCTTCTTCATCATCATCTTCACCTACTTCTATACGGCGGTCACGTTCAACCCCGTCGATCAGGCCGACAACCTGAAGAAGTACGGCGGTTTCATCCCCGGCGTCAGACCGGGACGACCTACCGCCGAATACCTGGACCGGATCCTCTCCAGGCTCACCTTCGCGGGCGCCCTCTACCTGGGCGCGGTCGCGGCGCTGCCGACGATCCTGATCAGCCAGACCTCCGCCAACTTCTTCTTCGGCGGCACCTCGCTGCTGATCGTGGTCGGCGTCGCGCTCGACACCGTCAAGCAGCTCGAGGCGCAGCTGATGATGCGCAACTACGAGGGCTTCCTGAAGTGAGCGGTAACTCCGAGGGAATGCTCCGCTTCCCTCGGCCGGCGCGTCCGGTCGGCTGCTCGGTCGATTCGGCATCGGATGGCAGGAAACGACGCACTACGCGTCGGAAGCTGCCACTCGATCGACGACCCTTTCTCCGCCCGGACGGGCTTCGGCGGCACTCGCCGTCCACACTGCGGATCGCTCACGGGCTCGGTCCCTGAGATTCCCTGGAATCGGCCGTTTTCGGCGAACGGGTAGCCTGCGCGGTCATGCCTGAGCTGAATCTGATCTTGCTCGGACCCCCCGGGTCCGGGAAGGGAACGCAGGGCGAGCGCCTGCAGGAGGACTTCCGGTTGCCCTACTACGCGACCGGCGACATCCTCCGGGCCGCCGTCAAGGACGGTACCGACATCGGCCGCGCGGCCAAGGAGTACATGGACCGCGGCGACCTCGTTCCCGACGAGGTGATCATCGGCGTGATCGGGGAGCGGGTCCAGGCCGACGAGGCCGCCGACGGCTTCATCCTCGACGGCTTCCCGCGCACCGTCGGCCAGGCGGAGGCGCTCGGCGAGGCGATGGACGGTCTCGGCCGCGGGATCACCGCGGCGGTCCTGATCGACGTCACCGACGAAGAGGTGATCCGCCGGCTCGGCGGCCGCCGCACGTGCGCCAAGAACGGCCACATCTTCCACGTCGAGTTCGACCCGCCGAAGCACGAGGGGCTCTGCGACGTCTGCGGCGCCCGCCTGATCGTCCGCGACGACGACAAGCCCGAGGTGATCAAGCACCGCCTCGAGACCTACCACGAGAAGACGAAGCCGCTCGTCGCGTTCTACGAGGAGCGCGGCGTCCTCAAGCGGGTCGACGGCTCGCTCGAGCCCGACGAGGTCTCGAACCGGATCCGCGCCCTGCTCGCCACCCTGAAGATGGAAGAAGAGCTCTGAGCGTCCGTTGATCGTCGCCAAGACCCCGGATCAGGTCGACAAGATGGCGGAGGCGGGGGACATCCTCGTCCGCTGCCTGAAGATGCTCGAGAAGAGCGCCCGGCCGGGCGTGACGACGCTGGAGCTCGATCTCGCGGCGGAGAAGTTCATCCGCTCGCAGGGCGCCGAGGCCGCGTTCAAGGGCTACAACGGCTTCCCGGGCTCGATCTGCGCCTCGCCGAACTCGATGGTCGTCCACGGCATCCCCGGCGGCTACGAGCTCAAGCGCGGTGACCTGATCTCGCTCGACGTCGGCGTCACCCTCGACGGCTGGGTCGCCGACGCCGCCTTCACGATCCCGATCGGACCGGTTGCCGAGCCGGCGCTGCAGCTGCTCGAGACGACCAAGGACTCCCTCTTCAAGGGCATCGCGGAGGCCAAGGCCGGGAACCATCTCGGCGACATCTCGGCTGCGATCCAGGCCCGGGTCGAGCAGGACGGGCTCGGCGTGATCCGGAGCCTCGTCGGCCACGGCATCGGCCGGCGCATGCACGAGGATCCGCAGATCCCCAACTACGGGGAGCCCGGGAAGGGGCCGCTGCTCGAGGAGGGGATGACCTTCGCGATCGAGCCGATGGTCAACATCGGCTCGCCCGAGATCCGCATGGGGTCCGACAACTGGGCCGTCTACTCCGAGGATGGCTCGCTGGCCGCCCACTTCGAGTTCACGGTCGCCGTCGGCGAGGACGGCCCGCGGATCCTGACGCCCTGGCACGAGGCTTAGGCGAGCGCCGGGCGCCGGGAGCTCGAGCGGTGAGCGGCTGGTCCGACAGCGCCGTCGTCTACGAGATCTACCCGCGCTCCTTCCAGGACTCCGACGGCGACGGGATCGGCGATCTCGCCGGGATCACGAGCCGCCTCGGCTACCTCGAGTGGCTGGGGGTCGATGCGATCTGGCTGGCTCCGATCTACGCATCGCCGCTCGCCGACTACGGCTACGACGTCTCCGATCACGACCGCGATCGCCGCCCGAGTACGGGACGCTCGCCGACTTCGACGCGCTCGTCGCCGAGGCGCACGCGCCGCGGCATCCGCGTCGTCCTCGACCTCGTCGTCTCCCACACGTCGATCGAGCATCCCTGGTTCCGCGAGCGCCCGGGCTTCTACGTCTGGGCCGACTGGCCCCGGCCCCCCCAACAACTGGCGGGCCTCTTTCGGCGGGTCCTGCCTGGAGTCGCGATCCGGTCAGCGGCCGCCTCTATCTTCACTCCTTCTACGCCGAACAGCCCGATCTCGAACTGGCGGATCCCCGCCCTGCGCGAGGCGATGACGGAGGTCGTCCGGTTCTGGGCCGATCGCGGGGTCGACGGGTTCCGGGTCGATGCCGTCGACCGGATGATCAAGGACCTCTCGCTCCGCGACGACCCCCCGGCCGAGGAACTTTTCCCGCTGCCGATGGATCCCGAGGTCCGCAAGCTCGACCTGATCCACTCGCGCGACTCGCCCGACATCGTCGTCGCGCTGGCGACGCTGCGCGAGGCCGCCGGCGGACTCGCCCTTGATCGGCGAGGTCTACCTGCCGGTCGACCGCGTGGTCCCCTATCTCGACTACTTCGACACGGTCTTCGCCTTCGACCTGCTCCATGCCGAGTGGGATGCCGGCGAGATCGCCGCGGCGATCGACCGCTCAAACGAGGCCGGCAGCGTGGCGTGGGTGACGTCGAACCACGACTTCCCGAGGGCGGCGAGCAGATGGGGCGAGCAGAACGCACGCGCGGCCGCCGTTCTGCTGATGACCCTGGGTGGCACGGCGTTCATCTACCAGGGTGAGGAGATCGGGATGATCGACGGCGAGGAGCTGACGGAGCCGCTCGACCGCTTCGGCCGCGACGGTTGCCGCCGACCGATGCAGTGGGAGGGAGGGAAGGAGGGCGGTTTCACCACCGGCCGCCCCTGGCTGCCACCGGTCGATCCGGAGGTTCGCAACGTCTTCGACCAGCGAGACGACCCCGATTCCCTCCTCAACCTGTTTCGGCGCCTGATCGCGGTGCGCCGGGAGATCGACGGGAGGCCGCGGATCATCGACTCACCGCCCGGCACCGTCGCCTACCAGCGCGGAGTGCACCTGATTGTGATCAACCTCGGCTGCGAGTCCGCGGAGATGGGCGTTCCACAAGGATCGGCCCTGCTGCTGGCGGCCCTCCCGGGTGGCGCCCGGGTCGCCGAACGGCGGCTCGATCTGGCGGCGCGATCGGCTGCGGTGATGCGATCTGGCTGACTTCACCTGACCGTCTGGGAAATCATGTTTGTGGTGCGCTGATCCTGGGTATGGTTTGGGCAGGTGGCGGTCAGCGGCCGCCGAGCGAGAGATGAGGCAGAGTTTGGGAGAGAGAAGCTCGCTTTCTAAGTCGTCAGCGCGCCTTGCGGCGGCGCTAAGCGTGCTGGCCACGGCCTTGGCGCTCTCGGCATGCGGCGGGAGCGGAGACTCCGGCGGCCCCGCCGAGCTCAACTTCTTCATCTTCAACGAGCCGAGCGGGGTCGTGCCGCAGATCGCCGATGCCTGTTCGAAGTCGTCGAACGGCGAGTACACGATCAGCTTCCAGTACCTGCCTTCAGACGCCGATCAGCAGCGCGAACAGCTCGTCCGGCGCCTCGGTGCGGAGGACAGCTCGATCGACATCATGGGCATGGACGTGATCTGGACCGGCGAGTTCGCCAACGCCGGCTGGGTCGAGCAGTGGTCGGGCGCCAACGAAAAGGCCGCGACGAAGGGAGTCTTTCCGAGCGTTGCCGAGACGGCGAGGTTCGAGGACAAGCTCTGGGCCGCGCCGATCTGGAGCAACACCCAGCTGCTCTGGTACCGGAAGGACCGGGTCCCGAAACCGCCCAAGACCTGGGATGAGATGTTCAAGCAGGCCGCCGCCATCGGCGCCAACGGGACGATCCAGGTGCAGGCCAACCGCTACGAGGGCCTCGTCGTCTGGTTCAACTCGATGGTCGAGTCGGCCGGGACGAGCATCGTCCAGCCCGACGACACCGGGCAGGTCGATCTGACCAGCCCACAAACGGACAAGGCGCTCGGCCTGATGGTCGAGTTGGCGAACTCCGAGGCGGCCGATCCTTCCGAATCGACCTCCGATGAGGACAGCTCGCGGCTCTCCTTCGAAGAGGGGTCATCGAGCTTCATGCTCAATTACCCCTTCGTCTACCCGAGCGCCAAGGAGAACGCCCCGGACGTCTTCAAGCAGCTCGGCGAGACGCTCTACCCGCGGGTCGACGCAAATCGTCCCTCAGCGCCGCCGCTGGGCGGGATCAACCTGGGAGTCTCCAGCTACTCGACCCACAAGCAGGAGGCATTCGACGCGATCAAGTGCATGATCAAGCCGCCGAACCAGATTAAGATCGCCACGGCCGGAGGCCTACCGCCGGTCACCAAGAGCCTCTACGGGAAGAAGGAGATCGACAAGGTCTATCCCGGCTTCGCCGACCTGATTCGGCAATCGATCCAGCATGCAGCTCCGCGGCCGGTCACCCCCGCCTACCAGGATCTGTCGCTGGCGATTCAGCGCACCATCCACCCGCTTGGCGACATCGCTCCCGATGACGTTCCCGACAAGGTCGACGAGCTGCGCCAGAACGTCCAGGACGCGCTCGACGTGAAGGGGCTGCTCTGATGGAGGCCGCAACGGCCGACTCCGGCGGGAAGCGCGCCAAGCCTCCGCTCACCGAGCGTGCTCGCTCGGAGCGCAAGCTCGGCTGGATGCTCTGCGCGCCGGCCGTTGTCGCGATGCTGCTGGTGACGGCCTACCCGATCATCTACGCGTTCGTCCTGTCGCTGCAGCGGTTCGACCTGCGTTTCCCCGACGAGCATGAGTTCGTCGGTCTCAGCAACTACGTCGACGTTCTCACCTCGAGCCTCTGGTGGACCGACGTCGCCAACACGCTCGGCGTCACCCTGGTTTCGGTATCAATCGAGTTCGTGTTGGGCATGGGGATCGCCCTCCTCATGCACCGGGCGATCTTCGGTCGTGGGGTGGTCAGGACGTCGGTTCTGATCCCCTATGGCATCGTCACCGTGGTCGCGGCATTCACCTGGCAGTTCGCCTTCCAGCCCGATACGGGATTCGTCAACCAGCTCCCGTTCGTCGCCGACGACATGAACTGGTTCGGCGACCGCTTCAGCGCGTTCGCCGTGATCATCATGGCCGAGGTCTGGAAGACGACGCCGTTCATCGCGTTGCTCCTGCTCGCCGGGATGACGACGATTGACAATGGCCTCTACGAGGCCGCGAAGGTCGACGGCGCCAATGCGGTGCAACGGTTCCTCCGGATCACCCTGCCGCTGATGAAGCCGGCGATCCTCGTCGCGTTGCTCTTCCGCACCCTCGACGCGTTCCGGGTCTTCGACTCGATCTTCATCATGACCCGCGGCTCCGTCGACACCGAATCGGTCTCGATTCTCGGCTACAACCAGCTGATCTCGAGACTGAACCTCGGGTTAGGCTCGGCCGTCTCGGTGCTGATCTTCATCGCAGTCCTCGGGATCGCCTTCCTCTTCGTGAAGGGGTTTGGAACCACGGTACCCGGCAGGGAAGAGGACGCCTGATGGCTGAGAGCCGTACACCCCAGGAGCGGATCATGTGGTTGTTCGGGCTGCTGATCGTGATCTTCTACGCGCTCTTTCCAGTGCTCTGGATCATCTCGTTGTCGCTGAAGACGCCAGCGACGGTGACGGTCAAGCCCGACGAGGGCTTCTGGGGAACCCTGATCCCAAGCGAGGCGACCACCAAGAACTACGAGGCTCTGTTCAAGGACGGCCTCGATGGCCCGTTCCTGAAACCGCTGATCAACTCGATCGGAATCGCGCTGATCGCGACGCTGATCGCGATCATTCTGGCGTCGGCCGCGGCCTACGCGATCGCCCGCCTCGACTTCCCCGGCAAGACATTGATTCTCGGCGGCGCATTGGCGATCGCGATGTTCCCGCCGATCTCGACGGTCGGCCCGCTGTTCGATATGTGGCGGACGCTGGGTCTCTATGACACCTGGCTCGGCCTGATCATTCCCTACCTGACGTTCGCACTCCCGCTCGCGATCTACGTGCTCGTCGCGTTCTTCCGAGAAATACCCTGGGATCTCGAACAGGCCGCGCAGGTCGACGGTGCGACGCCGTTTCAGGCGTTCCGCAAGGTGATCGTGCCGCTCGCGACGCCGGGCATGTTCACCGCGGCCATCCTCGTCTTCATCTTCGCCTGGAACGACTTCCTGTTCGCGATCTCGCTGACCAGCAGCGACGCATCCCGGACCGTGCCGGCGGCGCTGGCCTTCTTCACCGGGGATTCGCAGTTCACGCAGCCGTTCGCGAACATCGCCGCCGCCGCGGTGATCGTGACGATCCCGATCATCATCTTCGTATTGATCTTCCAGCGTCGAATCGTCGCTGGGCTCACCTCAGGCGCAGTCAAGGGTTAGAGAGGACTCAACGCATGTCAGAAATCACGCTCGACAAGATCACCAAGCGCTTTCCCGACGGCACCGAGGCGGTCAAGGAACTCGATCTCGAGATCGACGACGGCGAGTTCCTGATCCTCGTCGGCCCCTCCGGCTGCGGCAAGTCCACGGCTCTGCGGATGATCGCCGGTCTCGAGGACATCTCGGACGGTGAGCTCAAGATCGGAGACGACGTCGTCAACGGGAAGGCGCCGAAGGATCGCGACATCGCGATGGTCTTCCAGAACTACGCGCTGTATCCGCACATGACGGTGCGCGAGAACATGGCCTTTCCACTGAAGATGGCCAAGATCGACGACGACAAGGTCAAGGAGATGGTCGAGAAGGCGGCCGAGATCCTCGATCTGACCGAGCACCTCGACCGCAAGCCGGCGAACCTCTCCGGCGGCCAGCGTCAACGCGTGGCGATGGGGCGGGCGATCGTACGCGAGCCGAAGGCCTTCCTGATGGACGAGCCGCTCTCCAACCTCGACGCGAAGCTGCGGGTCCAGATGCGGGCGGAGGTGTCGCGGATCCAGAACCGGCTCGGGACGACGACCGTATATGTGACCCACGATCAGACCGAGGCAATGACGCTCGGTGACCGTGTCGCGGTGATGCGCAAGGGCGAGCTGCTGCAGGTCGGCAGCCCCCAGGAGCTGTACGACCACCCCGTCAACCTGTTCGTTGCCGGGTTCATCGGCTCGCCGTCAATGAACTTCATGCCGGTCGAGATCGAGGGACGGACGGCGAAGCTCCCGATGTGCGAGGTCGAGATCTCCGAGCAGATCGTGAGGGAACTCGAGTCGCACTCCGCAACGGAGCTGATGGTCGGAATCCGACCCGAGCACTTCGAGGATTCCGAGCTCGTCGGAGACCAGCCAGGCCCGCGCTTCGAGGTCGAGGTCTCGATCCTCGAGTCGATGGGCTCGGAGCTCTACATCTACTTCGACATCGACGCCGAGGTCAGGGCCGCCCAGCTCGACGAGCTCGCCGCCGACACGGGTGGCGAGTCGGCCGCGGAGGGTGGCCAGATCGTCGCCCGGCTCGACGCGACGAGCGGCGCGAAGCGGGGGGAGAAGCTCGAGCTCTGGATGGATTCGAGCAAGCTCCACTTCTTCGATCTCCAGTCCGGTGAACGAATCACGGCCGGCGACGAGACGACGGCCCGCGAGGAGACCGCGGCAACCGGGGAGACCTCTGCAACCGAGGAGAACTCGGACGGGGGGGCGACGCCGGACGGAGGCGACGTCAGCTGAGCGCTTCCCGCAGGCGGGCAATCACATCGTCGCCCCAGTCATGGGTGCGAAGGAGCATGTAGCGGTCGCGGGCGACCCGCAGGTAGGCGTCCGCCTCGGTGCTCCTACCGATCAGGTCGGCGTCCCGGAGCGCGTCGACAACCGGCACGAACTCGTCGCGAAACCAGGCTTCGGCCACCTCCCGACGGTCGCGCGGCTCGCCGATCCCCTGAATCAGGCGGAAGCCCCAGGCCTCCACCGCCTCAGCCAGTTCGGCGAACCCGGTCTCCGGATCCTTGAAGCTGATCCGCTTGCGTTCGTCCCTGGTCAGCGGGACGCGCTCGACGAAAAGGCGCTCGTGGCTCTTGGCCGGGAGGTCGGCGAGGCTGAGCCCCTGCTGGGGCGAGACCCGGGTGGTTACCTCGGTCACGTAGGCCTCGATCACGTCATGGCCGAGATGCCGAGCGACCGAGACCCGATGGTGTCCGTCGACGACGAAATGCAATCCTCCGACTCTCATCGCTTCGATCGGTGGCATGCCTTGTCCGCGTCGCTGAGCCTCGTTGATGCGTTGCCAGCGAGCGCGGACCCGGGCGCTGCGGGGGCGAAAATCGCGGTCGAACTCGTCTGCCCGGTCGACCGAGCCGACGATCGACTCGAGGGGAATCGTCTTCAGCCCGATTCGCCGGTCTCCCGTGCGGCCGAGCGCCTCGACCACCTCCTCGAACGGAAGCAGGGTGGTCACGTCTCCCGCCTGGCCGCGCAGCCGTGAGGAGAGCCGAGTGAGCGCCGCGCCTCGCCTTGCCCGGTTGAAGTCGCTCTGAGCATCCTGGCTGGTGAACCCGGTGTCCATGCGCCGAGGGTACTCGCAACCGCAGGTGCGGATTCAGGGTCAAAGGCGCGCTCGCGGCGGCTTTGCGCCTCTGAGGTGAGTTGCTACTATGCCGACTTCGGCCCAAGGGCCGTCCGACACTGCCTGCGATTCCGATTCATGGGAATCGCCGGGCCACCTCAAAGTTTCGAACAGAAAGAGCCGGAGATGAAGGTCCGAGCCTCCGTAAAACCGATGTGCGAAAGATGCCAGATCATCCGGCGGCGCGGCCGCGTACTCGTGATCTGCTCGAACCCGCGCCACAAGCAGAGGCAGGGCTAGGGCATGGCACGTATCGCGGGCGTCAACCTGCCGCTCAACAAGCGCACCGAGATCGGGCTGACCTACGTGCACGGCATCGGTGACTCGACGGCGAAGCAGATCATCTCCGAGACCGGCGTCGACCCCAACACCCGGGTTGGCGATCTCACCGAGGACGAGGTCATCAAGCTCCGCGAGGGAGTCGAGGCCTTCACGGTCGAGGGCGACCTGCGCCGCGAGCGCTCCCAGAACGTCAAGCGCCTCATGGAGATCGGCTCCTACCGCGGCCTGCGCCATCGTCGCGGCCTGCCGGTCAACGGTCAGCGCACGAAGACGAACGCCCGCAGCCGCAAGGGCCCCAAGAAGATGAGCGTCACGGGCCGCAAGAAGGCGCCGACGCCCAAGTGATGTACGCGACCAGTCACCCAGTGAGGACTTCCTAGATGCCGCAACCCAAGCGAGGCCCCGGACGGTCGAAGCGCCGTGTGCGCAAGAACGTTCCGTTCGGCCAGGCGCACATCAAGACCAGCTTCAACAACACGATCGTGACGCTGACCGACCCGACCGGGAACGTGATCGCCTGGGAGTCGGCCGGCAGCGCCGGTTTCAAGGGCTCGCGCAAGTCGACGCCGTTCGCCGCCCAGGTGACCGCCGACAATGCCGCCCGCAAGGGCATGGAGCACGGCCTCGAGCGGGTCGAGGTCCACGCCAAGGGTGCCGGCTCCGGCCGTGAGACCGCGATCCGCGCCCTGCAGGCTGCAGGGCTGCAGGTGACGACGGTCAAGGACGTGACCCCGCAGGCCCACAACGGCTGCCGGCCGAAGAAGCGGAGGCGAGTCTAAGCATGGCCCGCGATACCGGAGCCCAGTGCAAGCAGTGCCGCCGAGAGGGCCAGAAGCTCTTCCTGAAGGGCGAGCGCTGCCTGACCGACAAGTGCGGCGTCGAGCGTCGTTCCTACCCGCCCGGCGATCACGGCCGCGGTCGTCTGCGCGCGTCGGAGTACCGCCAGCAGCTGCGCGAGAAGCAGAAGGCCCGCCGCTTCTACCAGGTGCTCGAGAAGCAGTTCCGCGCCTACTACGACAAGGCTTCACGCCAGGACGGCGTGACCGGCGAGAACCTGCTGCGGCTGCTCGAGCGCCGCTTCGACAACGTGCTCGTCCGCCTCGGCTTCGCCGCCTCGCGGCGCCAGGCCCGCCAGCTGATCCGCCACGGCCATTGGCAGATCAACGGCCGCCGCGTCGACATCCCCAGCTATCAGCTGAAGCCCGAGGACGTCATCTCGATCAAGTCGGGATCCGACGCCGAGACGACCGTCCGCGTGGCCACCGAATTGATTTCAACCGTGCCCCCATGGCTGCAGGCCGACCACGACTCGCTCACCGCCAAGATCCTCCGGCTTCCGGAGCGGGACGAGATCGACTCGCCGATTTCCGAGCAGCTCATCGTTGAGCTGTACTCGAAGTAGGGGCTCCCAAAAACCGCGACGGAAGGAAGCGCAATGACTACCCTGCCCGAATTTCAGACCCCGACGATCTCAGCAGAGGACGTCAAGGACAACGAAGGCTCATTCACGATCGAGCCCCTCGACAAGGGGTTCGGATACACGTACGGCAACAGCCTGCGTCGCGTCCTGCTCTCTTCGCTGAAGGGCGCCGCGATCACCAGCGTCCGGATCGAGGGCGTCGCCCACGAGTTCTCGAGTATCCCCGGGGTCAAGGAGGACGTCACCGACATCATCCTCAACCTCAAAGACATCGTCGTGCGGATGCATACCGATGCCGACATGGTCGAGGTTCCCCTCGTCGCCACCGGCCCCGGTGAGATCACCGCCGGCGACCTCGAGGTCCCGGCCGGGATCGAGATCCTCAACCCCGAGGCTCCGATCGCAACGCTCGAGAAGAAGACGAAGCTCGAGATGTACCTGACGATCGGCCGCGGCCGCGGCTACTCGCCGGCGGAGGACAACAAGACCGAGGACCAGCCGATCGGCGTCATCCCGATCGACTCGATCTTCTCGCCGATCAAGCGAGCCTCCTACCGCGTCGATTCGTCGCGCGTCGGTCAGCGCACCGACTTCGACAAGCTCTCGCTCCAGCTCGAGACGGACGGCTCACTCGAGCCCGGTGCCGCGCTGCGCGAGGCTGCTGAGCTGATGATCGCCAGCCTGGCGATCTTCACCGACGCCGACCGCGTCGAGGAGCTGACGCAGACCAACGGGTCAGCGGTGGCCGACGAGGCCGAGGCCGCCGACGCCGGAGGCACCGGCGACGACCGGTTGATCGAGGAGCTCGAGATCGGCGTTCGCGCCTACAACTGCCTGAAGCGGGCAGGGGTGCAGACGATCGGCGACCTCCAGGCCAAGTCCGAGTCCGAGCTGAAGGCGATCCCGAACTTCGGGGAGCGTTCGATCGAGGAAGTCATCGAGGCCATGCACGGCCTCGGCCTCGACCTTCGCGCCGAGTAGCGGGCCAACAACCACCGCCGAGACCGAACGGAACGACGAGATGCGACACAAGAAAGCCCGCCACAAGCTGAGCCGCGACTCGGCCCATCGCAAGTCGCTGATGAAGAACCTGTCGCGCCAGCTGATCGAGCACGAGCGCATTCAGACCAGCCAGGCGAAGGCCAAGGCCGTCAAGCCCGAGGTCGAGAAGATGATCACGCTGGCGAAGCGGGGCGACCTGCATGCGCGCCGGCTGCTGCTCTCCAGGCTCGGTCAGGACAAGTTCATCGTTCACAAGCTGGTCGACGAGATCGCCCCGCGCTACACCGAGCGCCCCGGTGGCTACACACGGATCGTCAAGCTCGGCCCGCGCCGGTCGGACTCAACCGAAATGGTCTATCTCGAGCTCGTGTAGGTAGGTCGCCCGATGGCGACCTTCAGGCTCGACATCCAGTACGACGGCCGCGACTTCAGCGGCTGGGCCACCCAGCCGGGCAAGCGCACCGTGCAGGGGGAGCTCGAGGCGGCACTCGGCAAGGTCCTCGGGGAGCCGACGAGGCTGACCGTCGCCGGTCGTACGGACGCGGGCGTCCATGCCCTCGGCCAGGTTGCCAGCTTCACGACCGAGCGCCCCGTGCCGGACTCACTCAGGCGGGCGCTCAACTCGCTCAGCGGACCGGACCTGGCCGTTCCCGCCGTGACCCTCGCCGGCGATGGATTCGACGCCCGCCGGGACGCGCTCTCGCGCCGGTATCGCTACCGGCTCGACACCGGGCCCGCGCAGAGCCCGTTCGAGTACCGGCGGAGCCTCCACTGGCCTCATTCGTTCGATCGCGACGCCGCCGACGAATGCGCACGGCTGCTCCGCGGGGTCCACGACTTCACGGCGTTCACCCCGACCGACACCAGGCATCGGCACTTCGATCGCACGATCATCGATGCCGGCTGGACGCGCGAGTCGGAGAGCGTGCTGGCCTTCGAGGTCGAGGCCGACGCGTTCCTGCGCGGCATGGTCCGGTCACTGATCGGGACGATCCTCGAGGTTGCCGCGTCCCGACGCCCGATCGAGGACTTCGAGCGTCTGCTCGGCGGTGCCCGGCGCGAGGAGGCGGGAGACTCGATGAGCCCCTACGGGCTCTTCCTGCTGCGCGTCTCCTACCCAGAGCGGGCTCCCTGACGCGACATTCGCCCCGCTCGTAGAATCGACCGGGTGCGGGTACTGCTCACCAATGACGACGGGATCGCGGCGCCCGGCCTGCAGGCTCTGCGCCGTGCGCTGCTGGGGATCGAGGGGATCGAGCTGCACGTGATCGCTCCCGACTCGAATCGCAGTGCCACCGCTCGGTCGATCACCACGCGGGCGCCACTCTGGGTCGAGGAGGTGAGTTTCGACGATGGGACGGTCGGCTACGCGACCGACGGGACACCGGTCGATTGCGTTCGGTTCGCCGAGCTCGGGCTGATCGGGGAGCGGCCGGAGTTGATCGTCTCCGGGATCAATCATGGTTCGAACCTCGGCGACGACGTCACCTACTCGGGCACCGTCGCCGCAGCCCTGGAGGGCATCGTCCTGGGGATCCCCGCGATCGCCGTCTCCCAGCAGTCGGTCGCCGGCGAGATGGACTTCCGGCTCGGCCGGGAGTTCGACTTCTCGGTTTCCGCCCCGCTGACGGCCGGGCTCGCCCGGATGGTCGCTGCCGAGGGTCTGCCGGAGGGAACCCTGCTGAACGTCAACTGCCCCGGCTCCCAACCGCAGGGCGTCGAGGTCGCCAGGCTCGGCAAACGGCTCTACAACGACGAGCTCAAGCAGGTCGACTCGGACGGCGGCGGGCGCAAGCGGTACCGGATCTACGGCTACTCGCCGGGGTACCGCGATGACGAGGGAACCGATCTGGCCGCGGTCGCCCGCGGCTACGTGGCGGTCACTCCGATCCACTTCGACCTGACCGACCACGGCGGATTCGACGGAATTCGCGAGATGCGGCTGGAGGGTGAGCTCGAACGCGTCCTGGAGTCGGTCGGCACGTGAGTGGTGCCGGCGGGGAGGTGGGCGGCTCCGGGCCCGAGGGGCGAGCGGCTGAGCTCCGTGAGCGCATCGCCGAGCTCGACCACGCCTACTACGTCGCCGACGACCCCCTCGTCGGCGACGACGTCTACGACCGGCTGCTCGACGAGCTGCGAGCGATCGAGGAGCAGCATCCCGAGCTTCGCACCGCCGACTCGCCGACTCAGCGCGTCGGCGGCAAGCCGGTCGACGGTTTCGAGCAGTACGAGCACCGCGAGCCGATGCTCTCGCTCGGCAACGCCCGGAGCGCGGAGGAGCTCGAGGCGTGGGAGGGGCGGATCAGGAACCTCCTGAAGCGCTTCGACATCGCGGCCGGCGACATCGACTACGTGACCGAGCCGAAGATCGACGGGCTCGCAATCTCGCTGACCTACGAGGACGGCGTCTTCGTCCGTGGAACGACGCGGGGCGACGGCAGGGTCGGCGAGGTCGTCACCCAGAACCTGCGCACGATCCGCTCGATTCCGCTGCGGATTCCCGATGCGCCGGAGTTGGTCGAGGTCCGGGGTGAGATCTACTTCTCGCGATCGGGCTTCGAGATGCTCAACTCCGACCGGGCCGAGGCGGGCCTGCCCGCCTTCGCCAATCCCAGGAACGCCGCCGCGGGGACCATCCGCCAGCAGGATCCCGCGCTGGCCGCGGAGCGACCGCTGCAGATCTGGGTCTACGGGATCGGTTACCGGCGGGGTGTCGACCACGCGACCCACAGCGAGGAGCTCGAGTGGCTGCGGGCTCGCGGCTTCCGGGTCAACGACCAGATCGCGGTCCAGCACACGGGCGCCGAGGTCGTCGCCCGCTGCGAGTGGTGGGAGCAGGAGCGGGAGGGGCTCGACTACGAGATCGACGGGGCGGTCGTCAAGGTCGACGATCGCGCCCTGTGGAGGGAGCTCGGAGTCGTCGGCCGCGAGCCTCGCTGGGCCATCGCCTGGAAGTTCCCACCGATGACGGCGACGACGACGCTCAACGACATCGTCTGGAACGTCGGGAGGACCGGCCATCTCGTGCCGTTCGCGATGCTCGAGCCGACCCATCTGAGCGGCGTCACCGTCAGCACCGCGACTCTCCACAACGAGGAGGACCTCGCCCGCAAGGACGTCAGGGTCGGCGACGAGGTCGTGATCACCCGGGCCGGTGACGTGATCCCGCAGGTCGTCGCCCCCCTGATCCAGCGTCGCAAGGGCAAGCGGTTGAAGAAGGCCCGGCCACCGAAGAACTGCCCGGTCTGCGGCACCCCGACCGTCAAGCCGGAGGGCGTCTGGACGATCTGCCCGAACCGGAAGGGCTGCCCCGGCCAGGTCTTCCAGCACGTCAAGCACTTCGTCCACCGTGGCGCCATGGACATCGACGGCTTCGGCGAGAAGCAGGCCCAGCGGTTCCTCGAGGACGGCCTGATCTCCGACGCCGCCGGCATCTACGAGCTCACCGCCGAGGACCTGACCGGGCTCGAGGGGTTCGGAGAGGTCTCCGCCGCCAACCTCCTGACCGCCATCGAGGCTTCGAAGCAGGCGCCCTTCGGCCGGGTCCTGTTCGCCCTCGGGCTCGACGGCGTCGGCTCGGTCACCGCCGAGGCGCTGGCTCGCCACTTCGGGACCATCGACGAGCTGCTCGGCGCCGGTGAGGAGCGAATCCAGGAGGTCGATGGAGTCGGGCCGATCCTGGCCGAGAGCATCGTCGAGCAGTTCTCCGACGAGCGCACCCTCACCCTGATCGACGACCTCCGCCGTCACGGCCTCAGGTTCGAGCTCGACGAGGCCGAGCGACACGTCGGCGACGGTCCGCTCCGGGACAAGACATTCGTGCTGACCGGGACGCTCCCCGACCTCAGTCGCGAAGAGGCCACCGAGATGATCAAACGGGCCGGC
Organism: uncultured Solirubrobacterales bacterium; assembly: GCA_963798165.1. Classification (GTDB taxonomy): domain Bacteria; phylum Actinomycetota; class Thermoleophilia; order Solirubrobacterales; family 70-9; genus RHKX01. The sequence goes on along the minus strand of CAWCSE010000009.1, from coordinate 246,363 downwards.
GGCAAGGTGACGGGCTCGGTGTCGAAGAAGACCGACTACGTCGTCGCCGGGGACAGCCCGGGGTCGAAGCTCGCCAAGGCCGAGGAGCTCGAGATCGAGATCCTCGATGGGGCTGGGTTGGTCGAGCTGGTCGGTTAGCGGCCGTTCGGCGAACAACTCCGAGCAGATGCTCCGCTGAGGCGTCCGCTCTGCTCGGCCTGCGCGGCGTTACCGCTCGGCAGGGGCGTCAGTTGATCGGTGGGGCGATCGAAACTGCTATTTGGGCGGACTATTCGCCTTCAGAGCAGTTTCGATTCTGAAACCGCCCTCGAAAGGCTCGGCTGCGCTGAGTCGCTACCTGTACCGGGCGATCTGGGCGACCATCGCGTCCTGGATGGAGCGGGCGTAGTCGTAGCTGGTGACGCCGTTCATCAGCAGCGAGAAGGCGATCAGGCCGCCGTTCGACTTGCAATAGCCGGACAGGTTCGAGACGCCGTTGATCGTTCCCGTCTTGCCCCGGCAGCGTCCCGCCGCGGGGGAACCTCCCATGCGGCCGGCGAGGGTTCCGTCCTTGCCGGCGATCGCGAGCGACTTGAAGAGTGGCTTGGCGAGCTCCTTGTCGCGCTGGGCCGCGACCAGGAGCCTGACGACGTTGCGGGGCGAGGACTTATTGTTGTCCGTCAGCCCGGAGCCGTCGCGTGCGTGGACCTTCGATCCGACGCTCTTCGCGAATCGCTCGACGGCCCTGGCGCCACCGCTCGTCGTCCCCTTCCGGCCGGGCTCGGCCCAGAGACGCTTGAGGAGCATCTCCGCGTAGAAGTTGACCGAGTCCTTGTTCGTCGCCCGCACGATCGACTTGATCTTCGGCGAGTCGTGGGAGGCGATCGCATCTCGCTTGCGCAGCGCCGATGGCAGGTGGTCGACCTTCACCTTGCCGCCGACCCTGACGCTCTTCTTCCGCAGGGCATCGCGGAACTCGCGTGCGGCCTGCTTGGCGGGATCGCCGTCGTAGGTCGATCCGCCGTAGACGAGGCCGGAGAGAGGTGCTATGTCGACCCCCGCCTGGTAGTTGGTGTCGGGCACCCCACGCTTGCGGTCGAAGACGCTGTCGTCGCCGATCACCCTGCCGCTGATCTTGCGGATCCCATCCTTTCTGACCTGCTTGGCGAGATCCTTGACGGCCGTCGCACCGAACGTGGGGTCGCCAGCGCCGAGGAGGTAGATGTCACCATTGAGCTTGCCCTTTCGGCTCACCTTGCCGCGCGCCTTGACCTTCGTGACGATCCGCGCTTCGGGCCCCAGCCTGTGCATCGCGGTGAGCGTCGTGAAAAGCTTCTCGTTCGAGGCGAGCTTGCGCTCATGACCCCCGGAACGGTCGAACAGCACCGGTTTGCCCTTCGTCTTCATGTCGAGGACGTAGTAGCCGCTGGAGCCTGGGGCCTTGCGGGCCAGGGCCTTCAGCTTGCGTTGCAGCTTGCCGCGGTCGATCGGGCCGCCGCGCCGCAGTCGCTCCGGAAGTGGCGCGGTCCGGAAGGGCAGATCGGGTCCGCCTGCCGTCGCGCTCGCGGCGACGGGGGAGGAGGCGCCGGCCGTCGCCGGGACGGCAACGAGCGCGGTCAGAACGGCGAGAGCCGCCGCGGCCGTGGTCCGGAACTGCATCGCGGCGAGTGTAGAGAGGTGGCCGGAACGGATCGCCGGTAACGACCGGTGGCGCGGGGTGGGACCCTGTGATCGGAGGTGGTGCGTCGGCGCTGGCCACGCTGTCATAATCGGTCCTGCCGATGAGCGAGGTAGTCCAGCTCGATCCGGCGAGTCGCGCGAAGAAGTCGCGCAACCGCCGGCGACGCCGATCCAAGACCGCACTCGTTCTGGGTGGCGGGGGTTTCACGGGTGCCGTCTACGAGATCGGCGCCCTGCGCGCGTTCGATCTTCTCGCGGTCAACCGGACGGTCAACGACTTCGACGTCTACGTGGGGACCAGCGCCGGCTCGTTCGTCGGCAGCGCCGTCGCCAACGGCGTCACACCCGAGGAAATGATGCGGGTCCTCAACAAGCACCTGCCCTCGCCGCTGCGCGACATGGATCTCAGCATGCTGCTCCGCCCCAATTACAGGGGCTTCATCACCGCGGGAGCGAAGTTGCCCCTTCGTCTCGTCGGGGTTGCGAAGGATCTCGTCGAGACCCTGTCGGAGACGTCGGTCATGGACGTCGCGACGGGCCTGGCCGCGGGTCTGCCCAAGGGCCTGTACACGGGCGCGGGCATCGAGGAGTACGTGGCGGAGATGCTCTCCGACCCGGATCGCACCGACGACTTCAGGATGCTCCAGAACGAGCTCTACCTGACCGCGACCGAGATCGATACGACCGAGCGGGTCGTGCTCGGTGACGGCGATTGGCGTGACGTCCCGATCTCCCGAGCCGTCGCCGCCTCGACGGCGCTGCCCCTCGTCTACGAACCGGTCGAGATCAAGGGCAGGGAGATGATGGACGGCGGCATCCTCTCGACGACGAACATCGACATCGCGGTTGAGAAGGGCGCCAAGTTCATCGTCGTCGTCAACCCGATAGTCCCGTTCGTCAACGACTTCAGTCGCCGGGTGCCGACGATCTTCGGCAGCCGGGTCAGGCGCGTCTCCGACATGGGGTTCGTCGCCCTCGCCAACCAGGCGGTCCGGATGATCGCCCACGATCGACTGCACCGCGCCGTTGATGAATGGTCGGTCCGCTACCCGGGCGTCGACATCGTCCTGATCGAGCCCGACCTCGGCGATGAGCTGATGTTCGCCACGTCGATCATGGACTACAAGGCGCGCCTGCAGATCGCCAAGCACGGATTCGAGTCGGTCACCCTGCGGCTCGCCCGTGACTACGAGCGCTATCGCGAGATCGCCGAGCGCCACGGCATCGAGATCTCGGCCCGGCGGATCAAGCATGTCCTTGACCAGGTCGAGCGCGAGCGCGACCAGACGCCGGCATGGCGCCGGGTCTTCGAGCAGACGACCGGCGCCCTGCTCAGATAGGGACGGGCAAGGTCGCGGGCCGGGCTCTCGACGTGGCCCCTGGGCCCAGTGCGAAACCCCCTGAGCCGTCAGTCCCGCTCGACGATCTTCCAGTACGAGTCCTTGTGGGCGATCTTCCCGTCTCGCAACTCCAGCAGGTCACATCCCTGGACCTCGATCTTCATTCCCGAGGTGTCGGTACCGGTGATCGTCCATTCTGAGACGCCACGATCTCCGCAGACCCAGTGACGATCCTGTCCGTAGTGAATGTCTGGAATGCCAGCGAAGCGGGCTTCGATGCCGGTCCGGACCTCTGCTTTGCCCGTCAGGCGTCGTCCCCAAGGAGACGGCCCTCGCGGCGTCTCCATCACGCAATCTTCGGTGAAGTACTGCATGACGGCTTCAGCGTCGTGGCTATTGAACGCGGCTAGAAACGCTTTAGTGTTTGAGTGTCCGTCGGCATCATCGCCCTCCTCGATGAGGCTGGCCGAGAGGCCGCCGGCGTCTACGAGCCGTCGGCAGGTTTCGTCCGCAGTATCGAATACCGCTCGAGGGATGGGCTCTCTGAAGCTCAGATGGTTGACCACAACCCGCACGAGGCGATCGTATCGATTGTCCGATTGGCTTTGTGCAGAGTCAACCCCGGGGGTGGGGCGCTCGCGCAGGCCAGGGTGCCCTTACCCGGGGCGGGGCCTCTGCCACTCGCCCCCTCCTCATGGACCCTCTTTACTCGTAAAGGGACTCGATGTCGGCGGCGTACTTCTCGGCCACGATGTTGCGCTTGACCTTCATCGTCGGGGTCAGCTCGCCCGTCTCTTGGGAGAGGTCGTGGGGGAGGATCTCGATCTTCTTGACCTGCTCGACGCGGGCGAACTTGGCGTTCACCTGGTCGACGTGGGACATGATCGATGCCTTGACCTTCGGGTCCGCGGCGAGGGCCTCCGGGCCGGCATCGAGCCCGTTCTCCGCCGCGTAGGCCGTCGCGGCCTCGGGGTCGAGGGTGACGAGCGCGACGAGGTAGGGGCGGCGGTCGCCGATCACGACGCACTGGCTGACGAGCGGGTGCTGCTTGATCTCGGCCTCGAGGTTGGCGGGGGTGATGTTCTTGCCACCCGCGGTGATGATGATGTCCTTCTTGCGGCCGGTGATCTTCAGGTAGCCGTCCTCGTCGAGCTCGCCGATGTCGCCGGTGTGGAGCCAGTCGTCGACGATCGTCTCCTCGGTCGCCTCGTCGTTCTTGTAGTAGCCCTGGAAGATGTTCGCGCCCTTGATGAGCACCTCGCCGTCGTCGGCGATCTTGATCTCGCACCCCTTGAAGGCCCGTCCGACGGTTCCGAACCTGAAGTCCTCGGGAGTCGAGGTGGTGGCAGCGGTCGAGGTCTCCGTCATCCCGTAGCCCTCGAGGACGAGGACGCCGGCAGCGTCGAAGAATCGGAGGATGTCGGTGTTGATCGGTGCGGCACCGGAGACGCACTGACGGACGCGGCCGCCGAAGAGGTTGCGAATCTTCGACGAGGACGCGATCGTCGGCGAACTTGTACTGGCGAGCGAGCAGGAAGCCGGGCGTCTCGCCGCGGCGCTCCATCTCGCGCACCTTGGTGCCGATCCCGATGGCCCACCAGAAGATCCGCTTCTTGAGGCCGCCCTCCTTCTCGGCCGCCGCGGTCGCCGCCATGTAGATCTTCTCGAAGATGCGAGGGACCGACGGGAAGTAGGTCGGCCTGACCTCAGCCAGGTTGGGGATGATCTTCAACGGGTCGCGCTCCCAGTACGCGATCGTCGCTCCGATGTCGAAGCTGCCGAGCTGCAGGAGGAGGGCGAACGAGTGGGCGAGCGGAAGGAAGAGGTAGGTGATCTCGCCGGCCTCGACGGCCGAGACGGACTGGACCATGTCGAGCATCGCCCGGTAGTTGCCGTGGCTGATGACGCAGCCCTTGGGTGGGCCGGTGGTGCCCGACGTGTAGATGAACGTGCAGATGTCGTCCGGGGTGACCGCCGTATATCGCGCCTCCCACTCCTGGCGGGAATGGCCCGCGGCACGATCGCGCAGGGCGTCGAGGGCGATCACGCCCTCGGGGGCGTCGCCCTCGATCAGGACGATCCGCTCGAGCTTCGGCAGCCGCTCGCGGACGGCGGTGATCTTGGCGAGCTGCTCGGTGTTCTCGACGATCACCAGCTTCGCGTCGGAGTTCTCGAGTACGTACTGGCACTCCTCGGGCGAGTTGGTCTGGTAGATCGGAACGACGACGGCACCGACGCTGAGCGCGGCGAAGTCGACGTAGGTCCACTCGGGCCGGGTGTTGGCAAGGATCGAGACCTTGTCGCCCTTCTCGATCCCGAGGTCGATCAGCCCGAGCGCGAGCTTTTCGACGATCGAGCCGACCTCGGCGAAGGAGAGGCTCTCCCAGGAGCCCGCCGCGCTCTTCTGCATGACCGCCGGGGCGGCGCCGTAGAGCTCGGCCGATTTCGGCAGCAGGTCCGCGATCGTGCGGCTGCCGGTTCCCCCGTCACGGTTGCCTGCCTCGTGCATCGTGGCTGCCTCCATGGCGGTCTTGCTCCTATCGCTGGGCACCCGGGGCCCGGTCGGCCCCAGTGCAGGCAAGTGTAGGAGAAGGGCGCTTTCAGCAAGCGCCCCGCTTACGTCAGATCGCTTGCTTCCTCGGCGCGGCGGAAAGCTGGCGCAGCGAAGTCACGAAGAGGGTCTTGTCGATGCGACCGTGCAGGATCGGGATTCCCATCTGCACACATCTCGCGATCACCTCCTGACGTTTCATGTCGACCTCGTCGGCCAGCTCCGCAGGCGTCAGGTGATTCGCCAAGGCACTCCTCCTCGTCGGGGTATCGCTGTGGCCCTTGTATATCGGCCGATCGGAGATTTGTCCAGAAACCGTCCAGGAACTTCCGCAAGGACCGGCTCCGGCCGAAGTTGAGCCTGGAACGGACAGTACGTCGTACGCGACAACTCCTGGTCAACGCATCGGCCCCGCCTCGCGGGGTCGATGTCTTTTCGGGGCCGGCAGCGCTCCGCCTCTACGATGCGGGGCCGTGGCAACCGAGCAGACCGACCCGCAGCCGGCGGCTTCCGAGGGTCTCGACTCCTTCGTCGAGTCGCTCATGGACACCGACCTGTACTCGATGGGAGCTTTCTTCTGCGATCAGCACCCCGACCTCGTCGACGAGGTCGTCGATCGCAGCGCCGAGATCGAGCGGGCCGGCCTGAGTGCCTACGCGTCGGCTTCGGGGATCGATGTCGAGGAGGCGTTCGGGATGCTGCTCACCGGGCTTTCGGTGCGCTACTACAAGGCAGTAGCGGGATAGGCGATGCGTAGCCGCTGGTTCCCGCTCATCGTCCTCACGGTCGGCACGATCGCCCTCGGATCGGCACTCGTCTCCCTTTCCATCGGCGAGCACAAGGAGGAGGTCTTCGCGATCACGGGGGCGGGCGATGTCCAGGAGCTGCTCGGCGGGATCCCGCAGCTCGGCGACCGCCTCGGCAATTCCGATGCAGCGGTCACGATCGACGTCTTCAACGACGTGCAATGCACCCGTTGCGCCGACTACCAGCTCAACGTGATCGATCCGTTGATCAACGACTACGTCCGCACCGGGGACGTCCAGATGATCTTTCGTCACTACCCGCTCGGGATCAAGCCGGTCACGCTCGGTGGCATCGGCTCGACCGCGGCCGGCGAACAGGACCGTGAGTGGCAGTACGCCGAGCTGTTCGTCCGCAACCTCGACGAGGTTCCGGAGCAGGGCGTCAATCAGGAGTTCCTGAACGAGATCGCCTCCGCGGTTCCGAAGCTCGACGTGACCGCCTGGGAGGACGCCGTCGGCGGCGACGAGGCAGAGCAGGCGGCCCGCGACGGCAACGACCTCGCAACCAAGCTCAAGATCCCAGCCGATCCTGCGGTGGTCGTGACCGGGGCGGCCGGCAGCGAGCAGCTCGACAGCGCTCCGACGCTCGACGAGATCGAGGCCGCCATCGACCGCGTGAGTTAGTCATACTCCTTCGCCCTCGGGGCGTGGCGCAGCCTGGTAGCGCGCACCGTTCGGGTCGGTGAGGTCCCCGGTTCAAATCCGGGCGCCCCGATGCTCATCAAAGTCCGGTTCGTCGGCCCGGTGCCGTCCAGCACACGCCTGGCGGCGCCGGCCCACGAATCGCGCTTCGTCGTCAGCCCCGGCGTAGCCAGGCGGGTAGCCGGCCGGGCTTCTCGCCGGGCCTGCCCCGTTGCTCGAGCCGGATGTCGTGCCAGCGCTCGCCGCCGCTCAGGCTCATGGCCTCGCGCTTCCGCGGCAACGCACGATCGTGGTTGTCGCGCCGAACCGGACGGGCGTGGACACAGAGACGGGAGCCACCGGGGCGGGGCTTCTCCCAGACGTCCTCGATCTCGCCGTAGCCGCAGGTCTTGAGCATCTCGTGAAGGGCGAGCTTGTTGGGGACCCACCAGTTGCTCGGGTTGTTGTCCTCATGGTCGGGCCGGAAGACCATGACCGGCTGGTTGCCGCCGACCTTCTTGGTCGCGGTCTCGAGCGCGAGCAGGCCATCGCGCTCCGTCACGGCGCGGAGGCGAAGGAGCAGCGAGATGACGTTCTCGACGTGGTAGAGGACGCCGGAACAGAGAACGACGTCGAAGCTGTCCAGCTCGAGCCACTTCTCCGAGAGGACGTCCAACTGCAGGAACTCGAAGCCGAACCGCTGCACGTTGCGGTCGAGCTCGTCGGATGTGCAGAGATCGACCCCGACGACCTGCTTGGCGCCGCGTCGCACCGCCTCGGCGCAGTTGGCGCCCTCCCAGCAGCCGACATCGAGGAAGGTCTTGCCCTCCATGTCCTCGGGAAGCTTGAATCGCCCCCATTTGTTGCGCCCGACGATGCCGTCGTCGCCGCTCTCGTCACGTTTATTGAATGCCCGAAGCCGAGCACCTAGTCCTGCCATCACGCTCCAAATTCAGTAGCCGGCGGTTGCCCTTGCACCTCTACCGTAGTAATTGGGCCAGTGGTGCGCGCTGCGACCCCGGCCGGGCCGAGTCACGGATCCGCGTCGCCCGCCCCTAGTCGCGCTCGGCGGCCAGCTCTGAGAAGTAGTCGAGCGCCGCAGGGTTGGCGAGCGATTCGCGGCTGGCGGCGCGATCCGGTGGAATCCCCATCAGGATCCTCTTGACCGGGACCTCCAGCACCTTGCCGGAGAGGGTTCGCGGCACCTCGGCGATCGCTCGCACCTCGTTCGGCACGTGCCGTGGCGAGCACTGCTCGCGAACGGCTCTGGCGATCCGCTGCTTCAGGTCGTCGTCGAGCTCGGCACCTGCCGCGAGCACCACGAACAGCGGCATCCAGTTCTCCTCGCCGTCGCAGGGTACGTCGACGACGAGCGCATCGTCGATCTCGCCGAGCGAGAGGACGGCCCGGTAGATCTCGCTCGTCCCCATCCTGATTCCGCCGCGGTTGATCGTCGAGTCGGAGCGGCCGTAGATGATCGCCGTGCCGCGGTCGGTGATCTCGATCCAGTCGCCGTGGCGCCAGATCCCGGGGTAGGTGTCGAAGTAGCTCTCGCGCAGCCGCGATCCATCGTCGTCGCCCCAGAAGAAGATCGGCATCGACGGCATCGGCTGGGTGAGAACGAGCTCGCCGACCTCGCCGACCAGATCCTCACCGTCGGGACCGAAGGAGTGCAGGTCGGCGCCGAGCGCCCGGGCCTGAAGCTCGCCCTCGTAGACGGGGAGCGTCGGCACGCCGCCGACGAAGGCCGTGCAGACGTCGGTCCCTCCCGACGTCGAGAAGAGCCAGGTGTCGGCGCCGAGCTCCTCGTAGATCCACTCGAACCCCTCGGGCGACAGCGGGGAGCCCGTCGAGCCGACCGCCTCGAGTCTCGAGAGGTCGCGACCCCGCCCCGGCTCGATGCCGGCCTTCATGCAGCTCGAGATGAAGCTGGCGCTGGTCCCGAAGGTTGTGACGGCCGCCTCGTCCGCCAGATCCCAGAGCGTCTCCAGGTCAGGGTGGCCGGGGTTGCCGTCGAAGAGCACGATCGAGGCGTCGGTGAGCAGCACGCCGACCAGGAAGTTCCACATCATCCAGCCCGTTGTCGTGAACCAGAACACCCTGTCGCCCTCCTGGGCGTCGAGGTGGAGGTTCATCTTCTTCAGGTGCTCGAGCAACATGCCGCCGTGGCCGTGGACGATCGGCTTCGGGAGGCCGGTCGTTCCCGAGGAGTAGAGGACCCAGAGCGGGTGGTCGAACGGCAGTTGCTCGAACTTCAGCGGCGAGCCTTCGGGACCGAGGAAGCCCTCATCCCAGCCGGAGCCGTCGAGGTAGCCGAAGCGCACCGTTCGCTCCAGTCCGGGGATCGCCGACGCAATCTCCGCGACGATCTCGGACCGGTCGAAATCGCGCCCTCCGTAGCGATAGCCGTCGACGGCGATCAGGACCTTCGGCTCGATCTGGGCGAAGCGGTCGATGACGCTTCGGGCGCCGAACTCCGGAGCGGCGGACGACCAGATCGCACCCAGGGAGGCGACGGCGAGGAACGTCGGGATCGTCTCGAGGATGTTCGGCATGTACGCGGCCACCCGGTCGCCGCGGCCGACCCCGAGCGCGACCAGACCGGCCCGGATCCGGGCGGTCTCTCCGGCGAGCTCGCCCCACGTGCAGGTTGCGAGCCCGCGCAGCTCGGAGGCGTGGCGAATCGCGACGGCATCGCCGTCGCGGCCGTCGAGGATGTGACCGGCGTAGTTGAGCGAGGCCCCCGGAAACCAGCGCGCACCGGGCATCGCGGCGTCGGCCAGGACCTCGTCGTAGGTGCCCGATACGCCGTAGTGGGACCAGATCAGGGCCCAGAATCTCTCGATGTCGGCGACCGACCAGCGCCAGAGCTCCTCGTAGGCCTCCGGCAGACCGTGTTCCCTCGCGAAGGAGGTGATCGCTGCCCGCTCGATGCGCTCGGGCGACGGGCTCCAGAGTCTCGTTGGCGCTGGGTCCGGCATCGGCCGGGCAATCCTAGAGAGCTTGACCTCGAGTGCGGTTCGAGTAGGAGGGTGGACACCCCTCCAAACGGGTATAGATACAAGGACCCCACAGGATCGACCCGATCAACCGTGACAAGGAGAAAACTGCGATGGCATACGAAGTTCCCGACCTTCCCTACGGATACGACGCACTCGAGCCCCACATCGACGAGGCGACGATGCGCGTCCACCACGACAAGCACCACCAGGCCTACGTCGACAAGGCGAACGCTGCTCTGGAGGGCACCGAGTGGGCCGACGCCGACGTCCTCGACGTCCTCAGGTCACTCGACAGCCTGCCGGCCGACAAGCAGGGCCCGGTCCGCAACAACGCCGGAGGACACGCCAACCACACCTTCTTCTGGACGACGATGAGTCCCGACGGTGGTGGCGAGCCGAGTGGAGCGCTCGCCGAGGCGATCAACTCGACGTTCGGCAGCCTCGACGACCTCAAGGAGAAGGTCAAGGCAGCCGGCGTGGGCCAGTTCGGTTCAGGCTGGGCATGGCTGGTCCTCGACGGGGGCGAGCTCAAGGTGACCTCGACCGCCAATCAGGATTCGCCCGTTTCCAGCGGCCAGACCCCGCTGCTCGGCGTCGACGTCTGGGAGCACGCCTACTACCTCAAGTACCAGAACAAGCGCCCCGACTACCTGGACGCCTTCTGGAACGTCGTCGACTGGAACGAAGTAGGAAGCCGCTACGACGCCGCGTCCTAGGCGGAACTCTCAGCCGAAGTACGGAGGGGGCGCCGCAAGGCGCCCCCTCTCGTTGGGGAATCGCGAGTCCGCGGCCGCGATTCAGAACTTGACGTCGACTACTTCGCGGTCGGCGGCATTCTCGATCTCGAAGAACTCGCGAGGCGTGAAGCCACCGGAGTTGGCGACGATCGAGTTCGGAAAGACCTGGATCTTCGTGTTGTAGGACTGCACGTTCGAGTTGTAGATCCGCCGTGATGCCTGGATCTCGTCCTCGATCTCGTTCAGGTTCCGCTGCAGCTGCTGGAAGTTCTCGGTGGCCCGCAGGTTCGGGTACTGCTCGGCGACGGCGCGGAGGTCGGCGAGCGCGCCGGAGAGCTTCGCCTCGGCCTCCTGCGTGGCTTCGACCGAGCCGGCCTTCATCGCCTCGGCGCGCGCCTCGGTGACGTTCTGGAAGGTCTTCTGCTCGTGGGTGGCGTAGCCCTTGACCGTCTCGACGAGGTTCGGGATCAGATCGTGGCGGCGCTTGAGTTGCACGTCGATGCCGCTCCACGCCTCCTCGACCCGGTTGCGGCTCCCGATCATCGAGTTGCGGATCAGGATGAAGAACAGGCCCGCGAGGACCACGAGGACGATGACGACGAGAAGGACGATCATGGCGCGGCATCCTACCCGCTGATCGTGCGACTCGCAAAGCGTGAGCCGCCGTTCCGTTTTGACGGTCACGGCCGGTCCCGGTAGGTTTCGAGGCGCAGGAACAGGGAAGCCACTCACCGTGGGTGAGGGAGGGCTTGGGAAAAAGTGAAGCCAGGGAACGAAGACGCAGGGGCGTCGCGTGGATCGCGGATGCTTCGCCGTGCCCTCGTACTGGGCGTCGTCGGCACTGCGCTGATCGCCGCCCTCCTCGTCCTGACGGGCAGCAAGAACATCTCCGACTACGAGGTGACGGCCGAGTTCACCAACGCCTCGCAGCTCGTCGGCGGCGAGGTGGTGACGATTGGCGGCACCAACGTCGGCAAGGTCACCGACATCGAGCTCGCACCCAACGGCAACGCGCTCGTCACCTTCACCGTCGACTCCGCCTATGCGCCCCTGCTGCGGGGCACGAAGGCCCAGGTTCGCTCCTTCTCGCTGTCGGGGGTCGCGAACCGCCTGGTCGAGTTGACGCTGCCACCGCAGGGCAGGGGTGGCGACGAGATTCCCTCCGGCGGCACGATGACGACGGCGGAGACCGTGTCCGAGGTCGATCTCGACGAGCTCTTCAACACGCTTGACGCCAAGACCGTCGCCGACTTCAAGAAGGTCATCAAGGGCTTCGCGATCTCCTACAAGGGAGTCGGCCCGCAGGCCAACGAGGGCTTCAAGTACCTGAACCCGTTCCTGTCGACCTCCCGCCGCACATTCGCCGAGCTGACTCGCGATACGCCCGCCCTCGAACAGCTGATCGTCAACGGCGCATCCCTGTCGAAGACGGTCGCCTCCCGCCGCGACGACCTGTCGGCTCTGGTCGGGAACCTCGACGGCATGATGAACGCGATCGCGAGGCAGCGATCGTCGTTGCGGACGGCTCTCTCGCAGCTGCCGGACTTCATGCGGAACTTCAATACGACCGCGGTCAACCTGCGGGCGACGCTGGATGACGTCGACCCGCTCGTCGACGCGTCGAAGCCGGTCGCCGATCGCCTCGGCCCGTTCTTCAAGAACTTCCGGGCGGCCTCGGCAGACCTGGTCCCGACGGTGCGCGATCTGGACAGGATCATCGAGAACCCGGGCAAGAACAACGATCTCGTCGACCTGACGCGGTTGCAGCCGAAGCTGGCGAAGATCGGCGTCGGGCCGGTGCGTCGGAACGGCAAGCAGCGGCAGGGCGCCCTGCCCGAATCTTCGACCGCCCTGCACGATTCGCTCGACGAGCTGGCGTTCTTCCGCGCCTACTCACCCGAGCTGACCGGATGGTTCGACGACTTCGGGCACTCCGGCGTCGTCGACGCGAACGGCGGCCTCGGCCGGATCGGGACCACCTTCAACACCTTCTCGATCGGGGCCAACGACCTGCCGATCATCGATCTCTCTGGTGCGCTTGCCATCACCGGGTCCGACCTGTTCGACGTCGGCAACTACAAGCGCTGTCCGGGCTCGAACGAGCGTCCCGCGCCCGACGGAAGCAACCCCTGGACCGACGGCGGCACCCTGAACTGCGACCCCTCGATCGTCCCGCCGGGCTCATGAGGCGCCTCACCGTCATCGGGTCCCTGCTCTGCCTGGGCATCGCCGGGCTCCTCGCGGCCGGCGCCAGCGGCGACGACGGGCACACCTACTTCATCGAGTTCGACAACGCGTTCGGGCTGACCAACGGCTCCGAGGTCAAGGTCGCGGGGGTTGCGGCGGGCACCGTCACCGCGCTCGACGTCAACTCCAGCAAGCGCGCGGTCGCCAAGGTGGAGCTGAGTGGCCCGGTCGCCGTACTGGGGCAGGACACGATCTGCAGGAGCGAGCCGCAATCGCTGATCGCGGAGTACTTCGTCGACTGCACGCCGAAGGGGGATCCCATCGTGACCCCCGACCTGAGCGACGCCGATCGCGTCGAGGATCCTGACATCCCCGTCACGCAGACCCGCCAGACCGTCCAGAACGACCTCGTTCTGAGCACGCTGAGGCTGCCGTTCCGGGAGCGCCTGACGCTGTTGATCAACGAGTTCGGCACCGCGCTGGCCGGCAACGGCGAGAACCTCAACAAGGCGATCCGCCGCGGGGCCCCGGCGCTCGAGCAGACGCGCCAGGTCACCAGACTGCTGGCGAGTCAGAACACGACCATCCGCGACCTCAACGCGAACTCGGATCGGATCATCGGCCGGCTGGCCGATCGCCGCCGCGACGTCGTCAGGTTCATCGACGAGGCCCGCAACACCGCGGCGATCGCCAACACGCGTCGCGACGACCTCACCAAGAACTTCGCGCTGCTCGATGACTTCCTCGCTCAGCTCGGGCCGACGATGGGCCGGCTCGACGACCTCGCCGTCCAGGGCACTCCGCTGGCCGCCGACCTGCGCGCCGCCGCGCCCGGGTTGACCACCCTCTCCCGGAACCTCCCGGACTTCAACCGATCGGCCACGGACGGTCTGCGGGCTCTCGGCAACGCGTCGGTGGTCGGCAAGCGCGCCCTGCGGAAGGGGAAGGACGAGGTCAGGCAGCTCGCGAAGGCATCGAAGAAGTCCTACTCGGTCGCCGACAACCTCGCGAAGTTCCTCCGCGACATCGACGATCCGGGTCGTGCCGTCGAAGTCGACAAGCGGGCCAACGTCGATACCGGCAGGAAGGGCAAGACCGGTTACACGGGGATGGAGGGCTTGCTCAACTACCTCTACTACCAGACGCTGGCCATCAACCAATACGACGAGATCGGCCACCTCCTGCACTTCTCGATCTTCGAGGTGGGGACCGGCCCCTGCGCCAACTACAACGGCGGTGAGTTCAACGGCGAGCCCGGGGTTCCGAGTACCGACGGCACCACCGCAACGACTGACATCCTCGATGCCCATCGCTGCGTCGCCTGGCTCGGCCGCAACCAGCCGGGGCTGAGCCAGGGCGTCGACGTACCCCCCTATCCCGGCTCGGTCTGCCCGCAGGGCTCGACCGATCTGAGCATCTGCGATCCCAGCAGCACCCTCGCCGCCTCGGCGACCAAGGGATCCGGCAAGCGGGCCAAGAACCGCGATTCGGCCGGTGGCGGGCGAAGCGGCGGGAGCTCGGGCTCGGGCTCGGCCGGGACGGGCGGTCCGGGCGGTGGCCCCGACATCGCCCGGCGGTTCAGCCGCTCCGCCGACGCCCGCACCGGGCGGCAGCCCCTCGCCCCCCGCCGCCCCCGGCTCACCCAGCCCCCCCGCCGCGCCATCCGGCAACGGCGACCTCCTCGGATTCCTCTTCGGTAACTGACATGCCACGACCGCGCCAGACAAGTCCGATGGCCGCGATAGCGGCGTCGCCGACGATCGTCGGTGCGATCACGACCCTGATCGTGGTCGTCGCGGTGTTCCTCGCCTACAACGCCAACAACGGCCTGCCGTTCGTCCCGGTCTACCGCGTCTCCGTCATCGTCCCCAACGCCGCCCGCCTGGCGCCCAACAACGAGGTCCGGATCGGCGGCAGCAGGGTCGGGGTGATCGAGTCGATCGACGCCGTCCGGGTGCCCCCCGGCGGTGGGTCCCCGGAAGCGGCGCCCGTCACCGCGGGAGAGCGGACCAACGGGGTCGTCGCCCGCCTCAACCTGAAGCTGGACAAGTCGGCGTCGCCGATTCCGGTCAACTCGATCTTCCGGATTCGCTACCGCTCCTCGTTCGGGCTCAAGTACCTCGAGATCACCCGCGGACACGGATCGGAGGCACCCGAGGGCTTCACGTTCAACGGGACGAACGACAACGACGACCCGGCTGACGACGACAACCAGATCCTCTCCGTCGACGAGGTCAAGGACAACCAGGGGGCCGACGACGGCACGTTCATCGCGCAGACCGAGTTCGACGAGATCGGGAACACCTTCGACGCCGCGACCAGGAACGCGATCCGCGAGAACCTCGCCGGCTACGGCGACGGGTTCGCCGGGCGCGGGTCCTCCCTCAACCAGGCCTTCGAGGCCCTCAACCCGCTGCTCACCAACCTCCTTCCGGTCGCGCAGACGCTCAACGATCCGAGGACGAACCTCGCGCGCTTCTTCCCGGCCCTCGCCCGGACGGCTGCGATCGTCGCTCCGGTCGCCGAGCAGAACGCCGAGTTCTTCGGCAATGCGGCGACGACGTTCGCGGCGATCGGCGACGATCCGGCGGCACTGCAGGCGACGATCTCCGGCGGTCCGCCGACCCTGCAATCGGGCATCGACCTACTGCCCTCACAGCGGCCCTTTCTACGGGACACCGCGGAGCTGGAGAGCCGCCTGCGGCCGGGCATCAGGCAACTCAAGCTGGCCCTGCCGAGCCTCAACGGCGCCATCAAGGCCGGTACCCCGGCCCTGGCCCGCAGCGTCGGCACCAGCCGTCGCCTCAAGGGGGTCTTCACACAGTTGGAGCAGCTGGTCGAGCAACCGCAGACGAAGAGCTCGCTGGTCCGCCTCCAGGACCTGTTCGGGAGCGCCAAGCCGCTCGCCAAGTACGTGGTGCCGGCGCAGACGGTCTGCAACTACTGGAACTACTTCTGGACGCTGCTCCCCGAGCACCTGACCGAGCAGGATTCGATCGGTTTCTCCCAGCGAGTGTCCCTCATCCTCAGCCCGCCCGGGAGCCTCACCTTCGATCTCGATCTCGACGGCTCCGGACCGGTGCCGCCGATCGCGACGACGATCCCCGGTGAGGCCGAGACGGGATATTCGGCGGCCGGGTACTCGGGCATCGCGGCGAACGGTAAGTACGGGCAGGCTCCGGCACCCGGTCACACCTACAAGCAGTTCGACCCGCACGAGCTGCCGATCCTCCATGCCGACGCGGGCGGTCCCACCGGTCAGAACGGGTCCGATTGCCAACCCGGCCAGACCGGCTATGTCCAGGGCAAGCTCCAGGTTGCCGGCCAGTCCGACAAGAACCCCTCGGTGATCGTGCCCGACATCCCCGGCAATCGGGGTATCAGCGACGTCTTCTTCAACCGCGACGGGACGCGCGAGTTGCGCGACACGCGAGTGGCGGGTAGGCAGCCGTGAGGGCCGGCGAGGAACGCATCCCGAACTGGGCGATCGGCGTCGCGCTGGCAGTGGTGCTCGCGATCGGGACTTACGTCGCGTTCACCAAGAACGTGCCGTGGGGCGGGGGTACCGAGGTCAGGGTGGTGTTCAACTCGGCCCAGAACCTGCGACCCAACACGCCCGTCCGGATCGCCGGCGTCGAGGTCGGGAAGGTGACCAAGGTCGAACCGCTCGCCGCAGCGAAGGACTCACAGGAGGTGGACACGAGCTCGGGAAACCCGAACGGGACCGGTGCCGTGGTGACGATGGAGATCGAGGACGACGGCCTGCCGCTCAAGCAGGATTCGACGTTCGAACTGAAGCCGCGTCTCTTCCTCGAGGGGAACCTGTTCGTCAACGTCCGACCCGGCAGTCCCTCGGCTCCGGTCGCGAGCAGCGACTACGTCTTCCCACCTCAGCAGACCACGAACACGGTCCAGCTCGATCAGGTGCTGAGCGGCTCCTTCCAGGCCGATACCCGCCGGCAACTGCAGGTCCTCCTCGACCAGTTCGGCGCGGCCCTGGTCGACGAGGACGGCGCTCAGTCGCTCCGCAAGCTGAACAGGGTCTCCCCGGGAGCATTCAAGTACACCTCTCAGGTCAACCAGGCCCTGCTCGGCGAGAACCCGCACGACCTCTCCTCGCTGATCTTCAACCTCAATCGCGTCGTCCGCGGTCTCGACGGCAACGACGAGGCGCTGGCGGATCTGATCACCAACCTGCGGACGACGACCGGGAGCTTCGCCGCCCAGGACGTCTCGCTGGAGCGGGCCATTCAGCTGCTGCCGAACACCCTCGATGCTGGGAACCGGGCCTTCGCCAGCCTCAACGCCGCGTTCCCGCCGACGCGCGCATTCGCTCGCGAGGCGCTGCCGGGGGTCCGAACCGCGCCCGCGACCCTCGACGCGGCCACGCCGTTGCTGGCACAGCTGCGCGGCCTCGCGCAACCCGCGGAGTTGCGCGGCCTGGTCGCCGACCTCAGGCCGACGGTGCCGAATCTGGCGAACCTGACGAACGAGACCATCCCGTTCCTGGGGCAGGTGAGGGCGCTTTCGAGCTGCTTCAACCACACGATCCTGCCGTGGGCCGACGATCAGGTCGACGGCGGCTCCACCTACAACGCCGAGCACGGGCCGAATGGATCGATCTTCGAAGAGACCGGCTACGGATTGGCCGGGATCTCCGGTGAGAGTCGCTCCGGCGACGCCAACGGCCAGTACATCCGCGTGATCGGCGGCGGCGGGACCAACACGGTCCAGCTGACCGACCAGTCGACGGGCGAGGATCTGGCCGGCGTCACGCCGTTCCCGATCGACGGGTCGATGCCGCCCCTGACCGCATCCGAGAAGACCCCGTTCAACCCCGATGCCCCCTGTGAGAACCAGGACCCGCCGAACCTGAAGGCCGCGAACTCGCCGGGGCCGGCGCCGACGAGCGCTCCGTCCGAGCTGGGGGCGACGCCGGCGTCCGGCAGCGCCGCAGCCGGCCTCGTCGATGATGCCCGCAGCACCCTGAAGACGTTCGGCGAGGCCGCGCAGGCAAAGGACGACGGAAAGGGGTCCAGGTCGAGGGGCCTGCAGCGGGACGCGATGAAGGACCTGAACCGCTTCTACGCGCGCTACGGCACCTCTGGGGGCGAGGGCCGATGACCGTCGCGATTCGCAAGCACCTCCGTGACGTCATCGCGATCGCGCTCCTGCTCGTTGTCGGGCTGGGCTCGGCCTTCGTGATCGTCCAGCACCAGCGGCTCCGGATCCCGCTGCTCGAGACGAAGCCCTTCGAGCTCAA
Source organism: uncultured Solirubrobacterales bacterium (assembly GCA_963798165.1). Classification (GTDB taxonomy): domain Bacteria; phylum Actinomycetota; class Thermoleophilia; order Solirubrobacterales; family 70-9; genus RHKX01. The sequence continues at coordinate 228,197 of CAWCSE010000009.1, read as the reverse complement.
GGCCGAGTTCCAGACGGCCCAGGCGGTCGTACCGGGTCAGGGTCAGACGCTCCGGGTCGCCGGCGTCAAGGTCGGAGACGTCGAGGACGTCTCGCTCCAGGACGGCATCGCGGTCGTCACCTTCGGCGTCGATCGCGACTTCCTGCCCGTCTACAAGGACGCGACGATCCTGCTGCGCCCGCAGACGGGGCTGAAGGACATGTTCTTCGAGATGGACCCGGGGACGCAGAAGGCCGGCGAGGTCGATGACGGGGGCATGATCCAGCTCGCCAACACCGCGCCCGACGTAAACCTCGACGAGGTACTCGGCGCCCTCGACTCCGACACGCAGGCCTACCTGCGGCTCCTGCTGGTCAGTGGCGGCCAGGCGGTCGACGGCCAGGGTAAGAACCTCGGCCGCGTCCTCGGCTCGCTCGGGCCGCTCACCAAGGATGTCGACAGGATCAACTCGAAGGTCGCCCAGCGCAAGGAGAACCTGCGAAGGCTGGTGACCAACTTCAACCTCCTGACCCGTGAGGTCGGGCGCAGCGAGCAGAGCCTGACCGACCTCGTCGAGCAGTCCAACACGACGATCGGGGCCATCGCCGAGCAGGATCCGAGCGTCCAGCGCGCGATACAGCTGCTGCCAGGGACCCTGCAGAAGTCCACGGTCGCCCTCGAACACATCGGCCAGTTCGCCGATCAGCTCGGGCCCGCCTTCGGCGATCTGCGCCCGTTCGCCCGCAACCTCGATGAGGTCAACGCGTCGACCAAGAAGCTGGCCCTGAGCTCGACGCCGGTCATCAAGAGCGAGATCCGGCCGTTCGTGCGAACGGCACGCGGCCCGGTCCGGGATCTCGACAAGGCGGCCGGAAGGCTCGCCAAGGCCACCCCGAAGCTGACCGTCGTCGGCAACAAGATCAACCGGCTCGGCAACATGGCCGCCTACAACCCGCACGGCGCCGAGCCGCCCGGGACCCCCGGCAGGGACGAGGGCTACCTGTTCTGGGCGGCCTGGCTCGGCCACAACTCCAACTCGGTCTTCCAGGTCCAGGACGCTCACGGAGTCGATCGCCGGATCTACCTGACGATCGGCTGCGACGAGGCGGTCTCGCTGCTCGGCTCGAGCCCGCTCGCTCCCGCCGTGACGGGCCTGCAGCAGCTGTTCGCGCCGGGCGCACCTTTCGCAGGGGGCTGCCCCTGATGCAGAAGTCCGCTCCCTCGATCTCGAAGATCCTCGTCGCCGTCGGGTTCACGCTCTCCTGCTTCCTGCTGCTGTTGTTCCTGTGGGTCTCATTCGGCGGCCCGGTCCCGCTGAAGCCCGAGAGCTACCGGATCAACGCGTACTTCCCCGAGGCGACGCAGCTCGCGACCGAGTCCGACGTGCGGATCGGCGGCGTCTCGGTCGGCAAGGTGAAGTCCGTCGAGCTCGCGCCGGTCGACAAGCAGATCGACGGCCAGGACACGAGCGAGGCCGAGATCGAGATCGAGCCGCAGTTCGCGCCGATCTCCAGCGGCGCGAGGGCCATCCTGAGGCAGAAGACCCTGCTCGGTGAGACCTACGTGGAGCTCAGCACCGGCAGCGACCCGGGGGGGACCGGCGAGCCGGTTTCGCTCGGCTCGGCGGCCAACAATCCCGACGGCGCGACGGCCGGCGTCGGGACGATTCCCGAGGGCGGCGACCTCGCCGTCTCCCAGGTTCAGGCCGCCACGCAGATCGACGACATCTTCAACGCCCTCGACCCGGAGACGAGGAATGCCTTCCAGCAATGGCAGCAGGGTGCCGCCGTGGCGATCAGGGGCCGCAGCCTCGACCTCAACGACGCCCTCGGCAACCTGGGGCCGTTCCTCGGCGACGCATCTGACGTGCTCGCGGTGCTCCGCGGCCAGCGCGATCAGCTCCAGGGTCTGGTCCGGGACACCGGAACCGTCTTCGACGCGCTCAGCGAGCGGGACGGCCAGCTGGCCGACGCGATCACCGGCTCGAACACGACGTTCGGGACCCTCGCCTCCGAGGACGAGGCGCTGCGGCAGTTCTTCCAGATCGCCCCGACCTTCGAGAGCGAGGCCAGGCTCACCCTGCAGCGCCTCGATGCCTTCCAGCGCAACACCCACCCGCTGGTCAGCAAGCTGCTCCCCGTCGCCAACGACATCAGCCCGACGTTGCGCAGCGTCCGTGAGCTGTCACCGAACCTGCGCTCCCTCTTCTACGACCTCAACGACCTCAATCGGGTCTCCCGGCGTGGTCTCCCGGCCCTCGCGAGCTTCCTCCACGAGCTGCGGCCGACGCTCAAGAACATGGATCCGTTCCTCGCCAACCTGACGCCGGTCGTCTCCTGGCTCAACTACTACCGGTCCAACATCACCGACTTCCTCTCCAACCCACCGGCCGGGCTCTCCGGGCAGCTGACGCCACAGCCAGGTCAGCCGGCGCCGCGACATGCCCTCAAGCAGCTCGGATACATCTCCCAGGAGTCGCTGGCCGTCTACCCCAACCGGCTGCCGGAGAACCGCGGCAACGGCTACCTGGCGCCCTACGCCGACATCATCAGGCAGGGCACGTCCCCGAAGTTCGGGATCTTCCCCAACTTCGACTGCGACAACACCGGTGGCGACCGGGTCGCCGGAGACGGCGGCTCGCCGACCGTCTCCACCTACGCGGACCCGAATCCGGCGGGCGTCATTCCCGGCACCCAGCAGGCCTTCGCTCCCTGCTTCACGGCGCCGCCGTTCAAGGGAGAGTTCGGCGGCACCCAGTTCCCGCAGGTCTCGAAGGCCCCCTGAGCGGCGCGGCGCTCGCGGCGCCATAGGATTGGCCGATATCGGCGACCGCGTCGAGAGGAGACGGCAATGGCTTACTTCGAGGATGCGCACGAGGTCTACGAGACGCTCGGCAGGGTGCTCGAGATCCTCGGCGAGGACGTCGATCTGGGGATGCAGCAGGCCGACACGGTTGTCCGCAATCAGTACAGCGACCCGAGCGCCGTGATCACGATCAGCCTCCATCCGGGGGAGACGCGCGTCGACTTCGGCGAATCAGATCTCGAGCCCGAGATCGTGATGTCGATGGCGGCCGATACCGCCCACCGCTTCTGGCTGGGTGAGGTGAACGTTCCCCTCGCCCTCGCACACGGCGATATGGAGGCGACCGGCCCGACGGCCAAGATCCTCAGGCTCGTGCCCCTCCTCAAGCCCGTTTTCCCCCGCTATCGGGCATTGCTCGCCGAGCAGGGTCGTGAGGACCTGGCGAGCGCTTGAAGCCCGCCGAACAACGCCAGGCGTGGATCGCCGCCCTCCACGGCGTGGCCGACGCCCGCGCTCTCACCTACGAGGAGGTCGGTGGGCTCAACCCGCGCGATGCACCTCCGGCGCTGTGCCCGGGCGGCTCGAACCGCTTGACCGGTGAGCTCGCCAGGGATTTCTGGGGCTCCAGCTGTGACGCGAACGAGTACGAGGCGGGTGGTCCGTTCCGGAAGACCGTCCTGCCCGGATCGGTCCTGGCGAAGACACACATGCCCGACCTGACCTCCGTGGTCCCGGCGTTCGACGTCGAGTCGATCGAGTCGACCCCCGACGAGCAGGCCCGCAAGCTCAGCCGACTCCGGGTCAAGTTCGAGAGCATCGAGTTCAACGAGCGCTTCATCGCGACGGTGCCGAAGGGCCACGACCCGATCGCCCTGCGTGAGCTGTTCAGCCCCGCCTTCCTCGACTGGACCACGACGATCGACCGCGAGGTCGAGTTCGGCGCCTCCGACCGCCAGCTCTATTTCTCGTGGCACCTCCGCGAGTTGAGCCGAGTCGAACTCGAGCTCGCCCTCGACAACGCGGGTGAGCTCTTCCGCCGGGTCCGCGCCGAGCTCGAGGAGGAGGGAGTCGCGACCTACCCGACCGGCCCCTGGTACGCCGGCATGGCGCCCTTCCCGGCGTTAGATTGGTCGGGGGTTTGGCGGTGGGCGTGGCCTGCCGATTGATTCGCCGGCGGGTGAAAGTTGGTTGGGCTGAGAGGGAAGGACGGGGCGCTCGCTCACCGTTCACCCGCCTACCGAGGGAGCTCTGATCGCGCTCTTTTGGCCATATATGGCCGATATCCGCCATCCGCTGACAGCCCCTTTCAGGCGGCGCCCGCCTGTTTTCTGCCGAGGCCGGCCGCGCCGGGGCTCTCCCCGGAGTCTAGCCGGTTAGTCGGAGAAGCCGGGGTCGCCGGGGAGGAGGACCTCGAAGTTGTCGCGGTCGCCGCGGACCTTCGGCGTGATCGCCTCGACATGGCGGGTTCGGCCCTCCTCGATGACCGCGTCGGCGTGTGGATAGCCGGCGAGCTCCTCGAGGTGCTTGATCGTCGGGAACGAGAGCTCGAGCTCGTCGCGGCCGTGTTCGTCGAGAGCGGTCGTGGGAGAGATCCAGCGGGCCATGTCGACCTCCGTCATGTCGGGCTCGGGCATGCAGTGGGGTGGTGCGAGGGCGACGTAGAACCGGGTGTCGAAGCGGATCGGGACCATCGCCGGGGTCACCCAGCGGGACCAGGGGTGGAGCCCGGCGGCCTCGATCCGGACGGACGCCTCCTCACCGACCTCGCGAGCGCCGCAGATCCGGTGCGCGAGCTCGTCGGCATGGAGGTCGGAGTCCGTCGCCGCCGCATGGTGGTGGTCCTCGGGGTCGACGGCGCCGCCGGGGAAGACCCAGACGCCCGGCATGAAACGTGCTCCGGTTTCGCGCCGCAGCATGAGGATCTCCAACCCCCGCTCGACGTGCCTGCCGCCCCGCCGGAGCAGGACGACCGTCGCTGCGGGACGGGGCGTAGCGGGCTCATCCAAGATCCGGTCACTCTACGTTAGGCTCCCCGGCCGATGAGCGAGTCCCCCACCAAACAGCAATGGATCTGCACCTCCTGCGGCTATGTTTACGACCCGGCCGAGGGCGATCCGGACGGCGGCATCCCCGCCGGCACGGAGTTCGAGGACATCCCCGACAACTGGTTCTGCCCGGTCTGCGGCGCTCGCAAGAGCGACTTCGAGAAGCTCTAGGAGTCGAGCGACTTCTCGCGGCTGCGGCGTCGCAGCCCCACGGTGACGAAGGCGACCAGGCCGCCGATCAGAGCGAGTGGGATCAGGATCGCGGCCGAGACGAGCAGCACCCCGGCGACACCCCGCAGCACGCTCATCGCGTCGTCGAACCAGTCCCCGAGCGTCCGCTGATCGGACGCGTTCGGGTTGCTGGTCACCGTCACGCTGAGATCGGAGAGCCGCGCCTTGCGGGCGATTCGGTCGAACGCGGCCTGGGAGCGGGAGATCTCGCGGCGGGCGTTTGCGATCCGGATCGTCAGCGCCTTTGCCTCGGCGTCGGTCGTCGCGTTGCCGAGGGCCTTGAGCAGCTCGCGGCGCTTCGCCTCGGCGTCATGGAGCCGGTCCTGGGCGCTGACGAACGGCTTCGTAATGTCGTCGGTCGTCTCGTTCAGGGCATCGACGTCGGCAAGGTCGGTCATCCGATCCAGCGCCGCATCGACGTTCCGCGTCGGCAGGGTCAGGTCGAGGGTCGCCGTCGAGGTCCCGTTCGACTCGCTGACACGTGAGGAGGCGACGATCCCGCCCAGGGAGCGGGTGATCGAGATCACCTCGTCGGAGACACTGCGGACGTCCTCCGGCTTCGCCGACAGCGTCAGCTGGGTGTTGCGATCGACCTTGCGATTGTCGGTGCCGGGGGCGATCTTCTCGGAGCTGCGGCTGAAGTCCCTCAGCGGGTAGTTCTGCTCGGTAGCCCCGGAGATGGTCGAGTCCTGGGAGACCTCCGGAACCGCGCTGGAGCCCGCGGCCGGCTGGCTGGAAGTCGCTGCCGAGTCGCTGGTACCGCTCGTGTCGCCGCCGAGGCTCGAGGTGGCGACCACCACGACGATCGCCAGCGTCGCCACGGCGCCCGCCGGCACCATCCAGCCGCCCGCGCCGAAGAACGAGCGACCGCCTGCGGCCCTTCGGCCCCTGCGGCCCACGGCCGCCGCCGCGGGGGAAACCCGCGGCGGCGCGCTCGTCGAGGCCCGTGGCCCAGCGTTCGCCGGACGCCGGACGCTCCTCGCGGAGCAGCACGGCGAGCTCGGCGAGTCCCGCGTTGGCCGGATCGACGGCCAGGCCGCCGAGGGCGCGGTCGATCGCCTCCAGGTCCGCTGTGACCTTCGGGTCCAGGGGGGCCTCGGGTTCACTGGGTCTCATCGCAGGACCTCCTCAGCTTGTCGATTGCACGGTGAAGCTTGGTCGCAGCGTTGGTCGCGCTGATGCCGAGCACCTCGGCGATCTCGGTGTGGGAGAGGTCGGCGAAGAACCGGAGCGCGATCAGCTCGCGGTCCCGGTCGCCGAGCTTCAACATCGCCTGCCGGAGCGCGGCGCGGCGTTCCCCGAGCGGGTCGCCGTCCGGGATCGCCGCCGACTCCGCTTCGGCGGGCTCGGTGAACATCCCCGCCGCGCGCTTGCGCTTGCGCAGTTCGTCGAGGGCGGCGTTGCGGGCAATCCCGAAGACCCATGCGCGACCGCTGCCGCGACTCGGATCGAAACGGCGCCGCTTGCGGTAGGCACGCTCGAAGGCGAGCGCGGTCGCGTCCTCGGCGGCGTGGACGTCGCGGAGCAGCCCCATCACGTAGGAGAAGACGTCGTCGCGGCACTCCCGGTAGAGCTGCTCGAAGGCGAGCCCGGCCTTCGATGGGGCTTCCCCAAGGGATGTCGAGGGTGCTGTCACAGCCTGCTCCACACCCCTACTACGTCGCCGCGGGCGTTTCATCACACCCACCCAACCCGATTTCCGGTCGTCAGGGGATCCGCATCGCCCGCGCGATCAACCGGTCGAAGACGCGATCGGGCAGCAGCCGCTTGAGGGCGAACATTGCGTGGGCGTCGCGCCCGAGCCGGTAACGGGCCTTCGGTCGCTTCGCGTCCAGCGCCCGCTCGATCAGGGCCGCTGCCGAGTCGGTCGGGATGCCGCGGGCCCCCATTTCCATCGCGGTCTTCTCCATCGCCTCCATCGCGCGCCCATACAGGTCGGAGGCGGCGGGCGGCATCCGCTCGCGGCTGCTTTCGAACTGACGCGCCCCGGTCTCCCAGATCTCGGTTGCGACGCTGCCGGGCTCGATCGCGATCGTCTCGATTCCCCATGGGCGCAGCTCATTTCGCAGGGAGTCGCTGAGGGCCTCGAGGCCGAACTTGGAAGCGGCGTAGGGACCCATGAACGGAGAGGCGACGATGCCGCCGATCGAGGTCACGTTGACGATCCGCCCACCCGTCTTCCGCAGCGAGGGGATCAGCGCCTGCAGCATCGCGACCTGGCCGATCAGGTTGACCTCGATCTGCATCCTGAGGTCGTCGAGGGGCACGAACTCGATCGGGCCGCTGACGGCGGACCCGGCGTTGTTGACGAGCGCGGCGATGCCGTTCGGCTGCTCGGACCCGATCCGCTCCCGGCAGGCGGCGATCGATTCAGGATCGGTCACGTCGACGATCAGCGACAACAGGCGATCGGAGCCCGCCGCGGCGAGGTCGGCTGCATCCTGGGTCCGGCGCACGCCCGCGTAGACCGTCCAGCCTGAGCTGTCGAGGCGAAGAGCGGTCGCCCGGCCGATTCCGGTCGAGCAGCCCGTGACGACCGCGACCCGCTGCTCGGCCATGATCAGGCCGCAGCCTGACCGGGCCGTCCGGCTGGCCTGGGCGCCCGGGTCGGAAGATCGTGGGTCGTCCCGGTTGTGTAGGCGCCCTTAATGGCCGCGCGGATCGCAGCGGCAGTGATCGAAACGAGCCGGCTTAGATCAGCCTTCGTGATCGACAGCGGCGGGACGAGGACGATCGTGTCGCCGAGCGGCCGCACGATCGCGCCGCGCTCGCGCGCCGCCAGGGTGACGCGATGGCCGAGCCGCAGCGCCGGGTCGTGTTCACCGAGGTCGATCCCGACCATCATCCCCCGGCCGCGAACCTCGGCCACCTCGTCCATGGCGGCGACACCGGCCATCAGCTCGTTCAGGAGGTTGATCTTCGGCTGCAGATTGAGGATCGTCTCCTCCGCCTCGAACACATCGAGGCTGGCGATCGCCGCCGAACAGGCGAGCGGGTTGCCCGTGAACGTGTGGCCGTGGAAGAACGTGCGGTACTCCTCGTGCTCGCCGAGGAACCCCTCGTAGACCCGCTCCGTCGTCAGGGTCGCCGCGAGCGGCATGTATCCGTTGGTCAGCCCCTTGCCGAGGCAGAGGAAGTCCGGCGACACCCGCTCCTGCTCGCAGGCGAACATCGTTCCGGTCCGGCCGAACCCGGTCGCCACCTCGTCGCAGATCAGGAGCACGTCGAATCGGTCGCAGAGCTCGCGGACCTGCCGGAGATAGCCCGTCGGTTGCACGAGGATGCCGCCGGCTCCCTGGACCAGGGGCTCGACGATCACGGCGGCGGTCTCCTCGCCGTGCCGCTCGAGCGCCTCAGCGAGCGCGCCGGGGTCCCCGGCGGCAACCGATCGCTTCGGGAAGAGCAGCGGTTCGTAGGCCCCGTGGAAGAGGTCGATCCCGCCCACCGACACGGCCCCGATCGTGTCGCCATGGTAGCCGTCGGCAAGTCCGATGAACGAGGTGCGGCGGGCGTGCTGGCCACCCTGCTGGCGCCAGTACTGGAACGCCATCTTGAGCGCGATCTCGGTCGCGGTGGAGCCGGCGTCGGAGTAGAAGACCCTGCTCAGGCCCTTCGGTGCGACTTCGACCAGCCGCGAGGCGAGCTCGGCGGCGGGGCCATGGGTCAGGCCGAGCATCGTCGAGTGGGCGATCCGATCGAGTTGGCGCCTGATGGCCTCGTCGATGGCCGGATGACGATGGCCGTGCAGGTTGCACCACAGCGACGAGGTCCCGTCGATGTAGCGGCTGCCGTCCTCGGCGATCAGGTCGGTGCCCTCGCCGCGCTCGATGACGAGCGGTTCCTCCTCCGACCAGCCCCGTTGCTGCGTGAACGGATGCCAGAGGTGGCGGTGATCGAGCTCAACTGTGGAGGCGTCCATCTACCTCTCGCACGCTAGGCCCGGCGCCGGTCGGAAACCGCCGTCCCGGAGTTCGCAAATTGGGATCAGGTCAGCGGCAGGTCGGGCCAGCCGCCGGGATCGGCGAGGTCGATCTCCCCGAGCGCCAGGACCTCGACCCCGGTGAGCGCCCCGATCGTCTCGCGATTGGACAGCTCCATCGCCGCGGGTGAGGCCGGCCAGGGGGTGAGCACCACCGCCCGCACCTCGAGTCCGGCGGACCGCGCCGCCTCGACGGTCAGGAGCGTGTGGTTGATCGTGCCGAGGCCCGCACCGGCGACGATCACGAGCGGGTATCCGAGCTCGCGGGCGAGATCGCGAACCAGGTAAGAGGGGGTGAGCGGGACCAGCAGGCCGCCGACGCCCTCACAGACGAGGACCTCTCCGGCAGCCGCGGCGGCTGCCGCGGCCGATCGCAGGACCGCGGGCTCGATCGGTCGTCCGTCGAGCTCGGCGGCCAGATGCGGGGACACGGGCGGGCCGAATCTGTAGGGAGCCACCTCCTCGGCAGCCTGTGCCGTTGCCGACGCCCGGGCAAGCAGCTCGTGATCGGCCTCGCCGGGCTCGTCGAGGCCGGAGACGGCGGGCTTGTACACGGCAACCCGCGATCCTGCCCGGCGCGCGGTCGCGGCGATGACGGCAGCGGTCACGCTCTTGCCGACCTCGGTGCCGGTGCCGGTGACGAATACGCCTCGGCCGGGGTTCACGGGGCCATCGCGCCGCGCCCTGATCTCTAGGCGGTCGGGGCGGGCTCGTGGTCGGAGCCGCCCGAGGCGGTGGGCCGGGACCGATCTGCTCCGTCCGGCGCCTTGACGACCCGCCACGCGTGACTTTCGACCCGCAGCTCGCCGGGCTCGGGCTCGGGCAGGTCGATGGACCAGTCGCCGTCGGCAGAGACGGCCCGGAACGCCGCGGCGATGGTCCGGGCGGCGTCGATGAGGTCGGACGGCTCGTGCTCGGAGGTCACCGTCAGCCGCAAGCGCGACGTGCCGTCCGGCACGGTGGGCGGGCGGATCGCCTGCGCGTAGACCCCGGCGTCGAGCGCCCTCCGGCAGATCGCCACGGCGCGGTCGGGGTCGCCGACGGCCACGGGCATGATCTGCGCTCCGGCCCCGCCGGGCTCGAGACCGTTCGCGGCGAGCGCGGCACGGAGCGTCGAGGCGTTCTCGCGCAGGCGGTCGATCCGGGAGGGCTCGGTCTCGACGATGCCGAGCGCCGCCTCCGCAGCCGCAGCCATCGCGGGGGGGAGGCCGGTGGAGAAGATCAGTGGCCTGGCCGTGTTGACCAGCAGGTCCCGGACCTCGCGGGAGACGCACGCGTAGGCGCCGTAGCTGCCGAGCGCCTTGCCCAGGGTGCCGACGAGGACGTCGACCTCTCCCGCCAGCCCCGCCTCCGCCACCGCACCGCGCCCGCCCGGTCCGAGCGCGCCGACGGCGTGGGCGTCGTCGACCATCAACTTCGCGCCGTGACGACTGGCGAGCTCCCGCAGCCAGCCGAGCTGGGCAACGTCACCGTCCATCGAGAAGAGCCCGTCGGTGACGATCAGGGCCGCGTGACCCGGGACTCTGCCCAGCCCCCAGGCGAGATGCTCGAGGTCGCGGTGGCGGTAGACGAACGTCTGCGCGCCGGCCAGGCGGCACCCGTCGATGATGCTCGCGTGGTTGAGCTCGTCCGAGAAGACCATCTCGCCGCGGCGGGCGAGCGCGGCGATTACCCCGGTGTTCGCCAGGTAGCCGGATCCGAACAGCAGCGCGGTCTCGGTTCCGTGGAAGGCGGCGAGCCGCTGCTCGAGTCGGTCGTGGGGCACCATGTTCCCCGAGACGAGGCGCGAGGCACCGGCCCCGACACCCCACTCGCCGACCGCCGCGACCGCAGCCTCCCTGACGGCCGGATGGGCCGCGAGACCGAGGTAGTCGTTCGAGCAGAGCAGCAGCACCTCGTGGCCGTCGAGCTCGATCCGCGGGCCCTGCGGCGAGCCGACCGTGCGCATCCGCCGGAACAGCCCGTCCTCGCGGATCGCCTCGAGCCGATCGGAGACGGTGGGAGCCGGCGGTTCCGGGGATCCGTCGGTGGTCATCGGTTCAGGCGGCGTCGCGGTCGCGGGCGGGCCGTGGATAGGCCGGTGGTTTGCGCTTCTTGGCGACCACCCGCAGCTGGGTGGAGGGATCCCAGAAGTCCGCCTGCGCCTGGCTGTCGATGAGATCGTCGACCGGCGTCCGCGGCGATTCGCCCTCGAGCCAGCCGCTGCGGTTGTCGGGCCGCGGGTTGGACCCGTTGTCGGGTTGACGGGCCACGTTGAGGCCGAGGTCGGTGAACATCTCGCGGTCGTCGGCGGGCTCGGCTCCGAGCGTCGTCAGGAAGTTCCCCATCATCACGCCGTTCAGGCCGGCCTTGACGGCGAGCGGCTGCAGCTCGTGCAGGTTCTCGACACGCCCGCCGCAGAGCCGGAACAGGGCGTCGGGAAGGATCAGCCGGAAGATCGCGATCCACTTGACCACGTCCCACGGGTCCATCAGGTCGCGATCTCCGAACTTGGTCCCCGTCCGCGGGTTGAGAAGGTTGATCGGCACCGACGTCGGGTCGAGCTCGGCCAGCTCGAAGGCCATCTCGACTCTCTGGCTCGGTGACTCGCCGAGGTTCAGGATGCCGCCGACGCAGGTCTCGAGACCGGCCTCACGGACCGCGTCGATCGTCCTGATCCGGCCCTCGTACTTGACGGTCGTCGTCACCTCGTCGTAGTAGGAGCGCGACGTCTCGACGTTGTGATGGACGCGCTGGATCCCAGCATCGGCGAGCTGGTGCGCGCGGTCGGGGGAGATGTGGCCGACTGACGCGCAGCGCTTCAGGTTGGTCTTCTCGGCGACCAGGCGGGCGCCCTCGAGGATCTTCGTGAAGTCCTTCTTGGACAGTCCCTGGCCCTGCGTGACCATGCAGAACCGGTGTGCTCCCGCCGCCTCGGCGGCCCGGGCGTGCTCGAGGATCTGCTCCGGCTCCATCATCGCGTGCATCGGCGTATCGGCCTCGGCGTAGCGCGACTGGGCGCAGAAACCACAGTCCTCCGCGCAGCCTCCCGACTTGGCGTTGACGAGCGAGCACATGTCGGTGGAATCGCCGAAGTTCTCGGTCCGCACCGCCCAGGCACGCTCGACGAGGTCGCCGATCTCGTCGTGCCCGGTCAGCTTTCCCAGCTCGATTGCTTCTTCGAAAGTGATCATTGGTGCCATGGCGCCTCCTCGCGTCGGGCCGCTTGCCGGGGCAGGGCTGCCCGCGTTACCGAAGTTGGCGACCGATGCTAGGCGTGGCGGCGGACGCTTCTCAGCGGACGCGCAGGTGAGCCCGGTCCGCGATGCAGCCCCGGTGCCGCGCGACCGCCAGCAGGTTCGATCCCGGCTCGAGGCGACGCTTGATGCGGGCCCGGCCGCTCGCGTCGGTGAGGGTGTGCCGCCCGCCCCCGCGCGATCGCCGCGATGGGTCCGGCTCGATCAGCTTCACGAGAACGTGGCGATAGCAGCGCGGGTAGCGGGACCGGACCCGGAAGTGGATGTTCGCCGGTCCGCCGTGCAGGTGCCGGGGCCGCACCGACAGCCGGATTCGCTCGCCGCAACCCGGATGGTTGAGGACGTCGGAGCCGAACGGCCGCAGGCCCTGCCGTCCGGCGAAGCCGAGGTGCGGCAGCCCGAAGTTGTCCTCGATCGATCGCAGCATCGAGTAGTGGTTGTACGGGCGCTTCGTCGTCGTGCCCGGCGCTATGCACGGCGAGAGCATGACCGCTCCGATCCGCCCGCCGCCCGGGCCCACGATCCCGGGGTTCGGCGTGTTCGGCCCGGCCGGCTCGCCGCAGCACGCGACGGCGTCGGCCGCCCCGCCGAACTCAGCCTCGTCGAAGGTGACGATGACGAGCCCGTGCCGCCTGTAGGCGGGTGAGTGGAAGATCTGCGGCAACTCGCGGCGAAGCCAGCCGTCGGCCTGCTCGAGGCCCCCCGGGGCGCCGTCGACGCACGGTTCGTCGTGGCCGTCGTTGCAGAGGTTCGGCGTGATCAGGTTGTAGTCGGCCGTCGTCCGGGCGTGCTCGAGGTCGTGGCGAAGCTGGCCGAGGTCGACGTCGTTGGCCGCGCACGAGGGCGAATCGATGATCGAGTGGAAGTAGACGAAGGGGTTGTGACGAGCCGCGTACTGGTCGCCGACCTCGGCGTGCTGGGTGTCGTCGCGCGCCCCGAGATCGGGATGGCGGCAGGACGTTCCCATGTCCTCCATGTATCCCTTCCAGCTTCCGCCGGTCTCCTCGAGCTGATCGGCGATCGTCTGCGCCTCCGGGTCGGGGTAGACGCAGCCGCTTCCGATCAGCTGCCCGTCCCCGGCCGGGGTTCCGGGCAGGAAGTCGGTGAAGTACTGGCAATCGGACTGGGTCTGAGGGTTCGGCGCCTGCCCGCTGATCATCGCGATGTAGTTGCCGAGGCTCAGGTGGCCGATCCCGTAGTAGTTGGGCGCGAAGAGACCGCGGCTCGGGAGCCGCTTGGAGAGGTAGGGGGCGGGGCTGTCCTTGCCGAACGTGACGTCGGCTTTCTCGTTCTCGAGGACGACGATGAAGACGTGGCGAATGTGGGGCACGGAGGTTCCGGCGCGCGACTCGGCGGCGGTGCCCGCAAGCAGCACCGCCACGGCCGCGGCGGCGAGGCAGAGCGCGCCCGATCTGCTCACGCGCCACCGGCGGAGGCAATGTTTCGCACGTCGCGGATCGGGTGTGGTCAAGGACCTGTGTCTCCCGGCGGCTTGCTGCCGCTCCCGGGGCCGAGGGGCTTGCGTGCGCCCGTGGTCCGGGTCCCCACTTCGCAGTTGTTGAGGGCGCGCGCGTAGAAGCCGAGGTATTCCCTCCAGTTGCCGTTCCAGTAGCTCGAATCGTGGCCGCCGCTGCCGCCCCGGACGACCGGATCGAGGCCGGCGGAGCGCAGGGCGGACTCGAAGGCTTCGTCGCCCGCCAGGAATGGGTCGTCATTGCCGGCATCGATCCACAGCCGGGTGCCGCGGTAGGGGTTCGGGTCGAGCTTCGCGGCCTCGATGATGTTGTTGCGCTCGAAGTCGGCGCTGTCGTCGAAGGCGCCGTCGGCGGTCTCACCGGCGCTCTCCCAGATCGCCGGTGAGTGACCACCGACGGCGCAGAAGCGACCCGGTGCGAGCCGGGCGATGTCGAAGGCGCCGAAGCCACCCATCGAGATGCCGCCGATCGCGATCTTGCGCGGCGCGATGTCGTAGCGACGAATCAGCTTCGGGATCAGCTCGCTGAGCACATAGGCGGCCCATTCGCCACTGTCGCGGTTGTGCCAGTAGGAGCTTGCCCCGCCGTAGGGGAAGGCGACGACCGGAGCCCGGTCGCGAAGATCGGCCAGCGCCGCGAACATCGGATCGACCAGGTAGCTGCGCTCGTCCTCGTTGCGTCCATGCAGGAAGACGAGCAGGGACCGGTGCTTGGGCGGCGTCCGGCGCGGGACGACGACGGCGGCGGGGAGGGTGCGGTCGAGCACGGCGCTGTCGATCTCGATCTTGTGGACCTTGGCGCCGAACGTCTGACGCGGGGCCTCGTCGCTGAGCCAGAGCCGCTGGATCGCGAAAGCGATCGCAGCCACGGCGAGGGCGGCAAGCACCCGCAGGGCGACGACCCGGCCGGAGTGGGGCGAGCTGTTGATCTCCTGGCCGGGGCCCTCGGTCACGTGCCGACGGTAGCGACCGTTGCATCCGGAGCGACCGGATGGCGATCCGATAGTAGAAAGTAGTAAGTTCTACTTCCTACTTTGACCGTACTGGAAACCCGCATAGACACTGGCTCCGAGGCCTTCGCCGAGAATCGGGAGAAGATGCTGGAGCGGCTCGAGAAGCTCGACGAGGAGCAGCGCAGGGCGCGGCTCGGGGGCGGCGAGAAGCGGATCGAGCGACATCATTCCCGCGGCCGCATGATGCCGCGGGAGCGGATCGAGCTGCTGCTCGATCGCGACTCGCCGTTCCTCGAGCTCGGCACCCTGTGCGCATACGGGTCCGAGTACGAGGTCGGCGCCTCGCAGGTCAACGGCATCGGCGTGATCGAAGGTGTCGAGTGTCTCGTCGGCGCCTCCGACCCGACCGTACGCGGGGGCACGAGCAACCCCTACACGCTCCGCAAGAACCTGCGGGCCCAGGAGGTGGCACGCGCCAATCGATTGCCGTCGATCGGTTTCGTCGAGTCCGGCGGTGCCGACCTCCCCCGTCAGAAGGAGATCTTCGTCCCCGGCGGCGCCAACTTCCGCAACCTCACCCAGGCCTCCGCCGCGGGCCGGCCGACCATCGCCCTGGTCACCGGCAACTGCACCGCCGGCGGTGCCTACCAGCCCGGGCTCTCCGACTACACGGTCATGGTTCGCGATCAGGGGCTGATCTTCCTCGGCGGCCCGCCGCTCGTGAAGATGGCGACCGGGGAGGAGGCCGAGGAGGAGGCCCTCGGCGGCGCCGAGATGCACTCGCGCGTCTCCGGCGTCTCCGAGTTCATGGCCGCGGACGAGGTCGACGCGGCGCGGATCGGGCGCGAGATCGTCCGCAATCTGAACTGGCGCAAGCTGGGCCCCGAACCG
Organism: uncultured Solirubrobacterales bacterium; assembly: GCA_963798165.1. GTDB lineage: Bacteria > Actinomycetota > Thermoleophilia > Solirubrobacterales > 70-9 > RHKX01. The sequence continues at coordinate 212,604 of CAWCSE010000009.1, read as the reverse complement.
CGTGGCAGCGGCGCCGACCCGGTTCACGATCCCGAGGAGCTGCTCGGGATCGCCTCCCACGATCTGCGGATCCCGTTCGATGCGCACGAGGTGATCGCCCGGATCGTCGACGGCTCGCGGTTCGACGAGTTCAAGCCCGCCTACGGCACGCAACTCGTGACCGGCTGGGCGGAGCTGTGTGGCTGGCCGGTGGCGATCCTCGCCAACAACGGCGTGATCTTCAACGAGGACGCCGAGAAGGCGGCCCATTTCATCCAGCTCGCCGATCGCGTCGATACCCCCCTGCTCTTCTTCCAGAACACGACCGGCTACATCGTCGGTGAGGACTACGAGCGACGCGGCATCGTCAAGGCCGGCGCCAAGATGATCAACGCGGTCGCCAACGCCGGCGTCCCGAAGCTGACGCTGATGATGGGTGGCTCCTACGGTGCCGGCAACTACGGCATGTGCGGGCGCAGCTTCGACCCACGATTCATCTTCAGCTGGCCGAACCACAAGACCGCGGTGATGGGTCCCAAGCAACTGGCCGGCGTCATGGAGATCGTGATGCGGGCCGGGGCCGAGCGGCGCGGAATCGAGGTCGACGAGGAGGCGCTCGCCGCGGGGACCAGGGCCGTGGAGGAGCAGATCGAGAACGAGTCGGACGCGTTCGTCGCCAGCGGCGAGCTCTGGGACGACGGCATCATCGATCCGCGCGATACCCGGACCGTCCTCGGGATCGCCCTCTCGGCGGCGATGAGCGCCGCCTGCGAGGGCTCGGGCCGCTTCGGAATATTCAGGATGTAGCGCGTGCCCCGCTCCTTCAGCAAGGTCCTGGTTGCCAATCGCGGCGAGATCGCCCGGCGAATATTCGCCGGCTGCCGCGAGCTCGGGCTGGCGACCGTCGCCATTCATTCCGATCCCGATGCCGGTGCGCCCTTCGTCGCCGAGGCCGACGAAGCGGTTCCGCTCACCGGGAGAACCGCCGCCGACACCTATCTCGACATCGACGCGGTCCTCGGAGCGGCCGAGCTGACCGGTGCGGATGCCGTCCATCCCGGCTACGGATTCCTGGCCGAGAACGCCGATTTCGCGGCCCGCGTCGCGGCCGCGGGCCCGGTCTGGGTCGGACCGCCACCCGCCGCCATCGAGGCGATGGGATCGAAGGTGCGGGCCCGGGCGCTGATGGAGTCGGCCGGGGTTCCGATCGTGCCGGGCTGCGAGCTCGGCGAGGGCGACGACCTCGCGGCCGCCGGTGATCGCGTCGGCTATCCGCTGCTCGTCAAGGCATCGGCGGGCGGGGGCGGCAAGGGCATGCGTCCCGTCGACGACCCGAGCGGACTCGAGAGCGCGGTGGAGGGGGCCCGGCGCGAGGCCGCTGCCGCCTTCGGCGACCCGACGGTGTTCCTCGAACGCTACCTGCAGCGTCCTCGCCATATCGAGATCCAGCTGATCGCCGACTGCCATGGCACGACCGTCAGCCTCGGCGAGCGCGAGTGCTCGGTGCAGCGCCGTCATCAGAAGGTCCTGGAGGAGAGCCCGTCCACCGCCGTCGACCCGGAGTTGCGCGATCGCCTCGGTGCCGCCGCCGTCGCGGCCGCCGAGGCGGTCGGTTACGTCGGCGCCGGAACCGTCGAGTTCATGCTCACCCCCGACGGGGAGTTCTTCTTCCTCGAGATGAACACCCGACTGCAGGTCGAGCACCCGGTCACGGAGATGATCCATGGCCTCGATCTCGTCGCCGAGCAGTTGCGGATCGCCGACGGGGAGCCGTTGTCGCGGTCCGCACGTGACCCGGTGAGCCGCGGCCACGCCATCGAGGTTCGCCTCTATGCCGAGGACCCCGCCGCCGGGTTCCTTCCGCAGGTCGGCATCGTCGAGCGCATCCACGTCCCCGGAGCGGTGCCGTTCGCCGTCCCCGTCGCCAGCGGGATCCCGCCGGCCGCCCTCCGCCTCGACTCCGGCGTCGAGGACGGGACGGTCGTCGGTCCCGACTACGACCCGATGCTCGCCAAGCTGATCGCCTGGGCGCCCACTCGCGAGGTGGCCGCCGCCCGCCTCGCGGCGGCGCTTCGCGGTGCGGAGCTCGACGGCATGACGACGAACCGTGACTTCCTCGTCCGGCTCCTCGGGTCGCCGCCGTTTCTCGACGGGGCCACCGACACGGGCCTGCTGGAGCGTGAGTGCGGCCTGACGGCCCCCCTGATCGAGGCGGACAGGATCCCGGTTCTCGCCGCCGCCGCCGCGCTCGCCGCCATGGCCGACCGCCGCGCCGAGGCACCGGTGCTCGGTTTCGCCCCGGCCGGGTTTCGCAACAACTTCTCGGAGCCGCAGCGAATCTCGTTCGCCGGACACGACGGAAGTGAGGTCGTCGTCGAGTACTCGATCAGGCGCGGCGTTGCCGAGATCCTCGTCGACGGCGAGGCTCTGCCCTCACCCCGGGTTCACGGTGCCACGCCCGCCTCCGTCGATCTCGAGGTGGGCGGGGTGCGCCGCCGCTTCAGCGTCCGCCGCGGCGGTGGGGTCCATCACGTCAACGGTCCCGACGGTCAGGCTGACCTGCGGGAGCTGCCCCGCTACCCCAGCGGGGACGAGGCGCTCGGCGAAGGTGCGCTGGTCGCGCCGATGCCGGGGAAGGTGATCAAGATCGCGGTCGCCGAGGGCTCCACGGTCAGCTCCGGCGAGGTCCTGATCGTGCTCGAGGCGATGAAGATGGAGCACGAGCTGGTGGCGCCCGCCGACGGCACCGTCAGCGAGCTGCGCGTCGCCGAGGGCGATCAGGTCGACGCAGGCATGGCATTGGCGGTCATCTCGGACGGATCGCCCGACCAGGCGTGACCACCTAGCCGGGATTCGCGTGTACGGCCTCCCACAGATAGAGGGAGGCGAGGGTCCGATGCGGGCTCCAAGAGGCGGCGATCGCGACCGCCTCCTCGGGGGTCGGCGGCTCGTCGAGCTCGTAGACGATCTGGATGCCGCGGCGAAGCCCGAGGTCCCCACCGCTGAAGACGTCGGGCCGCCCGAGATCGAAGATCAGGAACATCTCGGCGCTCCACTGCCCGATCCCCTTCAGCGCGACCAGCGCTTCGATCACCTCGCCGTCGCTCAGCTCATCGAGCTCGTACGGCCGCAGAACGCCGGACTCGATCGCCTCGGCGATGCCGATCATGTAGGTCGCCTTGCGCCCGCTGAGGCCGCAGCCACGGAGGCGTGCCTCGGCGTCGGCTGCGATCAGGTCGATCGGTGCGACGGAACCTCCGAACTCGTCCTCGATCCGTTTCCAGACGGTCCGTGCCGCGGCGGTTGAGACCTGCTGGCCGACGATGATCCGAGCCAGCGCCTGGAAGCGATCCTCGCTGCGGTCGGATCGGCGCTTCGCGATCACCGCCGCATCCACCTCGGCGATCAGGGTGGCCATGCGCGGATCGAGCGCGGCCAGATCGCGCTCGGGGTCGGCGATCGCTACCGCCCCTTCCAGACCGGATCGCGCTTCTCGGAAAAGGCGCGGATGCCCTCGCGGAAGTCCTCGGAGGCGAAGCAGGATTCGCGCAGCGCGACGAGCTCCTCCACCTGTTTGGGGCTGAGCCGGGGGAACTGCGAGAGGGTCTCGATCGCGTACTTGTTCCCGCGCGTCGACAACGGCGCGTTTGCGGCGATCAGCGAGGCGAACGCGAGCGACGCAGACTCGATCGAGGCGGCGGGATGGACTTCGTTGACGAGGCCGATCCGCTCGGCCCGCTCGCCGTCCATGACGCGGCCGGTCAAGAAGAGTTCCTTCGTTCGCGGTACACCGATGCAGTCGATGAACCGTTCCAGCCCGGTGTGACCGTAGATCAGCCCGAGCTTCGCCGGCGGCATGCCCAGCTTCGCCTCAGCCGCGCAGAGCCTGATGTCGCAGCGCACCGCCAGCTCAAGGCCGCCGCCGAGGCAATGTCCGTTGATCGCCGCGAGCACCGGGAAGGGGTGGGCGCTGATCGCGTCCATCGCCGCTGTGAACGGATGCGCGACGAGGGCCTCGGCATCCTGCTCGAACGAATCGTCTGGAATGGCGCCGATGTCGTATCCGGCCGAGAAAGCTCGGCCGGCTCCGGTGATGAGGACGCAGCGGACGTCGATTCCGTGGTCGAGCAGCGGCAGGGTCTCGGCCAGCGCATCGAGGATCGCGTGGGAGAGCGGATTGCGCTTTGCGGGGTTGTTGAGGGTGAAGCGGGCAACTGCGTCCGCCGGGAAATCGAGCACCAACTCGCCCCCCGCCAGCTCTCGCGGTTCGCCGCCGGCGCCGGCCTCGGTCGTCGGTTCGCTGCTCATCCGCGGGAGGGTAAGGCAGGGGGCCGGCAGTAGCACTGGCCGGGCGGCCAGGGGGCCTGCTTCCCGGAGGCCCATCGCGGTAACGTCCATGTCGAGTTTCCGAGGCATTACCCCAGAGAACGAGGAGAGATCCAGTGGAGCCGACCACCGCGCCTGAAGCAGCCACGACCAACGGAAAGCCGGAGGCCGCCAAGGCCGAATCCGCTCCCGCGAACACGGTCGAGGTCTACAACCCCGCGACCGGTCAGCTGATCGGCACCGTGCCGGCGATGACGCCGGAGGAGGTGACCGAGGCCGTGGCCCGCGGCCGCGCCGCACAGCCGGCCTGGGCGGCCGCCGGGTTCGCCGAACGAGCGCGGATCCTCCGTCGTGCCCAGAAATGGACCCTCGACAATGCCGAGCGGATCATCGCGACGATCGTCGCCGAGAACGGCAAGACGTATGAGGATGCGCAGCTGGCCGAGATCTCCTACGTGGCCAATGCGTTCGGCTTCTGGGCGAAGAACGCCCCCGAGTTCCTCGCGGACGAGAAGGTCAAGTCCTCCTCGCCCTTCGTGCTCGGTCGCAAGCTCAAGGTTCGCTATGCGCCGGTCGGCGTCGTCGGCGTGATCGGCCCGTGGAACTACCCGCTCACGAACTCGTTCGGCGACTGCATCCCGGCGCTCGCCGCCGGTAACTCGGTGGTCCTCAAGCCGGCGACCCTGACCCCGATGACGTCGATGCTCCTCGCCGAGGGCCTGCGCGAGTGCGGCATGCCCGAGGACGTCTTCCAGGTCACCGTCGGCGAGGGCAGCAAGATCGGCAACGCCCTGATCGACGCCGTCGACTTCGTCATGTTCACCGGCTCGACCGAGGTCGGCAAGAAGGTCATGATGCGCGCGGCCGAGACCCTGACGCCGACGGCGATGGAGCTGGGCGGCAAGGACCCGATGATCGTCCTGCGCGACGCCAACCTCGAGCGCGCCGCAAACGCCGCCGTCCACTACTCGATGCAGAACGGCGGCCAGACCTGCATCTCGGTCGAGCGCGTCTACGTCGAGGAGCCCGTCTACGACGACTTCGTGGCCCGGGTCACCGAGAAGATGCGCGCGCTCCGTCAGGGGGTCCCCAGCGGCCCCGCCCAGGTCGACGTCGGCGCGATGACCTCGCCCGAGCAGACCGACCTGGTCGAGGAGCAGGTCAACGAGGCCGTCGAGCAGGGTGCCAAGGCGGTCGTCGGCGGCCAGCGCGGCGAAGGCCCCGGCGACTTCTTCGAGCCGACGTTGCTCGTCGACGTCGATCACTCGATGGAGTGCATGACCGAGGAGACGTTCGGGCCGACACTTCCGGTCATGAAGGTGACCGACGCCGAGGAGGCGATCAAGCTCGCCAACGATTCCCCGTACGGGCTGCAGGCCTCGGTCTGGACCAAGGACATCGAGCGCGGTGAGCAGATCGCCCGCCGCATCGAGGCCGGGGTCGTCTGCGTCAACGACGCACAGCTCAACTACGTTGCCCTCGAGCTGCCGATGGGCGGCTGGAAGGACTCCGGCGTGGGCTCGCGCCACGGCGCCGGCGGCATCCGCAAGTACACGAAGCAGCAGACCCTGCTCATCACGAGGTTCGCGCCGACCGACAAGGACATCCACATGCTCCCGTACGACTCGCCGCGCACGACGAAGTTGCTCGGCCGGGCGTTCAAGCTCCTCTGGGGCCGCGGCAAGCGGGACTAGCTTGCCGATGGCTGGCGCGGGCTTCACGAAGAAGAACCTCATCGAGGACATCGACGACGTCGCCGGCGCAAACGGCGTCGATGGTCTGGCGGCGCATTTCGCCGCCCAGGAGCTCGGCCTTCAGGAGGCTGGGCTGAGCTACCAGCGCATCGAGCCGGGCAAACGCCAGCCCTGGGGACACCGCCACAGGCGGCAGGAGGAGATCTACGTGATCCTCTCCGGCGGCGGCATCGCCAAACTCGGCGACGAGGAGGTCGCCGTCAAGCCCCTCGACGCTATTCGCGTTGCGCCCGAGCTGGCCCGCAACTTCGAGGCCGGCCCCGACGGCCTCGATCTGCTGGCCTTCGGCTCACCCCGCGATCCCTCCGCCGATGCCGGCGCCGACGCCGAGATGCTCCCCGGCTGGTGGGGCGACGAAGACTTCTAGGGAACTCCGAGGCAGATGCTCCGCCTCGTGTTCGCTCTGCTCGGCCTGCGCGGTGTCATCGCTCGGCAGGGGCGTCAGGTTATTGGTGGGGCGAGGGAGCGTCTGGCGACTGAAAGGTGCCATTCGATGTCTCGTTGGCAGCTAGCGACGCATAGTGCGTCGTTTCCCGCCATCGGGCCGCGAAGCGGAGCATCTGCTCGGAGTTATCTACTCGAGGACGACGAGAACTTCGCCTTCGCTGACCGACTGACCCTCTTCGCAGCGGATCTCGGCCACCGTGCCGGAGTCCTCGGCCTCGACCGGCATCTCCATCTTCATCGATTCGAGGATGACGACGGTGTCGTCGAGCTCGACCTGGTCGCCGACGGCGACCTCGATCTTCCAGACGGTTCCGGTGATGTGGGCGGAGATGTCCGGCACAGGGCGGCAGAATAGTCCCCGGTGGCGGCGGAAGCGAAGAGCGAAAGGCCCCGGATCGCGATCGTCGCCGCCCGCGACGAGGGCGACCGGATCGCCACGACCCTGCGGGCCCTGCGGGATGCCTCGCCGGGAATCGGGCTGTGGGTGGCCGACGACGCGTCGTCCGACGACACCCGTCTCGAGTCGATGTCCGCCGGCGCCACCGTGATCGGCCGCAACAGACCCCACGGCAAGGGCGGCAACATGACAGCCGCCGCCACCGCCGCCCTCGAGGGACTGGAGCCCGGTGCGACGGTGCTGCTCTGCGACGGCGATCTGGCCGAGACCGCCGGTCGCCTGCTGCCGCTTGTCGAGGCCGTCGAGGACGGGGACTGCGACCTCGCTGTCGCCGCGTTCGAGCGCAAGGTCGGCGGTGGCCTCGGTTTCGCCAAGGGCTACGCGCGCAACGCGATCCGCAAGCTGTGCGGCCTCGAGACGACGGCGCCGATCTCCGGCCAGCGGGCGATGACGGCGCGCGTCCTCGCCGACGTGCTTCCGTTCGCTCCGCGATATGGGATGGAGATCGGGATGACCGTCGACGCCGTCCGGGGCGGCTACCGGGTGCGCGAGATCGAGCTCGATCTCACCCATCGGGCAACCGGGCGAACGCTCTCCGGGTTCCTCCACCGCGGGCGGCAGCTGCGCGATTTCGTCGCCGTCTATCGCGACCGCCGTGCCGCCTCCGTGGAATAGGCTCGGCGCCGAGTGATCCTCGCGATCGACCAGGGCACGACGGGAACCACATGCCTCGTCTTCGACGAGGAGGGTGAGATCGCCGGGCGCTCCTACTCCGAGTTCGCGCAGTACTTCCCGAAGCCCGGATGGGTCGAGCACGACGCGGCCGAGATCTGGGAGGTGACCCGTCAGGTCGGCGTCGAGGCGCTCGCCGACGCCCGGATCGAGGGGACCGACCTGAGCGCGATCGGGATCACCAACCAGCGCGAGACGGTCGTCGGCTGGGATTCGGCGACCGGCGATCCCATCCACCACGCGCTCGTCTGGCAGGACCGCCGGACGGCGGGTCGCTGCCGGGAGCTGATTGAGGCCGGCCATACCGACCTGGTCCGCGAGCGCACCGGGCTCGTGATCGACCCCTATTTCTCGGGCACGAAGATCGAGTGGCTGCTGCGCAACGTCGACGGTGCGGGCCGGGCCCGGTTCGGGACGATCGACTCGTGGCTCGTCCACAAGCTCTGCGGCGAGCACGTGACCGATCTGTCGAACGCCTCGCAGGACGATGCTGCTCGACATTCGCTCCGGGACGTGGGACCCCGAGTTGTGTGAGCTGCTCGGAATCGATCCGGCCTCGTTGCCCGACCCGCGGGGCTCGGCCGAGGTGTACGGCGTCACACGGGTGTTCGGCGGCGAGGTGCCGGTCGCAGGGATCGCCGGAGATCAGCAGGCGGCCCTGTTCGGCCAGGCCTGCCATCGCCCCGGGGATGCAAAGAACACCTACGGAACCGGCAGCTTCGTCCTGCTCAACAGCGGCCCGGAGCCACCGGATCCCGTCGAGGGGCTCCTCGGGACGATCGCCTGGGGCCTCGCGGGCGAGACGACGTATGCGCTCGAGGCGGCCGTCTTCGTCACCGGCTCGGCGGTGCAATGGCTCCGCGACGGTCTCGGCATCATCGAATCGGCGGCGGAGACCGAGGCGCTGGCCGCCTCGCTGGACGGCAACGACGACGTCTACTTCGTGCCGGCGCTGACCGGGCTCGGCTCGCCGTACTGGGATCCGTATGCGCGCGGCGCCCTGATCGGCCTGACCCGCGGCACCGGCCGGGCCCAGATCGCCCGTGCGACCCTGGAGGCCATCGCCTACCAGACGGTGGACGCCGTCCGCGCTCAGGAGGCGGCATCGGGGGAGCGGCTGAGCTCGCTGCGGGCCGACGGCGGGGCGGTCGGCAATGCCTGGCTGATGCAGTTCCAGGCGGACGTCCTCGGTGCTCCGGTCGTGATCCCCGAGATCGCCGAGACGACCGCTCTCGGGGCCGCCTACCTGGCGGGCATCGCGTCGGGCCTCTGGGACCTCGATCGGGTCGCGTCGATGTGGCGGCAGCGGGTCACCTACGAGCCACGGATGTCCGCCGACGAGCGTGGGTCACTGTTGTCGCGTTGGCACCAGGCCGTCGAGCGGTCGCGGGACTGGGCTCGCCCGGAGCCATAGGCTGCCCGTCGTGCAGACGCATCTGATCACCGGATTCCCGGGCTTCATCGGTCGTCGCCTCGTCGCCGCCCTGCTCGAGCGGGATGCCGGAGACGGCGTCATCGCCCTCGTCGAGCCGCGCATGGTCGCGGCGGCGCGAACCGCCGCCGCCGAGCTCGGCGGCGGGCCGCGGATCGAGATCCTCGAGGGCGACATCACCCTGTCGCGCCTGGGGCTCGGCGAGGACCGCTACCGCCGCCTGGCCGCCGAGGTCAACGTCGTCCACCATCTGGCCGCGATCTACGACCTCGCCGTGCCCGCGGGCGTCGCGCAGCGGGTCAACGTCGACGGGACCGGGAACGTCCTCAGCTTCTGCCGTGACGTCGAGCGGCTCGAGCGGCTCAACTACGTCAGCACCGCCTACGTCGCCGGCGACCGGACCGGTGTCGTGTACGAGCACGAGCTCAACCTCGGTCAGGGTTTCAAGAACCACTACGAGTCGACCAAGTTCCAGGCCGAGGTCTGGGTGCGCTCGGCGATGGACGACATCCCGACGACGATCTTCCGGCCGGCGATCGTCGTCGGCGACTCGCTGACGGGGGAGACGCAGAAGTTCGACGGCCCCTACTACGCCCTCCGATTCATCTCGGCGAGCGCCGCCCGGGGCATGCCGGCCGCCAACATCGGCCGCGGCGCGGTCCCGTTCAACGTCGTGCCGGTCGACTTCATCGTTGCAGCGATGGTCGAGCTCGGGCGATCGGGGGATGCGATCGGGGAGACCCTTCATCTCTGCGACCCGGCGCCGCTCAGCTCCCGCGAGATGTTCAGCCTGCTCGCCGAGCTGTATCCCGCCAAGCAGGCCTCCTATCGGGTGCCTCCATCCCTGGTCGCTGCGGCGCTGCGGATCCGCCCGATCCGCAACATGTACGGCGGCACGCCGCCGGAGTCGATCCGCTACCTGAACCACCCGGTCCGCTACGACACCCGCCGCGCCGGTGAGCTACTCGCCGGCTCGGGCCTACGATGCCCGGGCTTCGCCGAGTACGCGCCCGCGATGGTCGATTTCTTCCGTGCGCACGAGCAGGATCCGGCTCTCGCGCCGGCGCCCGTCGGCGGTCGCGGGTAACCGTAACCAGGGCCGCGCCCAGGGGTAGGAATTCCCAGCGCCACGGCGCACCTCGCCATGTCCGACCTGAAGCCGCAGAACTACAAGGATCCCCGCCCGGCGGAGGAGTTCACGGAGTTCCACGAGCACTCGCGCACGCACGCTCCGAACTGGGTCTACTCGGCGGTCCGGCTCGTCACGACACCGATCTCGCTGGCGATCTATCGGACGCGTTCGATCGAGGTGGACAACGTGCCGGCGTCCGGACCGGTGATTCTCGCCGCCAACCATTTCTCCAACTACGACCACTTCCTCGCCGGCGTCTGGCTGCGCAGGCAGATCCGGTTCATGGCGAAGTCGCAGATGTTCCGACAGAACCGGGTCCTCGACTACATCTACAAGTACGGGGGCGTCTTCCCGATCCGCCGCGGCCATGCCGACGCGGAATCGTTCCGGACCCTCCGCGCGATCCTCGCAAACGGGGGCTGCGTGATGATCTACTGCGAGGGCGGCCGTTCGCGCACCGGAGAGCTCGGTCAGGCCAAGCCCGGGGTGGGGCGGGCCGCGCTGGAGACGGGGGCGCCCGTCGTGCCGGTCGCGATTCACGGATCGCAGGGAATCCGGAGTTGGCGAAAGCTCGTCTTCCCGAAGATCACGATCCACTACGGCGAGCCGGTCAGCTTCGACGTCGTCGCGGACCCGACCCGCGAGCAGCAGCTCGAGACCGCCGACGAGATCTTCTCTCACACCCGTGAGATGTACGAGGAGCTGCAGCGCGACGGCCGCGCGTCGGTCATCAAGCGCATCCGTGAGGGCAAGCCGAGCCCCGGCGCCCCGAGCTACTCGTAGCGCTTCGAGACCGTCTTCCAGCGCTCCGGATCGTGTCCGGGCAGGATCTCGGCCCGCGGATAGGTCCTCGCGAACTGCTGCAGCTCGCGCACCGACCGGCGCCAGGTGTGCATGTCGAGCGGCCGGGGCGGCGGGTCGCCGTCCTCGAGCTGCGCGCTGGTGTAGATCGCGTCACCCGCGATCACGAGGTCGCGATCGCGTAGGTGGGTGATGACCGAACAGTGTCCGGCCGAATGGCCCGGCGTGAAGGCGAGCCGGATGCTGCCGTCGCCCAACAGGTCGAAGGTGCGGCCGAAGCTCGCGTACGAGGAGATCCCGGGCCCGTCGAAGTCGACGGTCCTGTAGTCGAAGAGGTAGTCGTAGTGGGCGGGGCGGTAGCCGCGCAGGAATGGCCTCGGATCGGTCGTGGCGGCCTCCCACTCGGCCTTCGAGAGTACGAAGGTGGCGTTTGGGTACTCGGCGATGCCCGAGCTGTGATCGAAGTGGAGGTGGGTGAGGATCACCGTCTTCAGATCCTGGGCGGCGATGCCGCGTTCCCGGAGCTGCGCGGGCAGGTCGCGACCCGTTTCGATCCGCGGCTTGGCGAAGCGCGCGGCGATCTTGCCGAGGTTCGCCGCCGGCCTGGTGGACACGGAGCCGTGGAAGGCGGTGTCGACGAGGATCGGACCGGCCGTCGGGTGGGTGATCAGGTAGGCGGGGATCGGCACCAGCCACCACTTCGACCTCGGCGTGCCGATGCCGAGCATCCGCAGCTTCGCGAGGCGGCCCCCCCTGTTCTCGAAGAAGCCCGGGGGAGCCAGGATGGAGCCGCCGAGCAGTGGTTCGACGGTGACCGCGACGCCCTGCGATCCGCCCCCGGCGAGGGGCTCCTCCAGCGGTTTGGCCTCTGCCTTGAGCTTGCTCATCCCGACCCGTCAGGCTACCCCGAGCCCGATTCGGGCCCCCTGTTCCGGCGATCGCCCGCACGAGGTCTGGCAGAACCCGGCGAGTCAATAGGCTGGCGGCGTGAGTGGGCAGCCGTCCAAGATCTTCGCCCCGGGATTGCTCGATGGGTCGGTCTGCCTGATCTCCGGAGCGGGATCCGGGCTCGGCCGCGAGACGGCCATGGAGCTGGCGCGACTCGGTGCCACCGTGGTCGGTTGCGGGCGCCGGCCCGAGCCGCTCGAGGAGACGAAGGCGGCGATCGAGGCGATCGGCGGCACCGCAGATGCCATCGCTGCCGACATCCGCGACGAGGAGGCGGTCGACGCCATGGTTGCGGGCGTCGTCGAGCGCCACGGCAAACTCGATCTGCTCGTTAACAATGCCGGCGGCCAGTTCCTCGCGCCGGCGGAGACGATCACGGCCAAGGGCTTTCGGACGGTGACTGAGCTGAACGTCCAGGGGACCTGGAACATGACGCACGCGGCCGCCACTCAGGCGTTCATCCCGCAGGGTGGTGGAAAGGTCGTGAGCGTCACCCTCTCGCCCCACAACGGGATGCCCGGCATGGTCCACTCGGGCGCCGCCAGGGCGGCCGTCGAGAACATGATGAGAACCCTGTCGGTGGAATGGTCGCGGTTCGGGATCAGACTGTGTGCCATCGCGCCCGGTCAGTTCGACACCGAGGTGTTCCGGACCAAGTACCCCGCTCAGGTCGTCGAGACCGTCCCGAAGACCATCCCGCTCGGCAGGCTCGGGAAGCCCGAGGAGATGGCCTGGCTGATCGCCTACCTGGCGAGTCCGGCCGGTGATTTCTTCAGTGGAACCGTGCTGACGATCGACGGCGCCCGCGACAACTGGTTCGGCTCCTGGCCGCCGCAGCTGCAGATGGGCGAGACCGGGGAACCGCCCGTCGAGGAGCGGCGCTAACAGCTCCGGCCGCCGCGGGCGGCTGGAAGGCCTCTCTCGCCGTCGCATGCCCACCCGGATCACGCCGGCGCGGGTGATCGCAGTGAGCAGGAATTCGCGCGTGGTCAATGAACTCTCATCCAACGAACGAGGTCCAGGGACGTTCGGATCGACTGCAATGACAAGCCAGGGAGGGACTGCATGAACTCAGGGACGAACAAGAGGCTCGCGTTGGCCGCCATGATCTGCGCCGTCGCGATGACCTTCATCGATCAGACGATCGTGTCGATCGCGGTGCCGGAGCTGCAGAAGGACCTGCATCTGAGCGAATCAGCCGTGCAGTGGGTCATCAACGGCTACCTAGTCGCGCTCGCGGCGCTGTTCGCCTTCGGCGGGCGAATCGCCGACATCGCCGGACACAAGCGGATGGTCCTGATCGGGATCGTCGTCTTCGCCGGCGCCTCGGCGATGTGCGGGGCGACCCCCGACGGATCGATCGCCGAGCCCTGGATCATCGTCTGGCGCGTCATCCAGGGCGCTGGTGCGGCGCTGATGTTCCCGGCCGCCCTTGCCATCGTCGTCGCCGCCTACCCGCAGAATGAGCGCGGCAAGGCGATGGCGGCGTTCTTCGGGATCGCCGGCGGCCTGACCGCCATCGGCCCACTCGCGGGCGGCTTTCTGATCGAGATCAGCTGGCGCACCATCTTCTGGATCAACGTCCCGGTCGCGATCGCGGCGGTGATCCTGACGCTGCTGTCGAAGCCCGACGACACCAAGCGCCCCGCGAAGCTCGACTATCGCGGCGCGGTGCTCGCCGCCCTCGGGCTCGGTCTGCTGGTGCTCGGCCTCCAGCAGGCGGCCGATTGGGGCTGGGACAGTCCGGCCACGATCGGCTCGATCGTCGCCGGCCTGGCCCTGATCGCGGTCTTCGTTCGGGTCGAGCTCGTCACCGAGCCCCCGCTCATGCAGGTCCGGATCTTCGCCAACAAGGCGTTCGCCGCCGACAACATCGTGCTCTTCCTGATCTCGATCGCGTTCGTGCCGATGTTCCTGTTCGCGAGCATGTACTCGCAGATCTCGCTCGGGTTCAGCGCCAGCAATGCGGGCCTCTACATCGGGATCTTCTTCGGCGGCTACGTGATCGCCGCCCAATGGGGAGGCAGGATGCTCGACAAGATGGGGGCGCGGCGCCCCGTCCTGATCGGTTGCGCCGTGGCCGCCGCCGGCTTCTACCTGTGGGCCAAGTCGATGACCGATCTCACCTCGGCTGAGGACTGGAACCAGTGGTGGCGGATCATGATCGCCGGCGCCGGGACCGGGTTCATCCTCGGCCCGATCACCACCGACGCGCTCAACCGCGCACCGCACACGAGCTATGGCGAGGTCACCGGCATCACCCAGACGGCCCGCAACGTCGGCGCCAGCCTCGGACTGGCGATCCTCGGCACGCTGCTGATCTCCCAGAACCGGGCCAACGTCGAGGATCGATTGGTCGGCGGCGACCTCGGGCTCAGTAAGTCGCAGGCCGACCAGATCGCCGCCTCCCTGACTCAGAACGGTGGCGGGGATGCGTCCAGCGCCCTCTCCTCCGGAGGCGCGGAAGCAGCCAAGATCCTCGGCCAGATCCAGGAGGCCTTCGCCCACTCGACGCAGACGATCTTCTACGGCATGGCGATCGCGATGCTGCTGGCCCTGGTCGTCACCCTGGTTCGCGTCCCGCCCGGCAAGGCGCCGGAGGCGGAGATCGTCGAGTAACGGTCTTGACGGTCGGGGCCGATGCTCGACGGCGCTGCGAAAGCGCCGGCGCTGCTAGCTGTACATCCCCGTGAACTGGCCGCCGGTCACGTTGATGACCTGACCGTGGATGTAGTTCGCGTACTCGGAGCAGAGGAGCAGCACCGGTCCGGCGGCCTCCGAGGGCTCGGCGGCGCGACCGAGCGGGATCATCATCTTTCCCATCTGGCGCATCTGCTCGGGAATGCCGAGCTCGATCTTCTCGCCCTCGCGCTCGATCTCGCCCGCGTTCTCCTTGGCGGCCGTCAGCCTCGTCTCGACGAAGCCGAAGGCGATCGCGTTGCAGTTGATCTTGAACTGCCCCCACTCCTTTGCGACGGCCTTGGTCAGACCCGTGACTCCGGCCTTGGCCGAGGCGTAGTTGGCCTGCCCGGCGTTGCCCATCGTGCCCGAGACGGAGGAGATGTTGACGATCTTGCGGAAGACCTCCCTGCCCTCGGCCTGCTCCGCCTTGGCGGCTTCGCGCCACTGCGGGGCGAGGGCCCGAATCACGCGGAACGGGACGACCGTGTGGATGTCGAGCATCGCCTGGAACTGCTCGTCCGTCATCCGGTGGACGACGCCGTCCCACGTGTAGCCGGCGTTGTTGACCACGCAGTCGACCGACCCGAAGGCATCGATCGCGGCCTCGACCATCTTGTCGGGGGCGCCCGGCACGGTCAGGTCACCGCTGAAGACGGCGGTCTCGCCGTCGATCTCGGCGGACGCCTGCTGGGCCACGTCGCCGTCGATGTCGTTGATGAGGACCTTCGCGCCCTCCTGGACGAACAGCTCCGCCGTCGCCCGCCCGATGCCTCGGGCCGAGCCCGTGATGATCGCCGCCTTACCGTCGAGAAGTCCCATCGAAAATCTGTCTCCTGTGCCGTTGAAGTTTGCCCGGGCACTCTATTTCACTCCGAGCAGATGGTCGGCTTCGCGTCCGCTCTGCTCGGCCTGCGCCCAAGGTGACTTGGCCGCTCGGCAGGGGCGTCAGAGATGACTCCGAGGGAATGCTCCGCTTCGCGTCCGCTTCCCTCGGTCGGCGCGGTGTTGCCGCTCGGCAGGGGCGTCAGTTCTACGTTGGGCGGGCGGGTCGGAACATGACGACGACCGGCGGGCCGCCGCGGAGCCGGCTCTCCCCGATCACCTCGAAGCCCCGGCGCCCGTAGAAGGCGATGTTGTCCGGCGTGTGCGTATCGAGTGCGCAGGCGTCGCCGGCCGCATCGCGGATCGCCAGGTCGTGGTCGAGCAGGCGCCCACCGAGCCCCTCGCCGTGGTGGTCGGGGTCGGTCGCGATCGTGTCCAGGAACCAGTGCTCGACGTCGGGCTTCATGGCGGCGATGGCCTGGTCGCCCTCGCGCATCGCGTCGGCGACGTCGCCGAAGGTCGCGTAGTCGTCCTCGCTGCGGCGGTGCTGCAGCGATTCGACTCCGGGTGGTACCCACATGGTCGCCGTCAGCCCCGCGATCGTCCAGCACTCGCCATCGGGGATGAACCGGGTCAGCAGGTCCTCGCGGAACCGCCTGAAGATCCGCTCCTCCCGGTCGCTGGGATCGGGCATTGCCCACTCGCCCCACGGCTCGTGCCAGGCGAACGCGCGCGCGATCAACCGCGCGACCTGATCGACATCGCCCCTCTCCAATCTCCGCGGCTCCTCCAAGATCAATCAATCCCACCCACCGATCAACTGACGCCCCTGCCGAGCGGCAACACCGTGCCGGCCGAGCAGAGCGGACGCGAAGCGGAGCATCTGCTCGGGGTGTTCCTCAGAGTCCATAGCTGCGACCGAGGATCTCCTTCATCACCTCATCGGTGCCGCCGCCGATCGGGCCGAGACGGGCGTCGCGGAGCGCGCGCTCGACCTCGTACTCGCGCATGTAGCCGTAGCCGCCGTGGATCTGGACGGCGTCGTCGGCGACCTCGACCGCGGCCCGCTGCGTGAAGAGCTTGGCTGCGGTCACCTCCCGGAGGGCATCGCGGTCATCGGCGAGGAGGCGCAGCGCCGCGTATGACATCGCCCGCCCCGTCTCGAGCTTCGTGGCCATTTCGGCGATCTTGTGCCTGATCGCCTGGAACTTTCCGATCGGGCGGCCGAACGCCTCCCGCTCCAGCGCGTAGTCGACCGCGCGCCGCAGACACCAGTCCATGCTCCCGACGGCACCGAGCGACATCAGGAGCCGCTCCCACTGGAAGTTGGCCATGATCAGCTTGAAGCCCTCGTTCTCGTCGCCGAGGAGGTTCTCGTCGGGGACGGCGACGTCGGTGAACGAGAGCTCCGCGGTGTCGGAGGAATGCCAGCCCAGCTTCTCGAGCTTGCGGGAGACCTCGTAGCCCTTCATGTCGCTCTCGAGGATCAGGAACGAGATGCCGCCGTGGCCGCCCTCGGCGGTCGTCCGCACGGCGCAGACGAGGAAGTCGGCCCGCACACCGTTGGTGATGAAGGTCTTGGAGCCGTTGACTATCCAGCCGCCGTCCACCTTCCGCGCCGACGTCCTGATCGAGGCGACGTCCGAGCCCGCGCCGGGCTCGGTGATCCCGAGCGCGGCGATCCGCTCGCCGGCGATGGCCGGACGCAGGAAGCGCTCGTGTTGCTCGGCGGTGCCGAAGTTCCAGACCGGGGGGGTGGCGATGCCGGTGTGGGCGCCGAGCCCGGCGCCGACCCCGCCGCACATCCCGGCCGCCGCGATCTCCTCCGCCCAGACGGCGTCATGGACGCCGTCGCCGCCCTGCCCCCCCAACCGCTCCGGATACTTGAGGCCGAGGAAGCCGAGTTCGGCGGCGCGGTCGAAGAGCTCGCGGGGGAACTCCCGCCGCCGTTCCCATTCGGCCTGTTCGGAAACGATCTCGCTCTCCACCCAACGCCGGACGGTTGCCCGCAACTGCTCGTGCTCATCCGTGAACGGCGGGACCAGGGCCCGCTGCCCGCTGTCTTTGACGACGCTCATCGGCTGCACGGTATCCGCTGCCCTGCGAGGATCGGGTCGTGACGAACATGCTCAAGGGCTTCAAGGAGTTCATCGGCCGCGGAAATGTCGTCGAGCTGGCCGTCGCGGTCGTCATCGGCGCCGCATTCGGCGCCCTCGTCACGTCGCTGGTCGCCGATCTGATCACGCCATTGATCGCGATGATCTTCGGCAAGCCCGACTTCAGCAATCTCACCTTCACGATCAACGGTTCGATGTTCAGGTACGGCTCGTTCATCAACGCCCTGTTTGCGTTCCTGACCGTCGCGGCCGCCATCTACTTCCTGGTCGTCACGCCCATCAACAAGCTCGAGGAACGCCGCAAGCGCGGGCAGGATCCGGATACCAAGGAGTGCCCGCACTGCCTCTCCGACATCCCCGCGAAGGCGAGCCGCTGCGCGTTCTGCACCGCGGAGCTGGGCTAGCGCCCCCAGGTCCCGATCTCGAGCTAGCCGGCCAGCAGGTCGCGGATGCGCTCGAGCAGGGCGCCGGCGTCGAACGGCTTGTCGATGAAGCCGACCCGGCCGGACGTGGGTCCCAGGCTCGTCGGTGGGGCGTCGTCGCTGTAGCCCGACATGAACAACACGTGCAGACCCGCCTGCATGGCAACCGCGCGCCGGGCGAGCTCGTCGCCCCTCATCCCGGGCATGACCACGTCGGCGAGCAGCAGATCGAAGTGCCCGCCGCTGTCGTCGAGCCGCTCGAGGGCCTCGACGCCGCCTGAGCAGGACGTGACCCGATAGCCCGCCGTGTCGAGAATTCGCTCGGCGACCCGGCGAACGGCGTCGTCGTCCTCGGCGATCAGGACGGACTCGCCGCGCCCGGCGGGGGCCGCCTGCGAGGGTTTGGCGGCGGGTCGCGATGCGACGTCGCCCGCCGGCAGGTGAATCTCGATGCTCGTGCCGAGCCCGGGCTTCGAGGAGAGATCGATCATCCCGCCCGCCTGGGTGACGATCGTGTAGACGGTGGCCAGCCCGAGCCCCGTCCCCTGGCCCGAGGCCTTCGTCGTGAACATCGGCTCGAACGCCCTCGAGGCGACCTCGGCGTCCATCCCGGTGCCGGTGTCGCTGACCATCAGGCGCACGAACCGTCCCGGCGTCGCGCCGGGATAGCCGAGCGTGTCGGTCGGCCCGAGCTCGGCATTGCCGGTCTCGAAGGTGAGCGTGCCGCCGCCCGGCATCGCGTCGCGCGAGTTGACCGCGAGGTTGATCAGGATCTGCTCGATCCGGACGGGATCGTCGGCGAGCGGCCACAGCGCCGGATCGAGATTCCGCTCGACCGTGATGTGCTCGCCGATCGTCGAGCGCAGGAAGCCGTCGAGTCCGGAGATCAGCTCGTTCAGGTCGAAGGCGACCGTGGCGCCGCTCTCCCGGCGCGCCAGGATCATCAGCTGCCGGACGAGGCCGACGCCGCGCTCGGCGGCGCGGCGAATCTCCTCGATGTCGGCGGCGGCGGGCGACCCCGGCGGGACCGAAGCCGAGGCGAACCGCGCGTAGTTGATGATCACCCCGAGGATGTTGTTGAAGTCGTGGGCGATGCCGCCGGCGAGTTGGCCGATCACCTGCAGCGGCGATTCCTCGTCAGGATCCTCCCCCGGGAGCCTGCCCTCCGGGCCGTTCACTCGAGCAGACCCCAGCGCATCGCAGTCGCCACCGCGGCGGCCCGATCCGAGACGCCGAGCTTCTCGTAGAGGTTGTCGAGGTGCGTCTTGACCGTGCCCTCGGAGAGGTGGAGCTCGTCCCCGATCCGCGCCGCGGTCCTGCCCTCGGCGAGGAAGCGGAGGATCTCGGCCTCGCGGGAGGTGAGGGTCGGGCGGTCGGATGTCTCGCGGAGCTGGATCTCGGTGGCGATGCCGGCGGCGAACTGCGGGGCGATCACGGTCTCGCCGCGGCCGGCGGCGACGATCGACTCGCAGAGCTCGGTGTGGTCGGAGGCCTTCGATACATATCCGGCCGCGCCCTGGGCGAGCGCCTTGTACGCAGCCCCGGAGTCCTCGTAACCGGTCAGGAGCATGACCCTGGTTCGCAGCCCGTCACGCTGGACTGCGCTGACGATCTTCAGGCCGTCGAGGCCCGGCATGCGCACGTCGACGACGGCGACGTCGGGCTCGAGTTCGTGGATCCGCTCGAGTGCCTGTCGCCCGTCGGCGGTCGATCCGACCAGATCGAGATCGGGGTGCTCGCCGATCGCCCGCTCGAGGCCCTGGCGGTAAACCGGATGATCGTCGGCAATCAGAATCGTCAGGGCCTTGGCGCTCACGGCGCCGATTCTCGCAGGCCCAGGGGCGGCGACTCGTCTATTTGTCCAGATTCGTTGCTCCCCGCCCGGGGCGGTGCTACAAGGGGGTCCGGACTGAGAACCCACGAACCGACGCGACGCCCGGCATCCATCCCGGCGCCGCGTTTTCCCAGGTCCGATCCATACCCATCCCCCGACTTCGGCTCGCCTGACAACAGCGGGCCGAAGTCATTTCTAGCGTCCCGCTAGAGGCCGTAGCTGCGGCCGATGACTTCGAGCATGATCTCGTCCGCGCCGGCTCCGATCCGGTTCAGGCGCACGTCGCGGTATGCCCGTTCGATCCCGTACTCCTTCATGTAGCCGTAGCCCCCGTGGATCTGGATGCACTCGTCGGCCACCTCGCAGGCGACCCGGGAGGTGTACAGCTTGGTCTGCGTGATCTCGCGGACCGGGTACTCGCCGTTGTTGAAGCGCCAGGCGGTCGTGTAGGTGAGCTGCTTGGCGGCCTCGATCTTGGTCGCCATCTCGGCGAACTTGTGCCGGATCGCCTGGAACTTGCCGATCGGCCGGCCGAAGGCCTCGCGCTCCTTGGCGTACTCCAACGTCTTCTCGAAGAGCCGCTCGGCACCCGCCACGGAGCCGGCCGCAGCGACGAGTCGCTCGCCCTGGAGCTCCCAGGAGATGTGGTAGAAGCCCTTGCCCTCCTGGCCGAGGATGTTCTCGGCGGGAACGCGGACGTCCTCGAACGCCAGCTCCGCGGTGTCGGAGGAGTGCATGCCGAGCTTCTCCAGCGTTCGCGAGACGGTGAACCCGGGCACGTTGTTGCCGTCCTCGTCCTTGAGGTCGACGATGAACAGGGTGATGCCGTCGTGGCGCGCGTCCGGGTCGGTCTTCGCGACGAGGAGGATGAAGTCGGCGCGGGCGCCGTTCGTGATGAAGATCTTCGATCCGTTGATCACGTATTCGTCGCCCTCGCGCCGCGCCGTGGTGCGAATTCCGGCAACGTCCGAGCCCGCTCCCGGTTCGGTGATGCCGAGGCAGGCGATCTTCTCGCCCTTGATCCCGGGTACGAGGTAGCGCTGCTTGAGGTCCTCGGTGCCGAGCAGCTCGATCGGCGGCAGAACCATGTCGGTGTGCACCGCGAGGCCCATGCCGAGCCCTCCGGAGCCCGCATAGGAGAGGCACTCGGCGCGGACGAGCGAGTAGTAGTAGTCGCCGCCCTGCCCGCCGTACTCCTCGGGGAAGCAGAGGCCGACGTAGCCGAGCTCCGCCATCCGATGCAGAACCGAGTCGGGCCAGTAGTTCTCCTCGTACTCCTCCGCGTTGGGGGTGAGCTCCTTGAGGACCCAGGACTTCATCGACTCGCGCAGGTCCTCGTGCTCGTCGGTGAAGATCAGGTGCTTGCGCCCGGACTCGAACTCCGGCTTGATCACGTCCCCGCTCGTCCCTGTGGCCACCGCTCGGCTCCTCTTCGCTCGTTGAAAGTACAAAGTAGACAGTAGCACTGTCTACTTCATACAGATCGTGTTCCCGGCTCCGCGGAACGGCTCGCCAGGACCGTTGCGGGTCCGGCCCCGGGGTCGTTTCCCGCGCCGACGTGGGATACCCTCGACGGATCGTGCTCCCCTCCGGACCTGGCAGCCCCGGCCTCTGGCAAATGCGCCAGTGGTTCCGTGACCCCGTTGGTTTCATGGAGCGCAACCGCGACCGGCACGGGCCGATCTTCAGCGTCAAGCTCGGGGCCCTGAAGCGCTGTGCGTTCATCGCCGAGCCCGCGGCGGCCTGGAAGGTGCTGAGTGGCGATCCCTCGACCTTCAGGATGGGCCCGACGAACCAGATCTTCCGCCCGGTGCTCGGCGAACGGTCGCTCTTCCTGCTCGACGGCGAAGAGCACAAGCACCATCGCCGCCTGCTTGCTCCGTCGTTCCACCCGAAGGCGATCCGCGGCTACGGCGGCCTGATCGAGGAGATCACCGCCCGCGAGATCGCAACCTGGCCGGTCGAGGAGCCGTTCCGGCTCCAGGAGCCGATGCGGCGGATCACGACCGAGTCGATCGTCCGAATCGTGGTCGGCGTCTGCACGCCCGATCGCGACACCGAGATCCGCCGGCTCGTGCCCGAGATGCTCGAGATCGCCGAGAACCCGTTGGCGCTGATGCCGCAGTTCCAGCGCGAGCTCGGCGGTCGCTCGCCGTTCGGGAAGGTCATGGAGGTGACTCGCCAGATCGACCGGATCCTGCTCGACGAGATCAACCTGCGCCGCCACCTGCAGCCGCACGAGCGCGGCAACGACGTGATGTCGATGCTGGCCGCGGCGGAGACGCACGAGCCGGCCTACATGTCGGATCGCGAGATTCGCGACGAGGTGCTGACGTTGTTGATCGCCGGCCACGAGACGACGGCCAACGCTCTCGCCTGGGCGTTCGAGCGGCTCCTCCGTCATCCGCTCGCCCAGGATCGTCTCCTCGCCGAGCTCGGCGCCGACAACGACGACTACCTCGACGCGGTGGTCAAGGAGACGCTGCGGCAGCGGCCGATCCTCCCGGTCACGGCGCGGCGGCTCACGGTCGAGACCCAGGTCGGCGATTACACCTTCCCGCGCGGGTGGACGCTGATGCCGTGCATCTACCTGATCCACCAGGACGAGCAGGTGTTCCCCGAGCCGGACGCGTTCCGCCCGGAGCGCTTCCTGGAGGATCCGAAACCGAGCTCGCGGGTGTGGGTGCCGTTCGGCGCCGGCGCCCGTCACTGCGTCGGATCTCACCTCGCCCTGATGACGATCAAGTCAGTGATCCGGGTCGTGCTCGGCCGGACCGTGCTCGAGGCTGACCCCGAGCCGGAGCCGATCGTTCGCAACAACATGACGCTCGCGCCCGGACGCGGGTCGATGGCCACGTTGCGTGGCCAGCGTGGCACGCGGATCCAGGTCGAATCGCCGATCAACTCCGGTTAGAGCGGCTCCAGGCCCCGAATTCGGGGCTGGTACGGAAGTTGCGGATTCACGTCGAGGGCCTCTCGTGGCGATAGGCAATACGTAGAACCGTCGTCGGGGGGCAACGACGGAGCAGTGCCACAAGGAAAGGTCATTCAGTGGGCTTGGCAGTCTTCGAAGGTGCCAACACCGGCCGCGGTGCCGGTGCCGCTGCTCTGGATCCGGGTTACGGGCGCAGGTCCGACAGTCGCCAGGTGGCTCCGCTAGCCCGCGCCGGCGCCTACGTCTCCCTGGCCGGGATGGCGCTCGGCATCCTCGGGGTGACGCTGCCCCATCCGTCCTCGTTCGACGTCCAGGCGATGCTGCTCGTCCAGGCCTCGACGGGCCTGTTCGCGCTGACGTTCCTGATCTTCGCCAACCGGGTCCCGATGTGGCTGGTCAGGCTGACGCCCGCGATGGGCATCGTCCAGGTCACCGCGGGGGTGTTCTTCACGCACGACCCGAGCACCGCCTACAGCCTCTTCTACCTGTGGCCCTGCTTCTACGCCTTCTACTTCCTGCCCCGCGTCGACGCCGTCTTCAACGTCGCCTTCCTCGGCATCTGTTACGGGGTGGCGATGATCCTGATGGCGGAGTCCGACGTCGGCATGCCCGTCACCTCCGGCACCCTGACCTTCCAGTTCGTCGTCACGTTCGGAAGCCTCGCAGTCGCCGGTTTCATGATCCACGCGCTGCGAACGAGGGTCAACCGCCTCTGGGGCTCGCTCAGCGACGCCGCCCGGACCGACCTCCTCACCGGGTTCGTCAACGGGCATGGGATCAACGAGATCCTCACCAACGAGATCGAGCGCGCCCGGATCAACACCCATCGCGTCGGGCTGATCACCGTCAACCTGAATGGGCTGCGGCAGCTCAACAAGCACCTCGGCTACGAGGCGGGCGACGAGGTCCTTCGCGAGCTGGCCCGGCTGCTCGACGAATCGACCCGTCGCATCGACACGGTCGGCCGTACCGGCGCGGCCGAGTTCGTGATCGTCCTGCCGCAGACCGACGAGCACACCGGCTTCCTGCTCGCCGAGCAGATCCTGACCCGGATGCGCCGCGCGTATCGCGAGCGTGGGTTCAGCCTCAGCGCCGGCATCGGCGTCGCCGTCTTCCCCAAGCACGCGAGCAACGTCGACGAGCTGTTGCAGGCGTCCACCGCCGCGATGAACGCAGCCGTCGCGCTCGGCTCCGACAGGGTCGTCGTCTACAGCCACGACCTCGAGGGCGCCATCGAGGGCGACGCGATGTCGAGCCCGAAGGAGGGCCGCGCGCAACTCGGCACGGTGCTCAGCCTCGCCGAGGTGCTCGATCTGCGCGATGAGGGGAACGCGAACCACTCCGCGATCGTCGCCGAGTACTGCGAGATGATCGGCCGCGAGATGGGGCTCCCGGATCAGCGGATCCGCCGCCTTCGCCTGGCCGGACTGCTCCACGACATCGGCAAGGTCGGCATCGCCGACTCGATCCTCAACAAGCCCGGCCCACTGTCGCCGTCGGAGTGGGATCAGGTCCGCCGCCATCCCGAGATGGCCGCCAGGATCCTCGCGGCCCGCGAGCTCACCGATATCCGCGAGTGGGTGCTCGCGCGCCATGAGCAGCCGGACGGCCACGGCTATCCCCGCGGGCTCGCCGGCAATCAGGTGCCGCTCGAGTCGCGGATCCTCGCCGTCGCCGAGTCCTACGACGCGATGACGAGCGAACGGCCGTTCCGCGCCGCAAAGAGCCGTGACGAGGCGATCGCCGAGATGGGCCGGTACGCCGGCACCCAGTTCGACGGCGCGGTCGTCGACGCCTTCGTGCGGGCGATCAACCGCGTCCCGGCCGGCGTCGTCTGAATCGCGATCTAGTTTGGGTCCCGTGGCGAGCGGGACCGGATCCCAGGGCAGCGAAGCAGTCGGCCGGCGTTGGCCTGCTCAGGACTACGAGGTCGGCCGCGAGAAGGTGCGCGAGTATGCCGACGTGCTCGGGTGCTCGAGCCCGATTCATCGCGATCACGACGCGGCGCGGGCCGCCGGTTTCCGGGCGGTG
Source organism: uncultured Solirubrobacterales bacterium (assembly GCA_963798165.1). GTDB lineage: Bacteria > Actinomycetota > Thermoleophilia > Solirubrobacterales > 70-9 > RHKX01. Next base: position 187,813 of record CAWCSE010000009.1, on the reverse strand, counting down.
GTGGCGCCACCGACCTTCGCGGCGGTATACGTCGCCCGCTCGCTCGCCGGAGCGATGTTCGACCCCGCGTCCGGGATCTTCGACCCCGCGGTCGGCCTCGCCGGATACCGCTTCGTCCAGCGACGTCAGCACTTCGAGTGGGGCGAGCCGGTCTGCTCCGGCGATTCGATTTCGACCGTGGCGAGCCTCGCGGAGGCCGAGGATCGCGACGGCGGCCGCTACCGGACCTTCGAGTCGGAGTCCGTCAACCAGCGCGGGGACGTCGTCCTGCGTGGCCGCTACCAGGGCGTCGTCCCGGCGCCCCGCCCCGCAGACGGCTCTCGCTCCAGGCCGGAGCCGCCGCCGCCACAGCCGATCCCCGCGACGACCGGATTCGGTCCCGGCGACGCCTACCCGGAGTTCCGGATCACCCCCGACCGCTACGCGGCCCAGCGTTACGCCGGCGCCTCCGGTGACTTCACGCCCTTTCACCTCGACGCCGACCTCGCCCGGGCGATCGGCCTGCCGGGAATCATCCTCCATGGGCTCTACACGTTCGGCCAGCTCGCGCATGGGCTGCTCGAGCCGTGGGATGGCGATCCCCGGGCTCTGCACAGCCTGGCGGCGCGCTTCCGTCGCCCGTCCGTCCCCGAATCCGAGTTGGCGGTGAGGGGGGTGGTGCAATCGGTCGAGGAGGATCGCATGACCGTCTCCTGCACCGTGTCGCAGGACGGGCGGGAGGTTCTCACCGAGGGCGAAGCCGTGCTGAGCCGGCCGGGCCGAGCCGTGCCCTCAAAGTAAGCAGCGTGACTTCCCACTTCATGCGCTGCTAGGCTCAGGCAGCGGTCCGGCAACCGCGTTCCCATGGCCTACGAACAGCTTCTCTATGACGTTTCCGGCGGGGTCGCCACCGTGACCCTCGATCGGCCGGAGGCCCGGAATGCCCTCTCGACCCAGATGCTCGGGGAGCTGGTCGATGCGATGGAGCGCGCCCGCGACGACGACGACGTCAGAGCCGTCGTCCTGACCGGCTCCGGCGACAAGGTCTTCTGCGCCGGCGCCGACCTCGGCGGCTTCGCGGCCGACGCGCCTCTCGTCGAAAAGCACTTCTCCTCGGATCGCTTCCTCGAGTTCTTCCGCCTGATGCCGAGGCTCGGCAAGCCATCGCTGTGCGCGGCGAACGGCCACGTGCTCGCCGGCGGCATGGGCCTGGCACTCTCCTGCGACCTCGTGATCGCCAGGGAGGGGGCGAGCTTCGGGACTCCCGAGATCAATGTCGGCGCCTTCCCCTACATGATCATGTCGATCATCTACCGCAACGTCCCGCGGAAGAAGGTCAACGAGATGATGCTCCTCGGCGAGCGGATCACGGCCGAGCAGGCCGTCGAGTACGGGCTGGCGAACAGGGTCGTCCCGGCCGCCGACTTCGAGGAGGCCGTCGCCGATTGGGCGGGCCGACTCGCCGCCAAGAGCCCCGTCCTGATGAGGCTCGGCCACGACGCCATGTACCGACAGCAGGACATGGCCATCGACGACGCGCTCGAGTTCCTCCGCAGCCAGCTTTCGCTGACCTTCACGACCGAGGACATCCAGGAGGGCGTCAAGGCTTTCTTCGAGAAGCGCGACCCGGAATGGAAGGGGCGCTAGGACGATGAGCGGCTTCGACGATCCGGTCATCATCTCGTGCTCGATCTCGGGCGCGATTGCGAATCGCGACCAGTGCCCGGCGATCCCGTACACGCCGGCCGAGTACGCGGCCGAGGCCCGCCGCGCCGTCGACGAGGGCGCCTCCCAGATCCATATCCACGCGCGGACGCCCGACGGCACGCCCTCCTACGAGATCGAAGACTTCCGGGCGATCACCGAGGCCGTCCGGGCCGAGGTCGGTGACGTGATCATCAACTACTCGACCGGTGCGATCGGGGTGCCGCTCGACAAGCGGATCGCCTACCTCGAGGCGCTGAAGCCCGACGTCGCGGCGCTCAACATGTCGTCGATGAACTACGCCAAGTACTCGCGCCGTCGCGGCGACTTCGTCTTCAAGGCCGTCTTCGAGAACAGCTTCGACACGATCATCGAGCTGATCGAGGCGATGAAGGCGAACGGCATCCAGCCCGAGCACGAGTGCTTCGACGCCGGGCACGTGGCCAACCTCGACCCGTTGATCCACATGGGCCTGCTCGAGCCGCCGTTGCAGATTTCGCTGGTCATGGGGGTGACCGGCGGGATCCGGCCGACGCCACGCAACGTGACGGTCATGTCCGACCAGATCCCCGGCGGTCCCGAGGGCCCGAACAACTGGCAGGTGATCGGCGTCTCCCGCGACCAGTGGAAGCTGCTGGCGAGCTCGCTAGTCCTCGGCGGCAACGTCCGGGCCGGGCTCGAGGACAACCTCTACCTGCCCAACGGGGACATGGCCCGCTCCAACGGTGATCTGATCGGCAAGGCCCGGAGCATGGCCGAGGATGTCGGCCGGCGCGCGGCGACGGTTGCGGAGGCCCGCGAGCTCCTGGGGCTCGCGACCTGAGGGGACGTCAACGATGTCCGTCGATCCCTTCCCGACCCGGCATCGAGCCCGGGTCCTCTGGGAGGGAACCCGGGACGACCTGCGGGCCCATCGGGTCGAGATCGGCGAGGAGTCGATCGGCGGCTCGTCGATGGAGGAGCTCGGCGGTGATCCGGGCCGCGCCGATCCGGAGGCGATGTTCGTCGGTTCGCTCTCGGCGTGCCACATGCTCTGGTTTCTCGACCTCTCGCGCCGCCGCCGCCTCCGGGTGGTCTCCTACTACGACGAAGCCGTCGGGACGATGGACGGGATCCGCATGACGAGGGTCGAGCTCCGCCCCGATGTCGCCTTCGCCGAGGAGCCCGGCGATGGCGTCCTCGCCGAGCTTCACCGCGATGCCCACGAACGCTGCTTCCTCGCGAACTCGGTCGTCTGCCCGGTCGAGGTGGTGGCATGAGCACCGCGCCGAGCGAGCACTCGCTGAAGATCAGCGAGCTCGCCGAGGGTGCCGGGGTTCCCGTGGCCACGGTCCGCCATTACCTCCGCGAGGGGCTGCTTCCGGAGGGTCGCAAGACGAGCCGCAACATGGCCTACTACCCGGCCGAGATGGTCGACCGGATCCGCCTCATCAAGCTCCTTCAGGAGGAGCGGTTCATGCCGTTGAAGGTGATTCGTGAGTTGCTGGAGCGGGAGGGCGGCGATCCCGAACGGGTCCGGGCCCTCCTCGCGGAGTCGGATCGCGGCATCGACCTGGCGCTCGAGCGCGAACGCGGCCGCACCTCGGCGGCCGAGGTCAGCGACCGGTACTCGGTCCCGGTCGAGGTGCTCGAGCGGATGGGCGAGCTCGGCATCCTCAGCCCCGCCGACGACGGCTACTCGCCCTCCGACGTCCGGATCGTCGAAGCGGTCGCCCGATTTCGCGCCGGGGGTTACGACGAGCGGATCGGCTTCACCGTCTACGACGCCGCCCGTTTCCTCGAGCCGCTGGCGGCGCTGGCCAGGCGCGAGGTCGAGCTGCTCTCCGAGAAGCTCGTCGGACGGTTCGAGCCGGACCGCGCCGCCGAGCTGGTCGAGGCCGGTATCGACCCCCTCGCCGACCTGATCGCCGCTATGAACTCGAAGCTGCTGATCGACGAGCTGGAGGCTCGCGGCGCCGGTACTCGGCTAGATTGACTTGTCAATCAACCGCTCCGGAGGGTCCCGGAGGGGTCCGGTGACCGAGAGGAGGGCCCGTTATGCGCGTAGCGGCGATCCAGCTCAATTCCAGCGACGATGTGGCCCATAACCTCGAGACCGCCGAACGGCTCGTCCGTGCCGCGGCGGCCGATGGCGCCGATCTTGCGGTGCTGCCCGAGAAGTGGAGCGCACTGGCGCTCGGTGAGACCCTGCAGGCTCTCGCCGAGCCCCTCGACGGGCAGATCGTCGGGGCTTGCCGAGACTGGGCACGCGAGCTCGGCATCAACCTTCTCGCCGGCAGCTTCTCCGAGCGGGTCGCCGGCCGCGAGTCGCTCTCCAACACATCGCTGCTGATCGATCCCGAGGGCGCGATCGAGGCCGTGTACCGGAAGATCCATATGTTCGACGTCGAGGTCGGCGGGGTCGTCTACCGCGAGTCCGAGCATGAGGTCGCGGGCGAGGAGATCGTCAGCGGCCGGGCGGCGGGCCTGGAGGTAGGGCTGACCGTCTGTTACGACCTCCGATTTCCCGAGCTCTTCAGGATCCTCGCATTGCGAGGCGCAACCGCGATCGCCGTTCCGTCGGCGTTCACCGCCGCCACCGGCCGCGATCATTGGGAGGTGCTTCTGCGGGCACGCGCGATCGAAAACCAGCTGTTCGTGATCGCCGCCAACCAGACCGGCACCGCGGCGCCGCAGTTCGAGTCATGGGGTCACTCGATGCTCGTCGATCCGTGGGGTCGCGTCCTGGACGTCGTCGCCGACGGGGAGGGGCATGCCATCGCCGATCTCGACCTGGCGGCGCTTGCCGAGATCAGGGAACGGCTTCCGTCCCTCGCCAATCGTCGTCCTGACGAGTACGTGTGGCCGCAGGAGGTGACGGCGGATGCCTGATCCGGCGAAGGCGCCCCCGATCGACAAGCGCCGGGCGATCCTCGACGCCGCCGTCCGCGTCTTCGCCCGTCAGGGCTACCACGCGACCCGGGTTGCCGACATCGCCGACGAGGCGGGCGTCGCCTACGGCCTCGTCTACCACTACTTCCGGTCCAAGGAGGCGGTGATGACCGAGCTCTTCACGGAGCGCTGGTCGCTGCTGCTGACCGCCTCCGACGCCCTCTACGAGCAGGACATCCCGGCTCGCGAGAAGCTGGCCGGGATCGCCCGGTTCATCATCGACTCCTATCGTCACGACCCGGAGTTGATGAAGGTGATCATCATCGAGGTCACGAGGGCGGCCAACTCCTTCGGCGCCATCCATCTGCCCGAGATCCGCCGCGCCTACGACGTGGTCTCGAGGATCGTCGCCGACGGGCAGCGCGAGGGCCTCTATCGCGAGGAGATCGATCCCGACTTCGTCGGCATGTGGTTCTACGGGGCGATCGAGCAGCTTCTCTCCGGCTGGGTCTTCGGCCTGATCCCCGCGACCGACGAGGAGTTCGAACGGGCGTCCGTGATGGTCGTGGAGACGCTTTGCTGCGGCCTGGAACGTCGCGACGAGGGCTGATTGGGGTCGGTAAGGTCGCCGCCCAACCGTTTCGAGCCGCAAAGCCGAGGGCAAGAGGACTCAGATGAACAATGAAATCTCCAAGCGACTGGTCTGGTCGGGCCTGCTGGCGGCGTTCGGCGCCCTTGCAAGCATCGCCGCAGCGCGCGTCGCCGGGATCGTCTACCGGCGGATCTTCGACGAGGATCCACCCGACTGACCCCACCCCCGATGGCTGCAGAACCCACAGATCCGAAGACCCCCGAGGAGCCCGCTGCGCAGGCATCAGCTCCGATGCCGCCCGAGCCCGACCGCGAACGCTCGGTCGGAGAGATGCTCTTCGATGTCTCCGAGCGCGTCACGATTCTCGTTCGCGAGGAGTTCGCCCTCGCCAAGGCCGAGCTCACCGAGAAGCTGACGACGCTCGGGCGCGGCGCCGGCGTCGGCATCGCCGCAGGCGTATTCCTCGTCGCCGCCCTGACGATGCTGCTCTTCGCGTTCGCGTTTCTGATCAACGACCTGCTCGGCATCGAGGGCGCGGTCTGGGTCGGGTTCGCGCTCGAGGCGCTGATCTGGATCATCGTCGCCGCCATCGCCGGGCTGATCGCCAAGAAGCTGCTCGGTGAGGTCGAGACGCCGACACCCGACATGGCCATCGAGGAATTGAAGGAGACGAAAGAGACCTTGGGGAAGACACCATGAGCGCCGCCCCCGCCCCCGGCGCCCCTCGTCCCGGAGCTCCCGGCCGCTCCGCCGAGCAGATCCGCAGGGACATCGGTCTCCAGCAGGCCGAGCTCGCGACGTCGGTCGTCGCCCTGCGTACGAGGGTCAACGAGCTGACCGATTGGCGAGCGCAGATCGCCGAGCATCGCGAGCAGCTGATCAAGGGCGCCGCCGTCGCCGGCTTCGTGGTCGGCACCGTCGTCGCCTTCAGGGCGTTCGGCCGCCGCCGCCGCTAGTCGTTCAGCGCAGGAACTCGGGCGGGACCCCGCCGACGCCGAGCAGGCCGGGACCCGTGTGCGCGCCGATGACCGGGCCGATCTCGGAGACGAACATCGGCTCGGAGCCCATCACCTCGCGGCAGCGCTCGACGAGCCGCTGGGCGTTCTCGGGATCGCGAATGTGCTGGACGACCCAGGCGTCACGGCCCTCACCCTTCAGCTCCTCGGCGTACTGGACGAGCCGATCGAACACGCGCCGGCGGGTTCGAACCCGCTCGACCGGTGTGATCTCGTCCTCGAGCGTGAGGATCGGCTTGATCTGCAGCGCCGAGCCCATCCACGCCCGCGCCGCACCGATCCGGCCGCCCTTGCGCAGGTACTCGAGCGTGTCGATCGCGAACCACATCCGCAGCTTCTCTCGCGTCTCGGTCACGCGTTCGACCACCTGTTCGGGCGTCTCCCCGGCGGCGATCGCCGCCGACGCGGCCATGACGAGCATCCCCATGCCACCGCAGGCCGTGCGGCTGTCGATGACGTGAATCCGCTCGCCGCCCCGCTGCTCGTCGATGAGGCGTTGCCGCGACTGCTCCGCCGACTCGAACGTGCCGGAGATGCCGGACGCGAGGTGAATCGAGACGATCGACTTGCCGGCGTCCAGCAGCGGCCCGTAGACGTCGACGAAATCACCGATCGACGGCTGTGAGGTCGTCGCGCCCGCCTCGCTCGCCCGCAGCCTTTCGAAGAAGGCCCCGTAGTCGCCGATCTCGAGTTCCTTGCGCTGATCGCCGCCGAGCGATACGTAGAGGCTGACCAGCTTCACGCCACGTTCGTCGAGGATGCCCGCCGGGAGGTAGGAAGTCGTATCGCAGACGAGAGCGGTATCCGCCGTGGGACTCACCGCGAACCGTTGTATCAGTTGCCCGTTGGCGCCGGATGCCCCCCACTACCATGCCGCTGATGGGCAAGACCCTCGTGACCGGCGCGACCGGCCTGCTCGGCTCGCATCTAGCCCGCGCGCTCGCCGCCCGCGGTGACGACCTGCGGCTTCTGATCCGCCGTGAGTCGGATGTCTCCGCGCTCGATGGGGTCGAGTTCGAGCGCGCGACCGGTGATATCACCGACACGCGTGCGGTCCGCCGTGCGCTCGAGGGCGCGACTCGGGTCTTCCACGTCGCCGGAAAGACCTCGCTCGCGACAGACGACGCGAGCCGGACGTTCGACGTCAACGTCGGCGGCACGTCGCTGATCGCCCAGGAGGCGCTGGCGGCAGGCGTCGAGAGGTTCGTCTACACATCGTCCGTTGCGGCGATCGGCCCGGCGCCGCCCGGCGGCAGGGGGGACGAGAGCCAGCGGTTCACCGCCGGCCGGCTCGGCATCGCCTACGTCAACTCCAAGCACGAGGCGGAGGCCGAGGTGCTCCGGGCCGCAGCCCAGGGCCTCGACGCCGTCATCGTCAACCCCACGTTCGCGCTCGGCCCCTCCCTCGGCAACACCACCTCGCTCTCGATGGAACTGATCAGGAAGTTCCTGCAGCGCCGGATTCCGGCCTACGTAAACGGCGGGCTCAACGTCGTCGACGTCCGCGACGTCGCCACCGGGCACATGCTCGCGGACGTCTCCGGCCGGACCGGCGAGCGCTACATCCTCGGCGGCCGCAACTTCACGATGCAGCGCCTGCTCGCCGATCTGTCGCGGATCAGCGGTGTCCCGGTCCCCACGCTCAGATTGCCCCCTCAGCTCGCCGTCGGCGGAGCCCGCCTTTCCGAGCAGCTGCATCTCGGGCTCGGCCTCTCCGCCGACGAGGCCCGCTCGGCGTCGCTGTGGTGGACCTACTCGTCGGCCAAGGCCAAGCGGGAGCTGGGATTCGCCGCCCGGCCTCACGAGGAGACGCTCGAGGCCGCCCTGGAGATGACCGCGGCGCAGCTCGGCGATCGGGTCGGCGCCAGCCCGGGCCCCGCCGGTGCGCTCCTGGACGCTGCGGGCAGGGCGACGAGGGTGGCGAGCAGGCTGATTCCAAGATGACCGACGGTGAGGAGCCCACCGTCGTCCTCTATAGGTGCCCGACCAAGACGAACCTCCTCTGTCCCTGCGGTGCGGTGGCCCGCCGCCTCCGGGCACTCGACGTCGAATACCGCACCGAACGCGTCCCCTACCGTCGCCGGGACCGGCCCGAGGTCGTCGAGCTGACCGGTCGGTCCCGCGTGCCGCTGTTGATCGACGGCGACGAGATCGTCTCCGACTCGAAGCGGATCCGCCAGTACCTCGACTGGCGGTATGGCCCTGCCGGCGACGAGGGCGGTTGACGACGGGCCACCCTGCTATACAATCTGAAGTCATGGAAACGCCAGAGACAGCAATCAAGATCACCGACATCGCGGCAGGCAAGCTCACCGAGCTGCTTGCGAGCCAGGAGGAAGCCGACCAGGTTCTCCGCGTGGCCGTTCGCGGCGGTGGCTGTTCCGGTTTCCAGTACGCGCTCGCATTGGACAAGCGCAAGGACGATGACCTCGTCTTCGAGCACAACGGAGTCTCCGTCGTGGTCGACAAGGTCTCGATGCAGTTCGTCTTCGGATCCGAAGTCGACTACGTCGAGGGCCTTCAAGGCGCCGGCTTCGCGGTCAACAACCCGAACGTCGTCGCCGCCTGCGGCTGTGGCTCCTCCTTTCAGGTCCGCGAGGACGCTGAAGAGCCCGCCGGCGTTAGCGCTTAACGCCGGCGAACAGTTTCTCTGACGGGCCGGGAGGTGCCGGCTCGTCGTCATCGGCCGCCTCGTGGCCAATCGGCCACGTCGGCGACCTCTTCCTAGATCCGGCCGCTCCCGACCTCGTCAGAGCTGGGGCAGATGGTTTTGGGGCGCTCGCCCACCGTTCACCGCCTACCGAGGGAGTTTCAAGGTCAGTGATCGGGATTAGGGTCGCTATGCGGCCCAAAGTCCGATCACTGCCCGCCCCCACCCCACCAATCACCTGACGCCCCTGCCGAGCGGCAACACCGCGCCGGCCGAGGGAAGCGGACGCGAAGCGGAGCATTCCCTCGGGGTGATCTACGAGCGGCAACACCGCGCCGGCCGCCAGCGGACGCGAAGCGGAGGATCTCGTCGGAGTTACCTAAGTCTCGATCTGCATCGGGGCGCTGCGGTAGGGCGCGTCCTGCTCTGGCGCGTCGGCCTCGGGAGCCTCGCCGGTGGGCTGCGGGACGCCCAGGGCCTCGGCCAGCTCGCCGGAATCGAGCATCTCCTCCATCAGGTCCGCGCCGCCGAGGAGCTCACCGTCGACGTAGAGCTGCGGGAAGGTGTTCCAGTCCGACATCTCGGTCGTGATCTCGCGGAGCGGCTGCAGGACGGGGAGGACGTCGATGGCGCCGTACTCGGTGCCCATCTGCTCGAGGATTCCGACCGCGCGCATGGAGAAGCCGCAGCGGGGGGCGTCGGGGGTGCCCTTCATCAGGAGCAGCACCTTGTTGGCGCCGATCGCCTGCTCGAGTTGCTCACGAAGCTCGGGGTTTGCCATTTCTCGCTGCCTCCTGGGTCGGTGGAGGAGGAAGGTTAGGCGGTCTGCCGGCTCGGCTGGAGGTCGGCCTCGCCGAGCGGGTCACTCGGGGACCTGAACGGGGGAGGGCCGTCCGAAGAGATAGCCCTGAGCGCATGTGACGCCCAGCGCCCTGAGCGGTTCGACCAGGGCGGGATCGTCGACGCCCTCGGCCACCGTCCGCATGCCGAGCCCGGTCGCGATGTCAACGAGCGACTTGACGATCTTGCGGTCCGCGTCGGATTCGAGCATGCCGTGGACGAACTGCATGTCGATCTTCAGCTCGGTGAAGGGCAGGTGCCTCAGGTACGTGAGCGAGCCGAAGCCGGTGCCGACGTCGTCGAGCGAGAGCCCGCACCCGAGGGCCTCCACCCGGCCGGTGAAGTCGCGCAGCGATTCGATTGCCGGCGTCGATGCGGTCTCGGTGATCTCGAACGTGAGCAGGGACGGATCGGCGCCCGTATCGGCAAGGCTCCGTCCGACGAGCTCGGTCAGCGAGTGGTCGCTGATCGTCGCGGCAGAGATGTTGGCGCTCACATGCCTGCCGGTCGCGATCAGCGCCAGTGCCCGCTCGACCACCCAGTGGTCGAGATTTCTCGCCAGTCCGAACCGCTCCGCGGTCGGCACGAACTCGCCGGCCGCGATCGGCCTGCCGCTGATCGGGTCGACCATGCGGACGAGGAGCTCCTCGGCGCAGGCGACTCCCGACGCCATGTCGATGATCGGCTGCGAGAAGAGCATGAGCCCTCCCTCCTCGATCGCGGTTCGCACGTATCCGACCCACTCCAGGCGGCTCCGGTCCTCACCGGAGAAGAGGACCGCGCGGTCGCGACCAGCCTCCTTGGCCTGGTGGAGGGCGATGTCCGCAGCCGTGATCAGGTCGGTCGCGCTGACGCCCATGTCCTGCTCGACGAGAGCAACGCCGGCGCTCGCGGTCAGGTTGGCGCTTCCCGTCCTGGCGCGGATGATCGAGAGCAGGCTGCTGGCCCGCTCGAGGGCCTGCGCCTCACCGACGCCGGGGATCAGGACCCCGAACTCGTCGCTGTCGAGGCGGCCGAGCAGCTGGCCGTTGCCGAGGTCGTCACCGAGCATCTTCGCGATGTCGGCGACGACGCGGTCGCCGGTGCTCCGTCCGAGGGTGTCGTTGACGCGCTTGAGGTGGTCGAGGTCGACGATCACCATCGCTCCGCGGCCGCCGGGCAGGGTGTCGATCGCGGCATCGGCCGCGGCCTCGAAGCTGCGGCGGTTCATCAGGCCGGTCAGATCGTCGTACTCGGCGAGGTAGCGGAGCCGGTCCTCGGCAGCCCGCTGTTCGCTGATGTCCGCGATCAGGCCCTCGACGACCATCACTCCCTGCTCGTTGATCTCGCCCAGCGAAGCACGATCGCGGACCCAGATCATCTTTCCGTCTCGCCTCTGGATCCTGTAGGCGATGTCGAGTGGCCGGTTCTCGCGGGCGCAGGCCTCCTCGGCATCGAGCACCCATTCGCGATCGTCGGGATGGATGACCCGCTGCCAGATGCCGCGTTCGGCCATCCACTCGTCGACCGTGTAGCCGGTGATCTCCTCCACCTGCGGGGAGATGAAGTCCCATTCGCCCTGCGCGCCGAGGCCCGCTCGGTACGTGATCGAAGGCAGCCGCTCGATCAGCTGGCGGATCTGCCGCTCGGCGGTGGCCAGCGAGTCGATCGCCCGCGAGCGCTCGATCGCGGCGCCCAGGGTCTGTGCGAGCGAAACGAAGAGGCTGATGTCGCTGAGCTCGAAGCGCCGGACCTGTTCGGAGGATGCGATCAGTGTTCCGAAGCCGCCGTTCGTACCGGGGATCCGGATCGAGATCGAGCTCTGCGCCGGCCCCGTGGTCTGGGGCCCGATGGCGCTGAAGCGCCCCTCCCTCCGGAAGTCCTCGACGACGATCGCGCCCTGACCGCGCAGCAGCGTGTAGCCGGGTTGCGTGGCGGTGGCGAGCGGCACCTGCGTGGCCCTCTCCTCCTCCGGCCACCCGACGCTCGCACGCAGGGTCAGGCTCTTCTCGCCGTCCTCATCGCGCTGCCACACCTCGCAGCGGTCGACTCCGAGCTCGTCCATCGACAGCGCCACCGCTCGCTGCAGCAGCTCGTCGAGCGCCATGCCCTCAAGTGCGACCTGACCGAGGTCGAGCACCGCGGAGCGCCGCCGCGCGTCGGAATGCAGCTCCCGCTCACGCTCGCTGCGCTCGCTCGCGTCACGGAGGAAGGTCGCGAGGAGGTGTCCCGAACCGACCTCTATCGACGTCGTCGCGATGTCGACGGGGATCTCATTGCCGTCGGCACGACGTGCCCCGAGCTCGATCTGGCGCTGGCCGAGGCCCTCGCCGGGTTCGTCGACCTCACGCAGGAGAACGGCTCGGACGGCAGCCTGGAGGTGGTCGGGAAAGATCAGGGAGGCGAGCTCCTCGCCGAGTGCCCGGGCGCGCTCGAGCCCGAAGAGGCGCTCGGCGGCTGAATTCCAGAAGACGACGGTGCCGCTGCCGTCGACGATCGCCACGCCCTCAGGCGATCCCTCGAGCAATGCCTTCGCAGTCTCGCCGAGCTCATCCGCGGCGGCGGCATGGGTCGTTCGCCGCCGGTCGTCGGCGAGGCGAAGGAACCCATCGCCGACTTTCCTGGCACGTTGCTGATCTGACGCCATCTGGGTGGACTCCATGGTCGCGACGGGCGCCCGGTCGGGCGCCTGCTCAGCTATCGACAGATCGAGGGTTTTTCCTTAGCCCTGAGCGGGAACTGCCGTGGTGATCGAGAGCGCATGGATCGTGCCGTCGTCCATCCGCTCCTTGACCGCAGCCCGGACCATCCGGTGCTGGTTGATCCGGGTCAGTCCCTCGAATTGCGAAGCGGTGACGATCGCCCGCAGATGATCGCCGCCGCCCTCGTCGAGCACCTCGACGGTGGCGCCGGGGAGGGCGCGCGAGATCATCCCCTCGAGCTCCTGCAGGTCAGCTGCCATCGTGATCCCTCCGACCGGCCGCCTCGAGCATCTCCTCGAAGGCCGTCAGCTTGATCCGGGGCCGGCCGGCCCCGGCGCCCCGGGATTGCTCGAGCGCATCGATCGCTTGCCATCCGTCGAACTCGATGAACTTCACGTCACGCTCCTCGAGGAGCTTCGCGAGGCCGTCGGGGTCGACCTCCCTCGGCGCCGGAAGGCGGTCGGCCGCCACGTCCTCGAGAAGCGTCGCGATCGTCTCCTGGGCGTCCTTCTTGTTGGTTCCGATCACGCCGCTCGGCCCTCGTTTGATCCAGCCGACCACGTAGTGGCCCGGGTGCGGATCGGTGCCCTCGCCGAGCACCCGGCCGCGATCGTTGGGGATGACACCGGCCTGAGCGTCGTAGGGGACGCCGTCGATACCGGTGCCGAGGTAGCCAATCGAGCGCAGCACCATGCCGCACTGGATCGTCTCGGTCTCCGCGGTCGTCCGCGCCCGCACGGACCCCGAGTCGTCGAGGTAGAGCTCGTTGACTGCGACGACGATCCGCTCGACCCTGCCGTCACCCTGGATCTCGAGGGGCGTGCGCAGGAAGCGCAGTTCGACCCGCTTCGGCTTGCCGGCGGGCTCGCGGGCCGCGAAGCCGGTGAAGCTCTCGAGGTTCTTGCGGTTGGTCATGTCGGCTGCGTCCGAATCGAGGAAGGCGGCGCTCGCGTGGTCCAGCTCGACCGCATCGGGGGCGACGACGACGTCGGCAGCGGTCAGCTCCCCGAGCTCGCGTACCTCGGGATTAGTGAATGCCGCCTGCGCGGGGCCGCGCCGGCCGAGCACCAGGACCTCCTCGACGGCCGAGTCGGCCAGTGCCTCGATGGCATAGTGGGCCGTGTCGGTGCACTCCAGCTCGGCGCGGGGCAGGACCAGCATCCGGGCGACGTCGGCGGCGACGTTGCCGTTGCCGATCACTACGACCCGCTTGCAGTCGAGGTCGAACTCGCGGTCCGCGAAGTCGGGGTGGCCGTTGTACCAGGCGACGAATTCGGTGGCGGCATAGGAACCGGGCAGATCCTCGCCCTCGATCCCGAGCCGCCGGTCGGCGCCGGCGCCGTAGGCCCAGATCACGGCGTGGTAGTGCTCGGCGAGCTCGTCGGCGCTGATGTCGCGTCCAACGGTGACGTGGCCGAAGAATCGGTAGGCCTCGTGGCCGGCCGTCTTCTCGTAGCGCTTGATCACGTTCTTGATCTTGGGGTGGTCGGGGGCGACCCCGGCCCGGACGAGGCCGAACGGGGTGGGAAGCCGGTCGATCATGTCGACCTCGATGTCGAGCTCGGGATGGGCAAGCAGCGCCTCCGCCGCATAGAAGCCCGCCGGTCCGGAGCCGACGATCGCGACTCGCAACGGCTCGCTGGGATCTCCCGGTTTACCCATCGTTCGGCGTCGGCGCGGATCAGGCGCCGGCGGGCGCGAGGCGTGAGGTGGCGGCGCCGTCGAGCGCATCGAGCGCCTGCCCGACGGACATCGAGACGCACGAGAAGATCGGGGTGTCGCGGAGCGTCCAGGCGCTCGATTCGGTCCCGCGCAACTCGTTGACGAGGTCGAGGAAGTCACCCGGGTCGTCGCATTCGAAGGAGACGACGAACTCCTGGTCGTCGATGCCGAACGAGTACGCGGTGTTGATCGTGATCTGCGGATAACGACGCCCCGTCTCGATGTGGTCGGTCATGATCCGGCGCCGCTCGGCGGCGTCGAGCCGGTACCACTCGCGCCTCTTCTCCATCGGATAGACGAAGGCGTAGCGCCGGCGCGACGTGAGCAATTCGGGCCGTGTCTCCGCCTCGGAGTACGGCGACGGCTTGGTCATCGCGAGATACGAGTAGGGCGTGCTCGCCCACTGCGCCAGCCCGCTCTGAGCGAGGACCACGTGGAACGAATGGATCTCCTCGAGGTGCGGGCTCTGGCTGACCAGGAGGAGGTCGCAATCGCCGCGCGTTCCGACCGTCGAGTACGCCCGCAGGGGGCGGTCCTCGGCGAAGTCCTCGCAGGCCGCGAGCAACTCACGTTTATCCTGCGCCCTCTGTTCGCTCCCGCGCCGTTGCCAGGCAGGGTCGATCTTGAGGAACGTGAACTTGATGAACGTCCGCTCGGCCATGCTCGCGATGCTAGCGCTCGCCCTCGGTGGGGCAGTCGCCGATCCTGCATATGCAACGGCTCAGGGTCCAGCGACCGGCCCGGCGGCGCCGCGCATAACGATCGCGATGCTCCCGCCCGGAACCGAGATCGGCGAGATCGCCGACGTCCTTCCCGGTGTCGCCCCGGGAGTCATGAGCGCCGGCTTGGGACGGGTTCCGGCAAGCCAGACATACCTGGACATGGGTCAGGGCAATCGGCTTTTCACGTCGCTCTACCCGGATCCGCTGCCGCCGCTGTACGTCACCGGTGGCCGTGTCCCCACCGACCTCTGGGCCCGGGTCCTCAGCCGCGCGGCGGGGGCGCCCGCCGACATCGAACCCGGCCAGCTCGCCGCGGATCTGAACGATGCCGGGGTGACGATCGCCGCCCGCCCGCTGGTCGGCTCACCGGCCCTGATCGCTGCCGATCGGACCGGGGACATCACCCGGACCGATTCGTGTGACCCCGGCACCTGCCCGGGAGTGACCATCCTCTCCGTCGAGCTCGTGGACCTGCCCGGGCTTGCCTCCCACCTGCGGGCGGGCAGCGGCGATCTCCTGATCGCGATCGAGCGCCCGCCGCCGGAGCGCGACCTGCTCTCGATCGGGATCCTCGGCGACGGCTTCACCGACAACGGGCTCACATCCGATTCGACGCGAATGGACGGGTACGTGCTCGCGACGGACCTGCTCCCGACGCTGCTCGACCGCTACGGGATCCCCGTGCCCGACGACGTCAGCGGCCGGCCGATCGTGCCGGCGCCGGGGGCCGGGGACGCCGCCGCGGTCGCCGACCGGGAAGCGCGGCTCGGCCAGATCTCGGATCGCCGCTGGGAGACGCTCGCGGTGAACCTGCTGATCTGGCTCGCCATCGGCCTCGTCGCCGTGCTCGTCCGCCGCGAGCTGGCGGGCCCCTTGCTGGCCGTTCTGGCGACGGCGATGGCGCTCGTGCCGGTCATCCTGCTGATCGGAGCTCTGCTCGAGCCGAGCGGCCTCGTCGAGCGGCTCCTGGTCGGCATCGGGGCCCCCCTCGGTGCCTGGCTGCTTCTGATCCTCTCCCGAGGCCCGCTCGGGCTGCCGGAGGAGCGGGCGCGCTACGGCGCCTTCGCGATCGCGGGCCTCGTCTCCATCGGCGCGACGGCCATCGACATGGTCGCCGGATCGCCGCTGACGACCCTGTCGCTGCTCGGTCCCAACCCGGGTCTCGGGGTCCGGTTCTTCGGGATCGGCAACGAGCTCGAGGCAACCATCGGCGCCCTTCTGCCCCTCGCGACGGGGGCCGCCGTGGTCGCCTCCGGGCGCAGCGATCAGCGGCGGGCGATGGCGATCGCCATCGTCGCCGTCACCCTGGCCGCCGTCGTTGCCTTCGCACCCGGTCGCTTCGGGGCGGACGTGGGCGCCGCGATCACGTTCCCCGCCGGCGCCGCGGCCGCGGTCGTGGTGGCGCTCCGGCTCGGCTTGCGCAGGGCCGCACTCGTGGTCGTCGCCCCGGTCGTGGCGCTGTTCGCGCTCGTCCTGTTCGACCTCGCGATTCCCGGCGACTCGCACCTGACCCGCTCGGTGCTCTCCGCCGGCGGCCTCGACCAGCTCGGCGATGTCTTCGATCGCCGCGTCACTCTCGCGGCCCGCAGCTTTCCGCGCTACCTGCACTCGCCCTTCTTCATCGCCGCC
The DNA here is from genome assembly GCA_963798165.1 of uncultured Solirubrobacterales bacterium. Lineage (GTDB taxonomy): Bacteria > Actinomycetota > Thermoleophilia > Solirubrobacterales > 70-9 > RHKX01. The sequence goes on along the minus strand of CAWCSE010000009.1, from coordinate 171,407 downwards.
CTCGTCGGGATCGTGGCCGCCATCTGGTTCCGCCGCGACGTGATCGGATGGTTCGAAGGGCGCCCGGCGGCGCTCGCCGGCGTCGCCGGTGCGGCGACGGCGACGGTGGTGGGCACTCTCGCCAACGATTCGGCCGCCCTGCTGCTCATGATCGGCACCGGTTACGTCGCAGCGTTCTGCGGTCTCGCCTGGGGAACCCGTCCGCCGGCGGACGGGAGGGCCAACGGCTAAGCTCGTTGAAACAAGATGCGAATCGCCGTCGTCACGCCCTATTCGTGGACGTATGAGGGAGGCGTAAACCGGCACACTCAGGCGCTCGCCGAGCACCTGATCGGGAGAGGGAACGACGTTAGGGTTCTCGCTCCTTGGGATCCGCCGGACCGTCTCAGCAGAACGCTCCACCGCGGAGCTGCTCCGCGAGTCCGGCCCCAGCCTGACTACCTGACGACGCTCGGCCGCACCGTGGGTTTCGGGGCCAACGGAGCGGTCTCGAACCTCTCGATCTTTCCAGACGCGATCGCCGCGATGCGGCGCGAGCTTCGTGACGGCAGCTTCGACGTCGTCCACGTGCAGGAGCCCCCGGCTCCGATTCTCGGCTGGGACGCCAGCGGCTTCGGCGGAGCGCCCGTCGTCGGGACCTTCCACGCGTACGCTCCGAAGTTCGCCCCGCAGCAGATCGCGATCGGCCTCGGCGCGAGGCGGAAGTTCAACCAGCTCAGCGGCCGCATCGCAGTCTCCGAGGCCGCTGAGTGGACGGGCCGCCGCTGGTACGGCGGCAACTACGAGATCATCCCGAACGGCGTCGACATCGGGCTCTCGCCGGCCGTCGTCTCCCCGGCCTCCGGGGACGGCGGTCTGCGACTGCTGTTCGTCGGCCGCGACGAGGAGCGCAAGGGACTGTCGGTACTGCTCAGGGCCTTCGAGGCTCTCATCGAACACGTCCCGGCCCGGCTCGTGATCGTCGGCACCGCCCCCGAGGACGTTTCCCGCACGCTCGCCAACCCGGAGTCGATCGAGTCGATCGATGCTCTCGGCGCCGTCAGCCGTGACCGCCTCTGGCAGGAGCTCGCCGGCGCCGACGTCCTCTGCGCTCCGTCGCTCTCCGGGGAGAGCTTCGGAATGGTCTTGACGGAGGCGTTCGCATCGGGAACTCCCGTCGTCGCCTCCGAGATCGCCGGCTACGCCGACGTCGTCAGCCACGGGGTCGACGGAGTCCTGATCCCGCCCGGCGATCCGCAGCGGCTCGCGGAGGAGTTGCAGGCCCTGCACGTCGAGCCGGGGCGTCGCAGGGCGATGGGGATCGCCGCGCGAGAGAGCGCCGAGCGCTTCGCCTGGCCGCGGATCGCCGCTCAGGTCGAGCGCGTCTACGAACGCGCCGTCGATGTCCCGCTCCCGGCCGACCGCCTCACCCGCGGCGCTCGCCGGTTCGGCTTCGCACCCGCCGACGGACAGCCGCGCAACCCCGCCACGCGACTCCCGCTCCCCGAGCCGATCCCCGTCGATTCGAGCTCGCGCCGCCGCCGGGTCGCGCGCCGGGTCGGACTCGGCGTCGGGACGTTCGTCGGCATCGGCCTGACCTATCTGGCCGCGCAGCGGATCGGCTTCGACAGCGTCGTCGAGAGCGCCGTGCGCTCCGACCTCGCGTGGGTGCTGGTCGCCGCCGCCTTCATGAGCCTGTCGATGTTCTTCAGGGCCGCCGCCTGGTACCAGACAGCGCGCTCGGCCCTGCCCGGGATACCGCTGCGGCGGCGGGATTTCACGTCGGCGACGATGATTGGGGTGCTGATGTCGGCGACTCTGCCGGCTCGGCTCGGCGAGCCGGCGAGGGCGATGATCATCGCCCGCCGGATCGGCAGATTCCGCGAGACCTTCCCGGTCCTGCTCGGAACTCTCGTTTCGCAGACCGCCTTCAACATCCTCGCCCTGATGCTGCTCGGGGTCCTCATCGTCACCTCGACGGATCTGTTTCATCGCAGCTCCGAGCACCTCTTCATAGTCAGCTTCGCGCCCGCCCTGCTGCTGATCGCGGTGGCCGTCGCGCCGGCGCTGGTCAGGCGCTCCGGATCGGGCCGGGTGGCTCGGGTCGCGGCGATGGTCCGGGACGCTCTCGTTCGGGTCCGCCTTGGCCTCGCCGTCTTCCGAGATCCCCGCCGCGGTCCCCTGGCCGGCGCCGCGCAGCTGACCGCCTGGGCGATCCAGGTTGCTGCCTGTTACGCACTGGCGGTTGCGATGGGACTCGACGCGGCGATGGGAATCGGCGGCGCCGCTGCGGTCCTCTTCGCGGTCAACGTCACCGCCGTCGTGCCGGCAACGCCGTCGAACATCGGCATCTTCCAGCTCGCGGTGATCAGCGTGCTCACGACCGGCTACGGTGTCGGCGCCGCGGACGCGCTCGCCTACGGAGTCATCCTGCAGGGGGTCGAGATCGCGACCGCGGTCGCCCTGGGGCTACCTGCCCTCGTCCGCGAGGGCATGAGCTGGTCGGACGTCAGGCTCCGCGCCCTGAGCGCGGCTCCGGTGCGGCTGCAACCGAGAACCCGGACCGACGAGCGCCTCCGCGTCTAGGTCGCCACGTGAGGCGGTGCTCCGACCCGCGTGAACGCGCGCCGCGGGCACTTGCGCCGTGAACTAATCTTCTGGTTCAACCATCCAGAGCGGCTGAGGGACCCGGTCCGTAGAAGCCGCCGCAACCGGTGGAGCCCTTGAAACGGCGATGCACGGTGCGACAGCCGGGAACGATGGAGGAGACCTCCCGATGAGCAAACCGGAACGCGACATCCTCGCCGCCGCAAACGAGCGGATCATCGTCTTCGACGGCGGCATGGGCGCGACGCTGGAGCGATTCGACCTCTCCAGTGACGATTACGGCGGCCTCGAGGGCAAGTGCCACGAGGCGCTCGTGCTGCATCGCCCCGACGTGATCGCCGGAGTCCATCAGGCTTTCCTCGACGCGGGGGCGGAGGTCGTCGAGACGGATCCTTCCAGGGCTCGAGGCTGAAGCTCGAAGAGTGGGGTCTCGGCGAGCGAACGGTCGAGATCAATCGCGGCGCCGCGGAGATCGCCCGTGAGGTCGCGGACCCGATCGTTTCGTGGCCGGATCGATCGGCCCGACCGGGTTCCTGCCGGCGAGCGACGACCCGACGCTCGGCGACATCAGCTTCACGCAGCTGGCCGACGTCTTCGACGAGCAGGCGGGCGCGCTGGTCGAGGGTGGCGCCGACCTGGTGATCATCGAGACCGCGCAGGACATCCTCGAGGTGCGGGCGGCGATCGTCGGGGCCCGGCGCGCATTCGCCCGGGTCGGCCGCGTGGTGCCGATCCAGGTCTCCGTCTCGCTGCTGCCGAACGGCGGCAAGATGCTGCTCGGCACCGACATCGAGGCGGTCCTCGCGATCCTCGAGGGGATGCGGGTGGACATCGTCGGCCTGAACTGCTCGACCGGGCCGGAGGACATGAGGGACGCGATCCGTTACCTCGGTGAGCGCTCGCCGCTGCCGGTCCACTGCATCCCGAACGCGGGCCTGCCGATCCAGGGCCCCGACGGCGAGACGATCTTCCCCGAGACGCCGGAGCAGCTGTCCAAGGTGCTGGCCGAGTTCGTCGAGCGGCACGGCGTCGGCATCGTCGGCGGCTGCTGCGGGACGACTCCCGAGCACATCGCCGCGCTCGCGGAGCGGGTCGGCGGCGGCACTCCCGCTCCCCGCCCGGCGCCGGGCCCGCCGCGGCTGGCAAGCATGATGACCGCGTACGACCTCGTCCAGGAGCCGCCCCCGACGCTGGTCGGCGAGCGCGTCAACTCGCAGGGCTCCCGCAAGGCGAAGGAGATGCTGCTCGCCGACGACTACGACGGGCTCGCCCAGGTCGCCGAGGACCAGGTCAACGGAGGCGCACACATCCTCGACGTCTGCGTGGCGCTGACCGAGCGCCAGGACGAGGACGTGCAGATGGGGGAGACCGTCAGCAGGATCTCGCTGAGCCAGCCCGCTCCGATCCAGGTCGACTCGACCGAGCCCGAGGTCATCGAGGCTGCGCTGCAGCGGATCCCGGGCAGGGCGATCGTCAACTCGGTCAACCTCGAGGCCGGCCGCGACAAGCTCGATCGGGTCGTTCCGATCGCGCTCGAGCACGGCGCCGCGCTGATCGCGCTGACGATCGACCCGGTCGGGATGGCGAAGACGGCGGACCGCAAGGTCGAGATCGCCAAGGAGATCCATCGCCTCGCCTGCACCGAGCACGGCCTCGACCCCGAGCTGCTGATCTTCGACGCGCTGACGTTCACGCTGACGACCGGCGACGAGGAATGGCGGCCGTCGGCGGTCGAGACGATCGAGGGCATCCGCAGGATCAAGGCGGAACTGCCCGGCGTCAAGACCTCGCTCGGGGTCTCGAACGTCTCCTTCGGCATCTCCCAGGGCGCTCGCGCTGTGCTCAACTCGGCATTCCTCCACCACTGCGTCGAGGCCGGGCTGGATCTCGCGATGGTCAACCCGAACCACATCACCCCCTACGGGGAGATCCCCGAGTTCGAGCGGTCGCTCGCCGACGACCTGGTCTACAACCGCTCTGAGGACGCGCTCGAGAAGTTCATCGAGCACTTCGAGAGCAAGGGACCGGAGGCCGAGGCCGATCTGGAGGGCGATCCGACCGAGGGAATGGAGCCGGAGGAGGCCCTGCACTTCCACATCCTGCGCCGCAAGAAGGACGGGGTCGAGGACTGGATCGATCGCTCGGTCGAAAAGATCGGCGCCGTCCCGACCCTGAACACCGTGCTGCTGCCGGCGATGAAGGAGGTCGGAGACAAGTTCGGCTCCGGCGAGTTGATCCTGCCGTTCGTCCTCCAGTCGGCGGAGGTCATGAAGCGAGCAGTTGCGCGCCTCGAGAACTACCTCGACCGGATCGAGGGGCACACGAAGGGCACCGTCGTGATCGCGACCGTGTTCGGCGACGTGCATGACATCGGCAAGTCCCTCGTCAACACGATCCTGACCAACAACGGCTACACGGTCATCGACCTCGGCAAGCAGGTCCCGATCGACCGGATCATCGATGCGGCCGTCGAGAACGAGGCCGACGCGATCGGGCTCTCGGCGTTGCTGGTCTCGACGTCCAAGCAGATGCCCGCCTGCATCCAGGAGTTGCACCGGCGTGAGCTCGACTTCCCGGTGCTGATCGGCGGGGCCGCGATCAACCGGGACTTCGGGCGCCGCGCCCTCTACCCGGACGGGCGCGAGTCGGATGCCGTCTATGAGCCTGGCGTCTTCTATTGCAAGGACGCGTTCGTCGGCCTGGACACGGTCGATTCGCTGATCGACGAGGAGGCGCGGGCGTCACTGGTCGCCAAGGTTCGCGACGAGGCCAGGACGCTCCGCGAGAAGCCCGTCGTCGTCGACGACTCGCCACCGACCACCGACGCCTCGGTTCGCTCGGCGGTCGCGATCGACGCTCCGATTCCAGAAGTTCCCGAGTGGGGGGTACGTGACGTCGACATCGATCTCGACGAGGTCTACCCCTACCTCGATCGCCACGTCCTCTTCAAGCTCCACTGGGGCGGTCGGGGCGTCAAGGGCGAGGCCTGGCGGCAGGTCGTCGAGGGAGATGGCGAGGAGGAGGGGTTCGCCGCGAAGCTCGAGCGGATGTGGGCCGAGCAGGATTACCTGCAACCGCGGGCGCGGATCGGCTTCTTCCCGTGCAACTCCGACGGCAACGAGCTCGTGGTGTTCGACCCCGCGGATCCCGACGTCGAGCTCGAGCGGCTCGTCTTCCCGCGCCAGCCGAAGCACGACCGCATCTGCCTGTCCGACTTCTTCCGCCCGATCGACTCCGGCGAGCGTGACGTGGTCGTCCTCCAGGGCGTCACGGTCGGCCCCGAGGTGACGAAGCGGATCGAACAGCTCGAGCGCGACGGTGAGTTCGCCGAGCAGCTCTTTGTCCACGGGCTCGGGGTCCAGTCCGCGGAGGGCCTGGCCGAATGGCTTCACGCCAAGGCCCGCGACGAGATGGGGATCGATCGCGGCCAGGGCCGACGCTACTCGTGGGGATATCCCGCCTGCCCGGAGCAGTCCGAGCACGAGAAGGTCTGGCGCCTGCTCGGGCTCGAGAAGGCCGGCATGACCCTTTCCGACGGCTACGCGGTCGAGCCCGAGCAATCGACGGTGGCGATCATCGCCCACCATCCGCAGGCCGTCTATTTCGGCATGAAGTCGGGGTTCGTGCCCGAGGCGCCGAAGCCCGACGAGCTGATCGCCGGCACCGATCGCGGCGGCGCGGTGCCGCCGGACGAGGATCTCAGCGACGACGGGACGATCGTCGCCGAGTAGTCAGCCCTCGACGGAGTACTCGAGGTTGCCGGGGAACCCGACGAGCAGCTCGGCCAGTTGCTCGGGCACCTCGAGCTGCGGGCAATGGCCGCAGTCCGGGATCACCTCGATGTCGGAGTAGTCGACCGTCCTCAGCACGCGCTCGGCGCCGGTCGTGAAGACCATCCGGTCGCGGTCCCCCCAGATCAACAGCAGGGGGCAGTCGATCTTCTGCAGCTCGAAGGGGTCGGCCAGCTCCGGCATCAGCCTCCTTCCCGTGTCGAGCACCCCCATGCTCTGCGCGAAGGTCCCGATGTGCCGGGAGAAGGACTCGACGTGGGCGGGGTCGGCCGAACGCGGGTCGCCGAACACGAGGCTCCGGTAGACGCGGCCGACGATCGGCTTGACGAGTTGGCCGGGGACCGGGACCGGGGAGATCCGCAGCAGACGGACCAGCCACTCGCTCTCGATCGCCGAGAACCACCCGGCCATGTGGAGCCCGGCGGGCGCGATCGGCACGATTCCGGCGATCGGAAGGTCGTCGCGCTCGGCAGCCCGCAGCGACAGAGCGCCGCCGAGCGAGTTGCCGACGACGATCACGTCGGCACCATGATGCCGCTCGCTGAGCTGGTTGATGGCCGCTTCAACCATCGGATCCCACTGCTCCATCAGCAGCTGCGAGGGGTCGAGTGGCTCCGCGGTCCCGAACCCGCGCAGGTCGAACGCCGCCGCCGGGCGGCCGGCGAGGGCGAGGTGCTCGTAGAGCGGTCGCCAGGTGTCGGCGCTGTCGGCGTATCCGTGGAGGAACAGCAGCGGTGGGCCATCGCCGTCGATCTCGAGAACGCGCGTGTCGGTGCCGGCGAGTTCGGTCCGGCGCTCGGTCGGGGTTAGTCTCGGTGGTCGCCGGGTAGAGGGCACAGGACAATTTCTACCGAGTGCCGCCGATGCCACCGGCGGCTCGCCCACCATGACAAGGAGACGACAATGTCAGGAGATCGAGGTTCGCGGGACATCCTCGCCGAGGAGAACGCCGCCGACCGGGAGAAGCTGGTCGGGATGCTCGAGAAGGCCTACTGGATGGAGATCGAGACGGTGATGAGCTACGTCGCCAACTCGGTCAACCCCGACGGCGTCCGCGCCCAGGAGATCAAGCAGTCGCTGGCCGCCGACATCACCGAGGAACTCGGTCACGCCCAGCAGTTCGCGGCGCGCATCAAGGAGCTCTACGGAGTCGTCCCCGGCTCGAAGCAGTTCAGCGCCGATCAGGCCTACCTGCAGCCCCCGGCGAAGCAGACCGACATCCCCGCCGTCATCAAGGGCGTCATCGAGGCCGAGGCCGGAGCGATCTCCTTCTACAACGAGATCATCGATTTCGCGAGCGAGCACGATCCCGTCACCGAGGACATGGTGATCGCCATCCTCCGCGACGAGCAGGGCCACATGCGCGAGTTCGAGGGATTCCTCAGGGAGTACGAGGCGGAGGGGTTGGCCTAAACGCGGCGGCGTCGGTCACGGCTCCCGGTCCCGGTGTGAGTCGTCGACCGCGGGGCCTGTCGGGGGATACGCCGCACCCCGCTCGCTGACGCTCGGGGGCGTCGGCGCATCCCCCGCCACCCGCGGACCGGCTGTTTCCGAGGTCGGATCCCCGAAGGTCCTCCGGTTGGGGGGTGAGGGGGCGGCGCTCGGCGTAGATAACTCCGACGAGATCCTCCGCTTCGCGTCCGGTCTCGTCGGGCGGCGCAGAAGGTGACTTGGGCCGCTCGGCAGGGGCGTCGGTTGGTTGGTGGGGCGGGTGAGACTGCTATTTGGGCGGACTATCCGCCCTTAGAGCAGTCTCGTTCCTGAAGCGCCCCTCGGTAGGCGGGTGAACGGTGGGCGGGCGCCCCGGCCCTTCCCTCACTGCCAAAACCGGCTTCCACCGGCCGGCGAGTCCCTCGAGAGGCCACGCCCACCGCCAGCCGCAATCGAAATCGTCCTTGTGTGACCAATATCCGCCCGGAATTGGCATTTAATTTGCAAAGTTCCGGTGAGCATCCGCTAATGTCCTTGCAGATGACGTTCGAAGTAACAGCAACAGAGGGATCCGTCGTAGCGCCGGAACGCCCGCAGGAACTGGAACTCGCCGACGGGACCCGCCTGGTCTCCGAGGGTGAGGCCCGTCCCGCGGTCCTGAATGGCGATCGCGACCATGCCTTCACATTTGCCGACGTGCAGCGTGAGGGCGCAGAGCCCTTCGCCGGTTACGTCCGGCACAGCTAACCGGCCTTCGCGGCCGCTCCCGTTCCCGGTTTCAGCCCTTTCGGGCGATTCGGAATACCCCGCCGGCGAGATCGGTGACGTAGATCCGGCCCTTGGAATCCTGGCCGAAGCTCGAGATCCCGCCGAACGTCGGCAGGCCCGCGACGGCCTTGTCGCCGCTCGCTCCCCCGTCAGAGGGAATCAGGCTGCGTACCTGGCTCTTGCAGTAGTCCGCGTAGATGTAGCGCCCGTCGAGCGTCGGGGTCTTCGGGTCGTGGGAGACGTAGCCGCCGGTGATCGCGCAGTTGCCGTCGACGTGCTTGTACTGGTGGATCGGGAAGGTCAGCGTGCCGGGACCGAGCGGAAACGGGCTTGCGTCGGTGCTGTCGAAGGGGCCGAGGCCCTCGTATGCGTCCCAGCCGAAGTTGGCGCCGTTCGCCGCCGCCGGGGTCAGGTAGTCGATCTCCTCCCACGTGTCCTGGCCGACGTCTCCGATCGCCAGGTGACCGTCGAGGCGGTCGAACGAGAAGCGATAAGGGTTGCGGAGCCCGTAGGCGTAGATCTCGTCCCGCCCGGGCCCTCCGACGAACGGGTTCGATGCCGGCACGGTGTAGGGCTGGTCGCCGCTCTTGCGCGGATCGATCCTGATCAGCTTGCCCAGCAGGACGTCGATGTTCTGAGCGTTCTCGTCCGGATCGCCTCCGCTGCCTCCGTCGCCGGTCGCGAAGTAGAGATATCCGTCGGGGCCGAACTGGACCTGACCGCCGTTGTGGTTCTCGTTCAGCCGGTGCTTGATCCTGATCACACGGCGGCCCGACCTCTGCTTGGCCCGGCGCGGGTTCTTGGCGGATCGCTTGAACTCGGCGACGACGACGTCGCCGCGATTGTCCGTGTAATAGACGTAGAAGAGGCGCGTGTCGGCGTAGTCCGGCGGAAACGCGACCGAGAGCAGCCCCCGCTCGCCGTCGTGAGTGACGCGCTTGCGGATGTCGAGGAAGGTGCTCTTCTTGCCGTTCGGCCCGACCGCGATGATCCGCCCGGCCTTCTCGACCACGAACCGGAGCCCCTTGGCCCCCCGGGGGCCGATCACATAGACGGGATCTCTGAAGTTACCCAGGCGTTTGGCCCGGAAACAGACCCCCGCCGTCGCCGGTACGGGAACCTCCCTCCGTCGCCGGTGCGGATGTCGCGCTGGGCGTGCCGGCCTTGAGCCGAAATACGCCACCGGTGAAATCCGTCACGTAGATGCGGTGCTTGCGCACCTCGTTGATCGAGCTGGGGCTGACGGTCCCGATCCCGAGGGGCTTGTCGCCGGTGGCACCTCCGGTCCCGGCAACCAGGCTCTGGATCTCGCCGTTGCAGGAGTCGGAATAGAGGTACCTGCCGTAGAGACTCTTCAGCTTCTCGTCCCTGACGACGGGGCCGCCGATGACCGCGCAGCCCGTGTATTGATCCGGGTCGCCGCTCGTATGTGGGTAGGTGAGGATCGGGAACGTCGTTCCGGACATCGGCGGGGTCGGAGTGTCGCCGCCGGGGTTGAATCCGCCGCCGGTTGTGCAGAAGTCCGACAGCACCAGCGGGTCATCGCCCTCGTAGGCGTCCCAGCCGAAGTTGGCGCCTGCCGCCTTCGCTGTCTTCAGGTAGTCGATCTCCTCCCAGACGTCCTGGCCGACGTCACCGATCGCGATCGCCTTCTTGTCGAACGAGAATCGGAACGGGTTGCGGAGGCCGTAGGAGTAGATCTCGTCGGCGCCCGCCTTGTTGACGAAGGGGTTGTCGTTCGGCACCGAGTAGCCGCCGCTCGCCTTCGGGGTGATCCGCAGCAGTTTGCCGAGCAGGGAGTCCAGGTTCTGGGCGTTCTCGGTCGGGTCGCATGCCAGGCCGCCGTCGCCCGTCGCAAGCCACATGTTGCCGTCCGGGCCGAACGTGACCTGACCTCCGTTGTGGTTGGGGAAGGTGCTGTGCGGGATCGTGATGATCTTCGCGGCCGAGTGTTGCTTGGCCAGCACGGCGCTGCCCCGCTTGCGCTTGTACTGCGCCACCTTGATGTTCCCGTTCGGCTCGGCCGTGTAATAGACATAGAAGCGCCGGTTCTTCGCGTAACCGGGGTCGAAGGCGATCGAAAGCAGACCCCGCTCGTTGAAGTCGGTGCCGCCGAAGTCGAGCTTGACCTTGTCGCTGATGTCGAGGAAGGGCTTGTTGAGGATCGTCTTGCCGCGGACGACGCGGACGGTCCCGGTCCGCTCGACGACGAACAGCAGCCTCCTGCTGTCCTTGCCGGGAGCCGTCTCGGCGTAGACCGGCTGGTCGAAGTTGCCGATCTGCTCGAGGGCGACGTGGCCGTTACCGTTGCCGATGGCCGGTGGCTTCGCGCTCCCGGACTGGGCTGCGACGAGCGAGACGGCGAGACTGGCGAACAGCGCTGCGAACGCGGCCATCCGCGTCCCGCACCTGATTGGGAGACCCTCCATCGGGACAGCCTATCGCAGCGTCAACGGACCGGTGACAGTTGTCAACGGACCGGTGACAATCGGTAGACGGGTCCCGAGATCGAGACGGCGTACACGGTGCCGTCGGCGCCCTCGCCGAAGCTGGCGATCCGATCGATGTGCTCGCCGAGCGCTACGTCGTCCTTCGCCGGGCTGCCGGGGTCCGGCGTGAAGCTGCGGAGGTCGCCGACGCAGAGGTCCGCGTACAGGTAGCGGCCGTAGAGCGAGGTCAGGGCGGGATCGCGAACGACCAGGCCTCCGGTCACCGAGCAGTTGCCGTCGTCGTGTTGGGTGACCAGGGCCGGGGCAATCGCGTCCGGGGATTCCTGATCGTCGTTGAAGCGTTGGTCACCCTCGAAGGCCGACCAGCCGAAGCTCGCCCCCGAGCCCTCGCCGCGGGCGACGATGTCGATCTCCTCCTCGGTGTCCTGGCCGACATCGCCGATCGCCAGGTCGCCGGTCTGCCGGTCGAACGAGAATCGCCAGGGGTTGCGAAGGCCGTATGAGTAGATCTCGGGCCTCGCGCCCTCGGTATCGACGAACGGGTTGTCGGCGGGGATCGTGTACGGAGCGTTCCCGTCCGGCTTCGGATCGATCCGGAGGATCTTCCCGAGCAGCGTCGAGAGGTCGAGGCCGCGGCGCTGAGGGTCGCCTCCGCTGCCTCCGTCGCCGAGGCCGATGTACAGGTAGCCGTCGGGTCCGAATTGCAGCTGTCCGCCGTTGTGGTTCGGATAGGGCTGGTCGACTGCGAGGAGCACCCGCTTGGTCGATTCGTCGACCGTGCCGTTCTTCGCCGTGTATTCGACCACCCGGGTGTCACCCGCCGGGTTCGTGAAGTCGATGTAGAAGCGGCCGGAGTCGGCGTAGTCAGGAGCGAACGCCATCGAGAGGAGGCCCTGCTCGCCGCCGCTGACGATCTCGTCGGACACGTCGAGGAAGGTCGAGCGCTTTCCGGCCGGCGTCACCCGCTCGATCTTTCCACCCTGCTCGACGACGTAGATGTCGTTTCCGTCGCCGGCCGGCTGGGCGACGTAGAGCGGCAGGTCGAAGTCGCCGATCTTCGTCAGGGCGACGTCGCCGCGACCGTCGCCGACCTTGGCCGGCGAAGGCTTCTTGACGGTCGTCGTCGACGACGTCGTGCTCGCGGCGCGGGTCGCGCCCGAGTCATCGCCACCTCCGCAGCCGGATGCGGTGAGCGCGCAGGCGAGGAGGATCGCCGGCAGGGCAGCGGAAGCCCTACTCACCCTTGGTGACGACCTGCCCCTTGCCGTTGACCGTCGCCTTCGGCGCCTTGTCGCTGATCGTGACAACGAACTCGCCCTTGACCTCTCCGCCGTCGGCTGTGACGGCCTTCGCCTCACCGTCGAGCCCCGCCTCGACCTGGTAGTGGAGAGTGTAGGTACCGGCCTGCACGGCGGTCACCCTCCAGACGATCGTCTTTTCCTGGCCCGGGTCGAGAGGGCCGAAGCCGAAGGTGTTCGTCTGTGCGCGGAGGCCGCCGGAGATCCCCTTCGGGACCGGCTCGTCCGTCGCCCGCGGGTATTTGTTCTCGAGGATCCAGACCGGACGGTTCGGGTTCGAGGCGGACGGATCGTCGATGCGCACGTTGAACGAGCCGTCGGCGACGCCGTCGTCGGTCTCGATCGTGAAGGCGAGCTCGGGCAACGGGTCGCCGCCGGTGTTCTTGACGCCGAGCACCAGATCGGAGGTCAGCGCGAGCCGCTGCTCGGTCGGGAACTTCGCCTTCGTCACCTCGACGGGATAGTCGCCGGACGGCTCGTTGGCGTTCTGCTGGTTCGCCCCGTCGTCCCCGCCGCAGGCGGAGAGCACGACCGCGAGGGCCGTCAGAAGGAGAACGATCGCTGTCCCGCGTGCGCTTTTAGGTCTCTCCCCCAAAGCGCGGGCAACATACCACGGGGTCTCCCGGTCGCCCCGGCGATTTGGGGTCGAACGCGGCCGTTCGGGCGGCCCCGCATCCGCGCGCCGGGTGCGCCGGACCGCTGCGGGTGGCGCGCCGCCCGCCGATGGACTAAGTTTCACCTACGGAGGCGAGGCGCAGGGCCGACCCTCCCTGGAGAGATGGTCAGAACCGCAGCCGATAGGGCGTTCCTACCCGCAAAGGGTCTATTCGAGCAGGTCGGAAACATGATGATTCTGACCGGCAAGACGATCGTTGCCACCGTCAAGCCCCCGTTCCCGTACGGCGGCGAGTTCATCAGCCAGTTCCTGTTTGCCCTGCAACTCTGCTGGTTCCCGCTTCTGATCAGCACCGTCGCCTTCGGCTTCGGCGCCCCGGGATTGCAGGCGGCCAACTTCCTGACGCTGTTCGGCGCGCTCGACCGCCTGGGAGGCTTCTTCATCCTCGCCTCGGTCCGCGAGTTCGCGCCGTTCGTGACGGCCGTGGTCGTCGCCGGCGTCGCCGGCACGGCGATCACCGCCGACCTCGGTGCCCGCAAGATCCGCGAGGAACTCGACGCGCTCATGGTCCTCGGCGTCGATCCGATCAAGAACCTGGTCGTGCCGCGGTTCCTCAGCCTGATGTTGATCACCGGCCTGCTCAACATCTACGCGCTGCTATTCGGGATCACCGGCGGCATCTTCGCCGAGCTCACCTACGGTCAGCCGCTCGGAGGGTTCTTCGCGACGCTCTTCAACAACGCCTCCGTCACCGACCTCTGGGGCTCGGTGCTGAAGACGACCCTGTTCGGCGCCATCGTCGCCATCGTCTGCAGCTACAAGGGGATGAATGCGTCCGGAGGCGCGCAGGGCGTGGGCACCGCGGTCAACGAGGCCGTCGTGATCGCCTTCATGGGCGTCTTCGCGTTCAACTACGTCTTCACCCAGACGCTGCTGGCGACTCACCCCGAGATCTCGACCATCAAGTGACCGGCTGGCTGGCAATTCCGCGGGAATGGTTCTCCTCGATGGGGGAGATCACGCGCTTCTGCCTGCGCGTCATGGGTCTCGTCTACTCGGGCCGCGTCTTCCAGTTCTTCGGCGAGGCGTTGCGGCAGGCCGGCGTCCTGATCCTCGGTTCGACGATCGTGATCTGGGGACTCGTCTTCATCCTCGGCCTGCAGTGCGGGATCGAGGGCGCGTACTTCACCCGCTCGGTCGGCGCACCCGCCTATGCCGGCAACTTCGCGGCCTGGTGCGACCTGCGCGAGGTGATCCCCTATGCGTTCGGCTACATGATGAGCGCCAAGGTGGGCACCGGAATCGTCGCCGAGCTCGGCGCGATGCGGATCTCCGACGAGATCGACGCGCTCGAGGTCATGGGTATCCAGCCCGTCACGTTCCTCGCTGCAACCCGCCTGCTGGCCGCCTGGATGACGCTTCCGTTCATGTACCTGGCGGCGATCGGCGTCGGCTTCGTCGCCTCCTACATCGCCGTCGTCGAGCAGATCGGTGACACGTCGAGCGGCGGCTATCTACTGATCTTCTGGATGTTCCAGAACCCGCCCGATCTCATATTCAGCGTCATCAAGGGGATGATGATGGCGACCGCCATCGTGCTGGTCGGCTGCTATTACGGCTACACGGCTTCGGGCGGACCGGTCGGGGTGGGAACTGCGACGGCGAAGTCGATGGTGCTGAACATCGTGCTCGTGCACATCATCGGCATGATGGGAACGCTGGTCTTCTGGGGTGCGAACCCCAGGGCGCCGATCGGCGGCTGACCGAGAACTACGAGGAGGAACCGTGGCAGAGGAAAATCAACAGGGATACGGCCAGCCGGAACCCGCACCGGCAGCGCCGGTGCCGACGCCTCCAGCGCAGGCTCCTCCAAGCGGGCCGATCGGGGGCGACCCCGATTCGGCGGCGCCTGAGCTCGGCAAGCTGAATCAGGACTACACGATCCCCGGCGTCGAGCCGGGCGACACCGATCCCTACCGCTGGCACACCGGCGAGAAGCGTGACCACGGTGGCGAGGACGCCATCGAGGTCATCGACCTCGTCAAGCAGTTCGGCAACACGAGGATCCAGAACGGCCTCAACCTCGGCCTTCCCGACAACGAGGTCTCGATGGTCCTCGGACCGTCGGGGACGGGCAAGAGCGTGCTGATCAAGCTGATCGTCGGTCTTCTCTACCCGGACGCCGGCGACATCCTCGTCCACGGCGAGTCGGTGCCGAACATGACCGACGACGAGCTGTTCGAGATGCGCAAGAAGTTCGGGCTGTTGTTCCAGGACGGCGCGCTGTTCGGCTCCATGAACATCTACGACAACACCGCCTTCCCGCTGCGACAGCACACCGACAAGTCGGAGGATGAGATCTCCGAGATCGTCAACCGGCGGCTGCTCGAGGTCGGGCTGGCCGAGGCGCATTACAAGATGCCGAACGAGCTCTCCGGCGGCATGCGCAAGCGAGCGGGCTTCGCCAGGGCGCTCGTCCTCGATCCGGCGATCGTCTTCTTCGACGAGCCCGACTCGGGGCTCGATCCGGTCCGGACCGCACTTCTGTGCGAGCTGATCCGCGAGATCCACGAGGAGAACGGCGGTTGCTACATGGTGATCAGCCACGACCTCGGTACCGCCCGGCGGATCGCCGACTTCATCGCCGTGCTGTGGAAGGGCCGGATCGTCGAGAGCGGGCCCTCCGAGGAGCTGTTCAACTCGGACAACGATTTCGTCCGGCAGTTCCTGAATGCAGAGGTAGTCGGCCCCCTCGCCATGGATTAGATCTGGCGGCGCGGGAACGCCCTGCTCGGCGTCTTCGGCCGGCTCACGTCCAAGAGCACGCTGCGCCGGCCCCTTCCTTGAACAGAACGCCCCCGCACTCGCCAGATTGCGTGGTCGAGCCCATTCCAATGCTCCCTAACCTCTAGCCAGTGCGTCGGTTATTCGGGCGAATAGGAGAGTGGTCGGTCACCCACCCGGCGGCGACGATCGCCGGGGTCGTCTCGCTGGTGGCGATCGTCACGGTCGTCGGCGCCCTGCGGCTCTCGCCGGACGCCGGAACCGACAAGCTCGTCGACAACGGCTCGTCGGCCTTCGAGGGAACGCAGGAGTTTCGTGATCGCTTCGGCGACGACGCCATCGTCATCCTCGCCGAGGGCGATCTCAAGAAGCTGATGCTGACCGACGACGTCGACCGTCTGCTGGCGCTCGAGACTTGCCTCGCCGGCAAGCCCGACGCCAGTGGGCAGTACGCGGCGCCCGTCTGCCAGGACATCGCCGAGCTCGGCGCGACCCGGGTGGTCTTCGGGCCGGCGACGTTCATCAACGAGGCGGCCGCACAGTCGACCCGGGCGATCGCCACGCAGCTCCAGGCGCTCAAGGGGGCCTCGGCGGCGGAGCAGCAGCAGGCGATCAAGCAGTTCCTCGACACCGGCCTGAGCCCGGCGACGGTCCTGCAGGGGCTCTCGGTGGACAACGCCCAGTTCGTCGCCTCGATCGTCTTCGACCAGACTCGCCCCGGCGCCCCCCCGAAGTCGAAGTTCGGGTACCTGTTCCCGTCCGATCGCGGGGCGCTGATCTCGATCCGGCTCCAGGACGGGATCTCCGAGGGCACCAGGCGCGAGGCGATCGGGCTGATCCGCACCGCCGTCGGCCAGGACGCCTTCGCGCTCCGCGACGGCAGCTACGACATCTCCGGCGTGCCGGTGATCGTCCAGGGCCTCGCCGATGCGCTGGGCGGCCAGATCGCGATCCTCTTCACCGCCGCGATGATCGTGATGGCGATCGTCCTCCTCCTCGTGTTCGGCCCGCCGCTGCGGCTGCTTCCGCTCCTGATCGCCCTCGGCGCAGCCGGCTTCGCCTTCGGACTGTTGTCGTTGTTCGGCGGCACCCTGACCATGGCCTCGGTCGCAGTGCTGCCGGTCGTCATCGGCCTCGGTGTCGATTACGCGATTCAGCTCCAGGCCAGATTCCGGGAGGCCGCCGCGGCGGGCCGCCGGCCGCCCGCGGCGGCGGTGACGGCGGCTGTTCGAGGCGGCCCCGTGATCGGCACCGCGGCGGTGGCCACCTCGGTCGGCTTCCTCTCCCTGACCCTGTCGCCGATCCCGATGGTTCGTGAGTTCGCGATCGCGTTGGTGGCCGGGATCGTCGCGGCGTTGCTGATCTCGCTGACCGCGGGCCTCGCGGCGCTCTCGATGACCGCCGAGGACGGCACCGGGCGGCGCGGGTTCGGCGCGCGGGCGGCGGCCCGCATCGACGCCGGTGGCCTCGGTGAGGTGGGGCGCTCGCTCTCGGGCCTGGCGATCCGGATGGCGGCCGTCGCATCCGGGGTCCGCAGGCGCGCTCTGAGCGGCTGGCGGGTCGCCCTCGCGGCCTCCATCGAGCACCCGGGCCGGGTGCTGGTCGTGGCCGCACTGTTGGCCGTGACGGGCTGGGTCGCGGGGACCGGGACCAAGGTCGAGAGCGATATCCGCCAGTTGGTCCCCTCCGACCTGCCGGCACTGGAGTCCGTCGACCACCTCGAGAGCGTCAGCGGCGTCGGCCAGGAGCTCGACGTGATCGTCTCCGGGGACGTGACCTCGCCGGAGGCGATCGCGTGGATGAGCGACTTCAAGCAGCGGGTCCTCGCTGAGCATGGCTTCGACGGTGTTTCCCCGAGCTGTCTCGATCCGGGGACGGAGCTCTGCCCGGGTCCGGCCCTCTCGGACCTGTTCGACCTGAGTTCGGGGCGCCCACCGGATCAGGCCCGGATCGACGCCGTGCTCGGAACGGTTCCGCCGTACTTCTCCCAGGCGATCCTCTCGCGGTCGGACTCCGGTGACGTGGCCAACGTCTCCTTCCTGATCCCGGTCATGCCGCTGGACGAGCAGGAGGCTCTGATCGGCGATATCCGCTCGGCGCTCGATCCTCCCGCCGGGGTCAGCGCCGAGGTCGTCGGGCTCCCGGTTCTCACCGCTGACGCCAACAAGGAGCTGTCGGGATCCCGCTACTGGCTGACGATCGTCGGCCTGCTGGCCGTCGGCCTCGTGCTCGTCCTCTTCTACCGTTCCTTCACGCGTGCCCTGGTGCCGTTGCTGCCGATCGCGCTGGCGACGGGCTGGTCGGCGCTCGTTCTCGAGGCGATAGACATCCCGCTCAATCCGATGTCGGCAACGCTCGGCGCGCTCGTCATCGCGGTTGCGACCGAGTTCAGCGTGATCCTCTCGGCGCGCTACCGCGAGGAGCGCGAATCCGGCCTGCCGGTCGGCGAGGCATTGCGATCGACCTACGAGCGCACCGGAGTGGCGGTCCTCGCCTCGGGGGTGACGTCGACCGCCGGGTTCGGCGTGCTCGCGTTCAGTCGCATCACGATGCTGCGCGACTTCGGAATCGTCACGGTCGTCGATCTCACCGTTGCGCTCGCCGGGGTGATGCTCGTCCTCCCGGCGGCCCTGGTCTGGTCTGAGGAGGGTTTCAGGCCGCTGCCGGCGATCCGCCGTGCGATCGGTTCGGTTCGGAGCTCGCGACGGCGAGCCGATGCAGCGGCCTGAGCGATGACCGGAGAGAGCGACGATCCCCGCGAACCGGACGAGTCCGGGGATGGGAGTGGCGCCGAGAGGGGACGTGGCGGCTGGTGGCCCGAGAAGGAGGGGCCACCCCGACGGTCCAAGGGGAAGGGGGCGAAGGACCATCGGCCTCCACGCGGGTTGGCTTCCCCCGATCGGCCGAAGCAGACCAGCAGATACTCGATGTTCGTCGGGATCGCCTTCTTCGCCCTGATCGTCGTGGCGCTGCTCAACCTGCTCAACAACGACGATGGCGCGGGCATCCTCGGTGCCGGCTACGGCGACCGCGGGATGCCGCTCGCGGCATTCGCCGCGCCTGACGCCCTGGCCGGCGTCGATGCTGATGCGAACGTCGCCCAGGACGACTGCGAGAGCTCGCGGAACCCCTGCCCGGTCGATCAACAGCGGACTCCCGCCTGCGAGATCGACGCGGCGGGGGCGATCCGGGTCTGTGACCTGTTCGACAAACCGCTCGCGATCTCGTTCTGGTTCACGCGCGGCGGCGACTGCATCCCGAGCCAGGACGCCTTCGACCGGGTCGCTCGGCGGTTCGGCGATCGCGTCAACTTCCTCAGCGTCAACGTCCGCGACGATGCCGGCTCGGTTGCCGACATCGTCCGCGAGCACGGCTGGACCGTGCCGGTCGGCCTCGATCGCGACGGCGCGGTCTCGAACCTCTACCGCGTCGGCGTCTGCCCGACCATCGTGCTCGCCTATCCCGGCGGCATCCTCTACGACGCCGATATCCGCGGCGGCAACTACACGGCCCCGGAACTGAGTGACCTCGTCGCCGAACTCGTCACCGCCTCCCGCCGGCGGGAGGCGGAGGTTCGCTGAGATGGCTGACTCCGAACCCGACGACGACCTTGCCCTTCGTGGCTCCGTTGCGCCCGGAGTGGCCGCTGAGTTCCCGGGCCTCTATCTGCGCCATGCCGACGTACCTTCCGGCTCGGGCAGGAGCCCACGGGGGCTGAAGCAGCGCCTCGCCGTTCTCTCCGACCGGTTCGCTGGTCCGCAGGCAATCGCCTTTCGTACGAAGCCGATCCCGCACGCCTACCGGGTGTTCTTCCGTCACATCGGCCTCGATCCCGACGAACAGCCGACGCCGGCGGAGGCCGTCGTGCTCGAACGGATGCTTAAGGGTGGCTTCGTCAGCTCCAACCGTCTCGACGACGCCCTCGCGATCGCGATGGTCGAGTCGGGGGTTCCGGTTCTCGCCCTCGACGCCGATCGCATCGCGGGCGGACTGACGATCAGGCAGACGCTCCCCGGTGAGGAGCTCGAGGGAAGGCCAGGCGACCTGCCGGAGGGCACCCTCGTCATCGCCGACGATCAGCGGCCCATCTCGCTCCTCTTCGGGGCGGTGGCGTCCGGCCGTGGGGTCACGCCGCGGACCGGCCGCATGAAGCTCGTCGTCGTCGGCGTGGCGGGTGTGCCGGAGATCGCCGTCGAGGAGGCGCTCTGGTTGACGAGGGAGTTGATCCTCGGCGACTGATCGCCGCCGTCGTTGCGGCGGTTACAATGTGGCCACCTCGATCTGGTGGAAAGGAGCACCGCTTGCCGGCGCTTCTAGGGCACGAATCGAAGCCGGGGAGCGAACGACGCGACGAGCGCGCCGACCTGGCCGCTGCGAGGCGGCAACTGCGCGGCCAGATCTCGCGGATGGAGCGGGAGATCGTGGAGCTGTTCGCCTCCACCTCGCCGCGCCTCGGCATCGATTGGTCGGTCGGCGCCGCCGGCGGCCCCCGCGTGCTCGGCCTGGCCGAGCTCGAGTCGACCCGCGATGCACTCGCCGGCCGGCTCGCCGAGGCTCGGGCGGAGATCGCACGCCGAACTGAGCTCGAGGAGAAGAACCGTGCCCTCGTCGAGCGCATGATCGCCGACCCGGCCGAGTATCGGTGGGTGCGGGTGCGCTCCGAGGACGTCGGCGAGAGGAGCTGCAAGCACTGGCACTCCCGTCCGCGCTGGGGATTGCTCGGCATGATCGCCGGGTGGTGGCGGGTCAAGCTCTCATCGGGCTGTCCCTTAGCCTCCGGGTCGTGCTGAGCGCGCGACCCGCCCCGAAGATCACCGATCAAGAGCGCCGCGGACCGCGGCGACCCCGCGGCTGATGGCTTCCTCGAACGCACGCAAACGGCGCAAGCGGCGGCCGCGCACCCCGCCCCCGGCCGGCTCCCAGGCGAGTGACGGGCCGCAGGAGCCGACGCCGGCCGGAGAGCCGCGGACCGTCAGGCCCGTGCGCGCGTCCCCCGAGGACGAATCGCCCCCCGCCCCCTGGGGCAGCTTCCCGCTCGTCGAGCTCTGCGTGCTCACCGGGATCGTGATGCTGATCCTGGGCTTTTTCGTCGTCGGCGGCTCGCGCGGCCCGATCCTGATCGCAGCCGGTCTCGCCCTCGGCTCGATCGGCGGTCTCGAACTGAGCATCCGCGAGCACTTCGCCGGCTACAAGTCACACACGGCGATCCTCGCGGGCGTTCCCGCCCTGATCGTGCTGGGGCTGCTCTTCTATCTGGGACCCGACGGGTTGCCTCAGCTCGCCAGAGCGGCGATCGGCATCGCGGTGTTCGCGGTCGGAGCCGTGATCCTGACGCGGATCTTCAGCAGCCGGTCGGGTGGGCTTCGCTACAAGCTCTCGGGTTCGTCGGGCCGCAAGCGGCGGTAGCGAAAAACAACTGGGGAGGAACCTGTGCCGGCGACCCGGGGGAGGGCCATCCCCCGGGTCGCCGGCTGGACGGACGATGATCAGCGGCGAGTGGCCAGCTTGTCCTCGAGGGCGCCGGCGAGCGCCTCCTTCTGGCGCAGCGTCAACCGTCCGAGCTGTCGATTCTCGTTGACGGCGAGCGGCATCAGGAACTTGCGGGTCCTCGTTCGGCCCCAGCGCGACTGACTGCGAAGCAACTCAGAGACCGTCATGGTCTCCGCCTCCCACGGGCACGTGCGGACCACCTGTTCGGCCGGCACATCACCCGCTCTGACCGAGCGTTTCAGGGCGGCGCGGGCAAGTCGAACCCGGTTTGCGTGCTCGAGGGCACGGATATGTTGCGGCACAGCGGCTGGCGCAGCCGTCGAGGCAGCTTCCATACTCACTCCTCCTCCTGCTTGAGAGCGGTGGTGATTTCGATGAATTTTGTGCCGCCGAACGGGGGCGATTCCGTATTACGGATTCAAGGATCCGGGGGCCTTGGAGGACCCTCCGAACCGCTCCTACCCCGGTAACGTTCGGTGCGCTGGGCAGCCTAGTGACAGTGGCGCGATCGTGCCCCCCTGCCCCCCCGAATTCCGTCCGCCCCGCCCGCTAAGAGCATGTTTTTGAGGGGGGATCACGCAGGTTTTCGTCTTGTGCCCAAACGGACAAGGCGAAACTACCCGATCAGGGGTAAGGAATTAGGACTCTGAACGCCGGTATCTGGTCGCGGTCAGCCGGCGACGAGTTCGGGCGAGCGGGAGATGACCCGCTCGAAAACCCCGAGGGCACGGTCCAGGTGCTCGGTCTCGTGAGTCGCCATCAGGCTGGTCCGCAGCAGCGCGCCGGCCGGCGGCACCGCCGGGTGCAGCGCCACGTTCGTGTAGACGCCCTCGTCGTAGAGAGCCTTCCAGAGCATCGCCGCCCGGACGTCCTCGCCGACGATGACGGGAACGATCGGCGTCAGCGCCTCGCTGCCGTCCGGCATCGGCGTCGGCTCGACGACGCGCAGGCCGAGATCGTTGAGCCCACGATGCAGGTAGGCGGAGTTCTCGAGCAGCTTCTGCATCAGTTCCGGACCCTCGGAGCGGATGATCCGCAGGGCCGCGAGCGCGGCCCCTACCGCGGCCGGCACCGCGGCGGCGCTGAACAGGAACGACCGCGCCGCGATCCGCAGGTAATCGATGACCTCGGCGGGGCCGGCGATGAAGCCACCGCAGGAGGCGAAGCTCTTCGAGAAGGTCCCCATGCGCAGATCCACCGAATCCTCGACGCCGAGCAACTCGCTGGCGCCGGCCCCCCGGGCTCCGAGCGCTCCGACCCCGTGGGCCTCGTCGACCATCAGGCGCGCTCCGTAACGCTCGCAGAGCGCGACGACCTCCGTCAGCGGGCAGATGTCTCCCTCCATGGAGAAGACGCCGTCGACGACCACCAGCACCCCGCCTCCATCTCCGGCGGCGCGCTCGAGCATGCGCTCGAGCTTGTCCATGCGGTTGTGGCGGAAGGGCCTCAGCTTCGCCCCCGAAAGCTTGCAGCCGTCGAGGATCGACGCATGATCGCCGGAATCGCAGATCACCGTGTCGCCCGGCTGCAGGATCGTTCCGATGCAGCCGACGTTGGCCTGGTAGCCGGTCGTGAAGACCAGGGCGGCCTCGGTGCCCATCCAGTCCGCCAGTTCCTCCTCGAGCTCGATGTGGAGGGGGATCGTCCCGTTCAACAGCCGGGAGCCGGTCAGGGCCGTGCCGTAGGTCTCGAGGGCATCGCGGGCGGCGTCCTTGACACGCTGGTCGCCGGTCAGGCCCAGGTAGTTGTTGGAGCCGAGCATGATGCGCTCCCGCCCCTCCATCTCGACGACCGGGCCGGCCTGTGAGGTGAGCAGCCTGAAGTAGGGCATCATGTCGGCCTTCTCGGCCAGCTCGAGGATCTCCATGCGGTCGTGATCCCGCGCCTTGGCGAAGACATCCGACTCGATCCGCGGCCCTTCGAAGGAAACCTGTTCTGTCATGGACGAAAGTGTTCCACTTGGATCGGTCCAACGGTTGCCGCGGCGCCGGGCCGGTGCGTAGACTGGCCGACGATGAGCAGCGGACGAGTCGTGGACGCCGAGGCGGTCGAGGAGCCCATCGGGGCGGATGAGGCCGATTCCGCGACCGGTGCGAGCGCGGCCGAGGTGCGGCCGTTGCCCGAACGGCGGACGACCGCTGAGCTGACCTCCTGGCGAGGCGAGGTCAGGGCGATGGCCGTGGTCGCCGCCGGGGGCATTGCTGCAGGCGCCGCCACGGTCGCGGCCGTGAGCGCCGCGAAGGCGGTTTCGGGAAACCGGTCCCGCCGCCCGGCCAGGCGCGGGAAGGGCGATCGCGACGTGATCGCCACCCGCTCGTTCCTGGTCGACGTTCACCTGCTCGGGCGCTGATGCCCCGCTCAGACCGCCTGACCCGCGGCCCGGGAGGGTCGCTGGTCGTCGAGGTGCGGCCACCCTCCGTGTATCGGTTTCCGCGCAACCGCCGCTTTCCGGATGCGGTCGCCCGGTGCCGGCAGGGCGTCTACGAGCGCTTCCTGTTCATCGCGGGCCGACCGGTGCTCGCGAGGGCGTGGGAGGCGCGCCCCGGTGAGGTGGCGATCGCGGCGATGACGGCGCCACCGGCGTGGCTCGGCGGCGAGCGCGAGCGCGAGCCCGCTTCGACCTCCGAGCTCGAGATCGCCGTGGAGCGCATCCGCCACGCTCTCGCCGTCGACGACGACATGCGTCCGTTCATGAGGCGCTTCCGGTCGCACCCGTTGCTGCGACCGCTGATCCGGAGAATGCCCGGGTACCGCATCAAGCGCACCCCGGACCCCTGGGAGGCATTCGCCTGGGCGGTCACCGCACAGCTGATTGAATCGACCCGTGCCGCCACCATCCAGCGCCGGATCGTTCGTACCTGGGGCGAGCGCCTGAGCTTCGGCGAGCTCGCGCGGCCGCTGGCCTCCGTCCCGGGCGCGGCGGCCATCTCCCGACTCGCCCCGGCCGAGCTCGCGGCGCTCGACCTCGCCCCCAAGCGAGCCGTCGCCCTCATCAAGGCTGCCCGCGAGGTCGCCACGGGCCGCTGCGACCCCGGCGATCCACGAGACGACCGCCGGCTCCGGGCGATCAGCGAGATCGGCCCGTGGACGATGCAGGTCCTCGCCCTTGACGGCCGCGGCGACTTCGACTCGCTGCCGGCCGGCGACCTCGCCTACGTGAAGCTGGTCGGCCATCTCGCCGACCTCGGCCGCCGGGCGACGGTCGCCGAGGTCGATGAATACTTCCTGCCCTACGAGCCCTACCGGGGCCTCGCCGGCCGCCTCATGCTCGCGGGCCTGAGCAACGCTCTCAAGGAACGCCCGAAGCTGAAGTACCACCCGCCCAACCCCGGGTACGAAGCTGCGGCGTAGGGGGATGACTCCGAGCAGATGCTCCGCTTCGCGTCCGCTCTGCTCGGCCTGCGCCGAAGGTGACTGGGCCGCTCGGCAGGGGCGTCTTGGATGACTCCGAGCAGATGCTCCGCTTCGCGTCCGCTCTGCTCGGGTTGCGCCGAAGGTGACTTGGCCGCTCGGCAGGGGCGTCTTGGATGACTCCGAGCAGATGCTCCGCTTCGCGTCCGCTCTGCTCGGGTTGCGCGGTGTTACCGCTCGGCAAGGGCGTGTTAGATAACTCCGAGCAGATGCTCCGCTTCGCGTCCGCTCCGCTCGGCCTGCGCGGTGTTGCCGCTCGGCAGGGGCGTCGGTTGTTTGGTGGGGTGGGTGAGACTGCTCTCGGGGCGGACTATCCGCCCTCAGAGCAGTCTCGATCCTGAAGCGCCCCTCGGCAGGCGGGTGAACGGTGGCCCAACCGCCCCAATCCTCCCCTCCCAGCCCAAACCAACTTTCACCGGCCGGCGAGTCCCTCGGCAGGCCACGCCGACCGCCAACCCCCCTCGGCAGGCCACCCCGACCAACCGCCCCGACGAGGGGCAGTCAGTTGGCCGGTGGAGTGGGGAGGAGGTCGTTGGTCAGCAGCTCGCTCGCGGGCTGCGGGGCGTCGATCAGGCCGTTGGTGGCCAGGTAACGCGAGAAGCGCGCCCAGGCCCCCGGGTCCATGTAGCCGTACCGGTCGCCGTTCGGCGGGACGAGGTGCGGCAGGGTCGCATCGACCTCGGCTCTCGTCAGCCTGGGGTCGAGCCCGTCACCTGCGTCCAGCAGCGCCTGGGTCGCCGCCGCCGGGTCCCGCTCGGCGGCGGCCGTGCCCCGTGCGAGGGCCGCTATGAACTTGCGGATCGGCTCCGGATCCTCACGGAGGCGGTCGGCATCGGCGACGAGGACCAGCTCGTCGTAGGTCGGCACGCCGAGCCGGTCGACGGGCACGACGGTTGGGTCGAGCCCGCGCTCGGCGAGGTCGACGCCTTCGACGTTCGAGAAGCCCCCGAACATCGCGTCGGCCCGCCCGGAGATGAGCGGTGGCATCAGGTTGAAGCCGACATCGACCTGATCGACGGAGCCGGGGTCGACGCCGGCTCCGGCGAGGATCGTCCGCAGATAGGCCGCCTGGTAGGGGATGCCCGCCGTCACAACGGTCTTGCCGGCGAGATCGGCCGGTCCCGCGATCCCCGCTGCCGGCAACGAGATCAAGGAGGTGAGGGGACCGTTGACCAGGGCTGCGACCGCGACGACGTCGAGTCCCTGGTTGCGCGCCAGCATCACCTCCGGCTCGTAAGAGATCGCAAGGTCGACGCGGCCCGCCGCCACCTGTTTGATCGGCGCCGACGGGTCGGACGGGACCTGGGCGGAGACATCGAGCCCGGCCTCCTGGAAATAGCCCCGGTCGATCCCCTCGTAGATGCCGGCGTGATCGGGGTTCACGTAGAAGTCGAGCGCCAGGTCGAACTGCGTCGCCCCGCTGCCGTCCTCGCCCCCGCAGCCCACCGCCGCCAGGGCCGCAAATGCGGCCAGCGCGATTCCGATCGTCCTGCGGCCTCGGTTCATGTTCTGGGTCCTTCCGTTGTCGGGCTCGAGGACGTGTCGCCCCACCAGGCGATCCTCCGTTCGATCAGGCTGAGCACCGCGAACAGGCCGATCGCCATGGCCGACAGCCAGACCATCGCCGCGAACAGGCGCGGGACCTCGAGTTGGGCGTTGTCGACGAGCATCAGATGCCCGAGCCCTTCGTTCGCCCCGGCCCACTCCCCGAAGACCGCACCGATCACGGCGACGGCCGCCGCGATCTTGGCGCCGCTGATCGCATAGGGGAGGGCCGTCGGCGCCTCCAGCATGGTCAGCACGCGCAGCCGGCCGGCACCCAGCGAGCGGAGGAGCTTGCGCTGCTCCGGTGACGTCGTTCCGAGCCCGTCGAGCGTGTTGACGGTGATCGGGAAGAAGCAGATCAGAGCGATGATCGCGATCTTGGGTCCGATCCCGAAGCCGAACCAGACCACCAGGATCGGTGCGATCACGATCACCGGGACGGTCTGGGACGCGACGACGATCGGATAGGAGATCCGCTTCACGAGGGGTGAGAGGTGGAGTGCCACGGCGGTCGCGACACCGAGCAGGATCGCGACGGCGAACCCGGCGAGGACCTCCTGGAAGGTCACCCACGCGTTCTCGGCGAGAATGCTGCGGTCGTCGTAGAGCGAGCTGCCGATCTCGGCCGGGGAGGGGACGAGGAAGGAGTCGAGGCCGAGGACATCGGCGAGCACGCCCGTTTCGGCGGCGAGCTCCCACGCCGCGACCAGGGCGAACACCAGCAACGCCGCCGGCCAGAGCCTGCGCGATGCCGTCCGGGCGCTCAAGCTGCGACCGTCCCCGCCAGTACCTCGAGCGCGTGCTCGCGCGCAGCAACGAACTCGGGGCGGCTGATCGCTCTCGCCCTCGGCAGTTCGCGGTCGGAGCTCGCCGGCGAGTCGATGGTCTCCGTGATCCGTCCCGGTCGTGGCGAGAGGATCGCGACCCGGCTCGCCATGTAGAGCGCCTCCTCGACGTCGTGGGTGACCAGCAGCGTCGTTCGGCCCTCGGCGCGGAGAACGCGGGCGAAGGTCTCCTGCAGTTCCCCGCGGGTGATCGCGTCGAGGGCGGCGAATGGCTCGTCGAGCAGCAGTGCCGGGGTCCCCGCGAGCAGGGTCCTGGCGAAGGCGACCCGCTGGCGCATGCCGCCCGACAGCTCGCGCGGGTAGGAGCCGGCGAACCCGTCGAGCCCGAGGCGGGTCAGCGCCGCCCGCGCCTGCGACCGCGACGTGGAGCGGTCCGTGCCCGCCAGCCGCAGCGCGATCGACGCATTGTCGGCCGCGTCCTTCCAGGGCAGCAACATGTCGCTCTGCGGCATCCAGGCGCAGCCTGCGGTCCGCCCGGCCGCCGTGGTCTCGCCGCCCACGGCGATGGAGCCCGCGCCGACGGGAATCGACCCGCCGACGAGCTCCAGCAACGTCGACTTGCCGCACCCCGACGGCCCGACGAGCGCCGTCGTCTCCCCGGCCGCCACGGCGAGGTCGATCCCGGCGAGCACCTCGACGGTGCCGAACCGGTGAAAGAGCCCGCTGACCTCGATCCCTTGGAGCCTCGCGGCGATGACGTACTTCCCTTCGCGCGCATTACCGCACAGGTTCGGAGGGTCAGCGCCGGGGTCCGGAGACGCTATCTCAGCCCGCTGCCCGCGAGCACCCCTTGACTGCGTCGATCATAGCTCAGGGGCGTGCGATGACGTCCACGAAATGCTCGAGGTGCTTCGTCGTCCAGCACTCGAAGGCCTCGGTCGCGTACGGCTCGTAGGCGGCCATCACCGAATCCCCGTAGTTCCAGTACAGGCGCGGCTCGGGGTTGAGCCAGAAGGTTCGGCCGGCGCGGTCGCAGAGGCGGCCGAACGCGGCGGCGTGCGGGTCGCGCCCATTCGTGCGTGCGTCGCCGAGCACGATCACCGTGGAACGGGGATCGAGGTCGGCGGAGATCTCCTCGAGGAACTCGAGCCAGACCCGCCCGTAATCGGTGTAGCCGGAGATGTCGGCGACCCCGCCGTCACGCGAGATCCGCTCGCTGATCTTCGTGAAGTCGCGCTCCCGCTCGAACGCCTCCGTGACCTCGCTGATCCGCTCGATGAAGACGAAGCTCCGCAGCTTGCGGAACGAGTCGTGCAGCGCGTGCAGGACGCTCAGGAAGAAGACGCTGGCGGAGGTGACCGAGGTCGAGACGTCGCAGAGGACGTAGATCTCGGGCCGTCGCGGGCGCTTCGGGCGGTAGCGCAGGGTGAGCGGGACACCACCCGTCTCGAGGGAGGTGCGCATCGTCCGCCGGACGTCGACGACACGGCCCTTGCGACGTCCACGTTGCTCGTTTCCGAGCGTCGCCAGCCGTCGCTTCAGCATCGCGACGGACCGGTGGACGGCGGCCAGGTCCTGCGTCGGATTCGTCGGCAGTGCCCGATCGAGCTCGGCGAGGGGGCGCGCCGGAGGCAGGCTGCCGGTTCGCTCGATCAGGCCCCGCTCGAGCTCGCGGCGCAGGTGCGATTCGAAGCGCCGGACGCCGTCACGGTCGAGCTCGACGTCCTCGCCGGCACCGTCCGGCTGGCTGGATCCGGGTGTCAATCCGAGCGATCTGCGGATGCGCTGGACATCGACGCCGACGACCCCCGAGCCCTCGCCGCGACGGCCGAAGGCGGCCACCGCCAGCTGCGCGAGGTCCCGCATCCGCCCCTCGTCCCCGTCGGAGATCGCCTGCCGGATCTGTTCGGTCAGTTCGTCGAGATCGATGCGTTCTCCGTCGCCGGCCTGCGAATCGCCGGGCGGACCCTCCGCGGCGCCGTCCTCGTCGCTGCGCTGCAGGGCCTCCATCTCGGCCGCGCGGAAGAACCACCGGTCGAAGACGAGATCGAAGAGCCGGCGGTCCTCCTGTGACTTCGCCAGCGTCGCTCCCAGCGCCTCCCGGAACTGTTCGCGCTGCGTCCACGGCACCTGCTCGACCGCGGCGAAAGCATCGAGGATCTCGGCGGTTCCGATCGCGACCCCCTCGGAGCGGAGCTCGTCGCAGAAGCTGACGATCTGAGGGGCGAAGCCCTTGTCCTGCGCCGCTCGCGGAGCGCCCATGGCGACTGCGCTCAGACCTGGTCGCCGGCCGGTTGGATCCGGCCCGGCAGGCGCATCCCGACCCGCTCGGCGACGAGGTCGAGGTCGGTCCGGTGCTTGACGATGATGCTCATCGTCTTCGTGAAGGTCTCGGAGTCGATCTGGTCGGCGCCGAGCAGCAGCAGCGCCCGCGCCCAGTCGATCGATTCGGCTATCGAGGGAGGCTTCTTGAGGTCGAGCTCGCGGACCATGGCGACGACCTCGACGATCCGCCTCGCCAGCTCCTCGTCGAGATCCGGCGCGTGGAGTCGCACGATCTCGACCTCGCGCTCAATGCTGGGGTAGTCGAGCCATAGGTACAGGCAGCGGCGCTTCAGAGCTTCCGTCAACTCGCGCGTGTTGTTGGACGTCAGCAGCACGAGCGGCATCGACTGTGCCTCGACGACGCCGAGCTCCGGGATCGAAATCTGGAAGTCGGAGAGGACCTCGAGGAGCATCGCCTCGAACTCCTGGTCGGTCTTGTCGATCTCGTCGATCAGCAGGACGACGGGGTCGGGGGAGGCGATCGCGGCGAGCAGCGGGCGGGTGAGCAGGAACTCCTCACCGAAGATGTCGTCCATGATCGCGTCGCCCGCGGCCTCCTCGGCCGGATCGGGAGAACCCGCCTCGGCCTGGATCCGCAGGAGCTGCTTGCGGTAGTTCCACTCGTACAGCGCCTTCGCCTCGTCGAGGCCCTCGTAGCACTGCAGGCGGATCAGCTCGCGGCCGGTCGAACGGGCGAGTGCCTTCGCCAACTCGGTCTTGCCGACGCCTGCGGGGCCCTCTACGAGCACCGGCTTGCCGAGCCTCTGGGCGAGGTGGGAGACGAGCGACGCGGATTCGTCGGCGAGGTAGCCGGCGGCTGCGAGCCCGGCGCGGGTGGCCTCGATGCCGTCCCCCGGTGACTCTTCTTCACCGGGCGCGGCCGGGGATGGAACGGGCTGGCTCACTCGGGTCGATGATAATGACGTCGTGGCTCTCTCCGTCCTCGGAACAATGGTCGTCGCGCTGGGCGACGAAGCCGGCCCCTACGCCCTGATGATCGGCGGGGGCTTCCTGGTCGGCGTCTACGCGCACGCCGCGAAGATGCCCCGCCTCCTCGCGGTTGCGATTCTCTTCGTGCTGCTCAGCTCGATCCTGGCGATCCTCGTTTCGTTCAGCTACGACGGCTCGGCGCCCCGGGTAAAGCCCTGAACGGCGAGCCTCAGGGCTCGCTGCACGTCGCTCAATGAGTAGGCTCGCATGACCATCGAGGAGCAGGAGAACGTTGTGGAATCGAGCGTTGACGAAGAGCCTTCCGGCGAGACCGAGGCGGCCAGAGCCGCCACCGATGCCCTGCAGGAGGAGATCGACCGCGTCCGCACCGACGACGCCGGCTTCCTCTCCGCCGAGGTCAAGCGCCTTGCATCCGAGGCTCGTGAGTCCTCGTTGCGCGCCTCCGGCGCGGAGTCGATCGCGCGGCGTGCCGTCGCCGAGCGCGATGCCGCCAGGGAGAGCGCCGAACGGGTGGAGAGGGCGGCCGAGGAGAGGGTGGCCGCGGCCGAAGCGGACTTCCGGAAGCGGCTCGAGGAATCGAAGCAGCACCATCGCGAGCAGGCCGCCGCGAAGCTGAAGGAGGCGATCGCGGAGATGAAGGCCAGCGGCGCCGCCCAGATCAGCGCCGAGTTGAAGGCCCGCAAGGAGGAGCTCGAGGAGCGCATGGACGTGCGTCGCCGCAAGGCCGAGACCGACATGGCCGCCCGCAGCAAACAGCTCGAGGAGGGAATCGAGAATCGCGCCAAGGAACTCGACTCCCGGATCGCGGCGCGCGAGGACGGCTTCGAGGCGGAGCTCGAGCGGGTCCGCGAGGACGGTCGCCGTTCCCTCGCTGCGGAGGTCGAGAGGCGGACGGAGGTCGAGGGCAGGCTCAATCTCGCCGAGGCGCGCTTGAACAAGCTTGCGGATCGGCTCGCCGACGAGGCCGAGAAGCGGACCAAGGCGGAGGCGGAGCGTCGCCTCGCCGCCGAGACGGACAAGCTGAAGCGCGAAGCCGAGATCAGCGCCGAGAAGGCTCGCCAGCGAGCGGCCCGCGACGCTGAGCTCGAGGGTGCGCGCCTGGCCAAGAAGGTCGAGGCCGACGGGCAGGAGCAGCGCCAGGAGCTGGAGCGCGAGGTTCGCCAGCGCGCCGCTCAGGAGGCGGAGCTCGCCGCCGAGCGCGCCCGGCGCGAAGCGCTCGGCTGATCAGCTTCGGCGGCCGAGGCGTCCTGGGCCGGGCGTCCGCTCGGACTGCATCCGTCGCAACTCCCGCATCTCCGCGAGGCCCGGTTCCGGGCGGGACGCCGCGGCCGGCAGCAGACGGGTCGCAAGGGGGGTCTCGATGATCTGATCCTCGCCGTCGGCGGACGGCTCGACCCGGAATGCGGCCGCCGTTTCCGTGGCGCCGACCGCTTCGATCAGCTCACCGTCGCGGATCAGTGCCGCAGCATGGTCGTCCAGCGCCAGGCCGGCGGGGATGCCACCCGAGCCGACGAGCTTCCGGTAGGCGTCCCGGCGCGCCGGATCCTGCGAATAGTGGACGCAGTGGCTGCCCGCAACCAGGCCGATCCCGCGGAAGGGGGCGGGTGCGCCTCCGCCCCGTGAAACCCCCGCCTCGAACCAGCACATCGATCCGGCGCTGTACCCGCAGAGGAGGATCCCGCGCTCGTGGGCCTCGCGCATGACGTCGTCGATTCCGTGTTCGCGCCAGAGCGCCAGCAGGTTGACCATGCTGCCCCCTGTCACGTAGATCGCGTCCTGGGCGAGAAGGTGTTCTGCGAAGTCGATCGGCCGGTCGCCGAGCCGGAACAGCGAGACGGCCGAGGGCACGCAGCCGCGGCGTTCCATCACCCCGTAGAACGCTGAGATCTGGTCCTGGGGATCGCCGCTCGCGGTCGGCATCAGGCAGATCCGGGGTTGCGGCCTGTCGACGAGCGAGACGATGTAGTCGTGGAGCGCCTCGTTCTCCGGACGCATCTGGAACTCGGCCCCGCCGATGGCGACGATCGCTCCTGTCATGGCCCGGATTCTCGCGGGTTCGGCGTCCGCGCCACGCCCCGGCCCGCCCGGGCGCTCAAGCGACCGCGTGCAGACCGTCGTCCGTGGGCTCGCCCTCGCTTCCCAGGTACCGGGTCGGGAGGGCCGTCTCGATCACCTGGTCGCCGCGGTCGCCGACGCACCAGGCACGGGCATCCGGGCGGGAGGCCACCGCCGCGTGGAGCCGGGAGCCACGGAAATGCAGGGCGCTGCCGTCCTCGGCCGCGTAGCCGGGACACATGCCGCGGCTCAGCATCTCGTGGTACGGCTCGCGTGGCCCCTGCTTGCTGCCGTAGTGGACGCAGTTGCTCCAGGGCAGCAGGCCGAGGCCGCGAACCCGCAGGACGTCGCCGTGAAAGGACGTGACGCCCTCGGAGTACCAGCAGAGCGAACCGGCGCTGAGGCCGCAGAGGATGACTCCACGCCGCCACGCTTCGGCCAGGATCCGATCGATCCCGTGCGCCCGCCACGTGCCCAGCAGGCTGATCACGCTGCCGCCTCCGACGTAGATCATGTCCTGGGAGAGGATGTGCTCGCGGAGGTCGGCCGCGCCACGGTCGCGCCTGAACAGGGAGACGTGCGAGGGCTCGCAGACGTCGCCCGAGAAGGCGCGGTAGAAGCGGACTATGTAGTGGTCGGCGTCACCGCTGGCTGTCGGCAGAAAACAGACTCGGGGTCGCTCCCGGCGCGCTCTCGCCAGGCCCAGCACGTAGTCGTCGAGGAGCGGATTGCCCGCCTCCATCGAGAAGCCGCCGCCGCCGAAGGCGACGATCTGACGCTCGTCGGTTCCCCTCAGGGGAAGGACCTTTGCCTCGTCCACCATGTCTGCACCTCCTCCGATTGTCTTGACCCGCGATGCCCAGATGGTCGGCGCGCGTCCCGGCTGGGCGATTCCGGTGGCGGGCCGGCCTCATCGAGACCGGCCCGCGTCTCCGGAGTTCTGCGTACTCGTACTCGTTGCCGCGGCTCCTAGCTCTTCGGAACCTCAGCGCCCTCGTGGGCCTGCAGCACGTCCACTCCGTCTTCGCCGGTGCGGATGCGAATCGCCTCCTCGACCGGCAGGACGAAGATCTTGCCGTCGCCGATCGATCCGGTCCGCGCGTGCTTGAGAATGGTCTCGACCACGGCGTCCTTCTCGGAGTCGTCGACGACGCACTCGATCTTGAGCTTGGGCCGCACATTTACCGTCAGGCTTGCGCCTCGGTAATGCTCGACCACGCCCTTCTGTCGGCCCGATCCCTTGACCTCCATGATCGAGAGGGACGGAACTCCCCGCTCGAGCAGCTCCTGGCGGATCGGCTCGAATGCCTCGTGGCGGATGAATGCTTCGACTTTCTTCATTTGGTTCACCTCCTCCTAGGCGCTCGGGTTGCCGACGCCGCTGGTTGCGGATGGATTCGCGGTCATTGCGCTCGTTGACTCGGCGATCGGTGTACCGGCCACATTCGGCTTGTACATCTCACCGGATGGGTATTCCTCCCTCGGGATGAACGCCTCCGGATAGCCATACATGCCGTGCGTGGAGATATCCAGGCCGGCGAGCTCCTCGTCGTCGGAGACTCGGAGGCCGATGGTCGCCTTGATCGCTGCGAATATCGCATACGACGCCACGAACACGAACGTGAACGTCGCGACGACCGCCAGGGCCTGAACTCCGAGCTGACCCAGTGACGAGCCGAAGTCGCCGTCCTTGATCCCGTAGTAGATCCCCGGCGCAGCACCGTCGGAGATCAGTCGGGGGAGGCGAATATGCCCACCGAGATCGTGCCCCAGATCCCCGCCATGCCGTGCGCCGAGAGGGCGCCGACCGGATCGTCCAGGTACTTCTCGATCAGGATCACCGAGTAGACGACCGCCACACCGGCGATCAGGCCGATGATCGGGGCCGCCCAGTACTCGACGAAACCCGAAGGTGCCGTGATTGCAACCAAGCCGGCGACGGCACCGTTGCCGGCCATGCCCACGTCGATGGTCTTCACCTTCCAGTAGACGACGGCACACGCCCCGATCACGCCCGCGGCGGCAGCCAGCTGGGTGTTCAGCATGACCTCACCGAAGAACGAGTCCGCGGTGCCGAAGGTCGAGCCGCCGTTGAACCCGAACCAGCCGATCCAGAGGATCATCACGGCCAGTCCGACGAACGGCATCGAGTGTCCGGGAATGGCACGTGGTGACCCGTCCGCGGCGTACTTCCCCTTGCGGGCGCCGAGTAGGAGCAACGCCGCCAGACCACCGACAGCACCGGTCAGGTGCACGACGGACGATCCGGCGAAGTCCATCACCGGCTTGCCGCCGACGTCAGACAGGAAGCCTCCACCCCAAACGGAGTGGGCCACGATCGGATAGATGAGCGCGCCGAAGATCGTGCCGTAGATGACGTACGCGCTGAACTTGATGCGCTCCAGCGTCGTCCCCCAGACGATCGCAAGCGAGACCGCGCAGAACGCAAGCCCGTAGAGCATCAACATCGCATCCGGTCCGGAGACGGCGAAGGCGTCCTCGCCGCTACCGATCATCTGACCGAAGTGGAAGAAGAAGCCGTCGGTTCCGAACACCTTGTTGCCGAAGCCGCTGATGCCGTATCCGACCGCCCACCAGGCGATCGTCGCGAGGGCCAGGTTGATCAGAATCTTTCCGACACCGGCTCCGGCGTTCTTCTGCCTGGAGAAACCGACCTCCAGGAGCAGGAAGCCCGCCTGCATCAGGAACACCAGTGCACACGAAACGGCTACCCAAACCATGTCCAGCTCCACGGACTTGGCTTCCAGTAGTTTTGCCCCGTCCTGGGCGGACGCGAGTCCTGGTACCACCAGGGCCGCGACTAACGCCAACAGAACGGCGAGGCTAAGCCTCTTGGTCATTCGAGGGTCCTCCTTGCCCGCCGAGCAGAGTTGATCGGCGGTAGTGATTTGCCAACGAGGACCAGTCTCGGCTCGGAACGGCGCGCCGTGTTTGTACCGGCGTCGAAAATTCGCCCAGGCCGCTTGTACGGCCGCGTTCTGAAGGGCCGTCAGCCCGCTTATGCATGCGGTTTCCTGGCGTGACGCGCAGCGGGCCGGCCCGCACCGGGGTGCTGAGGCGGTCAGGCTGCGGCCGAAGGAGCGGCTGCGGTGCGCCCCGGCTTCGGAGCCGCTCCGACGTGGAACTCGGAGCGTTCGGCTGCGATCTCGATCTGCTCGGGATCGCCTCCCAGCGCCTCCCAGCGCCGCCGCGCCGCGGCGTGGAGGTCGTCGAGGAACCCATCGGTGTGAAGCGGATCGTGGTGGAAGAGCATCGTCCGCTTCGCGCCGACGCGCTTCGCGAAGGTGATCGTCTCGTTGATCGGGGAGTGTCCCCAGCCCTCGTGTCCCGGGTACTCCTCGTCCGTGTACTGACAGTCGTGGATCAGCAGATCGACGTCCCGCGCGAGGTTGTAGCCGGAGATCCACTCGGTGCTCAGTCCGTCGAGGTCAGCACCCAGACCGGGCTCGTGGTCGGGGATGTAACAGAGGCTGGTGCCCCCGTCGGTGATCCGGTAGCCGAGCGTCGGGCCGCGGTGGGTGACGGCCTCGGCGCGGATCGTCGCGCTGCCGATCGTCCACTCGGTCGGTGGCGCGTCGAGGAAGGACACATCGCAGGGGAGCTCGCGCACCTCGACCGGCGAGAGGGGCGCCGAGATGTATCGCGCGATCCGCGACTCGAGGGAGGCCTCGGGCGAGCTCGGTCCGAAGATCCTGATCGTCGACTCGGCTCGGAAGCAGGGGGGAAAGAACATCAGTCCCTGGATGTGGTCGA
Source organism: uncultured Solirubrobacterales bacterium (assembly GCA_963798165.1). Lineage (GTDB taxonomy): Bacteria > Actinomycetota > Thermoleophilia > Solirubrobacterales > 70-9 > RHKX01. The sequence goes on along the minus strand of CAWCSE010000009.1, from coordinate 135,347 downwards.
GATGGAGGTGGGTGAGGAGGATGTTGATCCGGGGCAGGTCGGGCGGCAGCGAGAACCCGAGCGTCCGGATTCCGGTGCCGGCGTCGAGGATCAGCGTTTCCCCCGATGACAGGGTCAGCTCGACGCAGGAGGTGTTGCCGCCGTAGCGGTTCATCTCGGGTCCCGGCGCGGGGACGGACCCACGCGCGCCCCAAACCCGGACCCTCACTTGACGACCTCGTGACGGCCGGTGGTCACCTCGCGTGCCTGCTCGTCATCGACGGGCCAGAAGATCACCATTGCGCCGGAGGCGCCGGTCGCGGCGCCGACGATCGGCATCGCGCTCGCGGCGATCCGATGCTTGATGCCGTCAGCTGACCGGACCGAGAACTCGTCGTGTGCCGGCCGGCCCTCCTGCAGGGCCCTGGTCAGCGGCAGGTCCTCGAACGGGAGCGGCTCGTCGTTCTCGTCGAAGGGACCGAATCGCCGCGTCCACTCGAGCAGGTCGAGTTGACCCGTGTCCTCGAAGGGGCGGCCGATCAGCGCGCCGGCACCCTCGTTGTAGAAGAGCAGCGTCCCGTCGCGCGCGACCAGGAAGGCCGGGGTGGTGACGCTGGTCAGGAGGTTCCGGGCCAGGATCAACTCCAGGGGTTTCTGCGAGCCAGACATCGCTTCGCAGCATTGTTCCACCGATTGCGCGTTCAGTCACCGGCCGCGGCCGTTCTGGCGGCAACCTCCCATTGCGCCCCGGGTGGGGGAGCTGGGATCCCTCGTGCCGTGACCCGCTCCGCGAGTCGCGGGAATCAGCTCATCTTGCCGATCTTGAAGATCTTCGTGCCGCAGTCAGGGCAGGTGCCCGTGATCGCTGGGCGGCCGTTCTTCATCGTGATCTGCTCGGGGTCCTTCATTTCGACCTTCTTGCGTTCCTTGACGCAGTAACCCTCCGGCATGGTCCTCTCCTTCCGGGCGTCTGTATCGCCCTGGGTTGTGCGGCGATCGTGCCGTCTGGCACAACCACCTGACAACCGTGAGCCTAGAGCGGTTTTCGGACGCTACGGGCCGGAAGACCGGAGATCGGAGATCTGGGACCGCAACTCGTCGATGTCGTCCTCGATCACCGAGATGCGCTTGTCGGCCCCATCCTGGGCCGCGGAGAGGTCGTCAACCTGGTTCTGCAGCGTCGAGACCTGGTCGGAGAGCGCGGCGGCATCGGCTGCGGTGGCATCGGTGGCGCCGGTCGCCGTCGTGCCCTGGATCGCGGCTATCTCCTGTTCGACCCTGGCGATGTCGTCGGCGCTGGCGGCGTTGTCGCGGGCGTCGAGCGCGAGGACGACCGCGACGATCGAACAGGCGAGCGCCAGCAGCGACGCAGCGAGGATCAGGTAGGTGCGCAGGCCCAGTTTGCGGTCGATCTGAGCCACCCATGCCCGTAGGCCCTCCAGCTCGGTCGGCTGCCTGACGCCGGTGGCGGGCTGGGCTCCCGTGACCGGCCGCTGGGCTCCAGTGCCGGGGCGCGCCGCCGTTGCTCCAGCCGCGGGTTGCGCGGGAGGGCGATGGACCTGAGTCACCGGTTGGGCGGGGGGCGCGGGCGCGCCTTGGGCCGGGGGCTGCTGCGGCGTCGGCGGCCGGGTGCCCGCGGGGGGCGGGGGCGGCGCGCCGCTCCCCGGTGGCTGATTCACGGGGGGTCGTCCCTCCATGGCGGGTCCGGTCAGCTCGCGTCCGGGAGCGCGTCGGCCACCGTTCCGTCGGCGGGGACGATCTCCCGGTTCTCCGCGACCCATGCCTGCAGGCCACCGGCGAGGTTGAAGGCATCGAAACCCGATGCCCGGAAGATCTGGGTCGCGAACGCGGAGCGGCTTCCGCTCCGGCACTGGAAGACGATCGGGCGATCGCGGTCGATCGACTGGGTCCTGGCCGGCAGCTCCTCGAGCGGGATGTGGGTCGCCCCGTCGATGTGGCCGGCATCCCACTCGTAGGCCTGACGGACGTCGATCTGCTGAGCCCCGGCGGTGACCTTCTCGCTCGCCTCGGAGGGAGTCAGATCGGTCTGGATGTCGGTTGCATCGGTCATCTGCGTGAGCGGTCGAGAATAGTGGCTCGCGTCGTCTGGAAGTTACGCGAATCGCGCGGATGCGTAGCATTCTGCAGGCACCCCCAGTTCATCTCATCGAGAGCAACTCTCGTCCAACAAGGAGCATCAATGCCCGAGGCAGTAATCGTCGACACCCTGCGCACCCCGATCGGTCGCGCCTTCAAGGGGTCCCTCGCCCAGCTTCGCCCGGAGGAGACCGGCGCCTTCGTCATCGACCGGCTGCTGGAGCGGAACCCGGACGTCGATCCGGCCCTCATCGAGGATGTGATCTGCGGCGTCGGCATGCCGCAGGGCCTGCAGGCGTTCAACATCGCACGGATCATGGTGCTGCTCGCCGAGAACCTCGGCGAGGAGACGACCGGCGTGACGGTGTCCCGCTACTGCGCCTCCTCGCTGGATGCGATCCGGCACGCCTCCAACGCCGTCAAGAACGGTGAGGGAGACGCCTACATCGCGGCCGGCGTCGAGTTCGTCTCGCGCTTCAACGAGCGCAGCGAGGTCGCCGGCGCCGACGACAAGAACGAGTTGCTGACCGGCGACCACGAGGGATACCCGAACGTCTACATCGACATGGGCATCACCGCGGTCAACGTTGCCGAGAAGTACGGCGTCACCCGCGACCAGATGGACGACTACGCGCTGCGCTCGCAGCACTTGGCCGTCGAGTCGCAGGAGGCCGGGTTCTTCGATCGCGAGATCGTTCCCGTCGAGACTCCCAACGGCACGGTCGCCAAGGACGACGGTCCCCGCAAGGACGAGGGTGACATGCGCGAGAAGCTCGGATCGCTGAAGGAGGCCTTCGGCGGCGGCGGCGTCACCGCCGGCAACTCCTGCCCGCTCAACGACGGCGCGGCGGCGGTTCTGATCATGTCCGACACCAAGGCCAAGGAGCTCGGCCTGAAGCCGCGCGCTCGAATCGTCACCGCCGCGACGGCCGGCAACAACCCCGAATACATGGGGGTCGCCCCGATCGGTGCCGTCGGCAAGGTCCTCGACCGGGCCGGCATGACGATCGAGGACGTTGACACCGTTGAGCTCAACGAGGCATTCGCCGCTCAGGTCATCCCGATCATGGAGGAGTGCGGAATCGCCGAGGACAAGCTGAACACCCACGGCGGCGCGATCGCCCTTGGCCATCCGTTCGGCATGACCGGGGCCCGGATCATGGGCACGCTGCTCAACGTCATGGAGACCGACGATCACAGCGTCGGCATCGAGACGATGTGCGTCGCCGGCGGCCAGGGCGAGGCGATGGTCGTCGAGCGCCTGAACTAGACAACCCCGACGGGATCCTCCGCTTCGCGTCCGGTCCCGTCGGCCTGCGCCGCAGGTGCGCCGCAGGTGACTTGGCCGCTCGGCAGGGGCGTCTTAGATAACTCCGAGCAGATGCTCCGCTTCGCGTCCGCTCTGCTCGGCCTGCGCGGTGTTACCGCTCGGCAGGGGCGTCTCAGATGACTCCGAGCAGATGCTCCGCTTCGCGTCCGCTCTGCTCGGCCGGCGCGGTGTTACCGCTCGGCAGGGGCGTCAGTTGCGTTGGTGGGGCGGGTGAGACTGCTGTTTGCAGCAGTCTCGTCGGATCGAACCTGGCGGGGACCCTCGGCTGGCGAACTCAGACCTTAGGGTGGGCTGGTGGACGTCGCGGCCACGATCTTCTCCACCGGGTGGACGTCGGGGATCAACTCCTACGCGACCGTCCTCGTCCTCAGCCTGCTCGGCCGGGCGGGGGTGGGAGGGGTGCCGGAGGGGCTCGATCAGGACTGGGTCCTGCTCGCTGCGGCCGGGATGTTCACGGTCGAGTTCTTCGCCGACAAGGTTCCCTTCCTCGATTCGGCATGGGACTCGATCCACACCGTCATCCGTCCCCTGATCGGCGCGGTCCTCGGCTTCTCGTTTGCGGGCGAGCATGGCCTCGACGGGATCGAGGAGGCCATCGGCGCCGGTGGCTCGGGGCTGACCGCCCTGGCCAGTCATGGCGTCAAGGCGGGGCTTCGCCTCGGGGTCAACACGTCACCCGAGCCCGCCTCCAACATCTTCGTCAGCCTCGTCGAGGACGGGGTCGTCGGCGTCGTCGCGTTTCTGGCCATCCACAACCCCGAGCTCGCGGCGCTGATCGCCGCCGTCTGCCTGGTCGGCGGCGGGTTGCTGATGCTGCTGCTGTGGAAGAAGGTCGTCCGGCCCGGTTGGGTGCGGCTCAGCTCCCATTACCGGGCGCGCATCGGCGCCGGGACGACAACCTGAGATGAGCGCCTCGCTCACGACGATCCGCCGCTGCTCGTCTTCCTGGGCGGCCGCGGCAACGACGAGGACTCGAACCTCGTCGCCGCTGTGTTCGACGGACTCGCCGGGCTCGGCCGTCGCACGCCGATCGTCGCCCTGCCCGACGGCGGCGACTCCTCCTGCTGGCACGATCGTGGGAGCGGTGCCTGGGGGCGGTACGTCGTCGACGAGGTGATCCCCGAGGTGGTCGCGGCGACGGGGGCCGATCCCCACAGGGTGGCCATCGGCGGCATCTCCATGGGGGGATTCGGCGCCTTCGACATCGCCCGCCTCAACCCCGGTCGCTTCTACGCGGACGCTCTGGCCGACTGCTGAGAGTCAATAGGCTCCGGGCGAATTCGAACCGGAGGTTGGTCATGTCCCTGCAACAGTCGCTTTCGAACCTCAAGGAGACCGAGGGCGACCTCGACGAGGCGATCACCGGTGGCCTGGGCAAGTTGCTCGACGGCTGAGCGGAAACCGACGAACGGAGGAGACGAACATGCCCGACCAGACGAAGTACACGTTGCCCGAGGATCGGATCCCGACCCACTGGGTCAATCTGATGCCCGACCTTCCCGGTGAGCCCCTGCCGCCGCTCAGTCCGGCGACCATGGAGCCGGCGGGCCCACCGGATCTGGCGCCGATCTTCCCGATGGCGCTGATCGAGCAGGAGGTCTCCGGCGAGCCGGAGATCGAGATCCCGGACGAGGTTCGTGAGATCTACTCGTTGTGGCGACCGACGCCGCTGTTCCGGGCGCGGCGCCTCGAGAAGGCGCTGGATACCCCGGCGCACATCTATTACAAGTACGAGGGCGTGTCTCCGGCGGGCTCGCACAAGCCGAACTCGGCGATCCCGCAGGCCTATTACAACCGGGAGGCCGGGATTCGCAAGCTCGTCACCGAGACCGGAGCCGGCCAGTGGGGCAGCTCGCTGGCGTTGGCCTGCAAGCTGTTCGGCCTCGAGTGCGAGGTGTTCATGGTCGGCGTCTCCTACGACCAGAAGCCCTACCGAAGGGCGATGATCGAGACCTGGGACGCCACGGTCCACCGCAGCCCCTCCGAGCTGACGGAGGCGGGTCGCTCGCAGGCCGGACATCCCTCCGGGAGCCTCGGGATCGCGATCTCGGAGGCGGTCGAGATCGCGGCGGGGGCGGATGACACGAACTACTCGCTCGGCTCCGTGCTCAACCACGTCTGCCTGCATCAGACGGTGATCGGCCAGGAATGCATCGAACAACTCGAGCTCGCGGGGGAGTACCCCGACGTCGTGATCGGCTGTGTCGGCGGTGGCTCGAACTTCGCGGGTGTGGCCTTCCCGTTCCTGCGCCGTCACCTTCGCGACGGCGGGAACACGCGTTTCCTCGCGGTCGAGCCTGCGGCCTGCCCGACGCTCACACGCGGCGAGTACCGCTACGACTTCGGTGACACCGTCGGGATGACGCCGCTGATGCCGATGTACACGCTCGGTCACGACTTCGTACCCCCCGAGCTGCACTCCGGCGGCCTCCGCTACCACGGCGATTCACCGCTGGTCAGCGCCCTGGTCAAGGCCGGCGTCGTCGAGGCGCAGGCGGTGGCGCAGACGAGCGCGTTCGGCGCCGCCGTGCAGTTCGCCGGCGTCGAGGGCATTCTGCCCGCGCCCGAGCCGGCGCATGCGATCCGGGTCGCGATCGACGAGGCACTCGCCGCCAAGGATGCGGGCGAGGAGAGGGTGATCCTCTTCAACCTCTGTGGCCACGGGCACTTCGACATGTCCGCGTACGACGCCTACCACCGCGGCGAGTTGACCGATCTCGAGTTCTCGGCTGACGAAATGGAGGCGGCGCTGGCGAACCTCCCCGACACGCCGGCTATAGCCTAGGCGCGTGAACGACTCCCAGAACGATCCCCGGCCCGAGCCCACGAGCGATCCGCAGCGGACCAAGAAGCTGATCCTGATCGGTGCGCTGGTCCTGATCGGCGCGCTCGTCGCCGTGATCCTGATCGCGCGCAGCGGCGGAGGCGACGGCGGTTCGAGCTCGATCTCGGCCGATCTCTCGACGAAGCCGACGATCGACGCTCCGGGAGGCGATCCACCGACCACGCTCGAGACCAAGGACATCGTCGTCGGCGACGGCGCCACGGCCAGCACCGGCGACACCGTCGACGTCCAGTACGTCGGCGTCGATTACTCCACCGGCGCGGAGTTCGATGCCTCCTGGGGTGACGACGGCAAGCCCGGCGATCCCCCGTTCTCCTTCCAGCTCGGAGGGGGCCAGGTCATCCCCGGGTGGGACCAGGGCGTCGAGGGCATGAAGGTCGGCGGCCGTCGTGAGCTGATCATCCCGGCCGACCTCGCCTACGGGACGCAGGGCTCCCCGCCCGCGATCGGCCCCAACGCGACGCTCATCTTCGTTGTCGACCTCGTCGACGTGCAGCCCGGCGGATCGGCGCAACAGCCGAGCGGCTGAGTTCGGCGGATCCGCGCCCGACCGGCCTCCGAGCCGCTCGATCAGTCGGAGAAGAGCGCGTAGCCGTACTCGCCGCGCTTGTAGGCCAGCTTGGCGATCGCGATCATCCGCTCGTCGTCGTTCCGCTCGATCTGCTCGAGATGGCCGTGCACCCGGGCGGCCGCTCTCGTGCAGAACGTGTCGGCGATGTACCGCTCCTGGCCGGAGGGCTCGACCCCGTCCTCGGCGAAGATCGCGGTCACCCGGCTCAGCACGGCGACCTGCGCGTAGACGTCCGAGATCGCGTCCGATAGCCGTTTCTGGTCGAGCTGCCGGAGCGTGACATCCTTTTTGTGCTTGCGGATCAGTCCCTCGGCCGCTGCGGCGAGGTCCTTGACCTGGTCGGCGACGGCATCGGCATGTCCGGAGAGCTCGGGGTGAGCCATCGAGATGCCGTCGGGCCGGACCTCCCGCTTGACGCGGCCGGCCGCGTAGTCGGCAAGTACGCCGATCGAGCGGATCGGATCGCTCAGGCCGATCTCGCCGAGCTCAGAGAGGCGCTCGCCGACCGGCTTCATGGCCGACAGCGCGATGAAGGCCCGCATCACGTCGTTGGCACCCTCGAAGATCGGGAAGATGCGGATGTCGCGCATGATCTTCTCCCAGGGACGGTCCTTCATGTAACCCTCGCCGCCGGCGAGCTGCAGCGACCGGTTGGCGGCGTACCAGAGGAACTCGGTCCCCGCGACCTTGCAGATGGCCGACTCCAGCGAGTAGTCCTCGACGCCCTGGTCGACGAGACCACAGGTCAGGTAGGCCATCGACTCCAGCCCGAAAAGGTAGGAGACCATCCAGCCGACCTTCTCCTGAACCAATTCGAATTCCGACAGGGAGCGATCGAACTGGCGCCGATCCCTCGTCTGGTCGATCGTCAGGTCGAGGAGCTTCTTCGCAGCTCCGACCGTCCCGGTCCCGAGGCCGATCCGGCCGTTGTTGAGGACCGACATGGCGATCCTGAAGCCCTCCCCTGGCTCGCCGAGGACGTTTTCGGGGGGCACCCTGACGTCATGGAAGTAGAGGCGCCGGAGATCGTTGCCACGCAGGCCCATGGTGTCGAAGCGTTCCCCGACCTCGAACCCCTCCATGCCCTTCTCGAGGATCAGCGCGATATGGCGGTCCTCGCCGTCGACCTCGGCGCGGGCGAAGGTCGTGAACACATCGCCCTTGGAGCCGTTGCCGATGTAGCGCTTCTCACCGTTCAGCACCCAGGAACCGTCGGGCTGGCGCACCGCTCGCGACTGCAGGTTGTAAGCGTCGGATCCGGCGAGTGGCTCGGTCAATGCGAAGCCGGCGAGCTTGCGGCCGGCAGCGAGATCGGGAAGGAACCGCTCCTTCTGCTCGTCGCTTCCGAACAGGACGATCCCCTTGTAGCCGATCGATTGATGGACGCCGAGGATGATCGAAAGGGTGCCGTCGATCTGGGCGAACGTCTCGAATACGCGCGCGTAGCCGGTCTGCGAGAGGCCCTGGCCGCCGTACTTCTCGTCGACGTAGAGGCCGCAGAGCCCGGCGGCGCCGAGCTCCCGGATCACGTCGTCGCCGATCCAGCGATCCTCCTCGACCTGGCGGTGGTCGATCGTGTCGCCGATCGCGCGGGCGCGGGCGCACAGCTCCCGGACGAGGATCTGCTCCTCGGCGTCCGGCCGCGGCCAGGGGAAGACCATCTCCTCGTGGATCTCGCCGAGCAGCAGCGACTTGGTGAACGACGAGGCGGCGTGGCCGCTCTCCGGCTTCTCGACGACGCTCGATTCCACGACGGCTCCTTTGTAGATCGGTCCGTATGCGCTTCCGCCGACCGAGCGTAGTCGACTGCCGGCCGCGGCCGGCGGAGGGAATCAGGCGATCGCGTCGAGTCGGTCGGCGATCAGATCGGCGAGCGCCAGCGACGACGTCGCCGCCGGGGACGGCGCGTTGCGGACGTGAACGGCATGCGCGGTCTCGGAGACGACGAAGTCGTCGATCAGGGATCCGTCACGGGCGATCGCCTGGGCGCGGACGCCGGAATGCGACGAGCGTTCGACGTCGCCGATCCGCAACTCCGGGACGTAGCGCCGGCACTCCTCGACGAACGAGCGCATGCTGACCGCGTGATGGATTTCGGTGAGGCCGGTCCGCCAGAAACGCCGCATCATCCGGCGCGTTCCCGGCCACGCGAGGCTCTCCGCCAGGTCGCGGGGAACCACGCGGCGCAGCCGGTAGGCATCCCGAGCCCCGACGAACAGTGCCGTCGGCCCCAGCAGTACCTCCCCTTCCGGGCTGCGGGTCAGATGCATGCCGAGGAACGGCAGGTCCGGGTCGGGGACGGGGTAGATGTTCGCCCTGACGAGGTCGGATCGTCCCGGCCTGAGGCGGAGGTAGGCGCCGCGGAAGGGGACGACGCGCGGGTCGGGGTCGGCCCCGGCCGCCACGGCGAGCCGATCGGCCCACGGTCCGGCGCAGAGGACGATCCGCCCAGCCTCGGTCCTGCCTTGCGAGTGCTCGATCGAGACCGATTCGCCGCCGGCACGGAGGCCCGAGACCTCGCAGCCGGTGACGACCCTGCCTCCCGCCGCCTCCAGGTCGGTTGCGAGCGCGCGCGTCACCGCGCGATAGTCGACGACGCCGGTCGCCGGGGAATGCAGCGCCGAGATGCCCGCGGCGTGGGGCTCGATCTCGGCCAGCTCGCCGGGATCGATCCGGCGCAGGCCGGGGACGCCGTTGGCCAGTCCCCTCCGTTCCAGCTCGTCCAGGCGGGGCAGCTCGCCGGGATCGGTGGCGACGATCACCTTGCCGTCCCGCTTCGCGTCGAGGCCGCGCTCTTCGCAGTACTCGTAGAGGCGGCGCGCCCCCTCGACGCAGAGCCGCGCCTTCAATGATCCGGGTGCGTAGTAGATGCCGGCGTGGATGACGCCGCTGGAGTGGCCGCTCTGGTGAGTGGCGAGAGCGTCCTCCCGCTCGAGGACGAGGACGCTCGAATCGGGATGCCGAAGCCGCAGGGCGCGAGCCGCGGAGATTCCGACGATGCCGCCGCCGACCACGCAGATGTCGCTCGTCGCGGGTGCCGGACCATTCATCCCGGGCACGGTAGTGCGCGGTTCGTCGCTTGCGCTGGTTGAATCCCCTCCGTGGGAGAGCAGAGCCGGAGGTCAGTTCGCAGCCACGGCGCCTCGATCGTCCTTGCCGTCCTCGGTGCGCTCGTTGCCCTGATCGGCGGCTTCATGCTCTACATGCGGCAGGAGATCTTCAATCCCGACAGCCTCGCCGCCCGCTCCAAGAGCGCCCTCTCCGACGAGCGGACGCGCCTGGCGATCGCCCAGCCCATCGTCGACGGGATCGTCGACGGGGGATCCGGCGAGTTGGTCAACGCGCGGCCCTTCATCGAGTCCATCGTCACCTCGGCCCTGGGCACGCCGCCCGCCAAGTCGGCGTTCGCCGAGGCCGTGCGGAGCATCGACGCCAAGCTCGCAAACCGGGCGCCGAACACGCTCTTTCTGAATCTGACCGACGCCACCGTGATCGCAGCCAAGGCGCTCGACGCCCTCGCCCCGTCGCTCGGCAAGTCGGTGCCGAAGGAGGTCACGGACGTCAAGACCGCGATTCTCGGCAGCAAGATCACGGTCACGCCCCTGCACTGGGTCGGCAAGGTCGACTTCCTCGGAGTGGTCCTGCCGTTCCTCGCCGTGATCCTGCTTGCCGGATCGGTCGCCGTGGCGCCGGATCGGAGGGTGGCCGTCCAGCGGGCCGGCATCTCCGTCGCGGGCGCGGGCGTGGCGGCGCTGATCATCCTGATCGCCGGGCGGACGCTCGCGCTCGCGCAGATCTCCGATCCGCTCTTCCGTGACGCCGCGGCGGCGGGCTGGGACGCAATCCTCGGTGATCTGACGTTGTGGGCGATCGGGATCGGCTTCCTCGCTCTGATCCTCGCGGCGGCCGCCCGCTTCGGCGCGGAGGAGATCGATCCACTGACGCCGTTCACGAGGGGGGTCGCGATCGCGCGCAGCCACCCGAGCAGGCCGATCCTCGGAGTTCTCCGGGGAGCCGGGATCCTGCTGGTCGGGCTTGTGCTGGTCGCCGACCCCGCCCTCGCCCTGGAGCTGATCGCCGTGGCGCTCGGCGCCTGGCTGATCTACGTCGCCGTGGTCGAGATCCTCGGCATCGTCGCCCCGGTGCAGCCCGCCGCCGACGGTGCGGGCCTGCGCCGTCGCTTCGCGCCGATGCGACTGGCGGCGGCCGGTGCGCTGATCGCGGGGATCGTGGCCGTTGTCCTCGTGCTCGGCGAGGACAAGGGGACCCAGGCCCGGCCTCCCGGCGCTCCCGAGGCCTGCAACGGCTACCCGGAGCTCTGCCACAAGCGGGTCGACCAGGTCACGTTCCCGGCGACCCACAATGCGATGTCGGCTGCGGCCGAGCCGGGCTGGTTCCTGCCCAACCAGCGCTACGGAATGATCCGCCAGCTCGACGACGGAATCCGCGGCCTGCTGATCGACACCCACTACGGAATCGCGCGTTCGGACAAGGGACGGGACTTCGGAGACGTGATCACCGACCTCGCCCGCGAGAACAAGACGCGGGACGAGATCACGAAGGAGCTCGGTGCCGAGACCGTTAAGCGGGCGGAGGATCTCGTCGGCCGGCTGGCATTCGGCAAGGAGCCGAAGGGAAAGGCCGAGCCGTACCTCTGTCACGTCCTCTGTGAGCTCGGCGCGACCAAGCTCTCGGTGGCCCTCGCCGGGATCGACGACTGGATGAACACCCATCCCGACGAGTTCCTCGTGATCGTCGTCGAGGACGTCGTCAGCCCCGAGGAGACCGCGCAGGCCTTCCAGAAGGCGGGTCTGCTGCGCTACGCCTACGAACCTCAACCCGACGCGGTGTGGCCGACTCTGGGCCAGTTGATCGGGCGGGACAAGCGGCTGTTGGTCATGGCCGAGCGCGACAACGGAGACGGCAAGTTCCCCTGGTATCAGTCGGCGTTCGACCTCATGCAGGAGACCCCCTACACCTTCGATAGCGTCCACGACATCACCGGTCCGCGGAGCTGCCGCCCGAACCGGGGCGGGCCGAACAATCCGCTCTTCCAGCTCAACAACTGGATCGAGAAGGTTCCTCGGGACCCCATGCTCCAGGGAAAGATCAACTCCCGCGACGTCCTCCTGAAGCGCGCCGAGACGTGTAAGCGCGTACGCGGCCTCGGCCCGAACCTGATCGCGGTCGACTACTACAACGAGGGCGACGTGGTCGGTGTCGCGAAGGCCTTGAACGGAATCCCGGCCGACCAGGAGCCGACGGTGAGGACGACGCCGTGAGCGAACTGCCCGGCCCCCCGATGCAGCCGCAGCTGGCGGGCTCTCGCAAGACGGTGCCGGTGGGCGACGGCTGGGCCTACGAGCCGAAGTACGATGGCTTCCGGGCGCTCGTCTTCAGCGGCGAGGACGAGACATACGTGCAGTCGCGCGGTGGCAAGCCCCTCGCCCGCTACTTCCCGGAGCTCGATTTCCCGCCGGGCCGGTACGCGATCGACGGTGAGCTCGTGATCCTCGACGAACAGGGCGTCGAGGTCTTCGACGCGCTCCAGAACCGGATCCACCCCGCGGAGTCGCGGATCAAGCGCCTCGCCGAGGAGACGCCGGCGATCTTCCGCGTCTTCGACCTGCTGAGCCGTGACGAGGAGACCTTCATGGAGCGGCCGTTCAGCGAGCGACGGGCGGCGCTCGTCGACCTCGTCAAGGGTTTCGAGGGGGCGGTGGAGGAGGGCCCCGGCGGCTGGACCGCCGGCTCGGTCGAGCTGACCCCGCTGACGCTCGACGCCGAGGCGACCGGGCCCTGGATGGCCGATGGCGAGGGAGTCATCGCCAAGGAGCTCTCGGCGCCCTATCTGCCGGGGAAGCGAAAGGGCATGGTCAAGATCAAGCGGCTGCGGACGATCGACGCCGTGGTGGCCGGTTGGCGTCCCGGCAAGGAGGAGGGGACCGTCGGCTCGCTGATGCTCGGCCTCTACGACAACCGTCCCGAGGGCGACGGCGAGCTCCATGTGGTCGGCCACACCTCCGGGCTGAAGGCCGCCCAGAAGCGCGAGCTGGTCACGACGCTCGCCCCCTACGAAACCGGCGACCGCGGCTCCGCCGATCCGAGCCGCTGGGCGGCCGATCGCGACCTCGAATGGGTCTCGCTGCGCCCGGAGCTCGTGATCGAGGTCAGCTTCGATCACGTCAGCGCCGGCCGCATCCGCCACGGCGCCAGGATCATCCGCTGGCGGGACGACAAGGCCCCCGCCGACTGCACGGTCGACCAGCTGGATCAGTAACCCACCCCACCAATCAACCGACGCCCCTGCCGAGCGGCAAGTCACCTTCGGCGCCGCCCGACGAGACCGGACGCGAAGCGGAGGATCTCGCCGGAGTCATCTAAGACGCCCCTGCCGAGCGGCAACACGCGGGGGTGCTTAGGTGATCCGTAAGTCATGTGATTACGTTGCACTCCCAGATGAGCGATGCGCAGACGCTGAACTACGGGCGGGAGGGACGGGTCGGCCGGATCACCCTGGATCGGCCCGAGCGCGGGAACGGCATCACGCTGCAGATGCCCGCCGAGCTGGTGGCCGCCGTCGAGGAGGCCAATCTCGATCCTGCGGTTCACGTCATCGCTCTCGCCGGGAACGGGACCGGCTTCTGCGGCGGCTACGACCTGACCGCGGCCGAGGAGATGGGCTCCGGGCGGCCCGCCGGAAGCGGTGCGGGAGGGGCCGAGGGGGCGCCGAACTCACCGGCCGTCGTCGCCGCCAACCACGATCCGTCGGCGACGTGGGATCCGGTTGTCGACTGGCAGATGATGTCGCGGAATCTGCGCGGGTTCATGTCGCTCTTTCATTCCGACAAGCCGGTGATCTGCAAGATCCACGGCTATTGCATCGCCGGGGGTACCGACATGGCCCTCTGCTCGGACCTGATCGTGACCGAGGACCGAGCCAAGATCGGCTATCCGCCGGCGCGTGTCTGGGGCGTGCCCACGTCGATGCTCTGGGCGCACCGGGTCGGGCTCGAGCGGGCGCGGCGGCTGCTCCTGACGGGTGACTCCATCGACGGGACGACGGCGGTCGAATGGGGCCTGGCGAGCGAGGCCGCACCTCGCGACGGCCTCGACGACGTCTTCGAGGCGCTGCTCGACCGCGTCGGGCGCCTGCCGGTCAATCAGTTGGTCATGCACAAGCTCGCCATCAACGCCCCGCTGATGAGCCAGGGCCTGTACGGAAACCAGATGATGAGCGTCTTCTTCGACGGGATCGCCCGGCATACGCCGGAGGGCTACGGGTTCCAGCGTGAGGCGGCCCAGGACGGGTACAGGGAGGCAGTACGTCGCCGCGACGAGCCGTTCGGCGACCATGGAATCTCATGAATCAGATCTCGGCAGCCCCGGACATCCTCTCCAACATCTCCTCGCTGAGCTCGGCCATGTGGGCCTACACGAGCCTCTCGGCGGCCTTCGAGCTAGGGATCGTCAAGGAGCTGGGATCTCCCGTGTCCGTGCCCGAACTGAGTCGCCGGCTCGACCTCGAGCCTGAGCTCATCGATGACCTGCTCGGCGTGCTCGTCGCTCTCGGCGCCGTCGAGGTGAGCGGCTCCCGCGGTGGTCAGCGCTACGTCGCGACCCCCGAATTCGAGACTTTCCGCGCCGGCTCGACAGGGCGGGTGACGCGGGCGGGCATCCGCAGCGACCATCTGCAGACGGCCGAAGCCCTGAGCTGTGCCCGCTCCGGCAAGCTCCGCTCAGGCTGGTCGCATTCCGATCCCGACGTCCTCGTCGCCCAGGGCGAAACGGCCGGGCTCTTCCGCCTCTCCGCCGAGCACGTGCTCCCTTCGCTGGATGGACTGCGCGGAGCGCTCGAGCGCCCGGGCGCTCGCTTTCTCGACGTCGGTGCCGGCGTCGGGGTGATCAGCTCGGAGCTCTGCATGGTCTATCCGGAGGTCTCGGCCGAATGCCTGGAGCCCAATCCGGAGGCGCGGCGCATCGGGCGTGAGCGCATCCGCTCGGCGGGCCTGGAGGAGCGCATCCGCTTTCTCGCCGACGGCGTCGAAAATCTGAGTGCGGTCGGGCGCTACGACCTGGCCATCATCCCCCAGCCCTTCCTCTCGCCACGGGCGTTCGAACTCGGGATCGAGCACATCATGACCGCGCTGCGGCCCGGCGGCTGGATGTTGGTTCTTGCGCTCGACGTGCCGGTCGCCGACCCGGTCGCCGCCGCGGCCAGCCGATTCCGGGCTCGCCTCTGGGGTGGGGGAGCGGTATCGGCCGATGAGCTGATCGCGAGGCTCACCGCCGCCGGATTCGAGGACGCGAGGGCGGACCCTCCGGTCGGTGGTTACAGGATGTTCGCCGGCCGGCGCGCGGCCGTCGACGCCGCCGGCGAGTCCGGCGATGAGCGCACCGTTGAGGCACTCAGGGCCTGATCGGGGCGCATGGTCCGCGTTCACAGAATCCCCTTCTCGACGAACGTGGAACGCGTCGCCCTGGCCGCCGGTCACAAGGGCGTCGATCTCGAGTGGGTCGATCACGAGGAGCCGGATCGGGAGGCGGTGATCGAGCTGTCGGGCCAGAGGCTGGTCCCGATCGCCGAGTTCGGGACCGAGGTGGTCCGCGGATCGATGCGGATCGTCGAGCGGCTGGAGGCGATCCATCCGGAGCCGCGGTTGTACCCGGCCGAAGCGCACCGGCGCGCATCGGCGCTGGTCGTTATGGACTGGTTCGACCGGGTCTGGAAGGGCCCGCCGAACGCTCTCGACGGCCCGGCCCCGCCCGATGCCGACGCTCTCCGATCCCGCTCACGACTGTGGACCCGATGGCTCGTCGACGTCCTCGGCGACCGGCCCTACTTCGGTGGGGACGACCTCGGTGTCGTCGACGTCTGCGTCTTCCCGTTCCTCAAGTACGCCGTGATCGATCCTGACCCCGCTGACGAGGAGCCGTTTCACGCGATCCTCGCCGAGCTCCTCCGGGCCGACGAGCACCCGCTGCTCGATGACTGGGTGAAACGGACCGACTCTCACCCGCGGGGCTGAGCGGCGTGGGGGTCGGCGGCGGGCGTGGCCTGCCGAGGGACTCGCCGGCCGGCGAGAGTCGGTTTGGGCTGGGAGGGGGAGGATTGGGCGGTTGGGCCACCGTTCACCCGCCTGCCGAGGGGCGCTCAGGATCGAGACTGCTCTGAGGGCGGATAGTCCGCCCCGAGAGTCACCCACCCCACCATTCAACTGACGCCCCTGCCGAGCGGTAACACCGCGCAGCCCGAGCAGAGCGGACGCGAAGCGGAGCATCTGCTCGGAGTCATCTAAGACGCCCCTGCCGAGCGGTAACACCGCGCAGCAGAGCGGACGCGAAGCGGAGCATCTGCTCGGAGTCATCCAAGCGGCAACACCGTGCAGGCCGACGAGACCGGACGCGAAGCGGAGCATCTGCTCGGAGTCATCTACCCGGGGACGCGGTGGATCTCGAACAGGTTCGTGCCAAGTTCCTGGTCCGGGAGGCCGGCCGTGACGGCGATCAGCTCGCCGGGCTTGGCGACTCCTTCGCGGCGGGCGATCGCAGCGCAATCGGTGAGCAGGTCGCGCAGGTCGGGCCAGTGGTCGTGGAGGGCGCAGCGGACGCCGAAGAGCAGGTTCAGGCGTCGCACGGTCTCCGGGCGGGGTGAGATCGCCAGGATCGGCACCTCGGGTCGCAGCGCCGAGACGATCCTCGCGGTGCGACCGCTGAGGGTGGGCACGACGATCGCGGCGAGGCCGAGCCGGTAGGTCGAGCCCACGGCTCCCTGGGCGACGGCGGTCGAGACGTCGTCGCCGCCGATCTCGACCCGGTTGATGAGCCAGTCGCCGTAGGGCAGGTCGCCCTCGGTGGCGCGGGCGACGCGATCCATCGTCGCAACGGCCTCGACGGGGTGGTCGCCGATCGCCGTCTCCTCGGAGAGCATGACGGCATCGGTGCCGTCGTAGATCGCGTTGGCGACGTCGGTCACCTCGGCCCTCGTCGGCCGGTCACTGGTCACCATGGAGGCGAGCATCTGCGTGGCCGTTATGACCGGCTTCGACTGCGCTCCGGCGAGCCGGATCAGTCGCTTCTGGGTCCTCGGGACATCCTCGATCGGCAGCTCGATGCCGAGGTCGCCGCGGGCGACCATGATCCCGCTCGTCGCCGCCGAGACGATCGCCTCGGCCTGCTCGGCGGCCTGCGGCTTCTCGATCTTCGCGATCAGGGGAATGTCGGAGTGCCGCTCCTCGAGGCGCTCCTGCACGGGCTCGAGGTCGGCCGGGGAGCGGACGAACGAGACGGCGAGGAGGTCGACCTCGTGATCGACGGAGAAGTCGACCCAGCCCAGGTCGGCGGCGCCGGCGGCGGGCATCCCGTCGCTGCTGCCGGGGAGGTTGACGCCCTGGTGGGAGGCAACCCGGCCGCCGGCCTCGACGGCGCAGCGGATCTCCTCACCCTCGATCTCGAGCGCCCGCAGGCGGACGCGCCCGTCGGCCAGGTAGATCGGGTCACCCTCGTGAACCGCGTTCGTCAGCCCGTCCCAGCCGACCGGCAGCAGGTCGCGTGATCCGATCGTCCGCTCCGCCGTCGTCAGCGTCAACTCACGTCCCACCTCGATCTCCACGAAGCCTCCCTCGACCTCGTCGAGACGCAACTTCGGACCGGGCAGGTCGCCGAGGATCCCGACCCACTTGCCCATCAGCTCACCCGCCGCCCGGATCCGCTCGATGTTCTCTGCGTGGCTCTCCTCGTCCCCGTGGGAGAAGTTGAGCCTGAAGACGTCGGCCCCCGCGGAAATCAGTCGCTCGAGCAGCTTCGGCGATCGCGAGGCAGGCCCGACGGTCGCGACGATCTTGGTCCGTCGATGGTCCGCCATCAGAGGATCTCCGTCGGATCTTCGCTCGGGTCGTCGGCCGCGGGCCGGCTCCGTCGCTCGGTGGGCCGCGAACCGTGGGTCGCCTCCGGCAGGAGGTCGCCGTCGGGGGTCAGCTCGACGACGTCGGCGGCGGGCATCTCGAGCCGCTGGATGAAGGGGAGGCGCCAGAGCGCGCTCGCCACCAGCAGGCCGACGGCCACCGAGATCATGCAGACGAACCATTGCCCGGCCGAGAGCAACTCGAGCTCGAAGAACTGCCGTAGCGGCTCGATGGCGAGGATGGCGGCGAGCAGGCCGCCGAGCAGCGAGACCATCGCGAGCATGTATCCCTGGATGGCGATGTGGTCCCGGCCCGGCCCGCGTTCCAGCAGCAGGATGAAGGCGAGACCGAGGACGATCAGGGTCGTGGTGGCGGCGGTGCGCCCGTCGTTCAGCGACCCGCCGAAGATGCCATCGACGAGCCCGAAGGAGAGAAGCGATCCGACGCCGATGCCGATCCCGGCCGGAACGGCGAAGGCTGCCAGCGCTCGCAGAAGCCGGCCCCGGTAGAGCGGGCCCTCGCTCGGGGCCAGGGCCAGCACGAAGGAGGGAATGCCGATCGTCAGCATCGCGGCCACGGTGAGCTGCCGGGGAAGGAACGGGAAGGTGAACCCGATCAGCGACGCCGCGACGATCAGAAAGCCCGCGTAGACGGTCTTGGTCAGATAGAGGCGCCCGAGCCGGTGGATGTTGCGGGCGATCCGCCGGCCCTCGGCGACGGCGCGGGGCAGCATCGAGAACTGGTCGCGAAGGAGGACGATGTCGGCGATCCCCTTCGTGATCTGGCTGCCCGAACCCATGGCCACGGCGAGCCGTGCCTGTTTGAGCGCAGGAACGTCGTTGACACCGTCGCCGATCATGGCGGTGAATCTTCCTGAGTCCGAGAGTGCCCCGACCAGCGCCTTCTTCTGCTCGGGGGTGATCCTGCAGAAGATCGTGTTCTCCTCGGCGACCCGCGCCAACTCGGCCGGATCGGTCGGCAGGTCCGGACCCTCGACGACGCCCGCCGCCGCATCGATGCCGAGGGTGCCCGCGACCGCGGTCACCGTCTGGCTGGCGTCGCCGGAGATCAGCTTCAGATCGACCTCCTGCTCACGCATGAACGCGATCGTCTCGGCGGCATCCGGCCGCAGCGTCTCCTCGAGCACCACCAGTGCAACCGGCTGTAGTGGGGGCGGCGGCTGGGCGGCGGGGTCCGCCGGAAGCCCGCCGGGGGCCTCACCGAACGCGATCACGCGACGGCCCTCGCCGGCCTCGGCCTCGAGCCTTCCCTGCAGATCCCGGGGGAGGGTCAGGGCGCCCGAGTCGACGAGCACGTCGGGCGCTCCCACGACGTAGCTGCGGGGCGGCCCCTCGCCGTTCAACGTCAGCCCGCTCCACTTCCAGCGGGAGGAGAAGGGGACCTCGGCGGCGACCGATGCCGCGTGCTCGGGGAACGCTTCCGCGATCGTCTCCAGCGTCCGGTTGCGCTCCCCGGCCGAGGCCGCAAAGCGCCCCAGCGCCCGCTCGGCGCTCTCCGCCCCCGAGGGGTCGGCGCTGACCACGTCGATCAGCTTCAGCGTCCCGTCGGTGAGCGTCCCGGTCTTGTCGACGCAGATCGTGTCCACCGCGGCAAGCGATTCGGTCGCGCTCATCTGCTGGACGAGGGTGTCCATCCTGGCCAGGCGCACCGCCGCCACGGCGAGCGTGACGCTCATCAGCAGCACCAGCCCCTCGGGAATCAGCGTGATCAGGCCCGCGGTGGCGGTCTGGGCCGCCTCGGTGAAGTCGACGCCGCGGACCAGGAAGCCCGCGAACATCAGAGCCGCGAGGGGGACCATGATGATCGTCGTCGCCTTGAGGATCTGGTCGACCTCGGTCTGCAGGGGCGAGGGGGGGTGCCGGAACTCCTTCGCCTCGCCGGCGACCCTCTCCGCGTAGGAGTCCTCGCGTACGGCGTCGATCTCGTAGTAGCCGGAGCCCGATGTGCAGAACGCGCCCGAGAGCATCCGATCGCCCGGTCCTTTGTGGATCCCGTCGGCCTCGCCCGTCAGCAGCGATTCGTCGACCGTGAGGCCCCGGGACGAGATCACCGGCCCGTCGGCGATTAGCTGGTCCCCGGGCTCGACCCGGACGACATCGCCCGGGACCAACTCGTCGGCCCGCAGCTCGATCCGGCGGCCGTCGCGGATCACCTCGGCCTGGGGCGCGACGAGGAGCGCGAGGTTGTCGAGGGTCTCCTTCGCCTTCATCTCCTGGCGGATGCCGATCGCCGAGTTGACGATCGCGATCACGCCGAACAGGGCATCCGCCCAAAGCCCCTGGCTGAGGACGAGGATGAAGAACCCGAGGATGATCGCGTTGAAGAGGGTCAGCGAGTTCGCGAGCACGATCGAGCGCAGTGAGCGGCTCGAATCCTCCTCGACCGGACCGAGACGCCGGTGCCGTTCGGCCGCCTCGGCGTCGCTCAGCCCTCGTACTTCGGTTGTCGCCTCCGGCGCCGCCATTGCCTACAGGATGAAGCAGGCCGGTTCATGGCAGCGGTCAGAAAGCCGGGTCCTCGGCCGGCCGGGCGATCACGGCCAGAAGTCGTCCTCGGTCTCGACCTCGTCCTGCAGGTCGTCGACCCGGATCGAACAGAGCACGACCTCGGCCTGCTCGGTGGTGTCGTTGTGGATCGAGCGGAACGCCTGCGGCGCGATCCGGACCGCGGTCCCGGGGCCGGCCTCGAAGACG
This sequence comes from uncultured Solirubrobacterales bacterium, assembly GCA_963798165.1. Lineage (GTDB taxonomy): Bacteria > Actinomycetota > Thermoleophilia > Solirubrobacterales > 70-9 > RHKX01. The sequence goes on along the minus strand of CAWCSE010000009.1, from coordinate 114,907 downwards.
TCGTCGCCGATCTTGAAGGTCACGGTCCCGGCCGAGACGAAGTAGATCTCCTCCTGGGTCAGGTGGCGATGCCCATAGCTGCCCCTGCCGCCGGTCCCGGGCGGCATCAGCCGCCAGGTGAACGCAACCTGCTCCGCTGCGATCGGTCCCGTGTACGAGCGCATCTCGCCGAAGCCCTCATATTCGGCCATGTAGTCGGTCGCCTCGGCCCGCGTGGCGATTGAGTAGTCGGCCATCGGTGTCTCCTCTCACCGTTCCGGTGTACGTCTCGATGGTACGGAAATACGGAAGGCCCGAAATCCGATTAGGCTCCCGCCGATGGCACCGAAGCTAGGCATCAATCTGGGTTATTGGGGTATCGGACCGCAGGGTCAGGAGGCGGTCGAACTCGTCAAGCTGGCCGAGGCGAACGGCTTCGAATCGGTCTGGGTCGCGGAGAGCTACGGCTCCGACGTCGTCTCCGTCCTCGGATGGCTCGCCGCCCAGACCGAGACGATCAAGCTCGGCGCCGCGATCATGCAGGTTCCAGCCCGCCCGCCCGCCGCCGCCGCGATGGCCGGCGCCACGATCGATCAGCTCTCGGGCGGGCGCTTCATGTTCGGCTTCGGCCCGTCCGGGCCGCAGGTCTCGGAGGGCTGGTACGGCGTCCCGTACGCCAAGCCCTGGGGCCGTACCCGGGAGTACATCGAGGTCGTCCGCGAGATCGTCGCTCGCAGCGGGCCGCTCGATCATCAGGGCACGCACTACCAGTTGCCGATGCCCGGCGGGACGGGCCAGGGCAAGGCGCTGAAGCTCAACTTCCATCCGCTGCGCAACGAGATCCCGGTCTTCGTCGGTGCGATCGGGCGCAAGTCGGTCGAGATGGCCGCCGAGATCTGCGATGGCTGGATCCCGATCTTCTTCAGCCCCGATGCCTTCGAGGAGACCTGGGGGGAGCACCTCGAGGCCGGTTTTGCGAAGGGCGGCCGGGAGCGATCCGACCTCGAGGTCAGCCCCTCGATCCAGGTCGCGATCGACGGCGACGTCGAGGTGGCGAGAAACGTCGTCAGGACGGGGCTCCTGCTGTACCTCGGCGGCATGGGCAGCCGCGAGACGAACTTCTACGTCGATCTCGCCTGCCGGTTCGGCTTCGAGAAGGAGGCCCTCGAGGTGCAGTCGCTGTTCCTCGACGGCAAGCGCGACGAGGCTTTCAAGGCCATTCCGGATGAGCTCTGCGATGCGACGTCGCTGATCGGTACCGAGGCGGAGGTGACCGAGCGGATCGAGCGCTTCACCAGCGTCGGCATCGACCGGTTGATCTGCTCGCCGGTTCACCTCGACGCCGCTCAGCGGACCCACACGATTGAGCGGCTCGCCGCGATCGTCGGAACGTCGACGACTTCCTGAGCGGCCAATCCGGTCGCGGCGAGCGCGGCGGAGGTATAACCATTCCATGCCGGACCTGAATCCGGGAACCACTTTCGCCGGGCACCGGATCGAGGGGATCGCCGGCCGCGGCGGGATGGGAACCGTCTATCGCGCCACCCATATCGCCCTCGACCACGTCGTGGCCCTGAAGGTGATCTCCGCGGATCTGGCCGCCGACGATGCGTTCCGCGAGCGGTTCCGCTCGGAGTCCCGGATCGCCGTCTCCCTGCGGCACCCCAACGTAGTCCCGATCCACCATGCGGGCGAGGAGGACGGCCTCCTCTTCGTGACGATGGACCTCGTCGACGGCCCCGACCTGCGGAAGATGCTGATCGCCGACGGCACCCTGCCCGCGGACCGGGCGATCGGGATCGTCGGTCAGGTCGCCTCGGCCCTCGATGTGGCCCACTCCCGCGGCCTGGTCCACCGTGACATCAAGCCGGGGAACATCCTCGTCGAGCGCGACTCCGGCGACCGCGCGTACCTGACCGATTTCGGGCTCGCCAAGCGTTTCGACCAGGCCACCGAGGCAGGGGCCCTGACCCGGACCGGCGCCTTCGTCGGGACGCTCGACTACGTCGCGCCCGAGCAGATCCGCGGCGACCGGGTCGACGCACGTACCGACGTCTACGCGCTCGGCTGCGTGATGTACGAGGCGATGGCGGGCAAGGCGCCGTTCGCCGATCGCGAGGAGAACGTCGCGAAGATCTACGCCCATCTCCAGGACGAGCCGCCATGGCTCCCCGGTGACGGCGGGAGCGGTGGGTCGCTCGACGAGGTCATATCCCGCGCCCTCGCCAAGGAGCCCGGCGACCGCTACCCGTCCGCCGGCGATCTCGCCCGCGCCGCGGCTGCCGCCGCCGAGGGGGGCCAGATTCGCTCGGCGGAGCGCAGCGTCGCGACCGGCAAGGCCGCTCCCGAGACCGAGGAACCCGAGGCGCCGCCCGTCGTCGTGCCGATCTCGGACACGGTGGAGTCCGATGTGGCGCCTGAGTCCGAGCCCGCACCCGCCGCGACGCCCGAGCCGGCGGCGACCGAGCCGTTCGCCGTGACGGCCGAGAGCACTGCCGAGAACGCTCCCCCGACGCAGGCCCTGGAGGCCGATGAGCCACCGGCCGAGCCGCCCGCGAGCGAGCCGCCGGCCGGCGGACCGTCCGTTCCGCAGCCGCGCAGCTCCGGAGGGGGCCCGCGCTGGGGTCGCATCGGCCTGGCCCTGGCCGCAATCGCTGCCGTGATCGTGGCCGGCGTCGTCGTCCTGGGCGGAGGAGGGGGAGACGGCGATGGCGCGGGGGGACCGACCGCGGCCGACCCGAAGGTGGTCGGAGACCCGATCAGCGTGCCCGATCTGCCGGTGGGGATCGCGGCCGGAAACGGGACCGTCGCGGTCGCCAGCCGTGCAGGGCAGACGGTCACATTCATCGACGAGAAGAACCACAAGGCCAGCGAACCCGTCGACCTTCCCGGGCCCGGACAGGAGGTAGCGATCGTCGACGGAGAGGCCTGGGTCACGGTGCCGAGCGCCCAAGCGGTGGTCAGGGCGCCGCTGAATGGCGGGGCGCCGACGACGATCGATGTCGGATCGGATCCGTACGGCGTGGCCGGCGACGGCAAGTCGATCTGGGTCGCCCAGCCCGCGGCACAGCAGACGTCATTCATCGACCCTGGCAGCCAATCGGTCACGCCGGTGTCGATCGAGAATTCGAGCGAGCCGACCGAGCTCACCTCGGGAGGTGGCAGGGTCTGGGTGGTCGATCGCGGCGGCTCGAAGCTCTTCTCCTTCAGCCCCGGCAAGCCCTCCGATCAGCGGTCGGTCGAGCTCGGCGAGGACCCGAAGGGCGTGGCGCTCGGCGGCGGCTCGGTCTGGGTCGCCAACACTCTGTCCGGAAACGTGCTCCAACTCAGCAAGAGCGGCGACAAATTGGACACGATCGATGTCGGCGGCCAGCCGCGTCTGCTCGCCTACGGGTTCGGGCGGGTCTGGGTCGCAAACGGCGACGGCCCCGTCAACGTGATCGACCCGGCCGACGGAAACTCGGTCCAGAGCATCGAGGTCGGGGGATCCCCCGAGGGCGTCGCGGTCGGCGATGGCGAAGTCTGGGTGACGACGGGGAAGAACGGAAACTCGGTGGTCCGGATCGACCCCACCGGCTGACGGCGGGTCAAACTGCTCTCAGGGCGGATAGTCCGCCCTCAGCGCAGTTTCGCTCCCACAACGACGAGACCCCGCCGGAGCGGGGCCTCGCCTTCGTATCTCTCAGTCCCTCACTGAGGGCGTCCGGGGAGCGGGCTACTTGATGACGCCCTCGATGAGCATCCAGCAGCCGTCGTCGGAGCCGAGGCCCTGAAGGGTGTTGCCGACCTTCAGCGCCGGGTTGTAGAGCAACGTGTTGTCGCCGCCTGAGCTGCAGCGCAGGGTGCTGGTCCGCTTGGTCTTGATGGCGAGCTGCTCGCCCTTGTGGACCGGGACGTGGACGCTGAACTTCTCGACCTTGTAGGTGTTCGAGTTCGGGTTGTCCTGACCCTGGTAGTGGATCCGGGGACCCTGGGTGACGACCTTGGCCTTCTGGTTCTTGTTGACCTTGACCAGCTGTAGCTTGAAGCTGCCGGGGGCGCCGGCGATCAGCTTGATCTGCTTCAGCTTGCCGCTCTTGGGGGCCTTCTCGTGACCGGGGTTTCCGTAGGCGTCGTTGAGCACCCACGTGCATGTCTTCCCCTCGAACCCGTTGCACTTGTGCGGGGTCCCTGCGTTCGACGGCTGGACGTCCGGCTCGACGTCGGCGCCGAAGCTGGTCGCCGCCGATGCGGTGGCCGGTCCGCCGATCATGGCGACGGTGGCGACGGCGAGCGCGGCGATGGTCTTTGCGTTCTTGAACATTGTTGATCTCCTTGGGTGTGGTTGCCGCGGCGCTTCCTCCCGCGCTGCGGTGTACCCAAGATCGCCGCTGACGGGCCTTCCGGACAGGAGCCCCCGGGCGGGACGGCGTTCCCGCCGGGGGTGGCCCCGATCACCCCGCGGTGAAGCGGTCTACAGGTCGCGCTCGGAGATCAGGCCCGTCTGCATCGCGCGTTGGACCAGGTCGACCCGCTTGCGGCTCTGCGGGGCATCGGCGAGGTCGAACTTCTCGAACAGCGCCCGCAGGTGTGTCTTGACGGCATCGACGCTGAGGTGCAGTTCCTCGGCGATCTGCGCGTTCGTCGCCGGGCTCGCGAACGCGGCCCCGTCCTTGAACGGCCGGCAGAGCGCGACGAGCACGCGGCGCTGCGCGGGGGAGACTCCGGCGGCGCCGGCCAGATCGCTCGAGATCACCGTCGAATCCCCGCCGGCCGCGACCGGAGCGCGGAACTGGATCCTCGTCCTGCCGACGCGAATCACGTCCCCGTCCCGCAGCATCCGCCGGCCGCTGACGCGCTCCTCGTTGACGAACGAGCCGTTCGTGGAGAGGCCATCGTCGACGAGCGTGCAGTCGGCGCCGACGAACTCGACCTGGGAATGAAGCTTCGACACCTCACCGTCGGCGGCGAGGGAGATGTCGGCCGAGGGACTGCGGCCGATCCAGATCTCGCCGCGGCCCCCCTCGACGATGCGGATAACCTGCTCGTCCTCGGCGTCGCGGTAGACGAGCATCGGCAGGCCGAGCCTCTCCATCTCGATCTGGGCCTTCAGCTCCGGGGCCGTCTGCGGACGGGGCGTGTCTCCGGGCACGGTCACATCCGGCAAGCTAGCGCCGCTGGGGGACGCGCGTCAGGCGGGCCGCCGCACCCCCCGGACGCATGGTGGGGCGGGGCTTGTATACATTCCCCGCCCGTCCATGCGGTTAGGCGTCCCGAAAGAGTCTCTAGAGGGGGAGCGGCGAGTTGCGCTGATCCCCGACACGGTCAAGTCGCTCGTCGGCAAGGGCCTCGACGTCGTGATCGAGTCCGGCGCGGGCGTGGCCGCCGGCCACCCCGACGACCAGTACACCGAGGCCGGGGCCGAGATCGGCGAGGCCTGGGGGGCCGACATCGTCCTCCGGGTCGCGCAACCGACGGTCGAGGAGATCGGGCGGATCGGATCAGGCAAGGTGCTGATCGGCTTTCTCGCCCCGCTGACCGCGACCGACACGACCAGGGCCCTCGCCTCCGGCGGTGTCACCTCCTTCGCGGTCGAGGCGATTCCGCGGATCACTCGCGCCCAGGCGATGGATGCTCTCTCCTCGCAGGCGAACGTCGCCGGCTACGCCGCGGCGCTGCTCGCCGCCCGTGAGGCCGGGCGCTTCTTCCCGATGATGACCACGGCCGCGGGCACGGTCTCCCCGGCCCGCGTGATGGTGCTGGGAGCCGGCGTTGCGGGCCTGCAGGCGATCGCCACGGCCAAGCGTCTCGGCGCCGTCGTCAGCGGCTTCGACATTCGTCGCGCCGCCTGGGAGCAGATCAAGTCCTTGGGCGGACGCCCGCTCGAGCTGGACTTCATTCCCGACGCGGAGGACGAGGGTGGCTACGCGCGGCCGCTGACCGACGAGGAGAACGCGCAGGTCCGCGATGCCCTCGCCGAGAACGCCGGCCGCCAGGACGTGATCATCACCACCGCGCTGATCCCGGGCCGACCCGCTCCGACGTTGATCACCGCCGAGGGGGTCCGCAACATGGCTCCCGGCTCGGTGATCGTCGATCTGGCCGGCGAGAGCGGCGGCAACTGCGAGCTCACGGAGGCTGGAAGAACCGTCGTCGAGAACGGCGTCAAGGTGATCGCTCCGGCCAACCTCCCCAGCGACATGCCGGCTCACGCCTCGCAGCTGTACGCCAAGAACCTCGAGAATTTCATCGGCCTCATCACGACCGAGGAGGGAGAGCTCGACCTCGCATTCGACGACGAGGTGGTGGCCGGAGCCTGCCTGACTCACGGTGGCGAGATCAAGAACGAGCGCGCCAAGGGCGTGGTGGAGGGATCCTGAGCCGGACATGGACCTCGTAATCGAGTTCACGATTTTCGTACTGGCCGCTTTCGTCGGCTTCGAGGTGATCTCGAAGGTCCCGGCGACGCTTCACACGCCGCTGATGTCGCAGACGAACGCGATCCACGGCATCGTCATGCTCGGCGGCCTGATCGTCGCCGGGTACGCGGACGGGGGTCTGGAGCTGACGCTCGCGTTCATCGCGATCGCGTTCGGCGCGATCAACATCGTCGGTGGCTTCATGGTCACCGACCGGATGCTCGGCATGTTCAGCCGTAAGAAGCCGCCCAAGCGGGACGACCAGGGATCCGGGAGCTGAAGCACCGATGCCGACCCTGACCGCAGTCTTCGAGCCGGGCGGCGACGCCGCCACGCTGCTCTACGTCCTCGCCTTCTCGCTGTTCATCATCGGCATCAAGCAGGGCACGCACCCGACCACCGCCAAGCGGGGCAACATGATCGCCGCCGTCGGCATGCTGATCGCGGTCGTCACGACCCTGCTCCTCGACGGGATCGGCAACTGGGGCGTGATCTTCGGTGGCCTGCTCGTCGGTGGCGCGATCGGAATGGTCGCTTCGCTGCGCGTCCAGATGACCGAGATGCCGCAGATGGTGGCCCTCTACAACGGCGTCGGCGGCGGCGCCGTCGCCCTGATCGCCTGGTCGGAGTTCCGCCACGGCGCAGGTGGCGACTTCCCACTCGCGGAGTTCATCCCGATCCTCTTCTCGGCCGTGATCGGGTCGATCTCGTTCTGGGGTTCGAACATCGCCTTCGCGAAGCTGCAGGACCTGATCCCGACCAAGCCGCTCTCGCTCCCGGGTCAGCAGATCATCAACGTGGTGCTTCTGGTCGGCATCGTCGCCGGCTGTATCGCGCTCGGCATCGACCACAACAGCAATCCATCGCAGGGCCTGTTCATCGCGATCCTGATCGCTGCCGCCCTGCTCGGCAACCTCGTCGTCCTGCCGATCGGCGGGGCCGACATGCCGGTCGTGATCTCGCTGCTCAACGCCCTGACCGGGCTCTCCGCGGCGGCCGCCGGCTTCTCGCTCGACAATGTCGCGCTGATCGTCGCCGGCACCCTGGTCGGCTCCTCGGGAACGCTGCTGACGATGGAGATGGCCACGGCGATGAACCGCTCCGTCCCGAACATCCTCTTCGCCGGCTTCGGCGGCGCCCCGGCGGGCGGGGGGGGCGGCTCGGGCGAGGAGCGCCCGCACAAATCCATCACCGCTCAGGACGCTGCGATCTCGCTCGCCTACGCCGACTCCGTCGTGATCGTTCCCGGTTACGGCCTCGCCGTCGCCCAGGCGCAGCATGCCGTCAAGGAGATGGCCAACGAGCTCGAGAAGCGCGGGGTCGAGGTCCGCTACGCGATCCATCCCGTCGCCGGGCGGATGCCGGGTCACATGAACGTGCTGCTCGCCGAGGCCGACGTCCCCTACGAGAAGCTCGTCGAGATGGAGGACATCAATCCCGACATGCCGCGCACCGACGTCGCCGTCGTGATCGGCGCCAACGACGTCACGAACCCGGCTGCCAAGAACGATCCGGACAGTCCGATCGCCGGCATGCCGATCATCGAGGTCGGGGAGGCGCAGCAGGTGATCATCATCAAGCGATCGATGAGCCCGGGGTTCGCCGGCATCGACAACGACCTCTTCTACCTCGACAAGTCGGCGATGCTCTTCGACGACGCCAAGAAGGCGGCGCAGGAGATCGCTGTCGAGATCACGAACCTGTAGCCGGTTCCGCCGCCACCGAGCCTAGATTTCGTGCTCGGAAAGCATGGCTCAAATACGCGCGACAAGCCCGACGTTACTCGGAGGCCCCAGGGCTCCGAGCCTTGCCGAGGTCGAGACGTGGATCGGCTGGCGGGTCGACGACGTCCACGGCTGCATGATCGGGCGGGTCGAGTCGATTCTCCAGGAGCCGTCGGGCAGGCCGACCTGGCTGGTGGTCAGCGAGTTCCGGTTCGGTGAGGGACGCCGGTTCATGATTCCGGCGCGAGATGCGGTCGGCGGGTCCGGCCGGGTCTGGTCGCCCCACGGCCGCGAGCGGATCCGCGCCACGGCCGGGATGGTCGGCACGCGCTTCACTCCGCAGGCCGACCGTCGCCTGACTTCCCATTATCTGGCGGACCGGGCTGCCACGGCCCAGCGTCCTCGCCGGCTGACCGCCTGACACGGGCGTCTCCGGCTGCCCCGGTCAGCGGGTCAGCGGGTCAGCGGTCCCGTCAGTCGTCCTTCTCACGCTTGCGTCCGCGGCGGACGTGCGGGAGCAGCCAGCCGGTCAGGGCGCCGAGCGCGAAGGTGATGATGAGGACGAAGAACAGCGGCGTCGAGGCCGTCGCGAAGATGAAGTCCACGTTCACCGACTGGGAGTTCTGGAAGATGAAGACGATCGCGACGATCGCGACGACGATTCCCGCGTAGAAGCGCCAGCTGCGCTCTGGCTTCGGCTTCTGCCCGGGCAGCGGCGCCGGCGCCCGGCGCGGTCGATCGATCGGTTCGCTCATTGGTTTGCGACCCTAACGACTTTTTTCACGAAGACGGCGCCACGGGTATGCATGCGCGGCCTAGCGTCGAGCCATGCCGCTGCAAATCGAGATGGGCGAGACCCAGCGCGGTCAGGCGACAGCCGAGTACGTGGGCGTGGTCCTGCTCGTCGCGCTCCTGCTCGGCGCCGTCGCCGTCGCGGCCGGGCCGCGGCTGCCGGGGGGCGAGCTCGTGCGGGCGATCGCCGGCCGGCTGCTGTGCGCGGTCGGGGCGGCGAGATGCGACGGCGCGGTTTCCGCACGGCCGACGGCGCTCGAAGCGGGCCTACGGGCCAGGGATCGCGGCGCTGTTGGAGCGGAATGCGCCCGACATCTTCTTCGCGGGCGACGACTTCGCCTCGATGCCGGTCGACTTCCGCGACTGCCGGTCGCGCAGCTGTGCCGACACGATCAGGCGCGGCGTGATCCGCGCCACCCAGACGGGATTACCGCCGACCGCCTTCACGCACGTCGTCGATTGTCGTCGCTCGCCCACCGCACGCGGTCCCTCGCCGATCGCCGGCGATGCCGATTGCGGAGGCTCCCGGGCGGGGCATGTCTACCTGCAGTACTGGCTCTACTACCCGGACAGCCTGACGCATGGACTGGGTCGCCTGGGCGGGTATCACCTCGACGATTGGGAGTCGTTCCAGACGCGCCTCGACGGCCGCGGATCCACCCTCTCCCGGGCGAGTTCCCATCACGGCTACAACGGGCGTGAGGGTGGGATCGGCAGCATCGGCAGCGACACGGGCTGGTCACCTCGCTCCGCCTGGGAGCCGGGCACGCGGGCGCTCCACGTGACAGCCGGCAGTCATGCGGGCGCGACGCAACCGGCTCTGGGAGACGTCCGGGCCGTCCACCGCGAGGATCTCGTCCTCGTTCCCGCCGAGCCGATCGCGGCCTCGCCGACACCGGACTTCGCGGTCGCGCCGCCCTGGGAGAAGGAGGTTTGGAGGGATCCCGAATCGACCGGTACCTGACGCTTGCGAGGTCCGCGATTGCCGGTCGATCCCGGTGGGTAGGCTGGCCCTATTCCGGCGCCGGCGAATGCAACCGATAGGGAGGTGATCGCGGAGCGGCTGTCCGAAGCGCGGGCTCGAACCCTCCTCCTCGTCGAACAGCTCAGCGACGAGCAGCTGAACACCGTCTATTCGCCGTTGCTGAGCCCGCTGGCGTGGGATCTCGGCCACATCGCCAACTTCGAGGAGCTCTGGCTCGTCCAGACCGCGGGCGGCCGCGAGCCGCTCGACGGTGAACTCGGGCGGCTCTACGACGCGATCGAGAACCCTCGCTCGGAGCGCAACGATCTGCCGATCCTCCGCGGCGAGGATCTCCGCTCCTACATGGACGATGTCCGCGCCCGCTCCCTCGAGGTGCTCGACGGCCTCGACCTCGACGATCCGGAGGACCCGGTGCTCCGGGACGGGTTCGCGTACGAGATGCTGATCGCCCACGAACACCAGCACAACGAGACGATGCTGCAGCTGCTGCAGATGATCGACGGCTACGAACCCCCGCTCGAGGCCGACGCGCGACGGGACCTTCCCGCCGGTGGGCCCGAGTCCGTCGTCGTCGAGGGCGGCAGCCGGCAGATCGGCGCCCCCGGATCCGGGTTCGCGTACGACAACGAGCGGCCCCGGCACGAGGTCGAGGTCGCGCCGTTCCGGATCGACAGGCGCCCCGTCACCAACGCCGACTTCGCGCTCTTCATCGCCGAGACCGGGTCGGAGCCGCCGCTCTACTGGGAGCGTGACGGCGAGGGTGGCTGGGTGAACACGACGTTCGGCCGGCCGAGAGAGCTCGATCCCCTCGCCCCCGTCGTCCACATCGACCAGCGCCAGGCCATCGCATTCGCGACCTGGGCCGGCAAGCGCCTCCCGACCGAGCTCGAGTGGGAGGTGGCCGCCGCGGGCTCCGATCCGGCGCCGGCGAACCTCGACCACGACTCGTTCGTCACCAGGCCCCCGGCCGCCGGATCGGAATCCGCGTGTAACGCATCGGCCATGCTCGGTGACGTTTGGGAATGGACCAGCTCGGTGTTCGCCGGCTACCCCGGATTCGAGGCGTTTCCCTACCCCGAGTACTCGCAGGTCTTCTTCGCCCGCGGGTATCCGGTGCTGCGAGGGGGATCGTGGGCGACGCGGCGCAACGTCATCCGCACCTCGTTCCGCAACTGGGACCTGCCCGAGCGCCGGCAGATCTTCTCGGGCCTGCGCTGCGCGGGAGGCGTTTAGGTGACTGACGAAGCGGCGATCGAGATCGAGGTGGACCTCCCCGACGGAGGCGCTCTCGCGGGCATGGCGGAGGTCGTTCGCGAGGGCCTCTCCTGCCCCTTCAAGGAGCTGCCGCCGAAGTACTTCTACGACGAGCGCGGATCGGAGCTCTTCGAGCTGATCACCGAGCAGCCGGAGTACTACCCGACCCGCTGCGAGCGGCAGATCCTCGACGCCCACGCCGGCGGGATCGTCGCCGCGGCGACGCCGCGGACGCTGATCGAGCTCGGCTCCGGGGCGGCGACGAAGAGCAGGGTGCTGCTCGACGCGATGCAGGCCGCGGGAACGCTCGAAAAGTTCGTCCCCGTCGACATCTCCGAGGGGATCACCCGCCGCGTGGCCGCCGAGCTCGTCGAGGAGTACCCGGGTCTGCCGGTCGAGGGCATCGTCTGCGACTACGAGACCCACCTGGAGCGGATCCCCCGCCCGAAGGGCGCCCTCTTCGCGTTCCTGGGCGGCACGATCGGAAACTTCCGTCCCGGTCCGAGGAGATCGTTCCTGGCCCGGATTGCGACGCTGATGTACCCGGAGGACCGGTTCCTGCTCGGAACCGACCTGGTCAAGGACAGGGTGACGCTGGAGGCCGCCTACAACGACTCGGCCGGCGTCACGTCGGATTTCAACAAGAACGTCCTCAACGTCCTCAACCGCGAGCTCGACGCCAACTTCGACCTCGAGGCCTTCGAGCACGTCGCCTTCTGGGACGACGACAACGAGTGGATCGACATCCGGCTCCGGGCCCTCTCGGAGCAGTTCGTCGATCTCCGCGAGCTGGACATGCGCGCCCACTTCTCCCGCAACGAGGAGATGCGGACGGAGATCTCGACGAAGTTCACCCGCGAGCGGATCGAGTCGAGCTACGCCGATGCCGGTCTCGAGCTGGTCGAGTGGTGGACCGATCCGGACGACCTCTACGCGCTCAGCCTCGCGCGCCCTCTATAGAGTCGCGGCACGGTGAGCGGGCAGGACGTTTCCGAGAGCGGGGCGGAGGGGATCGGGCAGGACGGCGCGTCGGTCGTCTTCCGAGACGTGACCAAGCGCTACGCGGGGGCCGATACGCCCGCGGTCGAGGGACTCAGCCTCGAGGTCGCGGCCGGGGAGATCTGCGTGCTGGTCGGGCCGTCGGGCTGCGGGAAGACGACGGCGATGCGGATGGTCAACCGGACGGTGGAGATCACCGACGGGGACATCGAGATCGGCGGCACGTCGGTTCGCAGCCGTACCCCGGCCCAGCTCCGTCGCGAGATCGGCTACGTGATCCAGCAGATCGGCCTGTTCCCGCATCGCACAATCGGTCAGAACATCGCCACCGTCCCCGGCCTGCTCGGCTGGGACAAGCAGCGGACCGCGAAGCGCGTCGCCGAGCTGCTCGAGCTGATCTCGCTTCCCGCCGACGTCGCCGACCGCTACCCGTCGCAGCTGTCGGGTGGCCAGCAGCAACGCGTCGGGGTTGCCCGGGCGCTGGCGGCCGACCCCCCGGTGATGCTGATGGACGAGCCGTTCGGGGCAATCGACCCGATCAACCGGGAGCGCCTGCAGAACGAATTCCTCCGCCTACAGGCCGAGATCCGCAAGACGATCCTCTTCGTCACCCACGACATCGACGAGGCGATCAAGATGGGCGACCGGATCGCGATCATGCGGGAGGGCGGCCATCTCGCCCAGTACGCCACGCCGGCCGAGCTCCTGATGGACCCCGCCGACGACTTCGTCGAGGACTTCGTCGGGGCCGACCGGGCGCTGAAGAGACTGGCACTGATGCGAGTGTCCGACGTCGATCTCTGGGATGCGCCACTCGCGTTCGTCGGCCAGGACACCGCCGACGTCAGGGCGAAGCTCGAGAGCGCCGAGGTTCCCTGGGCGGTCCTCGTCGACTCCGACCGCAAGCCGCTCGGCTGGCTTTCGACGCGCGATCTCGAGGCCGAGCGGGTCCCGTCGCAGCCCGACATCTCGGCGCGGCCCGTGCTCGATCGCGACGAGGTGCTCCGCGACGCCCTCTCCGATCTGCTGCAGTCCCAGACCCATTACGCGCCGGTGGTCGATGCCGCCGGATCGATCACGGGGATTCTCTCGCTCGACGTCATCTCGGATTTCCTGTCGTCGGCGGAGGCCAAGGTCGAGGAACACCCGGCGACCGAGCGTCCCGGCACCTGAGCGCCATGTTCGCGACCCTCGCCTCACTGAGCCCGGTCCTCGCTCAGGTCCAGATTCGCGAGGCGGGTGGCGGGGCGACCACCTGCGAGGGCAAGAACGAGGCCTTCTGCCCCGGTTACGTGATCGACAACATCGACGACTACGTCTCGCCGGTCCTCCAGCACCTCGAGCTCGTCCTCGCCTCGGTGCTGATCGGTTTCGTGCTGGCGATGATGCTCGCGATCGTCTCCCACGGCCGGCGCTGGCTGATCCCCGTCTTCATCGGCACGACCGGCGTCCTCTACACGATTCCGAGCATCGCGCTGTTCCTGCTCCTGCTCCCGATCACCGGTCGCGGGACGGAGACGGCCCTGATCGCGCTCTCGCTCTACACCCTGCAGATCATCTATCGGAACGCAAACTCCGGCCTTGCGAACGTGCCCGCCTCGGCGCGCGACTCCGGGACCGGGATGGGGATGACGAAACGGCAGCTGCTCTGGAAGGTCGAATTGCCGCTCGCAGTCCCGGAGATCATCGCCGGGGTGCGGATCGCGACCGTCTCGACCGTCGCGATCGCGACGCTGGCGATCTTCGCGGGGGCCGGCGGGCTCGGCGAGATCCTCTACAACGAGGGCATCCAGCGTGGCGTCTTCAAGACGAACATCGTCTTCGGAAGCGTCCTCGCGGTCGGGCTCGCGATCGGGTTCGACGGGCTGCTCGTGCTCGCCCAGCGCTACCTGGCGCCGTGGCGGAAGGCGCGGGCGCTGTGAGCGCGGTGCTGACGGTGCCGGCCTTCCTCGGGTCCTTCGGGGGCGCGTTCGACTTCATCTTCAGCCAGCGCCCGTCGATCCAGGCCGGTGGGCAGATCGGCGGTCTCGGCCAGATCTGGGACCTGCTGGCCACGCAGATGGCGATCAGCATCGTCGCGCTGCTGCTGGCGATCGCGATCGCCCTCCCGCTCGGGCTCTGGCTAGGCCATCGCGGCACCGGCGAGTTCGCCGCGGTGGCGATCGGCAACGCCGGCCGCGCGATCCCCGAGCTGGCGCTGATCGCCCTGATGGTCGCCTTCATCGGGACCGGGGCCCTCAACGTGACGATCGCCGTGACGATCCTCGGCATCCCGCCGATCCTGACCAACGCATTCGTCGGCGTCCGCCAGGCCGACCGCGGCGCCGTCGAGGCGGCGCGCGGGATGGGAATGACCGAGCTCGAGATCATCCGCCGCGTCGAGCTGCCGCTCGCGATCCCGACGATCATGGGGGGAGTCCGGACCTCGTCGGTGAACATCATCGCGACCTCGACGATCGGTTCGCTCGCCGGCGTCAAGACGCTCGGCGACCTGATCCTCGGCCCGGCCCTGTACGGAAACGAGGGGGTGATCGCCGGGGCGATCGTCGTCGCGGCGCTCGCCCTCACGTTCGAGCTGATCCTCGCCGCCATCCAGCACCGGCTGACTCCGCGCGGCCTCGTGCTTCAGAGAGCCGCCGCCAGGGCAAGTGCATAGGATCGTCCTTTCCGCGGAGGGGCCGCGGTTCGTAACAAGCCAAGGGAGGAACAAACTGATGCGTACCCAGACCCGTCTCCGGGGAGCCTTCGCTCTATTCAGCGTGCTCGCCGTCGCAATCGCTTTGGCCGCGTGCGGCTCGAGCGACGGCACCGCGACCGATGCCGCCTCGTCCGACCACCGGCGGCGACAACATGATCCAGGACAACCCCGACAACAGCGGCGTGAAGCTGACGGTCGGTTCGAAGAACTTCACCGAGCAGTTCATCCTCGGCGAGATCTACGCCCAGGCGCTCGAGGCGGCGGGCTACGACGTCAGCACCGATCTCAACCTCGGTTCCGAGCAGGTGGCTCTCAAGGCCCTCGAGAACGGCGAGATCAGTGGCTATCCGGAATACACCTCGACGGCGCTGACCTCGTTCTTCGACACCGCGCCCGAGGACGTTCCCGGCGACGCCCAGGCGGCTGTCGATCAGACCCAGGAGCAGTTCGCGAAGCTCGGCCTGGTCGCATTCACGCCGACCCCGTTCGCGGACGCGAACGCCGTCGGCATGCTCAAGTCGAGGGCGGATGAGCTCGGGGTCAAGACGATCTCCGATCTCCAGGGCAAGTCGCAGGACCTGACGCTCGCGGGCTCGCCCGAGTGCCGTCAGCGAATCGATTGTCTGGCGGGCCTCGAGCAGTACTACGACCTGAAGTTCGGCAAGTTCACGCCGATCGACATCGGTTTGCGCTACGAGGTTCTCGACAAGGGCGACGCCGATCTGTCGATCCTGTTCACCAGCGACGCGCAGCTGTTCGTCAACAGCGACAAGTACACGCTGCTGACCGACGACAAGGGCGTGCTGCCGGCCGGCAACGTGATCTTCATCTCCGACCAGAAGGTCGCCGAGGAGGCCGGTCCCGACTACCAGGCCACGATCGAGAAGGTCCAGCAGGGTCTGACGCTCGAGGTCATGCAGGAGCTCAACGCCCGGGTCGACGTCGACAAGGAGAAGCCCGAGGACGTCGCCGCCCAGTACCTGCAGGAGTCCGGCTACACGAACTGATCCGGTTCGCGGTCGCGGCGGGGCCGATCGCCCCGCCGCGTGCCGCGCTCGGATAGGCTCGCCCTACCCATGGATTTCTCGAAGCTCTCGCGTTCTGAGTGGCTCGGGCTGGTCGCCTCGGCACTGCTCGTCATCGCCGTTCTCTTCCTTCCCTGGTTCCACCTGGCGGAGAATCCGGCCCGCGAGATGGGGACGGGTTTCGTGTGCGGACAGGACCAGTTCAGCTGCACCGGGTTCGAGACCTTCCCGATTCTCCGCTGGCTGCTGCTGGCCGCCGCCGTGGCTCCGTGGATCCTCGCCTACATCGTCGTCCGCGGCCAGAAGCTCTCCTGGCCCCCGGGCGAGCTGACCATGACCGTCGGCTTCACCGCATTCGTCCTGATCGCCTACAACGGCATCATCGACCAGCCGGGGTCCGGCAACGAGGAGATCGGCGTCACCAAGGAGATCGGCTACTACGTCGCGCTCCTCGCGGCGCTGGGAATCGCAATCGCCGGCGTCGGCCGCGCCATGGAAACAGCCAAGGACGCCCCTCGCAAGGCGCCGGGATCGGTCTGAGCGAGGTCCACCCATGGGAGTGATCTCACACGACAACCGACCGGGCAGCAAGCCCGACCGCAACCTCGCCCTGGAGCTCGTCCGGGTGACCGAGGCGGCGGCGCTGGCCGCAGCCCGCTGGGTCGGCCGTGGCGAGAAGGAGTCCGCCGACGGAGCCGCCGTCGACGCCATGCGGCTTCTCATCAACACCGTCCCGATGGACGGGATCGTCGTGATCGGCGAGGGGGAGAAGGACGAGGCGCCGATGCTCTTCAACGGCGAGGAGATCGGCGACGGCAGTCCGCCGCGGGTCGATATCGCCGTTGATCCGCTGGAGGGCACGCGGCTTTGTGCCCGCGGCCTGCCCGGAGCACTCGCCGTGATCGCCCTCGCCGAGCGGGGCGCGATGTTCGATCCCGGTCCGTGCTTCTACATGGAGAAGCTCGTCGGCGGCCCCGAGATCGCCGACTGCCTCAGCCTCGAGGAGCCGATCGGCGAAGTCGTGCAGCGGGTCGCCAAGCGGCGCGGAGTCAGTCCGACGGAGATCACCACCGTGATTCTCGATCGCGAGCGCCACAACGAGGGGGTGCGACAGATTCGCGAGGCGGGAAGCCGCATCCGCTTCATCACCGACGGCGATGTCTCGGCGGCGCTGCTGGCGGTCATGGACGGGACTGGCGTTGATCTTCTCTGGGGAATCGGGGGCACGCCCGAGGGCGTGATCTCCGCCGCGGCCATCAAGTGCCTCGGCGGTCAGATCCTCGGTCGGCTCTGGCCTCGCAACGATGAGGAGCGAAGGGCGGCCGAGGACGCCGGTTACGAGATCGACCGCGTGCTCGAGGTGCAGGAGCTCGTCGGCGGCAACGATGCATTCTTCGCGGCCAGCGGCGTGACCGACGGTGACCTGCTGCAGGGTGTTCGGTACCACAACGCCGGCTTCGCCACGACGGAGTCGCTCGTCATGCGGTCACGGTCCGGCACGGTGCGAAGGATCAGCGGGCGGCACGACCGACTCAAGCTGCGCGAGGTTACCGGCGGCCTATACGGGTAGCCGGTAATCGATGTACCTGATCGCCGGGGCAACCGGCTACGTCGGTGGCCTGCTCGCCGGACGGCTCGTCTCCGCCGGCAAGCCCGTCCGCTGCCTGGCTCGCTCACCCGAGCGCGCCTCCGAGGCCCTTGATCCTCGCTGCGAGGTGGTGGCCGGCGACGTCCTCGAGCCGGCCACCCTTGGCCCCGCTCTCGAGGGGATCGAGATCGCCTACTACCTCGTTCATTCGATGGGACGGGGCGGGGACGGCGACTTCGCCGAGCGGGATCGGCGCGGGGCGCGCAACTTCGCCGAGGCCGCCGCTGCCGCCGGCGTCGCGCGGATCGTCTATCTGGGCGGGCTCGGCGAAGGGACGTCGGTCCATCTCAGATCGCGGCAGGAGACCGCCGAGCAACTCGGCTCCACCGGTGTTCCACTCACGTACTTCCGCGCCGCGATCGTGATCGGCTCGGGCAGCGAGTCGCTCCGAACCATTGCCTACCTGGTCCGCCGGCTCCCGGCGATGGTGACGCCGAGCTGGACCTCGACGCGGACCCAGCCGATCGCCGCCGACGATGTCGTCGCCTACCTTGCGGCGGCGCCGGACGTGCCCGAATCGGCGGGGCGCGAGATCGAGATCGGCGGGGAGGAGGTCACGACATACGGTGGCCTGCTCGACATCTGCGCCGAGGCACAGGGGCTCCGCCCGCGAATCCGGGTGGCCGTCCCGGTCCTGTCTCCGACGCTGAGCTCACATTGGATCGGTCTCGTGACTCCGGTCGACGCCGGGGTCGCCAAGCCGCTGGTCGAAGGTTTGACCACCGAGACGGTCGTCACCGACGAGAGCGGCATGAAGCTGTTCGACATCACCCCGACCCCGATCGACAAGGCCATGCGCGAGGCCGTCGCGGAGCTCTTCTGACCGGTCGCGGCGACGCTCAGGGCAGCCAGTCGTGCTCGGGCTCCTCCGCCGCCGCTCGCTGAGCCGGGAAATCGGCCGTCATCCCGCGCAGCGTCCCGGTGTCGTGGAGTTCGAAGCGCAGGGCGTTGATGACCGCTCCGGCCAGCAACCCGAGCGCGATCGCGTAGAACCAGATCAGGACCACGAGGACGAAGCTGACGATGCGCCCGAACTCGCCCACGGTCGAGACGTTGACGAGATAGAGCGGGAAGATGACGTTGGCGATGCTGCCCGCGATCGCCATGAACAGTGCGCCTGGCCAGACGGCCCGCCAGGGCAGGTGTCCCTTCGGCACGGCCCAGTAGATCAGGCAGAGAATCAGGAAGCTGAGGAGCAACCCGCCGCCGATCACCATCACGTTGAGCAGCCAGTCGACCCGGGAAAGTCCGAGCGGCAGATCGTCTACCCCCGAGACGAGCAGCGACTCGACGGCCGGCACCGCGACGCTCGCGGCAAGGAAGAACGCGGAGACGGCGAGCATGACGAGGGCGAAGCGCTTCTGTTTGAGCCAGCTCCTGCACTCGACGTGGTAGATCCGGCAGAACGCCGTGTCCATCGCTCCCCAGAAGGAGGCGCCGATCCAGAGACCGGCGACGATCGCAACGATCCCGATCTCGGTCGAGTTGGTGCGAAGTTGGTCAAGCGTCGACCGCAGCGTGTCCTGTTCGGTCGAGGGGAAGAGCTGGTCGAGGTCGTTGAGGATCGTGTTCTGGACGTCGGGGCTCGAGAGCAGCTGGCCAGTGATGAACAGCAGCAGCAGGGCGAATGGGAACACCGACAGGAGCAGGTTGTAGGCAACCATCGCCGCCATGCCCGTGACGTTCTCCTCGTAGGCGCGCCGCCAAAACGCGGCCAGCGAGCGGCCGGTCGTGCCTCTCAACGCCGCTCGACGGCGTCCCGGAGGGCTGCCGCAGCCCGGCCGGCGATCCGGAGGCCGAGGGACGCCGCCTCACCTACAATCGCGATTCCGCCCCGTGCAAGCGCGTCGAGATCCCCGGCGGCTCCCGTCTGGGACGCTGCGGCGGCCGCCTCCGAGTCGACGGGAGTGGCCGCCGGCTGAGGCCGCGGGGTCTCCTGCTCCGGCGCGGCCGCGGCGGGCCGTGCCGGTGCCTTCTGCTCCTTGCGCCGCGGGCTGCGGACCGCGGGCCGGGTCTTCGGCAGATTGCCGAGCACGCCCGCCTGGGGAACCTTGGGTTCCTCGCCGTCCGCCGGCCCTTCGCCCGCTCCCGTCTCGTCGCTGCCCTCGCTGCCGCTCATACGGCTATTTCAGCGCGTTTGCCGGATACACGCGCCGCCCCTATGGCCCGTTTGATGATCCGGCGCTTGAAATCGGGCGTAACCGGGTAGGAAGCCTGGTGTAGCGGACGTTGGATTCATTGAAATCAGGGCTCTTTTCGGTCTTGACTTCAGAAAGTAAAGTACGTACAATGAGGACCTGCGGGGTTTCGCCTGCGGCCGGCGAGACGGACAAATCGTGGCGATTGATGGACGGAAAGGTCCGTGACTTCACAGCTGCGGCTTATGTAGCGAGCACCTGCGCCCGATGTAAGCAGAACGGGCCATGCGGCAAGCGGGACCCCCGAGAACATGACCACTTATCGACTTAGAAGGACGCGGAATGCTGGTAGCTGAACTTCAGGAACTCGAAGAGGTAAAGAACCTGCTGAGCAAGGGCCAGCAGGTTGGCGTGTTGACCTTCGGCGAGATCGCGACCGCGGTCTCCGAAGTCGACGTCGACGAGGGCGATATCGAGGAGCTGTATGGGCACCTCGAGCGCTCCGGCATCGAGCTCGTGGAGGACGTCGACCCTGCGCAGACGGCTGCGCCGGAGCGAGACGACGGCAAGCGCGGCAAGCGCCGGGCGAAGACGACGATCGATCTCAAGCCCGACATGACCACCGATTCCCTGCAGTTGTTCCTCAAGGACATCGGCAAGGTGCGACTGCTGACCGCGGCCGAAGAGGTCGAGCTGGCGAAGCGGATCGAGCGCGGCGACCTCGCCGCGAAGGAGAAGATGGTCGAGTCCAACCTGCGGCTCGTCGTCTCGATCGCGAAGAACTACCGCAACCAGGGCCTGCCGTTCCTCGATCTGATCCAGGAGGGCACGCTCGGCCTGGTCCGCGCCGCCGAGAAGTTCGACTACCGCAAGGGCTTCAAGTTCTCGACCTACGCCACCTGGTGGATTCGCCAGGCGATCGCTCGCGCGCTCGCCGACAAGGCGCGCACCATTCGCATCCCGGTCCACGTGGTCGAGAAGCTGAACAAGATCGGTCGTGCCGAGCGCAAGCTCGTCACCGAGCTCGGCCGCGAGCCGACGCCGGAGGAGATCGCCGACGTGACCGGCATCGAGCCGGACGAGGTCGATTCGATCAAGCGCTCGGCCCAGGCCCCGGTCTCGCTCGAGAAGCCCGTGGGCGACGAGGAGGAGTCCGAGTTCGGTCAGTTCATCGCTGACGAGAAGGCGGAGTCCCCGTTCGACCGTGCCGCTGACCTGCTCACCAAGGAAGCCCTTCGCGAAGCGCTGGAGAACCTGTCCTACCGCGAGCGACGCGTCCTGGAGCTCCGCTACGGGCTGGGCGGGGAGCACCCCCGCACGCTCGACGAGGTCGGGCGTACGTTCAACGTCACCCGCGAGCGGATCCGGCAGATCGAGAATCAGTCGCTGAAGAAGCTGCAGACGCTCGCCGAGGCGCAGAAGCTGCGCGAAGTCGCGTAGCCCGAACCCAAGTCGCCCGCGGTAGCGGGCGCCCGGCCGGGAAGCCCGATGGGCACACGGCCGAGAAGAACGACTCAAAACCTGGACGCGGCAGCCCGACGGCGCCGGCGCCCCACGAGAGACGACGAACGGAGATAACGAAGCATGAGTACCGCCACCAAGACCAGAACTTCCAACAGCAACGCAGTGGTGGAGTTCACCTGCGCACGCTGTGAGGTCACCAGCCGCTGGACCGAGGGGCTCGGCGCCGCTACGCCGCCCAACTGGGTCAAGGAGAAGGGGCTGTACTACTGCCTCGTCTGCCGTCGCGAGCGGGCTATGGAGCAGGCCGTGGAGGAGGCCGGCGGCAAGGAAGTCAGCACGGCCGATCGGGCCAAGCTGCGTTCTGCCGCGGTCGTCGACTTCGAGATCGCCCGCGATCCCGACCGGACCGAGGGCGAGATCGCCAAGGCGGCCCGCGCCTCCATCGGCGCCGTCCGTAAGGCGAGGAAGCGCCGGCCGGAGTAGCGACGCGCATCAGATGTTGGCGAAAGGGCCCCGTTCGGGGCCCTTTCGCGTTTGAAGAGACGCTTGCGGTCTCAAGGGATCAGCCCCGGCGCCCGATAGTGGGTGCAGTGTCCTTCCAGGTCGACAACGCGTTGCGCTATGTGGTCGAGAACGAGGGCTCCGATCTGCACCTGAAGGTCGGAGCTCAGCCGATGACGCGGATTCACGGGTCGCTGATCCCGATCCCCGATACCTACCCGCTGAAGCCGGAGGACACCGAGGAGGCGTTGCGGACGCTGATCGCCGGCTTTCCCGCCCCCCGCGAGGAGTTCGACTCCGAGGGCGAGGCCGACTTCTCGTACTCGATACCGCAGCTCTCCCGCTTCCGGGTCAGCGCGTTCCGGCAGCGCGGGTCGATCTCGATCGTGGCCCGCGTGATCCCCTTCCAGGTGCGTTCCATCGAGGACCTCGGCCTCCCTCCCGTGATCCACACCCTCGCCGACGAACGTCGCGGGATCATTCTCCTGACCGGGACCACGGGATCCGGCAAGTCCACGACGCTCGCGGCCATGATCGATCACATCAACCAGGGCCGGCCGGAGCACATCATCACGCTCGAGGATCCGATCGAGTACCTGCATTCCGACAAGCGCTCGATCATCAACCAGCGGGAGGTGGGCTCCGACACCAAGGGCTTCGCGCAGGCGATGCGTCGCGTGCTCCGCCAGGACCCGGACGTGATCCTGATCGGGGAGATGCGTGACGAGGAGACCGTCAGGACCGCCCTCAGCGCCGCCGAGACCGGGCACCTCGTCCTCTCGACGCTGCACACCCTCGACGCAACCGAGACGATCAACCGGATCATCGACTTCTTCCCTCCGCATCTCCAGCAACAGGCGCGGGTGATGCTCGCCTCCACGTTGCGAGGGGCCGTGTCGCAGCGACTCGTCCCCACCGCCGACGGCAAGGGGCGCGTCGCCGCCAGCGAGGTCATGGTCGTGACCGGCCGCGTCGAGGATCTGATCCTCAATCCCGAGGAGACGGGCAAGATCAGCCAGGTGATCGCCGAGGGCGAGTACTACGGGATGCAGACGTTCGACCAGTCCCTGCTTTCGCACGTGGAGGCCGGGCGCGTCACGGAAGCCGTTGCCATGGACTACGCATCCAGCCCGCACGACTTCAAGCTGATGCTCGCCGCCTCCGGTCGCAACGCCAGCGACATCTCGCAGCTCGACCCTTCCGCACCGGTCGTCCCGCCGCCGCCCCGGCCGCCCCGGAGCCGCCCGCCGCCGCTCCCGCTCCGCTTGCCGAGCAGGCGCCCAGTCCCCACTTCACTTCCTGAAGTATTGCTATTCTTCTCAGTCAGGAGGGCGTGCGCATCCCGCTTCGCGCCCGCTCAGAGGTTCAACGATATGACTGATCCAGAGTGTCCCGTTTGTGCCTGTGCCGAGATCATCTCGGGCAAGTGGACGCTGCTCGTCATCCGTGATCTCGCCGACGGCAACCGGCGCTTCTGCGAGCTCGAGCGCTCGTTGGACGGGATCAGCCCGAGGACCCTTTCGCTGCGGTTGCGGGCTCTCGAGGAGTGTGGGGTCGTCGTGCGCCACACCTATCCCGAGGTACCGCCCCGGGTCGAGTACGCGCTCACCGAGAAGGGCCGCGCCCTCTCACCGTTGATCGACGACATGCGCGACTACGGCTCCCGTTGGCTCGGCGTCGGCGAATCGTCGTCGTCCGTCGCCGCCTAGCCCACTGCACGAACCATTCAGCGAGCAGTCGGACGCGAAGCGGAGCATCTGCTCGGGGTGAAACGAAAGTTGCAGGGAGGATTGACGACTGGCCGGGCGAAGACGGCCTCGTGCGCGATCTTCACCTCAGACACACCCTGACCAGCCTGGCCCGTGACGCCTCCGAGGTCTTCAGCGATCTCGTCGAGGGCGGCCAGGAGATCCCCTACGAGATCGGCGAGGCCACCGAGGGCTTCGCCTTCTGTCAGTACCAGCCGCTGACGGCGCGATTCGTGCGGGACAACGCGACCGAGCTGCGTGAGCTGGAGAGCTACCGCGAGGCCATCGCGATGATGCGCGAGTCCGAGCTGGCCGGCGCCTACCTCGAGGAGGCAGGGATCACCCCGCCGTCCGACGGCACCGAGCGGGCCAACCTGGCGGTCACCTACTTCCTCGCCCGTCTCTGGGACGGGTCCGCCGACTTCGAGCTCGACGACGATCGGTTCTCCTCCGCAGTCGCGGAGATCGAGGAGTGCGCGGAGCCCGAGGCGGGCGAGGTCGAGGCCATCGTGCCGCTCGTCGGCTTTCAGATGGACGCGACTCGGCTTGATTTGACCGGCGCATCGATCATCCGTGCCGATGCGGTCGACGTTCCCGCCGAGGCGGCACGCGGCGAGCGTCCCGGGGGAGCCGCCTGGGAGCCGACCTTCCTGATCAGCGCCCGAGTCTCGCTCGACGACGATGGTGGCCTCGGTGGCGCCGGCGATCGTGTCGCGCGGACGTTCGAAGCGGTCGTGATGACGCTGCGCCTGCTGAAGGCGGGGGGCGTCGGACTGGGTCCTCACGGCTGGGTTCGAGTTTCCGGTGATCGCTGGCGGCGAATCGCCACCGGTGCCGGCAAACCGCGTCCCGGCGGCTATCGCCTGACCGAGAGCGAGCTCCTCGAAATCACCGACCTTTCCCGGACCATCTCCGTGCACCCGCGACGGATCGCACGGCTACGACGCGCGCTGCTGCGCTTCGAGGCGGGCCTCGATCGCCGCGGTGCCGTCGACGCGCTCAACGATCACCTGCTCGCCCTGCGCTTCCTGCTGGAGGGCGAAGGCCCCGCCGGTGTCGGCCTGCCGATGCGGGTGGCCGCGCTTGCGGAGGGCCCCGGCGACCGTGACGAAGCCAAGTTGATCGTCGAACAGGCGATCTCGCTGGAGCGTGAGCTCTGGAGCGGGGAGCCTGCACGGTCCGAGGGCCGCCCCGGCCCATCCGAGATCGCCGGCCAGGTCGAGGAGCTGCTGAGGACGGTTCTCCGGCGTGGCGTCACCGGCGAGATCGGCACCGATTTCAGGGCCGCCGCTGACGAGTCGCTGCTGGCCGACGGCCTGGCGTTCGGCGAGGGCTCGCCGAGCGAGCTCGGGACCGACACCGAGTGGGATTTCGACGCGATCGAGGTCGACGCGATCGGCGCTTTCGACGATGCTCCGACCACCGAGTCCGCGGAGCTGGATCTCGGGTTCGACAGCGACGACGAGGAGATCGTCGCATCGCGTGGCGTCGATGTCTCCCCGGAGCCGGAGCCCGTCTCCGCCTGGGACACCGAGGCCGAGATCAGCGCTGATGCCGGGGTTGGAGAGGAGCCTGGGTTCGAGGAACGCGAGGGCCGCACGGTCGTCCGCAGCGCCATCTTCCCCTGCTGCAGCCCGACGAAGCGGTGGCCGGCGAGGACGAGGTCGAGAGGGACGAGGACCTTGCCCCGACGCGTCAGATCAAGTTCGTCGACGAGGGACTTCTACAGGAGGAGCCGAGTATGAAGGCGCCGTCATCGACGGCAACGGGTGCCGGTTGGTTCGACGAGATCGACGACGACGCGACCATGGACTTCCCGGCGCGTTCGAACCATCTCGAGGACCTGGCGCGGCCGCCGCTGGATCGCGAAGAGGTCAAGGCCCGGGTGCAGTATCTGTTCCCGCGGACCGAGACCAACTGGACGGTCGGCAGCCGCAGCCCCCGGCGTGCCGCGAGCTGACCTCCCGCCGGCGACGGGTTAGCCCCCGAAGAGGTGCCGCCCGAGAGCCGTCAGGCCCTCGATGTCGTGGATCTCGTCGCCAAGCTCGGGAACCTCGATCAGCGGTAACCCTGGCGCCCGCGAGGAGAGCTCCTCGATGTTGCGGCGGTCGCGCAGAGCGAGCGTGCGGCGATCGGATGCCGCGGCGACGATCCGGGCGGCGAACTCCTCGTCGCCGACCCCCTCTCGCTTTCCGCCGAGCCGCGCCAAGATGTCCTCGATGTCCTCGGCGTCCTCGGCCGGGTCGACGGAGCCGGTGAGCGGATGAACGCGGTTGACGATCAGGCCGCCGAGCGCCAGATCTCCCTCCTCGAGCTTGTCGCACAGGTATGAGGCCTCCTCGATCGGCTCGCCGGCGGGCCCGGTGACGACGAGGAACGTCGTCGCCGGGTCCCGCAGCAGACCCTCGACCCGATCCGCGCGTTCCCTGAAGCCGCCGAGTAGGCCCGCCATCGCCGAGAAGAACTCCGACAGATCGGCGATCAGGTCACCGCCGGTGACTCGCCTCAGCACCGACGTCACCACCCCGAAGCCCCGACCGGCGACGCGGGCTCCGAATCCGGTCGGGCGGATGAACAGCCGCATCGCCCGGCCCTCGATGAACTGGGTCACCCGCTGCGGTGCGTCGAGGAAATCGAGCGCGTTGCGGGACGGCGGGGTGTCGAGGATCAACAGGTCGTAGCCGCCCTCCGTGTGGAGCTCGTAGAGCTTCTCCATGGCCATGTACTCCTGGGAGCCGGCCAGCGCACCTGAGATCTGGCGGTAGATGCGATTCTCGAGGACGCGGTCACGCGACTGGGCGTCCTTGGAGTACCTATCAATGAGGTCGTCGAAGGTCGCCTTCGGGTCGAGCATCATGGCCCAGAGCTCCCCGCCCTCGCCCGGGGCCGCGCCGCAGCATCGACGCGCCTCGGCTCGTTGTCCAGCTCGTCGAGCCCAAGCGAGTCTGCGAGTCGGCGAGCCGGGTCGATCGTCAGGACGGCGACCTTGCGGCCACGCGCTGCCATGCCGACCGCGATCGCCGCCGAGGTCGTGGTCTTGCCGACGCCTCCCGACCCGGCGCAGATGCAGATCGACTTCCCTGCGAGAATCTCGTCGACCCGGCCGCTCATCCGCAGCACCTCGGCGAGTTGCTCGAGCTCCGCGATGCCGAAGCGCTCGGCGAACAGGAACGGCAGCTCGGTCAGCGGCCTCGCGCCGATCAGTCCTCGAAGCCGCTCGAGCTCGCCGCGCTGCGTGCGCAGCCGCTCACCTTCGGCGACGGCGGCCTCGAGGATCGCCCGCGAGACCCGGCTCCGCGGTCCTGCTCAGTTCCCGGACCCGCTCGAGCTCGGGGTCGCTGAAACGTTCCGGCAGGAGCCCGTTGGCGATGACGAGGTCGAGTGAGAGGCCCGCCTCCGGCAGAGCCTCGGCGAGCCCGCCGGACTCGTTGACCGCCATCTCCTCTGCGGTCGAGACGATCGTCACCCCCGTGAACGCGGGATCGGTGATCGTCTCCTCGATCCGGCCCGCCTGATGCGCGAGGGGCCCCGCCTTGGCGATTCGCCTGAAGGTGCCCGGCGACTCGAGGAAGCCGATCCCGTGCCCGGTTGCCGGTGCGTCGACGATCACCTGGTCGTAGGTCCGTGGCGCGTCGGGGGACGCGGCGCTCGTCCTGAGCCAGCTCCCACGCCTTTCCCATCGTCACGACCTCCTGAAGCCCCGGCGTCGCCGCGGCCAGGTACGTGAACAGGTTGCTGCGATGGAGCAGGCGCGCCATGGCGCGTACCGGCAGCAGGACCTCCAGGTACTCGCGCACCATCGCGTCCGGATCAATCGAGATCGCCCACATGCCCTCGCTGAGCTCGGTCTCGCTGAAGCCGATCGGCTCCCGTCCGAAGATCGCCGATCCGCGCTCCTGCTGGGCGATCTCGCAGACGATCACCCGCTTTCCGCGCGCGGCGGCCGCCAGCCCGAGGGCGTAGGAGACGGTGGTCTTGCCGACTCCGCCCTTGCCCGTGACGAAGACGAGCCGCTTGTCGGGCAGGTCGGCGATGGGTGGATTCTCGCAAGGGATCGCCCCGGGTTTCGGCGGGCTTGGAGGAAACCGCGTCCGTCAGCCGAATAAGCGGTCACCATGGGCTTGTTCAACAGGAAGAATCCGGAAGGGCACCACGAGGGGACTGACACCTCCTCCGAGCCGAAGAATGCCGATCCCGAGGTCGGGGTGGAGGAGAGGGCATTGCCCGATCCGGCCACCGAGACCGTTGAGGTGAGGAGCGAGGCCGATGCCCCCGCGGTGGGCAGCGAACCCGCCGATCCGTTCGGCGACGAATTGCGGGAGCTGGAGGAGAAGGCTGTCGCCGACGTGCCCGCAGCGAAGCCGAAGCCGGAGCCGGAGACGCCCCGGACGCCGAGGCCGCCGGCAAGCTCGACAAGGACGAGCTGCGTCGCGCCGTCAAGGGCGCGCCCTCCGGCGAGGAGACCGAGGACGAGGGACGCCGCTCCGCCGATGACCTGATCGGCCCGAGCATGCGCAAGCGCCACCCCTATGCGCCCGAGCCCGTCGAGCCGAAGGCCCAGCGGACCATGAAGGTCTTCGCGTTCGCCAACCAGAAGGGCGGGGTGGCCAAGACGACGACCACCCTCAACCTGGCGGTGGCGCTCTCGGAGTCGGGCCACCGCGTGCTCGCGGTCGACCTCGACCCACAGGGAAACTTGACGATGAGCCAGGGCATCGACCCCGACACGGTCGAGAAGAGCCTCTACCACGTGCTCGTCGATCGGATGCCGCTCAAGGAGATCATCCAGCACCGGGAGATCGATATCGCGGTCGCCTCGATCGATCTCGCCGGCGCCGAGATCGCGATGAGCACCCAGATCGGCCGCGAACGGTCGCTGCAGAAGGCGCTGTCACAGGTCGCCGACGACTACGACTACGTTTGCATCGATACGCCTCCCAGCCTCGGCCTGCTGACGATCAACGCGCTGACTGCCGCCGACAAGGTGATCGTCCCGGTCCAATGCGAGTACCTGTCGATGCGCGGCCTCGTTCAGCTCCAGAACACGCTCGAGATGATCCGCGAGAACCTCAACCCCGACGTCCAGATCGAGGGCATCCTGCCGACCATGCTCGACACGAGGACGATCCACGCCAAGGAGGCGGTCGAGATCCTCGAGGAGAACTTCGGCGAGCTCGTCTTCAAGTCGAGGATCAAGAAGGCGATCAAGTTCGCAGAGGCGCCCGTGAAAGGCAGCTCCGTCCTCAAGTACGATCCGCAGAGCAACGCGGCGCAGTGCTATCGAGATCTGGCGGAGGAGGTTCTGGAACATGGCGCGAAGGAATAAACGGGCGAGCATGCGGGAAGGCCCGCTGGCCGACCTGTTCCGATCGACGGAGGAGCCGGCTGATCCGCCCGAGCCCCCGGCGCGCCCCGAGCCGCGCCGCGAGCCGCCGCCCGAGCCCGAGCCCGCACCGGAGCCCCCTGCCGCCGAGAGCGCGCCCGAGCCGCCGGCACCGCCTGCGCCCGAGCCCTCCCACGAGGCGGATGACACCCGGCACCGGGCGCCCGTCCGGCCAAGGACCGCCTGCGCGACGTCTTCTCCAGCGACCCGAACGACCGGGAGCCCGCCTACGGGCGCTCGGAGTCGACCCGGATCTCGGCGACGGCGCCTCCCCAGGTCAACGATCCACTGATCCGCGTCATCGGCGTCGGCGGCGGTGGCGTCAACGCGGTCAATCGCATGGTCGAGGCCGGTATCACCGGCGTCGAGTTCATGGCCGTCAACACGGACCTGCAGTCGCTCCAGCAGAGCGCCGCCGACCTGACCATCCACATCGGCGGCGGCGTCACCCGCGGACTCGGGTCGGGCTCCGATCCGGAGCTCGGCTACCGCGCCGCCTTCGAGGAGCAGGATCGGATCAAGCGCATGCTCAAGGGCTCCGACATGGTCTTCGTCGCCGCCGGGGCCGGCGGCGGCACCGGGACGGGGGCCGCGCCGGTGATCGCTCGACTCGCCCGCGACGTCGGCGCGCTCACCGTCGGGATCGTGACGAGGCCGTTCGGCTTCGAGGGGACCCGTCGCGCGAAACAGGCCGAAAAGGGAATCGACGCGCTGGCCGGCGAGGTGGACACGCTGATCGTCGTTCCCAACGACCGCCTGCTGTCCGTGCTCGAGCGCAACACGTCGATGGTCGAGGCCTTCCGGGTCGCCGACGATGTCCTCCGTCAGGGCGTCCAGGGCATTTCCGACCTGATCACCTTGCCGGCATTGATCAACCTCGACTTCGCGGATGTCCGCACGACGATGCGCGACGCCGGTCCGGCCCTGCTGGGAATCGGCATGGGCATCGGTGACAACCGCGGCAGTTCGGCGTCGGAGCGGGCGATCTCATCGCCGCTGCTGGAGACGTCGATCGAGGGCGCTCGGTCGATCCTGCTCTCGATAACCGGTGGCAGCGACCTGTCGCTGGTCGAGATCTCGGAGGCCGCCCGGGTGATCCAGGAGGCCGCCCACCCCGAGGCCCACATCATCTTCGGTGCGAACGTCGACGACACGCTGGACGAACAGGTCTGGGTGACGGTGATCGCAACTCGCTTCGATGCCCGCGGGCGTCGGGCGGACGGCAGCTCGACCGGCGTGAACCGATCGACGGCCCGGCCCTCTTCGCGGCGGTCGTCCGATGAGACTTCGCCGTCCAAGCGGGTCCCCGGCTACGAGGAGCGCCCCGCCGAACTCGGCATCGACGTTCCTGAGTTCATCCCGAACTAGGCCCGCGATGGGCCCGATCCGCCCGTGAGCCGCGGCGTCGTCGCCGGCGGGCACCCGGCGACTGCTGAGGCGGGTGCATGGGCGCTGCGGGAGGGCGGCAACGCCGTCGATGCCGCGATCGCCGCGGTGATCGCCTCGCTATCGGCCGAGAGCCCGCTGACGGGCCTCGGCGCGGGCGGCTTCATGCTGGTGCACCGGCCGGGCTCGGATGCCCACCTGCTCGACTTCTTCGTCGCCGCCGGGGGCCTCGGCGGCGGAGCCGCTCGGCCGAGCTGGACCCGGTGACGATCGATTTCGGCGACACGACCCAGGTCTTCAACGTCGGGATCGCATCCTGTGGCGTGCCCGGCGTTCCGAGCGGGCTGGCCGCCGCCGCCGACCGCTTCGGTTCGATGCCGCTCGCCGACCTGGTCGTGCCCGGCGTCGCGCTCGCGCGCGACGGGCTCGAGGTCAACACCCAACAGGCATATCTCTTCGAGCTGCTCGCGCCGATCCTCGCCCGCGAGCCGGCGGGTGCCGCGGTCTACGCGCCCGAGGGCCGCATGCTCGGGCTCGGCGAGATCGTCCGGTTCCCCGAGCTCGCCGAGACGCTCATCCGCTTCGGCGCCGATGGGCCCGACCCGTTCTACCGTGGCGATATCGGCGCGGCGATAGCCGCCAAGGTCGAGGGGGAGGGAGGGACCGTCGGCAGTGCGGACATGGACGCCTACGAGACGGCGGTCCGGCAGCCGGTCAGCGCCGAGTTCGCCGGTTGCGAGATCCTCACCAACCCGCCCCCGTCGTCGGGGGGAATCCTGATCGCCTATGCGCTCGAGCTGCTGGCGCGGTCCGGTGGAACCGACGTCGAAAGCGTGGTGTCGGTGATGGAGCGGGCGCAGATGGCGAGGACGCCGGAGTTCGTGACGGGTCTCCCCGAGCCGGGGTTCGCCCAGCGCTTCCTTGCCGATCGCCTCGGCTCGACGACACACATCACCGCGCTCGACGGTGACGGGGGATGCGCGAGCGTCACCTGCTCGAACGGATCCGGGTCGGGGGTGTTCGTCGACGGCACGGGCATCCAGCTCAACAACATGCTCGGCGAGGAGGACCTGAACCCGCTCGGCTTTCACTCCACCACCGCCGGCCGGCGAATGCCCTCGATGATGTCGCCGACGATCGCCCTCCGCGAGGGTGAGCTCGTGCTGGGCCTCGGCAGCGGCGGCTCGAACCGGATCCGCTCGGCGATCTCGCAGACGATCATCCGCTACCTCGGCGAGGGGATGACGCTGGAACAGGCCGTCGACGCGCCCCGCGTGCATTTCGAGGGGGGAATCGTCCACGCCGAGCCCGGCATCGACGCAGCGGCGCTTCGCGCGCTCGAGGAGCACGGCCATACGGTCGTCCGCTGGCGCAGCCCGAGCCTCTACTTCGGTGGCGTCCACGCGGTCGGCGCCGGTCACGGCGAGCCGGAGGCGGCGGGTGACAGCCGCCGGGGCGGCGCGGTCGCCTGGGCCTGACGGCCGTCGGGCCGCGGCTCGGTGTCCCGTCAGTCGATCTTCGGGATGGTGCCGGGCCTGTGACCGTTCGAGCGGGCGTGATCGGCATCCCGGCGAGCCTTCAACAACCCGGTGTGCAGGCGGCGGAGCGAGCCGGCCAGGGCCTGCAATCGCTCCCGCTCGTCCTCCTCCTCGAGCAGCAGCTGTTTGTCGAGCGGCGGCATCTCGATCTGAGCGGCGATCGGATACGCGGACGACGAGGCATCGGCCCGGGCAGGGTCGCCCCCCACCGCCTCCAACAGCTTCGCGAACGCCTCGCGAGCTTCGGCGAGCTCTTCACCGAGGTCGTCGGTCGAGTCCTCGACCTCGAGCATCTCGACCGTCGCCGCGGGCCATTCGTCGGTATCGAAGCGATCCAGGACCCGAAACGGCGCCTCACCGCGGACGACGACGTCCATGCGACCGTCGTCGTGTCGCTCGACGACGTCGGCGACGAGGGCACTGCAGCCGACCGATCGGGCGCCGTCCTCGTCCCGGAGCACGATTCCGAAGGGCAGGTCCCGCTCGATGCAGTCGCCGATCATCAGCCGGTAGCGCTCCTCGAAGATATGGAGCGGGACCCGCTCGGCGGGGACGAGCGCAAGCGGTAGCTCGAAGATCGGCAGCTCGCTCGGGTTGGTCTCCGCCACGGCGCCGATGATAGGACCACGCGATGTTCGCCCGTCGGGGACAATGGCGCTGATGAGCACGTCCATCGACTTCGAGGGGGAGGGGCTGCTCGAGGGCCTGACCGGCGATGAGCGCGACAGCCGCCTCGCCCTGCTGGAGCGCCTCGCAGCCGACGGCGTCGAGGTCGAGGAGCTCCGCGAGGCGATCGACGGCGGCCGGCTGGCGCTGCTGCCGATGGAGCGGATGCTCGCCGGACGTCCCAGGTATACGCCCGAGGAGATATCGGATCTCTCCGGGGTCTCGATCGAGGAGCTGGAGAGACAATGGCGTTCGATCGGCCTCGCCGTCCCGAATCGCGACGAACGCGTGATGAGCCGTGAGGACCTCGACGCGGCCAATCGGATGCGCTCGATCCTCGATGCCGGGCTCGCCCCCGAGCAGCTCGCCGAGCTCGGCCGGACGATCGCAGTCGCGATGTCGCAGTTCGCGGCGGCATCCCGGCAGGTCGTGGGTGGGACCTTCATCGGCGACGGGGGCGCTGAGGACGAGGTCTCAGACCGGGTGGCGGAGGGGGCGGGAGGTCTGATCCCCACGGTTGGCCCGACCCTGGACTACGTGTTCCGCCGTCACCTTCGCGAACAGCTTCGGCACGCCGCCTTCGACGAGGAGGGCGGCGACCGCGCCGTCGGCGGCCTCCCCGATGCCGGCATGATCGCGATCGGCTTCGCCGACCTCGTCGGGTTCACGAAACTCGGCGAGCAGCTTCCCCCCGAGGAGCTGGGCAGGGTCACGGGACGACTGGAGGAGGTCGCGCGGGAGGTCGCCCACGGCCCCGTTCGCCTGGTCAAGCTGATCGGTGACGCGGCGATGCTCGCCTCGGCGGACACGACGTCCCTTCTCGAGGCGATGCTGGAGCTCGTCGACACGATGGCCGCAGAGGAGGACGGCTTCCCCCTTGTTCGGGCCGGGATCGCCTACGGCTCCGCCTTCACGCGAGGCGGCGACTACTACGGCCGCCCCGTCAACCTCGCCAGCCGGATCACCGAGACCGCCCGGCCCGGCAGCGTCCTCGTCGGCCCGGGAGTGCTCGACCACGTCGATGCCGACAACTACCGGATGTCACGAGCGATCCGCAGGCACCTGAAGGGGATCTCCGGGAACGTCGAGCTCTATCGGATCCGCAGGCACGATTCGGAGTCGCCGCGGAGCGGAGTGATCCAGCCGGCAACCGCGACCGTAGTACGTCGGTTGACTGAGGATTCACGAACGAGAGCTGACTGACGACGATGCTGCTGCTGGTCATCTTCGCGCTGCTGGCGGGCGCCGGCACGGCGCTCTCGCCCTGCGTTCTCCCGATCCTCCCGGTCGTCCTCTCCGCCGGAGTGACCGGCGGCCGCAGGCGACCGCTCGGAATCGTCATCGGCCTGACCCTGTCGTTCACCTTCGCCGCCGTCGCGCTCGTCTACCTGATCGACGCGCTCGGACTTCCCGACGATATCCAGCGCATCATCGCGATAGTGGTCCTGCTCGGCTTCGGGATCGCCTTGATGGTTCCGCCGATCGGCGACCGGATCGAGGCGTGGACGTCCCGCGTCGTCGGCGCACCGCGGATGCGCAGCGGCGAGGGGTTCGGATCCGGCCTGATCCTGGGCGGGGCGCTCGGGTTGGCCTACTTCCCGTGCGCCGGGCCGATCCTCGCCGGCGTGATCACCGTCTCGGCCGCCCAGGACTTCACCGTCGGGCGACTGCTCGTCGCCTTCGCCTACGCGATCGGCTCCGCCGCCGTCCTCTACGCGATCCTGATCTTCGGCAGGCGCTTCACCGACCGCCTCAAGGGCCACCAGCGGCAGATCCAGGTGGCGACCGGGGCCGTGATGGTCGCGGCCGCGTTGCTGATGACCTTCAATCTCGACGTTCGCTTCGAAAACCAGATCGCCGCCGACCTCCCGGCGTTTCTAACGAACCCCACGACCGACCTCGAAACGTCGGGTGCGGTCGCCGACCGTCTCGCGAACCTCAACGCCGCCGGGCCACACGGGGCGGCGGCGGAGGGTGGTGGGCAGGAGGCCGCCGCGGGATCGAAGCTGCCGGAACTGGGTCGCGCTCCCGACATCACCGACCCGGGCGAGTTCTTCAACACCGACGGCAAGCCGGTGTCGATCTCCGACCTGACCGCCGAGGGGAAGACGGTGCTCGTCGACTTCTGGACCTACACCTGCATCAACTGCATCCGCACCCTTCCCGAGGTGGAGTCCTGGTACCAGCGCTACGAGAAGGAGGGACTCGTCGTGATCGGCGTACACACCCCCGAGTTCCCCTTCGAGCGGGACGCCGGCAACGTCGCCGACGCGGTTCAAGCGCGACGGCCTCACCTATCCCGTCGTCCAGGACAACGACTACGGCACCTGGAACGCCTTCAACAACCAGTACTGGCCGGCCAAGTACCTGATCGACTCCAAGGGCGAGGTCCGCTACGTCCACTTCGGCGAGGGCGACTACGACCAGACCGAGAACGCGATCAGGAGCCTCCTGGCGGAGGACGGGCCGGTCGGATCCCGAGCCGGCCCCGTCCAGGCCGAGACGGCCGATCCGAGGCTGAGAACGCCCGAGACCTATCTCGGGGCCGCCCGCGCCCAGGGCTGGGCCGGATCACCCGGCGGCACCCTCCGGCCGGGAAGCCGCGACTACGGCAGTCCCGGCAAGGCGCCGCCACCGAACGGGTTCGCCTACTCGGGCAACTGGGACGTATCCGACGAGAGTGCGAAGTCGCTCGACGGCGCTCGCCTCGACGCGACCTTCACGGCACGCCGCGTCTACCTCGTGCTCGGCTCACCCGGCCAGGAGCGCCAGGTCCGCGTGCTCCTCGACGGCAAGCCCATCACCGCCGCCGACGCGGGCGCCGACGTCCACGACGGCGAGCTCACCGTCGGCTCACAACGCCTCTACGACCTCGTCGACCTGCCGAAGGCGGGCACCCACACGCTGACGCTCGAGTTCGACGCCGGTATCGACGGCTACGCGTTCACCTTCGGCTAGGGGAAGTAGATAACTCCGAGCAGATGCTCCGCTTCGCGTCCGCTCTGCTCGGCCTGCGCCGAAGGTGACTTGGCCGCTCGGCAGGGGCGTAGATAACTCCGACGAGATCCTCCG
Source organism: uncultured Solirubrobacterales bacterium (assembly GCA_963798165.1). Classification (GTDB taxonomy): domain Bacteria; phylum Actinomycetota; class Thermoleophilia; order Solirubrobacterales; family 70-9; genus RHKX01. The sequence goes on along the minus strand of CAWCSE010000009.1, from coordinate 79,509 downwards.
CTTCGCGTCCGGTCTCGTCGGGCGGCGCGGTGTTGCCGCTCGTAGATAACTCCGAGCAGATGCTCCGCTTCGCGTCCGCTCTGCTCGGGTTGCGCGGTGTTGCCGCTCGGCAAGGGCGTCAGGTAGTTGGTGGGGGCGGGCGGGTCGGAAACGAAACTGCTCTCGGGGCGGACTATTCGCCCCCAGAGCACTCTCGTTCCGAAAGCGCTCCTCGGCAGGCCACGCCCACCGCCAACCCAGCTGCCCCGGTCAGCCCCTCGGCGGCTTGCGGGCTGAGAAGACGAGGTTGTAGAAGAGCTCGGGGGGGAGGTTGGGCTCGAGGAGCGCGTTGTCGACCTTCTGCAATCCGAGGTAGCTGCGGAACGCGAAGACGCGCCAGCGGTCGGGGATCTCGGTGGGTTCGGCGGTCGATTCGACCGTACGCAGCCACCAGCCGTACAGATTCGCCAGCAGCTCCTCGCCGCGGATCCTGATCTCGCCGAAGCCGGCCTGCGTGAAGATCTCCCTGATCCGCCTCGGCTCGAACGCGTGGACATCGACCTCGGCCTCGAGGGCGTGCCCGTAGTCGGGATCGGACCCGTCTCCGGTGCCTCGTCTGCCGGCCCCGACGGCGCGACGCCAGATCGGAGCGACGGCGATCGCGGCGCGCTTCGGCAGCGCGGCGATCTGGTCGCCGTGTGCCGACGGCTCCCCGCAGAAGACGACCGTTCCGCCCGGCTTCAGGACCCTCACGAACTCGGCGGTCGCGCGATCGAGGTCGGGGATGTGATGCAGCACGGCGTGGCCGAGCACGAGATCGAACGTTTCGTCGGGGAACGGAAGCTGTTCGGCGTCGCTGACCACCGTCTCGACCTCGAGGCCGAGCTCCTCGGCGTTGGCCTCGAGGGCCCGGAGCATTCCCGGCGCGATGTCGGTTGCCGTCAGCCTCGCGATCGTCCCCGAAATCATCAGGTTGAGCGAGAAGTAGCCGGTGCCGGCGCCGATCTCGAGGGCGTGTTCCCAGCTTCCCGGCTCGTCGCCGAGGGCCTTTGCCAGCTTCGAGCGGACCTGCGCCTGCCCGGTCTCGGCGAAGTCGATTCCCCACTTCGAATCGTAGGAATCGGCGGCGAGGTCGTGATAGCGGGTGTTGACGTCACGAATCCGCTCGGCGGTGGCGTCGGCAGCCGCTGGCATGGTCCGGGACTGTACCGTCCGCACGCGGTGACCTCCTCCAGCCCCCAGTCCGAAAAGCGGTACCTGCAGGCCGATCAGCCGGCCGGGGTCCCTCCGCTCGAACTGACCGGCGAGCGGACCCTTCCCGACGTACCCGAGGAGAACTACTGGTTCCGGCGCCACCTGGCCGTCTACGAATGGATCGCACGGCGGGTCGAAGGCCTTGACGTTGCCGACCTCGCCTGCGGAGAGGGTTATGGGTCCGACGTCCTCGCCGCCACGGCCGCTGACGTCGTCGGCGTGGACGCCAATCCGGAGGCTCACGAGCACGCCAGGGTCCGCTACCGGCGGCCGAACCTGCGGTTCGAGCGCGACCTCGTCGAGAACGTCGGGGACCGCTGGACGTGGTCGTCTTTCTGCAGACGATCGAGCACATCGAGGACGCACCGGCGCTGCTGGCGGCGATCGGCGAGGCTGCCCCGCTCGCCTTCATCTCGACCCCGAACCGGCTGACCCTTGCCCCGGAGGGCGCCGATAAGTCCGACAACCCATGGCATCTCCGCGAGTACACGATCGAGGAGTACCGGGCGCTGCTCGAGCCCGCCTTCGCCGAGGTCGAGATCCATGGCCTCTTTCACGCCGGCAAGCTCGCCATCCACGAGCGAGCCATCGGTCTGGGCTGGGACCGCGTCCACTCGGCGCTACGGATCACCAAGCCCTTCTACGACCGGTTCACGCCGGCGATCAGCTCCGCCGACTTCGCGCTCCGAACCGGGTCCGACGCGGAGCTCGGCAAGGCGCTGGACTTCGTGGCCGTCTGTCGCAGGTGATCTGCGGCCACGAGCCGGCTGCATGAGAATGAGCGGCGTGGAGGTCCCCGAGGGAGTCGGCGACATTGCGATCGTCCTGCATTCACATATGCCTTACGTGGAGGGCTTCGGGACCTATCCGTTTGGGGAGGAGTGGCTGTTCGACGCCGTCGTCCGGTCTCATCTCCCGGTGCTCGAGCGGGCCCGCGACGTGACCGTCACCGTCACCCCCGTCCTCGCCGACCAACTCGAGGATGCGGGGGTGGCGCGCCGGCTTCTGGAGTTCGTTCGCGAGTACCGGATCGGATCCGCCGACCTCGACGCGGCTGATGTCGACCCCGCCCTCGCGACGGCCTGCGAGGCCGAGGCGGTTCGTTACCGGGCCGCGCTCTCGTCGCTGGAACGCCGCGGGGGCGCCCCCTAGAGGTATTCGCAGACCCCGCCGCGGTCGGGCCGGATCGAGCTGATCACGTCGGCGGCCACCCATGCGGTCATGCCGCTCGTCGCGACCCGCCCGGGGCGGCTGCTGCAGATCGAGACGGCGCTGCGATCCCACCGGCGCCGCTTCGGCCCGTCCAGCGGGTTCTGGCTTCCCGAGTGCGCCTACGAGCCGGGCCTGGAGCATCTGCTCGCGGAATTCGGGATCGAGTACTTCTGCACCGATCAGTCGGCCCACGAATGCGCCGCAGCGGCGATGAGGCCGATCGAAACCGATGGACCGGTCGCGTTCCCGATCGACTGGGAGGCGATTCAGTGGCTGTGGTCGTGGGGCGGCTACCCCTCCGATCCCAACTACGCGGACTTTCACGCCAAGTCACTGCGGGGCTGCAGGCCCTGGTCGATCGCAGGGGAGCCCTACGACCCCGGCGTCGCGGCCGAGCGCGCGCGTGAGCAGGCCCGTGAGTTCGCCCGGGACGTGGCCTCCCGGCTCGGCCGGTACAGGGAGGAGTCGGGGCGGCGGGGCTTGCTCACGTTCGCGATCGACACTGAGTTGCTCGGGCATTGGTGGTGGGAGGGCCCGGATTGGCTGGAGCAGGTGCTGGCCGAGCTGCCCGCGGCCGGCGTCCGCCCGCTGACGCTGAGCCGGGCGCGGGCGGAGCACGAACCGCAGCGGCGTGAGCTGCACGCGTCGACCTGGGGGGAGGGCAAGGACCGCCGTACCTGGGACTCGGCCCCGGTCGCCGATCTCGCCTGGTCAGCCCGTCGCCTCGAGCTGAGGTTGCTCCGCGAGGTATCGGCCGGGCGCGTCCGCGGCCCCGCCCTTGAGCGTGCCGCCCGCGAGCTGCTCGCCGTCCAGGCGAGCGACTGGGCGTTCCTGGACTACGGGCGCAAGACGGGCGACTATCCCTTCCAGCGACTGCTCGACCATTCGCGAGCGCTCTTCGAGGCCATAGAATGCGGGTCGTCGGCCGAACCGTCGATGCGAAACCTGGCGCCGGACCTGAGTCCGGCTCCGTTGCTCGAACCTTGAGCCCCCCTCAGTCCTTCACTTGAACCGAATCCTCGTCCTCTCCTGGGAGTACCCACCGCTGATCGAGGGTGGCTTGGCGCGGCACGTCCGCAAGCTCTCTGAGGGGCTCGTCGAGCTCGGCATCGAGGTTCACGTACTGACCCGCGGAGGCGAGGAGTCCCCACGCAGCGAGGTCGCGAACGGCGTCAACGTCCATCGCGTCCTCGAGCCGACGAGACCACGTGATCTCGGCGAGTTCGTGACCTGGGTGGAGCGCATGAACGCCGACATGCTGGCCGCCGGCGTCGAGCTCGGGGACAGGTTCCGCTTCGACCTCGTCCACGGCCACGACTGGCTCGTGGCCGCCGCGTGCGATCACCTCGCTCGCCGCTTCGGAGCGCCGCTCGTCACGACCATCCACGCGACCGAGCACGGGCGCCATCAGGGCTGGGTCGAAAAACACCCCCAGTCCTACATCCACGGTGTGGAGCGCTGGATCAGCAACCGATCCGACCGGGTGATCGCCTGCTCGGCCTACATGCGCGAGCAGATCTCCGACATCTTCTCCGTCCCGGAGGGTCGGATCGCCGTGATCCCGAACGGCATCGATCCCGACGATCTGCCCCTCGGCGAGCGGTCCGAGCTCGAGCGGCTTCGCTCCGAGTTCGCCGCGCCCGACGAGAAGCTGGTGCTCCTGATCGGACGCCTGGTCTACGAGAAGGGCTTTCAGATCGCGCTGGAGGCCATGCCGGAGTTGATCGAACGAGTACCGGGTACCCGCTTCCTCGTCGCCGGGTCGGGCACCCACGAGCATGAGCTCAAGAAGCAGGCGACTGAACTCGGCCTGATGGAGCACGGCACGTTCCTAGGCTGGATCGGCGACGATGTCCTGCACCTGCTCTATCGGATCGCCGACGTCTGTGTCGTCCCTTCGATCTACGAGCCCTTCGGCCTCGTTGCGCTCGAGGCAATGGCCTCGGGCTGCCCGTGCATCGTCGCCGACACCGGCGGTCTCCGCGAGGTCGTCCCCCACGGTGAGGTCGGATTGCGCTTCCGCACCCGCGACCCCGAGGCCCTCGGCGGCATGGTCGAGCGCGTGCTGACCGACGCGGAGTTGCGCGAGGGTCTGATCGCCGAGGCCACCGAGCACGTGCTTCGCTTCGACTGGAGCGACGTCGCCCGCCGGACCGCCGCGGTCTACGGCGAGCTGGCGAAGCCGGTCTCGGTCGCCTAGTCGCACGCGGCCGCCCGACGCCGGGCTCAGAGCTGGGCGACGGCCAGCGCGACGACGAACCAGATCGGCAGCGCCACCCAGGTGTACATCTCGAGGCGGGGGACCCAAGCGGGCAGGTGCTCGGATGCGATCGACGCCATCCGCAGCCCGAAGGCGACGCCCGTGACGAGGGCGGCGAGGATGCCGACGAAGCCCCAGACGACGATCGCCATGCTGCCGTCGCCGAACAGCCCCGAATTGGTGCCGATCGCAAGCAGGCCGAGTGAGAACCAGATCAGCGCCGCGAGGGCGCCGGCCGAGGCGATGGCGATCTGTCGTCCGGCTCCTTCCGGCATCGGATGATCTGGCCTCGTCTCGCGACCGTCAGCCTAGCGCGGTCCGGCCGGGCCGTAACCGACGGCTCGATCGGCTCGGGCCACTTCAGATGCTCCGGCTCCGGCCGCATCCGCACGACCCGGGCGGGTGAGCCGACGGCGACGGCGTTGGCGGGGATGTCACGGGTGACCACGGAGCTCGCACCGATGATCGCGTTGTCTCCGACGGTGACACCGCGGAGGATCTGGGCTCCGTACCCGATCCAGACGTTGGCGCCGACGACGACGTCGCGCTTGTAGATGCCCTGCTTGCGGATCGGCAGCTCCGGGTCCGTCACGGTGTGGTCGAAGTCGATGAACATGACGCGGTCGGCGATCACGCACTGCTGTCCGATCGCCACCCGCTGGTAGGCGGAAATCGTGCATTCCTGGCCGAGCACCGTCTTGGGCCCGATCTCGACGACGCCCTCGTGGCAGCGGATCTTGCTGCCGTGGCCGATCCAGACGAAGCGCCCGAAGCGGATCTCCCCGGTGCGGCCGGTCTGCAGTTGCAGGTGTGGGCCGAGAAACACCATCCCGTCGGTGCGCCAACGGCGTCCCGCCGGGGTCAGCAGGCGGCGCCACAGCCAGCGGGCCGCCAGGCGCGCGTACTTGAGATTGACCATGTCGTTCGCGGCCGCGAATCGAAGCGCGGCGACGCCGGTGCGCCGCGGTGCGAGCACCTGTCGCCCGGGGTCGCCGACCGCCCCCGATGTCGGGCTCTGGGCCCCTTCTCCAAGCGTCTCCGCTCCCACGGGAGCGGATTCTAGGCTCGGGCGTGGCATCATCAGCCGCCGATGGCCGCGGGCACCACATCCAGCGATCTCGTCGAGCGCCTGCTCGCCGGCGAGAAGCGCGCCCTGGCGAGAGCGATCTCCCTCGTCGAGAACGGAGATCCGGCCGGCGCGGAGCTCGTTGCCGAGGTGTATCCACGAACGGGCGCCGCCCGCATCGTCGGATTCACGGGTCCTCCGGGCGTCGGCAAGAGCACGATGATCGGATCACTCGTCAAGGAGCTCCGTGGTCGTGATCGCCGCGTTGCTGTGCTCTCCATCGACCCGTCGAGCCCGTTCACGAGGGGGGCTCTGCTCGGCGATCGCATCCGCCTTTCCGAGCACTTCCTGGATGAGGGAGTCTTCATCAGGTCGATGGCGAGCCGGGGCGCGCTGGGCGGCCTCGCGGAGGCGACCCTGCAGACCGCGCTGGTCATGGATGCGGCCGGCTTCGACGATGTCCTGCTCGAGACCGTCGGCGTCGGCCAGGCCGAGATCGACATCGTCGATCATGCCGACACGGTCGTCCTGGCCCTGATGCCGGGCTCCGGCGACTCGATCCAGGCGCTCAAGGCCGGCGTCATGGAGATCCCCGATGTCATCGTCATCAACAAGGCCGAGCACCCGTTGACCGACACGATGGTTCGCGAGGTCCGCACCGCGTTGTCGCTCGGGCCGAGCGGCGATTGGAAGGTTCCGATCATCAAGACCGTCGCGTCGGAGGGCACGGGAATCCCGGAGCTGCTCGAGGCCATCGACGCCCATCGCGCTCACGTCGAGGAGACGGGGACCCTGGAAGCGCGCCGCGCCCGGAACCTGCGGAGCGAGGTGCTCGGCCTCGCGGCTGCCCGGATGCGGCGGGAGCTCGAGCTGCGCATCGCCGAGGATCCCGAGGTGGCGGCGTTGCTCGAGAGCGTCGTGCGGCGCGAGACCGATCCCGCGACCGCGGCCGCGACCCTTCTCGAGCGCAGCCGGGAGCCCGACCATGGCTGACACCGTGGAGCGGCCGCATGCCGACGGCCCGAGCTCCGGATTCGGCCTCGCCGACGCCCGCCGCTGCGTGGGCACCCGTCTCGAGGAGGTGGGCGGCGGCAGCGTCGGTCGCGTCCAGGGCGTGCTCGTGGACACCGAGGACGGATCCCCAACCTGGTTGATCGTCAAGCTCGGCCGGATCGGCCGGCGAGCGGCCGTCCCGGCGACGTTCGTCGTCGCCGCCGCCGACAAGGCCTGGGCCGCGTTTCCGAGATCCTGGATCCGGGGGGCCGCCGAGATCGACCCTTCCGGCGGGCTGAATCCCGCACAGGAGCGGCAGCTCTTTGCGCACTACGCGATCCCTCTCAGCGCCGGCCGTCCCGCGCAGTTGGCGAAGCGAGCGCCCGACGGGCTCAGCTCCAGACCTGACTCCTGAGCCGCGGGCTCAGCCCTTGGCCGGCTCGTCGCCGGAGTCCTCGGTGTTCTCTCCGGTCGTCGTCCGAACCGGTCCGCGACGCCTCGATCTCGTCCGAGTAGGTGTGCTCGAGCGTCCTCGTGGCCATCTCGATGGCGGCGAGGACCTCGTCGAGCTCCGAGAGCTGGTTGCCGATCGATTCCGCCTCGGCCTCGACCGGCGAGGGCCCCGCATCCGGCTCTGGGGTCTGGGGAGAGGCGGGGCGCTGGACGAGCGGGGGTGGATCCTCGCCGCCGAGCGCCCGGATCATCCTGTCGTGCTGAGCGAAGGCGAGCCAGAGAGCGGCGATGTCCTGCTTGAGCTCGTCCAGCTCGGAGTCACGGGCTTCGAGGGCCTCGTCGACATCGGCGCGCTTGTAGCCGAGCGGCCGGCGCCGCAACTTCGGCCGTTCCGGGCGGCCGAGATCCGCGGCCGCATGGTCGCCGCGACGTTCCTCCACCTTCGGCTTCTCGCTCTTCCGTCAAGGTGGGGCGAGTATAGGAGGCCGGCGTCGGCCCGAACCCGGGTGAGGTCAGCCGCCCTTGGCGAGGATCTGCCCGCTCATGTGGCAGAAATTCTCGCTCGGAATGACGTCGTTGACCTTCCAGTTTGCTTCGCTCGCGAGGCCGCACCACGGATGTCTTCATTGCGTCGATCTTCGTCTACATGCGGCGAGCCCTTTAACCCGCATGAACCGTGAATGTACCGGCGGCGGACGCGACCGAAACGAATCTCGCAGACAAGCACCCGTTTTGGTGGTACGGTCTCGGCCACGCCGGGACGGATACCGGCACGGAGGATGGATGAAATGATCGCAGCGGAGCTGCGCGGGGGCAACAAGCCAAGCTTGAACGAGGCACTCGGATGGATCGGGTCTCGCGTCGATGACATCTACGGCGCCAGCGTCGGCAGGCTCGAGGATGTGTGGATCGACCCGGGCACCGGTGCGCCGCGGTGGCTCCTCGTCAAGGAGGGCCGTTTCGGCGGTCGTTCTACGCTCGTTCCTTTCAGTGATGCCACGGCCGGAGCCGGACACGTCTGGGTTCCGTACGAGCGCGACGTGGTTCGCAATGCACCTCAGATCGAGCCCGGAGTGCCCCTGACCCAACAGGTCGAGGCGACCTTGCGCAACCACTACGCCGCCAATGCGACCGCCGCGGTCGCGCACGGCTCTTCAGCGTCGGGCCGATCCACCGGGTCGAGCCAGCCACGGGCCACTGTCCGCCTCGCTTCCGCTGAATCGATCCCACCTGCGCCGCCGATCCGGCCCGAGTCAGCGGGCCCGCATCAGCCCGCCAACTTCTCGCCGCCGCGCCCGCCGCAGCGGCCGCCGCCCCCGGTTCAGCCGCCACCACCCCAGCCGCAGGAGCCGCAGTACGAGACGCCGCGCCACGAGCCCCCGCCCGCTCCGCCGCAGCCGCCCCCGCAGGTGCAGCCGCAGCCCTACCCGTACCAGCAGCAATATCTGGCTCAACCGGCTCCCCAGCAGGCCTACTCCTACCAGCAGCCGCCGCCGGCCGAGTATCGACAACCGGCGCCCCCTCCACCGCAGGCCGATCCGATGGCTGTTCTCGCTGCGATTCCGGCCGGCAGCATGATCGAGATCGAACTCGACGGAAACCTGACGATCAGCGGCGAGCTCCGGCAGGTCCGGATCGCGCCGCCAGGCAGCTCCGGCTAAGTGGCGCGATCCGGTCGGTCGGCCGGATCCGAGATCCCGGCGTCCACCGTCACTGGTGGCCCGATCCGTGGTACCTGAGTGGTCCCTTGAGTACTGGATCGGCGCGGTCCGTTCCCCCTAGATCTCGGCGAAATGCGGGACGTCATGGTCGTCAATCTCGGCGACTTCCTCGGCCTGTGAAGCCGAGCTCCTGCGGCGCCCAAAGGAGTCGCGGGAGAACTTGAGTTTGTAGAGCGAGGAGAGGAGGTAAATGGGTTTGCAGAGACCGACGAGGAAGATGCCGGTGTTCAGCGGCGAGGGTCACGGAACCCGCTGCGACGAGCACCGGGAAGCTGATGAAGAAGACCCTCCGCCCGCCGGATAGCGCCGGTTGGAGCAATCCTCGGGGAAGCGGGTCAGCGGTCCGGTCCGGGCCGCGCGGTCGTGCTCCTCGAGCTGGCCGGAGCCTGGGCGGGCGGTGGGATGGGAGTGCCGGCGGGAGGCTGGATGGCGGGTACCCATTGCCCTGTCGGCGGCTGCGTAACCGGTGCCTCGGCGGGCTGGCTCGGCAGTGGATGCGGCGGTCCGGACGGTTGGCGGAAGCCGTTCTCACGGCGCGACGCCCACACCCCCTGCGTTCCGAGCTGCTCAACGCTTCGCTGCAGCTCGTTCAGCCGGGCCTGGAGCTTCGAGATTTCCTCCTCTGCCTCGCGGTCGCCGAGCAAACCTTGCGGATGCTCGGGGCGGCCCGGATCTCTGTGGCGATCAGCCATCGCTCGGCACCGTCGTCGTCGAGCCTCCTCGTTGGTTGCGGCCGGGGTCGCCGGAACCTGCGGGGCGCGACCTGAGCCGCCGGAGTCGGCACTGCCGGAGCCTGGGCGGGGGGTGGGATGGGAGTGCCGGCGGGAGGCTGGATGGCGGGTACCCATTGCCCGGTCGGCGGCTGCGTAACCGGTGCCTCGGCGGACTGGCTCGGCTGCGGATGCGGCGGTCCGGACGGTTGGCGGGAGCCGTTCTCACGGCGCGACGCCCACACCCCCTGCGTTCCGAGCGGCTCAACGCTTCGCTGCAGCTCGTTCAGCCGGGCCTGGAGCTTCGAGATTTCCTCCTCTGCCTCGCGGTCGCCGAGCAAACCTTGCGGATGCTCGGGGCGGCCCGGATCTCTGTGGCGATCAGCCATCGCTCAGCACCGTCGCGGCGGACGGAGTTGTGGTCGTCGTCGAGCTGCTCGTCCCGCAGGCGGCGAGGATGACGGCAGCGGTGAGCACCGCGACCGCGGTCAGCGCGATCCGGGCTTGTCGGGCTCGAGCTGCCGCCGGCACGTGGCCCTAGGCCGCGATCGCGCTCGGTCGGTCCTGGTCGTCGCGACCGCCGGCCGCGTGCCGCATGGATCCGATTTCGCGACCGCCGGCGATCTGATCGGCGGTCCTGGAGAGGGCGCGCACGAACGAGTCGAACTGGGCTCGCACGCGGTCCGCGTCGTCCATGCCGGCGGTCAGGGCATCGGCTCGACCGGTGATCCCGTCGCTCAGTGCGGCGATCCGCTGCTGGCGCTCGGAGACCATGCTCTCGGCGATTCGCCGAGCCTCACCGAGGTGGCGCTCGGCGTCGACCTCCACCTGCTGCCAGCGCGCCCTGATTCCAGCCTCGGCGTCGCGGCGCATCTCGGCCGCCTCCTGCTCGACCGCCCCGACCATCGTGTTGACGAGGCTGTCGGCCCGCCGCTTCGCATGATCGAGGTACTCGCGAGCCTCCCGTTCCGCCTCGCGCATCCGGGTCTCGAAGGCCTCCTGCGGGGAGGCTGCCCGGATCGATGGGTCGCGGTCTGTGCCGCCTGTTCCGGCTCCGCCGGCTTGGGATTCGGCCGGGGCGGGCGCGGCGTGCGGGAACCGATGTCCGGGACCCGTCTCGAGTTCGCCGTCGCGAGTCTCGCCCGAGGCGTCGCGCGAAGTTGCGAGTCGCGCGATCGAGGCCGCCGAGGGCCTCGGCGAGGTCTACCGCGGGCGTTCCCGAGCGTCGGGCGGAAGAGCTCACCGGGAACCGTCGGATCCACGCCCGGGGCCTGCTGATCCCGTGGATCGGGCCCATCGTGATCGGCCATGCTTGCTCCTTGTCGCAGTTCGTTGACTTGATCCAGCCTTCTGCGCGAAGGCCGAATTGCGAGCAAGTCTAGGTTCGGCTGCGGCGGTAACCGGGCGCAATAAACCCGCTGTTTGCGGGCGTACGAGGTGCCCGCGCGGGGCCGGGTCCGACTAGCGCCGGCCGGTGATCCAGGGCACGCGCGCGTCGTCGCCCGTGCCCGGCCCGAAGATCTCGTCGAGCGTCGGCTCGGCGTCGGCGATCCCGAGGGCCTGATTCAGGTGTCCGCGGACGTCGCCGCGCGTGCTGCCGGCGCTCGCCATCTGGATCGCGACCATCCGCGCGTCGTCGAGCTCCCGCCAGCCGGCGGTCGGAGCCGGCTCCCGCCGGAAGTCCGGTGGCGGAGGCGGCGGAGGCGGGGGAGGGGGCGGGCTCGCCGCCGGCTGCCAGGCGGGATCGCTCGGCGCCCGCGCGGGATGCGGCTGCTCCTCGTAGACGGGAGCCGGCGGGCGCTCGATCTGCGGCGGCGGGAGCGGCGGCGGTGGCTGCTGGGCCGGGATCGGCGGTCCCGGCTGGGGCGGCGGCTCGTATGCCGGCGGTGCCGCCGTAGGTGGGCTGCTGTTCCGGCATCGGTGCCCTCGCGCCCTCGTGGAACGACGGCGGTTCGAAGTCGGCGGCCGTCTCCTCGGACTCCCTGGAGAGGCGCTCGGCGGCGTCGCCGAGGGCGCGGACGAGGTTCTCGAAGCCCTGCGCGAACCGGCGCAGCGTCATCGAGCCGGGCGACGACGGCCTCCGACTTCGCGACCAGCTCGTCGCTCAGCTCGGCGATGCGCCGGCGACGCTCCTCGACGAGATCGTCGGCCCGGCGGCGGGCGTTCTCCGAGTAGCGGGCTGCCTCGGCCTGGGCGTCGTCGCGGAGCCGTGCCGCCTCGCGCTCGACGGCGTCGAGGATCGAGCCGACGCGGCGCGAGATCTCCGGCGCCATCGCGGCCTCATGGCCGGCGGACCCGCAGGGGGCTCCGGCGGCTGCGCAGCTGTTTCCTCGTCACTCATCTGGGGAATGGCGGCCGCGGACGGCCGACGCGCTCAGACTATCCGACGCCTCAAGCCGTTTCGGGCGGCCGGCGCCGGCTACAACCCGCCGTGCAGCCCCGAGGGCCACGAGTCGCGCGGTTGCGTCGGGAGGGCCCTCGGGCTCCGCCCGAAGGCCCGGCGCAGTCGAGCAGCCCGGAGGGCTGCGAGTCGCGCGGTGGGTTGTGTCGGGAGGGCCCTCGGGCTCCGCCCGAAGGCCCGGCGCAGTCGAGCAGCCCGGAGGGCTGCGAGTCGCGCGGTGATCTAGCAGCCGAGCGCGCGGGCGATGACCATCTGCTGGACCTCGTCGGTGCCCTCGCCGATCGTCAGGATCTTCGCGTCCCGGTAGAAGCGGCAGACGGGGTACTCCTCGATGTAGCCGTAGCCGCCGTGGATCTGTACGGCCTCCTCGGCCGCCCGGACGGCCAGCCGGCCGGTCTTCAGCTTCGCCTGGGCGGCGGTCAGCGAGAACGGCTCGCCGCGATCCTTGAGCGTCGCGGCGCGATAGGTCAGCAGCCGGGCCGCCTCGATCTCGGTGGAGATGTCGGCGATCTTCGCCTGGATCGTCTGGAACTTCGAGATCGGCTGGCCGAAGGCGCGGCGCTCCTTCGCGTAGGCGATCGCCTCGTCGAGCGCGCCCTGCGCGAGCCCGAGGCCCATCGCCGCGACGCCGATCCGGCCGCCGTCGAGGATCTGCAGGAACTGCTTGAAGCCCTGACCGCGCGGGCCGAGCAGGTTCGACTCCGGTACGCGACACGAGTCGAAGCTGAGCGGCCTGGTGTCGGAGGCGTTCCAGCCCATCTTCCGATAGGCCTCCCCGATCTCGTAGCCGTCGGTCCCGTTCGGGACGATGATGTTCGAGATCTCTCCGTCGCCGGTCTTCGCCGTGATCGTCACGCAGCCGGTGATGTCGGTCCCGGAGTTGGTGATGAACTGCTTGGCGCCGTCGATCACCCACTCGCCGCCGTCGAGATCGGCCTTCGTGCGGACGTTGCCGGCGTCGGACCCGGCCTCGGGCTCGGTCAGGCCGAACGCCGCGAGGCGCTTGCCCGAGCAGAGGTCTGGCAGCCACTCCTCGTGCTGGGCCTCGTCTCCCCACAGATATATGGGCATCGTCCCGAGCGATGTGTGGGCGGCCATCGTGATGCCGACCGAGGAGTCGACCCGGGCGAGCTCCTCGACCGCGAGGGCGTAGGAGAGGTTGTCGGCGCCGCCACCGCCGTACTCGGTCGGGAACGGGATGCCCATCAGCCCGAGGCCGCCCATCTGCTCGACCAGCTCGTAGGGGAAGGACTTGGTCCGATCGAGTTCGGCGGCGCGCGGCGCCACCTCGTTGCGGGCGAAGTCCCTGACCGTGTCGCGCAGCAGTCGCTGCTCGTCGTTGAGCTCGAAATCCATGCGCGCGATTCAATCAGCCGGAGGCGGACTGGTTCCGGGCCAGCTCGACGAGCAGCCGGACCCCGAAGCCGCTGGCGCCCCGGCCGACGTACTCGCGGCCGACGTCCCAGGCGGTCCCGGCGATGTCGAGATGGGCCCAGGCGGCGTCCTCGACGAACTGCTCGAGGTAGGCGCCGGCGTACAGCGTTCCCGGCCTTCCGCTTCGACCCCGAGTTGGAGAGGTCGGCGACCTTGCCCGTGGTCAGCTCCGTGTACTCGCGGTGCAGCGGCAGCCGCCAGGCCAGCTCGCCGACGATGCCGCCGGCCGCCTCGACGTCGCCCGCCCAGTCGTCGTCGTTGGCCATCAGGCCCGCGTAGGTCGAGCCGAGCGCGACGACGACGGCGCCCGTCAGCGTCGCGACGTCGACGATGCGCTCCGCGCCCTGGCGCTCGCACCAGGTCAGCGCGTCGGCGAGGATCAGGCGCCCCTCGGCGTCGGTGTTGTTGACCTCGACCGTGAGGCCGTTGAGCTGGGTGATGATGTCGCCGGGCCGGGTCGCGCCGCCGCTCGGGCATGTTCTCGACCGCCGGGAGCACCGAGATCAGGTCGATCGGCAGGCCGAGCTCGGCGATCGCGGCCGTCGCCTCGAGCACCGCGGCGCCGCCCGACATGTCCATCTTCATGTCCGGCATGCCGGCCGCCGGCTTCAGGGAGATGCCGCCGGTGTCGAACGTCACCGTCTTGCCGACGAAGCCGAGCTTCGGCCGCGCCCGCGGCGTCGCCGCCGCCCGAGTAGCGGAGCACGATCAGCGCCGGATCCTTCTCCGAGCCCGCGGCGACCGCGAGCATCCCGCCCATCCCCTCGCGCTCGAGCTCGGCCGGGCCGAGCACCTCGACCTCGATCGACTCGTGGGCGGCGGCGATCTCGCGGGCCCGCTCGGCGACGTAGCGCGGGGTCGGCGACGTTGGCCGGGAGGTTCTGCAGGTCGCGGGCCCGGTTGGCGGCCGTCGCGGCGATCCGGGCGATCTCGGTGATCCCGGCCTCGTCGCCGGCGCCGATCGAGCGTCAGCGACCTCGAGCTCGGGGCGGTCGGGCGCGTCGTCGTCGCGGCGGCTCTTGAAGCGGTCGAAGCGGTAGGAGCCGAGGATCGTGCCGGCCGTGATCCCGGCGGCGGCGCTGGCCCCGATCTCGTGCTCGGGGCACTTCCAGGCGATCGATCGCGCGTCGAAGCGCCGCGCCTGCCTGACCGCGAGGGCGGCCGCCACGCGGGCCCGCTCGGCATCGAAGTCCTCGCGCTTGCCGAGCCCGACGACGAGGACCCTCGCAGGCGCCGGCGGCCGCAGGATCGACAGCGCCTTGAACCGGGACTCGACGTCCTCGGCGCCCGGGGCGGAGGCGAGGTCGCCGGGCAGGTCCTCGCCCTCGAACAGGCCGAGGCAGTGGAGGTCGGCGTCGACTGTCGGTCAGTTCTGAATCGGTGTGTTCGAGGCGCATCGACGCGCCACGATATCTACCGCCGTCGTCCCTGCCCTCTACGATTCCCCGGCACCCGTCACCTCGTCCAGGAGAACCATCCGCATGCCGAAGTCCGTGATCCTTTCCACCGCCCGCACCCCGTTCGGGAAGATGGGCGGCGCGCTCGCCTCGCTGAAGGCGCCCGAGCTGGGCGGCACGGCCATCGACGCGGCGCTCGAGCGCTCGGCCGTCGATCCCGGGCCAGATCGAGGCGGTCGTCTACGGGCAGGTGCTGCAGGCCGGGCAGGGCCAGATCCCGTCGCGGCAGGCGCAGATCAAGGGCGGGATCCCCAAGGAGGTCCCCTCCGAGACCGTCAACAAGGTCTGCGCCTCCGGCATGCGCGCGGTCGGCCTGCTCGACCAGGCGATCCGCGCCGGCGACGTCGGCGTCGGCCTCGGCGGCGGCATGGAGTCGATGTCGAACGCCCCCTACCTGCTCCCGGGCGCCCGCTTCGGGTTCCGCATGGGCGACGTGACCGCGATCGACGCGATGACCCACGACGGCCTCACCAACCCCTTCACCGAGCAAGCAGATGATCAACGAGGCCAGCGAGGTCGGCAACGAGCTCGAGATCACCCGCCCCGACCTCGACCGCTGGGCCGTCCGCTCGCACGAGCTGGCCGCGCAGGGCGACCGACGAGGGCCGCCTCGCCGACGAGATCGTCAGCGTCACGGTCAAGAGCCGCAAGGGCGAGTCGACGGTCGAGACCGACGAGGCGATCCGCCCCGACACCTCGCTCGAGACGCTCGCCAAGCTGAAGGCGATCGGCGGCGACGACGCCACCCACACGGCCGGCAACTCGCCCGGGGTCAACGACGGCGCCTCGGCGGTCGTCGTCGCCTCCGACGAGTGGGCCGAGGCCAACGGCAAGCAGGCCGCTCGCGACGATCGTCGGCTACGGCACGATCGGCGACGACTACGCCTACCTGGCGAGGACGCCCGCGAAGGCCGCGAAGCTCGCGCTCGACAAGGCGGGCCTGACGCCCGAGGACGTCGACCTCTGGGAGATCAACGAGGCGTTCGCCTCGGTCGCGATCAACTCGGTCCGGATGCTCGGCATCGACGAGGACAAGGTCAACGTCAACGGCGGCGCGATCGCGCTCGGGCATCCGATCGGCGCCTCCGGCGGCCGCATCATCGGCGCCCTCGTCCACGAGCTGCAGCGACGCGGCGGCGGCCTCGGCTGCGCGGCCATCTGCACCGGCGGCGGCCAGGGCGACGCCATCCTCCTCAGGGTCTGAGAGCCGCCATGCCGGCGTCCTCGTCGGCTCGCGGCCGGAGGCGCTTCGCCTCCTGCGTCCTTGGACCGACGGCTCTCAGCCTCCTCAGGTCAAAATCACCTCATGACTGAAAAGCGCGGCGCGGCCTTCTTCGACCTCGACCGGACCCTGATGTCGGGGTCGAGCGGCGCCGCCTTCGGCCGCGCCGCCTACCGGGCGGGCCTGGTCAGCCGCGGGCAGGTGCTGCGCTGGGGCTTCGAGCATCTGCGAGTTCCGGCTGCGCGGCGCCAGCGACCAGGACACCGATGCGCTGGTCGAGCAGGTCAACGCCCTGCTGCGCGGGGTTCCGGAGCGGACCCTGAAGCGGATGCTGCCCGACCTGCTCGAGACGATCCTGCCGCGGATCTACCCGCAGATGATCGCCGAGGTCCGCGCCCACCAGGACGCCGGCCGGCCGGCGTTCATCGTCAGCGCCGCGAGCAACGGCGTCGTCGAGGTCCTCGCGCGCGTGCTCGACATGGAGGGCGGGATCGGGACCCGCTACGAGGTCGACGGCGACGGCCGCTACACGGGCAGGCTGATCGGCGGCCTCAACTACGGCGCGCTCAAGATCGAGCCGATGCGCCGCTTCGCGGCCGACCACGACATCGACCTCGACGAGAGCTTCGCCTACTCCGATTCGGCCTCCGACCTGCCGATGCTCGAGCTCGTCGGCAACCCGATCGCGGTCAACCCCGACGCCGAGCTCTGCCCGCGTCGGCGCGGGAGCGCGGCTGGCGGGTGATGCGGTTCGAGACGCTCGGGCGCACGATCGCCCTCGGCGGGGTGCTCGCCGTCGCCGCGCTGGTCGGCGGCGGCAGCGCCCTGCGGCGCCGTCGCGTTCCCGCGCTGAGCGCCGCTCGCGCTCGAATAGGATCGAGCCGATGGACGGCTCGGAGCTCGCGTTCGCAGGAATCGCCCGTCAGGCCGAGCTGCTCCGCAACCGCGAGGTCACCTCGCGCGATCTCGTCTCCCTCTACCTGGAGCGGATCGACCGCTTCGACGGCCGCGCTGAACTCCTTCCGCGTCGTGCTCGGCGAGCGGGCGCTCGGCCGAGGCCGACGAGGCGGATCGCCGGATCGCCGCCGGCGAGACCGCGCCGCTGCTCGGCGTGCCGATCGCCGTCAAGGACAACGTCGACGTCGCCGGGGAGGTCACGACGAACGGCACCGCCGCCTACTCCGCAGCCGCCGCCGCCGACTCGGCCATGTACCGCAAGCTGCGCGAGGCCGGCGCGGTCCTGATCGGCAAGACGACCCTTCCCGAGCTGGCGATCTGGCCGTTCACCGAGACCGACGCCTGGGGCATCACCCGCAACCCCTGGAACACCGGCCAACAGCCCGGGCGGCTCGAGCGGCGGCTCCGGGGCCGCGGTCGCCGCCGGCCTGGTCGGGATCGCGTCGGCTTCCGACGGCGGCGGCTCGATCCGGATCCCGGCTGCCAACTGCGGCCTCTTCGGCCTGAAGCCGCAGCGCGGCCGGATCAGCCTCCAGCCCGACGCCGACCACTGGCTCGGCCTCTCGGTCGCCGGTTGCGTGAGCCGACGCGTCGCCGACACGGCCCTCTGGCTGGATGTGACCTCCGGGGCCGAGCCGGGCGACGCGGACACGCCGCCGCCGCCGGAGCGGCCCTACGCCGAATCGGCGGCGACCGCCCCCGGCGCCGCTGCGGGTGGCGATCTCGGTGAGCGCGCCCAGGCCCGCCGCGCCGCCGATCATCACCGACGAGGTGAAGGCCGGCGTCGGGCTGATCGGCGAGGCGCTCGCGAGCCTCGGTCACACGGTCGTCGAGCGCGATCCCGACTGGGGCAACATCGGCAACGACGTCGACCCCTCGATACCTCGGGCGGCATCGCCGAGGACGGCGCCCGCGTCCCTCACCCCGAGCGGCTCGAGGGCCGCACGAAGGGCATGATCAGGATGGGCCGCATGATCCCCGGCGGCCTCGTCCGCCGGGCCCGCGAGCGCGAGGCCGATCCACGCCGAGCGGCTCAACCGGATCTTCGACGGACGTCGACGTCCTGCTCACGCCCGGTCGTCGGAATCTCCCCGCCGCGAGGCCGGTCGCTGGGCCGGGAAGGGCGCGTTGCGGACGCTGATGAGCATCTCCCGCGCCTATCCCTGCGCGATCGCCTGGAACTACACGGGCCAGCCGGCGGCGTCGATCCCGCTGCCGCCGCAGCTGCCGGGAGCGCTCCCGCTGGCCGGGCAGCTCGATCGTTCCCCCCAACCGGGAGGATCTCCTGCTATCCCTTGCCGCCCAGCTCGAGGCCGAGATCGGTTGGCCCGAGCGCATCCCCGAGGAGTTCGCTTGAAGGCCGTCAGCCGTTGGACCCGGACCAGACGCTCGAGGTGCGGGAGGTCGACGACCCCGAACGCGGGCGACGGCCAGGTCGCTCGTCGATGTCGAAGCCTGCGGGATCTGCGGTTCCGACCTCCACATGCTGCCGTCCGGGGTCCTCGCCGAGGGCGTCGATCCTCGGGCACGAGCTCGCCGGCGTCGCTCGGCGAGGTCGGCACCGGGGTCGACGGCTGGGCGGTCGGCGACCGCGTCTGCGTCTACCCGTTCGCGCCGATCGACGGGCTCGACATCCCGACCGCGCTCGCCTCGGGAATCGGCCTCGGGCACCAACGACGGTGGCTACGCCGAGCGGATGGTCTGCGACGCGAACATGCTCTGGCGGGTTCCCGACGGGCGTCGACCTCGCACACGGCGCGCTCGTCGAGCCGCTCGCCGTCGGGTTGCACGGGATCGACGTCTCGGGGGCGAGGCCGGGCCAGAGCGTCTGCGTCCTCGGCTGCGGGCCGATCGGCGCGATGACGATCGTCGGCCTGCGGGCGCGCGGCTTCGAGAACGTCGTCGTGATCGAGCCGAACCCGGATCGGCGCGAGCTGGCCAAGCGGCTCGGCGCTGCTCACGCCTTCGGCCTCGAGGACGTCCACGAGGCGGTCCTCGGAGCCTTCGGCGGTAGCCCCCCCGAGTTCGTGATCGAGTGCGCCGGCAACGTCTCGGCTCCGGGGTTGGCTGTCGAGCTGATCGCGACCGAGGGCACGATCGCCCTGGTCGGCATGCTCGACGAGCCGGTCCCGATCTCCCAGCTCAACGTGATGCTCAAGGAGGCCGTGATCCGCGGCTCGTTCGCCTACCGGCCGAAGGGACTTCGACGAGGCGGTGGCGATGCTCGCGTCCGGCAAGCCGTTCCGGTCGACGACCTGATCACCTCGCGCCATCCTCTCGAGGACACGCCGGCGTGCTTCGAGGAGCTCCTCCGCCCGGGTACCTCGGAGCTGAAGATCCTCCTGCAGCCGGCGCTGTAGGGGCGCGACGCGGGTAGGTCGAGCCGCCCGGCGGGCTGCGAGTCGGGCGGCTATCGGGGCGCCAGGCCCTTCTCGCGAGCCTTGCGGATGCCGGCTCGGGTTCCGCCGCCCGCCGCGAGGGTGAACAGCGTCTTCGACGCCGGCAGCTTGTAGCCGGCGCGCGTATGCGGCGCGTAGACGGCACGGTCGCCATCGACGTCGAGCCAGCCCGTGTAGATGTGCTGCTCCTGGCCGATCATCCGCGGCTGGAAGTCATGCGCGGTCAGCCCCGCTCGTCGCGCTCCCTGCGGACGCACGGAGTCGGGGATCGCGAGTTCGACCCCGTCCGGCCCGACCGGTCCCGCCGCGACCGCGACGGCCATCGGCAGCCCGTCGGCTCCGATCCAGCCGAGCAGGGAGTGGGGGAGGCTCCTCGATCTCCTTGGCGAGCCGGGCGGCGTCGGTGCGCGGGCCGGTGCCGTTCTTCGGGCGGCGACTGGGACGGTGGCGGACGCGGGCAGCGGGTCGCCGTGCACGGTCGGCTCGCCGCGGCATTCGAGGTCGGGCCAGACCACGATCCGGCTGACGTCGATCTCGATCGCCACCCGCTCCCAGTAATAGACCTTCAGCCACCGGCCGGCCAAGCCCCTGCGGACCGGACCCAGGAAGTGCTCCCACTCGCGGCTGATCGACTCGAGCCACGCTCGGTCCGGGGTGGTGGAGAAGCTCGCCGTTCCCTGCACCAGCACGAACTCGGGCCGGTCGGTGTCGGCGTGGTCGCGGGCGTGGAAGGCGACGGCGACCGATGGGTTGGAGCGGATCCGGTCCAGCTTCTTCCAGAGGCCGAGCGAGGTCGTGACCGTGATCGTGCCCCGCTCCCGGTCGCGCAGTCCGAGCGGCGCCATCGGCGCGATCACTACCCCCTTGGCGGGTGTGGCATAGACGACTCCGGCGGCGAGGTCGCCGCCGATGACCTGGTCGATTTCGTCGGGCCATTCGATCCCCATGGCGCCAACCTAGCCAATTGCGCGGCTCGCGGCAGCCTGTGCCGCTCGACTGCGCGTCCGGGACGGCGAGGTAGCCTTCACTCATGGCGATCGAACCCCGATCCGAACGCCGAGCCCACCAGTGGCTCGAGGAGGAATACGCGAAGGAGCGCGAGCGCGACGTTCCGTTCGAGACCCTCTCCGGCCACCCGATCGCGCCTCTGTATACGGCGGATGATCTGATCGATCACGACCGCGAGCGGGACGAGGGCTTCCCCGGCTCCTTCCCCTACACGCGCGGTGTCTACCCGTCCATGTATCGAGGGCAGCTCTGGACGATGCGCCAGTTCGCCGGCTTCGGAACCGTCGAGGAGACGAACGCCCGCTTCCGCTACCTGCTCGACCACGGCCAGACGGGGCTCTCGACCGCATTCGACATGCCGACGCTGATGGGCCTCGACTCCGACCACCACAGGTCGCTCGGCGAGGTCGGGGTCGAAGGGGTCGCGCTCGACACCGTCGATGACATGGCGACGCTCTTCGACGGCATCCCGCTCGACGAGGTCACGGTGTCGATGACCATCAACGCGCCGGCGGCGATCCTGCTCGCCTTCTACGTCGTCGCCGCCGAGGAGAACGGGGTGCCCCCCGAGCGGCTCGGCGGGACGATCCAGACCGACATCCTCAAGGAGTACATCGCCCAGAAGGAGTGGTGCTTCCCGATCGAGCCGGCGATGCGGCTCGTCACCGACATGGTCGAGTGGTGCTCGCACGAGATGCCGCGCTGGCACCCGATCTCGATCAGCGGCTACCACATCCGCGAGGCCGGATCGACTGCCCAGCAGGAGCTCGCCTTCACGCTCAAGGACGGCCTCACCTACGTCGAGCGCGCGGTCGAGCGCGGCCTCGACGTCGACGACTTCGCCCCGCGGCTCTCGTTCTTCTTCAACGCCCACATCGATTTCTTCGAGGAGATCGCCAAGTACAGGGCGGCGCGCCGGATCTGGGCGCGCGAGCTTCGCGACACGTTCGGAGCCAAGAACCCGAAGTCGATGCTGATGCGCACCCACACGCAGACGGCCGGCGTCAGCCTGACCGCGCAGCAGCCGCTCGTCAACATCGTCCGGACGACCATCGAGGCGCTCGCCGGCGTCCTCGGCGGCACCCAGTCGCTGCACACCAACAGCTACGACGAAGCGCTCGCCCTGCCGACGGAGGAGGCGGTCCGGGTCGCATTGCGGACGCAGCAGGTGATCGCCCACGAATCCGGCGTGACGAACACGGTCGATCCGCTCGGAGGCTCCTACCTCGTCGAGAAGCTGACCGACGAGATGGAGGCGGCCGCCTACGACTACTTCGCCCGGATCGACGAGCTCGGCGGCATGGTCGCCGCGATCGAGTCGAACTTCCCGCAGCGCGAGATCTCCGACGCGGCCTTCGAGCATCAGGCCGCGCTCGAGAAGCAGGAGCGGATCATGGTCGGCGTCAACGCCTTCGAGGTCGACGATGACGACGCGACGAACCTGCACCGCCCCGATCCCGAAGCCGAGGTACGGCAGAAGCAGCGCCTCGCGGAGACGATGGCCGGACGCGACGAGGCGGCCGTGACCGCCTCCCTCGAAGATCTTCGGTCGGCCGCCGGGACCGAGCAGAACCTGATGCCGCTGCTCATCGCCTGCGCTCGGGCCCGGGTCAGCGAGGGCGAGATGGTCGCGGCGATGCAGGACGTTTTCGGGACCTATACCGAGACCCCCGTCTACTGATCGGGCCGACGTTGGTAAGGCGCCTTGCCTTCGGGTGGGACGACCGTTAGTTTCCGGATGAAAGGGGTCGAAGACGATGAGTGATTTCGAAGTCGTTCGCAGCGATGTCGACGGTTGGGACGTTCGCCGCACGGGCGAGAAGCAGGCGCTCTCCAACTATCCGACGCGCGAGTTGGCCGAGCAGGCCGCCCGCAAGGAGGAGGAGGTCGAGGGACACTCCGGAGGTGCCGCGCAGGCGATCGACGTGCGCCAGGACATCTTCAGCGAGGGCCCGGAGGAGGATCTGGACGTCAAGAAGACGATCCTCGGCGTCAGCGCGGTCCTCGTCGGGGTGATCCTGCTGATCGCCGTCGTGGCGATCCTGATCGTGATCACCGGAGTGACCAACGGGCCCTGATCCTGGGCGCGTTCTTGCATCTGCAGGGGATCGCCTAACCAATCGCTAACACGATGCTTAGGGTCTTCGCCCATGGCATCGACTCCCGGCAAGTTCACGATCCTGCTCGCGGGCGCGGCGGCCCTCGCCCTGCTCGCCGCCCTGGCGGCCGGTGGCTCGATCGCCGTCGCCAAGCCGCATGCGCCGGGCACGCACAAGCGGACCTACGACCGCGTCTTCAAGCACAGCGTCTCGAAGAAGAACAAGAAGTGGGCCAAGCGGGTCGCCCGTTGCGAATCGGGCGGAGATCCGAACGCGCTCGGCGCCGGTGGCCGATATCGCGGCGCCTTCCAGTTCTCGCGCCCCACCTGGCGGACCTCGCCACGATCCCCCGGCGGCGATCCGATCGACTACAGCTACAAGACCCAGGCGTTCGTGGCGGTGCGGCTGAAGGCGCGTGCCGGGCGCTCGCCGTGGCCTAACTGCGGATAACCTTCGCTCGATGAGCGAGCGCAAGATCCGAGTCGTCGTAGCGAAGCCCGGCCTCGATGGTCACGACCGGGGGGCCAAGATCATCGCCCGCGCCCTGCGCGACGCCGGCATGGAGGTGATCTACACGGGCCTTCACCAGACGCCCGAGCAGATCACCGCGACGGTGATCCAGGAGGACGCGGACGCCGTCGGCCTCTCGATCCTCTCCGGCGCCCATATGACGCTCGTCCCGAAGATCGTCGAGATGCTTCGGGAGCAGGGGGCCGAGGACGTGCTCGTCACCGTCGGCGGGACGATCCCCGCCGACGACATCCCCGAGCTCAAGCGCCTCGGGGTCGCCGAGGTCTTCACGCCGGGTGCGCCCACCGACGACATCGTCGAGTTCCTGCGCAACGGCGTCGGCGCGCCGGCTTAGAGATAACTGCGCGACTCGCGCGGCTCCGCCACGCTCGACTGCGCGTCGCGTGCGGTGGACGATTGACGGCGGTCCGAAACGGGTACCGATTGACTAGTCAGTCAATCGTCCTGATGCGACGCGACCCGCTAGCATTCTCCGCCGCAAGTCCCCCAAGGAGGCACCCACTTTGAAGATCTGTTGCCTAGTCAAGGAGGTCCCGGACGCCGCTGTGCAGAAGCGGATCGACCCCGGAACCAAGCGGCTCGACCGCTCTGGCGAGAAAACCCTCAACCAGTTCGACACTCACGGCATCGAGGCAGCGATGCAGATCCGTGAGGGAGGCGTCGTCGACGTCGACGAGATCGTCGCCGTCACCATGGGCCCGGAGACCGCGGCCCGCGCCCTCCACAAGGCCGTCGCCCTCGGCGCCGACCGCTCCGTCCATCTGACCGACGCCTCGCTGGCGGGATCGGACGTCTGCGCGACGGGTTACGCCCTCGCGAAGGTGCTTGAGTCGGAGTCCCCGGACCTCGTCCTGCTGGGCCAGCAGTCCGATGACGGCGAGTGCTACACGATCGGCGCCGTGGTGGCCGACCACCTGAAGATGCCGTCGCTCACCCAGGTGATCCAGATGGACGTCGAGGGCGAGAAGCTCCGCTGCGAGCGTCAGGCCGAGTACGGATACGACACCGTCGAGATCCAGCTCCCGGCCGTGATCAGCGTCGGCGACGCGATCAACGAGCCGCGCTACCCGTCGCTGAAGGCGATCATGGGCGCGAAGAAGAAGCCGCTCGACACGAAGGCATCCGGCGAGGTCGGCATCGAGGCCGACAGGGTCGGCGAAAGCGGTTCACAGACTCAGGTCCTCTCGATCAATCCGCCCCCCGCCAAGGAGGCCGGCGAGGTTTTCGAGGACGAGGACACCAACGAGACGGTCGAGAAGATCGTCACTTGGCTCGACGAAAGGAAGCTGATCTAGATGGCGGACATCCTGGTCTACGCCCTGCACGACGACGAAGGCAACTTCAACAAGAACTCGCTCGGCGCGATCTCCGAGGCGGCCAAGCTGGCCGCGGAGACCGGCGGCGCGGCGAGCGCGGTCGTCGTCGGTGACGTCAGCGACGAAGCCGCGGCCGGCCTCGGCACCTACGGGGCCGCCAAGGTCTACCGGGCCAAAGCGTGTCCCGAGGGTCTCGCGCAGCCGATCGTCGACGTGATGGCGAAGGTCATCACCGACAACGGCATCGGCTACGCGCTGTTCGGTGGCGGCCTGCTCGGCTTCGAGATCGGTGCCGGTCTGACCGCCCGCCTCGGCGCCGGCGTGACCATGGAGGTCACCGCCGTCAAGGCCGACGGTGGCAAGCTGATCGCCGAGCGCCCGGTCCTCCAGGACTCCGCGATCGTCGACGTCGGCTACGTCAGTGAGCCCGGCATCATCATCAGCCGCCTCAACGCGTTCGACGTCAAGGAATCCGGTTCGGGCGACGCCGAGGTGATCGACGTGGAGGTCGAGCTGTCGGAGTGGTCGACGCGGGCGACGATGGTCACCCGTGGCGAGGCTCGCGGCGAGGACGTCAACATCGAGGATGCGGAAATCCTCGTCGGCGGCGGCCGCGGACTGGGCGAGAAGGAGAACTTCAAGCTCGCCGAGGACCTCGCCGAGTCGATGGGCGGAGCCGTTGCGGCCACCCGCGCCGTCGTTGACGCCGGCTGGTACCCGTACTCGACGCAGATCGGTCAGACCGGCAAGACGGTCGCCCCGAAGCTGTATCTGGCGGCGGGGATCTCCGGCGCCATCCAGCACAAGGTCGGCATGCAGAGCTCCGAGAACATCCTCGCGATCAACAAGGACCAGAACGCGCCGATCTTCGAGTTCTGCGACCTCGGGGTCGTTGGCGATCTCCACAAGATCATGCCCAAGCTGACCGAGGCGATCAAGGCCAAGAAGGGCGGCTGATCGACTGATGGGCGTAGCTCCCTCAGAGTTCCCGCCGCCGTTCGATCCCGGCAAGCACGTCGGACCTCCGACCGATCCCGAAGAGGAGCGGTTGGAGGCCGGCATCGTGATCGTCGGCGGCGGCCCGGCGGGGCTCGCCTGCGCGAACCGGGTCATGCAGCTGCTCGAGGACGAGCCGGCGCTGACCGAGCAACTCGGTGAGATCCCGGTTGCCGTCATCGAGAAGGGCAAGGTCTGCGGCGCGCACAACCTGAGTGGGGCGAACATGGTCCCGTCGGCCATGGGGAAGCTCTTCCCCGACCTGGATCCGGGCGATTGGCCGGTCTACCAGAAGGTCGAGAAGGACGCCGTCTATCTATTGACGAAGTCGAAGGCGATCCCGCTCAAGCCGCCGCCGCCCAACTTCCGGAACCATGGCAACTACGTCACGTCGGTCTCGAAGCTGAGCCGGTTCCTCGCCGATCGCGCCGAGGAGGCGGGTGCCTACCTGCTGACCGAGACGGTGGCCGACAAGCTGCTCGTCGAGGATCGCATCGTCCGCGGCGTTCGCTCGGGTGACAAGGGCCGCGGCAAGGACGGCGGCGAGCTCGGTAACTTCGAGCCTGGCTCCGACCTGATGGCGAAGGCGACGGTGCTCGCCGAGGGAACGCTCGGGCATCTGACCGACTGCGCCATCGACTACTACGACCTCGCCGGCGACGCGAAGCGCTGGGAGATCGGCGTGAAGGAGGTCTGGGAGGTGCCGAAGCCGCTCGACCGGGTCATCCACACGATGAACTGGCCGCTGCGCAAGTCGCCGAAGTACAACGAGTTCGGCGGCTCGTTCATCTACCCGATGGGCGAGGACAAGCTCTGCATCGGCATGGTCGCCGGCCTCGACACGACCGACGCGACGTTCTCCTGCCACGACCTCCTGCAGCAGTTCAAGACGCACCCGTTCGTGCGCGACCTGCTCGAAGGCGGTAAGCGCGTCGGCTGGGGCGCGAAGACGATCCCGTCCGGCGGCTACTGGTCGATGCCACGCAAGCTCGCGGTGCCGGGCATGATGATGTGCGGCGACAACGTCTCGATGGTCAATGTCCCGTACCTGAAGGGCATCCACCTTGCGATGCACGCCGGCATGTTCGCCGCCGAGGCCATCGTCGAGAGCCTGAAGGCGGATCCCGAATCGGTTGACTTCTCGAGCTACGAGACCAAGGTCCGCGGGTCGGAGATCGAGAAGGACCTCTACCGGGCGCGCAACGTCCGCCAGCACGGCGACAAGGGTTTCGTCGCGTTCGGCGCGATTGCGAACGCCTGGCTGATGACGGGCGGGGCCCTGCCTCCCGGCCACAAGGAGAGCGAGCCCGACTCCGAAGTCGAGGTCCATCTCGGCTCGGCGTCCGACAGCTATCCGGCCCCCGATGGCGAGCTCACCTTCGA
The DNA here is from genome assembly GCA_963798165.1 of uncultured Solirubrobacterales bacterium. GTDB lineage: Bacteria > Actinomycetota > Thermoleophilia > Solirubrobacterales > 70-9 > RHKX01. The sequence goes on along the minus strand of CAWCSE010000009.1, from coordinate 52,658 downwards.
CAAGCTCGGCTCGGTCTTCCTGAGCGGCAACGCGACTCGAGACGACGCTCCGAACCACGTCCGGATCCAGACCCACGTCCCGCGCGAGGTGGCGCAGACCTGGGTGTCGATGTGTCCCGCCCAGGTCTACGAGATTCCCGAGGATCAGCTCGACAACGGCGCGGCCGAGGTCGACGTCCACGTGACGGCCTCCAACTGCGTGCAGTGTGGCGCGATCAACGCCAAGGGCGGGCGCCTGACGATGCCCGAGGGCGGCGACGGCCCCCTCTATCAAGAGGTCTAGGGACGGGTAGATGTTCGCTCTCGTGCTGACGGGAGCCCCGGGGGCCGGAAAGAGCGAGGTTGCGTCCTACCTCCACGACCTGCTCGGCGACGGCGGGGTGGATGCGGCGCTGGCCGAGGTCGACTCGCTCGAGCGTTCCTATCCCGCGATCGACCGCCACCGCTCGCTGTCGCACCTCTCCATGCTGGCTTCCTCCTACCGCGACGTCGGCAGCGAGGTCCTGATCGTGACGGCGACGATCGAGGACGCCGACCACCGGGCCGCCGTGCTCGCCGCCGCCGGGGGCGACGACCAGCTCGTCGTCCTCCTCGAGGCCGACCCCGAGACGACGAGGGAGCGGATCCTCGACCGTGAGCCGCCGGGTTGGGAGGGGCTCCCGGACCTCCTCAACGCCTCCCGCAGCCTGGCCGACTCGATGCGCAACCTCGAGGGAGTCGATGTGACGATCAGCACCGAGGACCGGCAGCCCGCCGACGTCGCCGCCGAGATCGAACTGGCCTTCCGCACCGCGTCAGGTATCTGACCTCGCTGATTCGCCGGCGACGGCGGCCGTGCGCTCGGTGGCGAATTCTGCGATCGCCGCCGCCACCTCGGCGGGCCTGTCGAGCATCGCGAAGGTCCTAGCACCGGCGATCTCGACGAGGCTGCAATCCGGGATCGCCGCAGCCATCCGCTCGGCGTCGCCGAGGGTGAAGAAGCGATCGTCGGCACCCCAGGCGAGCAGGACCGGGATCTCGAGCTCGGGAAACCGGGCCGCAGCTGCGAGCGTGAGGCGCGGATCGGCTCCGCTTATGAACTTCTTTCCGTCCCGTCGCACCGCCCCGTCGCGAATCGAGGGATCGGTGAACGACGCGAGCAGCTCGTCGTCCATCGTCTCGGCGGTCAGCGCCCCATAGGCGAGCGGCGATCGGCGGCTCGCCGGCAGCCGCATCGAGTTGATGATCAGGGAATACACGCCGGGCAGGCGCGCCGCTCGCACGATCAGCTTGAAGACGCCGGGAGGGAACTTCTCGTAGTTGTCGCAGTTCGTCAGCACCAGCCGGCCGACTCGGCCCGGTCGCTCGGTGACCAGGATCTGACAGACCGCACCGCCGGAGTCGTTGCCGACGACGGTCGCGTCGTTCAGCGCGAGTGCCTCGAGGAACTCGTCGATGATCCGCGCGGCGCCGCCCGGCGTCAGATCTGCATCCGGCCGCATCGCCTCCGGGTGCGAGCCGAAGGGCCAGTCGGGCACGATGCAACGGGCGGTGGGGGACAGGCGCCGGACGACCCGCTCCCAGAGTCGTCCATTGGCGAGGAAGCCGTGGACGAAGACGATCGGCGGGCCCTCCCCGGACTCGCTGTAGTGGATCGTGCCGCCGCTCAGGGCGATGCTATGGCGCGTTTCTCCGTCTCGGCCTACGTCCATGATCTCTCCTTGCCGCGGGCGAGTAACCCGGCGCTTCGCTTTTCGACGGTTTGCATACGAACAGAATGTATCTAACATACAAACGGCATGTATGTCAAGCCGCGCGAGGGCTGTCACGATGACCGTGGGTGAGCGCCGGACCCAGGCGGAGCGGCGGGCGACGACGCGGGCCGCCCTGATGGGCGCCGGCAGGCGCCTCTTCGCGCTCCGCGGCTACGACAACGTCAGCAGCGAGGACATCGTGGCCGCAGCCGGGGTGACCAGGGGCGCTCTCTACCACCACTTCGAGGGTAAGCGTGGCTTGTTCGCCGCCGTCTACGAGGAGGTCGAGGTGGAGTTCGTCGCGCAGTTCGACTTCTCGTCCCTCGACGGCGGGGACCCACTCGGAATCCTGATCGCGGCCATCGATCAATTCCTGGATCTCAGCACCGAGAGCGAGGTCCAGCGGATCGCCCTGCTCGATGCCCCGGCCGTCCTCGGCTGGGAGGAGTGGCACGAGATCGAAGCTCGCTACGGCCTCGGCCTGATCGAGGCGGGCCTCGCCGCGGCCGTCGAGGCGGGTCAGATTGCGCCGCTACCGGTGCCGGAGCTCGCCCTGATGCTGCTCGGCGCCCTGATCGAAGCGGCGCTGCGGCTCGCGCGCGCCGACGATCAGGTCCAGGCCCGGCAGCGATCCGGTGAGGCGCTGCACGCCCTGCTGGAGGGCCTTCGTGTCTGAGCGCGGCATGGCCCGGTCGGCGGCGTACGTACCTGCGGTCGGCTCCTTCGCGATCAGCGTCAACTCGATCGATGACCTCTTCGACGACTACAGCGCCGAGCCGTTGGCGACGCGACCGCTTCGCGAGGAGGTTCGCGAACGGATCCTCAAGGCCTGGATCGATACGCGGGAGGGACGGCCCGAGCACCTGTCCGTCGAGCTCCCCGTCGAGCAGCGCCGAGACGGGAGGGGTGAGCAGGTGCAGGCTGCGATCCGCCACGATCTCGAGCGCGCTTACGAGGCGAGCAAGCACCTCTTCATCTTCACCCGCAGCGAACGGCGGGAGGCGATGTTGGCCTTCTCGTTCCTCGTCGTCTGCCTCGTCTCATCGAGCCTCCTGGACAAGTGGACGGAGAATCACGCCCTGTTCGTCGGAATCTCGCAGGGGCTCGTCGTCCTCGGCTGGGTCGCGATGTGGCAGCCGGCGCAGCAGCTGTTCCAGGCCGTGTCGCTGTGGTTGAGCAGGACTCGCTACGAGGAGTTGAGCCACGTGCCGATCGAGGTCACCTGGGCCTGACGCCCGCGACGCCGGCCAGTGGACCTGAGACCATGAGCAGGTGCAGGCGAGGACGATCGGACAAGTGCTCTGTGCGGCGGCAGCCGGGCTCGGGATGCTGATGCTTTCCGCACCGGCATCCGCCCTCGGTCCGGCCACGCCCCCGGTGGACGCGGGCTTCGACTACCAGATCGGCGGCGACTACCCGCTGCCCGCCGGGGTTTCGGTGGTCTCGCGTGACTGGTTCAGCGGCCGACCCGCGGCCGACCCGGCGTATTCGATCTGTTACGTCAACGCGTTCCAGACGCAGTCGAACGAACGCGGTACGGACCGGCCCGACGAGCGCTCGAACTGGCCGCGGCGGCTGGTGCTGAGAAAGCTCGGCGACGATCCCCATTGGGGTGGGGAGTACCTGGTCGACATCAGCACCGCCAAGAAGCGCCGGCAGGCGGCCAGCTGGGTCAGGCAGATGATCGCGGGCTGCGCCGACGCCGGCTACGACGGTGTCGAGCTCGACAACCTCGACTCGTGGACGCGCTTCAACGGCACGCCGCTGAAGAGGCGGGTGCCGTTCGGCAAGCGCCAGGCGCTCGCCTACGCGAAGCTGCTCGCCGCACAGGCGCACCGGCGCGGCATGGCGGTCGGTCAGAAGAACACCGCCGGCGTCACCCGCGGGGAGGCCACCCGCGTCGGCTTCGACTTCGCGATCGCCGAGGAGTGCGGTCGCTACCGCGAGTGCGGGCGCTATACGGCTGTCTACGGCGATCACGTGATCGCGATCGAGTACCGGCGCAAGGACTTCCGGAGGACCTGTGACTCGGTCGGGGACCGGATCTCGGTCGTCCTCCGGGACCGGCTCGTCAGCAGGGCGGGCTCGAGGCGATACGTCTACGACTCCTGCTGAGGATGGAATTCGACGACGCCCTCTCCGCAATTCTCGCCCTCGTCGGCCGCGCGGTTGACGTGCACGTCTTCTCGGCCGGCGAGAGCCCCTATCTGGTCGCGACGTTCGGCGGGGTGTTGCAGGCCGGATACTCGATGACCGGCGGCGAGCCGAGCGAGAACGAATCGATCTACATCCGCATCGAGGCCGGGGCCGAGTCGGGGTCGATCAGCCTCAATCGCGAGGTGTATCGAGGGGCGATCGGGCACGAGGACGGCTCGCTGACCCTGCAGTTGGGGGGCGTCGAGTTGATGATCGGAGTCCGCGAGTCGTAGCCTTGGTGCCGTGACCGCGACCGCAGCGCCACCCATCGGTCCGACCGGCACCGGGTTGCCCCCGCGCCCCGACCTGTCCCGATTCATGATGAACGCGGGGTTCATGCTGACCCCGACCCGGTTCCTCGATGCCTGCCATCAGCGCTGCGGCGACTACTTCACCCTGCGGCCGACACCCGATCGCGAGGTCGTATTCACGGTCGATCCGGCCGCCGTCGAGAAGGTCTTCAAGGGCGACCCGAACCTGCTCTACGCCGGGGAGGGCAACATCTCGCTGGCGCCGCTTCTGGGGCCGGGATCGGTGCTGCTCCTCGACGGTCCCGAACACCTGCGCCATCGGCGCATGCTGCTGCCGGCGTTCCACGGCGAGCGGATGCGGGAGTACGGAGACGTGATGCACGGCGTCGCGGACCGCCACATCTCCGGGTGGCCGCGCGGGGAGAGGTTCGCCGTGCTTCCGAGCATGCAGGCGATCACGCTCGAGATCATCATGCGCGCGGTCTTCGGCTTCGAGGATGCCGAGCGCCGGGAGCGGATCGGCGACCCGCTGCGCCGGTTGCTCGACACGGTCAGCAGCCGCCCCCGGGTGCTGGCGATGGCGCTGACCGCCGGACGCAGCGGGCCGCTCAGCCCATGGCGCCGGTTCGCCGCGATCCGGGCCGAGAGCGACGCTCTGCTCCGCGAGGAGATCCGAGCCCGCCGGGCCGATCCGCATGGAGCCGAGGGCGACGACGTCTTCTCGATGCTGCTGGCCGCCCGCGACGCGGATGGTCTCCCGCTGACCGACGACGAGCTTCGCGACGAGCTGATGACACTGCTCGTAGCCGGACACGAGACGACGGCGACGGCGCTGTCGTGGACCCTCGAGCGATTGGTCCGCAACCCCGACGTGCTCGCCAGGGTGACCGAGGAGCAGCGGGCCGGGCGCCCGGAGTACCTCGAAGCCGTGATCAAGGAGTCCCTGCGGTTGCGCCCCGTCGTCCCGGCGGTGGTTCGGAGGCTCCAGGCGCCGATGGAGTTCGGTGGCTGGGAGCTGCCGGCCGGCACGAACATCGCGCCGTCGATCTACCTGCTGCACCGCCGTCCCGACCTCTACCCGGAGCCTCAGGCCTTTCGGCCCGAGCGCTTCCTGGGCGACGACCCTCCCGGGACCTACGAGTGGATCCCGTTCGGGGGAGGAGTGCGTCGGTGCCTGGGCGCCAGCTTCGCCCTGTTCGAGATGCGGATCGTCCTGGCCGCGGCCCTCGAGCAGGTGCGGCTCCGGACCGATTCCGGGTTGCGGCCGGAGAGCGTCACGCGCCGGGCGATCACGTTCGCTCCGGCCCGCGGAGGCCGCGTCGTCGCCGAGGCGATCTGACCGCGGCTACTTGTCGCGGGCGGTGATCCTGAAGAGGGAGACGACCTCGGCCTGGTGCGCCTCCGGGTGGACGACGTAGGCGCTCGGTCCGCCGCCGAACCAGCCGGCCGCCTCGTTGTCGCCGACGAAGACGCCGGGATGATGCTTGCCGTCCCCGTCCTCGACCCAGACGAGGTCGCCCTCCTTGAAACCGTGTACGCCGTCGTCCATGCCGGAGAGCCTATCGGTGCGTCGCGGCCGGGGAGGTTGGCTAGATTCTGCCGATCAGCGATCTCGAATCGAACAAGGACGTCGTCCGCCGCTTCTACGACGAGGTGATCAACGGTCGCGACATCGATGCGATCGATCGGCTGCTGACCGAGGATTTCCGCCATGACGGCGAGTTGCGGGGCCGCGACGGCCAGAAACCCGCCGTCGCTGCGTTCCTCGACGGTTTCTCCGATCTCGCGCACCGGATCGACCAGATTCTCGCCGAGGGGGATCTCGTGGCGGCCCGGCAGACCTGGGGCGGTACTCACGACGGCGAGTTCGCGGGCGTCGCGGCGACCGACAGGAGGGTGGAGTTCGGCTCCACGGCTGTGTTGGAGATCCGCGAGGGCATGATCGCGGCGGCGTGGGATCAGGTCGACGTCGCCGGTCTGATGAGCCAGCTCACCGGGGGCTGATCGCGGTATTGACCGTCTCTCTAGACTTCATCCCATGAAGACCGAGATTCACCCCGAATACACCCTCTCCCACGTGCGCTGCGCGTGCGGCAACGAGTTCGTGACTCGTTCAACGAAGCCTGAGATCCACGTCGAGATCTGCTCCGCCTGCCACCCGTTCTACACCGGCAAGCAGAAGCTGGTCGACACGGGCGGGCGCGTCGAGCGCTTCCGGCGCAGGGCCGCGAAGAAGTCCTAGACCCCGGCCGACGCCGACGCCATCCGCTGCCCATCGTGGGCGGCGAGTGGCAATGAAACTGCTGGGGGTCAGCTTTCGCGACCTGTTCGTCGCCGTCGCCGCGTAGCCTCGTGCCGATGGCGAACGAGGATGGACACGGACACGCCGGACACGGTGGCCACTCGCACGGCGTCTCCGCCGACGCCGATCGCTCCAAGCTGACCATCGCCCTTGCCCTGATCGTCGGGTTCATGGCGGTCGAGGTGGTAGTCGGCATCCTCGCCAACTCGCTGGCGCTGCTCTCCGACGCGGCCCACATGCTCACCGATGCCGCGGCGCTCGTCCTCGCCCTGGTCGCGATCAGGCTCGCCGCCCGGCCCGCCAAGGGGGCGCTCACGTTCGGCTGGCAACGCGCCGGAATCCTCAGCGCCCAGTTCAACGGAGCGACCCTGCTGGTGCTCGGCCTGCTGATCGTCTACGAGGGGATCAGGCGCCTGATCGATCCTCCCGTCGTCGAGGGAGGGATCGTCTTCGCCGTGGCGATCCTCGGGATCGTCGTCAACCTGATCGCGACCTGGACGCTCTCGAAGGCGAACCGTGACTCGCTCAACGTCGAGGGCGCCTTTCAGCACATCCTCACCGACCTCGCCGCCTTCGTGTTCACGGCGATCGCCGGCCTCGTGATCCTGACCACCGGCTTCGATCAGGCGGACGGGATCGCCTCGCTGATCGTCGCCGCGATCATGCTCCACTCCTCCTACGGCCTGCTCCGGGAGTCGGGGCGGGTCTTCCTCGAGGCGGCGCCGCGGGGTCTCGACCCGGACGAGATCGGCAACGCGATGGTCGCGGTGCCGGGCGTCGTGGAGGTGCACGACCTGCACGTCTGGGAGGTGACCTCGGGCTTCCCGGCCCTCTCCGCGCATGTCCTGGTCGCGGCCGAGACCGACTGTCACGCCAAACGGCTCGCCCTCGAGCACGAGATCCACGAGCGCTTCCGGATCGACCACACGACCCTTCAGGTCGAGCATCGCCACCCCGAGGAACTGCTCCAGGTCGATGTCACGTCAGACTCGGGTCCATGATCGAGCAGCTCGTAAACCAGATCGAGGAGCGGTACGCCGGCCTCGAGCGCGAGATGTCGGACCCTGAGGTGATCGCCGACCGGGAGCGCTACGCGGCGGTCGGGCGCGAGTACAGCGAGCTCGAGGAGGCGGCCCGGCTCGCTCGTGAATGGCGCACCCTCAACGATGATCTCGAGGGCGCCCGCGAGCTGCTCGCCGACGACGAGGACGAGGAGTTGCGGACGGTCGTCGCCGACGCACCGGGGCGGCTGGAGGAGCTCGCCGAGGCGATCCGGCTCGCGATGGTCGAGAGTGACCCCAACGACGACAAGAACGTGCTCGTCGAGATCCGCGCCGGGGCCGGCGGCGACGAGGCGGCCCTGTTCGCCGGCGACCTCTACAAGATGCTGAGCCGCTATGCCGAGGAGCTCGGCTTCGGAACCGAGATCCTCTCGCAGAGTCCCGCCGAGGTCGGCGGCTTCAAGGACGTGACCTTTGCGATCAAGGGCGACGGCGCCTACTCCGTGTTCAAGTTCGAGGGCGGCACCCACCGGGTCCAGCGGGTCCCGAAGACGGAGTCACAGGGCCGGATCCACACCTCGACGGCGACCGTGGCCGTGCTTCCGGAGGCCGAGGAGGTCGACATCGACGTCGATCCGAACGACCTCCAGGTCGACGTGTACCGCTCCTCCGGTCCCGGCGGCCAGTCCGTCAACACCACCGACTCGGCGGTCCGGATCACCCACAAACCGAGCGGCATCGTGGTCTCCATGCAGGACGAGAAGTCGCAGCTTCAGAACCGCGACAAGGCCATGCGGGTGCTCCGGGCTCGGCTGCTCGAGAAGGCGATGGCCGACCAGCAGGCTGAGATCTCCGCTGAGCGCAAGTCCCAGGTGGGCACCGGCGAGCGATCGGAGAAGATCCGCACCTACAACTTCCCGCAGGGCCGCGTCACCGACCATCGGATCAAGCTGACCAGCCATGCACTCGACGAGGTTCTGGCGGGGAATCTGCGTGAGTTCAGCGACGCGCTGGGCGCAGAGGAGAAGCGCCGCAAGCTCGAGGCGCAGGCCGCCGGGGCCTGATGATGGTCGGGCCCGGCTCGGCCACGGTTGCCGGCACGATCCGCGAGGCGCTCTCGTCCGCGACAGACGCCCTGCGCGCCGCCGGTGCCGACTCGCCGCGGCTCGACGCGGAGTTGCTGCTCGGCGAGGCCACCGGTCGTCCTCGCGAGTCCCTCGCCGCCGATCCGGACGGGACCGTGAGCGGGGCCGAGGCCCGCATCTTCGGCGGTCTCGTCCGCCGGCGCGTCGCCCGCGAGCCCATCGCCTACATCCTCGGCCGCCGCGGTTTCCATCGACTCGAGTTGCGGGTCGACCGGCGGGCCCTGATCCCGCGGCCCGAGTCGGAGCTGCTCGTCGAGATCGCGATCGAGATGGCCCCGCGGTCGGTGCTCGACGTCGGCACGGGGAGCGGCGCGATCGCGCTGGCGATCGCCGCCGAACTGACGGCCGCATCCGTCACTGCGGTGGACGTATCGGCTGAGGCGCTCGCGCTGGCGAGCGAGAACGCCGTTGCGCTCGGGCTGGGCGGCAGGGTCGACTTCAATCTCGGCACCGCGACGGCCGCCGCCTTCGGCGGGGCCGTTCGACCTTATCGTCGCCAACCTGCCGTACGTGCCCGAGGGTGACCGGGCCGGCCTGGAGCCCGAGATCACGAAATACGAGCCCGAGGTCGCCCTCTTCGCCGGCGCCGACGGGCTCGACGCGATCCGCGCGCTGCTGGCCGATCTGATGCCCGGAGGGCCCGGTCCACCGGCGGGTGCCGTGGCGCTGGAGGTGGGCGACGGGCAGGCCGCTGCCGTCTCCGAGCTCGCCGCCGCGGCCGGGTTCGACGACGTCGAGTCGAGGTGCGACCTGGCCGGCGTCGAGCGGGTCGTCCTCGGCCGCCGGTCCACGCGAGTCGAAGCTTGAGAAACGTCCGCATGTTCGTCGCAAGTCACGTTCGGATTTCGGGGGGGCGGCGATGACGGAGGTCGTCTCGATCGACGACGACGGCGGCGCGGCTGCGCGCACGGCGCTGGAGCGCTGCATCCTCGGCGGTGGCGTCGCGATCTTCCCCGCCGACGGCCTCTACGGGCTCGCCTGCGACCCGCTGCGGGCAGCATCGATCGAGCGGATCCACCGATCAAGGGCCGCGACGACGGCAAGCCGTCCGCGGTCATGTACTTCTCGACGCTGGCGATGCGGGAGCTGCTGAGCGGGCTGGGGGAGGGCAGCCGCGATGCGGTCGCAGCACTGCTCCCGGGACCCGTCACGCTGGTCCTCGCCAATCCCGAGCGCCGCTACCCACTCGCCTGCCGGGACGATCGCGACCGGATCGGCGTCCGGCTGATCGAGGGCCCCCTCGCGGGCGCGTCGGTGCCGATCTTCCAGACCAGCGCGAACCGCAGCGGCGAGCCGGCCCCGGCCCGTTTCGGGGACATCGACCCGAGGGTGCTCGATGCCGCCGACCTGGCCATCGACGGGGGCGAGCTGACCGGAATGCCCTCGACGGTCGTCGACCTGTCGCAGATTGAAGCGGGCGGCTCGTGGAGGGTCCTCCGCGAGGGCGCCCTCCCGGCCGGGGAGCTGGAGCGGGCGTTGGGCGAGGGGGATGGTTCGTAGGGGTTGGAGGTCGGGCGTGGCCTGCCGAGGGGAGTTGGCGGTCGGCGTGGCCTGCCGAGGGGACTCGCCGGCCGGGAGAGTTGGTTTGGGCTGGGAGGGGAGGACTCGGGGCGCTCGGCCACCGTTCACCCGCCTGCCGAGGGGCGCTCTGGGATCGAGACTGCTCTGGGGGCGGATAGTCCGCCCCGAGAGCAGTTTCGTTCCGACCCGCCCAGCCCCACCAATCAACTGACGCCCCTGCCGAGCGGTAACACCGCGCCGGCCGACGAGCGGACGCGAAGCGGAGGATCTGCTCGGAGTCATCTACGACGCCCCTGCCGAGCGGCTAATCACCGCGCAGGCCGAGCAGAGCGGACGCGAAGCGGAGCATCTGCTCGGAGTCATCTAAGACGCCCTTGCCGAGCGGTCAACACCGCGCAGCCCGAGCAGAGCGGACGCGAAGCGGAGCATTCGCTCGGAGTCATCTAAGCCGAGCCCATTGGTAGCGTCCCCCTGGTGCGAATCGCCATCGGATCCGATCACGCCGGTTATGAGCTGAAGGAGGCCCTCTCTCCCTCGCTCGAGGCCGCCGGCCATGAGCTCGTCGATGTCGGCACGGACTCCGAGGAGTCGGTGGACTATCCGGACCCCGCCGCCCGCGCGGCGCGCATGGTCGGGGCGGGGGAGGCGGACCGGGCACTGATCGTCTGCGGTTCCGGGGTGGGCGTATCGATCGTCGCCAACAAGGTCGACGGGGTGCGCGCCGTCAACGCCCACGATCCGGAGGAGGCCGAGATGAGCCGCCGGCACAACGACGCGAACGTGTTGACGTTGGCCGGCCGTCGGCTCGATCCGGCGGCCGCCGAGCCGATCGTCCAGACTTTCCTGGCCACGGACTTCGAGGGCGGCCGGCACGCGAGGCGGGTGGAGAAGATCGCCGCCCTCGAGCGCCGCACGCCCCCCATCACCGCAGGTTGAACAAAGAGAGCGAGAGTCAAGCGATGAGTGAGCTTCCCGACGACTTCCAGAACGCACCGCTGAGCGAGGTCGATCCCGACATCGCCCGCGTGCTCGATCGCGAGCTCGAACGCCAGCAGCGGACGCTCGAGATGATCGCCTCCGAGAACTTCGTGCCGCAGGCGATCCTCGAGGCGGCCGGCTCGGTGCTCACCAACAAGTACGCCGAGGGTTACCCCGGCAAGCGTTACTACGGCGGTTGCGAGGAGGTCGACGTCGCCGAGCAACTCGCGATCGACCGGGCGAAGGAGCTGTTCGGCGCCGAGCACGCGAACGTCCAGCCCCACTCCGGCGCCCAGGCGAACAACGCCGTCTACTCGGCTTTGCTCGAGCCGGGCGACACCTTCCTCGGTCTCGCGCTCGACCACGGCGGGCACCTCTCGCACGGAATGAAGCTGAACGTGTCGGGCAAGCTCTACAACCCGGTTCCCTACCACGTCGATCGCGACAGCCTGCTCGTCGACATGGACGAGGTGGCGGCACTCGCCGCCGAGCACAGGCCGAAGCTGATCGTCGCCGGCTGGTCGGCCTATCCGAGGCAGCTGGACTTCGCGGCATTCCGCGAGATCGCCGATTCCGTCGGTGCCCTGCTGATGGTCGACATGGCTCACTTCGCCGGGCTCGTCGCCGCCGGCGAGCATCCGAATCCCGTCGAGCACGCCGACGTCGTCACCACGACCGTCCACAAGACGCTCGCCGGCCCGCGCAGCGGCATGATCCTCTGCCGCGAGGAGTACCGGGCCGACATCAACAGGGCGATCTTCCCCGGCAATCAGGGCGGCCCGCTCATGCACGTGATCGCCGCCAAGGCGGTGGCGATGAGGATCGCGGCGACCGAGGAGTTCCGGGCTCGCCAGCGGGCCACGATCGCCAACGCCCAGGCCTTCGCCGATGAGCTGATCGCCGGCGGCGTCCCCGTCCTGACGGGGGGGACCGACGTCCACCTCGTCCTCGTCGACGTGACCGCCGAGGGCCTCGGCGAGCTCGATGGACGTTTGGCGGAGGAGCGCCTCGAGGAGATCGGCATCACCGTCAACCGCAACGCGATCCCGTTCGACGAACGCCCGCCGATGAATCCGTCGGGCCTGCGGATCGGGACGCCGGCCCTGACGACCCGCGGCCTCGACGCCGAGGACATGCGTGAGATCGCACGGGTGATCTGCGCGGCCCTCTCCGGTGATTTCGAATCGGAACGGGACGCGCTGAGGGCGCGGACCAAGGCCCTCGCCGACGCCCATCCTCTCTACCCCCGGCTGACCGCAGCAACCGTTTGAGGATCTGGGTCGACTGCACCGCCGCGGCCCATCCGGTGGTGTTGAGGCCGGTGATCGAGACCCTGCGCAAGCGCGGCCACGACGTGGCCATCACCGCCCGCAGCTACGGGCAGACCGAGGGACTGCTCGAGCGCTTCGGTCTCGACTACGAATCGTTCGGGACGCACGCCGGAGCCTCGACCGCCGCCAAGGCGCGGGCGCTCGGATCACGCAGCGCGAAGCTCGCGAGATGGGCGCGGCCGCAGGGATTCGACCTGGCCATCGCGCACGGATCGGTCGATGTCGCCGCCGTCGGCTCGCTGCTGCGGATCCCGCAGGCGCAGATGCAGGACTACGAGTACGCCGGCATGCAGCGCAAGCTCGCCTGGCGGGCGGCGAGCCGGGTCATCGTCCCGGATGCGATCCCGATCGAGCGGCTCAAGGCCGCCGGCGCGCGCCCCGGCAAGCTCGTTCGCTACCCGGGCCTGAAGGAGGACTACTACCTATCCGACTTCGAGCCCGATCCGTCGGTCCTGGCCGAGATCGGGCTCGATCGCCTCGGCGTGCTCCCGGGGAGGCGCGGCGACAAGCGCGTGCTCGTCGTGGTCCGGCCGCCGCCGGAGACGTCGGCCTACCACGCCGACAACCCGCTCTATGAGGGACTTCTCGACCGACTGGGCGCAGAGCCGGACGTGGTCACGGTCCTGATCCCGCGCACGGAGGGCCAGCGGGAAGCGGCGATCGCGAGGGGGGACGCCTCGCTGATCGTCCCGGCGCGAGCGATCGACGCGCAGAGCCTGATCGCCCACTCCGACCTCGTCGTCAGCGCCGGCGGGACCATGAATCGCGAGGCGGTTGCACTCGGCGTTCCCGTCAAGACGATCTTCAGCGGCCGGATGGGCGCAGTAGACGAGCGGCTGATCGCCGACGGCCGCATGGGCGAGCTCGCCGATCCCGCCGACCTGGAGATCCGCAAGCGGGAGCGGGACCCCGGACCGGTCGATCGCCGCGACCCGGGGATACTTGTGGACGGGGCCCTGGGGGCCACCGAGAAGCCGACCACGACCTGACCAGATGCCGGAGTCAATCGACGCACTGTTCGCCTTCGCGGCCGCCGCCGCGATCGCCTGGTTACTCGTGCCGGTCGCCGAGGCGTTCGCGTGGCGGATCGGCGCCATCGACCAGCCACGCGCGCGCAGCCTCCACGTAACCCCGACTCCGAAGCTCTCCGGCATCGCGATCCTGATCGCGGTCTGCATCTCGGGAGCGATCTTCCTGCCCTGGGACGACCAGACCCGCGCCATCCTGATCGGCGCGGTCGTGATCGCCGGCGTCGGGATGATCGACGACATCTGGGATCTGCCGCCGCTGCTCAAGTTGCTCGGGCAGACCGCTGCGGCGATCATCCCCGTCTCCGCGGGTGTCACGGTCGACGTCTTCACCCTGCCGTTCGTCGGCGGCGTCGACCCGGCGGGCACGGAGCTCTTCACGCTTCCCCTCGTCGGTCACGTCGACCTCGGTGAACTGGGCACGGTGATCGGCATCGTCGCGATGGCGAACGTCGTCAACCTGATCGACGGCGTCGATGGGCTGGCGTCGGGCGTCTGTCTGATCAGCGCCGCAACGCTGGCGATCGTCGCCCTCTCGCTCGAGCGCAACCCGGCCGGGATCCTCGCGGCGATCACGGCCGGCGGAGCGCTCGGTTTCCTCAAGCACGGTTTCCCGCCCGCATCCAGTTTCATGGGTGACACCGGCTCCAACCTGCTCGGCTACCTGCTCGGCGTCGCCGCGGTTCAGGGTGCCCTGAAGACGAATGCCGTCGTCGCGCTGGCCTTCCCGCTGCTCGTCCTCGCCGTGCCGATCCTCGACACCGGCTTCGTCGTCGCCAAGCGCCTCAAGTACCGACGGCCGATCTACGAAGCCGATACGTGGCATTTCCACCATCGCATGGCGAACATCGGGTTCTCGCAGCGGCGGACGCTCGCCTATCTCTACGGGTGGACCCTCGCGATGGCCGGGGTGGCCCTGGCGCTGCGCTTCGTCCCCTACAGCGACAACCGCGGCCACTTCAACCTGGGCTGGACGATCATGATGATCGCGATCCTCGTGCTCGGGGCGGCCGCCAGCTTCTACGTGATCTACGTGCTCGAGATCCTCAAGCTCCGCCGCTTCCGATTCCGCCAGGTGGCCGCGAGCGGCGCGCCGCCGATCGCCGACGCGGTAGATCGTGAGGTTGAACACGAACTCGAGACCGGCCAATTCCGTACTCCTGATGCGGAAACCGGCGAGTTCGGCGAGGTCGAGCCGAAGCCCTGACGGACGCTCCGGGAGGGGACCCATCTAAGGGTCCCCTATCGGGTATATTCGCGGTCCCCGCGCCCGAGCAGCCGGCCTGGGAGAAAAGTTTCATCATCGGCAGTCCAAGGCTCGGCGCACACCAAAGTGGAAAGCCCCTACTTCGACAACCCCGGAGATCGCGACCCTTCGCAACGGCACCGCCGTGCGTCGCGTTCGTCGGGTGACGTGGCTCGCGCCGAGCGCCCTCGCCTGCGCGACGAACGCTGTCCGTCTCAGCTCTACGCTGCGCCCGGCGCGACCGGGGGGTGGAGCCGGGCTCGCCTTCGGCCGCTGACGTGCCGTTAGCCGCGAGACCCCTGAACATGGAAGCCCTTCGCAACCTCGACCTTCTCGTGCTGCTCATCGCCCTGCCGGTGTTCCTGCTGGCCGACGCCCCCATCTCCGCGTGGGTCGTGATCGGCGTCGTCTGGATCGCGGGCCGGATCGGCATGGAACTGGCCGCCCGCAAGCGGCGCCGGGCGCTCGCCGCCTCGAACCGCAACGCTGCCCTCGGTGTGACCGCGGCGGCGACCATGGGCCGGGTCTGGGTGCTCGCCGGCGCGATCCTCCTCGTCGGCCTCCTCGACGAGCGTGCCGCCGGCCTCGCCGCGGCCCTCCTCGCCGCGGCGCTGATGACCGCGAACCTCGCCGCGAACTTCCTGACCCACCTCCTCGACCCGGATGCAGACGGGACGCTGCGATGAGCACCGGCAAGAAGCTCGGCATCATCTTCGGCGGCTACGCGCTGATCCTCATCGCCCTCGGCCTGCTCTTCGGCAGCGACGGCAAGAACGAGAGCTTCCAGCCGCAGAACGAGTTCAAGCTCGACACCTGGGTCAGCATCCACATCGCCGGCATCGACATGAGCATCAACAAGGCCGTGCTCTACATCGCGCTCGCCTCGATCATCACGTGCATCGCGATGGTCTGGATCGCCCGCCGCATGCAGGACCGCCCGAACAAGACCCAGATCGCGGTCGAGGGCGTCTACGACCTGATCCGCCGCCAGATCGTCAACGACAACCTCGACGACAAGATGGCCGCCAAGTACTTCCCGTTCCTGGCGACCCTCTTCTTCTTCATCCTCTTCTCGAACTTCATCGGCCTGATCCCGCTGCCGACCAACACCGAGCACCCGATCGACATCTTCGGCGTCTCGGTCCCCAGCTTCGCGCTCTACGCCGCTACGGCCAACATCTCGATCCCGCTCGTCCTCACCCTGGTCGTCTGGATCGGCTACAACGCCGAGGGCGTCAGGGCGCACGGCTTCTTCGGCTATCTCGGCACGCTGCTGCCCGCGGGCATCGAGGACATGCCGTGGCTTTTCAAGGCCTTCGTCTTCGCGATCGAGGTGGTCTCGAACCTCGTCCGGCTCGTGTCGCTCTCAGTGCGACTGTTCGCCAACATCCTCGCGGGGCACCTGCTGCTCCTCTTCATGGGCGGTGGCCTCGCCGTGCTGCTCGGGATCTCGGCGCTCGGCGTCCTCACGTTCCCGATGGCGTTCGCCTTCTACATCTTCGAGATCGTCATCGTCGCCGGTCTTCAGGCATTCATCTTCGCGATTCTCACTGCAATCTATCTCGGGGGCGCAACCTCCGTGAGTCACTAGGAAAAAGGAGTCAGTTCAATGGATCTAGTGCTTCTGGCACAGGCCACTCAGGCGGTGACCGACACCGGGGTAACCGATGCCGGCAAGGCCATCGCCCTCGGCGTCGGCGCCGGTCTCGGTTCGATCGGAGCCGGCATCGGCATCGGCGTGATCTTCGGTTCGGAGATTCAGGCCGTGGCGCGTCAGCCCGAGATGAAGGACGAGCTGCAGAGCATCCGCTGGCTCGGCTTCGCCCTCACCGAGGCCGTCGCGTTCTACACGTTCATCTTCGGCCTGATCGCGTTCTTCCTCTAGGCCTGTGAACTTCGCCGGCGACATAACCGCTCTCGTAGTCACGGCCGCGACGTCCGCGGACGGCGCCGAGGAGGGTGGAGGCAGCTTCCTCGTCCAGCCCGGCCTCGGGTTGATGATCTGGACGCTGATCGCGTTCGTGCTCACGATGTACGTGCTCTCCAAGTTCGCGTTCCCGCGGATCCAGGAGGCGCTCGAGGAGCGAGCCGAGAAGGTCAACAGCAACATCGACGAGGCGGAGCGCCTGCGCGCCGAGGCCGACGAGCTGCTCACCGAGTACCGGGAGCGGCTCAAGGAGGCTCGCGAGCAGGCCGACGACATCATGGCGCGCGCTCGCAAGACGAGCGAAGCCGCGAGGGCCGAGGCCGTCGCGGAGGGCAAGGCCAGGCACGACGAGCTGGTCGCCGATGCCCGCAAGGACATCGAGGGGGAGACGAGGCGTTCGCTGGAGATGATCCGCAAGGAGGTCGCCGAGCTGACCGTTCTGGCGACCGAGAAGGTCGCCCGCAAGTCGCTCACCCCCGACGACCAAAAGCGGCTCGTCGAGGAGGCTCTCGGCGAGGTCGACTTCAGCGCCCTGGCCGGTTCGGAAGCGGGGTCGCGGAACTAGCCATGGAAGAGGTCGCTCGTGTCTACAGCGAGGCGTTGTTCGACGTCGCCAAGGAACACGGCTCGCTCGACGAGGTCCGTGACCAGCTCGGTGAGGTCGCCGACGCGGTCGCGGCCGATCGGGACCTGCAGATCTTCTTCTTCAGCCCCTATTTCTCGTCGGTCGAGAAGAGGGACGGCATCCAGAAGGCGATCACCGACGGCAATCCCGACCTGATCAACTTCCTCGAACTGCTGGCCGAGAAGCACCGCATGCCGGCTCTGTTCCGGATTCGCAAGCGCTTCGACGAGCTCTGGGGGATCGAGAACAAGCGCCTGCAGGTGACGGTGACGAGCGCGATCGAGCTCGACTCCTCGGTGATCGAGTCGGTCGGCGCCGAGATCGAGCGAAAGACCGGCCAGACGGTCGAGCTGACGAGCAAGGTCGACGATTCGATCATCGGCGGCCTCGTCCTCCAGGTCGGCAACCGGGTGCTGGACGCAAGCATCCGCAGCAGGCTCGACAAGCTCCGGCGCGTGGCCCGGGCCGCATAGCCCGAGCACGGACTTCAGAACACTTCAACAGCGAACTTCGAAACACAAGGAGCGATAGAGCAGATGGAAATCAAGCCAGACGAGATCTCCTCGATCCTGCGGCAGCGCATCGAGGGCCTCGAGACCGGCAGCGCCGACCTCTCCGAGGTCGGAACCGTGCTCTCCGTGGCCGACGGAATCGCCCGTATCCACGGGCTCGACAACTGCATGTCCCTGGAGATGCTCGAGCTTCCCCACGACGTCACCGGGCTCGCGCTGAACCTCGAGGAGGACAGCGTCGGCGCCGTGCTCTTCGGCGCGTGGGAGCACATCGTCGAGGGCGACACCGTGAAGCGGACCGGTCGGCTGCTCGAGATTCCCGTCGGCGACGAGCTGCTCGGCCGTCTGGTCGACCCGCTCGGGCGCCCGCTCGACGGTAAGGGTGACATCAACACCACCCAGACCCGCCCGGCCGAGTTCAAGGCGCCCGGAGTGATCCAGCGCCAGGGCGTCAAGGAGCCGATGCAGACCGGCCTCAAGGCGATCGACGCGATGATCCCGATCGGCCGTGGCCAGCGCGAGCTGATCATCGGCGACCGCCAGACCGGCAAGACCGCAATCGCGATCGACACGATCATCAACAACAAGGACCAGGACGTCGTCAGCGTCTACGTCGCGATCGGTCAGCGGATGGCGACCGTCGTCCAGATGATGGAAACGCTGAAGGAGGCCGGCGCGATGGACAGCACCATCATCGTCGCCGCACCCGCTGACGAGGCCGCTCCGATCAAGTTCATGGCGCCGTATGCCGGTACCGCGATGGCCGAGTACTTCACCTACAAGGGCGGCCACTCGCTCTGCATCTACGACGACCTCACCAAGCATGCCTACGCGTACCGCCAGATGTCGCTGCTGCTGCGCCGCCCGCCGGGCCGCGAGGCATATCCCGGCGACGTCTTCTACCTGCACTCCCGGCTGCTGGAGCGTGGCGTGAAGCTGTCCGACGATCTCGGCGGCGGCTCGCTGACGGCGCTGCCGATCATCGAGACGCAGGCCTCCGACGTTTCGGCCTACATCCCGACGAACGTGATCTCGATCACCGACGGTCAGATCTTCCTCGAGCCGGATCTCTTCTACTCGGGCGTCCGGCCGGCGATCAACGTCGGCATCTCGGTCTCCCGGGTCGGCGGTAACGCGCAGACGAAGGCCATGAAGAAGGTGGCCGGCAAGCTGCGCCTCGACCTCTCGCAGTACCGCGAGCTGGAGGCGTTCGCCCAGTTCGGGTCGGAGCTCGACCCCGAGACGCAGCGGACGCTGTCCCGCGGCGAGCGCCTCGTCGAGGCGCTCAACCAGGGCGAGCGTCAGCCGCTGTCGGTAGCCGAGCAGGTCGCATCGATCTACGCCGGCACCGGTGGCTACCTCGACCGCATCAAGGTCGAGCGCGTCCCCGCGTTCCTCGGTGACCTGCGCGACCGCCTCCGCAGTGAGGAGGCCGACCTGTTCAACTCGATCAACACCGACGGCCTGCTCTCCGACGAGCAGGAGGAGGAGCTCGGCAACGCGATCGCCGAGATGATCGACGACTTCGGTCCCGACTTCGACGCCGAGGGCAACGAGCTCGAGGAGGGTGAGTCGGACCGCATCAAGTCCGACGAGGAGCGCTCGAAGTCCGGTCGCACCGGCGGCGCGTCTCCCGAGGGCGAGGCCGAAGCGGCCGCCGACCAGTCGGCGGACGAGGAAGAGGCGGCGACCGTTTAGATGCCCAATCCCGCGAGCTCGCACACACGAATGACGCACGGACACTCTTCGTCGGATCGCGCCCGTGCTGCTCAGCCGTGCCCTCCAGGCACGGCCTCGTCGCCCGAGCACGCCCGACTCGGTGCCGTGCGCCCTCGTGCGCACGATCCCGCGGAATCGAACATCTAGGCGATCATGGCTACGCAGAAGGACGTCAAGAACCGGATCAACTCCGTCAAGAACATCCGCAAGATCACGCGGGCGATGGAGATGGTGGCCGCTGCCCGCCTGCGCAGGGCCGAGCAGCGGATCGCCGAGATGCGCCCGTACGCGCAGTCGATCAGGCGCGTCACCCAGCAGGTGGCCGAGGCCGCCGGGCAGGACGGCAACCGCGTCAAGCTCCTGCAGCAACGGGAGGACGTCAAGCGGGTCGGGGTCATCCTCGTCACCGGCGACCGTGGACTGGCCGGCTCGTTCAACACCCAGATCATTCGCGCGGGCACTCATCTGCAGCGCGAGGTCGAGTCGACCGGGACCGCCGTCTCCTATTACGTCGTCGGCCGTCGCGGCAACTCGGCATTGAGCTTCCGCGGCGAGAGCGTCGCCGACTCCTTCACCGGCTTCACCGATCAACCCGTGTTCGCGAACGCGCGCGAGATCGGCGATCGGCTGGTCGCCTCCTACATCGACGAGGAGATCGACCGCGTCGAGCTGATCTACAACCGTTACGTCTCACCGCTGACCCAGTACGTGAGGCGCCAGACGCTGCTGCCGCTCCAGCAGGCTGAGGTCTTCGGCGAGGGGATTCCCGAGCCCGAGAAGCCCGCCGACCCCGAGCTCGCGGCGGCCCACCGGCGGGCCGAGTGGATCTACGAGCCGGATCCCGAGGAGGCGCTGAAGCTCCTCTTCGAGGAGTACGTGAACCTTTCCGTGTACCGGGCCCTGCTCGAGTCCGCGGCGTCCGAGCACGGCGCCCGGATGACGGCGATGCGCAGCGCCGCCGAGAACGCCGGCGACATGATCGACAGCCTGACCTTGGAGATGAACCGGGTGCGGCAGGCGGAGATCACGCAGGAGATCCTCGAGGTCGTCGGCGGTGCCGAGGCCCTGGGCAGCGCTTAATGAACTTCAACTTGAACATGACTGAGCTAGGAGAAATCAATGGCTGAAAACGCAAAGGGATCCAACCAGGGCACGATCGAGCAGGTGATCGGCGTCGTCGTCGACGTCGTCTTCCCGGACGGCCTCCCCGAGATCTACACGGCGCTCAAGATCGAGATCCCGGAGGGTGACGGGCGCAACGCGCTGGACCTGACGCTCGAGGTCCAGCAGCACCTCGGCGACGACCGCGTGCGCGCGGTCGCCATGGACGCGACCGACGGGCTGCGCCGCGGCGACACCGTCATCGACACGGGCTCCTCGATCACCGTGCCGGTCGGCAAGGACACGCTCGGCCGGATCTTCAACCTGCTCGGCGAGCCGATTGACGAGGGTGCGCCCGTCGAGGGCGAGGATCGCTGGCCGATCCACCGCCCGGCTCCCAGCGCCGAGGACCTGACCCCGACTCAGGAGATCCTCGAGACGGGGATCAAGGTCATCGACCTGCTCGCTCCTTACGCCAAGGGCGGCAAGGTTGGCCTGTTCGGTGGAGCCGGTGTCGGCAAGACCGTCCTGATCCAGGAGCTGATCAACAACATCGCGACCGAGCACGGCGGCCTCTCGGCCTTCTGCGGCGTCGGCGAGCGGACCCGCGAGGGCAACGATCTCTACGTCGAGATGACCGAGTCCGGCGTCATCGACAAGACGATGATGGTCTTCGGCCAGATGAACGAGCCTCCCGGGGCCCGCCTTCGCGTCGCCCTCACCGGCCTGACCATGGCGGAGTACTTCCGTGAGGTCGGCGGCCAGGACGTGCTCCTGTTCATCGACAACATCTTCCGGTTCGTCCAGGCCGGCTCCGAGGTCTCGGCGCTGCTCGGGCGGATGCCGTCCGCCGTCGGCTACCAGCCGACGCTGGAGACGGAGATGGGTCAGCTCCAGGAGCGGATCACCTCGACGACCCAGGGTTCGGTCACGTCCATCCAGGCCGTCTACGTTCCCGCCGACGACCTCACCGACCCGGCTCCGGCGTCGGTGTTCGCCCACCTGAACGCGACGACGTCACTTTCGCGGTCGATCTCCGAGAAGGGCATCTACCCGGCGGTGGACCCGCTCGACTCGACCTCGACGATCCTCAAGGCCGACATCCTCGGCGAGGAGCACTACCGCACGGCAACCGACGTCCAGGAGGTGCTGCAGCGGTACAAGGAGCTCCAGGACATCATCGCCATCCTCGGCATCGACGAGCTCTCCGACGAGGACAAGCTCCAGGTCAACCGCGCCCGCAAGATCGAGCGCTTCCTGAGCCAGCCGTTCAACGTCGCCGAGCAGTTCACCGGCACGCCCGGCGAGGTCGTCTCGGTCGCCGACACCGTGTCCAGCTTCCGCAGCCTGGTCGACGGCGAGCATGACGACATCCCGGAGGGCGCCTTCTACATGAAGGGGTCGATCGACCAGGTCCTCGACGCCGCCAAGGGCCGTGGCGAGGACGAGACGGCCGGCGCCAAGGCCGAGGCCGCCGACCAGGCCGAGAAGGAAGAAGCCGGAGCGGCTGCCTGATCCATGGCCGATGAGTCGAAAACGTTCACGGCCGAGGTCCTGACCCCGCAGGGGAGGGTCTTCCAGGGCGACGCCTTCCAGGTGTCGGCTCGCACTATGGTCGGCGAGGTCGGTATCCGGGCCCGGCACGCGCCGATGCTGGCGCGCCTGATCCCCCACGAGCTGCGGGTCTTCGAGACCGAGGCCGACTTCGGCGCCGGCGGTGGAGCCAAGCGCTATGCCGCCGCCGAGGGCTGGCTCGAGGTGTTCGCCAACAAGGTCACGGTGCTGGTCACCGAGGCCGTCGATCCTGACTCGCTCGATGCCGCCGACCTGAAGGCCCGCGTCGAGGATGCCGAAGCGAGGCTGGCCGAGGCGGACGAGGAATCGGCGGCCCATCGGACCGCGGAGCAGGACAAGACCAGGGCCGAGGCCTTCTTGAAGATCGCCGGCGGCTAGCCGGCCCGAGTGATCATCACGGGTCGCGTCGCGTGATGGGCGACCGCGGTTGCGACGCTGCCCATCACCGCGTATCTGACTCCGGCCCGGCCGTGGGATCCGAGCACGACGAGCCCAGACTCCTGCTCCTCCGAGACCGCGACGATTCGCTTCCAGACCGGGGCTCCGCGCTCGAGGAGGGGCACGGCGTCGAAGCCCGCGGCTCGTGCAAGCGCCGCTCCCTCGTCGGCGGCGCGCTGTGCCCGGACCGTGATCTCCTCGAACACCTCATCCGGAATCATGCTCATCGGCGCACCCCAGAACGGGAGTGCATCGAGGGGCTCGACGACGGTCAGCACGGTGGCGGGTCGGCCCGTGCGAAGTTGCCTTCCCGCCGTCTCGATCGCGCTCTTCGCGTGGTCGGATCCGTCGTAGGCGAAGAGGACCGGCCCCCCCGTTCCCTCTTCGGGGTCGATCGCAGTCCCCTCGGGACTCATCGGTAGGGAGCCGCGTCGGGGCTGGGCTGACCGGAGTCGGAGCGCATGATGGCTGAGCCTACCTCCTCACGGACCTAGGATCACCGGCGTGGACCCCCTTGAAGATCAGCCCTATACCACCGCCGACGAGCCGGATCGAGAGCTGAGCCGATCAGCGCGGCCCGGGGGCCCGAGTCGCCGCCGGCAGATGGGAATGGCCGCCCTGTCGGTCGGGGCTCTGGGTGTCGTCTTCGGCGACATCGGTACGAGCCCCCTCTACGCCCTGACCGCGGTCTTCACGGTCGGGGGCAACGCGGTGGCCCCGACCGTGGGCAATGTCTACGGGGTCATCTCGCTGGTCTTCTGGGCAATCACGCTGATCGTCTCGGTCGAGTTCGTCGGATTCATCATGCGCGCCGACAACGACGGGGAGGGGGGCATCATGGCCCTCGTCGCGCTGGTCCAGAACGCTCCGCTGCGGGATTCCCGCTTCAGGTGGATGCTGATCGCCCTGGGCATGTTCGGCGTCGCGCTCTTCTTCGGCGACGGGATGATCACGCCGGCGATCTCCGTGCTATCGGCCGTCGAGGGCCTGGAGGTGGTCGATTCGGGGTTCGGCTCGTTCGTCGTCCCGGTGACGATCGGCCTGCTGGCCGGGCTGTTCGCGATCCAGCGGTACGGGACCGGCGCCGTCGGGCGCCTGTTCGGTCCGGTCATGTGCGTCTGGTTCGGCGTTCTCGCCGTCGCCGGTATCGGGCAGATCGCCTCCGACCCAGCCATCCTCAGGGCTCTCTCGCCGAGCTACGGGCTCGAGTTCCTGTTCAACCATCCCGGGATCGGGTTCCTCTCGTTGGGAGCGGTGGTGCTGACGATCACCGGCGCCGAGGCGCTCTACGCGGACATGGGCCATTTCGGGCGCCGGCCGATCTCCCGGGCCTGGTTCCTCGTCGTCTTCCCGGCCCTGACCCTCAACTACATGGGCCAGGGTTCGCTGATCGTCGAGCATGCCTCGGCCATCTCCAACCCGTTCTTCCTCCTGCTGCCCGGTTGGAGCAGGCTGCCGGTCGTCCTGCTCGCGACCGTGGCGACGATCATCGCCTCACAGGCCGTCATCTCGGGCGCTTTCTCGGTCACCCGGCAGGCGGTGCGGCTCGGGTTCCTTCCGCGGGTGGCGATCCGTCACACCTCGGCGGACGAGGTCGGTCAGGTCTATGCGCCCGCGGTCAACTGGACGCTGCTCATCGCGGTCGTCGCCCTGGTGGTGGGGTTCGGCTCCTCGGCGGCGCTGGCATCCGCCTACGGGGTGGCCGTGACCGGGACGATCACCGCCGACACGGTTCTCTTCCTCGTCGTCGCCCACGCCCTCTGGCGCAAGCCCGGTTGGCTGGTGGCGATCGGAGCGGTGGTCTTCCTGACGGTCGACCTGACGTTTCTGGCCGCGAACGCGAACAAGATCGCACACGGAGGCTGGTTCCCGTTGCTGATCGGGGCAGTGCTCTTCACCGTCCTCAGCACCTGGCGACGCGGCAGCGAGGCGCTGGTCGCGGCCAGGATCGAGCGCGAGGGAGAGCTCTCGGCCTTCGTCGACGGCCTGCGCGAGATGACCCCTCCGCTCACCCGGGTCCCGGGGACCGGGGTCTATCTGAACCTGCGGGAGGCGACGACCCCGATCGCCCTTCGTGCAAACGTCGAGGAGACGCGGACGATGTACGAGAGGATCGTGATCCTGACGATGAAGACGGCGCGCGTACCCCATGTGCCCCCGGCCGAGCGTCTCGTGGTCGACGACCTCGGCTACGACGACGACGGCATCAGCCACGTCACTGCGCGCTTCGGCTTTCAGGATCGGCCCGACGTACCGGCGACGCTGCAACTCGCCGGTGAGGCCGGCCTCGAAGCGGACATCGACGTCGACGGAGCCTTCTACTTCCTCTCGCACGTCGAGGCCGTACCCGAATCGAACGCGGGGATGAGGATGTGGCGAAAGCGCCTGTTCGTGCTGATGGCGCGGAACGCGGCCAGCCCGATCGGATACTTCGACCTGCCACCGAGCCGGACGCTGACGATCGGCTCCACGATCGGATTCTGATGTGACATCCGGGTCTGGATCGGGTTGGCGGGGCCTCAAGGCCGAGTCGGTCGATGCCGAAGTGTGACCCGATGAACCCATGCACCGAGCAGCACCGGTCCCGCGGATCGAACGGCCGATGGCACGGCAACCCGGCGTCGGCCATGGCACGGGTTGCCGCGTGCGCCGTCGCCGGCGCGCTCCTGCTGGCAGGCTGCGGTGGCGGGGATACGGGCAAGGTCTCGATGAGCAGCGATACCGGGCCGAAGGGTGACCCCCAACTGGTCAAGGGCGACGCGGCCTCCGGCCCTCAGGACCAGCGAGTCCCGATCACATCCAAGGGAACCCCCACTGCGGTCTATCAGGCTCCGGTGCGGGATATCAAGGACGGGATGCGACTTCGCGCCATCGCAGCGGTGACGCTGACGAAATGCGAGATCACCGACTACATCCCCAACAATCGCGGGCATACGGCCTGCCAGGGGACGCGCAAGTACACCTACGACCCGGTCGAGATCAAGACTTCGATCATGCTGGTGGGTGGCGACAAGGAGCCGGATCTCTCCGGTCCCTCCAAGCAGATCGGCGAGACGCAGACCTATCGCTGCACGACCGCGATCCATCACTGCACCCTCTACCAGGACGAGGAGACCGTGCTCGATCAGGCCGACCTCGGTGGCGCCGACCCGTCTCAGTACAAGTGGGCGGTTCTGGAGGCCCGGGCGACCTCGCCGAAGGCGAAGGGCTGTAAGCCGCCGACGGCGAGGGACTGCAACGTCCTCGCGGTCGAGACGCAGAAGGGAACCGCGATGTATTGGATCCAGGCCGACGGCGACGTCCCCGAGAGCAGCCTTCCCGAACCCGACAGGACCGCCGCCGTCAAGACCCTGAAGGTGCTGCCCAATAAGAGCAACAAGAACAAGGTGCGGCGGGTCGTCTACAGCATCGAGCTCGGGGCAGGCGAGAGCGTCGACAGCCTTCAGGGTGAACAGTTCGAGATCGAGGCGAAGGGCCGGATCCGCGAACGGCTTCCGCAGGCCCCTGACCTCGCCTCCTACATCGTCTTCAGCGACTCCCCGACGGGCATCAAGGGTCGCTTCCTGATCAGCGACAGCTACGACCCGGGCAAGACCGGCAACGCCGGCGGCAATTGCGACACGAGCTGCTCTGCGCAGGCGGGAGCGGCGATCACGACGATCCTGCCCTGCGACGTGGCCGCCGGCAGGCGATACGTGAACGTCGTCTCGGCCGCCTCACGGATGGCCGCCAAGCCCGGCGAAACGGTCGACGTGCTCCCGGGAGGTTTCCTCGAGGTCACGCATGCCTACCCGGCCGACGCGAGTGAGGACCCGCCCGGGCAGCCGGGCAGCTGCAGCGCTCGGCGCTAGGCCCCCGCGGCGCCCCGGGCCACCGCTCGTTCTACCCTTCCCGGATGCAGGAGCGCCTTCTCGCGGAGAAGCTGATCGGCTACGACTCCTCCACGCCCGAAGGCGTGCGGCTCTGCGCGGGCTTCGTCAAGGGCTGGTTCGAGGCTCGCGACATACCCACCAGCCAGCTCACGGTGCGCGACCTGCCGATCGTGATCGCCGAGGTCGGCCCGTCCGATGCGCAGCGGGTCATCTTCCACGGCCACATCGACGTCGTGCCCGGCCGCGACGGTCAGTTCGACCCCGTGCTAGACGGCGACCGGCTGATCGGCCGCGGCGCCTACGACATGAAGGGCGCGGCGGCGGCGATGATGCTCGCCCTCGCGGACCTGCGCGACCAGGCCGATGCACGCGTGCTGCTCGCCTTCGTCCCCGACGAGGAGACCGAGGAGGAGTTCGACCGCGGGACTGAGATCCTCGTCGATGCCGGCTACACGGGTGAGTTCGCGATCACCGGCGAGCCGACCGACATGCTGATCGGCGTCGCCGCCAAGGGCGTGCTCGCGCTGCGGATCGAGGTGAGCGGCCGGGCCGCCCACAGCTCGACCCCGTGGGCAGGCGACAACGCGATCATCAAGGCGATTTCCGTATTCCGCGGGATCGAGTCGCTACCGTTCTCGCTGCAGTCTTCGGAGCTGTTCGACCGCCCGTCGATAAACCTCGGCCGGATCGTCGGCGGAGACGCATTGAACAAAGTGCCCGATACCTGCGCGATCGACGTCGACATCCGTTACCTGCCCGAGCAGGACCCCGACGCGATCCTGCGTCAGATTGCCGCGATCCCCGACACCGACGTGGTCTCGACGTTCCGCTGGCCCCCCGTGGACGTCGATCCACAATCACCGTACGTGCGGGCGCTCGGCGACGCCGCGGCGCCCAATCACGCCGACGAGGTGACGAGCGTGGGCCGTGACGGCGCCTCCGACGCCGTGGCCTTCATCCGCGCCGGCACCCCGGCCGTCGAGTTCGGCCCGGTCGGCGCCGGCCACCACGGGCCGGAGGAGTGGGTTTCGGTCTCCTCGCTCGCGGCCTACCGGCGAACGCTCTGCGACTTCGCCCGCAACCTTCCCGCGAAGAGGTTGAGGCCCGGCGCTGTGCCGCGCCCCTCCGAGGGGGTGAGCCGATGAACGACGACGACAAGCCCGAGGATCGCGACGATGCCGCGAACGGGGGCGACGACGCCGCTCATCCGGAGGTGGAGGAGGAGAAGGGCATCGGCCTGACCGAGGAGTTCGCCCGGCTCGAGCAGGAGATCAAGCGTGAGGTCGGCGGCGGGGACGAGCCGGAGGCGGACGCCGGCGACGGGGCCGAGGATGCCTCCGAGGGCGATCCGGAGCCACCCGGGACGGCAGACTTCGACGACACGGATTCGAGCGAGTGGGTCGCTCCCGTGCCGTCCGGTGAGACCGAGGAGTGGTCGGCCGAGGACTCCGCGCCCGCCGACGAGGACGTGGAGACCGGCGACGACGCCGGTCCCGAGGCCGGTGAGCACGCGATGCCCGCGGACGCCACGGCCGGGGAGCCCGATGCCGAGGGCGAGCAGCCGGCGGCCGAGGACGAGCAGCAGGCCGCCCCCGGGGAGCCGGCCTCCGAGGAGCAGCCCGTCGCTGCCGAGGAGACCGCGATCGAGCACACCGTGGTCAGGCAGGGACCGCCTCCCGTCCCGATCGCCGCCGCGGCCTACGAGGACGAGGACCCGGAGGTCAAGCGCCCGGGCCTGTGGTGGCGATTCCTGACCGCCTCGGTGCTGATCGTCGTCGCGGTCGCCACCGCGGTCTCGGTCTCGGCGCTCCTGGCACTGAACGGGATCGCCAACGATCTGAACACGATCCCGCACGCCTCCCGGTTCATCGACGAGGTCGAGCCGGGCAAGCCGCAGACCATCCTCATCGTCGGATCCGACAAACGCTCGAACACGCCCGGCGACCCGGGTCGTTCCGACACGACGATGTTGCTCCGCGTCGATCCCGAGAAGGGCGTGCTCTCGCTGTTCTCGCTGCCGCGCGACCTCAAGGTCGATATCGCCGGAGCCAACTACGGGACCGCGAAGCTCAACGAGGCCTTCACCGACGGCGGCGTCACGAAGACCGCGGCGACCGTCAAGAACCTGACCGGTCTCGACATCAACCACATCGTCAACGTCGACTTCGAGGGCTTCGCGAAGGCCGTCGACGCGATCGGCTGCGTCTACGTCGACGTCGATCGTCACTACTTCAACGACAACTCACTGGCGGCGAGCTCGCTCGATACGTATGCGGAGATCAACGTCAACGCCGGCTACCAGCGGCTCTGCGGCCAGAATGCCCTCGATTACGTCCGCTATCGCCACACCGACACCGACATCGTCCGCGCCGCGCGGCAGCAGGACTTCCTCCGCAACGCACGCGCTCAGGTGCCGGTCGGCGAGATCCTGCCGATCATCAGCAGCGGCGGCAAGGGCAGCAAGCTGATCGACATCTTCACCAAGTACACGGCCTCCGACATCAAGGACCCGGCCCAGATGATCGCCGTGCTCGAGGCCTTCATCAGCGTCCGCGACGTCCCGATCAACCAGATCAGCTTCGACGGAACCCTCGGGCCGAGCTACGTGACCGCCACCCACGAGCAGATCAAGAAGGCCGTGGACGAGTTCCTGAACGGCAAGGACACGCCGGGGCCGAACGGCGGCAAGAACGCCGTCAAGGAGCGCCCCGGCAGCGGCAAGAAGCAGAAGCAGGCGAAGAGCAAGAAGAAGCAGCCGAACCCCGCCGACGGGGCCAACGTCGTCTCGACTGCGGACCTCGTTGACGTCAACACCGGCATCAACAAGTTCGATGCCTTCGGGCGCACGTCCGCGCGCCGCCTCAAGTTCCCGGTCTACATCCCGACGAAGGTTGTGCCGGGATCGTCGTACAGCTCCGACTCCCGCCAGTACGACATCAGAGACGAGGACGATAAGAAGCAGCCCGCCTACAAGATGGTGATCGAGTACTCGACGCCGTCGACGCTCCCCGAGTACTACGGCGTCCAGGGCACGACGTGGTCCGATCCACCGATCCTCGACCACCCCTCCGAGAGCTTCGAGCACGACGGTCGCACCTACGACGTCTATTACGACGGCGATCGCATCCGCATGATCGCCTGGCACGACAAGGATGGCAACTCCTACTGGGTCAGCAACACGCTGGTCCAGACACTCGACAACGCCGACATGGTCGCGATCGCCGAAAGCATGCAGGAGGCGCACGGGTAGGTCGAGGATTGCTCCCCGTCGCGTCCGGCTCTGGGGGCCTGGGTCGCTGTGGTGCTGCTCTACGACACCTGAGCGACCCACGTCCGCCGAGTACCCTTCGCCGCCATGTCTGAAGCGGATCAAGGACTCGAACCCGTCGGGGTGGTCGGGGTCGGCTGGGTCGGCCTCGTCACGGCCGCCTGCTTCGCCTCCCGGGGCCACGAGGTCTGGGCCATGGACGTCGACGAGGCGAAGGTGGCCAAGCTTTCGTCGGGGGAGGTGTCCTTCCATGAGCCGGGACTCGGTGAGCTCGTGGTCGAGCACGCTGATCGCCTGCACTTCACGACGGACATGGACGAGTTGCTCGGCCACGCGAGGCTGTTGTTCTGCTGCGTGGACACGCCTCCCACGTACTCGGGCGACGCCGATCTCTCACGGGTGATGGCGGTGGTCGAGCGGCTTCCCGCCGACGCCGGCCACGCGCTGGTCATGAAGAGCACGGTGCCGTCCGGGACCGGGGGGTCGATCCGCCGCGAGATGGCGGGGCTCTCCTACGTCTCGTGCCCCGAGTTCCTCAAGGAGGGGTCCGCCGTCGAGGACTTCCTCAATCCCGATCGAGTCGTGATCGGAGCCGACCCGGGCGACGAGTGGGCTGCCGATGTGGTCGCCGCCCTGTACGAGCCGCTCGGCGGCGAGATCGTGCGTACCGACGTCGCCAGCGCCGAGATGATCAAGCTGGCCTCCAACGCCTTCCTGGCGACCAAGATCTCCTTCATCAACGAGATCGCCAACGTCTGCGAGGAGGTCGGCGCCGACGTGACCGAGGTCGCTCGCGGCATGGGCCTCGACGAGCGGATCGGCGGCGCCTTCCTGAAGGCCGGGATCGGCTACGGCGGGTCCTGCTTCCCAAAGGACGTCTCTGCCCTCAAGCAGCTGGCGGGAAACTCCGGCTATCACTTCCAGTTGCTCAACTCGGTCATCGAGGTCAACGAGCTGCAGAAGCGCCGCGTGATCGGGAAGCTGACCAAGCACCTCGGATCGCTCGCGGGAAAGCGCATCGCCATGCTGGGCCTGGCCTTCAAGCCGAACACCGACGACATGCGCGAGGCCTCCAGCCTCGTCCTCTCGGCCCGGTTGCAGGGAGAGGGGGCCGAGGTCGTCGCGTACGATCCCGTCGCCACCGAGGCCGCCGCCGGACTGCTGGCGTCGACCGAGTTCGCGACCAGCGCCGGCGCCGCCCTGTCCGGCGCCGACGGCGCCATCCTCGTCACCGAATGGCCCGAGTTCGCCGAGCTCGACTGGCCAGCGCTGGCCCCGACGATGAACGACGCAATCCTGATCGACGGCCGGAACTTCCTCGATCCCGCGGCCATGCGCGAGGCCGGATTCACCTACGAGAGCATCGGCCGCTGAGTGGGGTGGGGGGCGGCCCCGCGGCCCGACCGGGAGACGGTGTAGAAACCTGACTCCATGCCCGCGCGCGAAGAGGAGACGAATTGCAGGCGCTGATTCTCGTCGGCGGCCACGGCACACGCCTGAGGCCGATCACCCTGACGCTGCCGAAGCCGGTCATCCCGCTGGTCGATCGGCCGTTTCTGCGGTACATGATCGACTGGCTGGCCCGGCACGGCGTCGATGACATCGTCATGGCCTGCGGCTTCCTCCCGGACGGGATCCGCGCCGTGCTCGGCGACGGGATTCCGGGCGGGCCGCGCCTGCGCTACGTGGAGGAGCCCGAGCCCCGCGGCACGGCCGGAGCGATCAAGTTCGCCGAGGACCTGCTCGAGGACCGTTTCTTCGCCCTGAACGGGGACGTGCTCAC
This sequence comes from uncultured Solirubrobacterales bacterium, assembly GCA_963798165.1. Taxonomy (GTDB): domain Bacteria; phylum Actinomycetota; class Thermoleophilia; order Solirubrobacterales; family 70-9; genus RHKX01. The sequence goes on along the minus strand of CAWCSE010000009.1, from coordinate 21,106 downwards.
CGATCTCGACCTGACCGCCCTGCTCGAGTTGCACGAGGGCAGCGAAGCGCGGGCCACGCTCGCCCTCTATCCGGTCGAGGACCCCTCCGCCTACGGCCTCGTCCGCCGCAAGCCCGACGGCGAGATCATCGAGTTCCTCGAGAAGCCCGATCCCGCGCAGATCGACACCGACGAGATCTCGGCGGGGGCCTACGTGCTGGAGAAGGAGGTCCTGGACCTGATCCCGGCCGGCCAGGACGTCTCGATCGAGCGCGAGGTCTTCCCGAAGTTGGTCGGCAACGGATTGTTCTCGCGCCGGCTCGAGGGCTACTGGATGGACATCGGCACGCCCGAGCGCTACCTCGACGCCTGCTGGGACATCCTCGGGCGCAAGGTGGAGTCCGAGCCGGGCAAGATGGTCGACGCCCGGGGCCGTTTCGTCCACGAGTCGGCCGTGGTGGCCGACAGCGCCGAGGTCGCCGCCCACAGCTTCGTCGAGGCCAACGCGACGATCGGCGCCGACGTCGAGATCGGCCCGAAGGCGGTCGTCGGCTCCGGCACCACGGTCGGAGACGGCGCCCTGATCGAGGCCTCTGCCCTTCACCTCGGCTGCTTCGTCGGCGACGGCGCGGTCGTCCGTGGCTCGATCCTCGCCGAGGGCGTGGTCGTCGAGGCCGGGGCGCTCGTTCCGTACGGCTCGGTGATCGGCGCCGGAGCGACGATCACCGCCGGGGCGGGCCTCGAGCCGGGTGCACGCGTGCAACCGAAAGAGACCATATGAGTGACTCCGGCAACTCGGATCTGGCCGAGCGGATCGGCGCGGTCGATTCGGGCGAACAGCTCGATGCGGCCCTGTCGCTGCCCGACTACCTGCGGGACGCGCTCTGGCGCGTGTCCTCCGCGAACATCGAGCCCTTCGAGACCACGGGACTCCTCGTCTGCGGGATGGGCGGATCGGCGATCGGCGGCGACCTCGCCGCCGCCGCGCTCGGATCCCGGCTCTGCAAGCCGCTCGATGTGGTCCGCGGCTACGCGGTCCCTTCGTGGACGCCTCCCGACCGCGCGATCTTCTGCTCCAGCTACTCGGGCAAGACCGAGGAGACCCTCGGCTGCTACGCGGCCGCCGAGGCCGTCGGCGCGAAGCGGATCGTCGCCACCACGGGTGGGACGATCGGCGAGTTCGCCCGCCGCGACGGCGTCCCGGTTATCGGGATGCCGGCGGGCCTGCAGCCGCGAGCCGCCGTCGGCTATACGTTCGCGATCGCGGCGGAGGTCGCCGCCCTGGCGGGCGTCGGCCCGGCGATCCGGACCGAGATCGACAGCTCCGCCGCCCACCTCGAGGTCAGCACCGAGGCTCTGCTCGCCAAGGCCGCGGAGGTCGCGGCGCAGATCCACGGCTCGGTGCCGCTGCTCTATGGCTGCGGCCTGACGGCGCCGATCGCGTATCGCTGGAAGTGTCAGGTCAACGAGAACGCGAAGCTCCCCGCCTTCGACCACGCATTGCCGGAGATGGATCACAACGAGATCGTCGGTTGGGCCGGCGGGGGAGAGGGCACGTTCAGCGCCGTCTTCCTCGAGGATCAGGACCAGCATCCCCGCGAGCGCGAACGGGTCGAGCTCACCGCCGAGCTGATCGCCGATCGGGCTCACTCCGTGGTCCGGATCGAGACCGAGGGCGAGACCCGGACCGAGCGCCTGCTCTGGGCCGTGATGCTCGGCGACCTGATCTCGCTCGAGCTCGCCGCGCTCGAGGGAGTCGATCCGACCCCGGTCGACGTGATCGAGAACCTCAAGGACCGTCTGGGCAGACCATGAGGGCCATGGTCATGGCAGCGGGCCTCGGCACGCGGCTCAGGCCGATCACCAACGCGATCCCGAAGCCGGTCGTTCCGGTCGGCAACGTCGCGATCGTGGAGCAGCTGGTCAGGCTGCTCGCCGTCCACGGCGTCGACGAGGTGATCGCGAACCTGCATTGGTTCCCCGATCAGGTCGAGGGCCGCCTCGGTGACGGTTCCGCGCTCGGCGTCGAGGTCTCCTACCGGCACGAGGATGAGCTGCTCGGCACCGCCGGTGGGGTCCGCAACGTCGCCGACTTCCTGACCGCCGGCGACGACGAGGTCTTCCTCGTGCTCGCCGGCGACGCCCTGACCGACATCGACCTCTCCGCGCTCGCGGCTGCTCACCGCAGCAACGACGGCGTTGCGACCCTCGCGGTCAAGAAGGTCGCGGACGTCAGCGAGTACGGCGTGATCGTGACCGGCTCCGACGGTCGAGTCCAGGGGTTCCAGGAGAAGCCGGATCCCGCCGAGGCCCTGTCGGATCTGGTCAACTGCATGGTCTACGCCTTCAGCTCGGAGATATTCGACTACTTCCCGCGGGACGAGATGCCCGATCCGGCCGACTTCGCCAATGACGTCTTTCCGGCGCTGCTCGCCGCCGACGTGCCGTTCCACGTTCACGAGATCGACTCCTACTGGAACGACGTCGGCACGCTTCCCGAGTATCTGCAGGGCAACCTCGACGCCGCCGACGGCCTCGTCGAGCTTCCTCGCCTGGGTGGGACCTTCGCCCACGGGGAGGCTCCGGCGGAGCTGGAGCTACCCACTGACGTCGAGGTCGAGGGCAACGTCCTGTTCGGCCACGGCTGCCGGATCGGCGCCGGCGCCTCGATCGTCGGGCCCGCCGTGATCGGTGCGGGCGCCTCGATCGGCGCCGGAGCGCAGGTCAAGCACGCGCTGCTGCTGCCCGGGGCCATTGTGGCCGACGACGGCGTGCTGGCCCGCGGCATCTGCGGGGATGCGGCCCGGCTTGCGTCAGGCAACTGGTAGCGGCGGATGAGCCGGCGCAGGCGCATCGTCCGCGTACCGGCCTCGTCGGCGAACCTCGGTCCCGGGTACGACGTATTCGCCGCCGCGCTGGCCATCGAGCTCGAGCTCGAAGTCGTCGAATCGGGTCAGTTCTCGATCGTCTCGGAGGGGTTCGAGGCGCCGACCGATCGCAGCAACCTGATCGTCCGCGCTTTCGAGCACCTGCACCCGGCCGACGGGATCTCCTTCCGGGTCCGTAGCGATATTCCCCTCGCCCGCGGCATGGGGTCGAGCGCCTCCGCGATCGTGGCCGGACTGATGGCCGCCGATCACCTCTTCGAGCTCGCCAACTCCCGCGAGGACCTGCTCGCGCACGCGACCCGGATCGAAGGCCATCCCGACAACGCCGCCGCCGCGCTCTACGGGGGCATCACCCTCTCTCCGCCGGGCCCGGGGGACGGCACGCAGCCCGCTCCCGCGCTGCTCTCGCCGCCGGAGGGCGTCGAGGGCATCCTAGTCATCCCCGACGCGGAGGTGCCGACGAGCGAAGCGAGGGCGGCGATGCCGGCCGAGCTCCCCCTCGCCGACGTCACCCACAACATCGCCGCGGCGGCTCAGCTCGCGCTCGGGATCGAACGCTCGGACCTCGACCTGATCCGCCACGGACTCGCGGATCGGATCCATCAGCCGCATCGGGCCCACCTGTTCCCGCGCTCGATGGAGTTGATCGATCGTGCCGCCGAGCTGGGAGCGCTGGGCGCGACGATCTCCGGTGCCGGCCCGACGGTCCTGGTCTGGACCTTCTGGCAGTCCGGAACCGGCCTGCTGGCTGATCTGGAGGCTTTCGCGGACGGGTGGGCCGAGGTGCGGCGGGGGCAGTTCTCACCGCGCGGCGCCCGCGTCGAGATCGGCTGACGGCCGCGCCAATCGCGGTCCGGGGGCCTGCTCGATCCGTGCGTCAGTCGGGCGTGACGCTCGCCAGGGACTTCTGCAGGAGCTTGTTGAGCTGCTTGAGCTCGGCAGCGCTGAGGGCGCCGAAATCCTCCGGCGGCTCATACAGCGCCGCCAGCGCCTCGTCGCGGAACCCGGCTCCCTTGCCGGTCAGGGCGATCTGGGTGACTCGCCGGTCGTCGGGGTCGGGTCGCCGCTCGATCAGTCCGTCCTCCTCGAGCCGATCGACCATCCCGGTCATGAACGATGCGTCACACGCGAGCCGATCGCCCATCTCGCGCATCGACATCGTCCTGTCCGGCGGCAATCTCCAGATCAGGACGAGCTGTTTCGGGGAGAGCCCGAAGCGCTGAGCGACGACGGGGATGCGCGGCGGCCGGCCGGAACCCCAGCCGACCAGGTCCATAACGCTCCGCCACGCCGTCTCGGCGAGCTCGTGGTTCTCGATTTCCGTCATCCCGGTGGGAGTCTATTGTCAAGCTCTAAATATTGCAATACCTAGATAGTCGTGTTCCCACAAGTAAACCTGCTAGGTTGACGCGATGAGCAACTCGAGCGTTAAGACGGACAGGGCGATCGAGGCCGAGGGCCTGACCCAGAAGTTCAAGAAGGGCCCGCTTGCGGTCGACGGCATCGACCTTCACGTCGATCCGGGTGAGATCTACGGCTTCCTCGGCCCCAACGGCGCCGGCAAGTCGACGACTGTGCTGATGCTCGTGACGCTGCTGCCGCCCACCGGCGGGAGGGCGACCGTCGGCGGTTACGACATCGCGACCGAGGGCGGTCTCGTGCGCGGCGCCATCGGCGCCGCCCTGCAAGAGGCCGCGCTGGACATGCATCTGACGGCGCGGGAGCACATGCGGCTGCAGACGGCGCTCCAGGGCGTCCCGAGGTCCGATCGCCGCGCTCGCGGCGACGAGCTGATCGAGCGCGTCGGGCTCGCCGAGGCCGCCGATCGCAAGGTCGGTGGCTACTCGGGCGGGATGAAGCGCCGCCTCGACCTCGCGCTCGCCCTCGTTCACAGCCCGCGGATCCTCTTCCTCGACGAGCCGACGACCGGCCTCGACCCGCAGAGCCGCAGCTCGCTCTGGGAGGAGGTCGAGCGGCTCGCCGACGAGGAGGGTATGACCGTATTCCTGACGACCCAGTACCTCGAGGAGGCGGATCGCCTCGCCGACCGGGTCGGCATCATCGACCATGGCCGGATCGTCGCGGAGGGGACGCCGAGCGCGCTCAAGGCCGAGGTCGGCGAGCCCAGCGTCGAGGCCACGGCCGCCGACCCCGCCGACCGGGAGCGGCTCGTCGAGATCCTCGGCCGCTTCGGAGCCGCCTCCGGACCTGAGGGTGCCGAGGCCGCCTGGGTGCGGCTCGCACCGGGTGCGGGCGGCCTCGTCGCGGTGGTGCGGGCGCTCGACTCCGAAAATCTCGCGGTCGCGGACCTGCAGCTGCACGAGCCGAGCCTCGACGACGTCTTCCTGGAGAAGACAGGGCGCAAGCTCGAGGGGGCCGGCGACGGCGGCAACACCGGTGAGATTGACGCGGTCGCAGAGGGGGCTGCCGCTTGAGGGACCAGCTCGACAGCGTCTACGAGGTCGCGCGGCGCTCGTTCCTGCGCTCGGCCCGCCAGCCGGCGGCAGTCGTGCCCGCCATCGTCTTTCCCCTCTTCCTGCTCGCCGTCAACTCGGCCGGCCTCGGCGCGGCGACCGACATACCCGGCTTCCCGACGAGCTCCTACGTGAGCTTCGCGCTCGCGATCCCGTTCATCCAGGGCGGCACCTTCGCCCTGCTCAACACGGGAACGGATCTCGCGACCGACATCGAGACCGGTTTCCTGAACCGGATGGCGATGACGCCGCTCGGCGGGCCGGCGCTGCTGGCGGGGATGCTCGGCGGGGCGATGGGGATCGCGGTCATCCAGACCGTCTTCTACATCGCGATCGGCTTCGCGGTCGGCGCGACGTTCGAGGCGGGCCTCGCCGGCATCCCGCTGCTCTTCCTCCTCTCGCTGACGATCTCGTTCGCGTTCAGCTGCATCGGCACGTTCACCGCGCTGCGGCTCGGCAGCAGCGAAGCGATGCAGAGCATGTTCCCGGTCTTCTTCGTCTTCCTGTTCTTCTCATCGATGGCGATGCCGCGCAACCTGATCGAGCAGGGCTGGTTCCACTTCGTGGCGACGATCAACCCACTCTCCTACCTGATCGAGGGCATTCGCAGCTTCTACGTCGTCGGGGTCGACTGGGAGGCCCTCGGGCTGGCGTTCGGGATCGCCGCGATCCTGATCGCCGTGTTCCTGAGCCTCTCGGCGACGAGCCTGCGGTCGACGCTGGTGCGGACGTGAACGGCGGAGCGGGGTTCGCGGGGGTGGCTCGCGCGGTCGCGTGGCGCAGCATCCACAACTTCGTCACCAACCCGGCGCTGCTGCTGCCGGCGATGATCTTTCCGCTCTTCTTCTTCGGTGCGTTCGCCGGCGGCCTATCTCGGATCGATCAATCCCCGGGCTTCGACTATGCGAACGGCTATACGGCCTTCGAGTTCGGCTTCGTGCTCATGCAGGCGTCCGCTTTCGGCGGCGTCTTCACCGGGTTCGGGATCGCGCGCGACTTCGAGAGCGGATTCGGCCGCCGGCTCATGCTCGCCGCCCCGAATCGCCTCGGGATCCTCGGCGGCTACGCCATCTCCGGTCTGGTGCGCGCCCTGATGGTCGACGCGCTGCTCTTCTCGCTGGCGCTGATCGTCGGCATGCAGGTTTCGAGCAGCGCCGCCGAGCTCGCCACGCTGGTCGCGCTGGCCCTCGTGATCAACCTCGGGATCGCGATGTGGGCCGCGGGGATCGCCCTGCGGTTCCGCTCGATCCAGGCAGGTCCGCTGATGCAGACCCCTGTCTTCCTGATCCTCTTCCTGACTCCGGTCTACGTCCCGCAGGCGCTGCTCTCGTCCTGGGTCCAGTCGGTCTCCGAGTACAACCCGATCACACCGATCGTCGAATCGTCTCGCAACCTCATCGCGGGCTCTTACGACGGCCTGCTGCTGGCCCTCCTGTGCGGCGGCGGGCTGATCCTGCTGTTCGGGATCTGGGCCGTGACCGGGATGCGGAGGGCGGAGGCCGCCGGTTAGCCGAGCAGGCGCGGCGGCAGCGCGTCCTGCCGGACCTGATCGAGGCGGCGGACGCGCTCCTCCATGCCGAGACGGGTGAGCACCTCGGCGGCGAGGTCGATGTAATCGGCGCCGCGCTCGGGCCGGTAATCGAGGATCGGGCGAGCCCGCTCGGCCGATTCGGCGTAGGCGATCGACTGCCTGATCACGGTCTCGAAGACCTTGCCGGGGAAGCGTTCCTCGAGCGCCTCGAGGGTCTGGCGGGCATGCCTGGTCCGCATGTTGGCGATGTTGAGCAGGACGCCGAGCAACTCCAGCTCCGGATTGAGCGTGTCGCGGGCGAGGTCGAAGATCTGCATCGCCTGTTCGACGCCCTGCAGCGAGAAGTGCTGGGCCTGGGTGGAGAGCATCGCGTGTGTCGAGGCGACGAGCGCGTTGACGGTCAGCAGCCCCAGGGTCGGCGGGCAGTCGATGAGGATCACGTCGTGGCGGCGCTTCAGTTCGCGCAGGGCGTTCCGCATCGTCACCTCGCGGCCGATCTTGCCGGCGAGCACCAGCTCCGATTCGGCCAGGCCGAGGTTGGCCGGGATGACCCCGCCGTGCACGGCGTCGACGGCCCTGGCGGTGCCCCCGAGAACCTCGGCCAGGGTCGGCTCGGCGCCGGGGTCGATGTCGAAGTAGTCGGAGAGGTTGCCCTGTGGGTCGGCGTCGATCGCAAGCACGTCGAGCCCGACCCGGCCGAGTACGTCGGCGAGCGAGCGAACGGTCGTCGTCTTCCCGGTCCCGCCCTTCTGCGAGAGCACGGCGATCGTCACCGACATCCGGCCGTCACCTGCCTGCGCCTTCGCATCCTGGCTCCCACCGTCGCGACTATAGACGCGGCCCGCTCGGGGGCGCTGCCGCGGCCGTCAGGGATACACTCGCCGCCATGGGCCCGGTAATGGCAGAGATCACGATCGACGCACCGCGTGAGCGGGTCTTCGACGTCGTCGCCGACCTCGCGAACCGACCGTCCTTCTGCGACCACTTCCAGAATTCGTTCCGGCTGCAGCGGATCGATTCGACCGGAATCGGAGCCGCGGCACGATTCCACGTCGATGCGCCGTTCACCGGCTTCTGGATGGAGACCGTCATCGCAACCCTGGAAGCGCCCCACATGATCATCGAGGACGGCCAGGGCGGGCGGATCGACCGGATTCCGATGGGAACCTCGTGGGAGCTCACGGACGCCGGCGGCTCGATGACCGATGTCCGGGTCTGCTTCTGGACCGAGCCGATACGCCACTTCGACAAGCTCAAGGACCATGCGGCATCGGTGGGATGGCAGCGACGGCAGTGGAACCGCGCTCTCGTCAGGCTCCGCGACCTGATCGAAACGGACGTCCCGATCGAGCGATTGCACGTCGCCGGGGCGAGTCAGTTCTGAGCCTCCGCCGATAGACTTCCGCGGCTGATGCGACCCCGCCACCTCATCCTCCCGTTGTTGCTCCTCGCGCTGATCGGTTTCGCCGGTCTCGCCTCCGGATGCGGTGACGAGGCGACCGCCGAGGCCCAGGAGGGCGAGCCCCTCGTGCTCGGCGACATGGCCTACAACATCCAGGTCACCCGGGAGTTGAACCGCTACTCGCCGGAGGACTCCGCCTACCTGCAGGGGGCGCCACCGCTGCGCCGGGGCCAGGAGTACCTCGGCGTCTTCATGCAGGTCACCAACCAGGGCGATCAGGCCGGTGTCGTGCCCCAGCCCCTCCGGATCGTCGATACGCGGGGAACGATCTACGACCAGGTCGACCTCGCGAACGAGTGGGCCCTCAAGCCCGGTACGCCGATCGAGCCGGGGAACACCATCCCGGGACCCGAGACGCCCGCCAGGAACGGGCCGATCGAGGGATCGCTGATCCTCTTCGCAATTTCCGAGGAAGCCAACGAGAACCGCCCGCTGATCCTCGAGATCCCCGGCCCGAGCGAGGTCGGCGAGATCGTCCTCGACCTCTAGGTGCTCGTCGAGCCCTCCGGGCGCCATCCTGAACGCCTGAGCCGGCCGCCGCTGTGAGCATCAGGCTGATCCAGGGAGCGCTGATCGCGGCCGGGATCGGCGCGATCGTGATGCTGCTCGGGGTCCTCGGCAGTACCGCGAACCTGGTCGGCCTGGCGCTGATCCTGCTCGCCACCGTCCTCACCGCACCCGCCGCCCGCGGGGGCGGGGGCAGCTGGTGGACGCTGCTGGCCGCGGGCGCGACGCTCGCGGCGACCGGCGCCCTGCTCTCGCTGGCGACGGACTCGGTCGGCGGCCTCGTGACGCTGATCGGCGGGGCCACGGTCCTGGTCGCGGCGGCCTTCGGCTTCCCCGCCCGGAGGAGCTGAGGCGACGACCGGCGACCCCTACAACCCCGCCGAGAGGATCTGGGCGGCGATCGGGGCCGCCACCGAGCCGCCGTCGCCGGGGGCGTTGAAGACCTCGACTGCAACCGCCAGCTTCGGCTTGTCGGCGGGTGCGAAGGCCGTGAACCAGGCGTCGACGTCGAGCTTCGGATCCTCGCCGTCGGATGGCGGCTCACCGGAGGTGGTCCCGAGCTCCGCCGTGCCGGTCTTGCCCGCCACCTGGACGCCTGGAAGCGCCGCGGAGGCGCCCGTTCCGGAGTTGACGACCGCGACCATCATCTGCTTCATCTCGTCGGCGGTTTTCGGGGACATGACCTTCACCGTCGGGTAGTCACCCGACAGCTCCGGATCCTTGACGATCGCCGTGGGGGAGCGGACTCCGCCGTCGGCGATCGTCTGGGAGGCCGAGGCCATCGACAGCGGCGTCGCCAGTACCTGACCCTGTCCGATCGAGCTCACTGCAAGGTCGAGATCGCTCGCGAAGGTGGCCGGGATCGAGCTCTCCGGAGGCTGCGTGAGGGCGAGTGCCTCGGCGTTGTAGAGGGTGGGCGGAGAGTTGAAGCCGAACAGCTCGGCCGTCTTGACGAGGGCGTCGCCGCCGACCCGGACGCCGAGCGGCGCGAAGACGCTGTTGCAGGAGTGCGCGAAGCTGTCGATCAGGCTGCCGCCGCAGGACTCGTTGTAGGCGTTCGACACCTCGCGCCCGTCAACGACGGCACCGGTCTCGACCGGGAACTCCTCGCCGAGCTTCGTGTCGCCGTTGTCGAGGGCTGCGCTGGCCGTGATCACCTTGAACGTGGAACCCGGCGGCTGCAGGGCCGAGAACGCCTGCCCGGCGAGAGCGAGCACGTTGCCGTTGCCGGCGTCGAGCACTGCGGCGCCTCCGAAGGTCGCGCCGAGCGCGGCCACGGTGGCGTCTTGGAGATTCGAGTCGATGGTGGTCCGAACCGGCTTTCCGGGCACGGGCGCCTGCTGGGCGATCAGCGTTTTGCCGCCCTCGCCCGAGGAGAAGAGCTTGCCGCCGGGCGTGCCCGCCAGCGTCGCGTCGAAGGCGAGCTCCAGCCCCGACTTGCCTCCCGAGGTTCCATCGGGGAATCCGGCGGCGGTCATCTGCTCGCGGCGTGCCGCGGGGGGCTTGCCGGTCTCGCCGGTGACGACACCGCCCCCGGCGCTGGTCGTACGCGCCGTGGCGGGCCCCGAGGCGAGTGGCTTGCGGTCGGCGGCGAGGATCGGTGCGCGCTTGGGAACGACGGTCTTGCGCACGAGTTGATCGCCCTCGCCGAGACCGGGGAAGACGAGGTTCGGCTGCCAGCTGATGCCGCCGTCGGCCACCGGCACGGCGACCTCGCCGCTGACCGTGCCGAACGCGGTGGTCTGGATCGTGGTGGGCAGGGCGACTACGTTGTCCCCGTTCTGATCGAGCGGACCGCGCGTATCGCCGACCGCGACGGAGGTCGAAGTGGCCGTGGTCGCCGCCTCCGTGTAGGCGGCGCTGAGATCGTCGGCGGTGTACTTCGACTGCGATTGGGGATTGAGCTCGTCGTACATCGCGGCGTAGTCACCGGCCGCCCATGCCGCTCCGAACCGATTCACGGCGTCGCGCTCGTCCGAGCCTCCGGCGACGGCGATCCCCGCGATGAACGCGAGGATCGAGAGGATCGCGAGCGGAAACAGCAGCAGCCGCCTGCGCCTCACTGCCGAATTGGAAGTCTGGGTCGTCACGGGATCGGTGGCCTGAAAATCGCCTGGCGGGGCGGAAACGACCCCGTTCGCAACGAAGGCTACCGGCCCCCTGTGCCGCCGAGACCCTCCGCGGACCCGTTGGCAGCGGGCTCCCGGCGGTCGGGCGACAGCGGATATCCACGGGGCCGTGTCGGGCCTTCGGTACTCTCGAACGGTGGAAGCCCGCTCCTTCGAAGCAGGCCCAGGGGGTCGTTCAGGGCAACCGGACGGCCGCCCCGTGCCGGACTCCGCTCCGCCGGTCGTCTGTCACCGCTACCACGAGGCCGTCGAGCTCGTCGGCAGGCGCTGGAGTGGCGCGATCCTCTTCAGCCTCATCGAGGGACCCAGGTACTTCAGCGAGGTGGCCGCGGCGGTTCCGGGCCTCTCCGACCGGTTGCTCTCGCAGCGGCTCCGCGAGCTCGAGAGCGAGGGCCTCGTCGAGCGCGCCGTGCACGAGGGCTCGCCCGCCCGCGTCTCCTACTGCCTCAGCGAGTCCGGCGAGGCCCTCGTGCCGGCCCTCAGGGCGCTCTACGACTGGGCGCAGCAGTGGCGCCCGGACGACGACCGCCGGCCGGCGCCCTCCTGATCCGTCACCAGGCCCGTGGATTTCCCGCCGGAATCTCGTCGCTGACGAGATCGGCCTCGATCCGCTCGGCCGGGCATGTCCTGGTGTTGCGGCGAAACGCATCGAGCTGGCCCTCTCCGAGTTCGGCGAAGGCCCTCTCGACCGTTCGCTCGTAGGCGGCGAGCACGACGGCTCCGGGCGGCGGCACCGTGGCGCGGTTGCCGGGCTTCGCGACATAGGTGAAGACCGAATCGGGCCGCGGGCCGGCTCGTCCGACCGTGATCGCACCGGTCACGTCCTCGCGGCCGTAGCGCAGCTCGCGCCGGTCGAGACGGTCGAGCTCACTCTCCGAGACCTCGATCAGCGCGCCGTTGACCTGTGAGCGGCCGCGGGGATCGGGCTCGACGTTGAGCGCCAGGATCAGGTCGGGGATGCGCCCGCCGGGGTCCGCGAACGTCTTCTCGCAGCGACGGTTATCGCGGACGAGCGAGAAACTGCGCAGCCATCCTCCGAGTCGGGCCGGACGCGGTTGGACCGAGTCGCGGCCGAGCGTCTCCGCCGCGCTGGCCGCAGCAACGAGCGATCCGTAGGCGAAGATCGCCAGCTCGCTCACGCGGCCTTCCCCAGGGTCACCTCGCGCGGGTACGGACAGAGGCGCTGCCTGGCCGGACAGTCGTGGCAGAGCGACGGCCCGGGCTCGGGGGTCGGCTCGAAGTCGCCCCCTCGAATCCGGTCCACCAGTGCGCCGACCCGTTCCATCCCACGCTCGATCTCGGCGGCGTCGAGCGTGCGGAGCACCGGTGCGTCCGGGGCCTGCAGGTAGAAGTACGCGCTCTCGACCTCTGATGCTCCGGTCGCGGCTGCGACCGCGGACGCGTAGAGGATGCGCTGCATCTCGTATGCCGTGGGCAGGGCCGGCGCACCGCCGCCGCGGAGCGCGTCGGTCTTGTAGTCGACGAACATCGGTGGCCCGTCCGGCCTGGTGACGAGAAGGTCCACCGTGCCGCGGATCACGGTCCCCTCGCCGATCCGGATCCGGAACGGGACCTCGGGCCGAAAGGCCGCGCCGTCGGCTCGCAGTTCGGCTGCCAGCTCGGATCGCAGCCATCCCTCGACCATGCCGGATGCCCGTTCGGCAGCCTCCGATCCGAAGCCCTCCCGGCGCATGGTCGTTTCGACGAGCGGCTCCGGGGGGGCGCTCCAGCCGTTTCGCGCCGTCCACTCGAGCAGCTCGTGGACGGCGCGACCGAAGCCCATCCCGCCGGCCTTCGCCGGCGATGGGCCGTCGGGCCCCGTGACCGTCGCCTCGCCGTTGGGACCGAGCTGGAGGATCCGTTCGGCGAGAAACCGGTAGCCGCAGCGGTCGTAATCGGCGAGCGCCGCGTAGGAGAGGCTCCGCGCGGCTGCGGTGCCGCGCTCGGCGAGCGCCAGCATCGGCGGGGTGCCGCCGTCGGCACCTGCATCGATCCGCCGCTCGCGCTCGTCGGCGGAGAGCATCGCCACCTGTTCGCGACCCGGTCCCGTCACGGCGACCCGGATTCGCGTCGCCGTGAAGCCCGAGTCGTCGACGCCCTCCAGCGCGCTCGGCGGGGGGACGGTCACGACCTGGCCGTTCTCACCGGTGACGCCGAGGTTCGGCAGCAGGCAGGCGATCGCGCTGAGCTGACGTTGCGGGCGCTCGGAGGCGACGACGTCCTTCTCCGGATCGAAGGTCCCGCTCAGGATCAGACGTTCGCGCGCCCGGCTCGCCGCCACATAGGCGAGCCGACCGGATTCCTCTGCGTCGGCGTCGGCGGCTTCGTCGTTGATCTGCCGATATCCACCGACGTCGAGGGTCGGAGCTCCGGCGCGAGCGAGTCTCAGCCCGATTCGGGGCGCGGAGGCCTCGGCGTCGCCGCCGCCGCCTCGAAGGCCAGCCGCAGGTAGGGAGGTTGCCCGCCTCCCGCGAGCTTGCGGCCGAGGTCGGCGACCGCGACGCAGTCGAACTCGAGGCCCTTGGCCGCGTGCACGGTCATCACCCGCACGCCGGCGTGATCCTCGGCCGCGACTGCGGCCTCCGCCTCGCGGTCCGACATCGCCGCCCTGGTCGCCGCCTGATCGAGAAAGCCGCGCAGGTCACGGCCCTCGTGCGCCTCGTATTCGCCGGCGATCCGGACCAGCTTGAGCAGGTTCGCAGTCCGTCTCAGCCCGTCGTCCATGAGCAGGGCGGCGAGGTCGTAGCCGAATCCCTCGAGGACCTGCTCGACGAGGTCGTCGAGCGGCAACAGGGCCGCCTTGGAGCGCAGGCCGACGAGCGTGTCGTGGAAACCGGCCAGGCGTCGCCGGTCCTCGTCCGGGAGGCCTTCCTCCCAGAGCTTCTGCTCGGCGCGTCGAGCGACGATCTCGGGGGCCGCGTCCTCCGCCTCCGGCGGGGAGTCGGCGGCTTCGTGCCCGTCGCCGCTCGCCGAGAGCTCCTCGATGGCCGGCCAGAGGTGGCGGCTGCCGGCGATCCTGCGCAGGATCCACAGCCCGTCCGGGCTGACGGCGCAGGCGGGGGAGGCGAGCGCGCCGAGCAGCGGCTCGTCGGCCAGCGGGTTGGCAACGCAGGACAGCAGGCCGATCGCGTCGGTGACCTGCTGGGAGGACCAATAGCCGCGACCGCCGACGACGTAGGGGTCGAGCCCGGCCAGCTCCAGCGCCTCCGCATAGGCGTCGACGTGGGTGAAGGCCCGGAGGAGCAGCACCATCGAGCCGGGGTCCACTCCCTCGGCCGCCAGCTCGCGCAGGCGGCGGGCCAACGCCCTCGCCTCGGCGATCCGGCTCTGCGGGGTGTCGGTGGCGACGGTCTCGATCTGCGTGCCCTCGTCCTCCTCGCCCCAGCCCTTCGCCTGGGTCAGCAGCAGCTCGATTCGCGGCTCTTCGCCGGTCCCGTCGTCCTTCGGCGCCCTGGCGACGCTCAGCGGCCGGTAGTCGCCGAGCAGCGTCGTGCCGACCACGTTGACGGCCGCGACGACGTCCGGCGTCGAGCGGAACGAGCCGGTCAGGCCGAGCATCGCCGTCTCGCCGTTCGCGCCGCCCGCTGCGAGGCGTTCGCGCTCGCGGCGGAAGCTGTCCAGGTCGGCGCCTCGGAACGCGTAGATCGACTGGGCTGCGTCGCCGACGGTGAAGGTGCGCGTATCGGGTCCCGCCAGAGCCCGCACGAGCTCGACCTGGATCGGGCTCGTGTCCTGGAACTCGTCGACCAGGAGGTGATCGAAACGGGAGCGCTGGGTCTCCGCGATCGCCTCGTTGTCGCGCAGCAGCGAGAGGGCGAGAAGCTGCAGGTCGTCGAAGTCGACCGCCGAGCGCTCGGCCTTGCGTGCCTCGAAGCATTCGCCGAACACGATCACGAGCTTGCGAAGTGCCTCGTACCCGGCCGTCACGGCCGCCTTCTCCGCGGGGCTGGGAGGCTCCTCGGACCCATCGAAACCCTCGAAGCGCAGGTCCGGCAGCTCGGGTCGGATCTCGCCGCGATTTCGAAGGTCGGAATGAGCGGCCATGACGAGCGACCCGAGCCGGTTTCGATACCCGGCAGCCGTCAGGGCGACCGAGTCGTCGGTCCCCGCCAGCGCCGCCAGCGCCTCGTCGAACGATGACCTCGCGATCCGGGCGGCCTCGTCGGCGTCGAGGACGCGGAAGCGGGGGTCCAGACCAGCCGCGACCGGATGGGCGGCGAGGAGGCGTCGGCAGAACCCGTGGATGGTCGTGATCGGAGCGGCTTCACCGGCCCGGGACGCTTCCTGGAGCCGGCCTCGCCGCTCCGGATCGTCGGCGGCGGCGGCGCGGCTGCCGAGCTCGACCCGTACTCGTCGTCGCATCTCCGCCGCCGCCTTCTCGGTGAACGTGAAGGCGAGGATCCGCTCAGGCTCGACGCCGTCGGTGTCGACGGCCTCGCAGTAGCGCTCGACCAGGACGCGGGTCTTCCCGGTCCCGGCACCCGCCTCGAGGAAGACGTCGCGGTCGCGGTTGTCGATGGCCGCCTGCTGCTGAGCGGTCGGACTGCTCGCGGGGGCGTGATCCTCGCGGGTCGCTTCGCCGCCCACAGCGGATTCGGGCGCGGCCGGGGAGGTCGCGTCGAGGCTCAGCTGCTCATGTTCGCCGGCGTCGGTCAACCGAGCATCTCCTCCTCGTCCTCCTCGTCGTCGTAGGGGATGCCGCGCTCGATCCGGCAGATCGGAGCCAGCTCGCACCACGGCGGGCATGAGCCGCCGCGCGGGTTGCGGTCGATCCGGCCGCCGCGGATCTCGCTGACGACCCGGTTCGCCTCGGCAAGGCCGGCCTCGAGGACCTCCTCGAGCGCCTCGGGATCCATGAAATCTGTCTTGACGTGGGCCTCGGTCGCGTCGGGGATCGTGGTCCCCTTGTGCGCCTTGGCAAGCAGGCCGCGCGGCCTGTGATCCTTCTCCTTCGTGGCGGCCAGGGGGCTGTAGAGACCGCCGATCGGCTCGAGGCCGAAGCCCCGCGCCGCCAGCATGTAGAGCGGCAGCTGCAGCTTGCCCTCCTCGACGAGCTTGGCGCCCGCGACGACGCTGGCGCTGAGCTTGTAGTCGCGGATCAGCGCCAGCTCCCCCTCCACGTCGATCCGATCGATCGCGCCGCGCAGGCGGAATTCCCCCAGGTCGGCCGGCGGGTAGCCGTCGCCAGGGCGATCGCCGAACTTCGCTTCGAGGAGATCCGGGTCGGGCATCAGTGGGCCGCCCGTGTCGGCATCGCGGCGGACGAACCGGTCGAGGATCGCGTCGAAGCGCGCCAGCGAGATCGTCGGCGTGGCGGCGTCGAGGTCCCAGCCGCGCTCGGCGGCGACCTCGCGGACGATCTCGCTCGCACGGCGGCTCCAGCGGCCCGCGCTCGACGGCGTCGGTCGCCCTTCGCCGCCCGGCCGCTCCCGGAACAGCCGCTCGAGCGTCTCGTGGACGATGCCGCCGTTCTCGAGCGGTTCGGGGTCCGGGCCGATTCGCCGCGGGCGCAGCTCGTGGCCGACGAACCAGCGATAGGAGCAGAGGTGGAACTCCTCGAGGGTGGAGGCCCCGAACAGGTCCTGGCCGGCGAGGCTCGCGAGAACGTCGGGGTGACGGAGCGGTCCGGGGCGGCGGGCGGCGGCGACCCGCTCTCGCGCCTCCTCGACCGCCACCAGGGAACGTTCTCCGGCGCCCTCGGGAAGCGTCAGCGCGGCGACGTGGGCGGCGGCGTCGATACCCGGAGCGGCGAGGGCCCGCGCGAGGTCATGGGGCGTGCTCGCGTCCTCGGGCGCGGGCACGAAGTCGGCGAGGGTCGCGCGCTCGATCAGCTCCGGCTCGAGCGGGTCGTCGGCCGGGTCGGCGGTGGTGGCGGGGGAGAGGAGGTCGCGGACCTCATCGACGAACGGGCTGCGCGGCGCCGTGCCGCCCGCCTCGTCGCTCGCCGGGTAGGAGAGGTGGAGGCAGCTGTCGGGCTTCGAGACGCAGGCGTAGAACAGGTAGCGCTCCTCGGCGGCGGGATCGCTTCGCGACTGCAGACCGAGGGCCCGGCGCCGATCGTCGGACAGCAATGGATCGGCGCCCCCGGCCGCCGGGAATGATCCATCGGCGAGCCCGGCGACGAAGAGGTGGTCCACCCGCGTCGCCCGCAGCCGGTAGGGGCTGAGGATGCGGACCCGGCCCTCGGTCGGCCCGCGCCACAGCGGCACGCGGACGTGGCGCGAGCAGCTCGGCGATGGCCCCCGCGTCGCGGGGGGCCAGGTCTCCGAGCGCCACGACCTCGGCGAGCGCCCGGGCCGACCTCCGTCGCGGCTCGGAGCTCGACCGCCGGGCCGCCGGACGGGACGAGCCCGGAACGCAGATGCGGGCGCTCCGCGACGTCGGCTGCGAACCGGGTCAGGGCGGCCGCGATCGCGGCCGGATCCTCGCCGGCCTCGGTGAGGGCATCCAGTGCCCAGATCCGGCGCGGCTCCTCGCCGTCGCCGGCCCACTCCGCGAGCGCTTCGCCGGCGCTCTGCATCCTCCCCCTGAGCACCGCTCGCTCCAGCCAGTCGACGTGCCTCGGGCGGGCTCGCGCCGGGCGCCGGAGCAGTGAGACGACCGTGTTGGCGGTTCCCTCTCCGGAGGCGATCGCGAGCAGTTCGAGCAGGCTCGATCCGGTGGCCGTCATCGCGAGCGGGACGCTGGCCTCGGGCGCGAGCGGGATGCCGAGCCTGCCGAGGGTCCGGGCGATCGGCGGCGCCTGCCGGTCGGGATTGCGAACGGTGATCGCAATCGCATCGGGGTCGACCCCGGCCGCGAGCAGGCGCGGCGATCTTGCGACCGATCAGCTCGGCTTCGCCGCGGTCGCCGGCGCCCTCGAGGAAGCGCAGCGAACCATCCGGAGCGACCGCGGGCGCATCGGGCACGAAGAGGTTGCGCTCGAGATGGCGGAGCGTCGCGGGGCCGGACCTCGTCGGTGCGGGCCGCATCCGCTCGCTCACCGTCGCGCCGAGCTCGTCGCGGAGGATGCCGAGCAGGCCGGCCCGGGCAGCCAGCGCCTGGCGGTCCTCGAACGTGACCGTCGCGATCACCTCGCAGGCGCCCGAAAGCGCGTCGACGAGCTCGATCTGCTCCCTCGTCAGGTCATCGAAGCCGTACAGGAACACCGGTCGCTCCGACCAGGCCCGCGGGTCTGCCCGCAACGCCGCCGTCGTCCGGGCCGCGATCTGATGCTCGTCGGGGATGCCGCGACGGTCGCGCCGCTCCTCGTAGGCGGCGAAGAGGCCGGCCAGCTCGCGCTCGTACTCGCCGGCGTCCGCCTCGGCGAGCGTCGCCGCGAAGCCTGGCGCGTCGAGCCCGGAGGCCTGCAGATCCCCGAGCAGGGCTTCCAGCGCCGGCGCGAACCCCTCACGGCGCGCCGAGCGCGAGAGCCGCCGCAGCGGCGCCGCCGACGCGGCGGCGCGCGCCAGCCAGATCCGCTGCATGCCGCTGAGCCCATCGACCGCATCGAGGCCCATCGCCCGCCCGACCTCGCGGAACAGTCCCGGGAAGCTCGTCACGGTTCCGCCGAGGATCCCGCCCGGGGTGGCGCACAGCTCGCGCTCGAGCCGATCGACGTCGTCGCTCGTCGGCGCGACGAGGACGGGCTCGCGCTCCAGCGCCTCCCGGAAACCTTCCAGCACCTGATCGCCGCGGCCCGAGCCGGGCGGCCCTGCGATAACCGCCAGGCTCATCCCTCGGCCCCCGATTCGAACACTTCTTGCATCGCTCTGAGCATAGGTCTCGGGGCGGGCGCCGATTCTGACCGATGCCCTGTCTATCTTCGCCCTGTGCCCCTCTGCTTCATCGATCCGGCCGATGCAATCCGCGTAGTCGCCGATTCGGTCGGCCGCGAGGCCCGCAGACAGCTTCTCGGCGAAGCGGTTCGCGCCTGGGTCGACGAGATCCCCGACGACGAGCTCGAGGCCCACTACGCCAAGGCCATCCACGAGCTCGACGAGCACGACATCTCGATGCTCGCCGCCTGGCACGCCTCCATGGACATCGCGCATCCGATCCCGAACCGCGATTTCCTCATCAACGCCTTCGGATCGCTCGGCCAGCACCGCCGCGAGGCATTGAAGCTCGCTGCCGGCTTCCGGGGCGAGGAGGCCGTCGACCGCGGTCTCACCGAAGAGCGCGCCCTCGAGACCGTTCTCGAGTGGCTCTCGCCACTACGCCAGGAGGAACTGGCCGTGGAGGCGATGGAGCTCTACCTCTGGGACCGCGCCGGCTCCGACAACTGATCTGGCGGCCCGGGAGCCGTCAGCTCGGCGTCATCGGGCCGCTCACGGCCCTCTCGGCCGCATCGCGTCCCTCTTCCTTGACCTGACCGCTCCCGCACTCGCCAGATCTGCTGCCGAGCAGGTTTCGGGTCGAGCGTCCATCGGGTGGCTCTGGCGGCGGGTGGCCGGGCGAGGGATCCCATCGCACCGAGCAATGCCGGTGGCGCGGTGCGATGGGATACCCCGGACGGGACCCGCCGCGATGGACTTCGCCCGCGACGCCGGCCTGCGCTAGAGGTCTGCCTCGTAGATCCGATAGGTCTTGACGATCTCGCCGCCCATCGCCTCCATGCCGCGATTCATCGGCACGTTGGTCTCGAGGATCCAGCCCGTCTCGCCGCCGTGCTGGGGCGTCGTCGCCGCCATGTCGTAGTGGCGGGCGTAGAGGCCGGCGGCGACGCCCGTGTGCTGGTACTCGGGCTTGACGCCGAGCGCGAAGACCCGCACGGTGTCGATCTTCTTGCGCTCGCGTAGCGCCGTCAGCCAGCCGAACGGCAGCAGGCGGCCGTTGAGCTTCTTGAGAACCTGGTTGTAGTCGGGGAGGGTCAGCGCGACGCCGACCGTCTCGCCCTCCTTCGTCTCGGCGACCATCGCCCAGTTCTCGTCGATGATCGGCTTCAGCTCCTTCGCGTACGCGCGGATCTCGGATTCGGTGAGCGGCACGAAGCCCCAGTTGTTCTCCCAGGCGGCGTTGTAGATCTCCATGAAGCGTGCGATCTCGCCGTTCAGGTCGTTGCGGCGCATGCCGCGGATCGTGATCCCGTGCTCGGGCTCGAGCTTCTCGGCGAGCTCGAAGAGCACCGGCATGACCTCGTTGCGCCCGGTCACGTGGAGGCTCCACTTGTAGAGGTCCATCGCCTTCGTCAGCCCGTATCCCTCGAGCAGATCGGCGTAGTAGGGGTGGTGCCAGTTCTCGAGGATCTGCGGTCGCAGCTCGTGGCCGTGGACGAGCAGCCCGCACTCGTGGTTGGTCGAGAAGTCGAGCGGGCCGATCACGTGGTCGCGCTTGCGTTCCCGCAGCCAGCCGAAGGCGGCGTCGAGGAGCGCCTTGGCGATCGCCGGGTCGTTCTCGCTCTCGAAGAAGCCGAACTGCCCCCAGTCGTTGCTCCTGGATCTCGTTGAAGCGATCGTCGACCTGTGCGGTGATCCGGCCGACGACCCGGCCCTCGCGGCGGGCCAGGAAATACTCGGCCTCGGCATGCTGGAAGTAGGGGTTGTGCCTGCGGTCGAGTGACGCCTGCGCTCGCTGATCAGCGGCGGCACCCACTGGTCCATGCCTTCGTAGAGCCGGAACGGCAGCATGATGAACTCGCGCAAGTCGGCGCGACCGGACACTGGGGCTACTCGAGATCTCACTCATCGAGCGCCGACCTTACTTCCGCGATGGCCTGAGCGTTGTCGCGGAAGTGCACGGCATGGATGCCGAGCTCCCTCGCCGCGACGCAATTGACCTCGGTGTCGTCGATGAACAGGCATTCGCCGGCGGCGATCCCGTCGAGGCGATCGAGCGTCAGCTCGTAGATCGCGGGGTCGGGCTTGCGCATCCCGACGAACGCCGAATCCACGACCGTCTCGAAGATCTCGTCGACCGGCAGCTTCGCCCGCCAGATCGGTTCCCATTCCCGCACGTTGTTGGTCAGGATCGCCATCCGATGGCCGGCGGAGAGATCACGGGCGAGGGCGATCATCTCCTCGTTGGGGTGGAGGCCGTCGAAATAGGTCTCCTTGAAGCGGTGCAGCGTCGGGCGCTCGCCCATTATCGGCTCCAGCCCGTCGCGGAGGATGTCGAGGAAGCGATCCTCGGTGATCCGGCCGCACTCGAGCTCGAAC
>CAWCSE010000008.1:0-107083 GCA_963798165.1 uncultured Solirubrobacterales bacterium | reverse complement strand
GGCGCATATGCCCCTGCGGGAGACGGTCATGCTCGAAGGCCTGCCGCCCAACAACGCCGCCCATGTCATGCGCGTCACCCTCGACGAAGCGCGCGCCCGCGCGGTGGCCGATCTCATGGTCGAGAGTTTCGAGCCGGCCGAGGCCGCCTCGACCGCGTTCGAGACCGACGCTCCCTTGCCCGGCGGCGGCAAGGCGTGGCCGGTGGAGGTCTATTTCGGCTTCGAGCCCGACGAGGAGGCCATGCGCGAGCTGATCGCCGCCGCCGCCGACGAGGACGCCGCCGCGCGCGCGACCTTCGGCCTCACCGAGAAACAGGATTGGGTCGCCAACGCGCTCGCCGGCCTTAAGCCGGTGCGCGCCGGCCGCTTTCTCGTCCACGGCGCGCATGACCGCGACAAGGTCCGCGCCGGCGACGTCGCCATCGAGATCGAGGCCGGCCTTGCCTTCGGCACCGGCCATCACGGCACGACGCGCGGCTGCCTTCTCCACCTCGACCGGCTGCTGAAACGCCGCCGCCCGGCGCGCGTGCTCGATGTCGGCTGCGGCGCCGGCGTGCTCGCCATCGCCGCCGCCCGCGCGCTCAAGCGAAAAGTCTGGCTCGGCGACATCGACCCCGTCGCCGTCGCGGTCGCCAACGCCAACGCCCGCCTCAACGGCGTCGGCCCCTACGCGCAGGCGATCGTCTCGCGCGGCGTCGAGAACCGACGGCTGCGCGCGGGCGCGCCCTATGATCTCGTGTTCGCCAACATCCTGGCGAAACCGCTGCGGCTGCTCGCGCCTTCGCTCGCCCGGTTCTCGCGCCCGACGGCGAGGCCATTGTCTCCGGCCTGCTGCTGGCCGACGTCCCCGGCGTGCTCTCCGCCTGGCGCGCGCAGGGGCTGCATCTGATAGACCGCATCGACCTCGAGGGCTGGGCGAGCCTCAGATTGCGGCGGTGAAATCGTAGGGCCGCCGGTCCGGGCCTGTCGCGAGACGGGCCTACGGCCGAGCCGCCGAATGCAATGGCTAAGGGCGGAGAAGGCAATGGCGAGAATACCTGTCGGGTCGGCCCCAAGCTGCCCCAGATCGTCATCCTGTTTGGCGCGACTGGCGACCTCGCCCACAAGAAGCTGCTGCCCGGCCTCTTTCACCTGGTGAGCGCCGGCTTCATTTCGAAATGCCGGATCATTGGCGTCTCGCTCGACTGCTCGAAGCGGAGGGGTTCCGCGCCCTCGCCCGCGACGCCGTTTTCGGGCAACACGCCCATCACCCCAAAAAGGAAGCCTGGCCCGCCTTCGAAGCGCTGCTCGACTACGTGCCGATGGCGGCGGTCCCGGCGCTCTCAAGGAGGCGGTCGAGAGAGCGGAGAAATGCTTCGCCGAGGAGGCGCAGCGCGTCCACTACATGAGCGTGCCGCCGAACGCCGCGCTGTCGGCGATCCAGATTCTTGGCGAGGCCGACTCGCCGAGCGGCTCGCGCATCATCATGGAGAAGCCGTTCGGCACCGATCTTGAGAGCGCCATCGCCCTCAACGCCGCGTTGCACGAGGTGTTCGCCGAGGACCAGATTTTCCGCATCGATCACTTCCTCGGCAAGGAGCCGGCGCAGAACATCCTCGCCTTCCGTTTCGCCAACGGCCTGTTCGAGCCGATCTGGAACCGCAACTTCATCGATCACGTCCAGATCGACGTGCCCGAGACGCTCGGCCTCGGCAATCGCATCGGCTTCTACGAGCCGACCGGCGCATATCGCGACATGGTGGTCACGCATCTGTTCCAGATCCTCGGCTTCATGGCGATGGAACCGCCGACTGCGCTCGCGCCCGGCCGATCAGCGAAGAGAAGAACAAGGTTTTCCGCTCGCTGATGCCGATCGATCCGACCCATGTCGTGCGCGGTCAGTACATCGGCTACCGCAACGAGGAGGGCGTCGATCCGGAATCCGACACCGAGACCTTCATCGCGCTCAAATGCTTCATCGACAACTGGCGCTGGGCCGGGGTGCCGTTCTTCCTGCGCACCGGCAAGCGGATGGCCGAAGGCCAGCGCATCATCTCCATCGCCTTCCGCGAGCCGCCGAAGAGCATGTTCCCGGCGGGTTCCGGTGTCGGCGCGCAGGGCCCGACCACCTGACCTTCGATCTTGCCGACGCGTCCAAGGTGTCGCTGTCGTTCTACGGCAAGCGGCCCGGCCCGGGCATGCGGCTGGACAAGCAGAGCCTGCAGTTCGCGATGCACGAAACGGGCTGATGGCGACGTTCTGGAGGCCTACGAGCGCCTGATCCTCGACGCCATGCGCGGCGATCACACGCTGTTCACTTCGGCGGAAGGCATCGAGCGGCTGTGGGAGGTCTCGACGCCGCTGCTCGACGCTCCTCCGCCGGTCAAGGTCTATGCGCCGGGCTCCTGGGGACCCAGGCGATCTATCAGCTGATTGCGCCCTATGCCTGGCGGTTGCCGTTCGAGCGGGCCTGGCGCGACCCCAACAGGTTGGGCCGACGGGAGCGGTCTCTGGGTTCTGCGCCCCATCGCGTGCTAGAACCGGGCGATGCACGATCTCTCCCTTATCCTGGAACCGGCGACAGACAACGACGCCGAGCCGATCGAACGCCTCAACGAGCGCGTGTTCGGCCCAGGCCGATATGCGCGCACGGCCTATCGGATCCGCGAGACGACGTACCCCGATCCGACGCTGAGCTTCGTCGCTCGCGTCGGCACGTTGTTGGTCGGCGCCTCGGCGATGACGCCGATCGTCATTGGCGACACGCCGGCCCTGCTGCTCGGGCCCCTGATCGTCGAACCGGTGTTCCGCAGCCAGGGGATTGGCGAAGCCCTGGTCAATCGCTCGCTCGAAGCCGCCAAGGCCGCGGGCTGGAAGCTCGTCCTCCTGGTCGGCGACGAGTCCTACTATGTGAGAATGGGATTTAAGCGCTCGCCGAAGGACCAAATATCCCTGCCTGGGCCTGTCGATCCGGACCGGCTGCTTTACTGCGAACTCGAGCCTGGCGCCCTCGCCGCGGTCGAAGGGGCGGCGCGCGGGGCCTGAGCACCCCGCACCAAACCTGGCCTCAAGGCGTCATGATACGCGGTTTCGCGCGGGCGGGATCGCAAGCAGACCATGGCGCTCCAGAAAGCGCCAGCCCCGGATGCGGAAGGGGACGCCCGATCGCCTTCCTCCGCTCTTCCCCATGGCTCAGCTTCGCCGAGCGGACAACGCTCATCCAATGCACCTAAGGGAGACGCTAGAAGAGCGAAACTGCGCACCGCAACCGGCTATGCGGTTCTCGACCGCCGCCTCGTACGCCTCGCGGGACAATTTCATTGATTTTTGAGATGGTGGTCGGCTTGGAGACCGGCGTCGAAAGTCAGCCCACAAGGATCGAATAATGGCCGAGCGCCGCAACGTCTCCATGGGGCGAGAGACGATTGAACTGGGGTCGTCGATGCAATAGACCCGGCGGTCAGCAACGTCTGAGTTGATCGACCCGGGCGATCAGGATGAAGGGACGCAAGGTCATGCCGACATTGGCGCCTCTGCGCGGCGTTGTCTTTGCGGGAGGCGCCGCAACCAGGAGGAGGCGGCTGTCCTCTTTGCCATTGCGCTATTTGCGGCGCAACAGCCGGCGATAGCCGCGACGCGCAGCGTCGAGGCGGGGCCTTGGCGTCTGGCGCAAGCGAAGTCCCCCCTGCAACCAATGGCCACGGCGCCCTCCCAGCGAAAAGCCGCCGCGCCTGCGGCGCAGAATGACGATAAAAACAAGGAGGAGAAGACCAGCGTTCCGGCCACTGTCGTCGACGGCGGGCAGCTTGAGAGCGTGCTCGGCATCGAAGCGCTGAGCTCGACCGGCGACGATATGGGACGCATTGTCGACATTGTCGTCGATCGCAGCGGCGAGATCAGAGTCGCTATTATCGATTTTGGCGGCTTTCTGGGCGTCGGCTCTCGCAAGATCGCCGTCGACTGGCGATCGTTGCATTTTGACCCCAAGAAGCCGGGCGCCGTTGTCGTCAATCTGACCAAGGATCAACTGCGGGTCGCCCCGGTCTACAAGGCGGCCGAGCCCGTCGTGATGATCGGAGACCCGAGCGCAAAACCTTGAGAGGCTGCGCTCGATCGCTCGTTTCGATGCAATGACCATCTTTCGGACTGACGCTCCAGAGAACTCATGTCCGATTTCTTAGGAGCCGGACTGCCCCCCAGAAGGAAATCGCTCCGCGAGGCCGCAAGACCCTCTGCGGGGCCTTCGCATCCAGATCGCCAAAGAAGAGGCTCTCCTGTTCCGTCAGGCGCGAGCCTGCGCGGGCTCGACTGGTTCGTCTTCTTCCTGGCCGATGTGCAAACCGGATTTGGCGCTTTCGTCTCGGTTTATCTGACCACGCAAAAATGGACTTAAACCGACATCGGCCTTGTCCTGAGCGTCGGCGCTTTCGTCGGCTTGGTAGGTCAGATTCGGGCGGCGCGATCGTCGACGCCGCGCGTTCGGTGCGTTGGGTGGCGGCTGCGGCCGTCGCGGCCGTCGGCATCAGCGCGTTCGCGTTCGCCCTGTCGCCGATTTTCCCCGTCGTATTCGCCTCTCGGATCCTGCAAGCAGGCGCAAGCTGCGTGCTTGGCCCGGCGATCGCGGCGATCAGTCTCGGCCTTGTTGGCCAGAGACTTATCAGCGTCCGTCTGGGCCGCAACGCCTCGTTCGCTTCGGTGGGTTCAGGCCTGGCCGCGACCGGCATGGGCGCTTTCGCTTATTATATTTCCGACCGCGCGGCCTTTATCCTCGTGGCGAGCATGTCGGCGCCGGCGCTGTTCGCCCTATTCCACATACGGGCCCAAGAAATCGATCCAACGAGGGCTCATGGCGGCGTCGCAAAGCCCGGGCACAAAAATCCCATAACCGGTCTGCTCAGGCTGTTTACGATCCGTCCGCTCCTGATCTTCGCCGGCTGCGTCGCCCTCTTCCAACTCGCCAACGCCGCCATGCTGCCGTTGGCCGCAAGCATGATGACGTTGCGGTCCGCCAAGTTCGCCACCATTCTAGTCGCGACCTCAATTGTCGCGCCGCAACTCATCGTCGCCGTGCTTTCGCCCTGGGTCGGCCATAAGGCCGAGCGATGGGGCAGACGCCCGTTGCTTGTTCTTTGCTTCGCCGCGCTTGCGATCCGCGGCTTGTTGTTTGCGTCCCTGGTCGATCCTTATCTCCTGATGGCGGCGCAGCTCCTTATGGCGTTTCAGGCGCCGTGCTCGCTGTCCTGGTTCCCCTGATCGTGGCCGACGTTGCCGGAAACACGGGTCATTTCAACCTGGCCCAAGGCGCAGTCGGCTGCGCCGTCGGCGTCGGCGCGTCGATCAGCACCACGCTGGCGGGATATGTCAGCGACCGCTTCGACAGCCAGACGGCCTTTCTGATGATGGCGGGATTCAGCCTTCTCGGTCTGGCGGCCGTGGCGCTGGCGATGCCCGAGACACGGCCGCATGCAGGAGCCGGAACTGAATCGTCAGCCGGAGACTGATGCGATTGGGCGGCGCGCTGAGGCGCCGAGCAAGCCGCGGTAAAGCTCCAGATAATCCTTCGCCATCCGCCGCGCCGTGAAGCGATCTTCGAATTGACTTCTGATCGTTGTCCGTGACAAGCGCGAGATGTGGCGCACGGCGCCGACGGCGCCCATTTCGTCTTCGACGACAAAACCCGTGACTTCCGTCCTCGATCAATTCCGACGCCGCGCCGCGGTTGAATGCGATGACCGGCGCGCCGCAGGCCATGGCCTCGATCATGACCAGCCCAAAAGGCTCCGGCCAGTCGATCGGCACAAGCAGCGCGAACGCGTTACTCAGAAACTCGGACTTCTGCGCGTCGGAGATCTCGCCGATGAATTCGACATGCGGTTTCGCAAGCAGCTGTAATTACTTCCTCGAAATAATCCTCGTCGACCGGATCGACTTTCGCGGCGATCTTCAGCGGCAGCCCGCAGTGTTCGGCGATGCTGATGGCGCGATCAACCCGCTTCTCCGGCGAAATGCGTCCCAAAAAAGCGAAGTATGACGGGCTCGCTGGCACAGGTTTCAGGAGGTCCAACGGCATCCCGTGGTGAACAGTGCCAATCCAATTCACATGCGGCGCTGGCCGCCGTTGCGCGTTTGAAATCGACACGCGGGGAACGTTCGGAAAGGTCGAGAAGACCGGCTCATGCTCAGGCAAATCGAGACGGCCGTGCAGCGTGGTCAAAAAGGGCGTCGACTGCCGCGACATCACTGAAAAAGGGTAATAATCGAGGTGGAAATGCAA
This sequence comes from uncultured Solirubrobacterales bacterium, assembly GCA_963798165.1. GTDB lineage: Bacteria > Actinomycetota > Thermoleophilia > Solirubrobacterales > 70-9 > RHKX01. The sequence goes on along the minus strand of CAWCSE010000008.1, from coordinate 100,830 downwards.
AAGATCGAACTGATCGGCGCGTTGCGCGACCTGTTCGATCATGCTGATTTGAAGAGCGTTGGGATCGCGCACGGATCCGTCGAGCCTGACAGCCGTCGGCCACATCGATTTGAGTTGCGCGCTGGTGACCGAATCCCCGCTTGCAAACAGTGTGACCTCGTGGCCGAGCGCGACCAGCTCTTCTGTGAGCCACGAAATGACGCGTTCAGTCCCTCCATAGAGTTTCGGCGGCACGGCTTCAGTCAACGGCGATATCTGGGCGATCCGCAATTTTACCTCCAGTCGGCGACAACTTCGGCGCTTGTGACGAGAAATTTCAGGACTTGGCACGAGCGCCGAACGACGCTCAACGCTTCACGACGGAACAAGTTCCAGACGAGGGACAAGCTCCAGCGCTAAATCCCTTTTGGCGCGTGTCGCGCTGGCGAGAGACTTTGGACAACGGTGTGCTTCGCCAAACTTTGACCCATTTTTGCCCAAACATTTGTTCGCCGATGAACGAAGGCGACGACCTCACCAAATATGGAAATCGGACGCTCGCGTTTCTCGACCGCTATGTGCGCGCCCGCGCGGCGCCTCACGCAGCGATCGCCGTCGCCGTGCTCGCGGCGGTGGCCTGTTCAGTCAGCACCCAATACGCCGTCAAGAGACTGGATGATGCGCTGTCGGCGCCGTCGAAAGGCGGAAGCCCCTGGCGAGCCTTTGCCGTCGTCACCGTCTTGCTTGCCCGCGATGTCGCAGAGGCGTGACTGCCGCCCGCTTGATTGCATTGAGGCGTCCGTTAGGCTCGACGCGAACTCGCCGGCTAAAGATAGCCAGGGCTATCTCGCCAGTTGCAGCAGTTGCCGCGCCATTCAAGGATAAGGACGATGGTCTGCGGGCGACGGCCTGACATGCGGAGGATCCGACAATGCAAAGGGCAGGAACCGAACCGATCGCCGATGCGTCGGCAGCGTCGGACGCGCCCGCGGCGCAGTTCTTCGTTCCTGCGGCCGTTTCGCTCCAGGAACGGCGCCCTCGGACGCTCAAACACGGTGACACCTTCGCTGTTTTCGACCACAACGGCGACATACTGTCAGGGCCAGGTCGCCGCGGATGGCCTGTTCCACCGCGATACGCGCTACCTCTCTCATCTCTATTTGACGATCGACGGCCAACGGCCGCTGCTGCTTTCGTCCACCGTGCGGGACGACAATGCGGCTTTCACCTCCGACCTGACGGTTCCCGATCTGTTCGATTTAGGAGAGAAGTTGGTCCTGGAGCACGACCTCTTACATCTGCGCCGCTCCCGTTTTTTGTGGAATGGCGCATGCTATGAGCGGCTGGCGGTGCGCAATTTCGACGAGCGGCCACGGCGGATCAGGATTGATATCACTTTCGCCGTCGATTTCGCGGACCTGTTCGAGGTGCGCGGCGCGCACCGGCTTCGACGCGGGACCATGCAGGTCGGCTGATGTCGGCGCCGATTGCGTCACGCTCGCATATTGCGGACTTGATGATCGGCGCCGCGCCACGACGCTGCGCTTCGAACCGAAGCCGGACCGGTTGAGCTCAAATCTGGCGACCTTTTTTTTCGACCTCGATCCGAAGCATGCGAAGACTTTCCTGCTCGAGGTGAGCTGCGATGGGGCGGGCGCGGGCGGAGCGTTGTACGGCGTCGTTTTTCGCGCTATTCGCGAGGCCCGGCGCGCGCTGCGGACATCGTCCTCTCGGGCCACCGCGATGATTACCTCCAATGACATCTTCAACGAGACGCTTCGCCGCTCGATATCGGATCTGTACACGCTGATCACCGATACGCCGGAGGGACCTTTCCCTTACGCTGGGATCCCGTGGTTCAGCACAGTGTTTGGCCGGGACGCGCTGATCACCTCCCTGGAAACCCTCTGGGTCGACCCTGCGATTTCACGCGGCGTGCTTCTCCATCTCGCCGCGAACCAGGCAACGACCTTCGATCCGGCGAGCGACGCCGAGCCCGGCAAGATCCTCCATGAGGTGCGCTGCGGCGAGATGGCGGAATTGGGGGAAGGGCCGTTTCGCAGGTATTACGGCAGCGTCGACTCGACGCCGCTCTTCGTCATGCTGGCGGGCGCCTATTTGGAGCGCACGCGCGACCTGGCGACGGTTCGGCAACTGTGGCCCAATGTCGAGGCGGCGCTTTCGTGGCTTGAGAAATACGGCGATCGCGACGGCGACGGCTTTATCGAGTACAGCCGTCGGAGCAGCGACGGGCTCGCCAATCAGGGCTGGAAGGATAGCCGCGATTTGGTTTTCCACTCCGATGGCGCGCTTGCGGAGGGACCGATCGCGCTCGTTGAGGTCCAGGCCTACGCCTTCGGCGCCTGGCGCGCAGCGGCCGCGATCGCTCGCGCCGTGGGTCGCCCGGAACGCGCGGTTGTGTTCGACGAGCGCGCGCAAGCGTTGCGCGCGGCGTTTGACGCGGCGTTCTTCGACTCGACCCTCGACGCCTACGTGCTCGCCCTGGACGGGGAAAAGCGTCCCTGCCGGGTGCGCGCCTCTAACGCAGGCCACGCCCTTCTGACCGGCCTCGCTCTGCCCGAGCGCACCGAGGCGGTGGTGAGGACGCTCATGGGGCCGGCTTCCTTTTGCGGCTGGGGCGTGCGCACGGTCGCCGCGACGGAGGCGCGCTATAATCCGATGAGCTACCACAACGGCTCCGACGTGCATGTGCGCTCCGTCGCGCTCCAGGTGGAGGAAGGACGTATCCAGGCCGGTCAACCGATCGAGGTTCATGCATACATCTTTTCACCTTCGTAAAGACTGTGACCAGAGCCACACATACATGTGTTCGCCACCCGTACCGTTCCGCCGGACCAGATAGATCGAAAGCAACACAGACCGCTCAATTCACGGCGCCTGACGACAGGGCCGGAAGCGGGGGACCCATCAGCCGGACGACGACCGAGCCGGCAGGGGCGAATCGGGTCGTGATCGACCCGTAGCTGCGATCCGGAGGAACGGATCGCCGGCGAGCCCGTCAGCTAACCCCGCAGGCGGCGAAAGCGAGGATCGAAGATGACACGCTTCCGCAACAGGCGGGGGTGGGTCGCAGCTTTGCTGCTGCTGCCCGCGACCGCCCTGATCATAGGAATGACCGTCGGCTCGGCCGCCGGGGCCAAGTCCCAGGAGCGGACCTCCAGCTTCGCGACCAGCAGCAAGCAGGTCCGAGCCCACGGGAAGGTCAAGCTGAAGGGCCGTTTCCGGCCGCTCGGCACCGCCGCCGCTCCGGTCGGCGGCACGCAGCCGACCGCGCCGCGGCCGCAGTCCGTCGCCATCCAGTTCAAGGCGTCGGGTGCCGACCACTGGCAGGCCGCCCGGCGGACCAGGACCGGCAGGGCCGGTCGGTTCAGCGAGCACCTGCAGGTCAAGCGCAGTGGCCGCTTTCGCGCGGTCAGCTCCGACGGCCGAACGACGAAGCCCAAGAAGATCCGGGTTCGCTCGATCACGAGGGCTCGCTCCGAGAACAACGCCAGGGTCGGGCACAAGGTGGCCATCAAGGGCCACGTCGCCCCCGGCGGTACCCGGCGGAAGGTAACGGTCAAGGTGGGCGGCGACAAGCTGCGCACCTGGACGAACAAGTCCGGTGATTTCGCGACCAAGTGGAAGCCGCGCAAGGCCGGCTCCGCGAAGGTTCGCGTCCGGGCGGCCGGCAACCTGATCGCCGCCGGCAGCAAGGCCAAGGCCGGCCGGGTGTCGGTGTTCCGGCCCGCGGTCGCCTCCTACTACGGCCCCGGCCTCTACGGCGGGGCACTCGCCTGCGGCGGCACGCTCAGCCCGTCCACGATCGGGGTCGCGCACAAGACGCTTCCCTGTGGGACGAAGCTGACGATCCGCTACCACGGGCGCCAGGTCAAGGCCAAGGTCATCGACCGCGGCCCCTACGTCGCCGGTCGTGAGTTCGACCTGACCTCAGCGACGAAGTCGAAGCTCGGTTTCGGAAGCACCGGAACCATCCTCGTCGACCGCTAGGCGCCTGGCTCAACCCAGAGCGAGTTGAACGGGCCCCGCTTTCGCCTCCGCTTCGGCCGAGGTGGGGGCGGGGTCCGATTCGTCGGCGCCGTCGCGGACGAGGTTCGACATGCCGACGCCGAGCAGGCGGACCGGCGCGTCACGCTCGAACGCGTCGAACAGCGACAGGGCCGATTTCGCCACCTCGCCCGGATCGGCGGTCGGCTCGTCGAGTGTGCGTGACCGGGTGAAGGTGCGAAAGGGGGCGAGCCGGATCTTCATCGTCACCGTGCGCCCGCGGATGCTCTGCTTGCCGAGGTGCTCGGCGACCGTCCGGGCCATCGCGGCGATCTCGCTGCGCATCAGCGTCGGGTCCGTCTGGTCGCTGGCGAAGGTCCGCTCGCGGCTCTCCGACTTGCGCTCGCGCTCGACGGCGACCTCGGTGCTCCCGAATCCACATGCCCGGCGGCCGAGCGAGCGCGCGTGGTTGGGGCCGAGGATCGCCGCGAGGCTGGCCTCCGGGGCTCCGGCGAGGTCACGCACGGTCGTGATCTCCAACGCGTTCAGGCGTTCCTCGGTGCGCGGGCCGACCCCGGGGATGATGCGCACGGGCCGGTCGCCGATCACCTCCAGGAAGCGTTCGCGCGGCAGCACGCACAGTCCGTCCGGCTTGTCGAGGTCGGAGGCGATCTTCGCGACGAGCCGGTTCGGCCCGATGCCGATCGAGCAGGTCAGGCCGGTCCGCGCGAGCACCTCGGACTTGATCTGACGGGCCCGGGCCTTCGGCGCGGGCGATTCGCTGAGGTCGACGTATGCCTCGTCCATCCCGACGACCTCGACCAGATCGCTGAAGTGGTGGAAGACCGCCATCACCATCGCCGATGCCTCGCGGTAGCTGTCCATGTTGCGCGGGATCACGATCGCCTGCGGGCAGCGGCGCCTGGCCACGGCGATCGGCAGCGCCGAGTGCACGCCGAACCTCCTCGCCTCGTAGGAGGCGGTCATGACCACGCCCCGCGAGCGCGGATCGACCGGGCCGACGATGACCGGCTTGCCCTTCAGCTCGGGCCGGCTGAGCAGCTCCACGGAGACGTAGAAGGCGTCCATGTCGACGTGCGCGACCGCCTTCTCCCAGCTCGAGGGGTCCCCGTACACGCGTTCGCTCGGCATGCGCCGATGCTAGCCGCCCGGGGGGACGAAACTCGCGATCGCGGACCCCCGCTGCTACGTTGCCCCCGTGAGCGCTGAGGGGAAGAACCTGGGAGCGATTTCGCAGGCGATCGACCAGCACAACTCCGGCTGTCCGTTCCCGGCAGCCGAGGTGCGCATGAATCCCTTCGAGGTCGAGCGGCTCGGCTGGGAGGAGATCCGCGGCCTGCCGATCGTGCCCGACGCGGAGATCGGCACCGGCCGCTTCCGGATCGTCTGCTCCCGCGACCTCGACGGTGCCGGGCTCGAGGAGACCGAGGCGATCGGTGAGCCGATCGAGATCGGTGTTCCCGAGCAGGTTCCGGTACCGGTCAAGACCGGCGACTAGTCGGGGGTTGAGCCGTTCGGCGGTGGGCGTGGCCTACCGAGGAAGTTCCATGGTCGCTGGTGTCGATTCGTCCAACCCGTTGGACGAAATCGGGACCAGCAGCCCCACCCATGGCGAACTGACGCCCTTGCCGAGCGGCAACACCGCGCCGGCCGAGGGAAGCGGACGGCGAAGCCGGAGCACTCCCTCGGACTTGTTCCTAGACCTCGTTGAAGAAGTTGATGCCGAGGCCGTCGAGGGCCTGCTGGGCTTCGATGTTGAGCCGGGTCAGCTCGCCGGTGAAGACGAGGATGCCCATCGCGATCAGGACCACGCCGCCGCCGGCCATGATCACCGGGTAGTGGCGGCGGATGAAGCCGAAGGCGGTGGTCATCCGCGCGAAGGCGATGGCGGTGAGCAGGAAGGGGATGCCGAGGCCGGCCGAGTAGACGGCCAGCATGAGGCCGCCCTGGGCGACGGATCCGGTCGTGCCGGCGAGGGTCAGGATCGCGGCGAGCGTGGGGCCGATGCAGGGCGTCCAGGCGATCGCGAAGGCGGCGCCGGCGATCATCGGCCCGCCGCTGCCGGCGCGCTCGATGAGCGCGTCGACTCGCCATTCCTTGTTGAGCCTGACGATGAACAGCTGGGCCACGAAGAGGACGCCCATGACGATGATCAGCGCGCCCGCGATCTTGTCGAGGGTGTCCTGGTTCTGGCGCAGCGTCTGGGTCAGGCTGACCGCAGTCAGGCCGAGCAGGATGAAGATCACCGAGAAGCTTGCGATGAAGATGAGGGAGGGGGGGACCACCTTGCGCCAGCCGGCGGTCTCGAGTTCCGCGGCGGAGACGCCGGTCACGGCAGAGAGGTAGCCGGGGACGAGCGGCAGCACGCACGGGGAGAAGAAGGAGACGACGCCCGCGAACAGGGCGGTGAGCAGGCCGACTCCTCCGATCTCAGGCATCGGCGGTCGCTCAGGTGATGGCGAGCGAAAGCCGGCGGCGGTGATCGCGCGCCAGGTCGCTCGTCGGGCCGAGCTCGGTGAAGATCGCGACCATGATCCGGCGCAGGAGATCGGTGCGGTCAGGGTCCTCGGAGGCGGCGATCTCGCCCTGGAGCCCTTCGAGAGCCACCTCGACGTCGCCGTCGTCCCAGGCGGCGAGCGCGGTTGCGGCCGGGTCGTCGGGGCCGAGCTCGATCCGCGCGAGCAGGCCCGACGCGGTGAAGTCCGACTGGAAGGGCTCGAGGACGGCGGTCGCCCCGGCGGCGTCGCCCCCGGCGATCAGCAGGCGGGCGAGCTTGAGCGCGGCCTCCTCCTGCTTGGGGTCGAGCTCGAGAGCGCGGCGCAGCGACTCCTCGTCCTCGGCTCCGGAGAGCAGATCGGCCTCCGAGGGCACGAGGCCGTCGAAGAACGTCGCGACCTGAGCCGGGGGTATGGCGCCCGTGAACTCGGCGGCGACCTCACCGTCCTTGAAGGCCTTGACGGCGGGAATGCCCTGGACGCCGAAGGTGGCGGCGAGGCCCTGGTTGGAATCGACGTCGATCTTCGCGAGCTCGACCTTGCCGTCGCGCTTGCCCGTCTCCGCCTCCAGGGCCGGACCCAGCTGCCGGCAGGGACCGCACCACTCCGCCCAGAAGTCCACGACGACCGGGACCTCGTGGGAGCGGTCGAGAACCTGTTGCTGAAAAGTCGCCTCGTCGACGTCGTGAACCATGACCCGAAGCTTAGAGGCCGACTCCCGCGGGCCCGCCGGACGCGGGCGACCGGCGCGCTAGCCTGAGCGCGTGGAATCGTTTCGCGGCAAGCTCCTCGTCGCCTCACCGGCGCTCGAGGACCCGAATTTCGTCCGCTCGGTCGTGCTGATCACCGAGCACGGCGAGGATGGGGCGATGGGGATCGTCCTCAACCGTCCCGCCGATACCGAGGTCGAGGAGGTCCTGCCGGAGCTCGCCGAGATCGCGATCGCCGAGCCGGTCTTCGTCGGCGGGCCCGTCCAGCCGGAGTCACTGGTCGTGCTCGGCGAGTTCACCGATCCGGACAAGGCGGCCTGGATCGTCGTCGCCGACGTCGGGCTCGTCTCGGCGTCCACAGATCTCGACGAGCTGCCGGAGGCCGTCCGCCGTGGCCGCGTCTACGCGGGCTTCTCGGGCTGGGGCCCGGGCCAGCTGGAGGCGGAGGTCGAGGAGGAGGCGTGGATCGTCGAGCCGCCGATCCCGCCGGAAATCTTCCCAGACGATCCCGCGACGCTCTGGAGTGACGTGCTCGCCCGCAAGGGCGGGGAGTACGCGCTCGTGGCCCGGATGCCCGAGGACCCTTCGCTCAACTGATCGGCTGATCGCCGCGGGCTCGCCGCGTCAGGGACAGGCGGCCCCGGAACAGGCCTTCGCCGCGTCGAGCGCCGCCTGCATCTCTGCGTAGCGCTGCTGCTGGGCGGGCGTGTTGAGGCGCGGCGTGCCGTCCATCTCACCGGGATCGACGTCCCAGTTGTACTGCTCGACGAACGGATCGCCGCCCTCGGGGTCCTTCGTCTCGATCAGCGCGCCGCGTTCGTCCTGAACGGCCTTCCACTTGACGGATTCGGTGAGCAGGAAGTCGCGGGCGTTGGCCGCCGAGAACAGGGACTTGCCGTCGACCGGGTACCCCGGATCGACGCCGGCGACGTCGTAGAAGGTCGGCGCCAGGTCGATGTTGGCGACCATCCGCGTGTCGAGCTGCGGCTGCTTGCCGAGGACATCCGGCCAGCGCAGGTAGAAGGGGACGTTGGTCGCCTCCTGATAGGGGAAGACCTTGCCGAGGACGCCGTGGGCGCCGAACAGGAAGCCGTTGTCGGAGATGAAGACGGCGAGGGTGTCGCCGTTTTCGCCGGTCTTGTCGAGCGTCCTGTAGATCTTGGCGATCCCCTCGTCGGCGGAGAGCAGCGTCTGCTCGTAGCTGCGGTAGCGCTTAGTTATGTAACCCAGCGTCTTGTCGTGGCGCTTGTCCGACAGGTAGGGCGGCTTGTCGGACAGATCCGTCTCGTTGAAGGAGATCGGCGGCCTGAACCCGGGCACGTCGGCGTTCTTGTAACGCTTGGCCGGGATCAGCGGCGTGTGCGGCGAGCGCATCGCCAGCGTCATCATCCACGGCCGGGTGTCGTCGGCCTCGCGGGCCTTGATGAATTGGCTGCCGCGCTTGGCGGTGATCAGGTCGGCAAGACCGCGCTTGGCGCGATTGTGCTCGGTGCCCTTGTAGTCGTCCTTGAACTTGTCGAAGCCGGCCTTGCCGTCGGTCGCCTTGTCCCAGTTGTTCAGGTACTTACCGAAGATGCCCGTGTGGTAGCCGGCTTCCTGGAGCTTCGCCGGAAAGGTGTCCTCCCAGCGGTACGTGGTCCCGAACTGGCTGTGCGGGTTGTTGGTGATGATTCCGTGGTTGTGCGCGTAGAGGCCCGAGAACATCGAGGCCCGGGCCGGGCAGCAGAGCGGCGTCGTCACGTAGCCGTGGTTGAAGCTGACGCCGTGGTGCTTGAACAGCTTCAGCGACTGCGACATCGCCCGCATCGAGGTCTTCTCCTGATCGTCGGTGATGATCAGGAGGATGTTCGGGCGTGAGCCGGAGGCACCGTCGACGAGCTCGCCGCCCTTGGGCTTGCCGCTGCCGAGCGTCGAATCGGCGCGCTCGACGACCTTGCGATCGGCGGAGCCGCTCGCCGAGCCGAGCAGGAACGCGGCGACGACGCCGAGTCCGACCGAGAGCAGCAGGACGAACGAGATTTTCCCCCGCGGAAGAGCAGACATCCCGCTCCCTTATACCGACGGCCCACAAAGCCCTGTTAAAGGACTCAGGCACGCGGTTGTCATAACGTTGATTATCGTGCGTTGAATCTGGATCAACCGAGGCCGGCGATGATCGCGGCCGCGATCGCATCGGGCGGCGGCGGGCAGCCGGGGATCCTTATATCCACCGCCAGCAGCTCGTCCAGGGGCGCTGCGAGCTCCGTCGCGTCCGCCAGCACCCCGCAGCCGAGAGCGCAGTCGCCGAGAGCCACGACCAGGCGCGGTTCGGGCATCGCCTCGTAAGCCGCGCGCATCGGCGCGGCCATCCGTTTCGTGACCACCCCGGTGACCAACAGGGCGTCGGCGTGCCGAGGCGAGGCGACGATGTCGAGCCCGTACCGCTGCAGGTCGTAGTCGGGCCCCGCCGTCGCAGCCAGCTCGTGTTCGCATGCGTTGCACGATCCCGCGTCGACGTGGCGGATGGCGAGCGAGCGGCCGGCTCCCCGTCTCGGCAGCGCGGCGCGGCTGCGAACTCGGTGCAGATGTCGCAGGAGGACGTACACGTCAGCGATCCACGCAGGCGTAGCAGAGCTCGAAGCTCTTGTTGATGAGCGGGAAGTCGGGCATGAGCTCGCCGGCGGTGGCGTGTGCGAGGGCGGGCCAGTTCGCGTAGGACCCGGTGCGCAGCCGGAGGCGCAGAACGGCGCCCCGCTCGGCCTCGACGAGGCATACCGTCTCGCCCCGCGGGCTCTCGACCCGGCCGACACCGATCGGCCCCGCGGAGCTGGCCCCTGCGGCGTCCGTAGCCGCCAGCGGCGCGGTCAGGAGCTCGTCGAGGAGCTCGAGCGATTGCTCGAGCTCGACCGCCCGCATCCGCAGGCGCGACGCCACGTCGCCCCTCGGATCGTCGAGTTGCGCGGCGGCGAACGAGCTCCCGTACATGAGACCTGGGCTGACCGCCCTCGCGTCCTCGCGCCCGCCGCTGGCGCGGGCCGCCGGGCCGACCGCCCCGAGCAGGACGGCGTCCTCGGGCCTCAGCACCCCCACGCCGTCGAGGCGGGCCTGGAACGAGGGTGCGAAATCAAGCTCACGCCATCCCGCGGCGGCATCGGTATGCAGCTCCCGGAGCCCGCCCCTCGCCCGATCGAGATCGGGACCCGCGAGCTCGACCTCGGATTGGGCGACCTGCACCGTGTCGAATAGGAAGCGGTGGCCCCCCACCTCGAGATTGATGCGCTGCGCCCGTTCCTTGAGGGCCGCGAACGCCATGTTGCCGGCCGCGAACCCGACGCCGGCGCAGATCGCGGCGATGTCGTTGAGGTGGTTGTAGGTGCGCTCGAGCTCGAGGAGCGCCGTTCGCGCTCTCCGCACGTCGCGCGCCGGGGCAACTCCCCGGATCGCCTCGACAGCCTGTGCGTATGCGACCGCGTTGGCGACGGCGCATGCCCCGCAGGCGCGCTGGGCGTACCTGATTCCCTCGCTGAGCGGAACCCCCTCCGCGGCCGCCTCGAGCCCGCGGTGCTTGTAGAAGAGGCGTGGGTCGAGAGCGAGTATCCGTTCGCCGACGACGTGGAAGCGGAAGTGCCCGGACTCGATCACCCCGGCATGGATCGGGCCGACCGCGACCTGATGGACCCCCTCCCCGTGCACCGGTGTGGTCCAGCTCTGCAGATCCGGATCGTGCGACAGCAGGGGCCGGGTCGAGCTGCGACCGTGGAAGCCGATCCCGTAACGATCATGGGCTTCCCGCTCGTCCCAATCGGCGGCGGGAATCAGATCGACGATCGAGTCGACACCGCCGGGCACGGCGGCGCGGACCAGCCCGACTCGGCTCTGCTGGGTGAACAGGGCCCCCCACTCCGGCTCGCGACCCCTCGTGGCGGCGAAGGCCCCGAGGAAGCGCTCGCCTGCGTCCAGCCTTCGGCGGCAGGCATCCCGCCAGCCCGAGGACGCCACGGTTTCAAGCTCGACCTGAAGATGGCCGTCCTGTCGCCGAGCGCTCATGAGCCGCTCCGCAGCAGGCCCTCGACGCTCTCGGAGCCCGGCAGGCTGAAGGCGACGACTGTGAGCGCCAGCAGGGCGATCGTCGCCGCACCAGCCAGCAGGGCGACCGGGCGTGCGGATCGCGACAGCCGTTTGCGACCAGGGGTCGGCTCACCGAGCAGACCCTCGATCAGAGCGTGGGCGATCCCGAGGAAGCCGAGCGCGAGCAGAACCGTGGCCGCGGCCGACGCGCCGAGCAGACCGGCGTCCATGCCGCCGAGCAGGATCATCAGCTCCGAGACGAACAGTGGAAACGGCGGCAGGCCGGCGAGGGCGCTCAGGGAGACGGCGATCGAGAAGGCCGTGGCGGGGCTGTGCCGGGCCACGCCTCGCGCCGGCGTGCCCGCCGATTCGGGATCCTCGCGCAGCAGCGGTATCGCGGCGTAGAAGCCGAGCGCCTTCGCGATGCCGTGGCCGGCCACGTGGATCACGACCCCGGCGATCGCGAGCGGAGTGCCGAAGCCGATTCCGAGCGCCAGCACCCCCATGTGCTCGAGGCTGGAGTAGGCGAGCAGGCGCTTCAGCGGTTGAGGCCGCCACAGGAATGGCACCGCGACCGCCAGCGAGGCGAGCCCGAAGCCGACCAGCAGCCCTTGCACGGCCCCGGACCCGATTGCCGGCTCGAGCGCGAGCTCGGTGCGCCAGGCGACGAGCAGCACCGTCGGCAACAACGCTGCGGAGAGCATCGCGCTGATCGGCGGCGGCGCCTCGCTGTGTGCGTCCGGCAGCCAGTTGTGAACCGGTGCCCAGCCGATCTTCGCCGCCAGGCCGACGATGATCAGTACGAAGGCGACCAGCGTCGTGGTGGCGGGCAGCTCGGATGCCGAGGTCGCAAGGAATTGCCAGTCGAGATCACCGAGCGACGCTGAGTCCCCGACGGCGGCGAAGAGAACGACGATGCCCAGCAGCGTGACGGTCAGACCGAGTGTCGTCAGGACGACGTATTTCCATCCTGCCTCGAGCGCGCTGCGCTTGCCGCTGTAGGCCACCAACAATGCCGAGGCCGCTGTGGTCGCCTCGATCAGAAGCCAGGCGATGCCGAGATTGTCCGTGAGCGGCACGGCGAGGAGCGCCGCCCAGAAGAGGTTGAAGGCCGCGTAGTAGGCAGCGCGGGCACGGCGGGCGCTCAAGAAGCTCTGGTCGGCATGGCGTAGATAGGCGGGCGAGGCCGCCGCGCTCGCCAGCCCGACGACGGCTATCAACGCGAGGAAGATCCCGCCGCGCGTGTCGAGCAGGTACCAGCTCTGACGGGCCGCGACATCGGGCGAAGCCGCGATCGCGACGATCGCGAGCGTCATGGCGACCGCCGCGGTGACGGCCGCCAGCGCGATGTTGAGGCGATCGGAGCTGCGCAGGCTCGGCATCAGCGCGACGACGCCGGCGGCGAGTGCCGGCAGGCCGATCACGATGACCACGAGCGGAGTCGTCAGCTCAGTCACGTAGCCCCCGCAGCAGATCCGTGTCGCCGCTCCCGACCTCGCGGTGGATCATGAAGCTGAAGGCCGCGATCACGGTGACCATCACGACCAGGTCGAACAGGACGCCGAGCTCGATCACGGCCGGGAAGCCGCCGGGAACGGAGAGCGCGAGCAGGTAGACACCGTTCTCGGCGACGAGCAGTCCCAGCGCCTGAAACAGGGTCGGCCGGCGCAGGGCGACGATGGCGATCCCCACGACCACGAGCGCAATCGCTCCCTGTTCGGCGGCGCGGTCGTCGAGCCCGAGCGACGGGACGCAGGCGATGGCCGCGAGCGAGGCGACGACGGCTACGAGAAGCCTGGTCGCCGCGGGCGCCGCCGCGGGCACCGGGCGTGGCTCCGGCGTGCGTCGGCGCGTGTAGGCGAGCAGCGCCGGCAGCGTCACCGCCCTGACGAGGAGGACCACTGCGGCGATCGCAAACTCACTGCCGCGACCGGCCGAGAGCATGATCGCGGCGATGCCGAGCAGCAACGACTGGCAGGCTACGGTCGCCGTCGCCAGGCTGCGCCGGCGCACGACGGTGACGACGAGACCGAGCGCCACGAGCGCGGCGATCGTCGCACCGCTCATCCGAGGCCTCCGACGAGCAGGCTGATCAGACCGACGAGCGCCAGAAGGCTGCCCGCCCCGAGCAGAGCCGGAACCCGCAGCAGCCTCATCTTTGCCTGTGCGGTCTCGATCAATGCGAGTGCACCGCAGAGCACCGCCAGTCCCGCCGCCATCCAGACGAGCTGGGCGCCGAAGCCGCCCCAGTGCGGGAGAAACAGTTCGGCGCCGAGGATCAGGAAGATCCAGTGGCGGGCGCCGGCACTCCACTCGAGCAGAGCGAGGTCGCGGCCGCCGTACTCCAGCAACGGGCCCTCATGGATCATCGTCAGCTCGAGATGGGTGTCGGGGTTGTCGATGGGCTGACGGCCGGTCTCGGCGAGGAGCACGAGGACGAACGCCGCGGCGGCGCACCAGTGACCGGCCTCGCTCCACGGTGCCGAACCGTTCGCCGCGGTCGTCATCGCGACGAGGTCGGTGCTCGCGGCCGGAAACGCCGCCAGGATGACGACGAGCAGGAGCAGCCCCTCGATGAAGACGGACAGCATCAGGTCGCGGGCGGAGCCCATCAGGGCGAAGCCCGATCCCGTGTCCCAGCTCGCCGCGGCGAGCGAGAAGCGAGCGAGCGCCAGCAACCCGACAAGGACGATCGCATCGTTGCCCAAGGGCCAATCGGCGGAGGCCCCGCCGACGGGGATCAGCAGCAGCGCGAGCAGCATGGCCGAGGCAACCACGCACGGGGCGAGCCGGTAGACGATCGTCGTCGGCTGGGGATCGACCGAGGTCTTGCCCCAGAGCTTGCGAAGATCGCGATACGGCTGCAACGGCGAGGGTCCGCGCCGGCCCTGCAGGAATGCCTTCGCGGCTTGGATCGAGCCGACGAGCAGCGGTGCGAGACCGAGCCCGCCCGCGATCTGGATGAAACCGGCGGTCATGCTCATCCGAGCGCTCCGATCCTGGTCAGGACGAGCAAAGCGACCAGCAGCGCCAGCAGGTAGGCGGCGTACGTGCTGACGCTGCCCGACTGGAGGCGCCGGCTGACGTTTGCGATCTTGAGCGCCCCGCGGTTGAGGGGCCGATAGAGCAGCGTGTCGAACAGATGCGGAATCTCGCTGCGGTAGGTGACCTGTTCGAGCAGCCCGCCCTCCCGGGTCGTGACGACCTCCCGCCGCGGCCTCAACACCACATCGAGCACCAGGCGCAGCGGTTTCGTGAAGGCGGCTGAAGTCCAGGCGAGGTCGGGCGCGGCTTCCTGGCCGCATGCCCAGGCGGGCGCCGGCACGGAGCGGCGCCGGCCCCGCAATCGCCAGAGAAGCGCGACCGTGGCAGCGAGCCCGAGCGCGAGCCACGGCGACGGCAACGAGCCGGTGCCGGGGATCTCCAATCCGGCGCCGGACTCAACCCGGCCCGGTCCGGGGGCCAGTGCGGCAAGCTTCGGGACGAGCAATCCGGGTGCGAGCCCGAGCGCGATGCAGAGCCCGGCAAGGCTGACCATTCCAGCCGTCATGCCGAGTGGAGCCTCCGTCGCGGCCGCCACCTCCGACCGCCTCGGAGCGCCCAGCAGGACAAGGCCGACGACCTTGACGAAGCAGTAGAGCGCGAGCGCTGCCGTGGCGGCGAGTCCGGCAGCGGCCAGGGCACCGACGATTCCCGGCCCGGCTGGAGGCTCGATCGCCAGATGGATGAGCGACTGCAGCGTCAGCCACTCCGACGCGAAGCCGTTCAGCGGCGGCACTCCGGCAATCGCCATCGCACCGACCAGGAACGCCCCTCCCGTCCACGGCATGCGACGCAGCAGCCCGCCCATGTGGTCGAGATCGAGGGAGCCTGCCGCACGCTCGAAGGCCCCGGCGCCGAGGAACAGCAGACCCTTGAAGATTGCGTGGTTGAGCGTATGCAGGAGGGCAGCGGCGAACGCGATCGCCGCCCAGGTGGCCGATCCGTGGCCCGCGAAGAGGATCGAGGCGCCGAGCCCGAGCGCGATGATCCCGACGTTCTCGATCGAGTGGAAGGCCAGCAGCCGCTTGAGGTCGTGCTGGACGAGGGCGTAGAGGACCCCGCCGAGGGCGGAGAGCAGGCCGATCGCGAGGATCAGGTAGCCGCTCCACTGCGGCGCCGGGGCCGCCCATTCGAAGAGCACACGGATCAGGCCGTAGAGCGCGACCTTGATCATCACCCCCGACATCAGCGCCGACAGATGTGCGGGGGCAACGGGATGGGCACGCGGGAGCCACGAATGGAAAGGCATCAGCCCGGCCTTGGTCCCAAAGCCGACGATTGCGGCGACGATGACCAGCGCCTCGACCCCGGAGCCTTGAGCGGCAAGCGTGCCCGGATCGGAGATCGCCCCGAAATGAGCGAGCGCCAGGATGCTGATCCAGACACCCACGCCGCCCAGATGTGTGACGGCGAGATAGACGAAGACGGCGTTGCGCACCGCAGCGTCGTTGCGGTAGACGAGGATCGCCATCGCCGGGATCAGCGAGATCAGCTCCCAGCTCGCGAGGAAGGTGGACGGATCGCGAGCCACGATGACGCCGACCATCGCGGCGAGGAAGAGGCCCGTCAGCGGGCCGAGGACTCGTGATCGCTCTCCCCCCAGGTGGGAACGGGCGTAGAAGAGCGCCGGGCAGCCGACCAGGGCCAGCGCGATCAGGAAGAACCCGCTCAGCGCATCGACCCCGAAGCTGGGATCGATGGCGGAGACGAAGGGTGCCCCGATCGGATCCGCGCCGAGAAGCACCAAGGCCCCAGCGAACCCGAGCATGCCCATGCCCCCGGCCTGGGCGATCCAGCCGAAGCCTGCCGTCCGCGATCGGAGTCCGGCGAGGATTCCGCCGGTCAGGGCCACCGAGCCGCAGAGAGCAAGGAGTCCGGCGCCGCTCACGCGAGGACTCCCGCCCTCGCCGGCTCACGTCGGCGAGGTGCTGTGCAAGCGCTGATCGCGGGCAATCGCGCTAGCGCTCGAGGTCGTCCGGCGGAGAGCTCACGACCGCAACCGGGTCCTCTGATCCAGCCAGATCATCGAGCAGCGCCTGAGCGTCCTCGTAATGACTCGTGAGGATCTGGCGGGCAACCTCGAGCAGCTGAAATACACGCGGGTCCTTGACCCGGTAATAGACGCTGGAGCCCTCCCGGCGGCTTTCGAGGATGCCCTGCTTGCGAAGAGCCCCAAGATGCTGCGAGGTGCCGCTGGAGTTGATCCCGAGCGTCGCCTGCAGGTCGCCCACGTAGCGCTCCCCGTCCCTGAGGGCCTCGAGGATCCGGATGCGCATGGGGTGACCGAGCACCCGGAAGAACTCAGCCTTGATGCCGTGGATGCTGGGTTGTGCGCCTGATTCGATCACCTGGTCTCCCGCTGCCTTCGTTCCGGTCGAATCTGATGATCTCATATTTGTTGAAGATCATGAGCCGCGCACGGTAGGTGGCAGGTGGCGCCAGGTGCCGGGGCCGAAGGGGAGGTCTGGCTCGGCTTCAGCCGCCGCCGCCTCCGTCAGCCGGCGACGACCTCGGTCATCTCGTCACTCTCGATATCGAGGATGAAGCCGCGAACCACGGTCGAAAGCAGCGCCGGGTCGCTGCGAACGCGCTCGACCCCCTCGCGGACGCCCGTCTCGAGCGACTGGAAGCCGCCGGGCTCCCATTCGGGTCGCATCCCGGCGTCCTCCTCGATCTGGTCGAGGAACGCCTGATCGTCGAGGCCGAGCACGCCGCAGTCGGTGTGCATGACGACCCACACCTCGCGGGTCTGAAGCGCGCGCTGGGAAAGCGCCAGCGATCGCCTGACGTCGTCGGTGACGACCGCTCCGGCGTTGCGGATGATATGCGCTTCGCCCGCCTCGAGGCCCGCTGTGACCAGCGGATTGATTCGGCAATCCATGCAGGTGACGATCGCCAGCCGCCTGCGCGGGAAACGGGAAGACTGATCGCCCATCGGCGGCAATCTAGCGATGCCCGGAAAACCGCGTTCGAATGAGCGTCCAGGCGTATTGCGCGGTTCCGGCATTCAGGGTAGGTTGCGGCGCATGGAAGCAGCAACACCACCACCAGCCCCCGCCCCCCCACCGCCTTCAGGAGGAAACCAGCCGATCTCCGTCGGCAAGGTGATCAGCGACGCCTTCGGCCTGTACTCGTCGAACTTCGGGATTCTGATCGGGATCGGGCTCGCCCTAGCGGTCGGGTTCGGAATCATCATCGGCGTCCTCAACAACACAGACAGCTTCATCCTGCACACGATCGCCTCGATCCTGCAGCTCGTCAGCGCCGCCGTCTACACCGGCTTCGTCGTCAAGCTCGTCCAGGACGTACGCGACGGGAAGCGCGACCAGACTGCCGGCGAGCTGATCTCGTCGGCGATGCCGGCAATCGTGCCGCTCGTCGTCTTCGCGATCCTCGCCGGGATCGGCATCACGATCGGGTTCTTCCTGATCATCATCCCCGGACTGATCCTGATGACCTTCTGGTCGGTCGGATCTCCCGCCATCGTCGCCGAGGGCAGAGGCCCGATCGAGGCGTTCGGGCGAAGCTGGGAGCTGGTCAAGGGACAGGCCTGGACGGTCTTCGGCGTCATCGTCGTGGTCGCGATCCTGCTGATCCTCGCCGGGATCGTCTCCGCCGCAATCGGCGCTGCGATCGGTGGCGTCGTCGGTGCGACGATCGTCGCCATCCTCGTCCTCCTGTTCTACATGCCGGTTCAGGCCCTGGTGGCGGCAACCCTGTTCTTCGATCTCGGCGGCGGTAAGAACACCGCGCTCTGAGCGAATCGGAGTCTCATCTGACTGAGGGGGCCGGTGGGAACCGGCCCCCTCGTCGTTTCCGGACCATGTCCCGCACTGATTTCGATCCCTCCCGCACCGACCCGACGGCCATGTACCGCGTGCTCAACTCCGTGGTCGTCCCGCGGCCGATCGCCTGGGTTTCCACGACCTCGGCCGAGGGCGTGGACAACCTCGCCCCCCACTCCTTCTTCACCGTCTCCTCAGCGCGACCCCCGGTCGTCCAGTTCACTTCGGTGGGTCACAAGGATTCGCTCGCCAACGTGCTCGCGACGGGTGAATTCATCGTCAATCTCGCCCCCGAGCCGCTGCTGGAGGAGATCAACGCCACCGCGACCGACTTTCCCCCGGACGTCGACGAGTTCGAGGCGGTGGGCCTGCGTCGCGAGGCCGGCACGAGGGTCGCGGTGCCGCGTGTCGCCGAGTCACCGGTGGCGATCGAATGCGAGCTGCACGGCACCGAGGACTTCGGCGAGTCGGTCGTCGTCTTCGGGCGGGTCGTGTTGATCAGCATCGCTGACGAGGTGCTGATCGACGGTCATCCCGAGATCGGCCTCCTGCGGCCCCTGGCCAGGCTCGGCAGGCGCCAGTGGAGCACGATCGGAGCAATCCGGGAGATCTCGCGGATCCGCAGCGAGGACTGGCCGGGGCACTTCACCTCGGGTGAGCCTGAGTAGTCCCTATCGCTTGAAGATACGTGAGAGCAGGCCGCCCGCCTTGACATCGGGCAGCGGCAGCTTGCTCTCGACCGGCTTCGTCAGCTCCGGGAGCTGAGCGGCCGTGATCGACAGCGTCACGGCCCGCTCGAACGTGCGTGCCACCTCGGGCGCGTCGACGAAGCGGATCGTGCCGTCGTTGTCGGCGATCTCGAATCCGTCGAGGATGTGCTCGTCGAAGTTGTCGTCGACCCGGCGGACCTTGCCGACGACGACGCCCTCGGAGTCGTAGACGGCGGTGCCGCGCTCGATCGCCGTGTAGTGGACCGGCGTCCCGTGGTCGTCACCCTCGCTCATCGGGTCAAGGATACGGTCTGAGCGCTCTCAGCCGGGTCGCAGCGGGCCGCAGAATGCGGCGATCTCACGGGAGAGGCGGCCGCCCTGCCACGCGAGCGGGCTCTCCCCGGGCTGCTCGGCGATCAGGGTCGCGTCCGGGAGCACGTCGGCGTACGCCTGCGCGACCGAGTGCGGGTGTCCGGGGTCCGCCTCGTCGTGACTCGCGACGACGAGTACCGGCAACTCCAGGGCCTCGAGCTCGGCGATACCCGAGAACGGGATCGATCTCGGCACCTCGCGGATCGCCCTCGCCACCGCATCGAGGTGCCGATGGTGACCGAGCCGATCCCGCGCGATCCTGACCAGGGTGTCGTGCCAGGCCGGGTCCATGCCCACCTCATAGGCGGCGATGAATCCGTCGATGCCGTCCCGCTCCAGCCCGGCGGCGAGCGCATCCCAGTTCGCCAGGGAATCGGTCTCCAGCGGGATGCCGATGCTGGCCGGCCCGATCAGGATCAGGCCCGCATATCGGGACGGGTCCCGGAGCGCGAGGTTGACGATCGTGTGGGCGCCCATCGAGTGGCCCGCGAGAAAGGGCCGGCTGCCGGCGGGCAGCTGGGTCGCGATCACGGCCTCGAGGTCGTCGCCGAGCCGGTCATAGCCGTAGCCCCCGGCCGCGGCGGGATCGCTCGTGCCATGGCCGCGGGCGTCGTAGCTGACGAGCTCGTAGCCGGCCCGGGGCAACGCGCGCGAACCGTGCACGACCAGGTCGCGATGCGCGGTCAGGCCGTGGGCGAGCACGATCGGCGCCCCCTCCCCCTCCCTGCCGCCGCGCAGGGTCGTTGCGCCGGCGTCGAGCTCGAACTGCTCGGCGGTCAAGCCGCGGCGGCCGAGCGCGCCGCGGCGAGCGCCGACTGAAGATCGTCGGAGTCCTCGAAGCCGAGCCCGACCAGCGCCGCCTTCCGGTAGCGGATCACCCCGGCCGGGTCGATGACGAAGATCGCCCGGCGGACGAAGCCGCCCGGCCCCAGCACCCCGTAGCTGCGAGCGACCTCCTTGTCGACGTCGGCGGCGAGCGGCACCGTCAGGTTGTGCTCGGCAATGAAGTCCTGGTGGGAGTCGACGTCCTGCGGGGAGATGCCGACGACCTCCGCCTCGAGATCGTCGATCTGCTCGCGGCCGTCCCGGTAGTTGCAGAACTGCTTCGTGCAGGTCGGGGTGAAATCGCCCGGATAGAAGGCGAGAACGATCCATTTGCCGCGCCTGGCGGAGAGGCTGAAGTCCCCCTCCCCGGTCCACGGCAGCTCGAAGTCGGGTGCCGGGTCGCCGATCTTGGGCTTCGCCATCCTCATCCCTCCGGCGTCGCGGTGTCGATCACGACGGGCATGCTCGGCGGGCCGTCGGATCCGGCGGTTCCGAGTGCGTCGATCGCCTCGACGACATCCATTCCCTCCGTCACCTTGCCGACCAGGGCGTAGTCGGGTGGCAATCCGGCGTCGGCGCCGGTGACGACGTAGAACTGGCTGCCGGAGCGTCCCGGCGGCTCGGCGGCGCTCTTCGCCATCGCGACGATGCCCTTCGTGTAGGAGAGATCGGCGGGAGGCTTCTCGTCCACCGAGTAGCCCGGCCCGCCCGTTCCCGCCCGCGCCGGGTCGCTGCCGAGCGGGTCGCCCCCCTGGATCACGAAGCCGGGGACGACGCGGTGGAAGACCGTGTCGTCGTAGAAGCCCTGCTCGGCCAGGTACTGGAAGGAGGCCGCGGTCTTGGGCGCGCGGTCGTCGAAGGTCACCGTGAAGCTGCCGCAACTCGTGTCGAACACGACCCCCGCGGCGGTAGGGGCGTCAGCGGTCGGCGGCTTCAGCTTGGCGTCGGACTTCGGCGGCGGGGCATCGACCGTCTTGCACCCGGCGCCGCTCGTCGCATCGGCTGACGTCGACGAATCCCCCCCACCTCCCCCGCAGGCAGAGAGAGCGAACGCACAGGCGACGGCGAGGGCGGCGAGCAGCGAGATCCGTTTCGGCACGCGCGGCAGCCTAACGGGTCCCGGGGTTGCGATCATGGCAGCGTGGAACCCACCAAGACGCCCAACGAGGAGGCAGGCGGGCCCGGTCGGCGGGTCCGGCTGGTCGGTCGGGCGATGAACGCGACCGTGGCTCACGCTCCCTGGCTGTGGCCGGTTCTGCGCGGACCGATGCGTTCCTACTTCGACGACCTGGCGGTCACCTGGGACGAGCGCACGGGCGCACCCGGCGCCGACCACCTGGCGCCGCTCGCGATGGCCGTGACGAAGATCGACCGCCGGCCCGAGCGAGCCCTCGACATCGGCACCGGCACCGGCGTGGCGGCGCTCTTCGTCGCCCGCGAGTTCCCGTACGCGTCCGTCCGTGGCGTCGACGTCTCCGAGTCGATGATCCGCAAGGCGAAGGCGAAGGTCGGGCTCGACCCCGACGGACGCGTGGCCTTCCGGGTCGCGGACGGCTCCTCCCTGCCCTTCGACGACGCCAGCTTCGACCTCGTCACGCTGCTCAACACGCCGCCCTTCTTCGCGGAGATCGCACGCGTGCTCAGGCACGGCGGCCATGCGATCGTCGCCGCCAGCTCCGGCGACCGGACGCCCGTTCTACACCCCCGACTCGGTGCTCGAGCGCGGATTCCGGCGCAACGCGATGACGAAGGTGAAGGCCGACAGCATCGGCCGCGGCTCCTACTTCGTCGCCCGCAAGGGGGACTGAAATGGCCGAGCCGGACGACGAGAAGCGATATGCCCTGCTCGTCAACCCCTCGGCGGGTTCGGGCCGGGCATTGAAGCGGCTGCCCGCGATCCGCGCCGAGCTCGATCGACGCGGCATGCGCTACCGGACGATCATGACCACGGGGCTGGAACATGGTTGCAGCGCCGCCCTGGAGGCCGGGGGTCGCGGCGAGATCCCGGTCGTGATCAGCGGCGACGGTCTGATCGGCAAGGTCGGGGGCGTGCTGGCCGGTACCGATACCCCGCTCGGCGTCATCCCCGGCGGCCGTGGCAACGACCTCGCTCGCGTCGTCGGGATCCCGACGAATCCGGCCGAGGCCGTCTCCGTCCTCGCCGCGGACGCCCGTCGGAGGATCGACGTCGGCGAGGCCAACGGGCAGCGCTTCCTCTGCATCGCCAGCTGCGGGTTCGACTCGGACGCGAACCGGATCGCCAACGAGACGAAGGTGATCAGCGGGGCGCCGGTCTACGCGTACGCCGCGATCAAGGCGCTCTGGCAGTGGCGGCCCGCGACGTTCACCGTCACCGTCGACGGCGAGGTCGCGGAGGTGACCGGCTACTCGGTCGTCGTCGCCAACTCGAAGGCCTACGGGGGCGGAATGTTCGTGGCTCCCGACGCCGAGCTCGATGACGGCCGCCTCGACGTCGTCACGACCGCGGACGTCCCGAAGCGCAGCTTCATCGCCGGCCTTCCCGACGTCTTCAAGGGGGAGCACGTCAACCGCCCCGAGGTTTCGGTGCGGCGCGGCCGGATCGTCGAGATCACGGCGGACCGGCCGTTCGACGTCTACGCCGACGGGGACGTGATCACGCAGCTCCCGGCTCGGATCACCGTGCTCGCGGATGCTCTCGAGCTGATCGCGCCCGAGGGTTCGTGAGCGCCGGGACGAGCGGCTCGCGGCTGTTCGGCGTCAAGGTCGCCGGCGCCCGCGCGATCGGCGCATTGAGCCGGAGGACGGGCCGAGGTGGAGGCACGACACTGCCGGGCCGGGTTCTGCTGCGCACCGCTCCCGACGCGATCGGCCGGCTCGGCCGGCAGCTGACCGGACGAGCGCACGGTGATCAGTGCCACGAACGGGAAGACGACGACCGCCGGGCATGCTCGCATCCGCCCTCCACGCGGCCGGGCGCGACCCGGTCCACAATCGGGCCGGCTCGAACATGGCCTGGGGAGTCGCCACAGCGCTGCTCGAGCAGCGCGGCGCCGAGGGCCTGTTCGAGGTCGACGAGGCATGGCTGCCGCAGGTGGTCGACGAGCTCTCCCCCACCCTGTTGCTGCTCGGGAACCTCTTCCGCGATCAGCTCGATCGATACGGCGAGCTCGAGAAGCTCGCCGACGAGTGGGCGAGCGTCATCGCCGAGCGCGAGGGCACGATGGGCCTCGTCCTCAACGCCGACGACCCCCTGATCGCCGACCTCGGACGCGACCGTGACCTGCGGCGTCGCGACGGGGTCACGTTCTTCGGGGTCGAGGATCCTTCGCAGGCGGTTCCGGAGCTCCAGCACGCCTTCGACGCCAAGCACTGCCGGCGCTGCGGCTCCCCCTATCGCTACGAGCGGGCGTTCGTCGGCCATCTCGGCCATTACACGTGCCCGAACTGCGGCGCGGACCGCCCCGCCCCCGACGTCTACGCGACCGATATCGAGCTGGACGGCATCGAGGGATCCTCCTTCCGGGCGCACACGCCGTGGGGCGATCTGCGCATCGAGCTGCCGCTGCCGGGCCTCTACAACGTCTACAACGCGCTGGGCGCGATCGCCGCCGCCGGGCGGCTCGGCATCGATCCGGGATTGCATCCGCTCCGGGCTTGCACTCGGTGCGGCTGCGTTCGGGCGGGTCGAGACGATTCCCGTCGGCTCGGGATCGCTCTCCATCCTCCTGATCAAGAATCCCGCCGGCGCCAACGAGGTCCTGCGAACCCTGCAGCTCGAGGCCGCCCGGGCCGGCACGGACGCTCGACCTCTGGGTCGCGCTCAACGACCGGATCGCCGACGGCCGCGACGTGTCCTGGATCTGGGACGCCGACTTCGAACTGCTCGCCGACAGCGTCCGGATCGTCCGCTGCACCGGCACGCGGGCCGCCGAGATCGCGTTGCGCCTCAAGTACGCCGGCTGGCCCCCGGAGCGGATCGAGGTCGTCGCCGGGATCGGCGAGTCTCTCGACCGAGCCCTCGCCGATTCTCCGGGGCGGCTGTTCGCGCTACCCACCTACACCGCGCTGATCGAGCTGCGGACCCTGCTGTCCCGCCGCGGGCTCGTCACGGAGTTCTGGCGATGAACGCCGAGCCGCAGAGCTCATCGGCGGCTCCGCCGGCCGACGAGCGGTCGATCTGGCACGACGCCGAGCACGGCTCCTACGCCGCCGACCTGCGGCTCTGGGAGCGGCTGGCGCGAGAGCATCCGGGCGGCGTGGTCGACCTCGGTGCGGGAACCGGAAGGGTGGCCCTGCACCTCGCGGCCTGCGGGCACCAGGTCGTGGCCGTCGACACCGACGCCGGCCTGCTGGCGGCACTCGCCGAACGGGCAGCCGAACGCGACCTCGACGTTCGGACCGTCCGCTGCGACGTCCGCGAGCTCGACCTCGGTTCGACCTACCCCCTGATCGTCGCGCCGATGCAGTTCCTCCACATCGTCGGAGGCGCCGCGGGCGCGCCGGGCGTGCCTGACCGCGATCGCCGCCCACCTGAGCTCCGGCGGTCGCTTCTGCACGGCGCTCCTCGACGACGACTACGAGATCGGTGAAGGCCGGCCCGATCCGCTCCCCGACGTCCGCGAGGTCGACGGCTGGGTCTACTCGAGCCTGCCCACCGAGATCCGGATCGGCCGACGGAGGATCGAGATGCGGCGGATCCGCCAGCGGGTCGCTCCGGACGGCAGCCTCGACGAGGAGCCGTTCTCGATCTCGCTCGACCGGTTCACGATGGCCGAGTTCGATCGCGACGCCGCCGCCGCCGGCCTCCGGGTCGTCGGGCGCCGAGATGATCCCCAGCTCCCACGAGTACGAGGATTCGGTCGCGATGATGCTGGAGCGCGAGCCGATGTCTGAGGTGCGGCTCCTCGCGCTCTATCCGGAGCAGATGAACATCTACGCGGACCGCGGCAACGTCCTCTTCCTCCAGCACCGCTGCGAGTGGCGCGGGATCGGCTTCAGCTACGCGTCGGCCGGGCCCGGGCGAGGGCTTCGACCCCGGCGAGCACGACCTCTTCTATATCGGCGGCGGCCAGGATCGCGATCAGCTGATGGTCGCCTCCGACCTCCTGGCGACGAAGCGGGACGCGCTCGAGCAGGCTGTCGCCGACGGGATGGCCGGGCTCGCCGTCTGCGGCGGCTACCAGCTGCTCGGCTCCTCCTACCAACTCGGCGACCAACGGATCGAGGGACTCGGTATCGCCGACCTCCATACGGTGCGCGAGCCGGGTGAGCGCCTGATCGGGAACGTCTCGATCGAGGTCGACCTCGGGGAGGGCCCGAGGGTGCTGGCCGGCTTCGAGAACCACGGCGGTCGCACCTACCTGGGACCGGACGCCAAGCCGCTCGGGCGCGTCCTCCACGGCCATGGCAACAACGACAGGGACGGACTCGAGGGCGTCGTCCGCGGGAACCTGATCGGCACCTACATGCATGGACCCCTCCTGCCGAAGAACGCCTGGCTGGCGGACGAGCTCATCGCCCGGGCAATCGAGCGGCGGGAGGGCCACCGTCCCGAGCTCGGTCCGCTCGACGATGCCCTCGAGGACGCCGCCCATCGCGACGCCCTGGCGGCTGCCGAGCGCGGATAGCCCGCGGGGTCGCTAGCCGACGCCGCTCGAACCGAACCCGCCCGTGCCGCGCTGGGTGTCGGAGAGCTCGGCGGCCTCGATCGGCGTCGTCTCCGCGAACGGGACGACGAGCAGCTGCGCGATCCGGTCGCCCGGCGCGACTGCGAAGGAGTGCTCGCGGTCGGTGTTGAGCAGCAGCACCCGCAACTCGCCGCGGTATCCGGAGTCGACCAGCCCCGGCGCGTTGACCATCGAGATGCCGTGCCGGAGCGCCAGACCCGACCGGGGCAGCACGAGCCCGGCGTGGCCGGCTGGGATCTCCACGGCGAGCCCCGTACCGATCGCGGCCCGCTCCGACGGGCCCGATCGTGGCCGGCTCGGCCGCCCGCAGATCGAGGCCCGCATCGCCGGCGTTGGCGCGCGCGGGCAGCTGCGCTCCCGGCTCCAGCAGTCGGAATCTGCAGCTCCACGGCGATCAGGCGGCCGTGGCGTCGCCGACGCCGCCGATGGAGTACCGCGAGAACCGGTGTGCGTGGCTGCGCGGGACCCTGGCGCGCACGACCACCCCGTCCTCTCGATCCTCGCGCTCGACCTGCCCGGCGAGCGCGTGCAGCTCGCTCAGCACCGCGCCGTCGTCGTAGGGGATCAGCAGCTCCATCGGCTGCAGCGTCGCCGCGAACGCCTCCTCGATCGCGTCGAGCAGCTCCTCGACGCCGTCGCCCGTTGCGGCCGAGACCCCGATCGCCTCGCGCTGAGCCGACGAGCAGGTCGCGACGCTCCTCGTCCCCGATCAGGTCCAGCTTGTTGAAGACGAGGACCCGCGGCGTGTCGCCGGCGCCGATCTCCTCGAGGACCGCGTCGACGGCGCGCATCGCGGCGGCGCGGGAAGGCGCCGGCTCCGATCCGTCGACGACGTGAACGATGAGGTCGGCCAGCGTCGTCTCCTCGAGCGTCGCCTTGAAGGCGTCGACGAGTTGATGCGGCAGCTTGCGGATGAAGCCGACCGTGTCGGTGAGCAGGTACTTGCGGCCGGCGTGCTCGTAGGAGCGGGTCGTCGGGTCGAGGGTGTGGAAGAGCCGATCGCCCACCCCCACCCCGGCGCCGGTGATCGCGTTCAGGAGGGTCGACTTGCCGGCGTTGGTGTAGCCGGCGAGGGCGACGGTCGGGATCGCCGAGCGGTCGCGCTCGGCACGCATGGTCTCGCGGCTCTGCTCGACGACCCGGAGCTCGCGTCGCAGCGCCGAGATCCGGTCGCGGGCGAGCCGGCGATCGGTCTCGATCTGGGACTCGCCCGGTCCTCTCGTGCCGATGCCGCCGTCCATGCGGCCGGCGCCGAGCCGCTCGAGGTGGGTCCACAGGCCTCGCATGCGGGCGAGGTTGTACTCGAGCTGGGCCAGCTCGACCTGGAGCTTGCCGGCGGCGCTGTGGGCGTGGTCGGCGAAGATGTCGAGGATGACCGCGGTCCGGTCGATGACCGGCACGCCGAGGGCGCTCTCGAGGTTGCGCTCCTGCCGCGGGGCGAGCTCGTCGTCGCAGGCGACGAGGTTCGCGCCGGAGCGCTTGATCTCCGCCTTCAGCTCCTCGAGCTTGCCGCGGCCGAAGTAGCGATCGGGGTCGGGCTCGGCCCGCTGCTGGACCATCCAGCCGGTCGTGGCAACGCCGGCCGTCCGCAGCAGCTCCCTGAGCTCACCGAGTTCGGCGTCCTCTCCCGGGGAGCCGGTGACGACGCCGATCGCCACGGCACGCTGAAGCGCCCGGGGGTTCCGCACACCCGCGGCGCCGGTCCCGTTGCCGGCTTGCGGCTGGTTTCCGTTGGACTCCGTGCTCACGAGTCAAGTGTAGGAGCCGACCGGGGATCTCAGCGCTCGGCCGAGGTGACCTCGTAGATCTTCCATTCGCCGGGAACGCCCTTCAGCTCGTGGGAGCCGTATTCGCCGAACTCGATGCCGGAGCCGACGACGAGGTCGCGGACCGTGGACGACGCGAGCACCTGCCCCGGTTCCCCGAGGGCCCCGATCCGGGCGCCGATGTGGACGGCCATGCCGCCGACGTCGGCGCCGATCACCTCGACCTCTCCGGTGTGCAGGCCGGCGCGAAGCTCGATCCCGAGGTCGCCGACGCGCTGGCCGATCGTCTTCGCGCAGCGGACGGCGCGGGCCGGCCCGTCGAACGTTGCGAGGAAGCCGTCGCCGGTCGACTTGATCGCCTTGCCGCCGTAGGCGCTCGACCAGCTCGCGCGTGAGGCGATCGTGGCGCTCGAGGGTCTCGCGCCAGCGCCGGTCGCCGAGTTCGGCCGCGAACCGGGTCGAGCCGACGATGTCGGTGAACATGACCGTGGCCAAGGCCCGCTCGTCGCGGCGCTGGGTCACGGTCCCCGTCGTGAACTGCTCGACGGCGTCCATGTACTCCTCGAAGCCGTCGCCGAACGAGATCGCGTCGCGCCCGGGCAGCTCGGCGAGCGTGGCGCCGGGAATGTGCTCGGCGAAGTAGCGCGGCGTGGCGCGAGTCCATCGCCCGGGCCAGCGGACGATCGATGACGAGCGTCGGCGCCTGGACGCGCGGCAGGATCTCGCGGACGTCGAGCTTCGCGATCAGAGCCATCCGCTTCTGCACGGTGCCGGGCGAGGACGAGAGGCGTTCCCAGCGCCCCCACCAGGCCAGGAATTCGGGGTTGGAGCTGGTCAGCACCGGGGATGCCTGGGCGCCGTTCTCCCCCGTCCCCCAGCGAGCCAGCATCGGCTGCACGAAGTCGCGATCGCGGGTCTCGTCGTCCGCCCAGGCCCAGTCGTAGCCCGGCGCGCGGTCATCCGCGCCATCGGGTGCATGAGGATGAGGTGGCTGACCCGCTCCGGGTGGGTCGCGGCGAAGACCACGGCCAGCATCGCCGCCTCGGCCTGGGCCTCGATCACGACGCGATTGGAACCGCACGCGTCGAGGACCGCGAGCACGTCGGCCATCTGCTCCTCGAGCGTCGCCGGCTGTGCGACCGGGTCCGAGAGGCCGGCACCGCGGCGGTCGAACGAGATCAGCCTGGTGTGCTTGGCGATGCCCTCGACCATCCGCCGCGCCGGCGGCTCGCCGAGTACCTCGATCGTCCCCAGGCTCGGCAGGATGATGCAGTAGTCCTGATCGCCCGAACCGACGGCGCTGTAGGCGATGTACGCCCCGTCGTCGCTGCGCACGTATCTGACCGGGGGGCGCCTCATCGTGATCGGCTCAGCTCAGATGCTCCCGCATCCGCTCGACCGCCTCGGTCAGCCGCTCGTCCGGCGTGGTCAGGGAGATCCGGAAGAAGCCCTCGCCGCTGGGCCCGTACATGGAGCCCGGCGAGATGACGACGGCGGCCTGCTCGAGCACGTGCTCGCAGAACGAGGTCGACGAGTAACCCTCGGGGACGGGCGCCCAGACGTAGATCGTGCCCTTCGGGGCCGCGACCTCGACGCCGATCTCGCGCAGCGCGTCGACGACGAGGTCGCGGCGGCGCGCGTAGATCGCGTTCATCTCCTCGAGCGGCTCCATCGTGCCGTTCAGCGCCGCCGCCCCGGCGAGCTGCACGGCCTCGAAGAGGCCCGAGTCGACGTTGGTCTTCAGTCGCCAGTAGGTCTGGATCGCATCGGCGTTGCCGAGGATCGCGGCGCATCGCCATCCGGTCATGTTGAAGCCCTTGGAGAGGCTGAAGACCTCGACCCCGACGTCCTTGGCTCCCGGCGTCTCGAGGAAGCTCGGAGCCACGTAGCCGTCGTAGGTCGTCTCCGAGTAGGCGTTGTCGTGGACGACGAGGATCTCGTGCTCGCGCGCCAGCTCGACGACCCGCTCGAAGAGTCCGTCCGGAGCGATCGCGCCGGTCGGGTTGTTGGGGTAGTTGAGGAAGAGCAGGCGGGCCCGTCGCAGCTTGTCGGGATCGATCGCGTCGAGATCCGGCGCGAAGCCGAGGTCGGGGACGAGCGGCAGGACCTCCGCCTCCGCACCCGCCAGCACCGGCCCCCCGGTGTAGACCGGGTAGCCCGGATCGGATGCCAGGGCGACGTCGCCGGGATCGAGGAAGGCGAACGAGAGGTTGTAGATGCACTCCTTCGCCCCGATCGCCGGGATCACCTCCGAGCTCGGGATCGATCTCGACGCCGAAACGACGGGAGTAGAACGAGGCGAGGGCCTCGCGGAACTCGGAGCGGCCGCGATTGGACGGGTACTTCTGGTTCTCGTTGACGGCGACCGCCGCCTGCATCGCCTCGACGACGTGCGGATAGGTCGGCATGTCGGGATCGCCGATCCCGAGGCTGATCACGTCGATTCCGGCCGCCCGCATGTCGGCCACCTTGCGCTCGAGCTCGGCGAACATGTAGGGCGGGATCGCCTCGAGGCGCTTGGAGGGATCGGTCAGGGCCAAGGGTCAGGGGTCCTTTCGACGGTCAGGGGTCTCGCGGTCTGCTCACGCACCCAGGCTATCTAGGCTTTCGGGTCCCTGGACTACCGCGAGGAGACGAGATGAGCCGGACCGAGGCCAAATGGACCGCCGCCGACATTCCCGATCAGGCCGGCCGCACGATCATGGTCACCGGGGCCAACAGCGGACTGGGCCTGCAGACGGCGAAGGAGCTGGCCGGTGCGGGCGCGACGGTGCTGATGGCGTGCCGTGACCCCGCAGAGCCGCGACGGCGAGGGATCGGATCGCGTCCGTCCACCCGGACGCCCCCCTGGAGATCGTCTCGCTCGATCTCTCCGACCTGGGTTCCGTCGAGGCGGCGGCCGCGGCGGGTCGCGGCGCGACCGGGAGGGCTCGATGTGCTGATCAACAACGCCGGCGTGATGGTGCCGCCTCAGCTCGAGACGAAGGACGGCTTCGAGCTTCAGTTCGGGACCAATCACCTCGGCCACTTCGCCCTCACGGGCAGGCTGATCGGAAAGCTGCTCGAGCCTGCGGCGCCTCGCGTCGTCACCGTCAGCAGCATCGCCCACCGGGCCGGCAAGGATGGACTTCGACGACCTCAATTGGCGCGCCGGTTACTCGCGCTGGCCCGCCTATGGTCGCTCGAAGCTGGCCAACCTGCTGTTCACGCTCGAGCTCGCGCGGCGCGCCGCGGGGGCCGGCACCAACCTGATCGCCGCCGCGTCCCACCCCGGTTACGCCGCCACCAACCTGCAGACCGCCGGCGTCGGCCTCGGAGCGGCCGGCACGCTGTTGAAACCGTTCATGAAGATCGGCAACGTGCTCTTCGCGCAGAGCGATGCAATGGGCGCCTTGCCGAGCCTGTACGCGGCGACGGCGGCGGACGTCGCGGGCGACGACTTCATCGGCCCCGGTGGGATCGGCGAGCAGCGCGGCTATCCGCAGCGCGTCGGCCGCACCGGCCGGGCCGCGGATCCTGACGACGCCAAACGGCTCTGGGCGGTCTCGGAGGAGCTCACGGGCGTCTCCTTCGGTCCGCTCGACGCCGTCGCGTCCTGAGGCCTCCCAGGCGGCTCAGAGGGCATTGAGCCTGGAGACGAAGGTCGCTGAGAACGCCCCGCGCGAACACCGGCTCGGCAGTGCCGGTGAGCCGGACGCTCAGACCCGGGCCGATCTCGACCTGCAGCTCCCCCCCGTCGAGCTCGACCGTGACCGGGCTCGGAGCTCCTCGCAGGTGGGCCGCGACGGCCGCCCCCGTGGCGCCCGTTCCCGAGGAGAGCGTCTCCCCCACCCCGCGCTCGAAGATCCGGGCACGGACGTGCGAGCCGTCGGCGCGCCAGAAGCTGACGTTGGAGCGATTCGGGAAGATCGCGGCGGCCTCGATCGCCGGTCCGACGGCGGCCAGGTCGAGGTCCTCGAGCCCCTCGCGGACCTCGATGGCGCACTGCGGGTTCCCGATCGAGACGTGCTGGAATTCGCGGCTCACCCCGCCGACTTCGATGATGCCGCGCCCGTCCTCCGGTCCGCCCGGGAAATCGGCGGATTCGGTCGACGCCGACCCCATCTCGACGCTCGCCGAATGCGGGCCCGTCAGCGTCGGGGTGATCTCACCAGCCGCCGTGAGGATCGTGAACGTGTCCCGCTCCGTCCAACCGGCGTCGCGAAGATGGAGAACCGCCTCGCGGACGCCGTTGCCGGAGAGCTCCGCCTCGGAGCCGTCCGGGTTGAAGATCCGCAGCTCGGCGACGTGGGCGTCGGGATCCGCCGGCCGCGACAACAAGAGGACGCCGTCGGAGTGACAGCCGAAATGGGGGGCGCAGATCGCAGCGATCCGCTCCGGCGTCAGCTCCAGGGGGACGTCATCGGCCTCGAGCACGATGTAGTCGTTGCCGAGGGCCTGCCACTTGGCGAATCGCATTGCCGCAGTATCCCGCCCAGGGAGCTCGAGGGTAGGTCGCGGGGACGAGGTCGATAGCCTCTGCCCTCCCGCTCTTCCCACGTCCCGTCCCCGCCGATAGATACGAACTTCGACCGAGGAGGTCCCAAGATGCCGATGGTCCCGATGGTGGTCGAGCAGTCCGCTCGCGGTGAGCGCTCGTTCGACATCTATTCCCGCCTGCTCTCCGAGCGGATCATCGTCCTCGGGACGGAGATCGACGATCAGGTGGCCAATCTCGTGGTCGCCCAGCTGATCCATCTCGAATCCGAGGACCCCGACAAGGACATCTCCCTCTACATCAACTCGCCGGGCGGCGTGGTCTATTCGGGGCTGGCGGTCTACGACACCATGCAGTACGTCCGCTGCGACGTGCAGACCATCTGCTTCGGCGTCGCGATGTCGATGGGTTCGCTGCTGCTGACGGGCGGGGCCAAGGGCAAGCGCATGGCGTTGCCGAACGCACGGATCCTCAACCATCAGCCGTCCGGGGGCTTCCAGGGGCAGTCGAGCGACATCGAGATCCATGCCCGCGAGACGCTCTCGATCCGCCGGACACTCGAGGAGCTCTACGCCCATCACACCGGGCAGGACATCGAGACGATCCACGAGGACATGGAACGGGATCGGTTCTTCAGCGCCGAGGACGCCAAGGAGTACGGGTTGATCGACCACGTCATGGAAGACCGGGAGCAGCTGGCCGCACTCGGCGGTCGATGACTGCCAGCGCCGCCGCGGCCGCTTCGCGGTCGCCGAGTCCGGTGCGGTCGATCACGTCGACGCCCTCCATCTTCCGCAGCCAGGTCATCTGCCGCCGCGCATAGCGGCGATGGTCGGCCTTGACGGCGGCGACGTCCCCGGTCAGGAGATCGTCGAAACCCAGCGCCGATGCGGCCGTCCGCGAGGCTCCCGCCGCCAGGGCGGCACGGGCCTCCTCGGCCGCCTCCGGCCGCCGCCATCTCGTCGACCCTGCGGTCGATCCGGTCGGCGAGCTGCTCACGGTCGACGACGATTCCGAGTAGCGCGGTCGGGTGCCGCAGTCGCGCGGTCCAGAGCCCGGTGCCGCGCTTCACGGGTCCGAGGCCGGCCCGTTGCAGCTCGAGGGCACGGGCGACCCGCTTGCGGTCGTTGGGATGGATTCCCTCCCCGAGATCGGGGTCGAGCTCGGCGTGCAGTGCGGCCGGGCCGAGCTCGGCGATCTGCGCCTCGACGAGATCCCGCACAGCGGCGGGGACGGGTGGCTGAAGGTCGAGATCCGCCAGGGCGGCGCGCATGTACAGACCCGTGCCTCCGACGACGATCGGCCTCCGCCCCGCCTCGATGAGACCGTCGATCTCGGTGCGAGCCAGCTCGGCGAAGCGGCCGGCGCTGAACTCCTCGTCGACGTCGACGATGCCGACGAGGCGGTGCTCCAGGGCCGCTCGCTCCGATTGATCGGGGGCGCCGCTGAGGACCTCGAGGCCGCGATACACCTGGATCGCGTCACAGGAGACGGCGACGGGGTCCTCGCCACGCTCCCTGAGCATTTGCGCCAGCGCGATCGCGATCGCCGTCTTGCCGACGCCCGTAGGTCCGAAGACCGCGATGACCGGCGCCGGGCCAGACACGGGTCAGCGGGCGCGGGAGAGCAGGACCTCGGAGCCGAGGAGGGTCATCGACGATGCCGAGTCGACCTGCACGTCGACGATCTCCCCCGGCTC
The DNA here is from genome assembly GCA_963798165.1 of uncultured Solirubrobacterales bacterium. Lineage (GTDB taxonomy): Bacteria > Actinomycetota > Thermoleophilia > Solirubrobacterales > 70-9 > RHKX01. The sequence goes on along the minus strand of CAWCSE010000008.1, from coordinate 67,225 downwards.
CGCCGTGCCCTCGAAGTTGACGGCCTTGTTGTGCCGGCTGCGGCCCCTGAGCCGGGCCGGATCGGTCCTGCTCGGCCCCTCCACGAGAACGTCTACCGACCTCCCCACGAAGCGCTGCGACCGCTCCCGGGCGCGGCGCTGGACCGCCTCGACGAGGCGTTGCATGCGCTCCTTCTTGACCGGCTGAGGGATCATCCCGTCGAGCGTCGCCGCCTCGGTCCCGCGGCGCGGGCTGAACACGAACGTGAACGCTCCGTCGTAGCCGACCTCCTCGACGACGCCGAGCGTCGCCTCGAAGTCCGACTCGGACTCGCCGGGGAAGCCGACGATGATGTCCGTCGTGATCGCGGCGTCGGGGAGATGCTCGCGGATCAACGCCACCCGATCGAGGTAGCGGCCCCGGTCATAGGTCCGCCGCATCGCCTTGAGGATCCGGCTCGAGCCCGACTGCAGCGGCAGATGGATGTGCTCGCATACCGACTCGCAATCGGCATGGGCGGCGATCACGTCCTCCTTCATGTCCTTCGGGTGGGGGCTCGTGTAGCGGATCCGCTCGATGCCCTCGACCGCATCGACGGCGCGGAGCAGTTCGGCGAAGCTCGGATTGCCCGCGCTGCGCAGATCGCGGCCGTAGCTGTTGACGTTCTGACCGAGCAGCGTGACCTCGCGGACGCCGTCGGCCGCGAGGCCGCGAACCTCGGTGAGCAGTTCGGCTGCCGGCCGGCTGGCCTCCCTGCCTCGCGTCGAGGGGACGATGCAGTAGGAGCAGGCGCAGTTGCATCCCTGCGAGATCTGGACCCAGGCCTGAAAGGGCCTGTTCCGCTGGGTGGGCAGGTGGCCGGCGAACTCCTCGAACTCGAAGTAGCCCTGTGCGGACAGGGAGTCGCTGGTCAGGAACTCGGCGAGCCTGTGGATCTGCCCAGGCCCGAAGGCGACATCGACGAACGGAAATCGCTCGAAGACCTCGTCTTTGACCGACTGGGCCCAGCAACCCCCGACCCCGACGACGACGCTCTCGTCCTCCTCCTTGAGACGCTTCGCCTCACCGAGGTGAGCGAGGAACCGGCTGTCGGCGGATTCCCTGATCGAGCAGGTGTTGAAGAGGATCAGGTCCGCCTCGGCCCGCGAGTCCGCCTCCTTGTAGCCGAGCGAGCCGAGCATCCCCTTCATCCGCTCCGAGTCGTGCTCGTTCATCTGGCACCCGAAGGTGGTGACGTGGAAGCGCTTCATCGCGCTCAGACTACTTCCGGGCACCGCGAGACCGGCACCCGGCTTTCAACCCTTCTGGTGAGCCTCTTGGTACAGGAACGCGGCGATGGCGTCGACTTGAGCCGACGTCAGCTGGTCGCCGTAGTTCGCGGGCATCGTTCCGCCCGGATATCCCTTCGCGATCTCCGCCTCGGGGTCGACGATCATCTCCACGATTCCCGCCTTGTCGTCCTGGGTGAGCGCAGTCGTGAGGTCCGGGCCGATGGTGCCCTGTGCGTCCGCCCCAAGCGACGCAACCGTATGACAGCTGCCGCAGCCGGTCGAGACGAAGAGCTTGGCGCCCTCGTCGGTGCTGCCGCCGGAGCCGCCCGTGTCGGCGGGCGTCACGGCCGGCGCGCTGCCGACGTCCTGGTTCGCGGTGCTCTGCTGGTTGGACTCGACGTTGCCCTCGGTGTTGGCCGTCTCGAGGCGGTCCGCCTGCTCGGATTGCGAGAGCTTGACGGCTCCGTACGCGGTTGCCCCGACGAGCAGCGCGACGAGGACCATGCCGACGGCCAGGAACCTGCCGGAGGGGAACTTGTCGCTGCGCATCCCGATCAACGAGAGCACCAGCGCGATCACGATCAGGGCGCCGCCTGCGAAGTAGAAGAGTGAGTCGTCCATGCGTCCGCGATCCTATCGACAGCCGTGGCGGGGAAGCCGACCGGTGCTCACTCCGCGTAGGCGGTCGCCCGGCTCTCCCGGACGACGGTGATCTTGATCCGGCCCGGGTACTCGAGCTCCTTCTCGACGGCCTGGGCGGCGCGGCGGGCGATCACCGCGGCCTCCTCGTCGTCGACCTGGCCGGGATCGACCACGAGGCGGATCTCCCGGCCGGCCCGAACCGCGTAGACCTTGCTGACGCCCGGATGCCTGCCGGCCACCTCCTCGAGGTCGCGCAGCCGCGTCACGTAATGCTCGAGTGCCTCTCCCCTGGCCCCGGGGCGGGCTCCGGAGACGGCATCGGCGATCTGGACGATGACCGCCTCGACGGTCTTCGGCGCCACCTCGTTGTGATGGGCCTCGATCGCGTGTGCGACCGCCTCCGACTCGCCGTTGCGGCGCGCCATCGATGCCCCGACCTGGGCATGGGAGCCCTCGACCTCGTGGCTCACCGCCTTGCCGATGTCATGCAGCAGCGTCGCCCGCTTCGCGGTCTCGACCGAGACGCCCAGCTCGGCGGCGATCGATCCGGCGATCTTCGAGGACTCGACGAGATGGTCGAGGACGTTCTGGCCGTAGGAGGTGCGAAAGCGCAGACGCCCGAGGACGTCGAGCAGGACCGGATCGATCCCGTGGACCCCGGCCTCGAGCTCGGCTCGCTCCCCCTCGGCGGTCATCGTCGCCTCGACGTCGGCCTTCGCCTTCTCGTAGGCCTCCTCGATCGTCGCCGGCTGGATTCGGCCGTCGGCGATCAGCCGTTCGAGCATCAGCCGCGCAACCTCCCTGCGAACGCCGTCGAAGCTGGAGATGACGACCGCGTTGGGGGTCTCGTCGATGATCAGATCCACGCCGGTCAGGTTCTCGATTGTTCGAATGTTGCGGCCCTCACGGCCGATGATCCGGCCCTTCATCTCCTCGCTGGGCAACTCGATCAGCCGCGTCGTGGTCTCGCTGGCGTGCGTACCTGCCAGGCGGCCCATCGCCGTCGAGAGGATGTTGCGGGCCCGCCGGTCGGCCTCGCGCTTGGTCTCCTCGTCGATCTGGATGAGGATCCGTCCGGCCTGGAGGCGGGCGTCCTGCTCGACGTCGGCGATCAAGAGCTGCTTGGCCTGGTTGGCGGTGAGACCCGACAGCCGCTCCAGCTCCTTGCGCTGAACCTGCTTCTGCCGCTTCAGCTCCTCCGTCTGCTGCTCGAGGTTGCGCTCCCGGTCGGCGAGCGCCCGCTCGCGCCGCTCGATCTCGGCAAGCGTCAGTCGAGCCGCCTCGGCGTCGTGGAGCGCCCGCTCCTGGAGCCGGGCGATCTCCTCGCGCCGCGCCTGCAGGTCGGCCGACGGCGACTCGCCGGCCTCGGTCGGCGGGGTGATCGACTCGGCTGGCGGCGCCGGACCGCGCACCGAATCGATCGCCGACGGACCCGAATCCCCGGATCTCTCCCGGCCGGCCAGCTTTCTCCTGCCCCGGCGCTCCATCACCGCGTCGATGGTAGTGCGCTCCGGTGGACGGAGCCGTTCAGGCCGCTCGTGAGTCCGGTCGTGCCGCCGCGCGGATTGCGTCGTAGGCGAGCTCGTACTCGAAGCCCCGCCGGGTCAGGAACGACAGGACCCGTGCCCTCCCCTGCTCGGCACTGAGATCCTCACCCCGGGAGCAGGCCAGCTCGGTTGCCCTGACGAGCTCCTCCGCGCGGGGTTCGGCCGCGGCGCGCTCGGCGAGGCTGCGACCCAGCCCCCGGTCGGCGAGAGCCGCCTCGATCCGCTCCGCCCCCCAACCGGACAGGTCACGCTTGTCCTGCGCGAAGGCCTGGGCGAACCGCTCGTCGTCGAGTTCACCGACCTCGACGAGCTCGGCGACGACCTCCTCCGCCAGCGCTTCGGAGATGCCGCGCTCGGTCAGCCAGGCGTGGAGCTCGGCGGTCGTGCGCTCACGGCGTTGCAGGGCGCCGAGCGCCTTGCTGAGCGCGGATTCGAGCTCACGATCCATCGGGCTCGCTGGCTAGGCCGCTTCCGTCTCTCCGGCGTCGGCCGGCTCGGCGATCTCGTGGGCCGGGGTCCGGGTCGGGCCCGGGACCCGGCTCACGCCGAGCGCCTCGTAGATCTTGTCCGCGATCTCGTCCGCCATGTCCGGGTTCTCGGACAGGAACAGCTTGGAGTTGTTCCGGCCCTGGCCGAGTCGCGTCTCCCCGTAGGAGAAGAACGACCCGGACTTCGTGACGATGTCGTTGTCGACGCCGAGATCGAGCAGGCAACTCTCGTTCGAGATGCCCTCCCCGTACGCGACGTCGAACTCGGCAACCTTGAACGGCGCCGCCACCTTGTTCTTGACGACCTTGACGCGCACCCTGTTGCCGACCGCTTCGGTCCCCTCCTTGAGGGTCTCGATGCGACGCAGGTCGAGCCGCTGCGACGAGTAGAACTTCAGCGCCCGCCCGCCCGGCTGGGTCTCCGGGCTGCCGAAGCTGACCCCGATCTTCTCGCGGATCTGGTTGGTGAACAGGCAGACGGTCTTCGCCCGGTTGAGGTTGCCGGCGAGCTTCCGCAGGGCCTGCGACATCAGCCGCGCCTGCAGACCGACCTGGACCTCGCCCATCTGACCCTCCAACTCCACCCGCGGCGTCAGCGCGGCTACCGAGTCGATCGCGACGAGATCGACCGCGCCGGAACGGGTGAGGACATCGACGATCTCGAGCGCCTGCTCGCCGTAGTCGGGCTGGGAGATCAGCAACTCGTCGGTGTCGACGCCGATCCGGCGCGCGTAGACCGGGTCGATCGAGTGCTCGGCGTCGACGAAGGCGCAGACGCCCCCGCGTGCCTGACACTGGGCGATGATGTGGTAGACGAGCGTCGTCTTGCCCGAGGACTCCGGGCCGAAGATCTCGACGATCCGCCCCTTCGGGACGCCGCCGACGCCGAGCGCGAGGTCGAGCGAGAGCGCCCCGGTCGGGATCGTCTCGACGTCCATGACCGTCTTGCTGCCCAGCTTCATCACCGAGCCGGCTCCGAACTCGCGCTCGATCTGCGTGACGGCCGCCTTCAGGGCGGCGTCCTTGGCCTTCGCGTCCTTGGAGCCCGCTTCGATGGGCGTGGGCTTGTTCGATGCTGCCATGTTCAAGTCTCCTCTTGCGCCGCTCACAGCGGCAGTCGAATCGGCCAGGGTGCCGGTGGGAATGTCCCCGGTACCGGAGTGCACAAAGCTAGAGCGCCCACCGGACGGAACCGAACGTATGTGCGGTCCCCCGGGATTGACCGGTTCGAGCCTACGAGCGGGCGATTCACGGGTGTCGCCCGTTTCGTGACGGTTCGGTCAGGTGAGTGTCAATAGTCTGGGTCCATGCCGACCCAGCGGACGCTTCCCGAGCTCGATGGAGTCAGCCACACCTACGTCGACCTGCCTGAGTTGCGAATGCACGTCGCCGTCGCCGGGCCGGCCGACGCCGAGCCGCTCGTCCTGCTGCATGGCTGGCCGCAGCACTGGTACGCCTGGCGCCGGTTGATCGGACCGCTCAGCGAGCACTATCGGGTCTACTGCCCGGACCTGCGTGGCTTCGGCTGGAGCGACGCACCGGCCGGCAGCTACGAGAAGGCGACGCTGGCGGCCGACGTGATTGCCCTTCTCGACGCCCTCGGGCTCGACCGGGTCCGCCTCGCGGGCCACGACTGGGGCGGCTTCACCGGCTTCCTGATCTGCTTCGCCGCGCCCGAGCGGGTCTCCCACTTCGCGGCCGCGGGCATCAGCCACCCCTGGATCACGCCGGACCGCGGCATCGGCGCCACGCTGAAGACGCTGAAGCGCCTCTCCTACATGATGTTGATCGCCTCGCCGGTGCTCGGCGGCCAGGTCGTGCGACGGTCACCGGGCTTCACCAGGGCGATCTTCCAGCGCAGCGCCGCCGATCCACAGCGGACCTGGTCGGCGTCGGATCTCGACCAGTACGTCTCGCAGTGGAGCGAGCCCGATCGTGCCGCCGCCTGCGTCGGGATCTACCGGTCCTTCCTGACCAAGGAGCTGCGACAGATCGCCTCCGGCGCGTTCGCCGAGAGTCGGCTCGAGGTGCCGGCCCTGCTGTTCACGGGCGTCGCCGACCCGGTGATCAGGCCCGAGGATCAGGATGGCTTCGAGGCCAACGCCCCGTTGATGGAGCTCGTCGTGGTCGACGACGCCGGCCACTGGTTGCCGGAGGAAGCGCCGGAGGCCCTCCTCGAGCGCCTGCTGGCGCTCTACGCCACCTAGACGGGCAGATCCCCGCCCAGCAACAGGCGCCTGATCATGTGCAGCGCGACGCTGGCCGAGCGGTCGCGCACGTCGCTGCGGCGGCCGGGCAGGGTCGGATCCCGCGCCAGCACCCGGCCGTCGACGTGGGCGACGCAGATGCAGACGTAGCCGACCGGCTTCTCCTCGGTGCCTCCATCGGGTCCGGCCACACCCGTGATCCCGACCCCGACCTCGGTCCCGAAAGCCTCGATCGCCCCCCTCGCCATCGCCTCGCCGACCTGCGGCGAAACGGCTCCGGCCGACGCGATCAGCGCCGCGTCGACGCCGAGCAGCGAGGTCTTCGCCTCGTTCGAGTAGGCGACTACCCCACCGCGGAAGTAGGCGGAGGATCCGGGCAGCTCGGTCAGCCTGGCCGCCAGGCCCCCGCCCGTGCACGACTCGCCGAGGCCGATCGACGATCCGCTCAGCAGCCCGGCGACGATCTCGTCGATGCTCTCGCCGCGGTCGGTGTAGATGAAGTCCTCGTGCCGTTCCCGCAGGGCCACGAACAGCCGGTCGCGAAGGCCTTCGTCGGCGACGCGGTAGCGGACATCGATCTCGAGCTCGGATCCGCGTCGCAGACACGTCGTGATCTCGAGCGGGGCCAGGTCGATGTCGCGCTCGATCTCGCGCAGCGTCTTGGCGAGGGTCGACTCCGGGATCCCGAACATCTTCATCGTCTCGACCGCGTAGCTCTCGGCCCGCTCGAGCTTCGATGCGACCGCAGCGGCGGCGACGGCTGCAGGCCACATCGCCTGGAGCTCGCGCGGCGGGCCCGGCAGCACGATCACGACGGGGCCATCGGTCTCGACGACGAGCCCCGGTGCGGTTCCGGCGGGGTCGAGGGCCTCCGACCCCTCGGGAACCATGGCCTGCTTGCGGGTGCCGTCGCGCAGGCCCTCCGGGTCGAACTTCATGCGGCGGGCGAAGCCGGCGACGATCTCGGCGATGCGCTTTTCCATGGCGTCGTCGAGAACCATCTCCCGGCCGCTGAAGCGGGCGACGATCTCGGCGGTGAGATCGTCGGCGGTCGGTCCGAGGCCGCCGGTCGTGACGATCAGGTCGACACCCGAGTCGCGCAGGAAGTCGAGTGAGTTCCGCAGGTCCTCGGGGCGGTCACCGACGCAGACGATCTCGGCCACCTCGCAGCCGAGCTCGAAGAGACGCTCGGAGACCCAGGGCCCGTTGCGATCCGTGACCTTGCCGGTCAGGACCTCGGTGCCGGTCACGACGATCCCCGCCCTAAGGCTCATGGACAGTTCGGGCCTGCATACGAGATCTCGGATATCCCCTTGGAGTCGGCGGTGAAGCTCGCATCGCCGGAGGCGACCAGCTTCTGCTTCTCGTCACCGACCTGAAGTCTGACGGTACCGCCGCCGGCGAGGTCGAGGCGGTAGGTCTTCTCACCGCTGAAGCGCTCCAGAGCCCCCTCGGAGAGCACCTGGGAGTCGATAAGTGGGCTCTTGGAATCCCCGACCAGACAGACCCTGACGGCGCTGAGCGGCTCGACGGTCAGGTCGACCGGCACGAGTCCGGATGAGCCCTTGGACTTGTCCTTGGCCTTGCCGTTGCCCGCCTTCTTCTTGGCGGCCTTGGGAGCGGCTCCGGATCCGTCACCGGTGTTGTCGCCGCCGGTGGTGATGCCGATGATCGCCAGGATGACGAGGAGAACCACGATCACTCCGCCGACCACGACGATCGGGCCGCTGCGCGACGGCGGTCTCGACCCCGGAGGGCGGCGATTGCTGAGCACCGGCTCGGTGGCCGCGGGTCCCGCCGCGGCGGGCTCCTCGTAGCTGCGGCGGTAGCGGTCGGCGAGCACCTCGCCGTCGAGCCCGAGGATCTGCCCGTACGTCCGCAGGAAGCCGCGCACGTAGGCGGGGGCCGGGAGCACCTCCCAGTCCTCGGCCTCGAGGGCGCGCAGGTACTTGGTGCGGATCTTGGTGCGCTCCTCCGCCTCCTTGATGTCCATGCCGAGGCGGCGGCGCGCGTCCTTGAGGGTGGCACCGATCGCGGCGCCGCTCGGTTCGTCGTGAGGGCTCATCAGCGCTCCAGTATTGCGAGGACGCGATCGGGGACCACTGCACCCGCCGCCGTCGTGGGCGAGATCAGCTCGGGACGGTTTCCAGCCCGGCGCCCTCGGTGCCGGGCTCGGGTGCGGCCGTGCCGGCGAGGATGCGGGGCACGTCGGCCGGTCCGATCAGCACCTGCCGCGGCTTCGAGCCCTCGTACCCGGAGATGACGCCACGGCGCTCGAGCATGTCGATCAGGCGCCCGGCCCGCGTGTAGCCGACCCGAAGCCTCCGCTGGATCATCGACACCGACGCCGTGTCGGTCTCGACGCAGATCCGAACCGCGTCCTCGAGCAGGGCGTCCTCGTCGGGCGAGAACTCGCCACCGCCGTCGCCGTCGACATCGACCGGCGGCTTCTCGACGAGCAGATCCTGGTCGAACTGAGGCTCGCCCTGCTTGGCCCAGAAGGCGACGACCCTGGCGATCTCCTCCTCGGTCACGAATGCACCCTGCACCCGCTGCAGCTTCGAGGAACCGACCGGCCGGAAGAGCATGTCGCCCTGACCGAGCAGCGACTCGGCGCCGCCCTGATCGAGGATCACCCGGGAATCGACCTGCGAGGCGACCGAGAAGCCGATCCGCGCCGGGATGTTGACCTTGATCGTGCCGGTGATCACGTCGGTCGAGGGGCGCTGCGTGGCGAGCAGGAGGTGGATGCCGACCGCGCGGGACTTCTGGGCGAGCCGGATGATCGAGTCCTCGACCTCACCGGGTGCCACCATCATCAGGTCGGCCAGCTCGTCGATCACGCAGAGGATGTGCGGAAGCGGCGCCTCGCCCTGCTTGACACGGATCTTGTTGAGCTCCTCGAGATTGCGACCGCGAGCCTTGCCCATCACCGTGTAGCGGGACTCCATCTCCGCGACGAGGTTCTCGAGCACGTTGGCGGCGACCCGGGCGTTGGTGACGACCGGAGTCAGCAGGTGCGGGACCGAGTCGTAGTGGTTGAGCTCGACCTGCTTGGGGTCCACGAGCACGAGGCGCAGCTCGTTCGGCGAGGCGTGCAGGAGCATCGAGGTGAGGATCGCGTTGACGGAGCCCGACTTGCCGGAGCCGGTCGTACCGGCGACGAGGACGTGAGGCATCTTCGCGAGGTCCATCGAGACCGCCTGGCCGGAGATGTCCTTGCCGAGCCACGAGAGCAGCGGCGAGGCGCCGTCGGGGCGGCCTCCATAGATGTCGCCGAGGCGGACCATCTTGCGGCGCGAGTTGGGAACCTCGACGCCGACGGCCTTCTTACCGGGGATCGGCGCCAGGATCCTGATGTCGGTGGAAGCGAGCGCGTAGGCGAGGTCGTCCTTGAGCTGGGCGATCTTGCCGACCTTGGTGCCGGGGGCGAGCTGCAGCTCGTAACGACTGACGTGCGGGCCGGTCACGGTGCCGATCAGCTTCGCCTCGATCTTGAAGTGGCTGAGGACCTCCAGCAGGGCGCGAGCCGTCTTCTCCATCTCGCGGCGATCGGGGCCGCGGTCGCGGTCGTCGTTGCCGCGCCGGAGCAGCTTCGCCGGCGGGTTCTTGTAGTCGAGCTCGTCCGACTCGGTGATGCCGCCCCGCTTCGACCCCTGCGGGGTCCGCGAGATCTCGATGTCCCCGGTTTCGACCGGGACCGGCGCGGGTTCGGCAACGGGCTCCGGATCCTCGAGGACCGGTTCCGGCTCATCGAGGGCCGGTTCGTCCTCCACCCCGTCATCGCCGCCGTCGTCGTCAAAGGCATATTCGTTCGTCTCGGCTTCGTTGCCCAGCGGCATCGTCAGCGAGTCGTCGTCCGGGCCGGCCTCATCTTCCTCACCGGGGAAGTGCTGGGTCGTCCAGCCGTCGCCGACGTGGAAATCGTCGTCGGACGCCGCCCTCCTGGCGGTGGCGGTGCGGGCCATCTCCCCGGTCGCGGCCCGGGCCCTCCCGGCCGCCTCGGCGCCGGAGCTGAGCAGGCTGACCAGGGGCCTGCCGCTGAGCAGGAGAATCCCGCTCAGGATCATCAGGACGGCGATGATGTGGGCGCCGACGCGCTGGAAGAGGGTCGTCGAAGCCCAGTACAGGGACTCCCCGAGCACGCCGCCGTGAGCGGTGAAGAAGTCGGGATCGAAGATGTCGCCGCGGGCCGGCGAGTTCGGGCCCAGGCCCGCCGTCTCGGCGGCGAACGCCAGCAGCAGGCCGGCGACGAGCAGGATCGCCCCGGCGTTGATCGCCCCGGGGTAGCGCATCAGCGGACGGATCACGAGCGCCAGCCCGCAGCCGGCGAGAAGCATCGGGGCCGCGTAGGAGACGGCGCCGGCCGTCCAGGTCAGGCCGACCTCCAGCCCGGAGCCGCCGAGACCGCCGTCCCAGCCCGCGTAGAGGACGAAGCCGAGGTAGAGGGCCGCCGCCATCATGCCGAGGCCGATCAGGTCGAGATGGCGCTGCTCGAGCTCGCGCGGCCGCTGCACGGCCGGCGACGCCTTGCGCGCAGCTGGCTTCCTCCCCTTTTTCGAGGAGGGCTTGCGGCTGCGCGGCTTCGGCTTGGACTTGGGACGCAGGATTGGCTTGGTTGTCATCTGCCGACCCCTTCGACGCCGCCCTGCCGTCCCCTGCGCGATCCGTGCCTGTGGCAGCCCGTTTCTGCACGTCCGCGCTCGCACCGGCGAAGCCGGTCCGGCCGATCTTTAGAATCGGCCGCGATGACTGATGCCGACAACCTGATCGGGCGCGTTCTCGTCGTCGAGGACGACGACGACATCGCCGACGTCCTCCGCCGCTCCCTTCGCCAGGAGGGTCACGAGGTGCGCACGGCCGCCGATGGCGAGGAGGCGCTGACGATGGCCTCCGAGTTCGTCCCCGACCTCGTCATCCTCGACCTCGGCCTGCCGAAGCTCGACGGCGTCGAGGTCTGCCGCAAGCTCCGCGCCGACGGCGACGTCCCGATTCTCATCCTCACCGCCCGCTCCGACACCGGCGACCGCGTCGAGGGACTCGACGCCGGGGCCGACGACTACCTCGCGAAGCCGTTCGAGCGGACCGAGCTGCTCGCCCGGATGCGCGCCCTGTTGCGCCGCCGTCCACCCCGCGGCACCGCCTCGCTTACCGTCGGCGATCTCGTCTTGAACCCCGGAACCCGGGAGGTGTCGCGCGGGGAGCGCGTCCTCGATCTCACCAATCGTGAGTTCGAGCTTCTCGAGTTCCTGATGAGGAATGAACGACTGGTGATCTCGCGCGAGCGGCTGCTGGAGGAGGTCTGGGGTTACGACCCGACCTCGATGACCAACACCATCGACGTGTTCATCAGCAACCTTCGGCGCAAGCTCGAAGAGGGAGGAGAGGACCGGATCCTGCACACCAAGAGGGGTGCGGGATACGTGGTCAGAGTGTGAGGACGGAATGAGCTGGCCCAACCCGGTCTCGGGGCTGAAGGGCATGTACCGCCGCACCCGCCGCTGGCCGGTCAGATCGCGAATCGCGCTGGTCTCCGCCGCGCTGACGGCCGTGATCCTGATCGCGTTCGCGCTCGTCGTCGGCCGCCTCGTCAGCAACCGCCTGCATGCCGACTTCGAGAATGACCTGCAGGCGAACGCCTCGGCCCTGGCCAATGGTCGAATCCAGCTGACCCTGGTCAGTGGGCAACTGAGGATCGACCCCCCGATCACCGATATCCCCTTCCCCGGTGACGCACAGGTTCGCGTCGTCAGCGCGGACGGCACAATGGCGTCACCGATCGGTTCGAGGTCCCTGGGGCTGCCGAACCCGACCGCGGTTGTTCCGGTCGGCGCGCTGAAGGTCGCCAGCGCGCCGTTCTTCAGCAACGCGCTCAACCTTCCCCCGCTCTACGTCCAGTACGCCCGCCCGGAATCATCCGTGGACGCGACGATCGGCCGGCTCTGGCTCTTCCTCGGCATGGGCGTCGCGATCGGCACGCTGTTGTCGGCGATCGCCGGCATGGCGGTCGCGAATCGCGCGATGCGTCCGATCTCGGCGCTGACCGCGGCTGCCGGCGAGATCGCGACGACCCGTGATCCGTCACGCCGGATTCCCGAGCCGGAGAGCGACGACGAGGTCGCCGAGCTGGCGCGAACCCTCGATCAGATGCTGCGCGAGCTCGACGCGGCGCGCTCGGAGACCGAGAGCACGATCCAGCGGCAGCGGGAGTTCGTCGCCGACGCCTCGCACGAGCTTCGCACCCCGCTGACCAGCATCCTCGCCAACCTCGAGCTGCTCGAGGACTCGTTGCGCCCCGGCGACGGGTCGGGGGACGATATGGCCGCAGTGTCCTCGGCGCTGCGCAGCTCGAAGCGGATGAATCGCCTCGTCGCGGACCTGCTGCTCCTTGCACGGGCCGACGCCGGGCGCATCGGGCGCCGTAACGAGTGTGATCTGGCGCAGATCTCCTCGGAGGCTCTCGAGGAGGTCAGACCGGTCTCGGCGGAGCACCGCTTCGTGGCTCGGCTCACGGGCTCCGCCCCGGTCACCGGCAACGCCGACGAGTTGCACCGCATGGTCCTCAACCTCCTCGAGAACGCGATCCGCCACACGCCGGCCGGGTCGACGATCGAGCTGGAGCTCGATGAGGACTCCGGGTTCGCCCATCTGCGGGTCAGCGATGACGGACCGGGCCTACCGGAGGGCATGGAGGCGCAGGTCTTCGACCGCTTCGTCCGTGGCCACGGCCCCGCCGACCGAGCGTCGGGCAGCGGCACCGGTACGGGCCTCGGACTCTCGATCGTCCGCGCCGTCACCCTCGCCCACGGCGGCTCCGTGACGGCCGGCAAGAGCGAGGCCGGTGGAGCTTCATTCGACGTCCGCCTGCCGCTCCAGAGCGCCGCTGAGCAAGTTTGAGCGAACAATTGACATGGCTTGAGGGTTTGTTTAGATCCGCAGTCGAATATCTCCTACGGACGAGACAACAGCCGTTGCGGTCCTCCCCCAAAGTTCGACCGTAACGGCACCTGATTGGCCAGCCTGAGCCAATTCAAAGCCCGCCGGATCCCCCTCCCTGATCCGGCGGGCTCTTTTTATGGGGCGGTGGCCCGAGGGGGTTTTGAGGTGGGCGTGGCCTGCCGTGGGGGTCGGCGGCCGGTGAAAGTTGGTTTGGGCTGGGAGGGGGAGGACTGGGGCGCTCGGCCACCGTTCACCCGCCTGCCGAGGGGCGTCTTCAGGGTCGAGACTGCTCTGGGGGCGAATAGTCCGCCCCGAGAGCAGTTTCGTCGCCGACGCCACCGCCCCACCATTCAACTGACGCCCCTGCCGAGCGGTAACACCGCGCCGGCCGAGCAGAGCGGACGCGAAGCGGAGCATCTGCTCGGAGTCATCTAAGACGCCCCTGCCGAGCGGCCATCACCTTCTGCGCAGCCCGAGCAGAGCGGACGCGAAGCGGAGCATCTGCTCGGAGTCATCTAAGACGCCCCTGCCGAGCGGCCAATCACCTTCGCGCAGGCCGAGCAGAGCGGACGCGAAGCGGAGGATCCGGTCGGAGTTACCTACACCTCGATGACCAGCGGGAGGACCATCGGGCGGCGCTTGAGGCGCTTGTAGACGGTCTTCGCGACGACGTCGTGGATGTCTTGGCGGACCAGCGCCGGCTCCCTGGTGCCGCCGCGGAGCAGATCCTCGAGCTTGTCCTCGACGGCGTCGGCGAGTTCCTCGAGTAGGCGCTCGGAGTTGTCGTCGTCTCGGAAGGGCAGCCCGCGGAAGGTGATCTCCGGGTCGGCGGCGACCTCGCTGTCCTCGAAGGAGACCGTCGCGACCACGATCACGACGCCGTCGGCCGACAGCGTGCGGCGGTCCCGGAGGGCGGCGTCGTCGGGCTCGCCGAGCTCGAGGCCGTCGACGAAGATCATCCCGGCGCCGATGTCGTCGCCGAGCGCAGCCCCCTGCTCGTCGATCTCGAGTGGGACGCCGTTGCGGGACTGGAAGATCCGCTTCGGATCGACCCCGACCGACTCGGCGAGCCCGGCATGGAGCCGGAGGCGCTTGAAGTCGCCGTGAATCGGCATCACGTACTTGGGCCGGGTCAGGTTGAGCATCAGCTTCATGTCCTCCTGATAGCCGTGGCCGGAGGCATGGATCGGCGCGTCGTCAGCCGTGATCACCCGGGCGCCGATCTCGAAGATGCGGTCGATCGTCTCGTTGACCGAACGCTCGTTGCCCGGTACGGGCGTCGCCGAGAACACCACCGTGTCGCCGGAGTGGAGCTGGACGTCACGGTGCTCACCGTGAGCCATCCGCCGCAGGGCCGAGAGCGGCTCGCCCTGGCTGCCGGTCGAGATCGCGATCACCTCCTCGTCCGGGAAGTCCTCGATCTCGCGCGGTTGGATCAACAGACCCTCGGGTGCGTTGGCGATGCCGAGGTTGGAGGCGATGTTGAAGTTCTTTCGCATCGAGCGGCCGACGAGCGCGACCTTCCTGCCCAGCGCATCGGCGGCGTCGACGACCTGCTGAACGCGATGAACGTTCGAGGCGAAGCACGTGACGATGATCCTGCCGTCGCACGCGAGAAGGTCTCCAGGAGCGCTGGGCCGACGCTGGACTCGGAGGTCGCCACGCCGGGCCGGTCCGCGTTGGTGGAATCTCCACAGAGGCAGAGGAGCCCCTCCGCCCCCAGCGTTGCGAGCCGGGCGAAGTCGGCCGGGTTGCCGTCGACGGGCGTCTGGTCGAACTTGTAGTCGCCGGTGAGCAGGATCCTTCCGAGCTCGGTGTGGATCGCGACGGCGCAGGCGTCGGGAATCGAGTGCGACATGTGGATCATCTCGACACCGAAGGCGCCGGCCCTCTCGATCGTGCCCGGCTCGAGGTCGCGCAGCGGGACGTCACGGAGCTTGTGCTCCTCCAGCTTCGACCGGACCATGCCGATCGTCAGCCGACCGCCGTAGATCGCCGGGGAATCCCGATCTCGCGGAGCACGTACGGCAGGGCGCCGACGTGATCCTCGTGGCCGTGCGTGAGCACGATCGCGTCGATGTCGTCGATGCGATCCCGCAGGTACGAGAAATCCGGCAGGACGAGGTCGATCCCGAGCATCTCCGCCGTCGGGAACATCAGCCCCGTGTCGACGATGACGATCCTGCCGCCGTACTCGACGACGGTCATGTTCTTGCCGATCTCGCCGAGCCCGCCGAGTGGCAGGATCCGCAGCTTGCCGCGACTCACGCGACAACCTCGAGGCCGAGTTCTCGAGGGCGTCGCGGACGACGGCTCGCTGGCCGTCGTCGAGCGGCACCATCGGCAGCCGCATTCGTTCTGAACAGATACCAAGCATTTGCAGTGCTCCCTTGATTGGAATTGGGTTGGTGGTGACCGCGAGGGCTTCGAACAGCGGCTCCAGGGAAGCATTGAGCTCCCTGGCCGCGTCGGCATCACCGGCCGTGAAGAGGTTCATGATCTCGGCCATCCGCGGCCCGACGATGTGGGATGCGACGCAGATTCCGCCCGTCCCACCGAGCTCGAGACAGCGGAGGAATACGTCGTCGTTGCCGGCGAGGACCTCGAGGCCCTCGATCGGGCCCAGGTCGTCGTTGTTGGCCTGCTTGACGGCGTGGACGTTGTCGATCGTGGCCAGGTCCGCCAGCTGGTCCGGCGGCACGTTGATGACGGTCCGGGCGGGGATGTTGTAGAGGATGATCGGCTTCTCGGTGCTCGCGGCGACGGCCTCCACGTGCGCTCGCATCCCGGCCGGGTTCGGCTTGTTGTAATACGGCGTCACGACGAGCATGGCGTCGGCGCCCGCGGCATCGGCGGCTCTGGTCAGGGCGACGGAATGGCGGGTGTCGTTCGTACCTGATCCGCAGACCAGCAGGACTCCCTCCCCCACCTCCGCCCTGACCGCCTTGAGCAGATCGATCTGCTCGGTGTCGTCGAGCGTCGCCGCCTCGCCGGTGCTGCCGGCGACGACGAGGCCGTCGGAGCCGTTGGCGAGCAGGTACGAAGCGAGCTTCGCCGCGGCCGGGAAGTCGACCCCGCCATCGCCGTCGAACGGCGTCGCCATCGCGGTCAGTAGGCCGCCGAACTCACTCATCTATGGCCAAAGGTACCTGTTGGTCAGCCCGCGAAGACGGGCGGCGTGCGGTCGGCCCACGGGGCGGCCCGCTCGAGCTGCGCTGCGATCCGCAAACAGAGGTCCTCGCGCCCGAACGGAGCGACGAGCTGCACGCCGACCGGAACCCCGTCCTCGGTCCAGTGCAGCGGCACCGATACGGCCGGCTGCCCGGTGATGTTGAAGAGTGCCGTGAAGGCCCCGGATCCGAGGCAGCGGTCGAAGGCCTCCAGGCCGGGGGCCGCGGTGTCGATGACGCCGAGCGGCGGCGCCACCTCGGCCATCGTCGGGGTCAGCAGCAGGTCATAGCCGGAGTCGAACCAGCCCGCGATCATGCGCGTCATCGCCTGATGGATGGCCACGTCCATGAGGTAGCGGCCGCCGGTCCGCTCGGTGCCGATCCGAGCCATCTCCCAGGTCAGCGGCTCGACGTCGTCGGCCGTGACCTCGCGCCCGATCAGCATCCCGAGCTGAGCGAGCGTGGCCGCCTGGCCGGCAGCCCATCTCGTTATGAAGCTGTCCTCGATGTCGGGCCCGCCCTCGGCGTCCGGCATCCAGTCGAGGAACGATCCCTCGTCGATGTCGTGTCCGAGCCCCTCGATCAGTTTGGCCGCCTTGGCGACCGCCTCCAGGCAGGGCGCCTCGACCTCGAGCCCGTCGATCGCCGGCTTGGTCATGATCCCGACGTGCAGGCCGCCGCTCTCGTCGGTCAGCTCCTCCACGTAGGGGCGCAGTGGAGCGGGCGCGACGTAGGGGTCACCGGGCGCCGAGCCGTGGACCGCGTCGAGCAGGCGGGCCGTATCCCGCACGGAGCGCGAGACGCAGAGCTCGACGGTCACGCCGGACATGTTGTCGCCGATCATCGGCCCCTCGCTGATCCGCTGCCGGGTCGGCTTCAGGCCGACGAGGCCGTTGTTGGAGGCCGGAATTCTGATCGAGCCACCGCCGTCGTTGGCGTGGGCCATCGGCACGATGCCGGCGGCAACGGCCGCGCCGGAGCCGCCGCTCGATCCACCGGGCGTCCGCGAGGTGTCCCAGGGGTTACGGCTGGCGCCCCAGGCCTTCGGCTCGGTCGTTGCGACGATGCCGAGCTCGGGGGTGTTCGTCTTGCCGAAGGTGATCAGGCCCGCCTCGCGGAATCGCTGGGCGAGGATCGTGTCCACCGGCGAGGTGAAGTTCGCGTCCTTGAGCAGCTGCATCCCCATGTTGAGCGGCTCGCCGGCGTTCGCCGCGCCGAGATCCTTGAGCAGGAACGGAACGCCCTTGAAGGGCCCGTCGGGGACGTCGCCCGCGGCCTTCTCGCGGCCGGAGTCGGAGAGATCGTGGATGATCGCGTTGATCTCCGGGTTGACCTTCTCGGCGCGGGCGATTGCGGCATCCATGAGCTCGGCCGGCGTCGCCTCGCCGGAGCTGACGAGCTCCGCCTGGGCGGTGGCGTCCATACGTGCAAGATCGTCGCTCAAGGTCCTGATCCTTCCTGGTGGGTGCCGCGGCAGCCTAGTTGACCAGCAGGCCTTCGAGCCCGACGGTGAGCGGATCCGGCAGCGATCCGACCCTGCGGCACGCGAGCACGACCCCCGGCATGAAGGAGCTGCGATCGATCGAGTCGTGGCGGATCGAGAGGGTCTGGCCCTCGCCCCCGAAGAGAACCTCCTGATGGGCCACCAACCCCGGCAGCCGGATCGAGTGGATCGGCTCGTGGACGTGCGCGCCCGCCGCCTCGAGGAGCTCGGCGGTGCGGGCAGCCGTTCCCGAGGGCCTGTCGATCTTGCGGTCGTGGTGCAGCTCGATGATCTCGACCTCGGGCATGAACTCGGCGACGCGCTGCGCGAGCTCCATCATCAATACGGCCCCGATTGCGAAGTTGGGAGCCACGAACGCCCGCCCGCCGGCGCCGCCGTCCCAGTGGTCGGTCGCGCACTTGCGGAGCTTCTCGAGATCGAAGCCGGTCGTGCCGATGACGACGCTGACGCCCGCGTGCAGGCACTTGTGCGCGTTCGGCAGGGCCTGATCGGGCACCGTGAAATCGACGACCACGTCGGCGCCGTCGAGGACCTCGCCCAGTTCCACGCCGAGGGAGGGGTCGGCCCTGCCGCTCAGCTCGAGCCCTTCGGCGGCCTCGATGGCCTCGCACACCGTCGCACCCATCCGGCCCGCGGCACCCGCGACTGCAACTAGGATCGGCTCAGGCATGCGGCGTCAGCATACGAGGAACCCCCGGGCTCGCGCCGGCTTCTGCGCCGGCGTCGTCGTGGCGCTTCTGCTCGGGCCGTTGAGCGGGTCCGCGCCCGCGAGCCCCGCCACGCCGCTCGATCCGGCCTTCGGCGGCACGGGCCTGGTCCTGACGGATTTCACCGGCGGCGAGGACGGGGCGAATGCCGTCACGACCGGCGCCGGCGGCACCGTGATCGCGGCGGGCTTCGGCGATCTCGGCGACCCGGACCGTCCCCACGTGGCCGGGTTCGGGGTCGCCCGGTACCTCTCCGACGGCTCACCCGACCCTTCGTTTTCCGGCGACGGCAGGACGCTCGTCGATTTCGGCTTCGTCAACCAGGCGGCGGCGGCCGTCGCAGTCGACGCCTTCGGGCGGATCGTCGTGACGGGGACGATCACGACGTTCGACGGCTCGACCTCGAGCATCGGCGTCGCGCGGCTCCTCGGCGACGGGTCCCCGGACCCGGCCTTCGGCAGCGGCGGCCTGACGATCCTGCACCCCGGCATTCTCAGCAACGCCTACGACCTCGCCATCGACGGGGAGGGTCGCACCATCGTCATCGGCGCGGCGACCGGCAACAAGGGCTTTCGGCCGATGCTCCTCAGGTTCACCCAGGGAGGGTTGCCCGATCCCGACTTCGGCGGGGATGGCATCAGGTCCTTCGGCAAGGTCGGACGCGACGCCTACACCTCGATCGCGATCGATCGTCGCGGTCGCCTCCTGCTCGCGGGGTCGTCGCGCCCGAACGGACGCGGCCGCACCGTCGCGGCCGTGCGCCGGACTTCGGCGGCGGGCCGAATCGACCGGGGCTTCGGAGACCATGGGGTCGCCCTGCCGCTCGGGCGCATGGGCGGCGCTGCCGCGGACCTCGCCGTCGACGGATCGGGGCGGCCGACGATCGCCGCGACATGCGCTTGCGGGCCGCACCGCGACGACGACTTCGCGGTCGGCAGGGTGACGCCGCGGGGCCGGGCCGACCGGTCCTTCAGCGGCGACGGCAGGCGATTCATCCGGTTCGGGCCGAGCGAGGCCCGCCCGAGTTCGATCGTGGTCGACGGCGATGGGCGCGTGGTCGTCGCGGGATCGGTCCGGGTCCAGGGTGTCAACGACTGGGCGCTCGCCAGGCTGAAGCCGAACGGCAGGCCGGATCGCGCCTTCGGGGACGACGGCACGATCACGGCTGCCCTCGGCGCCGGCGTCGAGGGCGTCCAGGGCGTCGCCGTCGACGCCGCTTCCCGGGTGCTCGCGGTCGGCCTCGGGGCCGGGACCTCGAGCTCGGACTTCGCCGTCGCGCGCTTTCGCTGAGCGGGTCGTTGTGCGGAGCCGGTCCGATCCGGCTCCGCAGGCCTGCCGCGGGCGGCTAGGAAATGAGCGCTTCGCTGACGGGGGCGACGGCCTTGCGGAAACAGTCCTCGTCGGCGCCGATGCATGCGGCCGAGATGTTCTCGGGCGCGTAGAGCTCCTCGGCGAGGGCGGCAACGTCATCGATCGTGACCGCGTCGATCTTGGCGATGATGTCGTCGATCCCGAGCAGCGGCAGATCGAAGAGCGCCGCGGACCCGTTGCGGCTCATCCGTGAGGAGGTCGACTCCATGACCAGCACGCTGCGCCCCTTGACGTGTTCCTTGGCGCGTTCGAGCTCGTCGGCGCTGACACCGTCCGCGCGCAGCGATGCGAGCTCACGGCCGATGATCTCGCAGGCCTCGGCGACATTGTCCTCGCGCGTGCCCACGTACATCGCGACGGTGCCCTGGTCGGCGAACTGGGACGAGTAGGAGCCGACCGAGTAGGCGAGGCCGCGCTTTTCGCGCACCTCTCGGAACAGCCGGGAGGAGCTCGAGCCGCCGAAGATCGTGTCCATGACGTTGAGCGCGTAGCGCCGGTCGTCGCTGCGGCTGATCCCGGGCGCCCCGAAGCAGATGTGGTACTGCTCGGTCTCCTTCGGGTAGAACCGCAGCCTGCCGCCCGGCTCGGGCGGGCCGCCGTTGGAGGGATCGACCGCGCCGTGCGCGGGTTGCAGATACCGCCCGACGAGCTCAACGATCGCCTCGTGCTCGAGGCTGCCGGCTGCCGAGACGACGATGTTGGAGCTCACGTAGCGGGCGTCGTGGTATGCGGCGATGTCGGGAATGGGCACCGAGCCGATCACTTCGGCGGTACCGAGGATCCGGCGACCGAGGGGCGTGTCGCCGTAGATGGCGTCGGAGAGCACGTCGTGGACCCGATCGGAGGGCTCGTCCTCGTACATCGCGATCTCCTCGATCACCACCTGGCGTTCGGAGTCGATGTCGGGAAAGGTCGGCTTCAGGAACATCTCCGCGAGCAGGTCGAGAGCCTTCTCGGTGTGCTCATCGAGGAATCGGGAGTAGAGCTGGGTGGTCTCCTTGCTCGTCGCGGCGTTCGTCGCCGCGCCGAGGGCGTCGAAGTACTCGGAGATCTCGATCGCCGAGTAGCGCTTCGTGCCCTTGAACAGCAGGTGCTCGAGGAAATGCGAGACGCCGGCCTGAGCCGGCGTCTCGTCACGTGATCCCGTCTTGACCCAGAGCCCGAGGGCGACGGAGCGAACCGAGGGGACGACCTCGGTGACGACCTTGAGGCCGCCGTCCAGCTCGGTCAGCTCGACGCCTTCGGGAAGGGTCATACGGAGTTTCCTAATCGCGCCGACGGCGCTCGCCGCCACGGCCACCACGGTCGCCGCCGCGTCCGCCGCGATCACGACCACGGCCGCCACGGTCGCCGCCGCCACCGCCGCCGCCACGCGGGCCACGGTCGCCGCTGCCGACGGCCGCGAGCTCCTCCTTGCTCTTACCGACGACCTGCGGGTCGTCGGATCGACGCAGGCCGATCCGGCCGCGCTCGCGGTCGACCTCGACCACGGTCACGTCCAGCTCGTCGCCCTGGCTGAGCACGTCCTCGACGGTCTCGACCCGCTCGCCCGGCTTGACGGCCGAGATGTGCAGGAGGCCGTCGGTGCCCTTGACGAGCTCGACGAACGCGCCGAAGGTCGTGGTCTTGACGACCTTACCCTTGAACGTGTCGCCGACCTCCGCCTCGCGGGTCATCGCCTCGATCTGCTTGATGCAGCCCTCGACGAGCTCGCCGTTGGCGGCGTAGACCCGGATCGTCCCGTCGTCCTCGACGTCGATCTGGGCCTCGAACTCCTCGGACAGGCCGCGGATCGTCTCGCCACCCTTACCGATGACGGCGCCGATCTTCTCCGGATCGATCTTGATCGACTCGATCCGCGGAGCGGTCGGGCTGAGCTGGTCGCGCGGGCCGTCGATGGCCTCAGCCATCTTGCCGAGGATGAAGAGACGACCCTGACGGGCCTGCTCCAGCGCCTCGCGCAGGATGTCGAAGGTCACTCCGGTGATCTTGATGTCCATCTGCAGGGCGTTGATGCCCTCCTCGGTGCCGGCGACCTTGAAGTCCATGTCGCCGAGGTGATCCTCGACGCCGGCGATGTCGGTCAGGACGATCACGTGCTCGTCCTCCTTGATCAGACCCATGGCGACGCCGGCGACCGGTGCGGACACCGGTACGCCTGCTGCCTGGAGGGCCATCGAGGAGGCGCAGACCGAACCCATCGACGAGGAGCCGTTCGACTCCAGCGTCTCCGAGACCACACGGGTCACGTACGGGAAGTCCTCGACGCTCGGGATCGTCGGCGACAGGGCGCGCTCGGCGAGCGCGCCGTGACCGATGTCCCGGCGCTTCGGACCGCGCATGAACCCAGCTTCACCGACCGAGTAGGGCGGGAAGTTGTAGTGGTGGAAGAACGTCTTCGTCTCCTGCAGCCCGAGGTTGTCGAGGCGCATGTCCATCCGCGTGGTGCCTAGCGCCACGTTGGAGAGGATCTGCGTCTCGCCGCGGGTGAACAGAGCCGAGCCGTGCACGCGAGGTGAGATGTCGACCTCGGTCTCGATCGGACGGATCTCGTCCTGGGCGCGACCGTCGGGACGCTTCTTGTCCACCGCGATGCGCTTGCGGATCGTCGACTTCTCGATCGAACCGAACGCGGCCGAAACCTCGGAGCGACGAGCCGAGTCGGCGTCGTCGTCACCCGTATCGGGCGCGTACTGCGCGAGGACCGCGTCCTTGATCGCCTCGATCGCCTCTTGGCGGGCGAGCTTCTCGGGGACGCTCGTGGCCTCGTCGATTGCGGTCTGATGCGTGTCGCGGATCTGCGAGAGCAGCGCTTCGTCGATCGAGGGGGCCTCGATGACGAGCTTCTCCTTGCCGGCGATCTTCTGGAGCTCCTCCATCGCGCCGACGAGCTTCTTGATCTCGGCGTGAGCGATGTCGAGGGCATCCAGGACCTCGGCCTCGGTGACGTTCTCGGCACCGCACTCGACCATCAGGATCGCGTCCTTGGAGCCGGAGACGATCAGGTCCATCTCGAGGTTCTCGTGCTGCTCCTCGGGAGGGTTGACGACGAAATCGCCGTCGAGCTTGCCGACGCGGACCGCGCCGACGTGCTCCTGAACCGGAACCGGCGAGATCGCCAGCGCCGCGGAGGCGCCGTTCATGGCGAGGATGTCGTAGGGGTGAACCTGATCGACCGAGAGCGGGGTCGAGACGAGCTGCGTCTCGAAGTGCCAGCCCTTCGGGAAGAGCGGCCGCAGCGGCCGGTCGATCATCCGTGCGGTGAGGGTGGCCTTCTCACCGGCGCGCGCCTCGCGGCGGAAGTAGGAGCCGGGGATCTTGCCGACGGCGTAGTGCCGCTCTTCGACGTCCACGGTGAGGGGGAGAAAGTCCACGTCGCGGAGGTTGCCCATCGTTGCGGTGCAGAGAACCATCGTCTCGCCGCTGCGGACGACTACCGCACCGCTCGCCTGGCGGGCGAGCTTGCCGGTCTCGAAGGAGATCTCTTCCCCGCCGATCTCCACGGAGACGCTCTTAACGTCAAACATAGTCATTTATTCGTTTTTCCTTCCGGGGCCGTCGCTTCCGTTGATGGCGCGGGAAATCTGTGACCCGCGAGGTGACGACCCGAATGATTCGGATTGATTTATCCGGCGGGAGGTTACAGATGCCGGAAACCGGCGTGTGCCGCGGCAGCGCCGGGTCAGGCGAGCGCCCGGAGGCCGGCGAGGAGGTCTCCCTCGACGGGCGCCCCCGCCGCGAACGCCGACGGGGTGCCCGTCACCCCGGCCCTGATGCCGCTGCGGAAGTCGCGACGCACGCGGGCCTCGACCTCCGCAGAGCGGCGATCGGCCTCGAAGCGATCGAGGTCGAGGCCGAGCGCCGTGACGCGATCCCACAGATGGGGATCGTCGGTGTGAGCCCGATCGCGCAGCAGCGAGTCCCAGAACTCCCAGAAGGCCTCCTCGGACTGATGTGCCACCGCCTCGGCGGCGGCGTGCAGGAACGGCGAGCGCGGCCGCTTGCTGGCGATCGGGAAATGGCGCACGCAGAGCTGCAGTCGCAGCTCGGCGATCCGTGACCAGATCCCGGCGCAGCGCGGGCAGGCCAGGTCGAGGTAGACGGTCGCCTCCGGGCCGCTCCCCCGTAGGTGATCGGCCTCGTCGGGCGCCGGGACGGGGGCGCTCCCGAGTGAGGGAGTTGCCGGCATGGAATCAGCCTCAGGCGGCGTCGAGCGCGTCGAAGATCAGATTCGCACCGGGGATCTCGAGCGCGGTCTCGGTCGCGTAGGACCAGCGGACGACACCATCGGGACCGACCAGCACCAGTGACCGGTTCGAGTGGCCCCAGTCGGGCAGGTAGGCGCCGTAGGCGGACGCCACGGCTCCCTTCGGCTCGAAGTCGGCGAGCAATGGGATGTTCACGGAGATGGCCTCCCGGAACGCCGCGTGACAGAACTGCGAGTCGACGCTGATTCCGACGAGCGACGCGTCCCGCGACTCGATGTCGGGCCGGACCTCCTCGTAGATCGAGAGCTGGTCGGTGCAGACCGGGCTGAAGTCGAGTGGGTAGAACGCGAGGACGACACGGCGTCCGGCGAAGTCGGACAGCGAGACGTCCCTGCCGTCCTGATCGGCGAGGGTGAAGCCCGGCGCTTCTGCTCCCGGCTCGATCATGCTCGCACCGGTGTGGCGGCCGGCCGGGGGCTAGCGGCGGAGGCCGAGGTCCCCGACCAGGGTCCGGTACCGCTCGAGGTCCGTGCGCTCGAGGTACCGCAGCAGGCGGCGCCGGCGACCGACCAGCATCAGCAGGCCGCGCCGGGAGTGATGATCCTTGCTGTGCGTGCGGAGGTGCTCGGTGAGCTCGTTGATCCGTGCGGTCAGCAGCGCGACCTGGACCTCGGTGGATCCGGTGTCGGCGTCGTCGCGGCCGAACTTGTCGACCAGCTCAGCCTTCTTGTCTTTGGTCAGCGACATAAGTCTCTTTCAAGCATAAGGGGGGCGCGTCAGCGTTGGTGCGGCGCCTCAGGGACGCGAGAAGGTAGCACAGACCTCACGGGCTTCCTCGACATCTCGCTGCATCTGCCCGACGAGCTCCTCGACCCCGTTGAAGCGCTTCTCACCGCGCAGGCGCTCCACGAATGCCACGCGCAGCTGCTTGCCGTAGAGGTCCTCGTCGTGGTCGATTATGTGCGTCTCGATGAGGACGCCGCGGCCGCTCTCGAAGGTCGGCCGGACGCCGACGTTGACCGCCGCCGGCAAACCGTTCGCGAACGCCGCGTAGATCCCGTACCCCGGGTACACGTAATGCTCGTCAGGAACGATGTTCGCGGTCGGGAAGCCGAGGGTGCGCCCGCGCCTGTCGCCGGAGACGACCTCCCCCTCATACATGAACGGCGAGCCGAGGCAGCGCTGTGCGGTGGCGACGTCTCCGGCTGCGACGAGCGCCCTGATCCGCGTCGAGGAGACCGTCTCGGAACCGACCTCGACGAGCGGGACCACGGTGGTGTCGAATTCCTCGCGTGAGGCGAGCAGCTCGGGCGTCCCCTTGGCCTTGGCGCCGAATCGGAAGTTCTCCCCCACCCGCACCTGCTCGGCCCCGAGCGTCTCGACGAGGATCCGCGTGCAGAAGTCCTCCGGGGCGATCGACGAGAACTCGCGATCGAACGGGATCACGACGAGCTCCTCGACGCCGAGGCCCTCGATCACGTCGCGCTTGACCGGGAACGGCATGATCAGCTTCGGCGCGGCCTCGGGGTGGATCACCGAGAGCGGGTGCGGCTCGAACGTCAGGACCGTGTCGGCGCCCTCGATCACCTTGCGGTGGCCGACGTGGACGCCGTCGAAGCTGCCGATCGCGATCTTGCGTGTGCGCAGCTCGGCGTCGTTGAGATCTGTGACCTTGACGTGCATCAGTTGGTGAGGCGGGGTGCCGCTCCTAACTCAATCAGTTCGCGGCGCTTGCGTCGTCCTGCCGTGGCAGGACGACCTCGGTGACCAGCCGGCCGGCGCCGATTCGCGCCACCGCGACGAGCCCGTCGGGGCCGATCAGCCGCACCGGCCCGTCCCCCGCCGCGGCGGCCGGCTCGGGCGCCTCGATCCTGATCCCGTTGCGGACGAGCCGCTCCGAATCGGCGTCGAGCTCCACCGCGGGCAGGTATTCGACGAGCTCGTCCGGCGGCCGGATCCGCTCCGGGTCGTCGCCCTCCGCGGGCAGCGACAGGCCGCCGACCGCGATTCGGCGCAGCGACTCGCAGTAGGCGTCCTCGAGCTCCTCGATCAGCGTCCGGACGTACGTGCCGGCCGAGCATTCGATCTCGAAGGTCGCCGTCCCGTCGCCGGTCCCGATCAGGTCGGCTCGGTAGATCTCGACAGCCCGCTCGGGTCGATCCACATCCTCGCCGCGTCGCGCCTTCTTGTAGAGGCGCTCGCCCTAGACGCGGACCGCGGACGTCATCGGTGGACGTTGCATGATCCGGCCCGTCGGCAGTCGCAGGTCCTCCGGTGCCGGTACGCGGCCCGTCTGCGACAGCTCGCCGTCGGGATCGCCGGTCGTCGAGGTCCAGCCCAACCGGGCGGTTGCGACGTAGGTCTTCGGCAGTCCCAGCACGTAGCGCTGCAGGCGTGTGGCGGAGCCGAGCAGGACGACGAGAAGGCCGGTGGCGAATGGGTCGAGGGTCCCGGCGTGGCCGGTCTTCAGGCCCAGCTCCCGGCGGTAGCGGGCGACGACGTCGTGGGAGGTCACCCCCGCCGGTTTGTCGCTGCAGATGAACCCCGAACGCGGCGCGGGTGGCGAGTGGTCAGGCAAGCCCGGCGCGCGTCTCGTCGCTGAGAAACTCGACGAGTTCGTCGTAGCTCTGATCGGTCGAGAACCCGGCGGCGCGGCGATGCCCGCCACCGCCCATCTTGCGGGCGATGAGGGAGACGTCGACGGAGCCGTCTGTCGAGCGCAGGCTGACCTTGCGGGCCTCCCGCTGACTGTCGGGCTTGTCGCGGACGACGGCGGCCACCGAAGTACCCTCGATGCCGCGGACGAAGTCGATGATTCCCTCGGTCAAGGTCTCGTCCGCACCGGTCGCCGCATAGTCCTCCGCCGACAGATACGTGGTCGAGAGGGCGCCGTCCAGGCGCCTGTCGATCCGGCCGAGCGCCCGCGCGATCAGCTTCAGCTTCGCCTCCGGAACGCGCTCGTAAAGGCGCCGGAAGATCCCGTTCACATCGACTCCGGATTCGATCAGCTCGGCGGCAACCCGGTGGGTCCGGGCGTCCGTGTTCTCATACATGAACATGCCGGTGTCGGTGATCAGACCCACGTACAGGGCCTGGGCGATCGACTCGGTCAGCTCGACGCCGAGGCGCTTGACGATCTCGAAGACGATCTCGGCCGTGGAGGAGGCGCCGACGTCCACCAGGTTGACGTCGGCGAAGCGGGTGTTGTCGTGGTGATGGTCGATGTTGAGCATCCGTCGGCCATCGCGAAGCCAGTCGATCGGCATCCGGTCGATGTTGCCGCAGTCGAGGAAGATCACCGTCCGGTCGGAGAGGTCCGCCGGGGGTTCGTGGAAGACCTCCTGAAGCGGCAGGAAGCGGTACTCGATGGGAAGCGGGAACTCCTTCTCGGCCAGGAACATGACCGAGTCCCGCCCGAGCTGGGTGAGCGACTGATGCAGGGCGAGGGTCGAGCCGAGGGCATCGCCGTCGGGGCCCTCGTGGGTGGTGATCAGGAACCGCTCCGAGGTCGAGAGCTCCGTGACGATCTCGTCCATCGCCAGACCGAGCTCGGAGCCCGTGCCGTTCGCCGACCGGCTCAAGAGTCCATCATCCTGGTCAATCGGTCGGCGCGTTCGACGGAGTCGTCGTAGACGAATTTGAGGCTCGGGGTCCGCTTCATGCGGAGCTGGCTGGAGATCGCCTTCTGGATCACGCCGTGCGCGGCCCGCAGGCCCTGCAGCGTCGCCTCCTTCTCCTCGTCGGTGCCGAGCACGCTGACGTGGACCTGTGCGGTCCTCAGATCGGGGCTGGTGTCTACTGCGGTGACGGTCACGAATCCAATCCGAGGGTCCTGTAGCTCCGCCCCGATCGTCGCTCCGATTACCTCTCGCATGACCCCGTTGACGCGTCGCATTCGCGATACGGCCATCAGGTGCGACTATAGCCGGGAGGGGTCGGCGGGAAGAGCGCTGGGAGGTTCCTTGCTATTCGAGCGTCTTCTCCACTTGCGTGGTCTCGAAGACCTCGAGCACGTCGCCGACCTTGGTGTCCTGGAAGCCGTCGAGCGTGATCCCGCACTCCTGGCCCTCCTCGACCTCGCGCACGTCGTCCTTGAAACGGCGCAGCGAGGCGATCTTGCCGGTCCAGACGACCGTGCCGTCGCGGACGAGCCGGGCTTCGGCCCCCTGGGTGATCTTGCCCTCGGTGACCCTGGAGCCGGCGATCGTGCCGATCTTGGATGCCTTGAAGAGCTCGAGGATCTCGGCCTCGCCGAGCGACCGCTCGACCTCGTCGGGATCGAGCATGCCCTCCATCGCGGCGCGCAGTTCCTCGGTGATCTTGTAGATGACCGAGTAGGTGCGGATCTCGACGCCCTCGCTGGCGGCGGCCCGCTTCGCGTCGGCCAGGGGCCGCACGTTGAAGCCGATCACGATCGCGTCGGAGGCGGCCGCGAGCATCACGTCGGACTCGTTGATGCCGCCCGCGGCGGCGTGGACGACGTCGACTGCGACCTCGTCCTGCGGAAGCTTGGCGATCTCGTCCTGGAGGGCCTCGAGGGATCCGGAGACGTCCGCCTTGACGAGCAGATTGATCTGCTTGATCTCCCCCTGCTTCGCCTTCGAGAAGACGTCTTCGAGGGTGATCCGCCGGGCATTGCGGCGGGCCTGCGCCTCCGTCTTGAGCCGGATCGAGCGCTCGCCGGCGAGCTGGCGGGCGCGGCGGTCGTTCTCGACGACCTGGGCCCGCTCGCCCGCCTCGCCGACTCCGTCGAAGCCGAGCACCTCGACCGGCTCGCCGGGTCCGGCGGACTGGATTCTGGTGCCGGTGAAGTCGTGCATCGCCCGGACGCGACCCCACTGCGAGCCGGCGACGATCGAGTCGCCGACGTTCAGGGTCCCGCGCTGGACGAGGATCGTGACCACGGAGCCGCGGCCCGGGTCGAGGTGGGACTCGATCACGGTCCCGGAGGCCTCGGTATCGGGATTCGCCTTGAGATCCTCGAGCTCGGTGACGAGCAGGATCATGTGCAGGAGGTTCTCGAGGCCCTCGTGGGTCTTCGCGGAGACGTCGCAGTAGACGGTCTCCCCGCCCCAGTCCTCGGGCTGCAGGCCGAGGTTGGCGAGCTCGCCGCGGACCTTCTCGGGGGTCGCGCCCTCCTTGTCGATCTTGTTGACGGCGATCATCACGGGAACGTCGGCAGCCTTCGCATGGTCGATCGCCTCGACCGTCTGCGGCATGACACCGTCGTCGGCGGCGACGACGACGATCGCGACGTCCGTGACCTTGGCGCCGCGCGCTCGCATGGCGGTGAAGGCCTGGTGGCCCGGGGTGTCGAGGAAGGTGATCGTCCGGCCTTCCTGGTGAACCTGGTAGGCGCCGATGTGCTGGGTGATGCCGCCCGCCTCGCCCGCTGCGACCTCGGTGGTCCGGATCGCGTCGAGCAGCGAAGTCTTGCCGTGGTCGACGTGTCCCATCACGGTCACGACGGGGGGACGAAGGACGAGATCGGCCTCGTCGTCCTCGAACGCGGGCTCGTCGTCGACCTCGTCGCCGGCGTGGAGGATCTCGACCTTCTGCTCGAACTCCTCGGCCAGCGCGACGACGGTCTCGTCGGTGAGCGTCTGCGTGAGCGTCGCCATCTCGCCGAGTTGCATCAGCTTCTTGATCACCTCGGCGCTGCTGACGCCGAAGGTCTCGGAGACCTCGCGGACCGTCGCGCCCGAGTTGACGTTGAGCGCCTCCGGCTCGTCGGTGCTGAGCGTCTTCAGCTCCGGCGACTCGTCGAAAGCGGGCCGGCGGCGGCGGCCGCGGCGTCGTGGCGGCCGCTGGGGCGGCCCCTGCGACATGTGGTCGCGGCGGGCGGCCTGGGAATCGATCACTACGCGGCGGCGCTTCTTGCCCGTGTCGTTGGCCTGAGCGGCCGGCGCGGGGCGCTTGGCGGGAGCGGTGGACTTCTTCGCGGCGGACCCGGAAGCCGACTTGGCACCGACGGCGCTCTTCGCGGCGACGGGCTTCTTCTTTGGCAGCGCCCCGGCGGCGGCCAGCGCCTTCAGCGCGGTCGCCTGATCAACGCTCGACGACGCCGTCTTGACCTCGACTCCAGAGGCCTTCAGGGCGTCGATGACCTTGGAACTCTCCAGTCCCAGGGCCTTTGCGATCTCGTGAACACGTTGCTTCGCCATGTCGAACTCTTCGTTATGCCTCCGAGCCCTCGGCGGGCTCCTCTTCGGTGGCGACCTCGGTCAGCTCCTCGGCCTCCTCGACAACCTCTTCCTCGGCGAGGACCTCGCTGAGATCCTCCTCGGCGTTGTCCTCGGCGACGGCGTCGATGACGGCGACCTCCTCGATCCGCTGTTCGTCCTCGGCGGCCTCGGCCTCCTCCTCGATCGTCTCCTCGGCCGCGGCTGCGAGGATCGCCTCCTCGGCGTCCTCCTCTTCCTCGGCTTCGATCTCGGCCTCGACGGCCGCCTCGACGGTCGATTCGGCCGATTCGTCGATGGCGACGGCGGCAACGGCATCCTCGAGCGCGACCTCGGCGATCGCCTCCTCGACGACCTCCTCCACCGCCTCCGCGGCCTCCTCCTCGGAGAACGCCTCCTCGGCGCGGGCGACGATCGGCTTGATCTCGTCGTCGGGAGCGTCGGCGCGGGCGAGCAGGGCCACCTCGTCCTCGCTCAGCGGCGACAGGACCGTGACCTGATGGGTTCCGAACCTGGCCAGCGCCTGGTGGGTGGGCAGGCCGCAGTAGCGCGAGTTCGGTAGTGCGGCGTTCGGGCAGCGGCGTCCCGCTGAGAGGACCGCGGAGCAGCGTCCGTCGAAGGCCTCCTCCTCGTTCTCGAAGCCCTCGTCCTCGTCGGCCTGCTCGGCGAACTCGCTCTCGCCGACGATGTCGACGCGCCAGCCGGTCAGCTTCGCGGCGAGGCGCGCGTTCTGGCCCTCGCGCCCGATCGCCAGCGAGAGCTGGTCATCGGGAACGATCACGGTCGCCTGCCGGGCCTCGTCGTCGACGAGCACCTCACGCACGCGCGCTGGCGACAGCGCCTTGGCGACGAAGCGGGCGGGCTCCTCGTTGTAGGGAATGATGTCGATCTTCTCGCCGCGCAACTCCGAGACGACCATGCGAACACGCGAGCCGCGCGGTCCGACGCAGGCACCGACCGGGTCGACCCCGTCGGCGTGGGAGACGACGGCGATCTTCGAGCGGAAGCCCGGCTCGCGGGCGACGCCGACGACCTCGACGAGCTCGTCGGCGATCTCGGGCACCTCGAGGGCGAACAGCTTCTTGATCAGCTCCGGGTCCTTGCGGCTGACGACCACGCTCGGGCCCTTGCCGTCGGCGGAGACCTCGGTGATGACGGCCTTGATCCGCATCCCGTGGTCGTAGCGCTCGCTGTAGATCTGCTCGCTGCGCGGCAGCAATGCCTCGACCCGATCGCGGAGCTGAACCAGCGTGTAGCGGTTGTCGGACTGCTGGATGATGCCGGTGATCAGCTCACCGACGCGATCCTGGAACTCCTCGAACATCATCATCCGCTCCGCCTCGCGGATCCGCTGCAGGACGACCTGCTTGGCGGTCTGGGCGGCGATCCGGCCGAAGTTCTCGGGGGTCACGTCGATCGATTCGATCTGGTCCTCGTAGGGCGCCAGGATCTCGGGGTCGAGCTCGGGGTCCTCGGGCTCCTTCAGAGCACCGGTGGCCGGGTCGATCTCAGGCTCCTGGCTCTCGACGACCTCGGCGAGCAGCTTCTCCTCGAGCTCGGCGGGAAGGATCAGCTCGAAGACGCGGAAATCCGCGGTCTCGCGGTCGAGGTCGACGCGTGCGTACTTGGCTGCCCCCGGCTGCTTCTTGTATGCGGAGAGCAACGCGTCCTCGAGCGCGGCCATCAGGGTCTCGGAGTCGAGTCCCTTCTCCTGTTCCAACACCTTGATGGCATCGACGATCTCGCGGCTCACGACTGCACCTCCGACAGCTCTGGGACAAGGTTGGAGCGGCTGACGAGATCGAGCGGGATCTCGGCAGGTTCCCCTTCGGACTCGATGCTGATCGCCTCCGCATCCGCGGCGAGCAGGCGTCCGGTGAAGTTCTTGCGGCCGTCGATCGGCTCGCTGGTCTGGATCCGTGCCTCATGCCCGACGAACTTCCGGAAGTGCTCCGGCTTCGTCAGGGGGCGGTCCAGGCCCGGCGACGAGACCTCGAGGGCGTAGTCGGCCAGCAGGTCGCGGACCTGCTTGGTGACGCTCTCGCAGAGTTCGAGGCCGACCCCGTCGGGATGGTCGATGAAAAGGCGGAGCGATTCGCGGGCAGGGACCTCGACCGCGATCAGCTCGATGCGCGGGTCCAGCTCCGCGATCGTGGCCGCGATCTGCTGCTCGGTTGGTGCGTTCTGGGTCATTGTTTTCCGTGTCGCTGGTTTTCCGTCATCTTCAGTCGTCCCGGCGTCCGGGGCTCACCAATCCGGTTCGAGGCCGAAAAAAAGGCGGGCCGCTGGCCCACCTCTCGCAACAGATTCGGATGCGGATAAAGGTGAACGGCGAGTATAGCCACCACAAAATCCCGATCAAGTGGACTGAGGCACCGGCGGGTCCATCTCGACCAGCAGGGTCACGGGACCGTCGTTGACGAGCTCGACGGCCATCCTGGCGCCGAACCGCCCTCGTTCGGCGCCCAGCAGTTCGCAGACCAACTCGTACAGCGGCTCGGCCTGCTCCGGCGGTGCCGCTGCGGTGAAGCTGGGCCGGGTTCCCTTGCGGACGTCCCCATAGAGCGTGAACTGGCTCACGCAGAGGATCTGTCTCCCACCGAGGGGCTCGGCCATCCGGCCCTCGGCGTCGTCGAAGATCCGCAGCGAGGAGACCTTCGCGGCGATTCGCCGCGCCTCCTCCTCCCCATCGCCGAGTGCGATGCCGAGCAGGACCAGCATGCCCGGCCCGATCGACGCGACCACCTCGCGATCGACCTCGACCGAGGCGGATGCGACCCGCTGCACGAGCGCCCGCACGGTGTGCGCCTAGGAGGCGCGCAGGCGCTGGCGGTAGACGCGGTAGTCCTCACGGTCCGGCCGCAGGTTGGCCGCGATCGCTAGATGCCGCCGGGCGGCCTCGGGCTCGCCGCTCAGGTCGAGCGAGCGACCCAGGCAGAAGTGGGCGTAATCGTTGGTCGGATAACGCTCGACGACCGCCTCGAACTCGGCCGCGGCCTCGCCGAACCGGCGCGAGCGGAACAGCGCCCGCCCCAGCGCCTCGCGGACCGAGGACTTCCCGGGCTCCCGCGTCGCGACCTTGCGCAGCGACACCGCGGCGGCCGCGAAGTCGCCGCTCTCGAGCAGCTCGACACCCCGCGTGTAGAGCTCATAGGTCGACTCCCGCTCCGGATTCTGGGGATTGAGATCGGTCATGCATCAAATGTTAGGGAGGGTGTAAAGCCTGCCCGTAGGCGCGGCCTACCGAGGAACTCGCCGGCGGGACTCGTCGACCGCGGGTCCTGTCGCTGGGTGGACCGCACCCCGCTCGCTCCCGCTCGGGGTTGCGGCCCACGCCCGCGCCACCCGCGGAAGATGTCCCACGAGGAGGAACCCTCAGCTCACCCAACCAACCGACTGACGCCCCTGCCGAGCGGTGACACCTCGCAGGCCGAGCAGAGCGGACGGCGAAGCCGGAGCATCTGCTCGGAGTTACCTAAAAGACGATCGCCAGCGCCAGGTAGTAGCCGGCGACAATCGTGAAGAGGACCGCGTCGAGGCGATCGAGGAGGCCGCCATGGGGGCCGAGCATGCGGCCGGTGTCCTTGACGTCGAGGTCGCGCTTGATGGCGGACTCGAACAGGTCGCCGAGCGGGGCGAGCAGGGCGATGCAGAGACCGAAGATCAATGCCTGCGGGCCGGAGAGCCAGTCCTGGTAGAGGCCGGCGATCCAGAATCCGAGGACGCCGCCGGCGATGCCGATCACCATCCCCTCGATGGTCTTGTTCGGAGAGACCTGCGGGGCAAGCGGGCGCTGGCCGAACAGACGCCCTCCGAGGTAGGCAAACGTGTCGGTGAAGAAAGTCGCGACGAGGACGTCGACGAGCAGGGCGCCGCCGTGCGGCGGCAGCTCCCGGAGGAGCACGGCGTGGGCGAACGGAAGGCCGATCCAGACGACCGCGAGAACCGTGATCGCCATCGACCAGGTCACGTTGGTCAGCGTCGGCCGCAGGAGCGCGAAGATCAGCATCACCGGGAAGAGGGCCACGAGGGCGAGCAGTATCTGCAGCGTGCCGCCGAAGTAGGCGGCGGCGATCATGCCGAGCGTCGCGATGAATGCCGCCGCCTCGAACGGACGGGAGCGGATGGTCATCCGGAAGAGTTCGATTTGTGCCGCCCAGGCCAACCCGACCATCGCGATTGCGAACACACCGCCGCCGGCGACGACGATCACGACGGCGAAGACGATCCAGGGAATCGCCCACAGCAGCCGGGCGAGCGTCTCGGAGCTGCGTCGGCGCGGCCGGCCGCCACGCCCCCTCGAGCGGCTGCGGAGCCGAACCCCGCGGCGGGGTGCCGAGCGCCCCGCGTCGGGTCGGGATTCCGGCTCGCCGGCGGACCCCACGGCACCGTCGGCGGACAGCGCCGCATCCCAACGATGCTCGCCGGTCTCGGAATCGTGGCCTGGGGGGATCTCCGCCTGATCGGCGGGGTCTCCCCCGGCCCTCTCGCGTCGCGGCGGCGACGAACCTGGTCGAGGGGGGAAGTCCATTAACCCCGAGCCTACTCGCGGGAGGTCGAGGCGAGGTGCGGCGGCGGGCCGGCTTGCAGCCCGCTCGCCACCCCCGATCAGTCCTTCTCGGCGAGGATCCCGTAGATCCCGCGGCGCGTGTCGTCGAGCAGCTCGCGGATCCGTGCCCGCTGCCCTTCGTCGGCGGCGCGGAACGCCTGGGAGATCGCCGCGGCGAGTTGCTTGAACGAGTCGCCGAGCTGAACGGCCTCGGCCGGGGCGCCCGAGCGGACCTGCTCCCACGGGGCGGGCTCCCCCTTTTCCTCGCGATCCGCGATCCCGGATCTGCCTTCGTCGGTGAGCGAGAAGAGACGCTTGCCTTCGGTTTCCTCCCCGGCGATCAGCCCCTGCTCCTCGAGCAGTTGCAGCGTCGGGTAGATGGATCCGGCGCTCGGGCGCCAGTAGCCGCCGCTGCGCTCCTCGATCTCCTTGATCATCTCGTAGCCGTGCATGGGCTCCTCCGCGAGCAGCGCCAGCGCCGCCGCGCGGACGTCACCCCTGCGTGCCCGTGGCCCTCCGCGGCCGCGGCGCGAGCCGCCGCTGCGGTGATGGTGGTGGGGCGGGCCGTGATGGCGGTCCGCGGTGTATCTGCGTGAGTACATGTCGTTCCTTTCTCTCTGACCGTACTAACGCGATATATCGTAATGCGTCGTTACCGATGCGTCAAACGGATCATTCGCGCGCCCCGAACCGGCGTTGCCGTGACGAATACTCGACCAGGGCGGCCTCGAGCTCGTCCCGGTCGAAGTCGGGCCACAGGCACTCGCTGAAATGGAACTCCGAGTACGCGCTCTGCCAGAGCAGGAAGTTCGAGAGCCGCTGCTCGCCGCTGGTGCGGATCACGAGCTCGGGATCGCCCATGTCGGGGGCGTAGAGAAGTGCGGCGAACGCCTCCTCCCCACCCCCCTCGTAGCGTTCGGCCGCATCCAGGATCTCGGCCCGGCCGCCGTAGTTGAAGGCGACGAACAGGGTCATGCGTGTGTTGGCGGCCGTCTCGTGCTCCGCCCAGTCCATCTGCCCGAGCAGGCGGTCTGAGACGCCGCGACGGCTGCCCACGAAGCGCATCCGCACACCCTCCTCGTCGAGCTCGGGCGTCTCGGAGACGATCAGTTCGGCGAACATCTCCATCAGGCCGGCGACCTCGGCGTCGGGGCGGGACCAGTTCTCGGTCGAGAAGGCGTAGACGGTCAGCTCGGTGATGCCGAGGGCGACGGCATCCTTGACCGTCTGCTTCATCGTCTTGGCGCCGCGCCGGTGGCCTTCGAGGACCGGCAGGCCGCGCTCGGTCGCCCAGCGGCCGTTGCCGTCCATGATGATTGCGACGCGGGTCGCCCCGGCGCCGCCGGAAGGCTCCGGACCGGTCACTAGACGGTCAGGATCTCCTCTTCCTTGCCCTTGAGGAGCGCATCGATCTCGCCGACCGACTTGTCGGTGAGCTTCTGCAGATCCGCTTCGGCCCGGTGCTCGTCGTCCTCCCCGACGTCGCCGTCCTTCTTCATCTCGCGCATATCGCCGATCACGTCGCGGCGCACGTTGCGGATCGCGATCCTGCCCTCCTCAGCGACCCCGTGGATCACCTTGACCATCTCGCGGCGGCGCTCCTCCGTCATCTCGGGGATCTGCAGCCTGATCACGTTGCCGTCGTTGCTCGGCGTCAGACCGATGTCCGACTCGCTGATCGCCTTCTCGATGGCGCCCAGCGAGCCCTTGTCATAGGGCGTCACCGTGAGCAGCCGCGCATCGGATGCGGCGACGTTCGCGAGCTGGTTGAGCGGGGACGCGGTCCCGTAGTAATCGACGACGACGCGGTCGAGGAGGTGCGGAGAGGCACGGCCCGTCCTTACCGTGGCGAGCTCGTTGCGGGTCGACTCCACGGACTTCTCCATTCGCTCGCCGGCATCGCTCAGCAACTCGTCGATGAGTTCGTTCAAGACGCGCTTTCCTCTCGCTTGGATGAGACCACGGTGCCGACTCGCTCTCCGCGGACGATCCTATCTATGTTCGATTCGTCGGCCATGTTGAAGACGTGGATCGGCAGGTCGTTGTCCATGCAGAGCGACAGGGCGGTCGAGTCCATCACCCGCAGACCCTGCTCGATCGCCTCCCGGTGGGTGATCGTGGACAGGAATTTCGCGTCCGGAACCTTGGCGGGATCGGCGTCGTAGACACCCTCGACGCCGTGCTTGGCCATCAGGATCGCCTCGGCGTGGATCTCCAGCGCCCGCAGCGAGGCCGCCGTGTCGGTGGTGAAGAACGGGTTGCCCGTTCCGGCGGCGAAGATCACGACCCGTCCCTTCTCGAGGTGGCGCATGGCGCGGCGCCGGATATAGGGCTCGGCGACCTCGCTGACCTCGATCGCTGACATCACGCGGGTGTGGGTGCCCTGTTTTTCGAGTGCGTCCTGAAGGGTCAGGGCATTGAGGACGGTGGCCAGCATCCCCATGTAGTCCGCCGTGGCCCGGTCCATGCCGGCGGCGGCTCCCTGCAGGCCTCGATAGATGTTGCCGGCCCCGACGACGATCGCGATCTCGAGACCGGTCGCCTGCACCTCGGTCACCTGCGTCGCGATGCGCTGGACGCGGGAATGATCGGTGCCGTACTCCAGATCGCCCATCAGCGACTCGCCGGAGAGCTTGAGCATAATCCTGTCGAAGACCCTGCCGGATCCGTTCTCAGATTCCATCCAGCCGGTCCCTTTCCCGTTCGCCTAGGCCTCGGCCCCGACCTCGAAGCGTGCGAACCGGGCGATCTGGATGTTCTCGCCCGTCTTCGCAGCGGTCTCCTCCCGGAGCTGCTCGATGGTCTTGCCGTCGTGCTTGTCGCCGTTGACGTGGGGCTGCTCGAGCAGCGCGATCTCCTTGCGCCACTTCGCCAGCTGGCCCTCGACGATCCGCTCGCGGACGTTCTCCGGCTTGCCGTCCTCGGCGGCCTTCTGCTCGAAGACGGCACGCTCCGCCGCCTCCTCGTCCGCTGGGACCTCTTCGGCGGAGACGTAGCGGGGCGCCGCCGCGGCGATGTGCAGCGCGACGTCGTTGGCGAACGCCTTGAAGTCGTCGTTACGAGCGACGAAATCCGTCTCGCACTGAATCTCGACCAGGGCTCCGATCCGCCCCGTCGCGTGGACGTAGGAAGTGACGACGCCCTCGCTGGTCGAGCGGCCGCTTCGCTTCGCGGCCGACGCCTGGCCCTTGACGCGGAGCACCTCGATCGCCTTGTCGAGATCGCCTCCGGCCTCGGTCAGCGCCGACTTGCAGTCCATCATCGCGGCGCCCGTGCGCTCGCGGAGCGCCTTCACGTCCGCAGCCTTGATCTCGGCGGCGCTCACTTGTCGCCGCCCTCGGTCGCGGCGGTCGCCGCCGGAGTAGCGGGCTCGGCTGGAGCCGCGGGTGCGGCGGCCTTCGGCTGTTCCGCGGGTGCGGCGGCCTTCTGCTGCTCGGCCGGCGCCGCCTCGGCGGCGGCCCTCCTCGCGGCTTCGGCCTCGGCGGCGGCGGCAGCTTCGGCCGCCTTCTTCGCCTCCTCCTCTTCGCGCTTCTTGCGCTGCTCCTCCTCGCGCTTCTGCCGCTCTTCCTCTTCGCGCTTGCGCTTCGCCTCCTCGGCCTGCTGGTAGGCGGTGGCCGAGGCGAGGATCGCCTCCCCGAGCGTGCTGACGATCAGCTCGCAGGAGCGGATCGCGTCGTCGTTGCCGGGGATCACGTACTCGACCGGGCGCGGGTTGCAGTTCGTGTCCACGACCGCGACGATCGGGATGCCGAGCCGGACCGCCTCATTGACGGCGATCTCCTCGGCGTTGAGATCGATCACGAAGATCGCGTCCGGCGGGCGCTGCATGTCGCGGACGCCACCGAGGTTGAACTCGAGCTTCTTCAGCTCCGCCTCACGGGCCATCCGCTCCTTCGTCGGGAGCAGCGCCAGCTGCCCGTTCGTCTCGAGCTCGGTGAGCTCGTGCAGGCGCTTGATGCGCTTCGAGATCGTCCCGAAGTTGGTGAGCAGGCCGCCGAGCCAGCGCCGGCTGACGTACGGCATGCCGCACTTCTCGGCCCAGGACTCGATCGAGTCACGAGCCTGCTTCTTGGTGCCGACGAAGAGGATCTTCCCTCCGCGTCCGGCGACCTCGGCGCAGAAGTCCCGAGCCTTGAGCAGCAGGTCCTCGGTCTGGAGGAGGTCGATGATGTGGATCCCGTCGCGCTCGCCGTGGATGTAGCGGCGCATCGACGGATCCCAGCGTCTCGTCTGGTGTCCGAAATGGACACCCGCTTCGAGCAGCTCCTTGATGCCGGTATCGGCAGTGGTGTCGGTCATTCGATTTCCCTTGTTTCGGTGAGATTTCGGCCTGAGGCGCCTCGCGGGGACCCGGCGAACTGCCGGGCAGGGCCCGCGATCGCACCTGCGACCGCCTTTGTGGGTCGCCAAGTCTAGTCGACGGGTCCAGGGTTCGCCGATGGGCGCGGCCCGATTTCAGACCGCCCGCGCGGCCGCGAGCGCAGCCGCCAAGTCCTCCGGCAGTTCG
This sequence comes from uncultured Solirubrobacterales bacterium, assembly GCA_963798165.1. Taxonomy (GTDB): domain Bacteria; phylum Actinomycetota; class Thermoleophilia; order Solirubrobacterales; family 70-9; genus RHKX01. The sequence goes on along the minus strand of CAWCSE010000008.1, from coordinate 27,953 downwards.
CTGGTGAACACGAGGCTGCCGCCGCCGAGCGGATGCTCGAACGCGAGACGGCTGGAATGCAGGAACTGGCGGGTCAGGCCGTACCGCCCGGCCGTGCCGCCTCCGTAATGCGGGTCGCCGACGATCGGGTTGCCGATCGCCAGCAGGTGGGCGCGGATCTGATGTGTCCGGCCGGTCTCGAGCCGGACGTCGAGCAGCGCCTCTCGAGCGAGCCTCTCGCTCACCTCGAAGTGCGTCACCGCCGGCCGGGGCCGCCTCCCCCCGACGATGACCAGCTCCGGAGAGCGATGGTCGCGGCCCAGCGGTGCGTCGATCTTGCCGGTCCGCGAAGGCGGGCACCCATCCACCAGGGCGACGTACTGCCTCGAGACCTCCCGGGCGGCGATCATGGCGCTGAGAGCGCGATGAGCCGCCGGCTCGCGGGCGACGATCAGCAGTCCCGAGGTGTCCTTGTCGAGCCGGTGGACGATTCCCGGACGCTGCGGGTCGTCACCGCCGCCGGGGAGATCGCCGAGCGCCTCCACGAGGGACGGGCCGGGGTTGCCGGGAGCCGGGTGGACGATCAGACCGGCGGGCTTGTCGACGACGGCGAGGTGCTCGTCCTCCCAGACGATCAGCGGCCTGGGGGTGGTCACCTGGATTCCGGTTCCGGACCGGGCGGCTCACCGACACCGTCGGGCAGCTCACCGACGCCGTCGGGCGCCTCGTCGCGCTCGTCCCCCGGCTCGGGCCCGAACGCGTACATGAGAACGAGGATGACGACCCCCACCGTGATCTCGACGTCGGCGAGGTTGAACGCGGGCCAGGGACCGATGTCGACGAAGTCCGTCACCGCCCCCTCGTGGACGCGATCGATCAGGTTGCCGATCGCCCCGCCGGCCAGCAGGCCGATCGGAAGCCAGAGTCCGCGTCGATCGGACGCGGCCAGGAACATCGCCAGCAGGCCGGCGAAGGCGAACGCTGCCAGGACGAGGACCAGCGACCCGGCGCCGTCGAGGAGCCCGAAGGCGATGCCCCGGTTCGAGACGCGAACGATCTCGACTCCGCCGAGCAGGTGAACCGGATCTCCGGGGACGACCTGACCACGGACGATCGCCTTCGTGAGCTGATCGAGCGCTACGGCGACCACCGCGACCGCCGCCGCGCGGCCGAATCCGGGGCCGGTGCCGCTCACCCTTTGATCAGGCCGACGACGATGGCCTGGACCACGAACAGCAGGATCAGCCCGATCATCGGGCTCAGGTCGAGCGACATACCGCGGCCGCCGATCGGGGGCATGAATCGGCGCAGGGCATTCAGGTAGGGAGACGTCGTGTCGTCGATGAACCCGGACACGGCCCGTACCGGGGTGTTGTAGGGGAGCGCCCCGCGGAAGTTGACGTACCACGAGATCGCCACCGAGGCGATCACGAGGATGATGTAGACGAGGAACAGGTTGTCCACGAAGTTGCCGACATCGTTGCGGTCGATGGCCGCGACGATCGGGCTCATCGCTCGCCCCGCATTCTCTCGAGGGAGGCTTCGACGGCCGCCTTGAAGGCCCCGTTGACGTCCCGTTCGGCGAGGGCTTCGAGCCCCGCCTCGGTGCTGCCGCCGGGAGACGCGATCGCCCGCTGCATCGATCCCGGCTCCCGAGTGAGGAGATGGAGGCCGACGCCTGCTGCCGTCTCGGTCACGAGCCTGGCGCTCAGTTCGGGGCCGAGGCCCGCGTCGACACCACCCTCGATCAGCGATTCGACGGCGAGGGCGAGGTATGCCGGCGCACAACCCATCACGGCGGTGGCCGCGTTCATCTCGGACTCATCGACCTCGACGGTCGTCGCGATTGCGCCCAGCAGGGTCAGCGCCTCGGCGATTGCGGGACCCTCGGCCTGATCCGCCGGGGCGGTGTGACAGATGACTCCGCGGCCGATCTCGACGGCCAGGTTGGGCATTGCCCGCAGCACCGGGGTCGGGGCGAGCGCCGGGACCAGGGTCGCAAGGGGTGTCGCGCCGAGCACCGACACCACGGCGCCGGTGCGGCCGGCGATGTCACCGGCAACGGCGGCGAGGCCGGCGGGCTTGACGGCCAGAACGACGAGGTCGGCGCGGTCCGCCATCGCCGCCAGCGAAGCGACCCGCTCGCCATCCAACTCCTGCGCGAGGGCCTCGGCACGACCGGAGCCGGAGTCGGTGAAGAGCATCGAATCCGGTCGCGGAGACGCCGTCGCCCAGCCACGCGCCAGCGCGGCGGCCATGTTTCCCGATCCAGCGAAGCCGACGACCATCGGCTCGAAGGTTAGATCAGGACTGGTTGAAGAAACCCTTTTCGACGAGGCGGGCCTTCTCCTCGGCCGAGACCTCGACGTTGGCGGGGGTGAGCATGAAGGTCTTGTCGGCGATCTTCTGCATGCCGCCGTCGAGCGCGTACGTGAGGCCGGAGCTGAAGTCGATCAGCCGCTTCGAGAGGTCGGCGCTCGTCGATTGCAGATTGAGGATCACCGGAACGTTCCGCTTGAAGCGGTCGGCTACCTCCTGGGCATCGTTGAAGTTCCGCGGCGTCACGAAATGAACCTGGACGTCCGCGCCGGCGTCGGAGACGGGCCGGAGGTTCCGGCGGCGGCGCGGGGCCGCGTCGTCGGCGAAGATGTCGTCGATGTCATCGGGCGGCGGCTCGTCGCGACGAAGCCGCCTCACGTTCGACGCGGATGCCGAGCGGCTGCGACGCGAGGACGGAACCGCCTCGTCGCTGATCGTGTCGGGCTCGTAGGGGTCGAGCTCGTCCTCGTAGCGGTAATCGTGGTCCTCGGCAAGGCCGAAGTAGACGAGGGCTCTGTTCCATGTATCGCGTACGGCCATTGTGCGCGTTCCTTCGCCCCACCGGGGCGATCTCCTTTGCGGAGTATGACGTTTCCGCCGCACCGGCAATGGGTTTCGCCGCGCCTGAGACGGCGATTGCAGCGCCGCGGGCGGCCTCCCGTCTCAACCGAACAGCGTGCTGCCGAGCCTGATGATGGTCGCGCCCTCGGCGAGGGCGACGCGCCAGTCCTGACTCGTCCCCATCGACAGGCGGCTCAGCCCGTGCTCGGATGCGAGCTCGGCCAGCTTGGCGAAGTGGGGCCGCGACTCCTCGGGGTCGTCGGTGAAGGGCGGCATCGTCGAGAGGCCGACGACCCGGACCGGGCAGCGATCGATCGCCGCCGCCAGATCGGCTGGTGCGACGCCGCCCTTTCCCTCCTCAGCGGCGACGTTGACCTGGATCAGCACCTCCGTGCGCTCGTCGCCGTGGTTGCCGAGCTGCTTCATGACGCTCTCGGAGTGGACGGAGTGGATCAGCCGGACGAGCGGCAGGACCTCCTTGACCTTGCGGCTCTGCAGGTTGCCGATGAAATCCCAGGTGAACGCGTCCCCCCAGCGCTCACGTTTGGCTTCGAGGTCGTCGAGGCGGTTCTCGCCGACGAGTTCGACGCCGGCCTCCGCCAGAGCGCCCATCTCCTCGCAGGGAACGTACTTGCAGGCGACGAGCAGCTCGGTCCCGGCGGGCATCTCGGCTCTGACCCCCGCGACGTTGCTCGCAACGCGTGCCGGGTCGATGTTGCGGAACGGCTCGACCATCAGGGGACCATCCAGGCTACTCCGGCCTGCCGGCCCGTCCCTGGACCGTCGCCGCGATGGGAGAAGAAGGTCTCCCGCTCACAGCTTGTGCAGATGCCGGCGTCCTCGATCGCCTCGACGCCGGCTCGCTCGAGCAGGATCCGGGCGACCGCCTTGAGGTCCAGCATGCGACCGTCGGCGACGTCGTCGCCGAGCGGGGCGAAGGACGCGAGCACCTCCTCGCCCACCTCGTAGCAGCACGGGCCGATTCCGGGACCGATCGCCGCGGCGAGCCCAGCGACTCGCTTCGACCCCGCCCCTGCGATTCCAGCAGCCAGTCCGCGCCAGCCGCAATGCAACATCGCCACGCCATCCGGACCGGTGACGGCGATCGGCAGGCAGTCGGCGACGAAGACGAGCGCGGCCAGTCCGGGTTGGTTGATGACGTGCCCGTCGACGCGCGGCGGCTCCGGTCCGGGACTCGCCCACGGCGACGGTCGTTGCGGACCGTCGTGGACAGCGAGGTCGGCACCGTGCACCTGACGCCCGATCACGACGGTATCGGCGTCGAGCCCGAGTGCGTCAGTGAGCCGTGCGCGATTCGCCACGACCGAGTCGAGACGGTCGTCGGTGAGGACCCCGAGGTTGAGGCTCGCGTAGGGACCGGAGCTGACCCCACCCGCCCGGGTCGAGAACGCCACCCGGGCGCCGGGCAGATCGGCCTCCAGCCAGCGCACGCCCATGTTCTCGCTCCAGCGCACCGGGAGAAGATCTCAGATCGGCTCGCCGGCAATCCGCAACGCCGCGGCGAGCTCCTCATCACGGCCGCCCAGCTCGCCGTCGAGCTTGAGCGCGAGCGCGCCGTCGAGCCCGGCTCCGATGGCCGGGCCGGGCCGGTGGCCGGCGGCGATCAGGTCCTCGCCGCTGATCTCGAGCCGGACGTGCCGCCAGTCGCGGACGTATGAATCCACCCAGTCGGCCCCGGCGGCGCGGGCGACCAGGAGCATCGGCTCGCCGGCGCCGGCGGCGAGCTCGACCGCCTCCGAGGGTCGCTTCGGATCGGCGGTGGCGAGGGCGCGGGCCCGCTCGAGGTCCTCTCCCCCCGCCGCCGCGATCTGGATCGCCCCCGCGCGCAGCTCCGCTGTCCACTGGGCGGTGCTCTCGGCCGCCGAGGTATCGACCGCGGCGATCAGGGTGAGCTCATCCGGCCCGATGTCGACGACCCCCCAGCTCGCGAGGAGCTGGAACCCGGTCGGTGCCTCGGCCTCGCCGGCGAGCCGCCGCAGCTCGGCTTCCCGGCGGTCGACCGAGACCGTGCCCAGGTCCGTCTCGGTGAGAAGCCCGAGGGTTCGGGCGTCGGGTTCGAGGCCGAGCCGAGCGCAGTAGCGCGCCGCCCGGATCGCCCGGGTCGGATCGTCGCGGAACGAATCGGGGTGCAGCGCCCTGAGCGTCCTGGAGTCGAGGTCCGCAGCGCCCGCGAACGGATCGAGAAGCGCATGAGGGGGGTCGAGCGCGATCGCGATCGCGTTCACGGTGTAATCGCGCCGCGCGAGATCCTCGTCGATCGTCGCCGGCGCGACGACGGGAAGCGAGCCGGGGGCCTCGTAGGTCTCGGTCCGGGTCCGCGCCAGATCCGCATGCCGGCCGCCTCCGAGGGGGACGGTCGCGGTCCCGAACCGCTCGTGGCGGCGCATCGCCCCATCGGCGTCGAGATCCGCCAGGAGCGGTTCGAGGTCCGATTCGACGGCGATGTCGATGTCCCCGTCGGGGACCTCGCCCGACACCAGCGACCTCGCCGCGCCGCCGACCAGGTAAGCACCGGCGCCGCGCAGCCGCCGCTCGAGCGGGCCCAGCCCCAGCTCCTCGATCGCCCGGTTGAACCGATCGCTCTCGCCCATCGCTCCGTAGCATGAGGCGTTCGCGGATGAAACGGATCCTGAGCATCTGGAAGTCATTGACCGGCGCCGAGCGGGCGGTCGTCGTCGCGGCGGCGCTGGCCCTGGCCGCTACGGCCATCGCGGCGCCGATCGCGCTGCTCAAGCGCCCCGCTGACGTGTCGAATCCCGACGCCGCCTTCGACCGCAACGCCGGCGCCGGGGTGAAGGAGGCCAAGGCGCCGAAGAAGAAGAGCACGGTCACCTGGCCGCGGTTCGGATATGACGTCGGCCGCAGCAAGTTCCTCGACGCTCCGGTCGTCAGGCCGCCCTTCCGCAAGGTGTGGAAGTACAAGGGCGGGGATCTGATCGAGTTCCCGCCGATCGTCGTCGGCAATCGCCTCTACTTCATCGACAACTCGGGGTTCTACGTGGCCCTCGACGCCAGGACCGGCAAGGTCGTCTGGAAGAAGCAGCTCGCCTCGCTGAACGCCTCCTCGCCCGCCTATTACAAGGGGATCCTCTACAGCGTCAGCCTCGAGCCCCAGCAGGCGATCGCGGTCCGCGCACGGGACGGCAAGACCATCTGGAAGAAGGGACTGCCGGCCCGCGCCGAGTCCTCGCCGCTCGTCGTCCGCAACCGGATGTACTTCGGCGACGAGGCGGGCGGGTTCTACGCGCTCCACACCAAGGACGGCTCGACGATCTGGCAGACCCAGTTGGCCGGCTCCGTCAAGGCCGCCCCGGCGCTCGCCGACGGCAGCCTCTACGTGGGCGACTACGGGGGCAAGATGAACGCCGTTCGCGCCAGTGACGGCCACGTGCTCTGGCAGACCTCAGACCTCGGGACCGGGATCGCCGGCTCCGGCCGGTTCTACTCGACCGCCGCTGTCGCGTTCGGCCGCGTCTATGCGGGTGACGTCGACAATCGCGTCTACAGCTTCGACGAGAAGTCCGGCGCGATCGCGTGGACGTTCTCGGCCGGCGACTACGTCTACTCGGGCATCGCCGCCGCCGACACGAAGGGGACGGGCCCGACGGTCTACTTCGGCTCGCACGACCGCAAGGTCTACGCGGTCGATGCGAAGTCCGGCCAGCAGAAGTGGTCCGAGGCCGCCGGTGGCCAGATCAGCGGCCCGGCGACCGTCGTCGGGGACGTGGTCTACGTCTCGACGTTCAGCGGCAACTCCACGATCGGGCTCGATCTCGGCAGTGGCCGGCGCGTCTTCAGCTACGACGACGGCGAGTACGGGCCGGTCGTCTCCGACGGTCAGACCCTCTACCTGACCGGGGGTTCGACGGTGGTGGCGTTCGATCCGATCGACGTCGGCAAATACAAGTTCAAGACGAAGAAGGGGCAGAAGGGAATCGTTCCCCCCGCCGAGCAGCGCGCGGCGAAGAAGTTCGCCCGCAAGCACTCCCAGAAGGGTGGCGCCGGGAAGGCGCCCCAGGGAGGCTCCGGGGGAAGTTCGGGCGCCTCAGGCGCCGGCTAGCCGGACCGGGACTCCGGCATCCGCCATGGCCCGCTTGGCCTCGGCGATCGTGTGACGTCCGTAGTGGAAGATCGAGGCGGCCAGAACGGCGTCGGCGCCGCCCTCGGTGACGCCGGCGGCCAGGTGCGAGAGCCGGCCGACACCGCCGGAGGCGATGACCGGGATCGGGACCCGGTCGGCGACGGCACGGGTCAGGGAAAGATCGAAGCCGTCCTCGGTGCCGTCGCGGTCCATGCTGGTCAGCAGGATCTCCCCCGCCCCGCGCTCGGCGGCCTCGGCGGCCCAGCCGACCGCGTCCCGGTCCTCCACGCGGGTTCGGCCGCCCGCGACATAGACGTCCCACGTCGGATCGACGGCGCCGGGCACAGCCCTGGCATCGATCGCGACGACGACGCACTGGGCCCCGAAGACCTCGGCGAGTTCGCCGATCAGCTCCGGGCGGGCAAGCGCCGCCGAGTTGACGGCGACCTTGTCGGCGCCGGCGTCGAGGACAGCCTGGGCATCAGCCACCGAACGGATCCCTCCGCCGATAGTGAAGGGCACGAAGACCTCGTTCGCCGTCCTCCGCGCGAGTTCCACGATCGTGTCGCGCCCCTCGTGCGATGCGGTGATGTCGAGGAACACGAGCTCGTCGGCGCCCTCGGCGTCGTAGCGTGCGGCGAGCTCGACGGGATCGCCGGCATCACGGATGTCGATGAAGTTGGTTCCCTTGACGACGCGGCCGTCGTCCACGTCGAGGCAGGGGATGAGGCGCTTCAGCGGCATCGGCGAAGCGTACGACGGACGGGTCGGCGGCTCAGGCTTTGCGCTTGCCGAGCGGGACGAAGGTCGCCGACGCGTCCTTGGCGAAGGCCCCGGGCTCGAGCTTCCTGACGAGTTCCTGGATCCGGTTGAGCTCGCGTGCGGTCAGGTTGCCGGGCCTGCCCTTCGACTTGACGAGGAGCCGCCGGAGCTCGCCAATCTCACCGGGCCCGAGCAGGTCGATGTGGCGCTTGGCGACGAGGGCCACCTCGGCGACGGCGATGACCCTCCCCCACCATGTCCACTTCTTCGCCCCCCCGGCGGCGGCACTGACGATTCCCATCTCAGGTTCCCTTCATGCTCGTGGACCGACCGGAGAGCGCCGCGAGCGCCTCCGCGACGGTGAAGCGCCGTTCATACAGTGCCCGGCCGACGATCACGCCACCGAGGAAGTCCGATCGGATCGCCGCCAGGGCTGTGAGATCGGCGACCGTTCCGACCCCGCCCGAGTAGATGAGCTCGGCGCCGGTCTCCCCGCAGGCCTCGAGAATCAGGCCGAGGCCGTCGAGGCCGGGGCCGTCGAGGGTGCCGTCCACCTCGACGGGCGTGTAGACGAAGCGGCGCACGCCGCGCCCGCCGAGCACCCTGATCGCATCTTCGACGGTGGTGGTCGTGGCCCGTTCCCAGCCCTCGACGGCGACACGGGCTCCCTTGGCGTCGACGGAAGCGACGATCCGGTCGCCGTGGGCCTCCGCCAGCGCGGCGAGGAGGTCGGGGTCACGCTGCGCGCTGGTGCCGAGCACGGCGCGAGCGGCGCCGGCCGCGAACGCCGAAGCGACCGCCGCAGGGTCACGCAGGCCGCCCCCGAGCTGGATCGGGACGTCCACGGCGGCGGCCATGCGGGCAACGATGCCGAGGTTGGCCGGGACGCCGGCCCGGGCCCCGTCGAGGTCGACCACATGGACGATCTCGGCGCCCCCGTCGGCCCAGCGCCTCGCCGCATCGACGGGGTCGGCGTCATATCGCGTCTCGCGGTCGTAGTCGCCCTGGAGCAGCCGGACGGCGCGGCCGTCGCGGATGTCGATGGCGGGATAGAGGGTCAGCACGGGACCCGCTCCGCCGCCGCCGCGATCGCGGCGAAGTTGCCGAGCATCTTCAGCCCCGCACCACTCGACTTCTCGGGGTGGAACTGGGTGCCATAGACGTTGTCGCGACCGACGATGGCGGCGAACCTCTCACCGTGGTCGGCGGATCCGATCAGCTCGTCGGGCGCCGGCCTCGCGGCGAAGGAATGGACGAAGTAAAAGGGCTCCCCGTCGGCGATCCCCCTGGTCAGCGCCGATTCCCGCTCGGCACGGACGGGTGACCACCCGATGTGAGGCAACTTCAAGCCGGGAGCCCGGACGGGCTCCACGGCGCCCTCGAGGAGCCCCAGCCCCCTGGCGCCTCCGTGCTCGGTCGAGGATTCGAAGAGGAGCTGCATGCCGAGGCAGATGCCGAGCAGCGGCACCCCATCGTCGACACGGCGGGTGATCGCCCCGGTCAGGTTGCGCCGGCCGATCTCGCGCATCGCCTCGGGGAACGCCCCGACGCCCGGCAGGACGAGCGCCTCGGCCGTCCCGATCACCTCCGGCTCGGAGCTCACCGACGCGGCCGCACCGACGTGTTCGAGCGCCTTGACGACCGAGCGCAGGTTTCCCATGCCGTAATCGGCGACGGTGATCCGGGCGGGTGGGAGACTCATCGGCGCCATGTTAGGCGCCGATCCGCGCCCCGGCGAGGATCAACCGCGCTTGCGGATGACTTTCTTGACCGCTCTGAGGGCGGGTTTCGCCTTACCGTTCTGCTTGACGAGGCCCGCCCCGGGGCACCACAGGCATGCGAGCTGCCCGGCGGCGAAGTCCCTCCAGGTGTAGATGAACACGCCCCCCACGTTCCACGACTTGCGCTTCTTCGCGAGCAGGTTGAGGCCGTCTCGCAGGCGGTTCGCCTGGCCCTTGTATCCGACCACCGAGTCGCTCTTGGCCGGCCCCTTCGACGCCCAGCCCAGCTCGCCGACATAGAGGCCGACGTTCCGGTCCCCCGCTCTCCTCGCCGCCGAGCGGAGCTCACCGACCTGCTTTTTGACGTCGCCGATGTCATGTCCGTAGGGGTGGGAGTTGACGGCGTCGAAATGCTTTTCGACGCCCTTGACCTTGTACATCTTGGCCAGGAACTTGCCGGCCTTCATCGACTTCGAGTCCCGCGGGTAGCCGTACATCCCCCCGAGCACGACCTTCGCCTTCGGGTCGACCTTGCTGATTCCCTGATCGCCCTTCTTGACGACCTTCGCGTAGGCCCGGGGATTCGCTTTCGGGAGCCAGTTGTTCTTGGAGTTCTGCTCGTTCCACAGCATCCACGTCTTGACCGGAAGGTCGTCGATCTCGGGGAAGACGTCGAAGAAGTAGCCCTTGGGGCTGTAGCGCTCGGCCAGCGCCTTCATGAAGTTCCGCCACTCGTTCAGGTCGGCCTTGCCCTTCGGCGGGTAGAGCCCCTTCGATAGGGACTTGTGGATGAACCGCGGCGTCCCGTAGACGACGGGCACCGGACGCATGTGGTGCTTGGCCGCCTGGTAGACGCCGTAGTCGGACTGCGAGAAGTCGTAGTCGCCGTTTCTGGTCTTCTGGATGCTGCGCCAGTTGATGGGGACGCGATAGGAGCCGAAACCCGCCTTGCCCATCGCCTTGAACTCGCTCTTCCCGGGCGCCTCGGCGAAGATCCCGAAGAAGTCGCCGGGAAGCTTGGCGGCGGGACTCGCGGCGGGCACGACCAGGAGCCAGACGGCAGCCGCCGCAGCGAGCAGCGTGGCGATCCGCGCCGGGTGCAATCGACTCATGTTCGCTTCGCGATCACGCGCTCGACGGCCCGCAGGGCCGGCTTCGGCTTGCCGTCCTGGTCGACGAGTCCCGCCCACGCGCACCAACTGCACGCAAGTGTGCCGTCGGGGAAGTCCCTCCACGTGTAGACGAAGACGCCGCGAACGTGCCACGCTCTGCGCTTGGCGACGAGCAGATCGAGGCCATCTTCGAGTCGGTTCGCCTGGCCCTTCCTGCCCACCACCTCCTCGCTCCGCCGCGGACCGTCGGAAGCCCAGCCGAGCTCACCGACGTAGAGGCCGACGCTGCGGTCCCCGGCCTTGGCCGCCACCGAGCGCAGCGCCTTGATCTGGGTCTTCACCGACTTGACGTCGGGGCCGTAGGGATGGGAGTTGATCGCATCGAAGCGCTTGGCGATGCCGGGGACCCTGTAGAGCTTCCTGAGGAATTTCTCGGCCGGCATCGACTTCGAGTCCCGCGGGTATCCGTACATGCCGCCGAGGACGATCTCGGCGTTCGGATCGGCGCTGGTGATGCCCTGCTGCCCGCTCTTCAGCAGCTTCGCATACGCGCGCGGATCGGCCTTCGGGAGCCAGTTGTTCCTGCTGTTCTGCTCGTTCCACATGACCCAGGTCCGGACCGGGCGATCCGCGAGCTCGGGGTGGGCGTCGTAGAAGTCGCCACCGGGCCCGTATCGGGCCGCGAGGGCGGCGTTGAAGTCCCGCCACTCATCCAGGTCGGCCTTCGTGGTCGGCGCGTAGCCGCCCTTGTCTGAGGGAGCGTGGACGAACGCGGGTGATCCGGACACACCCACGACTGGGGTCATCCCGTTGCTGGCCACGGCGTAGATCTTGGCGTCGGCCTCGGTCCAGTCGTAGGGGCCGTCAGCGGTCGGCTGAGCCGACGCCCAGTACACGGCGACGCGAAAGGATCCGAAACCGGCTCCCCCCATGTCGGCGTAGTCCCCCGAGTCGGGGAGCAGCGCGTCGATTCCGAAGAACTGCTCGGGAACCTTGGCGGCCTCGCCGGTCGCCGGTATCAGCAGCCCGGCACCCGCGACGAGGGCGAGCACGAACGCTCCGGGACGGGCGATAAGGCGCCTGCGCCTGCTTTGGATCGGTGATCTCATCCGCTGGAGAGTAAGCACACGCAGGCACGCGAAGTTGCGCCCCGCCGCCCCCCGAACCTCGCCGCAGGAGAGCGATTTCAGGACGTCAGGGTCCCCTTGGTGGACGGGACTCCCCGTTCTCCGGGGTCGATCGCGATCGCGTCGCGGAGGGTCCGGGCGAACGCCTTGAAACAGGCCTCGATCATGTGGTGGGCGTTCGACCCGTATGGGTTCGAGAGATGAAGCGTGAGCTTCGCGTTCGTCGCCACGGCGCGGAAGAACTCCTCCGTCAACTCGACCTCGAAGCCGGCGATCGACACCGGCGGGAGGTCGGAGACGAAACGGCAGTACGGGCGCCCGGAGATGTCGATCGAGCAGCTGGCGAGCGATTCGTCCATCGGCAGTTCGACGTGCGCGTAGCGATTGATGCCGGCCCGGTCGCCGAGCGCCTCGTCGAGTGCCTGGCCGAAGGCGATCCCGACATCCTCAACGGTGTGATGGGAGCCGGTCTCGAGATCGCCATCGGCCTCGACGGAGAGGCCGAGCCTGCCGTGACGCCCGAGCAACTCGAGCATGTGATCGAGGAACCCGACCCCGGTGTTGACGCTCACCGCGCCGCCGTCGAGGTCGATCGTGAGCGTGATCGACGTCTCGTTGGTGCGCCGCTCGATGGTTGCCGTTCGTGAGGCCATAGGCGGAACTATTCCCCCTGCGGGGGGTCGTTCCTGCGCGCGAGAGCGGACTCGCCATGGACCGGGAACCCCTCGGCGCGGGCGATCGCGTCCACCGCGGCGCCCAGGGATGCAGCCGCGTCGGAGGAGATCTCGACCCGGCTGATGTGGCGCCGGAAGGTTCCCGGGCCGAGCGGCCCCGTGAACCTGCCCGCGCCCCCGGTCGGAAGCACGTGATTGGAACCGGCCGCGTAGTCGCCGAAAGCGGTCGCCGAACGCGGCCCGACGAATATGCATCCGGGCGTCGTCAGCGCGGCGGCCAGCTCGCCGGCGCCCGAGCAGATCAGCTCGAGGTGCTCGGGGGCCAGGGCCTCCGCCAGCTCAACCCCCGCGTCGATGCCGGAGACCTCGACGAGGCTGACGGTTCCCGCGGACACGCTGGGACGGGCGGCGGCGAGTGCAGCGATCGCCTCGCCGATCCGTTCCAGCAGCGCCGCGTCCGGTGACGCGACGACCAGCAGCCCGTCGCCGCCATGCTCGCCCTGGGCGCAGATGTCGAGGGCGACCCAGTCGGCGGGCGCGGTTTCGTCGCAGACGACGACCAGCTCGGAGGGGCCCGCGTAGCCGTCGATCCCGACGAACCTCGAGCACTGCAGCTTCGCCTCCTGTACCCAGGGGTTGCCGGGTCCCGCGATGACGTCGACCCAGTCGACCGTCTCCGTTCCGTGGGCCAGGGCCGCGATGGCCTGAGCCCCGCCCATCGCGTAGACCTCGTCGGCGCCGGCGATCCGAGCGGCCGCGAGGATCGCATCGGCGGGCAATCCCGAATCGGTCGGGGGTGAGGCCACGACGACCCGGTCGACGCCGGCTACCCGCGCCGGTACGACGCCCATGATCACGCTGGACGGATAGGCCGCCCGGCCGCCGGGAACGTAGATGCCCGCCGCCCCGACGGCGACCTCGGCAATCGCGACCCGCTGACCCTGTTCGAGCGTCAGGTCGGCCTGGGCGCCCTGCTGAGCTTCGGCGACCGCCCGCACGTTTCTGACGCTGAGCTCGATCGCGTCACGGAGTTCGGCCGGAATCGATCCGGCGGCGCGGTCGATCTCCTCGTCCCCGACGCGAAGCGAACGCGCGGCGGCACCGTCGAATCGCTCGCCGAGCTCGATCAGCGCCGAGTCGCCCTGGTCACGGACGCGAGCGACGATCTCGGCCACCGCAGTCGCGATTCCCGGCGGGTCGGAGACGACTGCCCGGAGCGACGCCGCCAGCCCCGGAGCGCCGGCCGGGTCGGAGGTCCGCCGCTCGATCCTCATGGCGCCGCCGCCTCCCGGAGCCGGTCGACCATCGCGTCCAGCTCGTCGACCCGAAGCTTGTGGGCGACACGATTGGCGACGAGCCGGGCCGTGCAGACGGATATCTCGGCCACGATCTCGAGGCCGTTTTCGTCGAGTGTCCGGCCGGTGTCGACGAGGTCGACGATGCCGTCGGCGAGTCCGACCAGCGGCGCGAGCTCGACCGACCCCTTGACCTCGATGACCTCCGCCTGGCGACCCATCCTCTCGAAGTAGTCGACGGCGGTGCGTGGGTACTTCGTGGCGATCCTCATCACCCCGAGGTGGCTCTCCGCCCGCTCGAGATCGGAGCTGTCGGCCCGGGCGGCCAGGGCCATCCGGCACCGCCCGAACCCGAGATCGGCGAGCTCGTAGACGGCACGGTCGCTCTGCTCGGTCAGCACGTCCTTGCCGGTCACGCCGAGGTCGGCGGCGCCGGACTCGACGTAGGTCGGCACGTCCGAGGGCCGGACGGTGACGATCGTCAGGCCGTCGAGCTCGAAGATCAGCGAGCGGGAGTCGCTCCGCGGCTCGGTGGTCTCGAATCCGGCGCGGTCCAGCATGTCGAGGCAGCCCGGGAACAGCGAGCCACGGGGGAGCGCCAACGTCAGGGCGCCGTCATTGCTGCGGCGGCGAACGCGCTGCATCATCACCCCTCCCCCTGGGCGGCCGCCTGGGCGATGTGGAGGCGCTCGAGGAAGAGTGCGAACCCGGCGGCCGGCAGCGGCCTCCCGTACCTGCCGAGCAGGTCGTCATAGCGGCCCCCGCCGCCGATCGCCTCGCCGACCGCGGGGTCGTAGACCTCGAGGATCGCACCCGTGTAGTAGCCGAGGTCGCGGAGCAGGCCGAAGTCGACCTGGACGCGATCAGCGATGCCGGCCGTGGCCAGCCCCTCCATCGTCTCGGCGAGCTTTGCGGACGCCCGCTCGACGGCCGGTCCGCCGATCGAATGAGCCCGGTCGAGCACCTCCGGCCCGCCCCGCAGGTCACTGAGAGCGACGATCGTCGCCCGCTCGGCATCGCCGAGGCCGGCGAGGTCTCCCGCTTCGGCCTCGATCGCGACGAGGTCGTGGGCGGCGAGGCACTCGAGGATCCGGTCGCGGGCCGGCCCCTCCACCTCGAACTCGTCGAGGACCTGCCGGAACAGATCGCCGTCGCCGAGACCGATCACGGCGCGCTCCAGACCGAGCGAATCCAGGGAGGCCGCGAGGACCTCGATCAGCTCGACCGTGCCGACGGGAGCGGCGGCACCGACGAGCTCGATGCCGATCTGCCGGAACTCGCGGAGTTGCCCGCGCTGCGGGCGGACGCGGCGGTAGACGCTGCCCGAGTAGGCAAGGCGGAACGGGCCCGGTTGATCGGCGAAGCGGCCGGCGACCATCCTCGCGATCGGCACGGTCATGTCGTTGCGGAGCGCCAGCACCGATCCGGACTCGTCGAGGAAGCGGTAGGTGGCCGTGCCCTCGGGACCCTCGCCGTGGGCGATCACGTCCTGGTACTCGATCGTCGGCGTTGCGACCTCCTCGTAGCCGCGCTCCGCAAACAGACCGAGCAGGGTCGATTCGATGGCGCGCAGCTCGCGCATCTCCTGCGCGAGGACGTCGCGTGTTCCGGTCGGTAGGGGCTGGCTCATCGCTGCTGCCGGGGGCCGGGGTCAGGCCGAGACCGGGACGGGCTCGGTGGCGACGCGTTCGATCTTGGCGCCGAGGTCGCGCAGCCGCTCGTCGATCCGCTCGTATCCACGATCGATCTGGACGATGTTGCCGATCTCCGACGTCCCCTCGGCGGCCAGCGCGGCGATCAGCATCGCCATGCCGGCGCGGATGTCGGGGCTCTCGAGGCGCTCGCCGTGCAAGCGGCTCGGCCCGTTGACGATCGCGCGGTGCGGATCGCAGAGGGTGATCCGGGCGCCCATCGCAACGAGCTTGTCGGTGAAGAACAGGCGGTTCTCGAACATCTTCTCGAAGATCAGGATCGTGCCCGAGGCCTGGGTCGCGAGAGCCAGCGCGATCGACGTCAGGTCAGCCGGGAACGCGGGCCAGGGACCGTCGTCGATCTTCGGGATCGCGTCGCCGATGTCGTCGCGGATCGCCAGCTGCTGGTCGGGCGGGACGAGCAGGTCGGTGCCCTCCACCAGGCTCTGCAGTCCGAGGCGCTGAAACTGGCGCCGGATCATCAGCAGATCACCCGGGTCGATGTCGCGGATGCGCAGCTCGCCTCCGGTTGCGGCGGCGAGCGCCATGAAGCTGCCGATCTCGATGTGATCGGGTCCGATCGTGTGGTCCGCGCCGCCGAGCTTGTCGCGGCCGTGCACGGTCATCACGTTCGACCCGATCCCGTCGACGACGGCGCCCATCTTGGTGAGCAGCCGGGCGAGGTCCTGTACGTGCGGCTCGCAGGCGGCATTGCCGATCACGGTGTCGCCGGGCGTCAGCGCCGCGGCGAGCAGGGCGTTCTCGGTTCCCATCACGGACGGTTCGTCCATGAAGATCGAACAGGCCCGCAGGCCACCGGCAGCCTCGATCTCGATCATCCGGTCGCCGGTCACCCTGGCGCCGAGGTCTCGGAATGCATCGAGGTGCGGATCGAGACGCCTGCGACCGATCGTGTCCCCGCCGGGCGGCGGCATCGAGACCTGGCCGAAGCGGGCGAGAAGTGGGCCGGCGAGCAGGAAGGATGCGCGGATCCGCGCCGCCAGGCTCTCGTCGACGACGGTCGATCCCACGTTGGCCGCGCGTAGCCGGAGGTCGTTGTCGTCCAGCCACTCGACGTCGACCCCGAGCTTGGCGAGGATCGAGATCTGAGCCTCCGTGTCGCGGATTCGCGGCACGTTGCGGAGGACGAGGTCCTCCTCTGTCAGCAGGCATGCCGCGAGGATCGGCAGAGCCGCGTTCTTGTTACCGGCGGCGGCGATCTCCCCGCTGAGGGGGGCGCCGCCCTGAATCACGAATTTCTCCAAAGCTTGGCTAGGGTAGACGACGGTGAGCGAGCCCACGATGAACGAGCCCTCTCGCGATGCGGCCTGGGAGCTGCTTTGCGAGTGGACCGCCTCCGACTCCCTGCGGAAGCACGCACTGGCCGTCGAGGCCTCGATGCGGGCCTACGCCCGGATCCAGGGCGACGACGAGGAGCGTTACGCGATCACGGGGCTGGTCCACGACCTCGACTACGAGCGATTCCCGGATGCCGAGACGGGCCACCCGCGGATGGGTATGGCCGAACTGGAGCGCCGTGGATACCCGGCCGAGATCATCGATGCGGTCGCCGGGCACGCCGACTACCTGGGGGTCGCGAGAACGACGATGCTGGCCAAGACTCTTTACGCGGTCGATGAGCTCTCGGGCTTCGTGACGGCGTGTGCGCTCGTCCGGCCGACCGGGATCGAGGGCATGAAGGTCAAGTCGGTGCGCAAGAAGCTGAAGCAACCCTCGTTCGCCGCGAAGGTGGACCGCGAGCAGATCGCGACCGGCATCGGGGAGCTGGGCGTCGACGAAGGCGAGCACATCGCGGTGGTGATCGAGGCGCTGACCGAAAACGCCGAGGAGCTCGGCCTCACCGCCGCGCAGGTGGGTGCGGACCAGCAATGAGGCGCTGGCTGCGGATCGCACTGTTCGCCGTCGTCGCCCTGATCGGGCTCGCCGTCGTCAACGCGGTGGTCCTCGACAGCCAGACGAAGCCCGCCGCCGTCAGCGCCGGCGGCGGCAAGATCGAGAAGGCGTCCGCGGTGGACCTCCAGGTCTTCGATTCCCCGCCCACCGGCTCGGGCCCTGAGGGGGCCCCGATCGTGCTGTTGCACTGCTTCGGTTGCTCGTCGCAATGGTGGAACCCGATGCTCCCGGCGCTGAACGAGAATCACCGCGTCGTCCGCATCGACCTGATCGGCCACGGCGGCTCCGAGAAGCCGCAGGGCGGTTACGAGATCGACAACCAGGCGGCCGCCGTCGCGGAGGCGCTCAATTCGCTCGGCGTCCAGGGCGCGACAGTGGTCGGGCATTCCCTGGGAGGAATGGTCGCGACCTCGCTCGCCGGCAGTGCCA
Source organism: uncultured Solirubrobacterales bacterium (assembly GCA_963798165.1). Classification (GTDB taxonomy): domain Bacteria; phylum Actinomycetota; class Thermoleophilia; order Solirubrobacterales; family 70-9; genus RHKX01. Next base: position 10,267 of record CAWCSE010000008.1, on the reverse strand, counting down.
GCGAACTGGTCGACCGGGTGGTCCTGATCGGCACCCCCTCGGTCCCGGGCGACTCGACGCTCCCGTTCACCGAGCGGATGATCCACGTTCCGGTCATCGGTCAGGCGACCTGGCGACTCCGCTTCGACGCGACGATCAAGTCCGGGTATCAGTCGGCCTTCGCCCCCGGCGTCGATGTCAGTGACGTCTTTCCCGGCGATCCGAACCGCGTCGTCGAGGACAACCGGGCGATGACCTACGACTCCTTCACGAAGGCCAGCGAGGAAGCCGACAACTACCTCGAGCAGCAATCCATATCGTCGCGGCTGGCGACCACCGGGGTGCCGCTGATGTTCATTGACGGCAGCGAGGACCAGATCATCGACGCCGAGGCGGTCGCCGAGGAGTTCCACTCGGTGCCGGGAGCGATCACGAAGGTGATCGACGGCGTCGGCCATTCCCCCAACGTGGAGGACCCCGGTGCCACGGCCAAGCTGATCCTCGCCTTCGCGGGGCATGCGCCGGCGCCCGCCGCGGGCGGGCAGGGCGGCGGCGGACGCTCCAATGGCAACGGCTGAGAGCCCGGTCAGGATCGTCGTCCTCGAGGGCGATCAGACCGGGCAGGAGCTGCTCGATGCGGCGCTGACGGTGATCGATCCCGGCGTCGTCGGTTTCGGCGTGGCGCTCGAGCGCTACGACCTGTCGCTGGAGAACCGCCGCCGAACGGGCAACGACGTCTGCACCGAGGCGGCCGCGGCGATGCGGTCCGCCGGGCTCGGGCTCAAGGCGGCCACGATCACCCCGGAGGGGGCCGATGACGTCGGCAGCCCCAACCGGCTGATCCGTGAGGGCATCGAAGGCACCGTGATCGTGCGAACCGGGAGGAGGATCCCCGGCGTCTCGCCGATCGCCGGGATCCATCATCCGATCTCGATCTGCCGGATGGCGGTCGGAGACGCCTACGGCGCCGAGGAACGACGCGAGACCCGCCCCGATGGGGACGAGATCGCACTGCGGACCGAGCGAATCAGCCGCAGTGTCTGCCGCGCCTGCTCCGAATACGCCTTCCGGGTCGCGGCCTCGCTGGGCGCGGGTGCGCGGGTCTACGGTGGCCCGAAGTGGACGGTCAGCCCCGTCTACGAGGGCATGCTCAAGGAGGAGATGGACTTCGCCGCCGCCCGCCATCCCGAGATTCCCTACGAGCCGGTGCTCATCGACGCCACCTACGCCGGGCTCGTCGGCGGCGCCGCGACGACGCCACTCGTCATTCCGACGCTCAATCGCGACGGCGACCTGCTCAGCGATCTCGTCATGCCCATGTTCGGCTCGATCGCAGGTGCCGAGTCGATCCTGCTCAGCCTCGACGAGGAGATGCATCCAGCGGTCGCCATGGCCGAGGCGCCGCACGGCACGGCCCCGTCCCTGGAGGGCAAGGACATCGCCAACCCGATGGCCATGATCCTCGCCTGCGCTGCGGTACTCCACTACGCGGCCGAGCGCGGCCACCCCGAGTCCGAACGGGCTTCGGAGGCGATCTACGCCGCCACCCTCGCCGCGGCCGGCGACGGCATCCGCACCCACGACCTCGGCGGCGAGTCGGGCACCTCGGAGGTCTGCTCGGAGGTGGCGCGGCGGGTTCGCGTTGCTCTCGGTTCGTAGCTCCCGTTCCAGGTGGGAGTCGTCGACCGCGAGCCTGTCGGGGGGCACACCGCACCCCGCTCGCTGGCGCTCGGGGGCGTCGGCGCACCCCCCGCCACCCGCGGAAGATCGTTTCCGAGGTCTGACCCCGGTACGCGACCGGCTGGTGGGTCAGGAGCGGGCGGCTTAGATGACTCCAAGCAGATGCTCCGCTTCGCGTCCGGTCTCGTCGGCCTGCGCGGTGTTGCCGCTCGGCAAGGGCGTCAGTTGATTGGTGGGGCGGCGAGACTGCTATTTGGGCGGACTATCCGCCCTCAGAGCAGTCTCGATCCTGAAGCGAGACTGAAGCGCCCCTCGGCAGGCGGGTGAACGGTGGCCGGGCGCTCCAGTTCTTCCCTCACTGCCAAGCCGACTTCCGCCGGCCGGCGAGTCCCTCGGCAGGCCACGCCGACCTCTGACCCCACGCCGCACCACGGCCGGCCTACACCTCGGTACCGCCGCCCTGATCGCCGGCCGGGGGCGCGTCGTCGATCCGGCGCCATTCGACGATCTTGCCGTCCTCGATCTGGAACGAGGTCGAGGCGGTGGCGCCGGCGCCGCTGCCGCAGTCGCCGCCGGGACGGTCGGCGAGCTCGAAGGTCGCGGTGGTGAAGTCGCCCGCGGTCCTGGCGGAGACGACCGTGGCTCCGCAGGGCAGCGAGCGGTTGAAGGCGATGGCGTCGGCGCGGGTGTCGATCTTCGTCAGCAGCGGACCGTTCTCGGCGGTGCTCGGGATCGCGAAGTAGCCGGCCGCCGCCTCGACGTCGCCTCCGGCGAGCGCGCCGGCCCAGTCCTCGATCACCTGCACGTCTGCCGGGTCGGCCCCGGCCGTGTCGGGTCCGGACGTGTCGCCGCCGCCGGCCGTCGTGTCGCTGCCGCCGCAGCTTCCCAGCGCGACCGCGCAGAGAAGTGTCACGACCCCCTTGAAAAGAGCTCCCCGTTGAGCGAACATACGTTCGCCTACCCGTGCGCTCCCATCGATGACAGTCGGATCCGTCCTCATTCCCCGCTTCTCCCTGCTCGCCGCATTGGGTGGTCGGAGGGAGATGCTGACAGAGCCGACGGCCCTGGCCCCCGAGCCCGGTCGCGAGCAGGCGGTCGGCGAGACCAGTGGATCGGCGGAGGCGTTCGGGATCCGCGCCGGGATGCCGATCTCGGAGGCGCTGGGTCGTTGCCCGCATCTGAACATGGTGCCCCCCGATCCGAGCCGGACGGCGGAATCGTGGGAGCGGATCCTCCGCAAGCTCGAGGGAATCGGCGCTGCGGTGGAGAGCAACCGCTGTGGTGAGGCGTTCTTCGGGGTGGACGGGCTGCGCAGCATCTGGGGCCCGCGACGTGAGGACGTGCTCGAGAGGGTCGGCCGGGCCGTCGGGGTTCCGGCGCGGGTCGCGGGCGGGCCGACCCGCTTCAGTGCCCGCGCGGCGGCAGGAGCGGGCCGTCGCAGGGGACGGCGTGGCATCCGCGTCATTCCGGCCGGCGGCGAGCGCGACTTCCTCGCCCCCCTGCCGATCGATCTGCTTGACCGGCCGCTGCGTGACCGCGCCGGCCGGGAGGACGCCCGCGCCGGCCGGCTCGTGGGCACCCTCGGGCGCCTCGGGGTGACGACCCTCGGCGACCTGGCCGGGCTCCCCCGGATCGCCGTCGCCGACCGCTTCGGCGCGCTCGGCCTGCAGGCGCACGACCTCGCCTCGGGGCTCGACACGCCGTTGCGCCCGCGTGTCCCCCACGAGGACCTCGTCCAGACGATCGGTCTGCCCGAGGCGGCCTACGGCACCCAGCTCGACCGCGCGCTCGACCTCCTGATCGAGCGCCTGCTCGGCGACCCGCTTCGCGAGGGCCGGGCCATCCGCTCGCTCCGGCTCGAGGCGAGGTTGGTGGGCGGAGGCAGCTGGAGCGCACGGGTCGCGATGCGCAGCGCCAGCAGCTCCGCGGACCGGCTCCGGCTGGCGCTCGCACCGCGCCTCGGCGAGCTCTCCGCGCCGGCGATGACGTTGATCCTGCGCGCCCTGGAGCTGGCGGAGCCGGGCGGATCCCAGCGGTCGCTGGGCGACGACCCGGCCGAGCGGCGGCGGGAGCGCCTGGCCGAGGCCGTCAAGCAGGTCCGGGCGGCGGCCGGCCGCAACTCGATGCTGCGGGTGCTCGACGTCGATCCCGACTCCCGGGTGCCCGAGCGCTGGACGACGCTCGCGCCCTTCAACGAGGCGGGCAGGTGAGCCATCCGGCCAACCCTTATGCACCGCGACCGGTGAGCGTCAGCACCACGGCGGGAACGCCCGTCGTGGTCGGCGGGCGACGGGTGGAGTCGATCCGTGAGCAGTGGCTGGTCGAGGACCGGTGGTGGTCGGGCTCGCCGATGCGGCGGCACTACTTGGATCTCGTCCTCGCCGGCGGTCGCTGCTCGGTCATCTTCTGCGACCTCGAGACGAGGCGCTGGTTCACGCAGAGATGAGCTACGTAGAGCTCCACTCCCATTCGGGGTTCTCGTTCCTCGACGGCGCCTCCAGCCCGGACGAGCTCGCGCTCCGGGCCGCCGAGCTCGGCTACGACGCGATGGCGTTGACCGACCACGACGGCCTCTGGGGTTCGATGGAGTTCGCCCGGGCCTGCCGGAACCAGGGGGTCAGGCCGATCACGGGGGCGGAGGTGACGGTGTTCCCCGCCGGCTCGCCCTCCACCCCACTCCCCGGCTTCCGCGGCAACTGCCCGCCCGGGGCCTTCCACCTGACCCTGCTCGTCGAGGACGTGACCGGGTACCGCAACCTCTGCCGATTGCTGACGCTGGCTCATGCCGAGACCCGCGGCGATCGCCTGCCCTCGCCCCCGGCAGTCGGCCTGGCCGACCTCGAGCGGCATTCCGGAGGCCTGATCTGCCTCTCCGGATGCGCTCGCGACGGCGCCCTCGCGGGGCGGATCGCACGGGGTGAGCACGGGGACGCCGAGCGTCACGGGCGGGATCTGCTGCGGATCTTCGGGGCCGATCGCTTCCGGGTCGAGATCCAGCGACCGCTGTGGCGAGGCGATCGCATCCGCAACCGGCGGCTCGCCGCTCTCGCCGAGGCCCTCGGCGTGCCCTGTGTCGCGACCGGGAACGTCCACGCTCACGAACGGGAACGGACCGCCCTCCAGGACGCGCTCGTCGCGGTTCGGCTCGGCGGGACGCTGGAGTCGACGGAGCCCGGTCGCCGCGGCAACGGCTCGGCGACCCTGATCGACGCGGTCCGCGCCGCCGCCCGCTTCTCCGACCATCCCGGTGCGGTCGCCGAGAGCGGCAGGCTGGCGGAACGCCTGCGCTTCGACCTCAACACCGATCTCGGCTACAGCTACCCGGGAGCCGAGGACGGCACGGCCGACCGCCGCCTCGCCGAAGCCTGCCGGGCCAGGTTCGGCGAGCGGTACGACGGGACGCCCGAGCGCCCCGAGGCCGAGCGCCGCCTCGAGCAGGAGCTGAACCTGATCTCCGGCCTCGGGCTCTCGGGCTTCTTCCTCCTCCACCGCGACATGCTCGAGCTGGCCCGCGAGATCGCCGTCGAGGTCCGCGGGCCCGACAGCGCCCGTTCGCTGCTCCCCCCGGGCCGTGGTCGCGGCTCGAGCGTCAGCTCGGTCGTCTGTTATCTGACCGGCCTCTCCCATGTCGACCCGATCAAGGCCGGCCTGTTCCTCGGCCGCTTCCTGAACGAGGAGATCTCCGAGGCACCGGACATCGACCTCGACTTCCCGCGCGACATCAGGGAGCGGTTGATCCCGCGGGTCCACGAGCGCTACGGCGCGGATCGGTCGGCCCTGGTCGCCGCCTTTCCCACCTACCGCTCGAAGGGCGCGATCCGCGACTTCGGCAAGGTCCTCGGTCTGCCCGCCGCCGATATCGAGCGCGCCGCCCGCTCGGCGAGCCATTACGAGGAGGCCCTGATCGAGGGCACCTCGCCGCGATGGCGATCCCTGCAGAAGCTGCTCGACGACGCCTACGGGCTCCCCCGTCACCCCTCCCAGCATCCCGGCGGCATGGTCCTCTCGACCCGGCCGCTGACCGACCTGTGCCCGGTCGTCCCGGCCGCCATGGAGGGTCGCCAGATCGCCCAATGGGACAAGGACTCCTGCGCGGACGCCGGCTTCCTGAAGATCGATCTGCTGGGCCTCGGGATGCTCTCGGCGGTCGAGCGCACGGTCACCGAGATAGCCCGGGTGCGCTCGGAGCGGATCGACCTCTCGCGGATCCCGCTCGACGATCCCGAGGTCTACCGGCGGATCCGCGCCGCCGAGACGACCGGGGTCTTCCAGATCGAGAGCCGCGCGCAGATGCAGATGCTGCCCCGCTCACGCCCGGAGAACATCGAGGATCTCACCGTCCAGGTCGCGATCGTCCGACCGGGTCCGATCCAGGGTGGCGCCGTCCATCCCTACCTCGAGCGCAGGAAGCGACTGCGGGAGGACCCCGGCTACGTGGTCCCCTACGAGCACCCCAGCCTCGAGCCGATCCTGTCCGACACGCTCGGCGCGATCGTCTTTCAGGATCAGGTGATTCAGGTGGCGATGGCCCTGGCCGGCTTCAGCTCCGGGGAGGCCGAGGGCCTGCGCCGGGCGATGAGCCGCAAGCGCTCCGAGGAGGCGATGCGGTCCCATCGCGATCGCTTCGTCGAGGGAGCGGTGGCCCGCGGTGTATCTCTGGAGGTAGCCGAGCGCGTCTTCAGCCAGATCCACGGGTTCTCCGGCTTCGGCTTCCCCAAATCGCACGCGGCGGCGTTCGGCCTGCTCGCCTACCAGTCGACCTGGCTGCGCGTCCATTACGGGCCGGAGTTCCTCTGCTCCCTGCTCAACGAGCAGCCAATGGGCTTCTATTCCGCCCGACGCGCTCGTCCACGAGGCCCGCGACGCGGGATCGGGGTGCTGGGACCCGACGTGAACCGCAGCGACGTACTCTGCCGGGTCGAGAAGGTCGCTGAGCGCGAGGGAGCAGGCGGCCTCGCCGTCCGGATCGGCCTCGGCTACGTCAAGGGCCTGTCCGACCGGGATGCGGAGGCGGTCGTCGCCGAACGGGCCCGAGGAGGCGCCTACCGGGAACTCGGCGAGCTCGCCTCGCGCTCGGGGGCCGGACGGGACGGGCTCGAGCGACTGGCCTGGGCCGGCGCCTGCGGCGAGCTCGCGGAGGGGGTCTCGGCGGGGGGAGATCGCCGCCGCTTGCCGCTCTGGCGACTCGGCGTCGCCCGCGGGGCTCTCCGCAGACCCGAGGGCGAACAGCTCTCCCTGCCGCTCGCCGTGCCCGATGCTCCGGCGCTCCGCGAGCAGACGCCCTGGGAGCAGGTCACGGCCGATTACGGCGCCTACGGGATCTCCCTGGATCGCCACCCGCTGAGCCTGCTCCGCGGCGGGCTCGATCCGGGACCGTCACCTGCGGAGCCCTCGAGCGGCTCCGCGACGGAAGTGGTCTGATCCTCGCCGGCCTGCTCGTCGCGCGTCAGCGACCGGCCACCGCAAAGGGGGTGATGTTCCTGTTGATCGAAGACGAGACGGGGGTTGCCAACGTGATCGTCACGCCACCGGTCTACGAGCGTCACCGCCTGACCGTGCGAACCGCCTCGCTGGTCACGATCACAGGACGCCTCGAGCGCCGCGAGGAGTCGTCAACGTGGTCGCATCGAGCGTTCGCCAGGTCGAGCGCCCCGATGTGCCCCTCGCCGAGGTCCGTACGCTCGAGCCCCCGCGAGATCGCGAGACCCAGGGACCTCAGCGATCTCGACGCCGTCCTGCCCGTCGCCCATTCCTTCGGCCGCCGGGGACGATAAGTGGTCGGGAGGACCCGATTTGCCCCGAGGCCCGGCGCAGTCGAGCAGGGCTCTGCCCTGCGGTCGCGCGGTCAGCTGTGCAACTTTCCTTGCACGAACGTGTGTACGTCCGGACGCCTTCCTATCTTCTCTCCGCAATGAGCAGCAAGACACACACACAAGGACAGCCGCCAGTCAATCAGGGCCGTGCATTCGGCGTCACGGCGATCAACCGGGTCGCCGACCGGATCGATCTGGCAATCGACCTGCTGACGCTCGGCCAATACGGGCTCGAGTGCCGCGAGGTCCCCGCCGGGACGAACGGCTGCGAGGGGAGCAAGGGTCGGACTCGTCACGGAGTCCCGCACCGCTTGGGAGGCCCCTCGTACATCGCCCCGGCCCGGTTGTGAGTGGCAATGGCCGCAGCGTCCCGCCCCCAGTCGGGTTTCGGCCGCTCGCGCGCCTGCCGCCCGCCGGTTTTCAGTCCGCCGTAGCCGCGGTCGATGGCGGCCACCAGCTCGGCGCCGGCCTCGAGGGTGCGCGCCACGCCGTCCGGGTCGATGTTCTCGATCACGTCGGTCGGCCAGTGCAGGTTCGGGATGGAGCCGTCCTGGACGCTGATCGTCAGGGCCCGGCCACCGGCGGCGTGGATCGGACTGCTGTCGTAGGTCTGCGCAGGCGGGCGAGTCCTCCGACGGCCTCCGCAGGCCCGCCCGCCGTTCCCCCACCCGCCGTCGCGGCGGCGATCAGCCCCGGGTCGGCGTCCCATTTGGCGATGACGCCCTCGCGGCGCAGGAAGCGAACGCTACCCGGGGCCGCCCACATTGTCGAAGTTGAGGAACATCCAGCCGCCCGTTTCGTGGGAGTCGCGGAAGGCCCACGGTAGGCGTCCCGGACTCCTCACAGCCGGTGATCAGGACCACTACCCGCGTGGATTCGAGCGGCTGAGGCCGCCAGCCGTGCGGCCAGGGCGGCGACGACGCCGCATCCCGATGCGTTGTCGTTCGCGCCCGGGACGTCGACGCCGCGGATCTCGCGCTCGGCGAGCAGGCCCCAGGCTCGCCGCGAGGGAAAGCCGGATTGCGGCGAGCAGGCGGCGGACGAGCCCGCGACCGGGCCGCGAGGGCTCCAGGAGCGCTCACGGCGATGACCATGAGGCTGTTGGCGGCGATCCAGCGGGTCATCTGCGAGACGACCCGCGGGTGAAAGATCAACCCGCTCCGCGAGGTGTCCATGTGCGCCATCAGACAGAGCGTGCGCACGGACGGGTCGGGTGGGCTCGATCGTCGCGACCACGTTGCTGCTGGGTCCGCCGCGAGAGCGCCGCGGTGATCGGGGCCGTGAGCAGCGACCCCTCCGTCGCGAGTCCGGCGACCGCCCCCATCGCCATCGCGACCCGGATGAGCCGCCGCCGGAGCGGGACGAGAGACCGGAGCGACGGCGAGTCCGAGGATCAGCGCGAACGGCGCGGCGAATGTCGAGTAGCCACGGAACTCCTCCTTCGCCGGTCTCAGGCCCGCCGAGCCAAGCTCCGCGAGCAGCCGGTCCGCCGGCCTCGGCCTCACCTCCCCCGGTCGGGCGGCGCCCGCCGATCTCCGAGGAGAGGGTCTCGATGACGCCCATCGCCCGATCGAGATCCGCACGCGTCGGTTCAGCTCCTGGACGCCCATCGGACCATCCTAGGCGCCTTGCGAGGCGACATCCCTGCGATCCTCCGGGCAGATGAATTCCCGGACGACACGGACGATCGAGGTGTGTCTCGCTCTGACGGTCGGCGTGGTCCTCGCCGATTCGTCCATCGTGACCCTGGCGCTCCCCAGCGTTCTGCAGGAGTACGAAGCGACCGTCTTCGGGGTCTCCTGGGTGCTGACCGCGTTCAACGTCGTCCTCGCGCTGCTCATCCTCCCCGCCGTCCGGATCGCCCGCAACCATCCGCGCTCGGGCTGGACGACCGGCCTGGTGATCTTCGTCGGCGCATCAATCGCCTGTGCCGCATCGGGAACGCTCGGCGCACTGATCGCGGCCCGCGTCTTCCAGGCCGCGGGCGGAGCTCTCGTGGTCGCCTGCGCGATCGAGTCGCTCGCCCGGCTGCGCGGATCGCACGAGCTTGCGGCTCCGGCCTGGGGCACGGCGGCCACGATCGGCATCGCCGTCGGCCCGGCGCTCGGCGGTGTCCTCACGCAGGTCCTCGACTGGCAGTCGATCTTCTACCTGCAGGTCCCGCTCCTGCTCGTCATCCCGATTGCGACCCCTGCCGAAGCCGGCGCCGCCCGAACCCGGGCCCTCGGCGGACTTCGACCTCCGGCCCGAGGTCGGGCTGGCTCTTCTGTCGGCCGGGCTGACCGGCGCACTCTTCCTCCTGGTGGTGCTCCTCACCGAGGGCTGGGGCATGTCGCCGATCGCGGCCGCCGCGACGGTCTCGGCGATTCCGGTCGCCGCTTTCGCAGCGCGCTGGGTGGCCAGACGGGCAGGACCGCCGGCGTCCGCTGCCCTGGCCGGCGGGATCGCGATCGCCGGCGGGCTCGCCGCGCTCGGCGTGCTGCCGGGTGCATCCTGGGCGCTCACCCTGCAACCACAACTGCTGATCGGGATCGGCCTCGCGCTGGCACTGCCGGTGCTGACCATCGCCGCCATCAGAGGGCCCGATCCAGAGGGCTCTCGGGCAGCGGCGACGATCGCCGCACGTCACGCGGGGATCGTGATCGGGATCCTCATCCTCGCGCCGCTGCTGTCGGCTCAACTCACCGCGCAACAGGATGCCGCCACGGACTCGACGACCGCCCTGCTTCTCGATGCGCCGCTTCCCCGCCGACACGAAGGTCGAGCTGGCCGCCGCCCTTGGCCGCTCAGATCGA
>CAWCSE010000007.1:0-66422 GCA_963798165.1 uncultured Solirubrobacterales bacterium | reverse complement strand
GCCGATGTGCGCAGGGCGATCGCCGATCCCGGGCTTCGACGCAACGGTCAACGTTATCGGGACGATCAACGTTCTCGAGGCGGCCAGACGCGGCCGGTGGGTTGCTCCGTCGTTCTCGCCGCGACCGGGGGAGCTGTCTATGGCGAGGGGTCGGGGAGGCGCCTCCCGCTTCCGGAGGGACGCGCCACCCCCGGCGCCGGAGTCGGCCTACGGTGTCGAGCAAGCTCGCCGCCGAGAGCTACGTGGATCATGTATCGGCGTATGCACGGAGTGCCGGGAATCGCGCTTCGGTTCGGCAACATCTACGGGCCGCGGCAGGATCCCCACGGCGAGGCGGGAGTCGTCGCGATCCTCTGCGGGCGACTCCTCGACGGCGCAGGCACCGACGATCTTCGGAGACGGTTGGCAGACTCGCGACTACGTCTACGTCGACGATGCCGTCGGTGCGCTCGTGGCTGCCTCCGCTGCACCTGGCGTCGCCGCGGGCGTCGAGATCTGGCAGGGCCCTTCAACGTGGGCACCGGCGAGGAGGCAGACCCGTGCTGCGACCTCGCTCGAGATCCTGGCACCGCTCTCGCGGCGTGGATGCGGAGCCCGTCTTCGCCGATGCGCGTGCCCGGCGAGGTCCAGCGGATCGCGATCGATCCCGCTCTGGCCAGGTCGCCAGCTCGGCTGGCGGGCGCTGACGGCGTTGGAGACCGGCCTGCGGCGAGACGCTGGAGGCCGTCCGCAGCTCCGCGCTCAGCCTGACGCCCGCGGCCGTTTGCGTCCGACAGCTTGATGCCGGAGAGCTCAGCGGTCACGACGTAGCGCTGGGCGGCGCTGTAGAGGGGGTGGCAGGCGGTCAGCACGAGACGCTCGGATCCGCGTCGTCGACGACGCCGACCTCGCTCGGGTCGACGATGTCGGTCTTCTTGACCTCGTAGGCGAACTTCCCGTACGGCATCTCGAGAATCGACCTCGTCGCCTTCGTCGATCTCGGCGATGTCCTGAACGGAGCCAGGTAGGTGGTCCGGTGTCCGGCGATCGCCGACGGTCTTGCCCTGCCCCGGGAAGACCGGTGGTCCGGGTAGCGGCCGGGACCCTTCTGGAGGTCTGCCGTCGTCGGTTCCCTGGATCACGACGAAGTCGGCCCCGACGCTCGGGACCAGGATCCGGCCGATGCCCTGACCGTCCTTGATCTGCTTGCCGTAGATCGTTGCGAGCCGGTCGGCTCGGCGTTCGACGTCGCTTGCGGTCGGCGCCCGCACATCGGCGACCTCCGGGTCGTCCAGGAAGTCCGGTCTCGAGCGTGTCGAGCTGATCCTGGGCGGCGGCCTGCTCGAGCTTGCCGTAGACGGCCGAGAGCGGCTCCTGCCAGGCAAGCGTGATCCCCGCGTCGGCGAGGATCACGATGCCGGCCGTGATCAAAGCCACCGAGAGAATTCGCGGCGCTCCGTCTCATGCCGTAGGATCATTGCGGACCGGTCGTCACCCCGTGCCAATGCCTCCGATCGCGCCGTGAAAGACTGCCGCGTCCATGAGTGACTCTCCGACAGCCCCGCCGATCGCCTCCTACCAGGCGATCCCGAGACGCTCGGTCGCGTTCTGCTGCTCTACTCGGGCGGCCTCGACACGAGCGTGATGCTGCATTGGATCCAGGCGCAGTACGGGGCCGAGATCGTGACCCTGACCGTCGAACTCGGCCAGCCCGGACGAGAACTGGGAGGCGATCACCGCCAAGGCACGCGACATGGGGGCAGTCGAGACGCTGGTCATCGACGCACGCGAGGAGTTCGCAGCCGACTTCGTCGCTCCCGGCGATCAGGGCCAACGCGCTTTACGGCGGCGGTTATCCGCTCTTCACCGCCCTGGCGCGACCGCTGATCGCCCGGATCGCCGTCGAAGCGGCCCGTGAGCATGGCTGCGACACGATCGCACATGGCTGCACCGGCAAAGGCAACGATCAGGTCCGGATCGACTCCACCATCGCCACGCTGGCCCCCGAACTCAAGGTCCTCGCTCCGGTGCGCGAATGGGCGATGGGTCGCGAGGAGGAGATCGCCTATGCACGCGAGCATGCGATCCCGGTCTCGGGGGGGACCGATAAGCCGCCCTACTCGATCGACGACAACCTCTGGGGCCGCTCTTCGGAGGGAGGAGTGATCGAGGACATCGGCGACCCAGTGCCAGCCGACGTCTTCCAGCCTCGTCACCCGCCCCGAGCAGGCACCCGACGAGCCTGAACTGCGTCAGGATCGGCTTTGAGGCCGGACGCCCGGTCTCGCTCGATGGCGAGGCGTTCGGGCTCGTCGACCTGATCGATCGGGTATCCGACCTCGGGAGAAGGCACGGAATCGGCATCGTGGACCACATCGAGGACCGTATTGTCGGACTCAAGGTGCGCGACATCTACGAGGTGCCCGCGGCGACGATCCTGCTCGCGGCTCACAAGGACCTCGAGAAGCTCGTCTCGACGATTCACCAGAACAACTTCAAGGCGACGCTCGACAATCATTGGGCCTACCTCTGTTATGCCGGTCTCTGGTTCGAGCCGTGAGAAGCGACCTCGACGCCTATATGGAGGCTGCCAATGCCTACGTGGCCGGAGAGGTCACGGTCAAGCTCTTCAAAGGTTCGGCCGGCGTCGTCGCGAGGACTTCGCCCTACGCCCTCTACGACCAGGGATTGGCAGGTTTCGGCGAGTCCGGAGGCGAGTTCAGCCAGCTGGCCAGCCCGGGCTTCATCGAGTTGTTCTCCCTACAGACGCGGATGGCTCACCGGGTTCGATCCCGAGAGCGCTAGCCTCTGGCCATGAGCCTCGTTTACGAAACGATCGGGCGCCTCATCGTCCACTTGGTGCGGCGTAGCTTCGGCCGACAGATTCAGGTTGCCGGGGACGCTCGCACTGGCCGGGGCGATCTTGGGCGGCGCGGTCGGTTTGTACCTGCTCGCCTCCCGCGACGTCGAAGAGGGCTGAAATCCCAGGTGCGACCCGTTCGCAGTCCGCTTGACATCTGACAGGCGAATCTGACAGTGTGACGCGTGGCCCGGTCAGACCGTTCCCCGGGCCCTTGGGCGACTGAAAGGCCCTCGGCTCAAAGATTTCCGCTGGAAGACGTTCGGCAGAGGGGCCTCAGGAGACGGGATGTCTCGAAATAAACTGCCCGGGGGAACCGTGGCGTCCCAAATGATTTCCACGCAGGCGAGGAGATCCCTGCCTCGAATGATTCCGGTCTCCATCGCGCCAGGTGGAGCTCCCCTGCCGCGCGGACTACGGATCCGGCAAAACCTTCGTGTCGCTCAGGTCGCCCTGCCGGCGCCGTCGCCGCTTTCGCGATGCTCTGGATCGGGGACTTTGGGTCGCGGCGGTTGTCGAGGCTGTGGCCTTCGCCGCGGTGATCCTCTTCGTCTCCCGACTCCTCCGCGACTTCCCTTATCCGCTTCGGCTGCTGCCGGCTTCCCGGATCGCGATCGCGCTGCTGCCTCTGATCACGGGCGCCCTGGCTCTGGCGGGCTTGAAGCTCGCCCAGGACGACGAGATCCTCGTCGGAGGCTTGCTGCTCTCGACGGGCTTCGCGGCGGTCGTCGTGATCGCCGTCCAACTCATTGGCGACCGCATAGTTGCGGCCAACCCGCTTCGGATCGCTGTTCTCGGCGCCGCCGATTTCGTGCCCGCAATTCGCCGCGAACTCAACGCGATCGGGGGGCGTCGCGAGATCGAGGTGATCGGGTGGCTGAACATCGGTGCCAGGTACGTGGCCGACGGTCGCAGCTCGGACCAGCAGACCCTTGACCGCGTTCGGGCCGCCGTCATCGAGCACGGCATCGACCTGCTCGTCCGCGGCCCTGGGTCCGGGTCCTCGCGCTCAGGTCGCGACGTCTACGACACGATCGCGGCCGGTTGTCTCGATCTGCCGGTCAGGATGATCGACGGCAACCAGCTTTACGAGCACGTCTTCGGTCACGTCCCCATCGGCACGATCGATTCGGCTTGGTTCCTCTTCCTGATGCATCCGCGTTTCCAGGTGAGCGCGAAACACTCCAAGCGCGCGTTGGACATCGTGATCGGTTTCGTTGCGGCGCTCATCGCCCTGCCGCTTGTCGTGCTCGGCGCGATTGCGATGAAGCTCGCAGATCGTGGCCCGATGTTCTACCGCCAGACCCGCGTGGGCGAGCGGGGTCGCGAGTTCCAGATCCTGAAGCTCAGGACGATGCGCATCGACGCGCAGACCGAAGCGGCGCAATGGTCCGGGGCCGGCGATGCTCGGGTGACCGGAGTCGGCAAGGTGCTCCGCAGGCTTCACATCGACGAGCTGCCCCAGATTCTCAACGTTCTCCGCGGTGAGATGACGCTCGTCGGCCCGCGCCCCGAGCAGCCGCAGATCACCGCCGAACTGGAGACCCGATTCCCGCACTACTCCCGGCGCCTGCTGGTCAAGCCGGGCGTCACCGGGTGGGCACAGGTGCGATGTGGATACGCGGGCTCGGAGCTCGGGACGGCCTGGAAGCTCTGCCATGACCTCTTCTATCTGAAGCATCGCTCGACGCTGATTGATTTCCTGATCATGCTGGAGACCCTGGTCATCGCCGCTCGCGATTCGCACCGGCCGATGCGCGCTCCCCAGCCGAGCTTCCTGCTCCGCAACGGCGAGGGAATGAGCCTCGAGATCGAGCAACTGCTCGTCAACGGTCAGCGTCGCACTCCCGCCGATATCGGCGGGGCCACCCCAATCACCTGACCCGCTCGGCTTACTGGTTGCCGAGGAGCCGGTTGACGATCGAATCGGAGTCTTCGATCCCGTAGCGGGTGCTCAACTCTGAGGAGATCACTGCAGGGTCGGTGCCGTTGAGCGCGAGGCGGGTGGCGTACAGCATTGCGTCGAGGGGCAGCTGCTGGTCCGATGCCGGGACGGAGGCGGGAGCCTCATGCCCTGCCACATCCCCTTGCGGATCGCTCGCGGCGGACTCTGCGACATCTTGGTGCGAGGCAGCGACGAATCTGCCCGGAACATCAGGGGGAGGCGAACCGATTGCGGGCGGGGGAGGGGGCATCTCCGGCGGATCCGGCCGGGGCAGAACACCCACAAGGTCGGTGTAGCCGCCGCTGTCGACGATCGCTCCCGCGCCGGGCGGCGGCGCCTCGATCGGCTCGGCGAACGGCAGCGAGGGGCCAGGCGGCTCGGAGTTCGGGAACGGGTCGGTCATCGCTGGTTGCTCGAGCTTGTCGGTGACGGAGTTGATCGCGTCCTCGAGCGCGCGGACCATCTGCTCGGAGTGGTCGCGGACGTTTGCGGCGTGGCGGACGAGGTCGTCGGTCAGCTCCGAGATCAACCCAACTCGCTCGGCGGTGAGCCGGTCGGCCTTACGTTGCGCCTCGGCCAGGTGCCGCCGGGCCTGCTCCTCAGCGTCGTAGCGGATCGCTTCGGCGGCGCGCTCCGCCGCGTCGATGACCGTCTGCAGCTGATCGGTCATCTGGCGCATCGTCGCCTGGACGTTCGGTGACGGCACGCGCGTAGAACTGGCGGTCCAGCGCATCGGTGCGCCGGGGCCTGCCGGATCCTGCGGGTTGTCGTCGCTCATTGCCATCTCCTCGGTCTGGTCGCGGCGATTCTAGAGCGGACGCGCACCGGCGTCCGTCTCGCCGCCACCGCCGCTGGCCTCGAACCTGAAAGTTACCTCGCGGGTCTCCGCGAGCTTGATCTCCACGGTACGGCGAATTCCCGACGGCCACGCAGGGATGCTGAAGTCGGCATTCCTGGCGATCTCGGCCAGCCTCATGCTCGAAACGGCCATGGCCTCGGTCATCGCGGCGTAGGCCGACTCGATTCGCGCCTGCTGGCTCTCGATCTGCATGCGCAGCTGCGACAGCCGTTCCAGCCGCGCTCGCATCAGGGCGCGATCCGCCTCTCCCGCCAGGGCGGAGAGCTCCGCGGCCTTGCGCTCGGCCTCGACCAGGACGCGGTCGGCCTCGTCGCGGCTGGCGACCAGCGAAGCCCGGATCTGCTCGCTGAGCGAGGATGGCACGGACGCATCTTAGGAACCCGGGGGGCGTAAAGAAGCCGCAATGTCCGGATGGCCGGGCGGCGGGTCCGGATACGCCGCATCGCCGTTGGTGATAGACGGTAGGTGACGTGGCAGAGCCGGGTGAGAGATTGGATCAGGAGGACGACGCCGAGCGCCGGATAGCTCGCGCGCGCTCGGCGATCGGCAAGAGCTTCGAGGAGCTGATCGCGCGGGGTGAAGCGGGCACTCGCCCGCCGCCCGGGCCGGGCGCTGCACCGCCTCTCCGTCCCGACCCGCCACCCGACGTCGAGGGGCAGGCGTTCGAGCCCCGGGACCCGGCTCCAGGCCCGCCCGGCCCTCGCCAGGAGAGCGGGAATCCCGACGACATCGCTGCCTCGGTGGAGCGTCGCGTCTCGACCTGGGTCGACGGCCGGGTCCGCGCCGCCGAGCGGCGCCTCGAGCTTCAGTCGGAAGCCTTCGAGGCGGCGCTGGGTGAGGAGGCCGTCGGTTCCCGCCGCGCGGCCGAGCAGATCGAGAAGGTCCGGAAGTCGCTCGCCACTGCCGCCGACCAGGCGCTCGCCGAGGTGGCGACCGCCGTCAACGACGCCCGGGACGAGCTCAACGCCGAGGTGCGCGAGCGGGTCGACACGGCGCTCGCCCAGGCCGAGATCCGGGTGCGCGCGCTGGGCACGGCGATGCAGGACGAGTTCCGCAGCAGCGTCGCCGATGCGAACCGCGAGCGCGTCGAGGATGCCGTCAAGGCTGCTGCCGCCGGGCTGCAGGAGGCCTCCGACCGCGCCCGGGTCGAGTTGCGCGACGACATTGCAAACCGCCTTGCCGAGGTGAGTGGCGAGATCTCCGCGGAGGTCGACTCCCGGGTCGAGCGGCGGCTCGGGGAGGCCGTCAAGCGGGTCGAGGCCGAGGGCAAGCGGACCGTCGCCGATGCCACCGCCGCGTCGGCCGCCGCCGCCGCCAGCGAGGTGGAGGGCAGGCTGCCCCTGCTCGAGGAGCGCATCGATCGCGGGGCCGGAGATCAGCGCGCCGCGATCGAGGCCCGATTCTCCGCCGCCGAGGCCACGCTTCGCTCGCGGCTCGGCGCCGCCGTCGACGAGAGCGCCACCGAGCAGGACCGTCGCATGCGGGAGGAGGCAGCGGCCCATCGCAAGCGCATCAACGAGGAACTCGCGGCGGCGCTGCAGAGCACCGCGACCGAGCTTCGCCGTCGGCTCGAGGCCGATCGCGAGGGTGCCCGCCGAGAGTTCTCCCAGGCGGCTCGCGAGGAGATCTCGGCTGCCGTCGAGCGCCTCGACCAGCTTCATTCGGCGGCCGTCCGCGATGCTCGGGAGGCCGCCGAGGCGGTCGCCTCCGCCCGTCTCGCGGAGGCGCAGGCGCAGATCGCCCGGCAATTCGAAACGTCCAGCGAGGACGCCAGGAGCGAGCTCGATCGCGGCCTCGCCGGCGTCGACTCGCGGCTGCGGCAGCTCTTCGACGAGCTCCGTGGCGCCCAGGAGGCCGCCGGGGCCACGCGTGAGGACGAGATTCGCAAGCGCAGCGAATCCCGCATCGACGAGCTCGCCGCGGAGCTGTCGGCGCGGGTGGAGCGGGAGGTGGCCCGCAAGCTCGCCGAGGCTCAGTCCAACCTCGAGCGCGCCAATGCCGATTCCGCGGTCCGGGCACGTGAGGAGGCCCGTGCGGGCGTCGAGGCGGCGGTCAATCGTGAGGTTGCGAAGGGCGAGGCACGCATCGCCGCGGCCTCGAAGGGTGTGGATCTGGTCGTCGAGGAGCGCGTCGCGGAGGGGATAGCCGCGGTCGAGCGACGCCTGCAGGACCAGCTTGCTTCGCGGCAGCTGGAGGCGCAGCGGATCCTCGACCGCAGGTTCGACGCGCTCGGCGCCCAGCTATCGGACAACCTCGCCGACGAGGCGCGCGAAAGCGCCGCCACGGCGGCGACCGAGGCGAGGCGGCGCGCTCTCGACGAGATCTCCAGCGACGTCGCCGCCGCCGTGGAGGAGGCGCGACGGGGGGCGCGGGAAGACCTCGAGAGCGCCGCGCGCGAAGCCGCCGTGGGCGCTGTTGCCGCCGAATCCGGCATCGGGCCCGCGACGAGCTCGCTCGCGCAGCCGAACAGGAGGTCTCCAAGCATCTGCAGGCCTTCCGCCGGGAGGTCAATGCGAGCAGCTACCAGGACCACAGCCGCCGTGCCGAGGCCGCCGCCACCGCGCAGCTCGCCCGCTCTCTGGACGCCCTCAAGCAACGAGGCGCGGAGACGGCGGCGGCGATCGCCGGCAGCGGCGAAGCCGAGCGGGAGCGCATCGCCGCCGAGCGGGCTTCGATCGAGGTGCAGCTGCAGCGTTCGGTCGACGCGGCGAGGGCGGATCTGGAGGCGCGGGTCGCCGAGTTGCGGGCCGCCGCCGAGGACGCGGTGACCGCCCGAACCGATGAAGCCATCGCGGAGGAATTCGAGAGCAGGGCCACCGATCTCGAGCAACGCCTCGGCGCGATCGCGGCACGCACTGAGGAGAGTGCCGCGACGCGCCTCTCGACCGCGGTCTCCGAGGCCGAGGCGCGCCTCGGCGCCGTCGATCGCGCTCAGCAGCGCGAGGAGCAGATTCGGGCACGGATGATCGCGGCCGAGCGGGAGGCGGACAAGCGGGTCCGCGACGCCGAGCAGCGCCTCGTCGAGGTCCTCGGCCGCATCGAAGTCGTCGGTGGGTAACCCCGCAAAACGCGGGGAACGGGATTCGGCGGGTTGAAAATGGGCCGGTTGCCATCCACCTCCCTTGCCATGATGGCCCGGTGAGCACGACGGCCGTCCAGCAGGCAGCGCACCTGCACGTCCACAGCGAATATTCGCTGCTCGACGGCGCGAACAAGATCGAGGCGATGGCCGCCCGCGCCGCCGAGCTCGGGATGCCGGCGCTCGGGCTCACCGACCACGGGGTCATGAACGGTGCCGTCGAGCTCTTCCAGGCGTGCGGCAGACACGGCGTCAAGCCGATCATGGGACTCGAGGCCTACCTCGTCGACGACATCGAGGAGATCAAGCAGAAGACCAAGTGGGAGCGCAACCACCTGACGCTGCTGGCCGCGAACGAGACCGGTTTCCAGAACCTCGTCAAGCTCAGCTCCGCCGGCTTCCTCGAGGGGTTCGCCCGCGGCAAGGCGAACGTCGACCCGAAGCTCCTGGAGCGGTATTCGGAGGGCGTGATCGCGCTGACTGGCTGCCTCGCCTCGCGCTTCTGCCGGCGCCTCGTCGAGGACCGCCCCGACGACGCCCGGGCCCACGTCGACGACCTGCTCCAGATCTTCGGCCCCGAGGACGTCTACTTCGAGTTGCAGGTCAACGGCATTCCCGAGCAGGACAAGGCGAACGAGGGAATCGCGCGCGTCGCCCGCGAGCTCAACAAGCCGCTGGTCGGAACCGCCGACGTCCACTACCTGCGCCGCGAGGACTACAACAACCACGCGGCGCTCCTCTGCGTGCAGACGAAGTCGACGCTCGAGCAGCCGAAGATGAGCTTCGACACCAACGAGTTCTATCTGAAGACCGCGGAGGAGATGAACAAGGCCTTCGCCCCGTGGCCGGAGGCGATCCCGAACACCCTCGAGATCGCCGAGCGATGCGACGTCGAGATCCAGCTCGGCGAGCTGCTGCTGCCCCGGTTCCCGACCCCGGACGGCTCCGAGCCGGAGGTGATGCTGCGCCGGATCGCCGAGGAGGGCCTGCGCCGCCGCTACGGGGACCCGCCGCCCGCCGCCGCCGTCGAGCGGCTCGAGTTCGAGCTCGGGGTGATCGAGGAGATGGGCTTCCCGTCCTACTTCCTGATCGTCTGGGACTTCGTCCGCTACGCCAAGGACAACGGCGTCGCCGTCGGTCCGGGTCGTGGTTCGGCGGCCGGCTCGATCGTCGCCTACAGCCTCGCCATCACCGATCTCGACCCGCTCGAGAACGATCTGTTGTTCGAGCGCTTCCTCAATCCCGCTCGCCGGTCGATGCCTGACATCGACATCGATTTCTCGGTCCGTGGCCGCGAGCGGGTGATCCGCTACGTCGGTGAGAAGTACGGCCGCGAGTCGGTTGCCCAGATCATCACCTTCGGCACGATGGCCCCCCGGCAGGCGACGAGGGATGCCGCCAGGGTGCTCGGCTTCGATTACGGCGCCGGCGATCGCGTCGCGAAGCTGATCCCGGAGCCGATCATGGGTCGCAGCCCCAGCTTCGACGAGTGCCTGAAGGACGGCGCCGACCTGAAGAAGGCCTACGACACCGAGCCCGACACCCGTCAGATCGTCGACACCGCCCGCGGGCTCGAGGGCATCGTCCGCAACAACTCGATCCACGCCGCCGCCGTCGTGATCGCCGACCGCCCCCTGCAGGAGGTGGTGCCCCTGCAGCTTGCCGAGGATCGCGGGGCCGCCAAGGACGGGGAGCGCTCCTACAAGATCGTGACCCAGTACTCGATGGTGCCGGTCGAGGAGATCGGGCTCCTGAAGATGGACTTCCTCGGTCTCCGCAACCTGGACGTGATCGAGGACGCGGTCGAGATCGTCAGGCGCTCGCGGGGTATCGAGCTCGACGTCGAGAACCTCCCCCTCGACGACGAGAAGACATACGAGATGCTGCGGGCGGGGGACTCGGTCGGCGTCTTCCAGCTCGAGTCGGAGGGGATGCGCGACGCGCTCAAGCAGGTCAAGCCAACGGAGTTCGGAGACATCGTCGCCCTCGTCTCCCTCTACCGACCGGGCGCGATGCGCTACATCGCCGATTACGCCCGTGGCAAGCGGGATCCGAGCTCGGTTCGCTTCCAGGACGAACGCCTGCGTCCGATCACGGAGGCCACCTACGGATGCTGCATCTATCAGGAGCAGCTGATGGAGATCGCCAAGCAGATCGCCGGGTTCAGCCCGGCCCGCGCTGACGACCTGCGCAAGGCGATCGGCAAGAAGAAGCGCGACATGATGGCCACGATGGAGACCGAGTTCCGTGACGGCGCCGCCGCTTCGGGTACCGACTCGGCGGTCTCGAGGGACCTCTGGAACCTGATGACCGCGGCTGCTGATTACTCCTTCAACAAGTCTCACGCCGCGTGTTACGCGCTGATCGCCTACCGAACCGCCTACCTGAAGGCCAACTTCCCCGCCGAGTACATGGCGGCCGTGATCAGCTCGGTGATGTCGACGAAGGACAAGGTGCCCTTCTTCGTCAACCGCTGCGAGGAGATGGGGATCGAGGTCCTGCCCCCCGACGTCAACGAGTCCGACCACGGCTTCGTCGTCTCCGGCAACAACATCCGCTTCGGCCTCGACGCCGTCAAGAACGTCGGCCACTCGGCCGTCGAGGCGATCCTCAAGGCACGCGAGGATCGGCCGTTCGACTCGCTCTGGGACTTCTGCGAGCGGGTCGACGCCCGGGCCGTCAACAAGCGCGCGACCGAGTGCCTGATCAAATGCGGCGGCCTCGATTCGACGGGGGCGACCCGGAAGGCGATGCTGGCCACGCTCCCGCACGCGCAATCGGCCGGACAGAAGTCGCAGGAGGACGCGCAGCGCGGGCAGGCCTCGATCTTTGCGCTCGATGAGAGCACCGCAGCGGGCATGCGTTCCCAGCACCCGCCGATCCTCGGTGAGGAGTTCGAGCAGCGGGAGCTGCTCGCGATGGAGAAGGAGACGATGGGCACGTTCCTCTCCGACCACCCGCTCTCCCAGGTCCGCGAGGCCCTCCGGGTGCGCGCCGACTGCACGCTCGCCGAACTCGAGAAGAAGCCCGACGGGGCCCAGGTGACGGTCGGCGGGATCATCGCCGAGGCGAAGAAGATCCGCACCAAGACCGGCGCGAACATGATGTTCGCGACGCTCGACGATCTCGAGGGCCGGGTCGAGCTGATCATCTTCGCGAAGACCCTCGAGGCGAACGACGGGCTGATCGACACCGATGCCGTCCTCCTGGTGCGGGGGAGGGTCGACCGCAAGGACCGCGGCGAGATCAAGGTCGTCGTCTTCGATGCCGAGCCCTTCGAGCCGTCGAGCGACGAGGTCGAGACCGCCAGGGAAGAGGTCCGCAAGATGGCCGAGCCGGTCCGCTTCCCACTTCGCCTCGACGCCGCCCGATTCGATCCCTCGATCATCGAGGAGCTGAAATCCGTCTTCTCCAACTTCCCCGGCGAGGCCGAGGTGGTGCTCGAGATGCAGACGCGCGAGGGCGTCCGCAGGCTCCGGTTCGGCACCGAGTTCCGGGTCGACGCTTCGGTCGGTCTGCGGGCCGAGATCGAGGAGCTTCTCGGTCAGCCGCCACTCGCGGCATAGGGCCTGCAGGACCTCCGATAACCGGCCACTTCTTTAGGGCGCCGATCTAGAATTCCACCATGGGATTCGCCCAGACAGCGGAGGTGGTCTCACCCTCCGGTGAGTGCCGGAGCTGCAGGACCTTCTGCGACAAGCTGATCGAGCCGCGCGACTGCCTGAAGATGCGATGCCCCAACCTCTGGAGCTACGTGGACGGTCCCACGGGCCGCCGTTTCATGGGGTGTGTGCAGAAGGTCTTCCGGGGTGAGATCGACATCGCCGGGTTCGAGGCGGCGGAGCGCAACGGTGGCTTCGGCGGCATCAAGATGACCGGTGACCCGCTGCCGCAATGCCAGTTCCGGGTCGAGCCCGCCTTCGAGGGCGACGGACCCGCGCACACCTGCCTGAACCCCTCGTTCTTCGACATCGGCGACCCCGCCGATTTCGATCTGCGATCGGGATTACGGCTGGCTTCGTAGTCCCTCGGCGCGCAGGTCCTTGGCGCGCTGCACCTCGGCGAAGTCGGAGCCCTTCCGGTCGGGCCCCGGTGTCTCGAGCACCGCGGGGAGGTCCTCGAACCGCGGCTCGGAGAGGAAGGTGGCGATGCCGCGCTCTGCCCATCTCGCCCTCGCCGACGTTGGCGTGCTTGTCGCGGTTCGCCCCTCGGGCACGGCGCTGTCGTTGACGTGCAGGCAGCGCAGGCGGTCGAGGCCGACCTCGCGGTCGAGATCGTCGACGACGAGGGCGAGGTCGCCGGGCTCGACGATGTCGTAGCCGCTGGCGAACAGGTGGCAGCTGTCGATGCAGATGCCGATCCGCTCTCCGGCGCCGGCCGCCTCGACCAGCTGCGAGAGCTCGTCGAAATTGCGACCGAGCGGGCCCGTCGTGCCGGCCGTGTTCTCGAACAGGACGGGGCAGCTCTCGGTCTCGGCCAGCGCCTCGCGGACGAGCGCTCCCGAGCGGGCGATGGCTTCGTCGAGTGGGTCCTGCTTGCGCGAACCGGCGTGGAGGACGACGCCGTCGGCGCCGATCGCATCGCCCAGCCGCAGTGCGTGGGTCAGCGATCCGAGGGACTTCTCGCTGATCTCCGGATCGGGGCTCGCGGTATTGATCAGATAGACGGCGTGGATGACCGTCGAGCCGAGTGGCGAGGCCTGGAATGCCTCGTTGAAGGCGGCGAAGTCGTCGGGTCCGAACTTCGTCGGCCGCCAGGCGCGCGGGCTCTGGTGGAAGATCTGGATAGCCTCACAGCCGCGCTCGGTACCCCGCTCGACTGCGTTCTGCAGCCCACCGGCGGTGGAAACGTGCGCTCCGATCAGCATGGAAGATTCCCTTCGAGTTCGATTCGCCCCCTCGCCGACAGGCGCGCTCCACATCGGCGGAGCGCGGACGGCACTGTACAACTGGCTTGCGGCCCGGGGAGCGGGAGGGACGCTTGTTCTGAGGATCGAGGACACCGACGTGGAACGCTCGACGCCGGAGAACGTCGAGCAGATTCTCGACGCGCTCCGCTGGCTCGAGCTCGACTGGGACGAGGGGCCGGTCAGCCAGCTCGAACGGGCACCCCGTCACCGTGAGCGGCTCGAGGAGCTGCTCGCATCCGGCGCCGCCTACCGGGACACCGCGACCGGTGCCGACGTCCAGGAGTTCCGCAAGTCCAATCCCGGGGTCGGGTACCGCGGTGAGCCCCTCGAGGGCGACGCCGCCGCAGGGGCTGCGATCCGCCTCCGGGTGCCCGAGCGACGGTGAGACCGTCGTGGCGGACGCGATTCGCGGCGAGATCAGGTTCGAGAATCGCCTCCAGGACGATCCGGTGATCGCCCGGGCCGACGGCTCGGTCCTCTACAACTTCGCGGTCGCCGTCGATGACGCGGACATGGGGATCACCGACGTGATCCGTGGCGACGACCACCTCTCGAACACCCCGAAGCAGCTGCTCGTCCTCGCGGCGCTCGGCGAGCCCGCGCCGCGCTACGCCCATCTGCCGCTCCTGCACGGCCCCGACGGCAAGAAGCTCTCCAAGCGCCACGGCGCCGCATCCGTCCAGGAGCTTCGCGAGGCCGGCTACCTGCCGGCGGCGGTGCGCAACTACCTCGCGCTGCTCGGCTGGGGCGCGGAGGACGACGAGACGATTCTGAGCACGCCCGAGCTGGTCGAGCGTTTCTCCATCGACCGGGTCGGCAAGGCGGCGGCCATCTTCGACGAGAAGAAGCTGCGATGGCTGAACGGGCGCTACATGCGCGATCAGCCGCTTGAGGACTACGAGGAGCAGCTGACGGCCCATCTGCTGCGGTCCGATCCGGCCGCGGCTCGGGCATTCGCGGGGGCGAGCGCCGAGTCTCGGGCCGAGGCGTGCCGAGATCGTCCGTGACAAGGCACAGAGCGTCGTCGAGATCTGGCCGCTGATCTCGTTCCTGTTCGTCGATCCCGCGACCCGCGACCGCGATGAGAAGGCCTGGCGCAAGGTGATGAAGCCGGGTACGGACGAGCTGCTCGAGGAGGTGGCCGAGATCCTCGCCGCAGCGGAGCCCTTCGAGGCAGCGATGCTCGAGGACGGCCTGCGGGAGCTGATCGAGCGACGGGAGGTCTCGGCGAACAGGGTTCTGCAGCCGATCCGGGTCGCGATCACCGGGTCGACGATCTCGCCCGGGCATCTTCGAGTCCCTCGCCGCGCTCGGCCGGGAGGATTCGATCCAGCGTCTGCACCGCGCGATCGGTCACCTGCGGGACGGGCTGCCGGGGGATGACACCGACCCGGGTTAACGGTCGCCGCCATATCTGCCGATCAGGTTTGGGACGGCGACGAACACGGCTCAGGATGAGCCGAATCGCAGCGTCGGATCACTCATGGCCACAGCAGAGAAAACCGCGAAGAAGTCCCTGGCGACAGGCCAGGGCAAGGGTGGGCAAAGGCTTGCAGCCGCCTTCGACGCCGTCGGCCGGATGCCGGCGCTCGACGAGACCGTCGAACGGGTCGTCGAAGGCCGCCTCTCAGGAGAGCTCCTCCGTAACCGAGATCACCGAGCTCGTCGAGTCGGACACATCGATGGCGATCGCGGTCATGAAGTCGGCCAACAACGGCGGCGGGCCGCGGGGCCGCGTCTCCAACATCCCCGACGCGGTCGAGACGCTGACGCCCGCCGGCATCAGGGCCGTCGCGTCCCAGCTGCCGACCTACGACATCTTCCAGTCCTCGGCCTCCTGGGCGAGCCTTCCCGAGCGCTTCCGCCGCCATGCCGTGGCGACCCGCCACGCCGCCGAGAACCTGGCCGTGCTCGCCGACGTTCCCGGCCGGGACGAGCTCGCGACCTCGGCGCTTCTCCACGACGTCGGGCAGCTGGTTCTGATCAGGCTCTACCCCTCCTACGAGGTGATCCTCGCCGACCGGTCGATGACCCCGGAGCAGCGCGCTCAGGCCGAGCGCCGCGAGTTCGGCATGGATCACACGATCGTCGGCGGCGTCCTCGCTCGCCGCTGGGGCCTGCCGACCGTCATCGCCGGCGCAATCGAACGGCACCACTCCGACGGAGCCGACGGGCTCGCCGCCGCGGTCCGGCTCAGCGACCTCGTCGCCCACCACGCGGCCGGGGACACGGTCTCGCCGGAGGCGATGTCGAGCGCCGCCGAGGCGTGCGGCCTCTCCCAGGCCCGCCTCCAACAGCTCGTCTACGAATTCCCCCACTCACGCACGCCGCGTCAGCGCCGCGGCGAGCCCTGCCCGCTCTCCCGCCGCGAGGTCGATGCCCTGCGCGGCCTCGCCGAGGGCAAGGTCTACAAGGAGATCGCCGAGGAGATGGGCCTCTCGGCGAGCACCGTCCGCACCCACCTTCACAACGTCTACCGCAAGATCGGCGCCGCGGATCGCGCTCAGGCCGTCCTGGTCGCGCGCGAGCGCGGCTGGGTCTGAGGCAGACAACCCCGACGAGATCCTCCGCTTCGCGTCCGGTCTCGTCGGCCTGCGCGGAAGGTGACTGGGCCGCTCGGCAAGGGCGTCAGTCTGCTGGTCGCGTGGGGCAGTGATCGGAGTTCGCCCCGCATATGGGGCCAATCCCGATCACCGACCCTGAGAGGCCCTCGGCAGGCGGCCCTCAGTCGATCAGACCGCTGCGCAGCGCGATCGCGACGGCGTGGGGGCGGTCGCGGGCGCCGAGGCGGGGGAGGCTGGCCTTCGCGTGGGTGCGGACTGTCTCGGCGCTGAGGCCGAGCCTCCGGGCGACTTCGTCGGTCGCGTGTCCGTCGGCGAACATCTGCAGGATCTCGCGCTGGCGCGGGGTCACCTTCGGCTGCGCGCTCCGAGCCCGCTCGATATCGGGGTCGATGTAGGAGTCGAAACCGACGACGGCGTCGACGGCGGAGCGCATCGTCTTCGGTGAAGACCGCTTGCTGACGTAGGCGGTGGCGCCGGCGTCGAGGGCCTCACCGATCGCGTGGCGGTCGACGCGGCCACCGTGAGCGACGACGCCGAGGCCGGGCTGATGGAGCAGCAGCTGGCGGATCGTCGCCGTCCCGGAGGGCGCGTCCTTGGCCGCCGAGCGCATCTCGACGATCGCAACCTCGAAGCTGCCGACGCTGTTGAGCAGCTCGACCGCGCCGCGGCCGTCGGGAAGCTCCTCGAAGTCCCAGCTGGGCTCCAGCAACCGCTTGATCCCCAACCTCACGACGGGGTGCGAGTCGATGATCATGCAGCTGCGTTCCGACCTCACCGTTCTCCTTGTCCCCCTTCGGACGAGCTCTGTGGGCGGCGATCGTATCGGAGCCGCCGCCGTCCGATCCGCTACAACCCGGACGCGATGATCTCGGTCACTGCCAAGAGCCGCTACGCCGTCGTCGGCATGGCCGAGCTCGCCCGCAACAGCGGCAAGCCGGTCCCGATCGCGACCGTCGCCGAGCGCCGCGACATTCCCGTGCAGTTCCTCGAGCAGCTCTTCTCGACCCTCCGCAGGTCGGGGCTGCTCGTCTCCCAGCGTGGCGTCAAGGGCGGCTACAGGCTCGCCCGCGACGCGGATCAGATCACCGTCCTCGAGGTCGTACAGGCCCTCGACGGCAAGCTCGGCGAGGAGGGTCGGGAGGCCGGCGGCATCTGGTCGGACGGCGTCGTCGCCCTCCGCAACGTCTTCGAGCGGGCCACGATCGCCGACGTCGCTCGCCGTGAGGAGGCCGAAGCCGGCGGCGGCATGTACTTCATCTGAACCGGCAGCCCGGGCGCCGGCTCCTATTCCCGCGAGGGGTGGCGGCCGCCGGGGGCGAGGATCGCCACCCCGATCGCGGCGCTGATCACCGAGCCGGCGAGGATGCCGATCTTGGCGCTGTCGACGAGCAGGGGATCGTCGAAGGCGAGGGCCGAGATGAAGAGCGAGACGGTGAAGCCGATGCCGGCCAGGGCCGCGATCCCGACGACGCTGCGCATGTCGACACCCTCGGGCAGGACCCCGATCCGGAGGCGCACGGCGAGGTAGGTCGCGATCGACACCCCGGCGAGCTTGCCGACGACGAGGGCGAGCACGACGGCGATGGCGAGGGTGGTCCCGTCGCCGACCCCGAGTGCGTCGCCGCCGAGCTTGACGCCCGCGTTCGCGAGCGCGAAGACGGGGAGGACGAGGAAGCTCGTCCACGGGTGGATCCGCTCCTCGAGCTCCTCGATGATCTGCCGGCCTCCGATCGGGTTCGCGGGCGTCAGGAAGGCGAGGGCGACGCCGGCGATCGTGGCGTGCACACCGGATTCGAGGGTCGCGATCCAGACGAGCACGCCGACGATCGCGTAGGGCCAGATCGGGGTCACCCCACCACGGCGCATCGCGATCACCACGCCGAGCAGGGCGATGGCCGCGGCGAGCCACGGCAGGGACAGGTCCGAGGTGTAGGCGACCGCGATGACCCCGATCGCGGCGACGTCGTCGACCACGGCGATCGTGACCAGGAAGAGCTTCGCGCCGACGCCGACGCGATTGCCCAGCAGGGCCAGGGCGGCGATCGCGAAGGCCGCGTCGGTCGCCATCGGAATCCCCCATCCCGACGTCGCCGACGTGCCGCTCGTCAGCACCAGGAAGATCAGGATCGGCAGCGTGACGCCGCCCACCGCGGCCAGGACCGGGAGGGCTGCCTGACGGGGCCGGCGCAGGTCTCCGTGGACGATCTCGCGCTTGATCTCGAGCGAGATCAAGAAGAAGAACAGCGTCATCAGCCCGTCGTTGACCCAGTGGCCGAGATCCTCGCTGATCGAGAGATCGCCGAACCCGATCGTCAGCTCGGTGTGCCAGAACGACTCGTATCCGGAGGCCCCGAAGACGTTCACCCAGAGCAGCGCGATCAACGACCCCGCAAACAGCGCGAAGCCGCCGCCCTCCTCGGTCTTGAGGAAATCGGTGACGGGGTCGATCGCGTCGATCGCCCGCTTCGGTCGAAGGCGCAGGTCCATCGTTTGACGGTATCGGCTGCAGCCCCGGGCACCGGGGCCTGCGGTCAATCGGCGAGCGCTACCGTTCCCGCATGGCTTCCGGGGCACCGATGACACTGCGGATCGCCGCCGAGGCGTCAGCCGTCGTCGGCGACACTCCGATGGTTGCGCTGAAGCGCGTCGGCGCCGGTCTCGGCGCCGAACTGGTCGGCAAGCTCGAGTGGTTCAACCCGGGCGGCTCGATCAAGGACAGGATCGGCGTCGCGATGATCGATGCGGCCGAGGCGGAGGGACGTATCGAGCCGGGGCGCACCGTGATCGTCGAGCCGACGTCGGGCAATACCGGCATCGCCCTCGCGATGGTCTCCGCCGCCCGCGGCTACCGGTGCATCCTCACCCTGCCGGAGGGGATGAGCCGGGAACGCTCGGCCATGCTGCGCAGCTACGGAGCGGTGGTGCGCGAAACACCCTCGATGGGCGGCATGAACGAATCGGTCGACCTGGCCCGCAAGATCGCCTCCGAGCACGAGGACGCCTACATGCCGCAGCAGTTCGACAACCCCGCCAACCCGGAGGTCCACCGGCGCACGACGGCGGAGGAGATCTGGCGCGACACCGACGGCGAGGTCGACGCGATCGTCTGCGGCGTCGGCACCGGCGGGACGATCACCGGCATCGGTCAGGCTCTCAAGGAGCGCAAGCCCGACCTCCACGTGCTCGGCGTCGAGCCCGCCGCCTCGGCAGTGCTCTCGGGCGGCAAGCCCGGGCCACACAAGATCCAGGGGATCGGACCCGGCTTCGTGCCGAACGTGCTCGATCGCTCCGTGATCGACGAGATCATCCCGGTCGAGGACGAGTCGGCGATCGCCACCGCGGGGCTGGCGGCGACCCGCGAGGGTCTGCTGATCGGGATCTCCGCCGGAGCCGCGCTCCATGGCGCGATCGAATTGGGCAGCCGCCCCGAGATGAAGGGCAAGCGGATCGTGATCGTCTTCGCCGACGCCGGTGAGCGCTACATGTCGCTGCCCTTCTTCGGAGGCTGACGATGGCCGGCGACGGCGCGATCAGAACATTCGTCAACGAGGCACGCGGCGCCGTGGCGACCGCTCGCGATCGTGACCCCGCCGCTCGCGACGTCAGCTTCGTCGGCATCCTCACGTCCTGGGCCGGGGTGCAGGCGATCCTCGCCCATCGCATCGCCCACGCCTTCCACGAGAGCGGTCATTCCCTGGTCCCGCGGGCGATCGTCTACGCGACGCGGGCCCTGACCGGCATCGAGATCCACCCCGGCGCCAAGATCGGCGACGACCTGTTCATCGACCACGGGTTGGGCGTGGTGATCGGCGAGACCGCGGAGATCGGCTGCTGCGTGACGATCTACCAGGGCGTGACGCTCGGCGGCACCGGATTTCAGCGCGGCAAGCGCCATCCGACGATCGAGGACAACGTCACGATCGGGTCGGGGGCGAAGTTGCTCGGGCCGATCACGGTCGGCCACGGCTCGAAGGTCGGGGCGAACACGGTCGTCGTGACCGACGTCCCCGAACACGCCACCGTCGTCGGCAACCCGGGCCACATCGTCCGGGTCGAGGGTCGTAAGCCCGAGGGCCCGGACACGGACTGGATCCACCTCCCCGACCCGGTCGCCGATGCGATCAAGGTCCTCTCCGATCGGCTCGCCGAGATCGAGCGGCGCCTCGAATCGCTCGACGGCGAGCCCCCCGAGGCGGAGGTTCACCGCCTCCGCCCCAAGCAGGGACCGACGACCGCCGGCGGCTAGAACCCCACCAATAACTGACGCCCCTGCCGAGCGGCAACACCGCGCAACCCGAGCAGAGCGGACGCGAAGCGGAGCATCTGCTCGGAGTTATCCAAGACGCCCCTGCCGAGCGGCCGGTCACCTTCCGCGCAGGCCGGCGGGCCGCTGGTCCCGATTTCCTCCAACCGGTTGGAGGAATCGACACCAGCGAGCTCGAAATGCCTCGGCGAGCGGGTGAAGGGCGGGCGATCTCGCCAATCCTTCCCCGCGCCGCCGAATTCGCCATTCCGTGATCGCGACCGCCGCCTTGCGGAGGACTATCCTCGATCCTTCATGGACGACGCCGATTTCGACGCCCTCGACGAGCTCCGCGCAGGCGGGGCCGCGCCGATCAGCCCCGGTGCGACGGCGGTCGAGAGCCTGCTCTCCGGCCTCAATCCAGCGCAGGCGGAAGCCGTCGAACACGGCGAGGGTCCGCTGCTCGTCCTGGCGGGCGCGGGCTCGGGCAAGACGCGCGTCCTGACCCATCGGGTCGCCTATCTGCTCGCCACGGGCATGGCCCGCCCCAGCGAGATCCTCGCGATCACCTTCACTAACAAGGCCGCCGGCGAGATGAAGGAGCGGGTCGGTGCCCTGACCGGTGCCGCGGCCCGCGTCATGTGGGTGATGACGTTTCACTCGGCATGCGCCCGAATCCTCCGCCAGCACGCCGATCGCCTCGCCTACAAGCGCGGTTTCACGATCTACGACGAGGCGGATTCGCGCCGCATGGTCAAGCGCTGCATGGACGAGCTCGAGATCGACCCCAAGCGTTTTCCGCCGCGCTCGATCAAGAGCCAGATCTCCGGTGCCAAGAACCGGCTTCGCGACGCCGAGACCCTCCGCGAGGAGCAGGGATCGTTCTTCGAGGCGACGGTCGCCGACGTCTACGAGCTCTACGAGAAGCGGATGCACACCGCCAACGCGATGGACTTCGACGATCTGCTCGTCCGCACCGTCAACCTGTTCGAGCTGTTCGCCGATCTGCGTGAGCGCTACGCCCGCAACTTCCGCCACGTGCTCGTCGACGAGTATCAGGACACCAACCGCGTCCAGTACCGCCTGCTGCAGCTGCTCACCGGCGAGCACGGCAACCTCTTCGTCGTCGGTGACGAATCGCAGTCGGTCTACGGGTTCCGGGCCGCCGACATCCGCAACATCCTCGACTTCGAGCGTGACTTCCCGGACGCCGCGACCGTCAAGCTCGAGCAGAACTACCGCTCGACCGGGACGATTCTCGACGCCGCCAACGGCCTGATCTCCCATAACCGCGACCGTCTCGACAAGAACCTCTGGACCGACGCGGGGCGCGGCGCGCCGGTGACCATCGCCGAACTCTCCGACGAGCACGAGGAGGCCCGCTGGATCGCCGGCGAGATCGACCGCCTCGTCGACGAGGAGGGGATCGGCCGCGACGACGTCGCGATCTTCTATCGGACCAATGCCCAGAGCCGCGTGCTCGAGGACACGCTCGTCCGCTTCGACGTGCCCTATCAGGTGATCGGCGGGACGAAGTTCTACGAGCGGGCCGAGATCCGCGACGCGATCGCCTACCTGAGCGTGCTCGCCAACCCCGACGACACCGTCTCGCTGACCCGGATCATCAACTCGCCGCGGCGCGGGATCGGGAACACCTCGGAGGGGAGGGTCCTCGGCTGGGCCAACACAACCGGGGTCTCCCCGCTCGAGGCCGTCGGCCAGGCGGCTTCGATCCCCGGCCTCGGGGCGGCGGCGAAGAAGGCGATCGGGCGGTTCGCCGAGCTGATCGCGAGCCTCACCGAGCGGGCCGAGCGGCGTGGCCCCGTTGCCGAGCTGCTCGAGTCCGTTCTCTCCGAGTCGGGATATATCGAAGCCCTGGAGGCGGAGCGGACGGTCGAGGCCGAGGGTCGGATCGAGAACCTCCAGGAACTCGTCGGCATGGCCGGCGAGTTCGATGCCAACCGCGTCGTCGAGGGCGAGAGTGAGCTGGCACCGCTCGAGGAGTTCCTCGAGCAGATCTCGCTGATCAACGAACAGGACGCCCTCACCGACGACGCGACGAAGGTGACGCTGATGACCCTTCACAACGCCAAGGGCCTCGAGTACAAGGCCGTCTTCATGATCGGCTGCGAGGACGGCGTCTTCCCTCACTCGAGGTCGATCGACGAGGGCAACCTCGAGGAGGAACGCCGGCTCTGTTACGTCGGGCTCACCCGGGCCCGCGAGTTCTTGACCCTGACCTACGCGCGGCGCCGCACCCTGTTCGGAGCCAACGGCGCCGGGATCCCGTCCCGGTTCCTCGTCGGAGATCCCCGCCCACCTCGTGGAACGGCACGCCTCGCAGGTCGTGGGGACGGGGTGGGGCCCCGGGCGCAGCCTCGGCACCGGCACGGGCACGGGGGGCTTTTCCGGGAACTTCGGAGCCGACGGCCCGGGCGCGCTCAACGAGCCGTCCGCTGCGACGGCGGTCGAACTGACCGTCGGCGACGACGTCGTCCATGCGTCGTTCGGCGAGGGGGTCGTGACCGCGGTCGAGCCCGGCAACGTCGTCGTCGTGAGATTCCGGGGCAGCGGAGGAGACCGGAAGCTGATGGCCGACTACGCCCCCATCCAGAAGGCATCGTGACCGTGGCGCCCCTGATGCTTCGCATCTCGGCGTCCTCGTCGGCTCACGTGCTGAAGCAGGAACGAATCCGGCCGCCTCTTGCGTCCTTGATCTGCTCGATGAGGAGCGCCACGCCATGAGCGCCGAGATTCTCGACGGGAAAGCGATCGCCGCCGCGCTCCGCGGGCGCGTCAAGGACGTGGTCGCCGCCCGGGTCGCCGCCGGAGCCGATGCGCCGGGTCTGGCGACGGTACTCGTCGGCGACGATCCCGCTTCGCACGTCTACGTGGGCAGCAAGCGACGGGCCTGCGGGGAGGCGGGCATCCGCTCGATCCATCACGAGCTCCCCGCCGACGTGGCGGAGGCCGAGTTGGTCAAGCTCGTCGCCGATCTCGATCGTGACCCTGAGGTCGACGGGATCCTCGTCCAGATGCCGCTTCCCGCGCACATCGACCAGGACGTCGTGCTCGCCGAGATCTCCGCCGGCAAGGACGTCGACGGGCTCACACCCGTCAACGCGGGTCATCTCGCGCAGGGGAGGATCGGGGTGAGGGAGGCACTCGAGATCGACTCCGGCGAGCCCGTGGTCGGGTTGATCGCGTGCACGCCCGCCGGCGTCATCGAGATCCTCGACCGTTCCGGAGTCGAGCTCTCGGGGGCCGACGCGGTCGTCGTCGGCCGCTCGATCCTCGTCGGCAGGCCGATGGCCAGCCTGCTCGTCAACGCCGACGCAACGGTCACCGTCTGCCATTCGCGGACGCACGATCTCGCCGCCGTCTGCCGGCGTGCGGATGTCCTGGTCGCGGCGGTCGGGAGGCCCGAGATGATCACCGGCGAATGGATCAAGCCCGGCGCCACCGTGATCGACGTCGGCATGAACCGGACGGAGGCGGGGCTGGTCGGCGACGTCCAGTTCGACTCCGCGGCGGCGGTCGCGGGACGGATCACGCCGGTGCCGGGAGGGGTTGGGCCGATGACGATCGCGATGCTCCTCGCGAACACGGTCCGGGCGTCGCGCCCTCCCGCTTCCGCCTGATCCCCCGTATATGGTGGCCCCATAGGGATCAACCCACGCAACACAGGGAGACACGATGGATACCAATCGGCTTAGTCAGGGGGAGATGATCGCGGCGATCTCGGCGGTCGTCCTCCTCTTCGTCATGTTCATTTTCACCTGGTTCAGCGTCGATTTCGGCGGTGGCAACCTCGGTCTCAGCGGCGTCGACACCGGCTCGAATGCCTGGCAGGCGTTCGGTTTCATCGACATCGTCCTCTTCGTGACGATCCTCGTCGCAGTCGGCGGCGCCCTGATCACGGCCAACGCCCAGAGCGTCAACACGCCGGTGGCGATCAGCGCGATCACCTGCGGCCTGGGGATCCTCAGCGTCCTGCTGATCCTCTTCCGGATCGTCGATCCGCCCGGCTCCGGCGACATTCCCGACGGCTTCGACATCGGCATCAGTCGCGGCATCGGCGTCTTCCTGGGGTTGATCGCGGCCGGTGGGATCGCCTACGGCGGCTGGCGTGCGATGGAGGAGGAGGGGACCTCCTTCCAGCATCAGGCGGAGCAGGTCCAGAATCGCGGCGGCGGCGACCCGCCTCCGCCTCCGCCTCCTCCGGCCGGCTGATCGGGATCGCATAGCTGTGTGGGGCGACCGCCCGGGCCATTGCCCGAGCGGTCGCTTCTCGCTCAGGGGGGCCGAGGACGGCCTCGCCCCGGCGCTCGTACAATGCTGCGCTCATGATCGACCGGGAACAGGTTCTCCACATTGCGCGACTGGCGCGATTGCGCCTCACCGATGACGAGGTCGACCGAATGGCCGTCGAGCTATCGGGCATCCTCGGCCACGTCGAGACGGTCGGCGAGCTCGATCTCGACGATGTCGAGCCGACCTCGCACGTCGTGGCCCTCGAGAACGTGACCCGTCAGGACCGGCCGGTCCCCTGCCTGGATCGCGACGTCGCGCTCGCCGGGGCTCCCGACAGTGCGGACGGCTCCTTCCGCGTTCCCTCGCCGCAGGCGTGAGCGACCCGCGCGAACTCACGGTCGCCGAGGCGCTCGGCGAGATCGAGGCGGGCGGTCTCTCGGCCGCCGAATGGTTCTCGGCCTACCGGGAGACTCCCGACGAGCTGGGTGCCTATCTGTGGCGCCCGGATTCAGTCGCGGACGCCCCCGCCGGGGAAGCCTCCGCGGGTTCCGGGCCGCTCGGCGGCGTCCCGGTGGCCATCAAGGACATCTTCTGCATCGAGGGACTGCCGGCGACGGCCGGTTCGAAGATCCTCGAGACGTACGTGCCCCCCTACACGGCGACGGCGGTCGAACGGCTACTCGACGCCGGCGCCCGCGTCCTCGGCAAGACCAACATGGACGAGTTCGCGATGGGCTCCTCCAACGAGAACTCGGCCTACGGAGACGTTCGGAACCCCTGGGATCGCGGCCGGGTGCCGGGCGGATCATCCGGCGGCTCGGCCGCCGTGGTCTCGGGTGGGCTTGCGCCATGTTCGATCGGTACCGACACGGGTGGCTCGATCCGCCAGCCGGCGGCGCTCTGCGGCGTCGTCGGGATGAAGCCGACGTACGGGGCGATCTCGCGGTCGGGAATGATCGCCTTCGCCTCGTCGCTCGATCAGTGCGGGCCGTTCACCCGCGACGTCCACGATTCAGCGTTGATCCTCCGCGCGCTCGTCGGCCGCGACGAACTGGATTCCACCTCGATCGGGATCCCGGCCGGCATCGACCTGCCGTCGCGCGAGGACCTCTCCGGGCTCCGGATCGGCGTGCCCAAGGAACTGAGCAGCGACGCGGAGGGGATCGAGGTCGGCGTCCGCGAGACGTTTGAGCGCAACATCGAGGTCTGCGAACGGCTCGGGGCCGAGGTCGCTGAGACGACGCTGCCGAGCGCTCGGCACGGGATCTCCGCCTATTACGTCCTCGCCCCGGCCGAGGCATCCGCGAACCTCGCCCGCTACGACGGCGTTCGTTTCGGGCTCCGGGAGGAGGCGGACTCGCTCGACGAGATGTATGAGCTGACCCGTGCCGCCGGCTTCGGCCCGGAGGTGAAGCGCCGGATCATGCTCGGAACCTACGCGCTCTCGTCGGGCTTCTACGACGCTTACTACTGGAGCGCCCAGAAGGTGCGAACGCTGATCGCCCAGGACTTCGCCTCGGCCTTCGAGGACTTCGACCTCCTGATCACCCCGACGTCGCCGACCGTTGCGTTCGAGCTCGGCGCGCGGGCCGCCGACCCCTTCGCGATGTACATGTCCGACTACTGCACCGTGCCGATGTCGCTGGCCGGGATCCCGGCAATCTCGATCCCGTCGGGCCTCGCAACCCCTGACGGCGGCGGTCCGGAGCTGCCGGTCGGGCTGCAGATCGCCGGGCCGGCATTCAGCGAGTCGCTGATCTTCGATGCCGCCCACGCGATCGAGCAGGCCATCGGGTTCGACCACAAGCCCAAGCTTCCGGGGGCGGCATCGTGAGCGACCAGGACCTGATCCCGACGATCGGGCTGGAGATTCATGTCCAACTGCAGACGCGGACGAAGATGTTCTGCGGTTGCGAACTCGAGTTCGGGGCGGAACCGAACACCCATACCTGCCCGGTTTGCCTCGGTCACCCCGGGACGCTGCCGGTCATCAACGAGCAGGCGGTTGCCTATGCCATGCGAATCGCCCTCGCGCTCGGGTGTGAGGTGGCACCGCGTTCGACCTTCCACCGCAAGAACTACTTCTACCCCGACCTTCCGAAGGGGTACCAGATCAGCCAGTACGACCATCCGCTTGCGGTCAACGGCAGGCTCGGGGACGTGCGTATTCACCGGGTGCACATGGAGGAGGACGCCGCGAAGCTCAGCCACGTCGGGGATTCGGGGCGTATCCACGGCTCGGGCGCCTCGCTCGTCGACTTCAATCGCGGCGGGACGCCCCTCGTCGAGATCGTCACCGAGCCCGACATCGACGACCCGGCGAAGGCCAGGGAGTGGCTGGCGCTGTTGCGGACGACCCTGCGCCAGCTCGGCGTCTCCGACGTGAACATGGAAGAGGGGAGCCTGCGCTGCGACGGCAACGTCTCGGTCAGGCCCGCGGGAACGGAGGAGCTCGGCATCAAGACGGAGCTCAAGAACATGAACAGCTTCCGGTTCCTCGAGCGGGGCGTCGAGGCGGAGATCGCCCGCCAGCGCGCGACGATCGAGGGGGGTGGGAAGGTCGAGCAGGAGACGCTCCATTTCGACCCCGCCAACGGCACCCTGACGCCCCTTCGCTCGAAGGAATACGCCCATGACTACCGCTACTTCCCCGAGCCGGACCTGGTTCCGCTCGTGCCTACCCGCGAGGAGATCGACGCCGCCCGGGCTGCGCTGCCGGAGCTGCCGGAGCAGCGCCGCGAGCGTTACGCCGACGAACTCGGTCTGAACGCGGAGGCCGCGCACCTGCTCGCATTCGACGCCGATCTCGCCGGGTTCTTCGAGCAGGCGGTCGCCGCACCGTCCGATGCGGAGGCTGCGGCTCTGGCCAACTGGATCACCGGCGACCTCGTCGCCGGTGCCCGTGAGGCCGGCGCGGAGGGGCCGACCGACACCAAGGCCCGCCCCGAAGCAGTCGCAGCACTAGTGGCTCTCGTCGAGTCCAGGGCGGTCAATCGCGGCGGTGCCCGTGAGGTGCTGACCGTCCTCATCAACGAGGGCGGGGAGCCGGCCGCGATCGTCGAGCGGCTCGATCTGGGCGCGTCGAGTGACGCGGGCGAGCTCGAGGCGATCGTCGACCGGGCGATCGAGCAGCAGCCCGATGCCGCCGCGAAGGTGCGGGCGGGGGAGGGCAAGGCGATCGGCGCCCTCGTCGGCGCGGTGATGAAGGAGACGCGCGGTCGCGCCGACGGCGGCGAGGTCACCCGCGTGATCAGGGAGCGACTCGGGCTCTAGCCGGAAACGGCGACGGTGGGGCGACCGTGTGACGTATTTCACTTTGTGACGAAGCGTCACAAAGTGCAACAATGAGCAGATGGCACACAACGTCGTAATCGCGGGTGGTGGGTTCGCGGGAGCGAACGCGGCGCGTGAATTGGAGCGGCTGCTGCCCAAGCAGTCCACGCGGTTGATCCTCGTCAACGACGTCAACTTCCTTCTCTATACGCCGCTGCTGCCGGAGGCGGCGGCCGGGACGCTGGAGCCGCGCCACGTCGTCACGCCGCTTCGCGACCTGCTCAAGCGCACGTACCTGCGGCTCGGCGCGGTCAGCGGTCACGACCCCGAGGCACGGACCGTCGAGCTGACGAACCACCAGGGGGAGGTCGAGCAACTCCCGTACGACCAGCTTCTGCTGTCGTTCGGATCGGTGAGCAGGTCGCTGCCGATCCCGGGCCTCGATCAGCACGCGATCGGGTTCAAGAGCCTCGCCGATGCGATCTGGCTGCGCAACCACATGGTCGAAACGCTCGAGGAGGCGAACGCGACCGAGGATCCGGCCCGCCGCGAGGAGCTCCTGACCTACGTGTTCGTCGGCGGCGGCTACGCCGGCCTCGAGGCGCTCGCAGAGCTCCAGGACTTCGCCGCCGACGCGATCCAACGCTACCCGCGGGCGCGGCTCCAGGGCATGCGCTGGATCCTGCTCGAAGCGGCGCCGCGGGTCCTGCCCGAGATCGACGAGACGCTCGCCGACTACGCCGTCCGCGAGTTGCGCGGCCGCGGTATCGACATCCGCCTGGAGACGACGCTGAAGAGCGTCGACGCGAACGGGGTCGAGCTCTCAACGGGAGAGCGCATCGCCGCCCGGACGGTCGTCTGGACCGCCGGCGTCGCCCCCCATCCGAGCCTCCGCAAGATGAGCGTCGAGCTCGACGACCGCGGTCGCGTCCCGGTCGACGATCACCTTGCCGTGGCGGGCCTCGACGGCGTCTACGCGGCCGGCGATTGTGCCGCCGTGCCCAATCCCGACGGTGGTCTCTGCCCTCCGACCGCCCAGCATGCGATCCGCCAGGCTCGCGTGGCCGCTCGCAACATGGCCTCCAACCTCGGCGTCGGCGGGCCGGAGGCATTCGACTACCGCAGCCGTGGGTCCTTCGTGAACCTCGGCCAGTACAAGGCCGTGGCGAGCATGCCGGGGGGCGTCACGCTCTCCGGGTTCCCCGCATGGTGGGCCGCCCGGACCTACCACGTCAGCCAGATCCCCGGCCTCGCCCGCAAGCTTCGTGCCGTCGCCGACTGGACCGTCGGCCTCCCCTTCCGGCGCGACACCGCCGAGGTGGGCTCGATCGGCCACCCACGCCCGCTCAGCGACGAGGTCTACCAGCACGGCGGCAGCCACAGGCCGCTGGGCTAGGGCCCTCGGTGGGCGTGTGGGCGTGGCCTGCCGAGGAGCGCTTCAGAATCGAAACTGTTCTGAAGGCGGATAGTCCGCCCAAATAGCAGTCTCAGCACCCGGCCCCACGGTCGGCGACTTACGCCAGCAACGGCACCCGGACCGCCCCCGACCGCCCTACGTAAGCTGCCCTCCATGGCCTACATAGTCATCTGCCTCACCTTCGCCGTGGCGACGGGCCTGATCGGGCGGGGGAAGGGGTCCAGCTTCTTCATCTGGTTCGTGATCGGCGGCGTGCTGCCGCTGCTCGGGATGGTCGGAGCGATCCTCTATCGGCGCGAGCAGGGGGAGCCGGAGCGACGTTGTCCGCGTTGCGGGGCGACCCACAAGCTCTACGTGCAGGTCTGCAACCGGTGCGGTGAGGACATGTACCTGCCGGATCCGGCGGAGGTCAGGCCGGGCCCCGACTACCGGAGCTGAGGGCGCCTCAGCTCTCGCCGTCGCCGCCGCCGACGGGGGCTAGCTGGAGGTAGATCGAGTCGCGCATCAGCGAGCGCGCACGGTCGAGCGACATACCCTCCGAGAGCCAGCGGGTGCAGAGGCCGTCGACCAGTGAGATCAGGATGTCGGCCGTGGAGGAGGGCTCGACGTCGGAGCGGATCGAGCCGTCCTTGAGACCGCAGGCGATCGCGACCTCCACCTTGTCGCGCCATTCGCCGACGACCTGGTGGAGATCGTCGCGCAGGTCGGCGTCGAAGACCGCCGAGGCGCTGACCTCACCCCAGACGACGGCGTGGTCGCGGACCCGGGGGTCGTCGTCGAACTCGGCGAGCAGGGCCGACTGGATGGCCTCGTAGCCGGTGCGGCCGGGAATGCTGGTGCCGAGCCCGGTGGACGGCGCCTTCTCCCCGGCGTAGGCGAGCGCCGCCTTGACGAGTCCCTGGCGATCCTCGAAGTGGTAATAGAGCAGCGGTGGGGAGACTCCGGCCTCGGCCGCGACCTTCTCGACCCGGAAACCACGGACGCCGTTGGCGGCGATCATCGTGGCCGCCGCCTCGAGGATCGCCTCGCGGCTGTCCTTTGCCGATGCTTCCTCAGTGACCCGGGTATCGCTGGGCATCTGCCGAGAATATGGGAGGCGACTGGGAAATGCCGAGAAGTTTCCTGCAGGGGTGACGGATCTCCGCTGAATGGGCTCAAAAACCGCTGTTACACTTGTATGCAGCCGCGAATCGACCCACCCCGGGGTTGGTCGCGGTGCCCGCACCCTTTCGTTCAGAACGACCCGGAGGTAATTTCGATGCGCGCTGCAGACGCACTCTGTGAGGCTCTCAAAGCCGAGGGTGTGGAGCACGTATTCGGGATTCCCGGAGGGGCCAGCCTGCCCCTCTACGACGCGCTGTACGACGCCGACTTCGAGCACGTGCAGGTCCGCCACGAGCAGTGTGCCGGACACGCCGCCGAGGGATACGCCAAGGCTTCCGGCAAGGTCGGCGTCGCCTTCGCGACGTCCGGCCCGGGAGCGACGAACCTGGTCACGGCGATCGCCGACGCCCATATGGACTCGGTCCCGACGGTCTTCATCACCGGCCAGGTGCGCACCGACCTGATCGGAACCGACGGCTTCCAGGAGGCCGACGTCACGGGCATCACCCTGCCCATCGTCAAGCACTCGTTCCTCGTCACCGATCCGGCCCAGATCCCCGACTACATCCACAAGGCCTTTCACATCGCCAAGACCGGTCGTCCCGGCCCGGTCCTCGTCGACATCCCCCAGGATCTCTCGCGGATGGAGATCGACTACGAACCGATCATCGGCACGCCGAAGCTGCCCGGCTACCAGCCGAACACCGAGGGCAACATCAAGCAGATCCGGATCGCCGCGAAGGCGCTCGCCAACTCGAAGCGGCCGGTGCTCTACACGGGCGGCGGGGTCATCAACGCCGGTGCCTCCGCCGAGCTGCGCGAGCTGGCGGCCTCCGACAACTTCCCGGTGACGAGCACCCTGATGGGGCTCGGTGGATTCCCCGCCCCGCACGAGCAGTGGCTCGGCATGCTCGGCATGCATGGCACCCGCACCGCCAACTACGCGATGGACGAGGCCGACCTGATCGTCGCCATCGGCGCCCGCTTCGACGACCGGATCACGGGCAAGCTCAGCGAGTTCGCGCCGACCGCCAAGTTCGTCCACATCGATGTCGACCCGGCGGAGATCTCCAAGAACGTCCCCGCCCACATCCCGATCGTCGGTGACGTCAAGAACGTGCTGCCGAAGCTGACCGGGGAGTACCGGGCGCTCGAGGCCGACGGCTCGCGCCTCGACGACTGGTGGCAGCGGATCCACGGCTGGCAGGAGGAGTACCCGCTTCACTACGAGGAGACCTCCGACCAGGAGATCAAGCCGCAGCTGATGGTCGAGGAGATGTATCGCGCGACCAACGGCGACGCGATCATCACGTCAGACGTCGGTCAGCACCAGATGTGGGCAGCGCAGTACTACCCGTTCGCCGAGCCGAACCGCTGGCTCAACTCCGGCGGTCTCGGGACGATGGGGTTCGGCCTGCCGGCGGCGATCGGCGCCCAGGTGGCCCTGCCCGACCAGCAGGTCGTCTGCCTCGCCGGTGACGGCAGCCTGATCATGGTCTGTCAGGAGTTCGCCACGGCCGCCGCCAGCAACCTTCCCGTCAAGGTCTTCCTGATGAACAACGGCCACTTCGGAATGGTCCGCCAGTGGCAGGAGCTGTTCTGGGAGGAGCGCTACAAGTCGGTCGTGATGGGCCCGAGCCCCGATTGGGTGAAGCTGGCCGAGGCATTCGGCTGGACGGGGATCCTCTGCGACCGCAAGGATGATCTCGCCGAGGCGATGAAGACGGCGCTCGAGACCGACGGTCCCGTCCTGCTCGACGTGCGGGTGACCCAGAACGAAAATTGCTACCCGATGATCCCGGCCGGTGCCGCCGCCCGGGACATGGTCGGCTAGGCGAAAGGGAGACCGATGGCCGATTCAGGTACGAAGGATGTCCTCGACCTCGATGACCTGCGGGTCTCGAGCGGTCTGACCGGGCGCCGGCACCTGCTCTCGCTCCTCGTCGAGAACCGGCCCGGCGTCCTCGCCCGGATCGCCGGCCTGTTCAGCCGCCGCGGCTTCAACATCGACACCCTTGCCGTCGGCCCCACCGAGGATCCCGACATCTCCCGCGTGACGCTCACCGTCGACGGCGCCATCCATCCAATCGATCAGGTCACCAAGCAGCTTCACAAGCTCGTCAACGTGATCAAGATCAGGGACATGGAGCCGGACACGGCGGTCGCTCGTGAGATGGCCCTGTTCCGGGTCAGCGCCGCGGCCGACAACCGCGCCGAGATCATCGAGTTCGCGCAGATCTTCCGCGCCCACATCGTCGACGTCTCGCGCCGGTCGATCACCGTCGAGGT
The DNA here is from genome assembly GCA_963798165.1 of uncultured Solirubrobacterales bacterium. GTDB lineage: Bacteria > Actinomycetota > Thermoleophilia > Solirubrobacterales > 70-9 > RHKX01. The sequence goes on along the minus strand of CAWCSE010000007.1, from coordinate 33,647 downwards.
GACGGGGACCACCGAGAAGATCGATTCCTTCGAGCGGATGGTCCGCCCGCACGGCCTGATCGAGATGGCTCGGACGGGCGAGGTCGCGATCGTCCGGGCGCGTCCGGAGAGCTGACCGCCGCGATCGACACCGCCGGGCTGCTCGACTCCGTCGAGCGGCTCGCCCGACGCGCCGCTGCGGCGGAGGGTCGACGCCTTGTCAGCGCGACCATCGAGGTCGACCCCCTCGACCCATGTGCGACGGCCTTCGCATCACGGCGCGCCGACGATCGCTGGTTCTGCTGGGAGGAGCCGGACCGCGACGGATTCGCGATCGCGACGATCGGCAGCGCGATCGACATCGTCTCGCGCGGCCCGAGCCGGTTTGCGGATCTGCGGGAGGACACGAGCGCCCTGATCCGGACCCGCCTCGCCGCCGAGCCCGACGATCTGCCGTCCGGCGCCGGCCCGCTCTGGGTGGGGGGAATGTCCTTCTCGGAGCGATCCCGGGAGGGTGGCGTCTGGTCCTCCCTGCCGCCGGCGCTGCTGACGATGCCGGAGGTTCTGATCGTCCGATCGCAGGGTCGCCACCTGCTGACAATCTGCGCGATCGCCGGCCCCGCGATCGAACCGGCCCGAATCCGCGAGGCCGCAGCGGCGAGGCTGTCGTCGCTGCGGGACGTTCCACTGCCGCCGCTCGATCCGTCGCCGGGCGGTCCGATCGAGGTCCGCTCGGCAAGGCCACCTGCTGCCTACGAGAAGGCAGTCTCCGACGCTGTCGGGACGATCCGAAGCGGCCGCGCCGACAAGCTCGTGCTCGCGCGTGAGGTGATGGTGACCGCGCCGGCCGCTCATTCGCCGGCGTCTCTCTTCGGGGCGCTGCGGGAGGCGTTCAGCTCCTGCTTCTGCTTCTGTGTCGGAACCCCCGAGGCGTCCTTCGTGGGTGCCAGCCCGGAGTTGCTGGCGCGGCGCAGTGGCGGCGTCGCGGCAACCGTTGCCCTGGCCGGCTCGGCCCGCCGCAGCGCCGACCCCGCCGTCGACGACCACCTCGGTGAGCAGCTGCTCCACAGCGCCAAGGACCGCAGCGAGCACGGGATCGTCGTGCGCCGGATCGAGCGGCGCCTCGCGCCGCTCTCGGTCTGGGTCGAGATCGCACCGGAGCCGGTCGTGATCAAGGTCGCCAACATCCAACACCTCGCAACCCCGATACACGCCCAGCTTGCCGACGCCCACTCGGTGCTCGAACTGGCGGAGCTGCTCCACCCTACGCCCGCGGTCGGGCCGGAGCCGCGCGGGGAGGAGGGGGAGCGGCTGATCGCAGAGCTCGAGGTGCTCGATCGCGGTTGGTACGCGGGCCCCGTCGGCTGGATGGATTCCGTCGACGACGGCGAGTTCTGCGTCGCGCTTCGGTCGGCTCTGCTGCGCGACCGGACCGCGCACCTCTTCGCCGGTGCGGGGATCGTGGCCGACTCCGAACCCGCCTCGGAGCTCGCCGAAACCGAGATCAAGCTCGGGGCGCTACTGCCGCTGCTCGCCGGCTGAAGCTCTACGATCGCGGCGATGTTCGGAGCACGACCCAGCGGGGGCGAGCGTGCCTCCGCCCGCCGGCTGGCGGCCGCTTTCGGTGCTGCGGCGGCGAGCCTTCTGCTGCTCTCGGTCTGTGCCTCCTCCGCCGCCGCGGCGATCTGGTTCGCGTCTCCCGGGGGCGATGGACTCGACCCCTGCGTGCAATCCGATCCCTGTGACATCTACGACGCCGTCGGCGACGCTCCGGCGGGCAGCAGGATCGCCGCCCGCGCGGGAACCTACGGGCTCGGCGCCGCCCTGCACGCCCAGGACGGGATCGTCCTGCAGGGTCCCTACAGCGGCCCACCGGCGGTTTTCGAGGGCGACGGTACGTCCGGCCCCGCAGTCAGAGCCACGGGCGCGGGGACGCGCGTGACGGACCTGACGATCAGGCAATCATCCTTGGGGACCGGGATCGAGATCGGCGACGGGGCCATCGGCGACCGCCTCGATTCGTCCACGCTCGGCGCGGGTGCGGGCTGCGCGCCAGTGATCGGAGGCCTGCTCAGGGACTCGGTCTGTGCTTCCTACGGCAGCGGCAATGGCGTCATCGTGGACGCGGACGCAGCCGTCTCCGGAAGTGCCGAGGTGACGAACGTGACCGCCGTCAGCGCCGGTGACGACGACGCTGCCGCGGCGCTGCTCGTTCGCGCCTCCAACGGCGCCTCCCTCGGCGTCGGTGCGAGCAACGTGATCGCCCACGCGACGGGGAGCGCACCCGACGTCGCAGCGGACGCGCTGGCGGGCTCGACGGCCGATCTCGTCCTCGGGAGCTCGAACTACGACACCGCCGCCGCGCTGGGCCTTGGCACCGTCACCGATCCCGGTACGGATGGGAACCAGACCGCCGAGCCGCTGTTCGAGGACGCACCCGGCGGCGATTTCTCCGAGGCGCCCGCCTCCCCGACCATCGACGCCGGCGGTGATGAGATCGCATCACTCGGCCTGCTCGACGTGGCCAGGGTGGCCCGCATCGGCGGCGACGCACCCGACATCGGCGCGTTCGAGTACGTGCCACCGCCGGACACCCGAGCGCCCAACGTGAGCATCCCGGTGGCCCCGAAGGGGAAGATCAAGACCAGGAAGCATCACCTCCACCTGACGTTCGAACTCGCCTCCGATGAGCCCGATGTCAGATTCACCTGCAAGATCAATCGCCTTCCCGCCGTGACCTGCGCCTCCCCGGCGACATTCCGGCTCGAGGCCACGAAGGGTGTCGGAACCACCTACACGCTGGTGGTGCGGGCGACCGATGCCGCCGGCAACCGGAGCGGCAAGGCGATCCGTCAGGTCCAGCTGATCCGCAAGAAGCGGTGAGGGTCAGGTCTCGATCGCCGCGGCCACGGCGGCGGTGAGCCGTTCGTGGAGGTCCACGTTGCCCGATCGTTGCAGTGGCACGTGGGCGATGAGCCCGTCGCCGGCGGAAAGATCTCCGAGGTCCGCCGGCGACCCGATCCGCTCGTAGCCGAGGCCGAAAAGGCCCGCGGCGCGCTCGACGTCGAGCCGAGACGGTGTTGTGAACAGCCGATCGAACCGATCCGCATCCACCTGACCTGCCTGGGGCAGGAAGTCGAAGATGCCGCCGCCGCCGTTGTCGACGACGACGATCCGCAGCGGCGTGGAAACAGAGGCGGCGACGGCAAGCCCGCCGAGGTCGTGGGCCAGCGCGAGGTCACCGAGCACGATCCACGTCGGTGAGCCGCTCGCGAGCGCGATGCCTGAGCCCGTCGAGACCAACCCGTCGATCCCGTTGGCTCCGCGGTTGGCATGGAAGCTGACCGCCGCCGCTCCGCCCTCCAGGAAGGACTCCGCGTCGCGGATCGCCATGCTCGACGCGAGCAGCACGCGATCACCGTCGGCGTAAGCGTCACCGAGCAGTCGCTGGAGGCCGGGCTCCGTCAGCGTCTCCCCGCCCGGCTCCGAGAGGACGGCCGAGATCGCCGTCTGGGCGGCCGCCTCGGCCGCCACCCAGGCTTCGCGCAGCGCTGTGCCGGTGCCGGCGGTCAGACGTTCGGCAAGACCGGCGGCGACGGCGCCGGCGTCGGCGCGGACGAACGCCCCCGCGCGTCGGGTCGGCTCGTTCCAGCGCCCGGGGGGATCGATGACGATCTGGTCGGCACCCGACTCCCCGATCCAGGCTCGCAACGCCTTGCTCGTCGGCAGGTCGCCGAACCTGACGACCAGGTCCGGTCGGAGATGTCCGGGCCGGCTCCGCGCGATCAGGTCGTAGGCCGCGACGACCCCGGAACGGTCGTGAGGTCCGAAGCGGAGTTGCGACGTCGGCTCGGCAAGGATCGGGAATCCGGACGCCGCGGCGAGGGCGGTGATCGGGTCGGTGAGGTCCGGCCGGGTCAGGCGACCGGCGATGATCACCCCGTTCTCGGAGCGCTCGCACGCCTCGGCCAGGGCCGCGAGGATCGCTGGCCCGGGCTCGCGGGCGGCGATCGTCACGGTCAGGGGCCGCCCGCCGGGTCGGCCCTCGATGGCGAGTGGATCGACGGCGGTCAGGTCCGTGGGCGCGGGCTCGGGGCCGAGCGGATCGCGCCAGGCGACGTTCAGGTGGACGGGCCCCCGGCCCGACGCGGACTCGCCGTACGCGCGGCAGGCCGTCGATCGCATGTGCAGGAGCCCGGCGTCGTCGGCGTCGTGGGTGCCGACCTCGCAGAACCAGCGCGTGGCGCTGCCGTAGAGATCGATCTGGTCGATGGTCTGCCCGGCGCCGATCCCGCGCAGCTCCGCAGGCCGGTCGGAGGTGATGACGATCATCGGAACGCCCGCCTGATCGGCCTCGACGACGGCCGGATGGAGGTTGGCTGCGGCCGATCCGCTCGTGCAGGCGACGACCGCGGGCAGCCCGGTCGCGATCGCCGAGCCGAGTGCGGCAAATCCGGCGGCGCGCTCGTCGAGGATGACGTTGAGGCCGATGGACCGCTCGCGATCGAGCGCCAGCGCGAGTGGGGAGGACCGGGACCCCGGCGAGAGGAAGGCATGGCGAACCCCGCAGCGAGCGAGCTCCTCGACGACTGCGGAGGCGAGTGCGGTGTTTCTGTTCGTCGTGTCGATCATCGGATCAGGAGCCGCTCGATCGCTTCCTCGTCCACATCGACGCCCAGCCCTGGGCGATCGCCGACCGTGATCTCCGGCCCGAGCAGGTTCGAGTCGTCCGCGACATTGTCCGCGAACAGGCTCGAGGTGGCGAGGCCGTGGGCCAGGCCGGATGCGAACTGCCGCGGGAACAGGGCCTGCGAGGCGTGCGCCGCCGCCGCGATGCCGATGGCGCTGTCGAGGGCGCTCGACATGTACGCCGGGACCGCCGCGGCGATCTCGACGGCTGCGTGGACACCGCCCACCTTCGCCAGCTTCAACGTGGCCGCGTCGATGGCGCCGATGCTGAGAGCTCGTGTCGCCTCGGCGAGGTCGTTGATGCTCTCGTCGGCGACGATCCGCATCCCCGTGGCGGACCTGACCTTGGCGAGGTCCTCGACCTTGCGGCAGGGCTGCTCGACCAGCTCGATGTCGAACGGCGCGAGGTCCGCGAGGGTGGCGATCGCCTCGCGGTATCCCCAGGCGCCGTTGGCGTCGACCCGGAGCTTCGTCGCCGGGCCCGCCGCCGCGCGCACGGCCCCGATCCGCTCCACGTCGCCGCCACTGCCCACCTTGACCTTCAGCGTCCCGAAACCCTGATTCGTCATCAGGCTCGCCGCCTCCGCGGCGGTCTCGGGGTCATCGGCGCCCAACGTCCCGTTGCATCGGACGGGCTCGGGGCCCTTCGCCCCGAGCAGCCGCCATGCCGGCGTCCCCGTCGTCCGGCCGACGAGATCGAGGAGAGCGATGTCGACGGCGCTCAGCGCCTGTGCCCCGGCGCCGCCGTCGCGGCAGGCCGCCAGTGCGGGAGGGATGGCCCCGGCGGGGTTCTCCCCGAGATCGAGGCCGGCGAGCAGTGGCGCGCAGACGTCGACGAGGTCGGCGCGGACGGCGTCCATTCCGGGTCCTCCCCTCAGGCTCATCGGCACCGCGTCCCCATGGCCGCTCTGACCCACGGTGGAGCGGATCCGGACGATGATCATGTCGCGCCGTTGCAGTGTCCCCGTCGCGGTCACATAGGGGCGCCGGAACGGTAGGCCGATCGGAAGGGCCTCGAGCGATTCGATGCGTACGGACACCTGCGCTCCGCTCAGATCAGCAGACCGATCGAGACCAGGAGCGCATACGCCCCCAGCAGCGCTCCCGTCCCGGCCAATGCTCCATTCAGCGCCGGCCCGTCGGTGCGCTCTCGCACGGCTCGGACGGGAGCGATTGCGAGCGGCACGCTGAGCAGGCCCAGCATGCCCCAGGCGGAGCCGTCGCCGGCGACCAGGGCGACCGGAAGCAGCACGTAGGAGAGGGCGATCATCGCCACGTAGAGGGTGCGACTGCGCTCGCGGCCGATCCGGACGGCCAGTGTCCGCTTGCCGGCTCTCCGGTCGGTGTCGATGTCGCGGACGTTGTTGACGACGAGGATCGCGGCGGAGAGCAGCCCGATCGGAAGCGAGAGCAGTACGGGCAGGGCGCGCAGGTCCTCGAGTTGCACGTAGTAGGAGCCGTTGACCGCGACGAGGCCGAAGAAGACGAACACGAAGACCTCGCCCAGCCCCTCGTAGCCGTACGGCTTCGGGCCACCGGTGTAGAGGACCCCGGCGGCGATCGAGAGGATTCCGATCGCGAGGATCTCCGGGCCGACCTGGGTGACGAGATAGAGGCCCGCCAGGGCGGCGACGCCGAATGCGACCCAGGTCGCGTAGAGCACCCGGCGCGGGGCGACGAGGCCCGCTGCGGTGACCCTGACGGGGCCGAGCCGGTCGACGGTGTCGGCGCCGCGCTTGGCGTCGGAGTAGTCGTTGGCGAGGTTCGTTCCGATCTGGATGAAGATCGCGCCGATCAGTGCCGCGACGAAGTTGCCCCAGCTGAAGGAACCTGATGGATCTCCGAGGGTGGACCACGCCGCCGCGCTGCCGACCAGGACCGGCGCGATCGCCGCCGGAAGCGTTCTCGGCCGGGCGGCCATCGCCCATGTGCGCAGCCCGCTCAAGGTGTCAGGGCCGCTTCGGGAACTTCGAGAAGTCCGGGGCGCGATGCTCCTGATAGGCGTTGCGGCCCTCCTGGCCCTCCTCGCTCATGTAGAAGAGCAGGGTGGCGTCGTGGGAGAGCTGCTGGAGCCCCGTCAGCCCGTCCTCGGCCGCGTTGAAGCTCGACTTGAGCAACCGCAACGACAGGGGCGAGAGATAGCTCATCTCACGGCACCACGCGACCGTCTCGCGCTCCAGGTCGGCGGTCGGGACGACGGCGTTGACCAGCCCCATGTCGAGAGCCTCCTCCGCGTCGTAGAGGCGGCAGAGCAGCCAGATCTCCTTGGCGCGCTTGGCCCCGATCTGCCGGGCCAGCAGGCCGGCGCCGAAGCCGCCGTCGAAGCTGCCGACCCGCGGCCCGGTCTGGCCGAACTTGGCGTTGTCGGCGGCGATCGTCAGGTCGCAGACGAGGTGGAGGATGTGCCCGCCCCCGACGGCGTAGCCGGCCACGGCGGCGATCACCGGCTTCGGGGTGCGGCGGATCTGTACGTGCAGGTCACCGACGTCGAGGCGGCCGACGCCCTGGCTCGCCACCTCGTCGGAGCCGATGTAGCCGTCGTCGCCGCGGATCTTCTGATCGCCGCCGGAGCAGAACGCCTGGTCGCCGGCGCCGGTCAGGATGATCGAGCCGACCTCGAGGTCGTCGCGGGCCCTCGTGAAGGCGTCGCGCAGCTCCGCCAGCGTCGGGGGACGGAAGGCATTGCGGCGCTCGGGACGGTTGATCGTGATCCTCGCGATCCCATCGGTCTTGTCGTAGAGGATGTCCTCGTAGTCCCCGGCGCGCTCCCATTCGACGGGGGCGTAGAGGGCGTCTTCGGGCGGTGCGTCCTTGTGGCGTTCGGGCATCTGCTCGCAGTCTTCGGAGGGGGCCGGTCGAACCGGCGTAACAATGTGGGCAACGATAGCCACCGGCGCTCGAGGCCGGTCCCTCAGGCATGAACGAAACCCGCACCGACTGGCTCGACCACAGCGCCCGCACGCATGGGACGACGATCGCCGTCGACGACGGCCGGGAGCGGCTCGACTACAGGGCGCTGCGGGCGGAGGCCGGCGCCGTTGCGGCGGCCCTGGCGCGAACCGGGGTCGAGCCGGGGGACCCCGTCGCAATCGACCTCCGCGCCGGCGTACCCCACGCGATTGCCCTCCACGGCGCGATTCTGGCCGGCGCGGTGGCCCAGTCGATGCCGCCGAGCGGCCGTGCCGGGGTCGACGTGCCCGCCGGCACCCTCTTCGTCGACACCGATTGGGTCGGCGAGGCGCGCGCGAACGGCGGTGCATGGGAGGGTTCGCCGCGGGACGCTGCGGCGCCGCTGACGCGAGTCCTCAGCAGCGGCACGTCTGGCACGCCCAAGGCGGTCGACCTGACCGCCTCCAACCATGCCTGGAGCGCAATCGCGAGCGGCCTCAACCTCGGCGTCGAGCGCGACGACGTGTGGCTGTGCTGCATGCCGCTCAACCACGTCGGCGGACTCACGATCCTGCTTCGCTCGGCGATCTACGGAACCGGGGCGCTCGTCCACGACGGCTTCGACGTCGATCGGGTCGCTGCGGCACTCGAGAAGGGAAGGGCGACGATCGTCTCGCTCGTGTCGACCCAGCTCGTCCGGCTGCTGGATGCGGGCGCCGCGATCGACTCGCCGCGCCTGCTGCTGCTCGGCGGCGGCCCGGTCCCCGCCGATCTGCTCGAGGAGGCGCTCGGCCGTGGGGCGGTGGTCGTGCAGACCTACGGGTTGACCGAGGCGTGCTCGCAGGTCTGCACGCTCGCCCCCGGGGAGGCGCGTGAACGAGCCGGCTCGGCGGGTCGGCCCCTGCCTGGGGTCCAGGTCGCCGTCGCGGCGGATGAGATCCTGGTGCGCGGTCCGACGATCGCGCCGCAGGCGGTCGGCGCCGACGGCTGGCTTCACACCGGTGACCTCGGGCGCCTCGACGACGAGGGCTACCTGTGGGTCGAGGGCAGGCGCGGCGACCTGATCGTCAGCGGCGGCGAGAACGTGCGGCCGCAACGCGTCGAGGACGCCCTGCGCACGCATCCCGGGGTCATCGACGTGGCCGTCGTCGGCAGGGACGATCGGGAATGGGGCCAGATGGTCGTCGCGATCGTGGTCCCCGGCGAGGGCGCCCCGCCGCCGCCCGGCGAGCTCATCGACCACGCACGGACCCACCTGGCCCGCCACGAGGTTCCGAAGCGCGTGGAGTACGCCGACGAGCTGCCCCGCACGGCATCGGGCAAGCTGCTGCGGAGGCGATTGACACTTCCGGATCGGGACGACGTGTAGGCTGCCGCGCCGAACTTCGAAACCGCCGCAAACGGCCTCGATCGCCGCCGGATGCCACTGAACGAAAGGGCCAGATGAGCCACGACAGCACGATGATCTACGAGGACGACGCGACACTGGAGCCCCTGGAGGGCAAGACGGTCGCGATCCTCGGCTACGGCTCGCAGGGCCATGCGCATGCCCTCAACCTCAAGGAGTCGGGCGTCGACGTCGTCGTCGGCCTCCGCTCCGATTCGTCAAGCCGGGCGGCCGCCGAGGCGGCCGGGCTCGAGGTCCTCGACATCGCCGACGCGGCGAGCCGTGGCGACGTCGTGATGATCCTGCTCCCCGACGAGAAGCAGGCCGAGATCTGGGAGTCGGACATCGCCGACGGCATCGCGCCCGGCAACCTGCTCATGTTCGCCCACGGATTCGCGATCCATTTCGACCAGATCGCACCGCCGGCGGGCGTCGACGTCGGCCTCGTCGCGCCCAAGGGCCCGGGTCACCTGGTCCGCCGTCAGTACGAGGAGGGCCGCGGCGTTCCCTGTCTGATGGCCGTCCACGCCGACGAGACCGGCAACGCCCGCGATCTCGTTCTCGCTTATGCGAAGGGGATCGGCGGCACCCGAGCCGGCGTCATCGAGACCACCTTCAAGGACGAGGTCGAGACCGACCTCTTCGGTGAGCAGGCCGTCCTCTGTGGCGGCACCAGCGAGCTCGTCCAGGCCGGATTCGAGACGCTCGTCGAGGCCGGCTACGACCCGCGGCTCGCCTACTTCGAATGTCTCCACGAGCTGAAGCTGATCGTCGACCTGATGTACGAGAAGGGCCTGCAGGGCATGCGCGACTCGATCTCGAACACGGCCGAGTACGGCGACATGACCCGCGGCCCGAAGGTGATCACCGACGACACCCGGGAGGCGATGCGAAAGATTCTCGCCGACATCCAGTCCGGTGAGTTCGCCCGTGAGTGGATCGCCGAGAACCGGGCCGGCCACGAGAACTTCGACCGGCTCCGCGCCGAGGCGAAGGGCAAGCAGATCGAGCAGGTCGGCGGCGATCTCCGCTCGATGATGGCCTGGATCGACGACTGACCGGGACGGATAGGGTTTGCCGATGCATCGGATCGTCCTCATCGCATCGATCACGGCGCTGACGGCGCTGGCGTTCACGGGATGCGGCTCCGGCTCCGGCTCGACCAGCACGGTGACCGAGACCGTCACCGGAGCCACGTCGACGACCGAAACGTCGACGTCATCGACGACGACCACCGAAGACGGCTCGCCGCCCGCGGCCGACATCCAGGCGAGCGGCCTCACCGGCTTCACCTCTCCGACCGGCAACATCGGCTGCTACATCGACAAGAAGTCGGTCCGCTGCGACATCGCCAAGCGGGACTGGAATCCGCCGGCGCGGCCGGCCGGCTGCAACGAGAACGTCGACTACGGCCAGGGAATCCAGATGGCAGCCGGCGGACCACCGAAGTTCGTCTGCGCCGGCGACACGGCCCTCGGCGGCGGGGACCCGCTCGCCTACGGCAAGTCGATCGCCGCCGGACTGCTGCGCTGCGAGAGCGCCGAATCGGGCATGACCTGCCGGGACACCGAGACCGGCCGCGGATTCAAGCTCTCGATCGCCTCCTACGACCTCTTCTAGATAACTCCGACGAGATCCTCCGCTTCGCGTCCGCGTCTCTCGGCCTGCGCCGAAGGTGACTTGGCCGCTCGGCAGGGGCGTCAGTTGGCTGGTGGGGCGGGGACGGGCGTGGGGCGGCGAAACTGCTCTCGGGGCGGACTATTCGCCCCCAGAGCACTCTCGATCCCTTGAGCGCCCCTCGGCAGGCGGGTGAACGGTGGCCAAACGCCCCAATCCTCCCCTCCCAGCCCAAACCAACTCTCACCCACCGGCGAGTTCCTCGGCAGGCCACGCCCACCGACCAAACCCCGCCTCCGCCGATCAGGCGTCGTTGTCGGGCTGGCGGCCGTCGCGGCCCACGTAGCCGCCCTTGCCACCGACGCAGATGTAGACGCCGTCGTCGCTGCCCACGTTCTTGACGCTCCGGTGCACCGGAGCGTCGACCCAGGCGATGCCGCCGGGGCCGAGTCGGCGGGTCTCGCCGTTCAGGGTGATCTCGATCTCGCCGCTGAAGACCATGTAGAGCTCCTCCTGCGTGTCGTGGTAGTGGGCTCCGGTGTCGTATCCCGGCGGGATCACGATGCCGTTGACGCCGAACGCCCCGACCCCCATCTCGGAGCGGATCTTCCGAAACCCGTAGCCCTCGCCCAGCCCGTCGAGCGAGGAGACGGACCAGCCGTCTCCCTTCTCGACATCGACTTCCGACACGCGCTCAGGCCTCCGGTGCGGCGGGGGGCGCCGGCGGAGCCGTCTCGGCCGGCAGCGGCGCCTCGTTGACCGGGAGCTGCTCCGGCCCCGGCAGCGACGGTGCGTCAGCCGGGTAGGGCTGCGGCGGCAGGTCGAGGAGCCGCGGGTGGATCTCGGTCAGCATCAGCTGGAAGGCGCCGGAGCGGGTCGAGTAGGCCAGCGACATCCGCAGAGCGTCGTGCATCGTCGCCGACTGCTTGCCCGTGAACAGGATCCGCACCCAGGACACGAATGCCGCTCCCGTGAACAGATAGCTGAGGCCGAACAGGATGATCTGTTGGGGGATCGTCAGCAGGTACTTGAAGAACGTCTGGGCACGCCGATACTCGACCTGTTGGGGAGCGACCTCGACGCGAACCGGATAGTCGTCGCGGTCGGGCATGAACGGGGGCCACTCATCGGTGACCAGCATCGCGAACCCGCCGACCTGGGCGCTGAGCTTGACGTAACCCGCCACGAAGTCGTAGAGCCCGTCCGGATAACGCTTCGTGAAGAGGAGGGCGAACCAGGCGACGACCGCTGCCAGCAGCGCGACGATGCCGTAGAGGCTGAGCCACACGAACCAGGGGATCGCGACGATCCAGCGGAAGAAGACGGTCAGGCGGTTGCGGTCCTCCGTGTAGTCGGCATCGAATCGAATCGGATTCAAGGTGATACTCCTCCTGGTCGGGTGCCTCGGGCTGGAATATATGCCCGGGGCCGGACCCGATCGCCCGTCCCGGCGAACACGTAACCTGTCCGGCTCGAACCGGCCCGCGAGCATCAGCGGCCGGGAAAGCAGCCGAAGAGAAAGCGAACGAGGAGCCCGGTGGCCGATATCTATCCGAAGCAGTACCTGATGACGGCGGGACCGACGCCGCTTCCCCCCGCGGTTTCGCAGGTGATGGCCGAGCCGATCCTCTACCACCGCGCCCCGGCCTTCGTGGAGATCTACGAGCGCGTCCTGCAGCGGCTGCCCGCGGTCTTCCGGTCCGACAACGACGTCCTCTGCTTCGCCTCGACCGGCTCCGGAGCACTCGAGTCGGCGGTCGCCAACCTGACCCGTCCGGGCGAGCCCGCCCTGGTCGCCTCGTGCGGCAAGTTCGGGGAGCGCTGGGCCGAGCTCTGCGAGGCGTTCGGCGCCGACCTCGAACACGTCGAGTTCGAATGGGGCCAGAAGGTCGATCCCGCCCGGGTCGACGAGGTGCTCGGCTCCATGCCGGTCAAGCCGAAGGTCGTCTTCACGACCCAGTCGGAGACCTCCACCGGAGTCCTCAACGACATCGAGGCGCTCGCCGCAGTCGCTCGCGAACATGACGCCGTGCTCTGCGTCGATGCCGTCTCCGGTCTCGGTGCCGCGGAGCTGCTCCAGGACGAGTGGGGCGTCGACGTCGTCGTCTCCGGCTCCCAGAAGTCGCTGATGTGCCCTCCGGGCCTCGGCTTCGCGTCGGTCTCCCAGCGCGCTCTCGACATGGCCGCCGCGGGTCCCGGAGGTCGCTACTACTTCGATTGGAACAAGACAGCGAGCGGGCAGCGCAAGTCGCCGCCCGACTCCCCGTTCACAACGGCCGTCACACATTTCCGCGGGCTCGACGTCGCCCTCGAGCAGATCTTCGCCGAGGGGCTCGACAACGTCTTCGAACGCCACGCGATCCTCGCCCGGGCGGCGCGGGCGGGCATCGCCGGCCTCGGCCTCGAGCGCTTCGGGCCCGATGATCCGGACGCGAACGTCGTCACGGCGGCGCGCCTTCCGGAGGGCATCGACGGCGCCGCGGTTCCGAAGAAGATGCGCGATTCATACGGCGTCACGGCGGCCGGCGGCCAGGGGCACCTGAAGGGCAAGATCGTCCGGATCGCCCACTGCGGCTACTACGGTGCATTCGACATCGTGATCGCGCTGAGCGCGCTCGAGATGGCCCTGCGCGACTGTGGCTACGAAGTCGAACCCGCCGCCGGTGTGGCCGGCGCACAGCGGGTCTTCACCGAGGCCGGCTCACCGGCGCCCGTCGGTTGACCGGCATCCCGGCGGAGACCTGACAACCCCTGATTGCAAGCAGCATCGCTGTGGAGGAAACGAGATGAGTGGACGGCCGAAGGTCCTGGTCAAGGAGAAGATCGCCGAAGCGGGGGTCGACCTGCTCCGCGAGAGCTTCGATGTCGAGGTGGGCACCGACTGGCCGGAGGGAGAGCTCGAGTCGAGGATCGGCGAGTTCGATGCCATCCTGATCCGCTCGGCGACGAAAATGACCCCGGAGCTGATCGACAGGGCGACCTCCCTGCGCGCCATCGGCAGGGCCGGTACCGGCGTCGACAACGTCGACATCGGGGCGGCGACGGCGCGGGGGATCGTCGTCGCCAATGCTCCGGAGTCGAACTCGGTCGCCGCCGCCGAGCACACCCTGGCTCTGGCGCTGGCCCTGTTCAGGAACGTTCCTCAGGCCCACGCGACTCTTGCGAACGGCGAGTGGGCACGCTCGCGCTTCGGCGGGAACGAGCTCTATCGCAAGACTCTCGGGGTGATCGGGTTCGGCCGGATCGGGCAGCTCGTCGCCCGCCGGGCGCTCGCGTTCGACATGGACGTCGTCGCCTTCGACAAGTTCGTATCGGCCGACCGGTTCAAGGAGCTCGGCGTCGAGGGCGTCACCGACATCGACGAGCTCTATGCGCGGGCCGACCTGATCACCATCCATTTGCCGAAGACGCCCGAGACGATCAACTGGATCGACTCCGAGGCGCTGGCGAAGATGAAGGACGGCGTCCGGATCGTCAACTGTGCCCGCGGTGAGCTGATCGACCTCGAGGCTCTCGAGCAGGGCCTCGAGAGCGGCAAGGTCGGCGGTGCGGCGCTGGACGTGTTCCCGTCCGAACCGATGACGGACCATCCTCTCTTCAATCGCGGAGACGTCGTCGTCACGCCGCACCTCGGCGCCTCGACCGCCGAGGCCCAGGATCGCGCCGGAGTCGTCACCGCCGAGCAGATCGTGGCCGCGCTGACCGGCGGGGTCGTGACCAACGCCGTCAACATTCCGACGGTCCGGCCCGAGACGATGGAGGCGCTCGCTCCCTTCGTGCCGCTCTGCGAGAAGCTCGGGCGGCTGGCGCAGGGCCTCGGCAACGGCTCCGTGGACCGTGTCGAGGTGGAGGTTCGGGGCAGGCTCGCCGAGCACGACACGCGGCTGCTCGCGATCTCGACCCTCGTCGGGATCCTCTCCGGTCACACGGAGGAGCCCGTCAACCTCGTCAACGCTCCCACCGTCGCCGAGGCCCGCGGCATCGACCTGATCGAGAGCAGCGACAGCATCTCTCCCGACTTCACCGAACTGATCACGGTCCGCATCGAGTCCGGCGGCGAGACCGTCGAGGTCGCGGGCACGGGCGTCGGGCCCCGCAATGATCCCTATCTCGTCCGCGCATGGGGCCAGGATTTCTACCTGCCCTTCGCCGATCACATCGCCGTCTTCCGCTACACGGACAAGCCCGGCATGATCGGCCTCGTCGGCTCGACGTTCGGCGAGCACGGGGCCAACATCGTCTCCGCCGCCGTCGGCGCGGAGGGGGACGCGCCGGAAGCGGTTATGGCCCTGACGACGGACGCGCCCGTCCCAACCGATGTCGTGGACGAGATCGCCGGGCGCGAGGACTTCCACGCCGGGAAGGCCGTCGATTTCTAGGCAGGCGGTAGGGTCGCGCCATGCGCGCCGTCGTCATTCCCCGCCATGGCGGGCCTGAGGTCCTCGAGGTTCAGGAACGCCCGGACCCCCAGGTCGCCGCCGGCGAGGTGCGGATCGAGGTCAAGGCGGCCGGGATCAACTTCGCGGATCTGCTCGCCAGAACCGGGATGTATCCGGATGCTCCGAAGATGCCCTCGGTGGTCGGCTACGAGGTCTCCGGGACGGTCGAGTCGATCGGCGAGGGTGTGACCGCGGTCGCCGTCGGCGATCGGGTCATGGCCGGGACCAAGTTCGGGGGCTACGCCGAGCTGTGCACGACCGCGGAGGCGGATGTCCTGCCGCTGCCGGAGTCGCTCAGCTTCGAGCAGGGTGCCGCGGTTCCGGTCAACTACGGGACCGCCTATGCCGGCGTCGTAATGATGGGCGGGCTGCGCGATGGCGATCGCCTGCTGATCCAGGCCGCCGCCGGAGGCGTCGGGATCTCCGCCACCCAGATCGCCGCCGCTCGCGGTGCGGAGATCTTCGGCACCGCCTCGGCGTCCAAGCACGACGCGATCCGGGCGCAGGGGGTCGCGCACGCGATCGACTACCGCAACGACGACTTCGAGGCCGTGGTCAACCGGATCACCGGCGGCGAGGGGATCGACATCGCCTTCGACGCGATCGGGCCCCTCCAGCTTCCGCAAGGACTATCGCCTGTTACGGCCCGGGGGGGCGCTTGATCTGTTACGGGATGAGCGAGGTTCAGACCGGCGAGGGGCGCAATCTCCGGGCCGGCCTGAAGGGTCTCGCGAGCATGGCCACGGCGACGATGCCGTGGTGGAAGAGCATGGCGATCATGAACGAGAACAAGGGTGTGTTCGGCCTCAACATGCTCCACTGGTGGAACGAGGAGGGGAGCCTGGCGAGGGTCATCGATCCACTCGTCGAGGATCTCTCCGCAGGGCTTATCAAGCCGGTCGTGGCCGAGTCGTTCTCGTTCGAGAGGGCCAAGGACGCCCATCGATTCATCCACGAGCGCCGGAACGTGGGAAAGGTCGTGCTCGTGCCATGACCATCCTCTGCCGATAGTCGATCCGATGATCGAGATCGCGAGCTTCGGCAGCTTCTTCGACGAGCACATCGTCGACACCCACAAGCTGCCCGCATTCATCTACCTCATCTTCTTCCTCGGCACGTTCGCCTTCATTCGCTCCAGCGCGCACATGATCAGGGCGCAGGTGAAGTGGTGGCCCGGCAACGTCGAGGTCGGCGGCACCCATATCCACCACCTGGTCTGGGGCATCCTGCTGCTGATGATCGCGGGGTGGGTCGGCATCGTCGTCGGCCCCCGAGCCACCCGGGCGGGAGATCGTCGCCGCGGCGTTCGGCATCGGCACGGGGCTGACGCTCGACGAGTTCGCCCTCTGGCTCGAGCTGAAGGACGTCTACTGGTCGGCGGACGGCCGCAAATCGATCGACGCCGTGATCGTCGCGGGCATCATCGCCAGCTTCGGCGTGCTCGGCTTCACCGTCTGGGTGGACGCCGCCGACGACGTCGAGCTCGTCGTCCACGCGATCATCGGCTTCGTCGGGGTGGGGGGCCTCATATTCGGGCTGATCAACTGCGCGAAGGAGAAGTTCGGCGTCGCCCTGCTCGGATTGGTGGTGCCGTTCCTGTCCCTGATCGGGGCGCTGCGGCTCGGACGCCCAACCTCACCCTGGGCGCGGTTGTTCTACCGCAGCGAGCGGAAGCGGGCGCGGGCGCGGAAGCGATTCGAGAACCGGCGGATGCTCGAGCCGCCGCACGTGCCGTC
Source organism: uncultured Solirubrobacterales bacterium (assembly GCA_963798165.1). Taxonomy (GTDB): domain Bacteria; phylum Actinomycetota; class Thermoleophilia; order Solirubrobacterales; family 70-9; genus RHKX01. The sequence continues at coordinate 16,911 of CAWCSE010000007.1, read as the reverse complement.
GATGCGGCACGTCAGGGAGTCGCTTCGGAAGGCTCCCGGCCCTGATACACCTTGAAGACGACGGCCAGTGAGGCGGCGACCGGGATCGCCAGCAGCGCCCCGAGGATTCCCGCGATCTGGGCCCCCGCGAAGAGGACGAGGATTGCGATCAGCGGGTTCACCTTGACGGCGCGCCCGTAGAGAAGCGGCTGCACGACCCGGTCCTGCAGCTGCTGGTAGGCGATGAACGCGACCAGCCAGATCAGCATCGCGTCCGGGAACGAATGCAACGCGGCGACGGCCGCCACGACCAGCCCCCCGATCGTCAGTCCGATCAGGGGGACGAGGTCGAAGATCGCGACGAGAATGGCCAACGGCACGGCGAGGTCGACGCCGAGGGCCTCGAGCATCCCCCATGTGAAGAGCCCGGCGACCACGGCGAGGGAGAGGTTGACGGTCACGTAGCCGCGGACCACCCCGTAGACACCGGTTGCGATCAGCCGCCCGCGGCGCTCGTGCTCGCCGCCGAGCCAGGTGAGGATGCGATCGAGCAGCCCCGGGCCCTCGAGGAGCAGGAAGAACGCGAGCACGAGAACCGTGATCGCGCTGACGAGGTGCTTGAGCAGGCCGACCGTGAAGCTCTCGAGGTCGCCGGCCGCGCTCGAGAACTCGCCGGGCAGTTGGCTGACCTGCCCCTGGAGGGTCGCGGTCAGGTGGTACTGGGAGTTGAGATCGGCGAACTGACCGTTGTTGTTGGCCCACTGCTCGAGATCCTTCACGTAGCCCGGCCCCAGGGTGCCGATCTTGGCGACCTCGTCGACCATCGGCGGAATCACGCTGAGGATCAGGAACCCGAGTGCCGCGAACGCGACGATGAAGGTCAGGACGATCGCCAGCCAGCGCGGCGGGTTCTTGCCGCGGACGCTGATCTTCTGGAAGATCTCGACCCCGGGGGCGAGGGCGAGGGCGAGGAAGGTGGCGGTCACGAACCACCTGATCGTGGTTTCGACCCGGATCGCGATGAGGCCGAGGAGAACGGCGGCGCCGGCCGTCAGGATCGCAATGGCGACGATCCTGAATATCGCCCGGGAGTCGATCTGAATGGTGTTCATCGCGTTGGCCGTGTCTGCGTGGTGCTTGGAACAGTTCACCGTCTCCGCTAGAGTCCCTGCCCGATGGCCCTCCGCTCGACCAGCCTCGCGCTTCTCCTTCTCCTCCCCCTCCGGGGGGAATAGCGCTGGGCGGCGCGTCAGCCGCAAGAGAACAGGACATCGAACCACTTGTAGAGAAGGAGTCAGCGAATGAGTGCTGATCAGGTAGACGACAACGGTGATACGACCTATGAGCGGGTCGAGATCTTCGACACGACCCTGCGCGACGGCGAGCAGTCGCCGGGGATCTCCCTCAACACGCAGGAGAAGGTCGAGATCGCGGGCCAGCTCGCCCGCCTGGGCGTCGACGTGGTCGAGGCGGGCTTCCCGATCACCTCGCCCGGTGACTTCGAGGCGGTCGAGGCGATCGCCAGGACCGTCACCGGTCCGGTGATCTGTGGCCTGGCCAGGACCCAGAAGGGTGACATCGACGCGGCGTGGGGAGCGGTCAAGGATGCAGAGCGCCCGCGTATCCACACCTTCATCTCGACGTCCGACATCCACATCGAACACCAGCTGCGGACGGATCGCGAGGACGTCAAGGGGCAGGCCAAGGCCGCCGTCGCCCACGCCCGTGGACTCTGCGAGGACGTCGAGTTCTCGCCGATGGACGCGACCCGCGCCGATCTGGAGTTCACGGCCGAGGTCTGCGCGATCGCGATCGCCGAGGGCGCCGGAGTCATCAACATCCCCGACACGGTCGGCTACACGACGCCGTCCGAATACACGGCCTACCTGAGCCGTCTCTACGAGCTGCTGCCGGAACTGGCCGGCGTCCGGCTCTCGGTGCACTGCCACGACGACCTCGGTCTGGCGGTCGCGAACTCGTTCGCCGGCGTCATGGCCGGCGCCCGCCAGGTGGAATGCGCGATCAACGGAATCGGCGAGCGTGCGGGGAACTGCGCTCTCGAGGAGATCGTGATGCTGCTGCGCACCCGTCGCGTCGATCACGGCTACGACACGGCGCTCGACACCACCGAGCTGGCGCGCACGAGCCGCATGGTCTCGAGGTTCACCGGCTACGTGGTGCAGCCGAACAAGGCGATCGTGGGGCGCAACGCGTTCGCACACGAGTCCGGCATCCACCAGGACGGTGTCCTCAAGGAACGAACGACGTTCGAGATCATGGATGCCCGCGACGTCGGCCTGGACTCCAACCAGATCGTGCTGGGCAAGCATTCCGGCCGCCACGCGCTCAAGGACGCGCTGCAGCAACTCGGCTTCGTCGTCGAGGGCAACGCACTCAATCAGGCGTTCAAGCGGTTCAAGGAGCTGGCTGACAAGAAGAAGCAGGTCACCTCGCTGGACCTCGAGGCGATCGTCTCCGACGAGATGCGGGAGACATCGCAGAAGTACGAGCTGGCCTGGTTCTCGGTCGAGGCCGGGACGGATCGCGATCCGCTCGCGCGGGTGGGCGTCACCACGCCCGCCGGTGACGAGGTCGAGGGTGAATCCGGCGGCGACGGTCCCGTCGATGCCGTCTTCGGCGCGATCCAAAAGGCCGTGGACACCCGCTGTGAGCTCAGCCAGTTCGTGGTCTCGGCCGTCGGCGAGGGCGACGACGCACTCGGCGAGGTGACCGTGATGCTGCGGGCGCATGGGCGCCTCGCCAGCGGACAGGGCGTCTCGACCGACATCATCGAAGCATCCGCGCAGGCCTACGTGCGGGCGCTCGCCAACGCGCTCGACGGCGCCGCCGTTCGTGAGGCCGAATCGGTGGTCGCAGATGCCGCATCAGCCGCGTCGCCGTTCCCGCCGGGCCCGTGAACGGCTGAAGCTCGGAAAAGCCGGGGCTTCGGCGGGTCGCACCGAGGTAGACTGGCCGCCGTGGGAGCGCTCGAGGGCAAGGTCGCGGCGATCACCGGAGCGTCCTCCGGGATTGGGGCTGCAACGGCCCGGGCTCTCGTCGCCGAGGGCGCGGCCGTTTCCCTGGCCGCCCGCCGTAAGGATCGGATCGACGAGCTCGCCTCCGAGCTCGTCTCCGGCGGCGCCAGGGCGCTGGCGATCGAGACCGACGTCACCGACGAGTCCCAGGCGAACGCGTTCATCGAGCGGACGAACGAGGATCTCGGTGGCCTCGACATCCTCGTCAACAACGCCGGTCTGATGTTGCTGGGCCCCATTGCCGGTGCGCCGACCGAGCAGTGGCGGCGGATGCTCGACGTCAACCTGCTCGGCCTCCTCTACTGCACGCACGCGGCACTGCCGATCATGGGAGCGGCCGGCAGCGGCGACATCGTCAACGTCGCATCGGTCGCCGGCCGCATCGCCGCGATGGGCAGCGGCGTCTACAACATGACCAAGTGGGGGGTGGTCGGCTTCTCCGAAGCTCTGCGCCAGGAATGCGCTCTGGCCGGCGTGCGCGTCTCGGCGATCGAGCCCGGCTGGGTCGACACGGAGTTGCAGGGGCACAACGAGCATCCGCTCGTCGTCGAGCGGATGAACAAGGCGATCGACTCGATCGACAAGATCCTCGAGCCCGAGGACGTCGCCCGCTCGATCGCCTTCGCGGTCACCCAGCCGCCCCACGTCAGCATCAACGAGATACTGATCAGGCCGACCACGTCGTCCAGGTAGTCGCCGCCTCTCCGGTCCCCTGCGGGGCGTACCGGTTCAGCCCTGCCATTCCCGGAGCACGGACTCGGCCTGCTTGCCCTCGGGGTTGAAGCCGCCATCGGTCGGCCCGATGCCGATTCGCTCCGCCGACCATTCCCACCACCAGATGCCGGCGAACCAGGGGAGGGGGGAGAGGGCGCGGAATGCGGCCTCATAGGCCCGCGCCTGGGCCAGCTGGCTGATCTCGGCCTCACCCTGGCCGATCCGGGCGGCCGTGCCGAGCCGGCTCTCGTAGCCGAGCTCGGTGAAGAGCACCGGCTTGCCCCATTCGTCGTTCAAAGCCTTCATGCCGCCGATGTACGGCTTCCAGGCCGCGACGAGAGCGTCGCTGCCGGGGTTCTCGGAGTTCCTCGTCCTCAGCGGCATGTAGCCGTCGATCCCGATGTAGTCGAGGTCGTCCCAGAAGGTGATTCGCTCAGCTCCCTGGACCCAGTTGGCGGCGAACGTGACGCGACCGTCGAAGGCCGACCGGGCGCGCCGGATCAGGGCTCGCCATGCGTCTGCGTCGGCAGGGTCGTCGGTCATGCTCGTCAGCTCGGTCCCGATCACGAAGACGTCGGCATCCGCCTCCTGGGCGAGCGTGGCATAGCGGTCGACGACCCGGCCGTAGCCGGCGAACCATGCCGATGGGTCGCTCGGTTGGATCTCGCCCCGGAAGGTGCCGTCGACGACGTCGACGTGCGGCTTGATCGCGACCGCCATGCCCAGCGCATGGGCTTCGGCGGCGGCCGCGAGCACGCTCTCGTCGGTCGGAGTCTTGGCCGGATCGCCCCTGACCTCGTCGGCGGTGGCGTTCGCCATGTAGGAGGTCGGGGTCAGGGCGACGATGGTCGCGCCGGCCGCCCTCGCCGTCGCCAGCGCTTCCTCCGATTTGGGGTCCGAGTAGGCGTCGGGAAGAAATGCGGTGAGGTTGATGCCCCGCTGCCAGCCGGCGGGGAGCTTGCCTGAGCCGCCGCCCAGGTCGATCGCCCTGAACGCGAGCAGCGCCGCGATCGCGACCGCCGTCATGGCGACGACGCCGAGGACGAGGCGAAGCGGGGGACATCGAATAGCGGACATTTGTCTGTGATACCGTACAAGGCACTGGAGGCGCCTCCGCCGTACTTCCGAGCGGACGCCGCCGAGCAGCACAAGATGACATCACCGCCCCCCGACACCCTCGAGACCCACCGCCCGCCCAACGTCGGTGGCGACGAGGCCGTTGTCGATCCGGTCGCGATCGGCAGCAGGGTCAGGGCACTGCGCGAGGCCATGGACCTGTCCCTGCGCGACCTCGCGGAGCGCTCCGGTGTCGGTGCCGCCACCCTGTCGCAGGTCGAGCGCGGCGAGAGCAGCCCGACGCTCGCCGTCGCCGCGCGGATTGCCGAGGGGCTCGAGTTGACGCTTTCGCAACTGCTCAGAATCGACGAGAACCGCCACGTCGTGATCGTCCGTCGCGGCAGTGGCCGGCGAAGCACCCGCCCGGGGCACGAGATCGAGGAGCTGACGCCGCCGCTGCCGGGGCAGCGCGCCGACGTCTCCCGGCACCGCCTCGACGGCGGCGCCTCGACCGGCGGCGCCGCCGACCCGCCCGTCCACGAACCCGGGAGCCGGGAGACCGTCGTCGTCCTCAGCGGCGCGGTGGATCTGACGGTGGACGGCGACATCCACCGACTCGACGAGGGCGACAGCGCCACGTTCGACGCCGATCTTCCCCACAACCTCCATAACCCAGGCGATGGCCCGGCCGAGCTACTGGCCGTGATCGCCGCCGGGTTACGGCGAAGCTGAACCGACCAACGACGAGACGAGGAGCCGACGATGACCCCAGAGACGATGTTCGACAAGATCTGGAAGCGGCACGAGGTCGCCGACAACCTGATCTACATCGACCTGCACCTCGTCCACGAGGTGACCTCCCCGCAGGCATTCGACGGACTCCGTATCGAGGGCCGCAAGGTGCGTCGCCCCGATCGCACCCTGGCGACCGCCGACCACAACGTGCCCACCGACGACACACCGGTCGCGCGAATGATCGCCGACGAGTTGTCGCGCAAGCAGGTCGAGAAGCTGGAGTCGAACTGCGAGGAGTTCGGCGTGCCCCTGTATTCGCTCGGTTCCAACCGCAGGGGGATCGTCCATGTCATCGGGCCGGAGCTCGGGCTCACTCAGCCGGGGATGACGATCGTCTGCGGCGACTCCCATACGGCCACCCACGGCGCATTCGGGGCATTGGCGTTCGGGATCGGCACGTCGGAGGTCGAGCACGTGCTCGCCACCCAGACGCTCGTCCAGAGCAGGCCGAAGACGATGCGGATCAACTACACCGGTGAGCTCCCCGACGGCGTCAGCGCCAAGGACATGATCCTGGCGACGATCGGGCGCCTCGGCACCGGTGGGATGGCCGGCTACGTCGTCGAATTCGCCGGCGAGACCGTCCGCGGCCTCTCGATGGAGGGGCGGATGACGATGTGCAACATGACCATCGAGGGAGGTGGCCGCGCCGGGATGATCGCCCCCGACGAGACGACGTTCGAGTACGTCCGCGGTCGCCCCGGTGCTCCGGCCGACTTCGAGGCCGCGGTCGCCGACTGGCGCGGCCTGGCCACCGACGACGGCGCGGAGTTCGACGTCGAGGTGGAGGTCGATGCCGCATCGCTCTCGCCGATGGTCACCTGGGGCACGAACCCCGGGATGGTCACCGAGGTCGCGTCGAAGGTCCCGGACCCATCCACGCTCGAGGGCCCCGTTGACGGCGAGACCGCCGAGCGCGCGCTCACTTACATGGCCCTGGAGCCCGGGACGCCGATGACGGAGATCGAGCTGGACCGCGTGTTCATCGGTTCCTGCACGAACTCCCGGATCGAGGATCTCCGGGCCGCCGCCTCCATGGTCGGGGGCCGAGAGGTCGCATCGACCGTGCGGGCGATGGTCGTTCCCGGCTCCGAGCAGGTGCGCAGGCAGGCCGAGGAGGAGGGCCTCCACGAGGTCTTCCGCGACGCCGGGTTCGAGTGGCGCGCCTCGGGATGCTCGATGTGCCTCGGGATGAACCCCGACATCCTGATCGAGGGCGAGCGCTGCGCGTCGACCTCGAACCGCAACTTCGAGGGTCGCCAGGGCAAGGGCGGCAGGACCCATCTGGTCAGTCCTCGCATGGCCGCTGCCGCGGCGATCGAGGGCCGGTTCGTGGACATCAGGGAGTGGTCGTGAGACGCCCCCTCAGCAGTAACGAGAACGAAGGAGGAACACGACGATGAGACCCGTGGACGTGATCGAAGGCAAGGTGACGGTGCTGGATCGCTCCGATGTCGATACGGACCAGATCATCCCCAAGCAGTTCCTGAAGAGGATCGAGCGGACCGGGTTCGGGGAGTTCCTGTTCCACGACTGGCGGCACGACGGTGAGATCGAGCTCGAGCCGAACCCCGTGCTCGTATCGGGTCCGAACTTCGGGTCGGGGTCCTCGCGCGAGCACGCCGTCTGGGCGCTGGCCGACTACGGATTCCAGGCCGTGATCGCGCCCTCGTTCTCCGACATCTTCTATTCCAACTCGACCAAGAACGGATTCCTGCCGGTCGTGCTGCCACGCGGGCATTGCCGGGCATCGCCGAGGCCGGCGCCGTTCGCATCGACCTCGACGACCAGACGGTCGACTACGCGGGCGGCGTCATCCGGTTCGAGATCGAGGAGGAGATCAAGCACCGGTTGCTCGGCGGGCACGACGAGATCTCGATCACCCTCGACAACGCCGCCGCGATCGACGAGTACGAGAGCCGCCATCCAGCCGTGGGCGCGCCGACCACCTCGCTGTAGGGATGAGCTCGTCGGGGACGAGGGACTGGGACGCCGGTACCTACGACCGCGTCTCCAAGCCTCAGCAGGATTGGGCCGGTGCCGTGATCGACCGGCTCGACCTGCGCGGGGACGAGACGGTGCTCGACGCCGGGTGCGGCAGCGGCAGGGTCACCCGGCTCCTCCTCGACCGGTTGCCCCGTGGTCGAGTCATCGCCGTCGACGGCTCGGCGGCGATGGTCGCGGAGGCGCGGGAGCACCTCGATCCCCTACGGACGACCCTGATCCAATCCGACCTGAACGAGCTGGAATTGGGGGAGCAGGTCGACGCCGTCTTCAGCAACGCCGTCTTTCACTGGATCCTCGACCACCGAAGACTGTTCGCGCGGATCGCCGGGACGCTCCGCCCCGGCGGCCGGCTCGAGGCGCAGTGCGGCGGAGCCGGGAACGTCGCCCGCTTCTACGCCGCCGCCCGCGAGGTTGCCGCCGAACAGGGTTTTACGGCGCTGGAGGGTTTCGACCCCCATCGGTTCCCTGATCCCGGCGAGACGACGGCCCTCCTGGCGGAGGCCGGGTTCGAGGAGATCGGGTGCGGCCTGGTGCCGCGACCGGTACATCCGCCGGAACCCCGCGAGTTCATTCGCACCGTCTGCCTCGGGCCCCACCTCGACCTGTTGGCGGAGCCGCAGCGGGGCGAGTTCCTGGACGGCGTGCTCGATCGGCTCGGGCCCGATCCTGAGTTGGACTACGTCCGGCTCAACATCTCGGCAAGGAAAAGGGCGGCCCCGGCCTCCTGAGAGGCCGGCACCGCCCTGATCCCACAACCACGGCCCACGCAGTGCGGGCCGAACGGTCGCTCAGCCCGCGGCCTGGAGCTGCTTGACCGCCTCGTCCGCGACCTGCTGACAGGCCTGAATCGCCGCGTCGTCGTTGGCCGAACCGGCGCAGGACTCGAGCGCGTCGGCTGCCTGCTGGCATGCCGCCTGGCCGGCGGACTCGGCCGGAGTTCCCGACACCGCGTCGTTGCACTCCGAAAGGAATGCCGCGGTATCGACGCCGCCACTGGAGTCAGTGGCGGTGACCGACGTGTCGGTTCCCTCCGTCGTCGTCGTGGCGTCAGTGTTCTCAACCGTCACCGACGTGCTCGTATCGTCGCTGCTGCCGCATCCGGCGGCCAGCACGCCGAGGGCGAGCACACCCACGGCGAGCAGAATCCAAACGTTCTTCCGCATGTCTTCCTCCGTTGTAACTGGATCTCCCCGACCTGAGTTCGATAGCCGAGCCGGCGGCAGCCTAACCGCCTTCGCGCCGGATAGCGATACGGTGCCGCGAGCGCAATGGCGGACCAACCCGAAACCCCCAAGATCGTCGTCCTCGCCGGCGACGGCATCGGCCCCGAGATCGTCGCCGCGGCCCGCGAGGTCCTCGACCGGATCGGCTCCTTCGAATACGACGAGCGGCTGATCGGTGGCGTCTCCATCGACGAGCTCGGCAGCCCCCTGACCGAGGAGACGCTGGCCGCCTGCCGTGCGTCGGACGCGGTCCTGCTCGGCGCCGTCGGCGGGCCCAAGTGGGACACCACCGACCCCACGGCCCCGCGACCCGAGCAGGGGCTTCTCGGCCTCCGCAAGGGCCTTGGTCTCTATGCCAACCTCCGACCCGTCAAGCCGCAGCCCGCGCTGATCGACGCCAGCCCGCTCCGCCGCGAGCGGATCGAGGGCACCGACCTCCTCGTCGTCCGCGAGCTGACCGGCGGGATCTACTTCGGCCGCAAGGAGCGGAGGCCGACCTCGGCGCTCGACGAGTGCGTGTACGACGCAGACGAGATCACGAGGATCGCCCGGACGGCCTTCGAGGCAGCGCGACGGCGCGACGGCGCGCGACGCGTCACGTCGGTCGACAAGGCGAACGTGCTCGAGACTTCGCGGCTCTGGCGCGAGGTCGTGGGCGGGCTCGCGGGGGAGTACGAGGACGTCGCCCTCGACAACCTGCTCGTCGACAACGCCGCCATGCAGCTGGTCTCCGATCCATCGCAGTTCGACGTGATCGTGACCGAGAACATGTTCGGCGACATCCTCAGCGACGAGGCCGCGATGATCACCGGCTCGCTCGGGATGCTTCCTTCCGCCAGCCTCGGCGACGACGGCCCTGGCGTCTTCGAGCCGGTTCACGGGTCGGCTCCGGACATCGCCGGCACCGGCGCCGCGAACCCGCTCGCCACCTTCCTGTCGACGGCGATGCTGCTTCGCGACGGCCTCGGCGACGCCGGCGGTGCCGCCCGGATCGAGGCCGCCGTCGAAGGCGCCCTGGCGGGTGGATTGCGGACCGCGGACCTGTTCACGGGCGGTGACGGCGAGCGCCGGGTCGGCACGGCGGAGATGACCGCAGCCGTGATCGCCGCACTCTGAGCTTCGACAGCCACCTCGCCATCCGCAATAATCGCCCCTCCCGTACCGCAAGGAGGAACCGTGGAGAAGGCTGAATCGATCTGGATGAATGGCGAGTTCGTCGCATGGGACGACGCCAAGGTCCACGTACTCAGCCACGGCCTCCACTACGGAACCGGCGTCTTCGAGGGCATCCGCGCATACGAGACGGAGGGCGGCACGGCCGTGTTCCGCCATCGCGAACACCTGCAGCGACTTCTCAAGTCGGCGGCGCTCTACTACCTGCCGATGCCCTGGGGCGTCGAGGAGCTGCGGTCGGCGACCAATGAACTGATCCGTCGCAACGGGCTGGCGTCCTGCTATATCCGGCCGATCGCCTTCCGCGGATACGGCGAGATGGGGCTGTTCGCGGAGTCGCCCGTCGAGGTGACGATCGCGACCTGGCCGTGGGGCGCCTATCTCGGCGAGGAGGGCAAGCGCACCGGCATCACCGCGAAGGTCTCGTCATGGCGGCGGATCTCGGCCGATGGATTGATCCCGCACGCCAAGGCCTCCGGTCAGTACCTCAACTCGATCCTCGCCAAGACCGAGGCGCACAACGCCGGTTATCAGGAGGCGATCCTGCTCGACCAGCGCGGCATGGTCTGCGAGGGCTCCGGCGAGAACATCTTCGTGGTCCGCGAGGGCGAGATTCTGACGCCGCCGCACACCGCCTCGATCCTCGACGGCGTCAACCGCCGGTCGGTCATCCAGATCGCGCGCGATCTCGGTTACACCGTGGTCGAGCGCGACATCGGCCGTTCCGAGCTCTATCTCGCCGACGAGATCTTCCTGACCGGCACGGCAGCCGAACTAGTGCCGGTTCGCGAGATCGATGACCATGCGATCCAGGCGCCCGGCGAGATCACGGCTGTGATCGCCGCCAAGTTCGACGATGCCCTGCACGGACGCGCTCCCGAGTACTCGGAGTGGCTGGATCCGGTGGACGAACCCAGTAAAGTCGTTTCCTGATGCGATCCGCGGCCGAATCACCCGCCCCCTGCGTGCCCGTGACGGCACGACGCCGAATTATCGGCTCCGCAGCCGCCTAGCGGTCGCGGAGGCCTGCCCGCCGCTCGAGCAACGAGCGGTGCGAGGCAGGAGAGCAGTGGGCCGGCGCCGTATCGAACGATGCCGGCAGCGATCACCCACCGATGAACCTCCATCGGTCAGGAAGAAGGTTCCATACCCATGAGCCAGGTCAAGCTTTACGACACAACTCTGCGCGACGGCATGCAGGGCCAGGGAATGTCCCTGTCGGCGCCCGAGAAGGTGAGGGTCGTCGAGGCCCTCGACCGGCTCGGCATCCACTTCATCGAGGCCGGCTTCCCGGACTCCAACCCAAAGGACCTCGAGCTCTTCGAACTGCTTGCGTCCGTTCCGCTCGAGCAGGCGACGATCTGTGCGTTCGGCATGACCCGGCGTCGCGATCGAGCCGCCGAGGACGACCCCGGCCTGGCGGCGCTCGTCGGCTCCTTCGCGCCCGTCGTCACCCTGGTCGGCAAGACGTGGGCGCTGCACCTCGACAAGGTCACGAAGGTCTCCCGGGAGGAGAACCTGGCGATGATCGCCGACTCGGTGCGCTTCTGCGGCGAGCAGGGGAAGCGGGTCATCTACGACCCCGAGCACTTCTTCGACGGCTGGCGGGACGACCCCGTCTACGCGCTCGAATGCCTCGACGCGGCCGTCTCGGCCGGGGCCGAGAACGTGACGCTCTGCGACACCAATGGCTCCAGTCTCCCGCACGAGATCGAGGTGGCGACCGCGGCCGTCGTCAACGCGTTCGCGAGCTCGGCGACGAACGCCACGGTCGGGATCCACACCCACAACGACGCTGAGTGCGGCGTGGCGAACTCGCTCGCCGCGGTCCGGGCCGGGGCGACGCTCGTCCAGGGCACCATGAACGGCTACGGCGAGCGCACCGGCAACGCGAACCTGGTCTCGATCATGCCCGCGCTGCAGCTCAAGATGGGCCACGAGTGCGTCGACCCCGAGCGGCTCGCGTCGCTGACCGCTACGGCTCACCTCGTCGACGAGATCTGCAACCTGGCACCCGACCCCTCCCAGCCCTACGTCGGGCGCAACGCCTTCGCGCACAAGGGAGGGATGCACGCCGCCGGCGTCGAGGCCGACGCCCGCACCTTCGAGCACATGGACCCGAGCGAGGTCGGCAACAGCCGCGAGATCCTGATCTCGGAGCTGGCCGGACGGGGCTCGATCGCGGCGCGGGCGGCCCGGGCCGGTATCGAGCTCGACGACGAGGCGGTCCGCCGCTCGATCGCGGAGATCAAGGAACGCGAGCACCGCGGCTACTCCTACGAGGCCGCCGATGCGTCCTTCGAGCTGTTGCTGCGCCATCAGGGCGGCAGCTACGAGCCACTCTTCCGGCTCGAGAGCTTCCGAGTCGTCACCGAGAAGCGGGCGGACGGCGAGGTCGAGACGGAGGCGACGATCAAGCTCTGGATCGGCGAGGAGCGTTACCTGCGAACCGCGGAGGGCAACGGCCCCGTCCACGCCCTCGACAGGGCCCTGCGCGCGGCCATCACCGAGCAGCACCCGGAGATCGCCGAGGTCGAACTGACGAACTTCAAGGTCAGGATCCTCGACGAGCACCACGGCACCGCATCGGTGACCCGGGTCCTCCTCGACTCATCCGACGGCACCCGCGCCTGGAGCTCGCTCGGTGTCTCCGAGAACGTCATCGAGGCGTCCTGGGAGGCTCTCGTCGACTCGCTCGAATACGCGTTCCAGCCGGTTCGGGCACCGCGATGAGCGGCGAGCGCATCCCCCTCGCCCGGCCCGTGCTGGGCGAGCGGGAGGAAGAGCTGATCCTCGAGGTCCTGCGCTCGGGGATGCTGTCGCTGGGTCCGATGCTGCCGCGCTTCGAAGCCGCTCTGGCGGAGCGGATCGGCGTCCCCCCCGAACGTGCCGTGGCCGTGAGCAGCGGGACCACGGCGCTGCATCTGGCGGTTCGCGGCCAGGGCTGGGGCCGCGGCGACGAGGTGCTGACGACTCCGCTCAGCTTCATCGCCTCCTCCAACTGCCTCCTCTTCGAGGAGGCCACGCCGGTGTTCTGCGATGTCGATCCGGAAACGCTGACCGTCAGCCCGGCGGCCATCGAGGCGGCGCTGAGCGAATCGACCGCCGGGATCCTGCCGGTCCATATCTTCGGCTTCCCCGCCGACATGCCGGCGATCGAGGGCCTCGCCGCCGGCCGCGGCATCGGCATCGTCGAGGATGCGGCGCAGGCTCTAGGCACGGTCGATTCGGACGGCCGCCCGGCCGGATCGCGGGGCAATCCCGCCGCGTTCGCCTTCTACGCGAACAAGCAGATGACGACGGGGGAGGGGGGAGTGCTCATCACCGCGGATCCGGAGGGAGGCGAGATCGCGAGGAGCGAGCGCAATCAGGGCCGCGCTCCCGGGATGAAGTTCATGGAGCACGACCGGCTCGGCTTCAACTATCGCCTCACCGACCTCCAGGCCGCACTGGGGGTCGCGCAGCTCGAGCGGCTCGATTCGATGATGGCCGCCCGGTCGCAGATCGCGGCCGCCTACTCGGAGCGCTTTGCCGCGATCGGCGGTGCCGAGCCGGGCAGGGGCGATCCCGATGACCTCGTCCTGCCGCTTGCCGAACGGGGCCGAGAGCGGCGCAGCTGGTTCGTCTACGTGCTCAGACTGCCGCAGGACGTCGACCGCGACGCCGTGATCGCCGAGCTCGACCGGCGCGGGATCGACGCACGGCCCTACATTCCCTGCATCCACCTCTCGCGCTTCTTCCGGGAACGCTTCGGCGGATGCGAGGGCCAGTTTCCGGTCGCCGAGGAGTTCTCGCGGCGCTCGCTCGCGCTGCCGTTCTACCCGACCCTCCCGGAGGAGTCGCTCGAGCGGGTCGTGACCGAGCTGATCGACGTCATCGGGCGCGGCCCGGGCTGAGCGCCTGCCGTTCGTAGACTGCCGCCATGCCTCGATTCGAGCAGGAGCCCGATCCCGTCTTCTGGGAGCTCAACGCGTCACTGGCGTACGACCGCCGCCTCGCTCCCCTCGACGTTCGCCAGTCCCGCGCTCACGCACGGGCGCTGTTGCGCGCCGGGGTGCTCGATCAGGCCGAGCTCGACGAGCTGCTGGCGGGCCTCGACCGGGTCGATACCGAGCTTGCCGCCGGTGAGTTCCCCTTCGAGGCCGGCGACGAAGACATTCACATGGCCATCGAGCGGCGGCTGACGGAGCTCACCGGCAGGGTCGGAGGCAAGATCCACACCGGCCGCTCCCGCAACGACCAGGTCGCGACTGATCTCGCCATGTACGTCGGCGAGCGCGCCGGCGCCGCGAGCCGGCTGCTGGTGGCTTGCCTGCGCGAGATCCTCGCCATGGCCGCACGCCACAGCGGCGATCGCATGCCGGGGTACACACACCTCCAGCGGGCGCAGCCGATCTCGCTCGGCCACCACCTCCTCGCCTGGTTCTGGATGCTGCGCCGCGATGCCGACCGATTCGCGGCCGCGGCCCGTTCCGCATCGCAGATGCCGCTCGGCTCGGGTGCTCTGGCCGGCCTCAACTGGGACATCGATCGGCTCGCGGTCGCCGAGGAGCTCGGCTTCGTGGGCATCGTCGAGAACTCGATCGATGGAGTCTCCAACCGCGACTTCGCCCTCGACTATCTCGCCGCCGCGGCGACCTGCGCCACGCACATGTCGCGGATCGGTGCCGAGATCGTGCTCTGGTCGACGAGCGAGTTCGGCTTCTGCCGGCCCGCCGAGGAGTACTCGTCGGGATCATCGATCATGCCGCAGAAGATGAACCCCGACGCCGCCGAACTGCTGCGCGCGAAGGCCCCCCGGGTGGTCGCCGCTCACGCGACGCTGATCGGCGTGCTGCATGGGTTGCCACTCGCCTACAGCAAGGATCTCCAGGAGGACAAGGAGCCGCTGTTCGACGCCGTCGACACGGTCGAGCTCTGCCTGCGAGCGCTGGCGGGCATGCTTCCCGGGATCGTCTTCGATCGCGAGCGGATGGCGGCGGCGGCCGCGGACGAGATGGCGGCGGCGACCGACATCGCCGACCTCCTCGTCCGCCGGGGCCTGCCCTTCCGGGAAGCCCATGCGGTCGTCGGCGGACTGGTCCGCCACGCACTCGACGAGGGCATCGACCTCTCCGCGATACCACCCGAGCGGCTCGCCGACTTCTCGGAATTGCTCGACGAGGAGTACTACGACGTTCTCGCCGAGGGGTCCTGGCTGGACTCGAAGCTCTCGCGCGGCGGGACCTCGGCGACCGCCGTGGCCGACCAGCTGCTGCTCGCTGAAGCGAGCCTCGATTCGCTGGGATGACGGCCGCGGCGGGGCCGCCCCTGGAAACCGCGTTCTTCGACCGGCCCCCGCGAGAGGTCGCCGTCGACCTGATCGGCTGCACGCTGCTCCATGAGGGGGTCGGTGGGCCGATCGTCGAGACCGAGGCCTACGAGCGCGACGATCCGGCCTGCCACGCATTCGGGGGGCTGACGGCACGTAACGCGCCGCTGTTCGGCCCGCCCGGGCGGGCCTACGTCTACCTCTGCTACGGCATCCACTCGATGTTCAACGTCGTCACCGACGCCGACGGGGTCGCGGCGGCCGTGCTGGTGCGGGCCCTCCGGCCCACCCATCGGGTCGACGCGATGCGGGCCCGGCGCGGCCCTCGTCCCGACCGCGAGCTCTGTTCCGGTCCCGGCAAGGTCTGCCAGGCACTCGGGATCACCCTTGCAGGAAGCGGTGCCGGCGCACTCGAGGCACCGTACGCGCTTCTCGGGCGACCTCCCGGCGATTCACGCCCGGAGGTTGTGGCAGGCCCACGGATCGGTCTTACGAAGGCTGCTGAGCTGCCCTGGCGCTATTGCCTGGCCGGCAGCGGCTATCTCTCGCGCCCGGCCGGCTGAAGCGGACGATCGCCGGGCGACTGCTTCGGGACCGTTCCGCCACCGGCCGCGGTTCCGCCGGTGCTGCCGCCCGCGTTCGGGGTGGGGCTGGGCGCGGCGTTCGCCGGTGCGGCGGGATCGGCGGGAGCCGGATCCGCCGGGGCCGGAGTCGCCGGGGCGACCGAGGTCGTCGCCGGCGGCACGTAGGTGCTGCTGTCCGTCGTGCCGGTCGTCGAGTCGGTGCTCTTGCCGGAGTCGCGGGAGGCCTGCAGGTTGTCGTAAGCGGAGACGATCGAGGCCCAGATCTCGGCCGGGATCGTGCCGCCGTCGACCGGTAGGCCTCCGAACTCGGTCGTCATCGGCGTCGCGCCGTCGGGATAGCCGACCCAGACGGCGGCGGTGATGTTCTCGTTGGCCCCGACGAACCAGGCGTCGCCGTTGTTGTCGGTCGTGCCCGTCTTTCCCCAGATGTAGTCATCGCCGACCTGGGCGCGCTTGCCGGTGCCCGAGGTGACGACCGTATGGAGGATGTCGGTGGCGGTCTGCGCGACGGACGGATCGATCACCTGTTTGGAGACCTTCTCGTTCTCACCGCTGCCGCCGACGTTGTCGGGAACCAGCTCCCCCTTGGCATCCGTGACCTTGTCGATCGCGACCGGCCCGTCGCCGTTGCCGCGGCTCGCCTCGGTGCCGCTGACCCGGGCACCCCCGTTGGCCAGCGTGTTGTACGCGTAGGCCATCTCGAGTGGCGTGACGCCCGTCTTCAGACCGCCGAGGATCAGGGCCGGGTTGTCGTCCAGCGGTGAGTTGATCCCCATGTCGTGGGCGGTCTTGATGATGTCGTTGAGGCCGACCTCGAGGCCGAGCTGCGCGTAGACGGAGTTGTCGGAGTAGGTGGTGGCGGTTGCGATCGACGCGCTGCCCAGGTAGTTGTCGTCGTAGTTGTTGACCCTGAAGACGTCCGGGATCTTCTTGGTCCGGCCGTTCTTCTTCTTGATCTTCGCCGTGAACGGCAGCGCCTGCGGGGCCGACTCGAATACCTCGTCGGGGGAGTGACCCTCCTTGAGCGCGGTGAC
>CAWCSE010000006.1:0-27505 GCA_963798165.1 uncultured Solirubrobacterales bacterium | reverse complement strand
CATCGTGAACAGTCCCCGTGTCGCCCGGAAAGCGCTCCGTGGCCCATCCGGTGCGTTCCGGGTCAACCGGATTGTTGCTATCCATTGTCACTCGTGGGAGGTGCTGAGCAGAACGGCGGAGATGGTCAAGGCGGTGAGCCTCGGGACGGGAGCGAGGAAGACGCGGAAGCCCCTGACCCCGCGTTCACCACCTGGGCTCACGTCTCGACCGGCAGCGACGTCCTCATCGTCGGCGACTCTCACCTGCTCCTGTCCGGCGCGCCCAGGACGTTCCCGCAGTTCGATGTCTATGCCCGCCCCGGCCGCAACTCGTCCGAGGCGCTCAGGATCCTCGACACCGCGTTGCTGCCGCGCCATCTGGTGGTCGTCTTCGACATGGCCGCGAATGAAGTCGAGGGTCCGAGCACGTTCGAAGCCAATCTCGAGCGGCTCTGGGCGAGGATCGGATCACGCGAGCTCGTCTTGGTCAACACATGGCGAGCCGACGGGCGCAACAGCCATCGGGAGGTCAACGCGATCCTGCGGCGTTTCGTCGCGGACCATCCCCAGCGCACAGCTCTGGTCGATTGGTCCACCCACGTCGAGGCTCACCCCTCTCCCTTCGGGTCGGATCCGGACTACGTCCATTTCACCGCGGACGTCTACCGGGGCAGGACCGAGCTGCTCCACGAGGAGATCGCGGCCGCGCTCGTGCGGGCATCGTCACCGGATGAACGCCGAAGCTCCCCGGTGAAAAGGCTGGTCCGCCGGCTCTTGAAGTGATGCGCCGACGGGCTCGAGGCGACCGCTACCTCCGCGTGGCGACGACGACGTTGTGGGCGCAGAGGCGACGAACGCCCGGGAGCCGCTCAGCGAGCCGCTCGCCCGCCTTGGCGGCACCGAGGAGGGAGGGGGGCACGAAGTCGGGCACGAGCCCGAGCTGATCCGAGCTGATGATCTGCGCCCCACCGGAGGTCAGACCGCCGAGGACCTCCTGCTCGGGGATCAGGCGCTCGCTGCCGTCGTCCTGGGGAACCCGGGCCATCAGCCGCTTCCAATAGGGATTGCGGGGGTTGTGATCCCAGACGACGATCCTCCCACCGGGCCGGGTGACCCTGGCCATCTCGCCCAGGGTGGCGCGCACGTCATCGGGAGCGGCGATGTGGTGAAGCGCGGCAACGGTGAGGACGACGTCGAAGCTGCCGTCCGGGAACGGCAGATCGTCGCCGGAGCCGCGGACCACTTCGACCTCGGGATGATCGGCGGCCATGATGTCCAGCATCCCCTGTGAGGGGTCGACCCCGGTCGCCTCATACCCTCGGGCTGCGAGCCGGGCGGCCAGGACGCCGGTCCCGCAGCCGACGTCGAGTAACCGGGGGTAGGCATTGGCCGGCGCCTCGCTGCAGACGAGCTCGACGCGCTTGGCCAGGTAGTGCTCGACGACGTGGGGAGGTAGGGACTCGTCGTACTCGGCGGCGATGCGGTCGAAGGTCTCCTCGCTCACCGGCGAAGCCTATCCATGCGGCGGATCGGCGCCACGCGCGGCCTCGAGGACGGCCGCCATCGCCTCCGCCGCCGCCGGGTACGAATAGCGGGCTGCGGCGCCCCGATCGGGGCCGGTCAGTTCTCCTCCCAGCAGGGCTGCGAGCGCTGTGGCGATCGCCTCCGGGTCGTCGGCCGCGACGATCGGCACGATCCCGGCGGCGGCGGCCACCCGGCCCGCTTCGGTGCCGGCCGCGAGGGCGAGGATCGGCACTCCGGCGGCGAGATACTCGAAGAGCTTGAAGTTGACGAGCTGCGAGCGGGCGGGTTGAGCCAGCAGCAGGAGGGCGTCGGCGCGGCGTTGCAGGGCGAGCGACGTTTGCCTCTCCAGGGAGCCGAGCAGAGTCACCTTGGCCGGCTGCAGGTCGGCGCGCTCGAACAGGGCTCGCTCGTGCGGCTGCAGCGGTCCGGCGACGGCGACCTCGAGTCGGCCCGCGGTCTGCGGCGAGCTTCGGGCCAGCCGGGCCACCCCCTCGACGAATGGCCCGGGATCGCGGCCGTAGCTGCCGAAGCGGCCCGTGTAGAGGAGGGAGGTTCGGCCCGGGTCGAGGAGATCGGCCGCCGCCGCCTCCGCTTGCGGCCCTGGATCCTCGTCGGGGTCCCAGGCGTTGGCGATCACGACCGGGTCGGCGATCCCGCGCGCGCGCAGGTCGGCGGCGGCCGGCTCGGATACGCAGACGACGCGATCGGCGGCGCCGAGCCGTAGTCGCTCCAGTCGCTCGTCGAGCCTGTGCTGGGCGCCGGTCGGAAACGCGCGGGCGCAGCGGCTCGAACGTCCAGGCGTCGCGGACGTCCGCGACCCAGGGGACGCCCTTGCGGCGGAGGGCGTGGCCGATCGTGTGGGCCGACTCGGGCGGCGAGGTCGTCAGCACGCAGTCGAACGGCCGCTCGCGGTGGGCGGCGAGGGCGGCGCGGCGGGCGAACGGCGCCCAGGCGACCGCGAGCGGCTCGGGGACGATGACCTTGCTGAGCGGGTGCGGCTTGCCGCTGTAGCTGTCGGAGTCGAAGAGAGAGTCGACCTTCGAATGGCCGGCG
This sequence comes from uncultured Solirubrobacterales bacterium, assembly GCA_963798165.1. Lineage (GTDB taxonomy): Bacteria > Actinomycetota > Thermoleophilia > Solirubrobacterales > 70-9 > RHKX01. The sequence continues at coordinate 24,949 of CAWCSE010000006.1, read as the reverse complement.
AGTCGCGCCCGGACCGTCTGCAGGTCACGCGCGCGGATCACCCGGACGCCGTCGACGGCAGCGTCGGCGGGAGAGGCCGAGGACGCTCGAACGCGGTCGTCGTCAGCACGGTCACGTCCCAGCCCGACCGGGCGAGCCACTTCGCCATCGCCGCCGGCCGCTGCGCGCCGGTGTCCCGGGTCGGCGGGTAGAAGTACGAAACGAGCAGGAAGCCGTGGTGAGCGCGACTGCGGGGCGGTCACGCCGCCGCGCCCGTCTTCTCTCGCCGCGCCGCGATCGCCTCGGCGTAGGCGGCGTCCATCCGGTCGAGCAGCGCCGGCCAGGCCCACTCGCGCAACGCCTTCTCCCGCCCCTCGGCGCCCATCGACGCGCGTCCTTCCGCCCCCATGTCGACGAGGCGGTCGAACGCCTCGGCGGCCGCGGCGGAGTCGCCGGCCTCGATCAGCACGCCGGTCCGCTCGTCGACGACGGCTCGCACGCCGGGGTAGTCGGTGGCGATCGCCGGCAGACCGCAGGCCATCGCCTCGATCAGGACGATCCCGAACGACTCGGGCGGTTCGGTGGTGAGGACGAAGAGGTCGGAGGCGCGAAGGACGTTCGGCAGCTCGTCGTGCGGCACCTTGTCGAGGAAGTGGACGCGACCGCCGACGCCCGACTCGGCCGCCTGCGCCCGGAAGCCGTCGAGCAGCTCGCCTCCGCCGGCGACCACCATGTGGACCTCGCGTGCCCGCGCCCGGGCCAGCGCCTTCGATCGCGACGTCGAGCCGCTTGAAGTGGTGGGCGCGGTCGAGCGTCGCGACGAACGCGGCGACGACGGCGTCGTCGGGGATGCCGAGACGTTCGCGCAGGCCGCTCGCGTCATCGCCGGGGGAGAAGACTGCGCTGTCGACGCCGTTCGGCATCTCGATCACCCGCTCGGGGGTGTTCTCGAGCGCCTTCTCGAGGTAGGAGACGGAGCGGGCGTGGTCGGGGCTGAGGACGAGGATCCGGTCGGCCGCCCGGATCAGCGCCGGAGCGACGGTGTGCTCGTAGGTCTCGAACATCAGGCCGCGAGGCCCGCTCCCGAGCAGTCGGTTCTTGTAGTGGACGATCAGCGCCGCGCTGCGCGACCGCTTGCGCATCCGGCCGAGCAGCGTCAGCTCCGAGCCGAAGATGAACGGGTAGTGGATGTGAACGATGTCGAAGCTGTCGAGCCGGGCGAGCTGCGGGATCAGGGGCGCGTTGCCGATCGCCATCACCGGATCGATGCGGTGGACGATCGCGCCGCCCGGATCGGGCGCCTCGCCCTCGGCGGCCGCCGTGAATACCTCGACGTGGTTGCCGCGCTCCGACTGGCCCTTCGCGAACCGGAAGCACGTGTTGCCCGCGCCGCCCGGGTACGGCGGAAAGGTCGCGGTCAGATGGGCGATCCGCAGCGGGTCCACCGCAGGATCAGTCAGTCTCGCCGATCAGCCGCTCGCGACCGGATTCCTCGATCGTCCGCTTCAGCCCCTCCTCGAGCGAGACGGTCGGTTCCCAGCCCAGCACCTCGCGGGCCTGCGTGATGTCGGGGCGGCGGACCTGGGGGTCGTCGACCGGCAGCGCCTCGAAGACGATCTCCGATCTCGACCCGGTCGCCGCGACGACGGCCTCGGCGAGTTGCAGCAGCGTGTACTCGTCGGGGTTGCCGATGTTGATCGGGCGGTGCGCGTCCGACTCCATCAGCGCGATCAGGCCGCGGACGAGGTCGTCGACGAAGCAGAAGCTGCGGGTCTGGCTGCCGTCGCCGAAGACGGTCAGCGGCTTGTCCTGGAGCGCCTGTCGGAGGAACGTCGGGATCGCGCGGCCGTCGTGTGCCCGCATGCGGGACCCGTAACGTGTTGAAGATCCGCACGATCGCCGTGTCGACGCCCTGCTGGCGGTGGTAGGCCATCGTCAGCGCCTCCGCGTAGCGCTTCGCCTCGTCGTAGACGCCGCGCGGGCCGATCGGGTTGACGTGGCCCCAGTAGCTCTCCGGCTGCGGGTGGATCTGCGGGTCGCCGTAGACCTCCGAGGTCGAGGCGAGCAGGAACCTGGCCCGCTTGAACTTGGCGACGCCGAGCATGTTGTGGGTCCCGTAGGAGCCGACCTTGAGCGTGTGGAGCGGCAGGCGCGCGTAGTCGATCGGGGAGGCGGGAGAGGCGAGGTGGTAGATGAAGTCGACCGGCTCGTCGATCTCGACCCGCTCGGTGATGTCGACGTTCTCGAAGATGAAGTTCTCGTCGCGGATATGGCTGATGTTGAGCAGCGAGCCGGTGTCCAGGTTGTCCAGACAGATCACGCGGTGGCCACGCCCGAGCAGGGCCTCGCTGAGATGGGAGCCGAGGAAGCCGGCTCCGCCGGTGACGACGCAGGTGCTCATCGCTGCGCGAGGATACCTGCGCATGCAGTCACGGAGGCGGCAGGCGCGCCACCTCGGGCGCCGATCGTCACGCTTCTACCGGTGGACGTTGACCTTTGCCTTGGTCGAACGCTTCGAGAACGGCGTGGTCACAGTGAAGCTGGGCCGCGCCGCGTCCGCGGGCACCACCGTGGTCGAACGGACCTTGTAGATCCAGGTGCCGGGCTTCTCTTTGATCTTGAACTTCGCCTTCTCGAGCCCGCCGGCGCCCTTGACGACGCTCCAGGTCTCGCCCCCGTCGCGGGAATGCTCGAGCCGGAAGCTCGTATCCGGGGCGGTGCTGCCCCGCCAAGCGAGCTTGAACTTGCGATCGCTCGGCCGCTTCTTGCCACTGCGCTTGGGCTTGGTCGGCCGCAGCGTGTAGACCTCCTTGTGCTGGGCGATCAGCCGCGGTACGTCCTCGTCGAGGATGAATCCCTGGTCGGCGACCTCCTGGGCCTTCGCCTTGACCTGACCGACGTAGTCGCCCCAGTCGTCGTAGGTGCTCTTCAGGACCGCGTTGGAGAAATCCTCCGACGAGCCGAGCAGACCACAGAACGCCGAGAAGATGCCGCCGCCCGCGGGGTCGGCCGAGTTGATGCCGGTGTTCAACCTGACCGGCACCGACACCTCGGGCAGCCTGATGGCGCCCTGTGCGACGCCGTTGTCGTCACGCTCGAGCTGGTTGCTCGGATCGGCGGGCGCGTCCTGGTAGTCGCCACGCGGCGCGATCGGGGGTGCCGGGCCGCCGTTGGCCCAATCGACCAGATGCTCATATGCCGAGTTGACGACGAATGGCCACTGCACGCGTGAGAGCGGATACTTCACGCAGCTCGCCGAGAGGGTCAATCCGCTGTCGCGCTCGATCGGCTTCTGGAAGTTCTCGAACGCCATCCTCGGCAGGTGAGACCCGCCGGCGACTTCCCACTGCCGGTACTCGGAGGTGTCGGGTTCGGTCTTCGGGGTCCGGTTCTCGGTCTCGCTCAGCACCCGGATCGCCGGCGTCGTGCCGTCGTCGCGCAGGGCGCCCGTCGAGACGGTGATCAGGAAGGCGTCGACGACGTCATGGATCGGCTGCACCTTGTTGTAGTAGGTGCTGAGCCGGCTGCCGGACTGCGACTCGCCCGAGGCGATCACGGTGTCGGGCTTCGGCAGGTCGCCGAGCGGGTCGGGACCGGTACCGCCGTCGAGTAACGCCTTGATGCCGGACCCGTAGATGTCGTAGGAAAGTGCGTCGTTGGTGATCGTTTCCGTGCCGCCGTTGTCGCGGGCGCTCACGTCAAGGTCCCCGTAGCGGCCGGGGTCCCAAATGCGGAGCCAGTTGACGCCGACCCGCTGGGCGGAGATGCCGACGTAGGCATAGCCGTGCTTGAGCAGGTACTCGGGATCGCCGAACCAGTTCGCCTCGAGATCGAAGCCCGCAGTGACGTTGAGCCACTCGACGACGACCGTTCCGTTGAAGTCGGCCGGATCGGTCGGGCGGCGGACGATCATCCGCGTCTTGAAGGGGAACTTGCCGTCGTCGGCCGGTCCGCCGGTCGTCAGCTTGGTGCCGGTCTGGTCGATCGCTCCGGAGGTGTCGTACTGGAAGGCGTCGCCGCTGTACTTGTACTCATTCTCGACGTAGCCGTAGTCGCTCAGCGGCTTGTCGGTGGCCGACCACGGGGTCGAGTCAGCGGTGCTGGCGATCGGACCGGTGACCGTTGGTGTCGGCACGTCCGACAACGAAGCGGAGGCGCTGGCGGCCCCGATAGCTAAGACGACGACGACAGCTGTGGCGCCGGCGAGCGACGCAAAGATCCTTCCCATGCCCGGAAGTGAATCACCTTTGCGCGGCGGTTGCGGCAGTTACTTCTTGCCGCCCTTGCCCTTCTTGTGCTCGTTCTCGGGAGCGAAGGGGGCGTACCGCGACGCGTTGAGGATGTGGCGCAGGACGGCGGTGCTGCGCGGGTAGTCGCTGAGCTCGTAGGGGTTGTCGGCGCCCTCTCCGAAGCCCTGGTAGTAGACCGACATCCGGGCCCGGTGGTGCTGCTCGATCCAGCCGAAGAGCTGCTTGGTGAACTTCGGGTTGTCGACGTCCCACGGCGACCACTCGCCGACCAGGAAGGGACGCTTCCTGAACTGCTTGTAGATGGAGTTGACCCCGTCGATGTTCGGGTACTTGCCGTAGACGTCGGCGCCGACCCAGTCGACGTAGGCGTAGCCCGGGAAGTAGTCCTTGGGCGCGTTGCCCTTGACGTCGGGGGAGCCCGTCGACTGCGGGACCCAGGCGAATGACACCTTCGGCTTCTGCAGCTTCTTGGTGGTCCTCTCGGTGATCTTGGGCATGTGCAGCTTCTTGAGGCGCTTGTCGATCGCCCTGACCTCGCCGCCGCGCAGGATCAGCACGAAGCGGCGCCAGGCGTCCTTGAAGTCCGAGGTCGAGTGGAACTTGTCGCGCGGTTGGCCGTCGGAGCCGAATGCGCTGTAGCGGTTCCAGTAGCCGTTCATCTCCGGCATCAGACGGATGTAGGTGGGCTTGCGCCGGTGGGCGAGCGCCTTGCCGAGGGAGACGATGTAGCGGTCACCCTTACCCTCGGCGATGCTCTGAGGGCTGATCACGTCGGGGCACTTCCAGCACTTCGAGGTCGAGAGGCTGAGCATGCCGCGGGTGTTCGTGTCGAGCCAGCGGCCGAGCGCCTCCTTGGGGACGTAGCCCCAGGATTCGAACGACTGCATGACCGCGGGGTGGGCGCCGGTCAGCTTCCGGAACTCGAGGTAGTCGGAGGTCTGGCCCGTGTCGGAGGCGCCGGTGAAGATCTTCCCCTTCGGCGGCAGGAAGGTGGAGGCGTTGGCGAGCCCGTTGCCCTTCTTGCCCGATCCCTTCGCCTCCGTGCGCCGAGCTGGTGGCCAGCAGCAGCGCGAGCGCGCCGAGCAGTAGCAGGGAGGTGATGGTCAGCGTCCGCAGCGTGGGGGAATGAAGGGTCATCCCGGAACTAATCGGCATCCATGCCGCGAGCATGAATCAGGAGGTATGCATGCCCTCTTGCGCGACGGCCGCCGGCTCGGCGACGGGCACCGCCGGGGTGGCCGGCGGCGCCGGATCGCCCCGCTCGGCCTGCCACGCCTTGACGCGCCGCAGCACCGGCAGCTCGAGAAAGCGCCGCGACGCGGCGGCGTAGAGAAGCGATGGCGGCAGGATCACGGCCACCCAGATCAGGAACGCGGCGAACGTGCCGTCACGGGGCAGGTCGAGCTCCGCGGCCACGTAGATGATCAGGACGAAGTGGATCAGATAGACGCCGTAGCTGAGCTCGGCGAGCCGGGCGGTGAGCCTGTTGACGAACGGGCGGGCCATCCACGCGGGCCCGATCACGACCACGCCCATCAGGGCGGCCCGGGAGGCGGAGTCGAACAGGGTCAGGATCGGATGGGTGCGAGTCAGCTGCGCCACGTTGCCGGGGACCGTCAGCGCGTAGCGACCGCGCAGGTAGGCGACCACGGCGAAGGCCGCAACGACCCCGGGCAGGCGCGATCAGGGAGAAGCGTCGTAGCCGCCGGGCCGGCCAGCGCTCATGAGCCCTGACGAAGGCCCAGGCTCCGGTCATGCCGAGCGCGAACGAGAAGGCCCAGCCGGGGAACTGGTCGACGCCCGCCAGCCCGATCAACCGGTCGCTCCAGTCGTGAAGGGGTCGAGCAGCTCCGGCGCCCGGCCGATCAGTCTCCTTCCAGCAGACCGTCAGCGCAGCCGCGACGCCGAGGCCGATCAGCGGGTGCCGGTAATAGGAGCGGCTGACGAACGGCAGGACGAAGTAGAAGGTGACCACCACCGAGACGAGCCAGAGCGGACCGTCGACTCCGAACCCGATGCGGAATCCGGATCGAAGAAGTACACCGGCATCTGCATGACGGTCAGGTGGGCGACGATCTCGGTGGCCGAGGGGAACTGCATAGCTCGCCCGCCGGCGGCACGATCGCCGACGAGGACCAGGATCAGCACGACGACGAGCCAGAAGGCCGGCAGCAGCCGCGCCCCGCGCCCGATCCAGAACCTCGCGGGGCCGCCGAACGCCCCGGCGCGTCGCACGGCGGGGAGGAAGAGCACGAAGGCGCTGATCATGAAGAAGGCGTCGATCGTGTTGCCGAAGACGCTCCAGATCGCGACCCCAAGCCCGTTGCCCTGGGAGGCCGCAAGGACCCCGGCGACGCCGAGCAGATGCATGGCGACGACGCCGAGGATCGCGTATGCACGGAAGCCGTCGAGGGCCGGAACGCGCGAGCCCGAGCTCGGCTTCGGGGCCGGTGGATCCTCTTGGGTGTGTTATCCGAGTGCACCGAAGTGCGCCGACCGTACTCGATGGGTCGAATCAAGCTTGCGGAAACTGCAGTCCGGAGTACGATCGATTCGACGGGCAGGGATTCCAGCGAGGAGATCCAGATGTACGCACGAGTGGTCAGGTTCCAGGACGTCCCCCGGGAACGAATCGACAACGTCATGGCCGAGATCGAGGCCAGCGACGGTCCGCCCCCCGGGGTCGACGCCAAGCGGATGCAACTGCTCTACGACGCCGAGCAGAAGACGTCGCTTTTCGTCGCCTTCTTCGACACGGTGGAGGCGATGCAGGAGGCCGATCGCATCATGGGCGCCATGGACACATCCGACACCCCGGGCTCCCGCGCCTCCGTGGACATGACCGAGGTGATGGTCGAGCGCGAGGCCTGAGCCTCACCTCGGGGCGATCGGCCGAGACGGAGGGGGTGGGATTCGAACCCACGAACCGGGGTTACCGGTCACTGGTTTTCAAGACCAGCGCATTCAACCGCTCTGCCACCCCTCCTGGGTGCCGCGGCGCGGCACGAGGATTGTTCCTGAACCGCGGGCAGGAGTCATCTAGGGTTCGCCGCCATGGCGGAACAGGTCCGGAGGCGCTGGAAGAACTGGTCGGGAGAGCAGCGCTGCCGGCCGTTGCGGATCGCGCGGCCGCGGACCCGCGAGGGACTGATCGCGGCGGTGATCGAGGCCGACACCGCCGAGCGGCGGATCAAGGTCGCCGGCTCCGGCCATTCGTTCAGCGGGATCGCCCTCACCGACGGCACGCTGCTCGACCTCAGCCTGCTCGATCGCACCCTCGAGGTGGATCGGTCCGCGGGCCTGGTCAAGGTCGAGGGCGGCATCGTCCTCGCGGATCTGAACCGCCGACTCGATCAGCGCGGCCTGGCCCTCGAGAGCCTCGGCGACATCGACCGGCAGACGCTCGCGGGCTCGATCTCGACCGCGACGCATGGGACGGGTATTCGCTTCCGCAATCTCTCCGCGCAGGTCGTCGCGATGGAGGTGGTCGCAGCCGACGGCACCCTGCGCGAGTTCAGCGCGAGCTCCGATCCCGACGCCTGGCGGGCGGCCCGGGTTGGGCTCGGCGCTCTCGGCGTGATCTATTCGGTGACGCTGCAGACCGTCACGAACTTCCGGATCGACCGCACGGACCGGCCACGACCCCTAGCCGATGTGCTGGCGGCACTCGACAGCTTCGTCGACGAGCTCGACCACTTCGAGTTCTACGTCTTCCCGCACACGGAGGTCGCCCTCTGCCGTGAGTCGATGCGGACCCAGGTGCCGGCCAAGCCGGCGAGCCCGGCGGCGACCTATGCGCAGGAGGTCGTTCTCGAGAACTGGGCTGCCGCCGGCTTCGCCCAGGTCGCACGACACGTCCCGGCCGCCATCCCGACCCTTTCGAAGCTGGCCGCGGCCGGGACCGGCAGAAGCCGCAAGGTGGATCGGAGCTACCTCGTCTACGCGTCCGAGCGGCGTCTCAAGTTCACCGAGATGGAGTACTCGATCCCGCGCGCGAACGCGCGGGAGGCGGTCGAGCGCGTGCTGGCGATCGCGGCGCGGCCGGAGTTGGAGGTGTGCTTCCCGATCGAGGTCCGCTTCACGGCCGGCGATGACGCGATGCTCAGCCCGGCCCACGGCCGTGACAGCTGCTACGTCGCCGTTCATCACGACCGCCACGGCGATTGGCAGCCGTACTTCGAGGCGGTGGCCGGCGTCATGGCGGAGTACGGCGGGCGGCCACACTGGGGCAAACGGCATCAGCTCGGCGCGACGGAGCTGGCCAAGCTCTATCCCCGCTTCGAGGACTTCAAGACCGTCCGCGCCCGCCTCGACCCCGACTCCCGGTTCGCCAACCCATACACCGAGCAGGTGTTGGGGCCGGTTGTGTCGCCCAGAAGGAAACGCCGCAGGTAGGCGACGCGCAGTCGAGCAGGGCGGAGCCCTGCGAGTCGCGCGGTCATCTAGAGAAAAGCGTGGCCGTCGCCGCGGTAGGTAGGCGCCTCGGAGACGATCCGGTCGCCCTCGATCAGATGCAGCGAGTTGAACCGCTCGCAGAGCTCGCCCGCCTTGGCGTGCCTCATGTAGACCCGGTCGCCGACGCGCAGCCGCACGGCGGCCTCACCGAGTAGCGGCGTCTGCACCTCCCCGGCTCCCTCCATCCGGTCGAGATGGAGCCCGGGGGGCAGCCACGGCTTCGGCAGGCGGTCGTCCCCGGCCGCGCCGGAGGCGACGTATCCGCCCCCGAGTGCCGTCGCGCACCCCGCGGCCGAGCGCCGCACGATCGGCAACGCGAAGCCGGCGGCCGGTTGGAGCGTGAAGCGGCTGTAGTCGTCGAACAGGGTGGGGGCGAAGAAGCCGGAGCCGGCGGCGAGCTCCGTGACCGCCGCCTCCCGGGTGGTCAGCTCGAGGCTGCCGGTACCGCCACCGTTGACGAAGCGGAGCGGACCGACCTCGGCGACGGCGGCAACGATCGCGGCGCGCCGCTCGGCGATCTCGGCCATCGACGATTTCTGCATCCGCCTGACGGTGAAGTTGCGGATCGGGTGCCCCGCCTGCGCGTCACCGACCCCGGCGACCTGGCCCTCGTAGGCCATCAGCCCAACCAGCTCGAGTCCGGGCCGGGAGGCGATCTCCTCCGCGAACCTGCGCGCCGCGTTGGGCGTTCTGATCGGCGAGCGCTTCGGTCCCGCCTGTACTGCGCCGCGCAGGGCGTGGTAGCCGATGTCGATGTCGATGGCGACGGGGATCGGCGTCGCGCCGCGGCCGACGCAGCCCTCGATCAGGTCGAGTTGGGCCGCCTCGTCGACCATCAGGACGGGAGCCGCCTCGGGGTCGGAGCGAGCGAGCTCGGCGAGGCGCGAGATCGAATGCCGGTCGACGGACGGATAGGCGACCACGAGGTTGCGGCGGCCGCGCCCGGCGAGCATCAAAGCCTCGGCGACCGTGAAGCAGAGCAGCCCCTGATAGCCGTCCCAGCGCTCGTCGACCCGATCCAGGACCTCGTTGCATCGCACCGACTTGCTGGCGACGCGGATCGGTTTGCCGGCCGCGCGGGAAAGCATCGCATCGCCGTTGGCCGCGAGGGCGTCGAGGTCGACGAAGGCGAACGGCGCCTCGATCCCCTCGAAGATCGCCTCGAACCGATCGTGCAGGGCGGCGTCGCTCGAGTCGCTCATCTGATCGCGAGCCTAGATCATCGATCGCGATTCCCGCACCGCAGCTGATCGCGCCGACCGCCTTCCTGCCTCTAATATCGGCGCCGTTCGCAGGCCGGCTTGACGCCCGCGGCGAAACGCAAGACCCCGGAGAGGTGGCCGAGTGGCTGAAGGCACTCGCCTGCTAAGCGAGTAGGGGGCGCAAGCTCTCTCGAGGGTTCGAATCCCTCCCTCTCCGTTGATGGGCCCCGTGATCCATTTTCTGCTCCCGGCCGGCGACTACGACCCGACCGAGTCGGCGCTCCCCTGGCGGGCGCTCCGCGACGCGGGGGTCGAGGTCCGGTTCGCGACGCCCGCGGGGGAGCCGGCGTTCGCCGATCGCCGCCTCACCGATGACGGGTTCTCGCTTCTGTCCCCGTTTCTGATGACGAAGCGCGACCCGCTGGAGACCTACCGGCGGATGACCGCCGATCCGCAATTCCTCGCACCGGCCCGCCACGACGAGGTCGAGCTCGGCGCCTCCGACGGGGTATTCGTGCCGGGCGGCCACGCGAAGGGCGTCCGCACGCTGATCGAGTCCGAGCCGGCGCAGGCGGTCGTCGTCGACGCGATGGCGCGGGACCTGCCGCTCGGCGCCGTCTGCCATGGAGTCCTGCTGCTCGCACGCGCGATCGACCCCCGGACCGGGCACTCGCCCCTGTACGGCCGGCGCACGACCGCGCTGACGGAGTCGATGGAGCTGACCGCCTGGAACCTGACCCGCCTCTGGCTCGGCGACTACTACCGGACCTACGCAGAGACCGTCCAGGCCGAGGTCACCGCGGCGCTCGCCGGCGCGGACGATTTCGATGCCGGCCCGCGCCTCGCCCGCCGCGACTCACCCGATCGGCTCGATCGTGGCTTCACTGTCCGCGACGGCAACTACATCTCGGCGCGCTGGCCGGGCGATTGCCACCGGGTCGGCGCAGAGTTCGCGGCGCTGGTGGCCGAGCATGCTGCCGCGGCAGCCCCCGTTTCCCGCTGAGCCCGATCGGCGGCGATCAGCGGTGCTTGCGGATTGTCGCGTTCCAGAGGTACTCGACGGTTGTTGCTCGGTGCGCGCTTCAGGTCGCTGCCGATCGTGGCGCCATCGGCGAGCGCGGCGAAGCACGCCATCGTCGCGGGAGTCGCAGGGGCCGAGCGAACCCGCTGGCTACCCTTCGCGGCTCGGATTTCCAACGGATCAGGAGGCTGAGATGAAGGTTGCGATCGGGCTGCCCAATGCGGTTGCGAACGTCAGCGGCGAGGAGCTGACCGAGTTCGCCCGGCGCGCCGAGGCGCAGGGATTCAGCAGTCTCGGAACGATCGACCGGGTCGTCTACGGCAATTACGAGCCGCTCGTCGCTCTTGCCGCCGCGGCCGCGGTGACCGAGCGGATCGGGCTGATGACGAGCGTGATGCTGGGCCCGCTCCGCCTCAACGCGGTCCAGACCGCCAAGCAGGCGCTCAGCGTCAACCAGCTCAGCGGCGGCCGGCTGACGCTCGGCATCGGGCTCGGCGCCCGCGGCGATGACTACGAGGCCTCCGGCGTCGAGGACAGGGACAAGGCGTCGAAGTTCGAGGCCTTCCTCGACGCTCTCGAGCGGACCTTCGCCGACGAGCGGATCGGCCCGCGCGCCGCCGGACCCCCGAAGATTCTGATCGGCGGCACGGTCGAGGCGTCGTTCCGGCGTGCCGCCCGCTACGGCGAGGGCTGGATCGCCGGCGGCTCCACCCCGGAAGCGTTCGCCGAGATGGCTGCGGGCGTCCGCCGCGCCTGGTCCGATGCCGGCCGCGATGGCGAGCCACACCTGGCCGGGCTCGCGTACTTCGCCCTCGGTGACGATGCCGAGCGGGACGCCGCGGACTACCTCACCGACTACTACGCCTTCCTGGGCGAGGACGTGGCAAAGATGATCGCCGGCAGCGCCGCCACCGACCCGGAGACGGTCAAGGTCCACCTAGCCGCCTTCGAGGCCGCCGGGTGCGACGAGTTGGTCATGTTCCCGTGCTCCGGCGACCCGGCCCAGGCGGACCTGCTCGGGGCAGCCGTCAAGTAGGCGGTCGTTCAGAGGTCGCCGAGGATGCTCTCAGCGGAGCCGAGCTCGATCTCGCGCGGCTCTGCCGAGAAATCGTGCTCGCTGCGGGCGTCGTAGAACGCCCTCAGCTCCGTCGTCTCGATGACCTCGTCGATCCGGCCGTGCCGGACCGACTCCCCTTCGGCGACCGCTTCGCTCGTGGGGGCGAGCTCGCGCGGATCGATGTCGACGAACCCGACGGTCAGGACCTCCCGAGGATCCTCGAGACTCGTCGCGGCGATCACCCGGGCCGGCACCCCGAATCCCCTCTCCGCCTCCCAGGCCTCCTTGAAGTCGGCGAAGGTCTTCCCCTCCTTCAACCGGCGTCGAAAGATCGCGACGATCATGCCCGGAACCTAGCGGTCCTGTTCAGCTCCCGCCGCTCGAGAACTGCCGTCGCGGTCCGAAACTGCTCTGAGGGCGAATAGTCCGCCGAAATAGCAGTCTCGTCCCCGGTGACTAACTCGTCGCGCCCAACGCCGCCAGTTCGTCGTCGACGAAGCCGGCGAACTCGTCCAGGTCGGACATCCGGTCGCGGTCGCCGACGAAGCCGAAGTAGAGGCCGCCGTCGTAGCTGATCACGCCGATCGAGAGGGCCCGGCGCTGCGGGGAGAGCGGTACGAAGGGATGGATCGACTGCAGCGGCGGCCCGAGCAGGTAGACGGGCATCGGCGGGCCGGGGACGTTGGAGATGACGAGGTTCCAGGGGATCCGCTGGGGGACGACGCGGCTGACGCCGGTCCGGTCGGCGGCGGCGCCGGCGGTCGATCCGACCTGGCCGAGAACGCGCGACATCGTCGGCGGCACCCAGCCCGACGCCTCGATCACCAGTGAGGCCGCCCGCCCCGCCTCGGAGCGCTTCAGCCGCGACGTCGTCTCGTGGATCCGCCGCAGCCGCTCCGTGCGGTCGGGCTCGCTGAGCGGCAGCGGGACCATCAGCGTCGTGATCCGGTTGCCGAGCGACAGCTCCTCGCCGGGCTTGCGGATGCTCATCGGGACGAGCGCCGAGAAGTCGTCGGGGATCTCCGCGCCCCGCAGCTCGAACAGCCGCCGCAGCGCTCCCGTCGAGACGGCGAGGACGGCGTCGTTGACGGTCGCCCCGGTCCCGCTCGTCGCGGCGGCCTCCTTCATCGCGGCCATCGTCGTCGCCGCGAATGCCACCCGGCGGTCGCGGCCGATCTCCTCGTTGATGATCGTCGGGCGGACCGCCTCGCTGTTGCGGGCGAGATCGAGGAAGCCCTGGGCGGTCTTCAGCGCCGACTGCGGAGCCGAGAGGTCGAACGCCTTGCGCGCGGCTTCGCGCGGCATCCCGAAGAGCTTGCGGCGCGCGTCGAAGACCCGATCGGTCAGCACCTCCTGGTCGGAGCGCCGCGTGCGCGGGCGCCAATCGATGCCGCTGAGGCCGAGGTCGGTCCCCTCGGGATCGGGGTCGAGGATGATCGCGCCGACGTCGACCGCCGAGACGCCGTCGACGAGCGCGTGGTGGGTCTTCGAGATCGCCGCGAAGCCGGCATCGCCACCGGCCCCGCACCGTCTCCACCAGATACAGCTGCCACAGCGGCCGGCTCTGGTCCAGCGGCTCCGACATCACCTGGCCGACGAGCTCGCGCAGCTCCGCGACCCCACCGGGCGAGGGGACGGCGAGGTGGCGCACGTGGCGGCGCAGGTCGAAGTCGGGATCGTCCTCCCACTCGGCTCGCATCATCCGCCCCGGCAGCCAGCGGACCCTCCGCCGGAAGCGCGGGAATCAGCTCGAGCCGCCGCTCCACATGGGCGAGGAACTCCTCGAACGGCGGAGGCTCGCCGGCGAAGATCGCCGTTCCCGCCGACGTGGACGTGGATCGCACCCTGCTCGTTCAGCAGGGACGACATGTCCGAGGAGGAGAGCTGGTCGGGGCCCTCGCTCGGCGTCGCTCATGAGCCGACCCTACAGCCGAACCCCGCTCCTGAGAGGATGCCCGCTTGTGACCAACGAGTACCAGCGAGAGCGACGACGAAGTGACAGGACATCTTTCTGAGGAGCAGTACGATCTGCTGACTCGATCGGCCCCGATTCTCTGCGTCGATGTGGTGCCGCGTTTCGTCGATCGCCCCGGCAATCCAGTGCTCCTGATTGAGCGCCTCGACTATGCAGGCAGATTGGGTTGGTGCTCGGTCGGTGGTCGCGTGTGGTTCAACGAGCGTATTGCGGAGGCTGCTGCGCGACACATCAGGAGCACCCTCGGGCCCGGTGTCCAGTGGGAAAGCCCCGGTTGCGAAAAGCCGCACCTCCTCGTTGACTTCGAGAGGGGTACCGACCTCGATGTGCCTCACGACGGAAGAAAGCATTCCGTTTCAATGGATGGGTGGTGGACTTCACCGGTGAGCCCCTCACGGGCGACGAGGCCGAGAGGATTGAGTTCTTCGCGGCCACGGAACTGCCGCCGCCCGAGGCTTTCGGATTTGGCGTGGGAAGGCTCTCCGAGCCTCGTCAGCGAGCGGCGCAGCCTTGATGGGATCCGGTGCGATGGCGGTGCCGCCGGGCGGGTGACGGCGGAGCAGCTCGTCCAGTCGGAGGCCGAGCATCGCCGCCCTGACCGCGCTGCGGGAGGTGACGGGCGAGAGCGGCGGGCCGATGGAGCGCCACAGCATGCGCTGCTTCCTGCTCAGCGAGCGGATCAGGCCGCCGATCGCGAGCTGATGGTCGATCACGAGATCCTGCTCGTCGCCGGGATCCTCCACGACATCGGCCTCTACGACGGCGCCAGCGAGGGCGGCGTCTACACGACCGACGGCGCCCACTTCGCCAAGCACCTGCTCGCCGGCCGACCGGGCTGGGACGGAGCGCCGGCTCGAGCTCTGCCTCGAGGCGATCGAGCGCCACCACGAGCTCCGCAGCCAGTGGCAGGCGGGCCCCGAGGTCGAGCTGATGCGCCGCGCCGACATGATCGAGCTCTCCAGCGGGCCGTGAACTTCGGCGTCAGCCGCGGCTGGATCCGCGGGCTCTGGCGGGCCGTCCCCCGCGACGGCCTCTACGGCGAGGTCGGGAAGATGGTCGCCAAGGCCGCCCGCGAGCGGCCGACCTCACTGCCGAAAATCCTGGTCAGAGGTCACTAGAGGTCACTGAGCCCGCCGAGCAGCTCCTCGGCCTCGCTCCAGCGGCCCGGCGGGACCTGCAGGAAGATGTCGCCGCGGTCGAAGCGGTCGAGCTCGTGGTCGGCGGTGAGCGCCGCCTCGATGCCGCCGTCGGCGAGCTGCTGCAGCCACGCCCGCGCCGTCCCGAGGTCCTCGAACTCGCGGACCGTCTCCCAGTCGTCGAAGCGCGGGTCGCCGACGAAGAGCCGGTCGGCGCGCTCGGCCCGCCCGGGAGCCGCGCGCGTCTGGAGAAGAGGCCCATGTCCACGAGCCTAGCCTAGGCGGCGGGCGGCCTCCTCGGCGCGCAGCTCCTCGGCGTTGTTGCGGTTGATCCAGGCGTCGACGACGTAGCCGCCGAACGGCAGGACCGCGCCGAGCAGGATCAGCAGCGTCTGCTTGCCGTTCCAGCCGGCCTGCTCGCGGACGGCGAGCGCCATCACGACGTAGGCGATGAAGAGGAGGCCGTGGATCGGGCCGAGGACCTCGACGCCGAGCGGCTGGTCGCTCGGCGCGCTTGACGTAGCTGGCGATCAGGAGCAGGAGGAAGGTCGTCGCCTCGATCAGCGCGACGTACTTGAAGTTTCGTAGGTTCATGCCGGTGAAGGTACGGACCCGGCCTCACCGGCTATGTGGCCTGGACACGGAGGCGTCGAGCGTCAGGTCGATCGCGGCGACCGCCGCGCCATCACCAGGCCCGGCGACCGCGATCAGCACGCCGACCGCGAAGATCAGCGTCCCCATCGCGAACACCTGCGGCGGGATCCCGACCTTGACCGAGCCGTAGACCCAGAGTGGGAACGTCAGCGTCTGGCCGGCGACGAAGCTGGTGATGATGAAGTCGTCGATCGAGAGCGCGAAGGCGAGCAGCGAGGCCGAGAGGATCGCCGGGAAGATGACCGGCATGGTGACGCGCCAGAAGGCGCTCCAGGGCGAGGAGCCGAGGTCGCGTGCCGCCTCGCTCAGCGACGGGTCGAGGTCGCGCAGCCGCGACTGCAGGACGACGACGACGATCGCGACGTTGAACGCGACGTGGGCGATCAGGATCGTGCCGAATCCGCGCGACACGCCGAGGTAGACGAAGAAGCCGAGCAGCGAGGCGCCGACGACGACCGAGGGCGCGGCGATGTCGGCGAGGATGACCAGATCGCCGAGCCCGCGGCCGCGGAAGCGATAGCGGGCCAGCGCCAGCGCCGCCGGCATCCCGATCGCGACCGCGATCACGGTGCTGAGCGCGGCGACCTCGAGCGAGGTGACGAGCGCCGACGTCAGGTCGGGAATCTCGAACAGCCGCTTGTACCAGTCGGTGGTGAACCCCTGCCAGGCGAACGTGAGCCGTTCGTTCGGAGCCTGGTTGAAGCTGTAGAGGACGATCACCGCGATCGGGACCAGCGTCACCAGCAGGACGACCGAGCACGTAGGCGGGGAGGATCGCCCGCTTCCAGAGCGGGCCCTTGAGGCCGCCGACGCTCTCCCTCGCGACGCCGCTCACGTGGCGTGCTCCTGCAGGGTTCTCGTCCCGAAGACCTTCGCGTAGATCCCCATCGCGACCAGCAGCGTGACCATCAGGATCAGCGCCAATGCCGAGGCGATCGGGTAGTTGGCGTTGTTGACGTACTGCGTCTGGATGATGTTGCCGATCATCGTCGTGGACGGCCCGCCGAGGATCGCCGCGCTCACGTAGTCGCCGACGTTCGTGATCGCGACGAGCACGATGCCGGCGTAGATGCCCGGGGCCGACAGCGGCAGGATGATCGAGCGGAACCGCTCCGAGGCGCTCGCGTAGAGGTCGGCGGCCGCCTCGACGTGGGATCGATCGATCCGCTGCAGCGCCACGTAGAGAGGCAGCAGCATGAACGGCAGGGCGTCGTAGGTGAGCCCCGCGACGACCGCGAACGGGGTCGAGAGCACGTGCGTGTCCTGCGGCATCAGCCCGATGTCCTTGAGGGCGCCGAGGACGATCCCGTTGTCGGCGAGGATGAACTGCCAGGCGAGGATCCGGATCACGAAGCTGACGAAGAACGGCAGCAGCAGCAGGAAGAGCAGCGTCGACTTGAAGCGGCCGCCGTGGAAGGCGATCCAGTAGGCGACCGGGTACATCGTCACGAGCGCGACCGCGGTCGAGATCCCTCCGTAGAGGAACGAGCGACCGAACTGGGTCGAGTAGGTGGAGACCGCGTCGCCGAAGATCGCGAAGTTCCAGGTCAGCGTGTAGCCGTCGATCGAGTTGCCCGTCATCAGCGCGGGCCGAGGATCGCGGCGAGCGGAATCGACGAAGAAGACGCCGAGCCAGAGCGCGGTCGGCAGGCTCAGCAGGTAGGGGACCAGACCCGCCTTTGAGCCGGGCGCTCACGACTGAATGATCGGGTCGAAGATCGAGGTCCACTCCTCATGGTCGTCGACGCCCTTGAAGTCGTAGTAGGCGACGAGTTGCCTGTCGATGTCGGGCGTCGGGAAGACGAGCGGGCTGTCGGCGACGGTCGGGTCGTCGAGCTTGCCGGCGACGATCGGCTGGGCGGCGGGCACCGGCGAGACGTAGTTGACCCAGTCGGTGATCAACGCCTGGATCCTCGGGCCGGTAGAAGTAGTCGATCCACATCATCGCGTCGACGGGGTGCGCGGCGTGGTAGGGGATCATGCAGTTGTCGTGCCAGAACATCCCGCCCTCGTCCGGGACCACGAACTTGAGGTTCGAGTTGCCCGAGACCTGGGCCTGGAAGACGTCGCCCGACCAGGCCATGCTGATGAAGGTGTCCCCCTGCTGAAGCGCCTTGATGTAGCTCTGGTCGTAGTACTGGCGAACGATGCCGTCCTCGCGCTGCTTGCGCAGCAGGTCCGCGGCCTTGCGCCAGTCGGCGGGGGTCGAGGTGGACGGCTCGATCCCGAGCGCGAGCATCCCGGCGCTGGCGAGCTCGGTGTCGTCGGCCATCATCCCGACCTTGCCGGCGAAGGCGGGATCCGAAGAGATCCTTGACCGTCGTGATGTCGCGGCCGGTCTTGGCTCGGGTCGTAGGCGATCCCGGTGATCCCCGACTGCCAGGCGACGGTGTACTCGTTGCCGGGGTCGTAGACGGGGTCCTTGAGCGGTGGGCGATGCGTAGCGCCTGAAGTTCGGCATCCGGGAGTGGTCGAGCGGGATCAGCCAGTGGTTCTCGATCATCTGGGTCAGCTCCCAGCCGTCGCTGATCACGACCATGTCGTAGCCGGTCGACTGGCCGGCCTGCAGGACCGGGCTGATCTGCGAGAAGAACGATGCGTTGTCCTGGATCACCGGGCGGTAGTTGACGGTGATCCCGTACTTGTCGCTGAAGTCGTTCAGCGTCGGGGAGCCGTCCTTGGTCCGGTCGATGTAGAGCGGCCAGTTGGCGAAGTCGAACGTTCCCTGCTTCGTCTGCTGCTTCCACCAGCCCTGCCAGTCGAAGCCCTCCTTCCAGCCCGTGTCGCGGGTGCCGGCGACGCCGCAGGCCGAGATGATTCCGGCGAGGGACCCCGCGGCGACCACGCCCGCCGCCCCTCGGACGAACCGGCGCCGCGACATCCGCGGCTCGGTCAGCCCGCGCAGCAGGTCGGGGCTCATAGCCGCCGCCGTCGACTCCGGCTCCGTCCACCGGACTCCTGGCTGCCATCGATCATCGGCGACACTCGAGCTGCGTGGCGCTCGGACGCAGCTGATGCTCAACGGTCAAGCCTTGGATTAGCGTCGCAGCGCTTGCGGCTCAGCCGATCTTGACCGGCAGCGTCTTGAGCTGGTTCAGAAAGACGTTCGTGGTCGGCCTCGCCTTGCCGTTCCTCGTCATCTGCGGGTAGCGCTTCAGCGTCTCCTCGAACAGGACCTTGAGCTCGAGGCGGGCGAGCGCGGTGCCGAGGCAGAAGTGGCGGCCGCCGGCCCCGAACGCCTGATGCTCGGGATTGCGGTGGATGTCGAAGACGTCCGGGTCCTCGTAGACGTCCTCGTCGCGATTGCTCGACACGTACCAGAGGAGGACCTTGTCGCCCTCGGAGATCGGGTGCCCGTGGATCTCGGTGTCCTTGGTCGCGGTTCGGCGGAAGTTGGAGAACGCCGGGAACATCCGCAGGCACTCCTCGATCGCGCCGGGGATCGAGCGAGGGGTCGTCGACCAGCTCCTGCATCTGGTCGGGATGGTCGAGCAGCGCGTCGATGCCGCTCGTGAACGTCGCCTTGGTCGAGTCGTTGCCGGCGGCGACGAGCAGGAAGAAGCCCATCACGATCTCGTGGTCGGCGAGCATCTCGCCGTCGATCTCGGCGTGGACGAGGACGCTCGTCAGGTCGTCGGTCGGGTTGGCGCGGCGGGCGTCGATCATCTCCTGCGCGCGCCGGAAGATCTCCGGGAAGTCCTCGGCGAGGACCTTCTCGAGGCCGCCGGGTGCGAGGTCCTCGTCGCCGACGCCGAGCGTCGTGTTCATCAGCGTCGCCCACGCCTTGTCGTCCTCCTCCGGGATCCCCATGAAGCTGCCGATCACGCGCGAGACGACCGGCTGGGCGATGTCCTCGACGACGTCGCAGCGTCTCCCGGCCCTCGAGCCGGTCGAGCACCTGTACCGCGATCGCCCGGATCTCGTCCTCGTGCTGGGCGATCCGCTTCGGCGTGAAGCCGCGCTGGAAGAGCGCCTTGAGCCGGTCGTGCTTGGGCGGGTCCATCGCGATGAACATCGAGGTCATCAGCTCGAGCGGGATCGCGTGGGTGAGCGCCATGCAGCCGCCGCGCTCGGAGGAGTAGGTCTCCCAGTCGCGGCTCACGGTGTGGACGTCCTCGGCGGTCACGATCGACCAGAAGCCCGCCTCGTCCGGGTAATCGTCGATCTCCGACCAGTGGACCGGGCACTCGCTCCGCAGGCGCTTGAAGATCTCGTGGGGCGCGCCGTCCTGCCAGTTCTCGGGATCGCCGACGTTGATCTCGTCGAGGCTCTGGTCGGTCTCCGTGGGCATCTGCAGGTCCTCTCCGTTCGCCGCCTTCGGTGCCGGCGCAGAATACTGGCCAGCCAGCCAGTTTTCGTGTGACCTCGCACACGGGCGGCTCGGCGGCTCGCCCGTCGCCCCGCCGCTACTCGCCGTACGGATCCTTCGGCTCGCGATCGGCCGACAGCGTCTCCCGCGAGCTCGTCGCCAGCTCCTCGATCGCGTCGGCCAGGTGGATCTGGGCGATGTTGTAGTCGCCGCGCTCGACCCGGATCCTGTGGGCGGCCAGGAGGACGTCGGCGTGCGTGTGGCCGGCCGGCGGCTCGAAGCGGTAGGCGGCCAGCTCGATCAGCAGGCCCAGCGGGTCCTTGAAGTAGATCGAGTCCATGAAGCCGCGGTCCTTCGGGCCGCTGTTCTCGATCCCGCGCTCCTCGAGCCGCTCGACCGCCTGGTCCCAGGTCGCCTTCGAGACCGCGAAGGCGAGGTGGTGGACGCAACCCGGATCCATCGGCGTCCGGTCCGGCGTGCCCTTGCGATCCTCGTTGGTGAAGATCGTGATCAGCCGCCCGTCGCCCGGATCGAAGTAGAGGTGGCTCTCGTTCTCGTTGTCGAGGTTCGGCTGCTCGAACACGAACGGCATGCCGAGCACGCCCTCCCAGAAGTCGATCGACGTCTGCCGATCGGCCCCGGTGATCGTGATGTGGTGAACGCCCTGACTCTGCAGCTTCCGTATGGCCATGCCGGAAACCTAGCGCCAACCGCGCGCATCCGAGCGATCTCCCGGCCCGCCTGTTGCCGTCTACAATCCGCCCCCGCGCGGGCCCGGCCCCGCCGCTAGCGCCCGTAGCTCAGCTGGATAGAGCGTCGGTCTACGAAACCGAAGGTCACTGGTTCGAATCCAGTCGGGCGCGCTCTCGAGGATGGCCGCAATCCCGCATGGACATTGGGATTGCTCGAGCTCTGCCGATCACTCTCTGCAAACCCGCCGAAACGGCCCAGATCCACAAACCGCATGGACATTGGGGGTCCGACCATCGCGCAACAACCACGCGGAATCAAGATGAGCCTTGAAATTGAATCCCCTGGCCCGCATCAATCCTCCAAACCCTCGCGCAGCCGATGCGCTGGTTCGCGAGGAATTGGTTCCACCTTCTAGAGGCCGCCGACTGAGCCGCGAGCGCCCCTGAGACCGCCATCGACGGGATCGAGTTCGTCTCCGAACGTACGCCGACGACCGTCGACGTGGAGCATGAAGACGTGGGCCACGACGACGGCGACAATGACCAACGCCATGGCACCCGGGCCGGAGCTTGCGGTGAGCAGGATGACGACAAGCGATGATGCCAGCGGCAAGCCGAGGACCGCCACCGTAGCGGCCGCCATGCAGACGGCGATAGCCGGCGTCGTCGACATCCCGGGTAGGTCTGCGGCGATGATGCCTGCGGCCGCGCCCAGAAACAGGGCCGGAAACGTCGGGCCACCGCGGAAGCTGCCGAGCGACAGACCGTAGGCGAGACCCTTGAACAGCAGCAGGAGCAGGAGCGTCCCTGTTGCCCAATTGTCGACGTGCGCGGCCAGATCGGGCAGGGCATCCTGGCCGGAGAGCAGGACCGCGACCGGGCTCTCGTCCGTGGTGACCGCGAACAGCGCGGCGAAGCACGCGATCAGAATGCCAGCCGCTACGGCCACCGTCACCGGGCGACCCTCAGCGGCGCGCTTGGTCCTTCGCCCGAGGCCGAGCATGAGTTGAGCTCCGATCGCTACGACGATGGCGAGGGGGATCGTCCAGGCGAACTCCGGAAGGGTGGGCTGGTCGAACTGAGGAAGTTGCAGAGCGCCCAGCGAATAGTCGCTCGAACTCAGCCCGCTGAGGCTGCCGATGCCGATCGAGACGAGGCTCCCGATCCCCGCCGCAAGGAGGCCGGGAAGCAAGACGATGCGCTGCTTGACACCGCCGATCCCGGCGGCCTCGATCACGATCACCGCGGCGATTATCGGTGAGGTGAACAGGAACGAGACCGCGGCGAAGCTGCCGGCTGCGGCCACCACCATCAGAGCCTGCTCAGGGGTGTCCTTGCGGGCGCCTCGAACGAGCGCGACGCCGAGCCCCGAGCCGAGTGCGATCAGCGGGGCCTCCGGGCCGAGAACGAAACCGAGGCCGATCGTCGCGACCCCGGCGACCAGCACACCGACGAGGGTTAGTCCCTGCGGGGTGGGCCACCGGTTTGCAGTCCGTCGGCCGGAACGTGGCCGCCGCGGCCCGGAAAGCGGTCGATCGCGAGGCCGACGATCAGGCCCGCCAGGCCAAGCACGATCAGCAGATACCAAAACGGAGGGTCCCCGGAGCCGAGCTGCCCGGGAACCGTCTCAAACAGGAGCTTCTGCAGCTGGTAGGTGCCCTCGAGGAAGCACCACGCCGCGATCGACACGACAACGCCGACGATCGATGCCAGAACGAGGAGACCGATGAACGGACGGCTGCGGATGAGCTCGTTCGCCTGCTCGATGGTCGGTTCCTGGGTCAGTGACGCGGAGGGGCCGTCCATCGAGGACAGCCTTGCGCCCGGTAGGGCGCAGCGCATCCCCCCGACCGGATGAATACGAAAGCCGCTCGGTGCGGGGAGACAAATTCATCCCGCCGGGATGACATCCGCCTTGAATCGCCGCTCTAGCTTCTCCTGACATGAGCGAGAAGAGTCGAAACTGGGAGCAGATGGGGGCGCTGAGCGGCCTCTTTGCCGTACTGCTGTTCGTGGCGGCGGCACTGATCTTCCTCAAAACAGATCCGAGCGGTGGCAACACGCCGCGCCTCCCCAACATCGCCAACGCGGAGGCGTCCCCCGCCTTCTTCGCCGACCACCTGAACGGCATCAAGGCCCAAGTGATGCTGAACGGCATCGGGCTGGTCGTCTTCCTCTGGTTCATGGGAACGCTCTGGTCCGCGCTCCGAGATGCCGAGGGCGGGCCCATGAGGGGCTCTGCCATCGCATCTGCCGGGGCCGTCGTGGGCGTGGCGCTGACGATGGTCGGCCTCGTTCTGACCGGCACCTCGACCCTCACGACAACGCTGACGCAGGGCGAGACGGTCCCGACCCTCTATTCCGCGGCGGCGCTCTCCTTCGCGTTCGGCGGCGGTGCTTTCGCGATCTTCTACCTGGGGGTTGCAGAAGTGACGCTGAGGGCCGGCGGACTGCCGAAGTGGCTTGGCTTCCTGGCGCTGCTCGCCGCTGTTGCCTCGGTGTTCGGTTTCGTGACCCCGTACGCGCAGAGCGGAATCTTCAACCCGGCGACCGGCGGGCTCGGGTTCTACGCCCACTGGATCGCCTTCGTCGTCTGGGTATTCCTGGCGAGCGTGACGATGGTCCTCGGCCAGCACCGCAGTAAACGTGAGCGCCAGGCTGCCGCCGAGCAACCATCGGCCGCCACATTCGAAGGAGCATCGTGAAGCGCATCTGGCACATCGTCAGGCCCTTTCTGGCCGTGATCCTCGCACTCGTCGGATTGCTGGCACTGATATTGATCCCGGCGCTGTCGACTTCGCAAGATGTGACGCCGCCTTGGCCGCGCTGAGCGGGGCGCCCGAAACGTAACGCCAGCGGAGCAGATGACGGTTGGCCCGCTCCCCGGGGATCCGAGCCTCTACGACAAGGAGCAGCGTTGCCAGGAAGGGATCTCGACCCCGGGCTACTTCTCGGCGATCAACGCCGCCGAGATGACCGACGCCCAACGCAGCGGCATATTCCCCTGCGCGACTTTCTCGGCTCCCGGACCGAGCCCAACGTCGTCTACACCTATAAGGCCGAGAGGAACTACCCGAACGTCTACTACGTCAACAGCGACGGCCCTAACGCCATGTACATCGCCGGCGGAGGCCGCCGGCGAACACGGGGCGATCGGCGGGCGGCCCGTACGTGGCCCGGATCAACCCGATAACCGGGGACCAGGTGTGGCGCACCTACGTCGACAACATCAATACCGGTAGCGACGTATTCGTCGGCGGTACGACCTCAACATTCTCGACAACGGCAAGATCGTCTTCGCCTGGAGCCACAAGATCGTCCTCCTCGATCGCGACACCGGCGGGATCGTCAAGTCGCAGAACCTGCCAAGCCCGGGTCCCGTCACTCCGCGTTCGATCAACTACAAGGAGCTGACCGTCGCGCCCGACGGCACGATCATCCTCAGGAGTCAGAACCGACCCGAGAACTGCAACCAGCAGGGCGGCGGCGGACTTGCGAGTTGTTTGCAGTCGGCCGGCGGGCCCGAGCAGAAGCCGTCGGCGTTCGTCGCGGTCGATCCCGACACCCTCAAGGTTCTGGACACTCTCGTCGCTCCCGAGGATTCGGCGACACCTCCGATCATCGCGCCCTATGACGGGAAGATTGCGATCTATACGGCGATGCTGAAGAAGGCGTACCGGTTCTTCTGGGACCCAGACACCCAGACCCTCAGCCGCGACAAGTCCTGGACCGCCAGCTATCTGGAGAACGGCCAGACCGTGGGCGACGCTCCAACGCTGATGAAGGACTGGATCGTGATCCAGACCAACGGGATCGGCAGCGATACGACCGCCTCATCGCTTGTCGCCATCAACGTCAACGATGCATCGAACACGCAGACGATCAAGCCGTTCGGCGACCTCAAGTCGGGGCAGAAGAGCAATGCTCCGCCGAAGCCGCAGGGAGATCCTGAGAACGACATGGTCTACTCGGCAGACGGAGGTGTGGGCAAGATCGCCGGCATCCACCTTGACCCGACCTCCGGGCAGATGACCACGAAGTTCGTCGTCGATGACCGCAGCTTCGAATTCCAACCCCTCTTCGGTCCCGCAGCTGAGCGGGTGCTGGTGGACAACGAAGTGGAACCCGGACGCTCCGGTCGGCGAGGTCGCCACCGGCGGCTATACACAACAGGTCGTCTGGCGCGATGCAGCGACCGGCAAGCCTCTGGCCGAGTCGG
>CAWCSE010000005.1:0-22906 GCA_963798165.1 uncultured Solirubrobacterales bacterium | reverse complement strand
TAGGGCTAGCCGCCCGACGTGTAGGCGGCGGTCACGGACTGCAGCTCGGGCGTGGCGCTGCTGCTCGAGCTCTGCATGTCCACCCTGTACTGCAGGTAGCGCGAGGTAGCGCCGATCGGGTTGCCGGACGCCGCAACCGGGCTCCAGGCACTCCAGCTCCCGTCCGGGTTCGGGCTGTTGCCGGTGCGGACGCTGAGGGCGGCGCTGGTGCCCGCCGGTGTGACGGAGCTCCAGCTCAGTGCTCCCCAGTCGACTGCGGAGCCGGCGTCGAGGACCCGGGAGTCGAATGACCCCGTCGACGTGTACGGCCCCATCCGCACCCAGTCGACCTTCAGGTCCTCCGAACCTGCGGAGTAGTCACTGACCAGCGGCCGCATCTGCGTGCTCGCGAACGAGGCCGGATGAGACGCGACCTGAGCGCCGTCGACGTAGTAGTTGACGGAGGTCGTCGTCCAATCGATCCGGAAGCGGTGCGGGGTTCCGATCAGGCTGCTCGAGAGCTGCGATTCCTGCTGGGAGCCGTTGCTGTTCGTACGGGCATAGACGGCTCCGCCACCCTTCGTGCTGAAGATCGCCCAAGCGGGCGTGTTGTTGAAGTCGACGCCGAAGCCGGCGTGCTGATAGGGGGCCGAGCCCAGGGTGGCGACGAACTCGAGCGACCTGCTCGGGCCGACGAGCTGCGTGGTTCCGGTCGATGCGCCGTCGAGCGCCGATTGCCCCGTTCGCGACCGATACGGTCCCCTGCGAGCTCCACAGGTTGGTCGTCCAGTTCGACGGCAGCGAGCTTCCCGAGAATTCCTCGCCGACTGTCGGCTTCAAAGAAAGCTCTCCGTCTGCAGGGTCCAGGGCGACGTAGGCTCCGGTCCCGACCTGGCCACCGTTGAATTCGGCGGCATCCGTGTCGGTGACGGCGCCAGTCGTCGTCGCCGCCTGGGTCGTGAAGCTGAGCGGCGGATCGCCGGCCGCCGGGAATGTCGATGCGTTGCCGTCCGCATCTGCGGACCTGACCCGGTAGTAGTAGGTGGTGCCCGCGGCGAGCCCGCCAAGGTCGACACTGTGCGATGTGGACTCGAGTGGAACCCTGCTCGGTGCTCGCGAGGGCCGATGGCGACACGCCGTAGTCGACGCGTGAGTCGGAGGCTTCGTCGGTCGTCCAGGCCAGGGTGGCGGTGCCGTCGTTGTGAGGCTGCGCCGCTACGCCCGAGATGACGGGAGGTGTGGCGTCGACCGCGTAGGCCGCTGTGTAGTTGCCGGCGAGCGCCGGGAAGAACGCGTAATCGACCCCCTTGATCGTCTCGGTCGTCGCGACCGCCGTCGCCGCCGCGCAGTAGGACGCCGAGCGGGCCGGTGTGGGATGCGCGGGACCATCGCCTCCAGGCCGTCGGAGCCGGCGGCGGCATTGATCGAGAACTGCAACTCGTTGCCGCTCCAGCCGATCGATCGGAACGACGAGTTGTTGCGGCCGTCGAGCCAGGTCAGCATCTGCCGGCCGGACACCACCGGCACGCCGCGGTGCTGGGCCGAGGCGATGATCGCGTCGCCCTGGCGAGTGCGTCGTAGTCGGTGTGCATGTTGGCGGACGGAGCCGCCGTAGTAGCCCGTCGCTCCGAGCGCCCGGTCGAGCAGCGTGTCCGAGGTCAGCGGGTCTCTGGCCCGACTCGTCGGTCATCTGGGTCGTCGCCTGGTACATGTCGATCAGCGCCGTCCAGATCGGCGAATCGCATGGGATCCCCGAGCCGGTGAACATGCCGGGACGATCCTGCACCCATGACTCCGGGCCAGTAGTAGTAGTTCGTGTCGAGCCGGATGCCGTGGGCGAGCTCCACCTTCGGCTGGCGTCGCCCAGTCGCTCCACGACGATGCAGTGCGTGCGGTGTGCTCGGGCGGCGGGACGCCCGGGGTAGTTCGCCTTGAACTCGTCGATCTGCGCGGCGAAGTCATCCGCCAGCGAGGCGGGCGTGTAGTCCTGGCAACCCGTGGTCAGGTGCACGCCGATCTCGAAACCCTGCGCCTTGTAGGCGGCGGCCTGCGCGTCGGTGAGCGGCGAATCCGGTGTAGATGTAGGAGCTGGCCCGGATGCACTCCCAGGCGCCGACCGAGCAGCCGGGAGGCTGGCGGCATTGAGCTGGCTGAACCGCCGGCGGTGCCGCCCTGGGCATGATCGTCGCCGGTCATCACGACGACGGCGTTCTCCGAGCGCGGGAAGTACCAGAACCGGGCAGCGGCTTGCGGTCGTGTTGAGCTCGCCGATCAGGTTGGCCAGCAGCCGCTGTTGCTCGTCGGCCTGCGGAATCGCGACCTTGTCGAGGTCGACCCAGTCGGCCTGGCCGCCGCCGAAGAAGAGGTCGTCGGAGCGGATCGGTGAACTTCCGTCGCGCTCCTGCCCGGCCCATGCAGGGTTGCCCTGGCGCGTGTAGACGACCGAGCGGGCCAGGTCGTAGGTGAATGCCGCCGCCTGGCCGCCGTTCGAGCCGACGCTGCGCACCGTTACCGCCGGCGAAGTCGTCGCGGTGGCGGCGTCGGAGTAGAGGTTGGCGATCGTCGTGGCGCCGTTCGCGGAGTAGCGATCGGCGGTCCCGTGGAACTGCATCGTGTCCCCGACGATGCCGGCCCCGGGGGAGCCGGACGTGTTCACCTTCATGTAGGCGTTGCTGAGGGTCGACCCAGCCGCCGTCAGGCCGAGTAGGCCGGAAAGCTGGGCGTCAGGGCGCATGGCGATCAGGTTCCCGCCCTGGGTGACCCAGGATGTGAGCATCTGCGTCTGGGCGGTTGTCAGGTTGGTCGAGCCGAGGATCACGACGTCGTAGCCATTCAACGTCGAAGCAGTGACCGATCCGAGGTTCTCCACCCGGAACTCGTTCAACCCCTCGGCGCGGAGAATCTCCGTGTAGTAGCGACCGAAGGGATCGGACGGGCTCGCGATGATCAGGATCGGCCCCCCAGGTCCCTGATCGGTCGGCGTCGGTGCCGATCCCGTCGCGAATGTCCAGCTGTAGTCGGAGGCCAGGCGATTGCCGGCCGTATCGGCCACTCCCGAGGCCCCACCGCTGACCGTCGCCGTATAAGTGCTCGAATACTCGAGCGGCTGACTGGGCGTCAGGGTCGCCCGCATCGTCGCCGCGTCGTAGGCGACGGAGGCCGCAATCTGCTGGCTGCCCTTGCTCAGCCTGACCGTCTGACCGCTGATCGTCGACGGGTTCATCTTCTCGCTGAATGTCGCGGTCGCGGTGGTGTCGATCGCGGCGGTCGCCGAGCCCTGGGGTGGTGAGACCGAGGCCACCGTGGGCGGCGTGACGTCGGGGGCGGTGTCGTCCTCGAAGACCACGTCGACCCAGTAGTTGCTCGCCTGGTAGGTCTGAGTCGGGAAGCCCCCGGTCGATCCGTAGCGGTAGACCCCGTTGCCGCCGCCGGCGCCGCTGGCCACGCCGTGCAGCGGCGGGCTGTCCACCGCTGAGGAGAATCCGTTGCTGGAAGCGGCGTAATGGCCCTGCGGCGCGTAGTAGGAGGCGACGTAGGTCGTATCCGCATCGACCCGTATCGGCGGGCTGAGCGAAACCTGCTGCCACCCGCTGCTGGATTCATCCGTGAAGGTCGCCTGGGCGAGCAGCGTGCCGGAGGAGCTCCATAGGTGACCGACGTGGGTGCCGGTGTTCCCAGCCCCCTTGTAGAAGCGCAGTCCCGTTATGAGACCGGCTCGATCGGAGCGGAACTTGACTCCCAGCTCGACCCCATTGGTGTCGCTCTCCACGGGTGGTGTGATTGCGTTGCTCCAGAGGGAGCACGGGCAGTTGCCTGGTTGCGGCTGCCCGGCGCCCGTGGCGAAGGTCCAGCTGTAGTCGCTGGACAGCCGGTTTCCGGCGAGGTCCGCCGCCCCGGAGGTTCCGCCGCTGACCGTCGCGGTGTAGGTCGTCGAGTTGTCGAGCGGCTGGCTGGGGATGAGGGTGGCCCGCAGGGTCGCGGCGTCGTAGCTGACGGTGGCCGGGATCTGCTGGCTCCCCTGGCGGAGCTTGACCGTCTGGCCGCCGATCGTCGCCGGGTCCATCCTCTCGTTGAACGTCGCGGTGACCTTTGTGTCGGTAGCGGCGTTCGCCGAGCCCTGCGCCGGAGAGACCGTGGTCACCGATGGCGCCGTCACATCGGGTCCGAGGTCGTCCTCGAAGACCACGTCGATCCAGTAGTTGCTCGCCTGGTAGGTCTGAGTCGGGAAACCGCTGGAGGACCCGTACCGGTAAACGCCGTTACCGCCGTCGGTCCCGCTTGCCAGACCGTGCAGTGGCGGGTTGTCGACCGCCGACGACAAGCCCCCCGTGGTCGCGGCGTAATGGCCCTGCGGCGCGTAGTAGGAGGCAACGTAGGTCGTATCGGCGTTGACCGCAATCGGCCGGGTCGAGCGTGACCTGCTGCCAGCCGCTGTTCGACTCCCCGGTGAAGGTCGCTTGGGCGAGCAGGGTGCCGGAGGCGCTCCAAAGGTGACCGACGTGGGTGCCGGTGTTCTGGGCGCCCTTGTAGTAGCGCAGACCGGTGATGAAGCCATCCCGGTCGGAGCGGAACTTGACGCCCAGCTCGACACCGTTGGGGTCGTCCTCGACCGGGGGCGAGACCGAGTTGTCCCAGAGCTAGCAGGGGCAGTTGCCGCCGCCCCCGGAGCCGGAAACGTCGATGTCAACTCCGGCCTGACCGCTTTCGAGATTGCCGCTGTCGTCGACGGCCCGGACCATGATCTGCGCCTGTCCCGCCTGGTCCGGAGTCCACGAGTAGCTCCAGGATCCCCGGCCCGTCGCCCGCCCCCAGGTAGAGCCGCCGTCGACCGAGACCTCGACTCCGCCGACCACCCCTCCGCCCTGATCCGTTGCGGTGCCGCTGATCTGAGTCTGGGTGCCGACGGTGCAGCTGCGAGCTCGCGGTCGGCTGGGTGATCGTCGAAGTCGGCTTGGTCGTGTCCGTCGACGCGGTGGCCGCCTGCAGGTCGCCGGCGAGCGTCGTGGGCTGGGCCCCCATGTCGGCGAGCACGTTGACGGTCGCCTGCTGCATTCTCCGATCCGGTGGGTCGCCGCCGCGGTCGTGGTCGCCGTCGAGGCCCCAGGACCATTGGATGGTTCCGGCGGCGAAGACGAGCGCTCCACTTTGGGCGCGGTGCATGGTCAGGCTATGCGTCGCCTCTCCGGGTCCGTAGTTGGAGCCCTGATCCTGCAAGCGCTGCTGGGCGTCGACCGTGGTCGACGAGAGTCGGAAGGTTCCCGGCGGGCGTGACCCGTTGTCGAGATCCTCGTCCCACTCGTAGCCGATCGTGTCGTCCGGCAGCGTCGCGGTCTGACCGGGCGCGAGGGACGCGATGCTCGTGTTGCGCCAGAAGCGCATCTTGCCGTCGGCGGCCGGCACCTCCATCGCGTAGCCGCAGCAGTTGACCATGAAGATGTTCCCGGTCAGCTCGTTCTCCGGTTGTGAGCCCTCCGGGTTGAACGAACGTGAGTCGCGCCAGGTCCCGGTCCACTCGGGCGACGGATCGATCTTGGCGTTCGCGTGGGTCTCCTTGTAGGAGACGAGGGTCCGATGGGAGGTGGCGGATCCATCGATGCTGTTCTCCCACCGCGTCTTCCAGAAGATCTCGTTGCCGCTGAAGAACGCCAGGTTCACGCCCGCGTCCCGCGCCGCGGTCACGTTGGCGCGCTGATCGCCCGACCAGTACTCGTCGTGGCCGACCGAGAGGAATGCCTTGTGGTCGAGGATCTCAGGGCCGTAACGGTCGCTGTCGACTCCCGAGAAGTAGCTGACGTCGTAACCGTTGGACTCCAGCCAGCGCACCATCGGGTACTCGGAGTTGAACAACCAATCCTCGTTGGAGGTGTCGCGGGTCGTGAACGGCCGGTTGTAGCTGACCTTGTAGGCGCGGCCGTCGGGCGAGCCCGTGTAGAGGCTGTTGCCGCCGTACTGGTTGTACGCCTGCCAGGTCGTGTCCGAGGTCTGAAAGAGGAGGTCGGAGTGCCCCTCGTCGTCGCGGACGACGAAGAAGATGTGGCTCGCTCCGGACGGGCCGTCCTCGCGGACCAGCTTCGCGAAGTAGATGCCCGAGACCGAGTTGCTCGGGACATTCCAGGATGCCGACTGCTGCCAGTTGCCGCAATCCGATCAGCCCGGTCGACGCCTGCTCAAGGCAGTTGGGTTGGTTCTGGGGCAGCGACGCTGAGGGCTGCACCGTGGCGACATGCGCGCGCCCCGTCGCCGTCGTAATAGCCCATCCGGTAGATGTCGAGGCGGTAGTCGGAGGAGTTGGTGTCCACCTTGAAGTCGACGGTCTGGCCGCGGTCGACGCTCATGTTCGTCGCGAAGCCCTGGATGTTCGAGCTGCCGGCGCCGGAGATGTCCCACTCGCTGGGGGGGGAGCCCGGCTTCGTGTTCTCGCAGGCGATGGCGTTGAGAACCGGCTCGTCGCAGGGGGCTGCCTGAGCCTCGTCGGCCCCCCAGCTCGACGCTCCCAACAGGATCAGGACTCCGAGGAAGAGGCACTGCGAGATCGCGATCAGCCAGGTCGTCGCTCTCGGACGTCGTTCGCGATGCACGTCAGATCAACGCGCGTGCCGGCCCACGCTTCCGCGCCTCGGCGGCCGGCAGTGCCGGAAACGGATGGACTTGGGAATCGGCCGCCGCGGGGGAGCTAGGGCTCGATCACATTGCCCGGATCGGGTCGACGCTCCGGCGGGCCCTGGCTGTAGTCGGCGAACGGACCGTCTCGGTCGGTGATCGCGGCGCGGACGCCGTCGTTCTCCGCCCGCTCGATGAATCGGAGAGCGTCGGGCGTGTTGCGCATCAGGCCGTCGAGGATTGGCCCGAGCGTTTGGGTCGACGCGAGCCCCATGCCCTCGTACGCGTGGTTGACCACGAGCTTCATCGCCGCGAGCTGGGACGACGGGATCGTCGCCAGCTCAGCCGCAAGCGCTGCCACCCGGTCCTCCAGCTGGGCAAAGGGCACCGCCTCGTTGATCAGCTCGATGTCGGCTGCTTCGCGGCCGGACAGTGGGCGCCCGGTCAGGGCGTGGTACTTGGCCTTGGCGAGGCCGAGCCGGTAGATCCACATACCAGACAGATAGGCGCCCCACATGCGGCTGTAGGGCGTGCCGATCTGAGCGTCCTCGCTCGCGATCACGAGGTCCGCGCAGAGGGCGAAGTCACTGCCGCCGCCGACGCACCAGCCGTGCACCTGGGCGATCACCGGCTTAGGCGAGCGCCAGACGCTCATGAACTTCTGAGTCGGCGCGATCTCAGGCGCCGTCGCGAAAGCGAAGTCCTTGCCGGGATCCCAGCGGCCGTCCGTCTCGATCGCGTGCTGCCAGTGTTCGAAGCCGCCGCCGAAGTCGTATCCGCCGCAGAAGGAGCGACCCGCTCCCCGCAGGACGATGACGCGGACACCCTCGTCCCGAACTGCGCGACCCACGGCGTCCTCGACCTCGTCCGGCATCGGCGGGACGATCGTGTTCAGGCGCTCGGGGCGGTTCAGTGTGATGGTCGCGACCCTGCCATCGGCTGCGTAGAGGATCGTCTCGTACGCGGGATCGTGGTCTCTTGGCAGGTCGGCCGCCACAACGGGAGTTCTACTGCGATCGGGCGGAGAGTGGACAGCCGAATGGACGACCGCGACTGCCTGTGCAATAGTCAGACTCAAGGCGTGAGAACGTGAAGATCGACGCGTTGTCCTGTTGGGGAGATGACGATCTCGGACTCGAACGAAGGCTCAACGGGGAGAGCGCCGGGTCGGCGGCCGATCAGGGCTGCGACGGTCCACGGGCCCGCGTTGCGATAGCCGATCCTGATGCGGGTTCCCGACGAGAGGTGCGCGACGCCCTCCAGGATGAGGGGTTCGTGGTAGTCGGCGGCGCGTCGGCTCCCACCGAGGCGATGGAGCTGATCTCCTACTACAGGCCCGAGATCGCCGTCGTCGAGCTCGAATATCCGAGCGGAGGCGGAATCGAACTGATTCGCCGGATCGCCGCCGAGGCACCCGAGGTCAGTGTCCTCGTCTATTCCGGCACTGATGCCGAGAGCGATCAGCTGACGGCGTTCCGGTCGGGGGCGGACGGCTTCGTCTCCAAGCGATTCGACGGCAAGGGCCTCGCCAGCGCGGCGAAGGGAGTCCTCAGGGGCGAGGCGGCCGTCTCGCGGGGTCTCGCCATGAGTCTCGTCGAGCGGCTCCGGTGCCTGCCCGAATCCGGAACTGGAATGCGCCCCGTGAAGAGCAAGCTCACCCCGCGTGAATGGGAGGTGGTGGATCTGATGGCCCAGGGGCTCAGCACCAAGCAGGTGGCTGCCGAGCTGGTCCTCTCCGAGGAGACTGTCTACACGCACGTCAAGCACCTGCTCCGCAAACTCGACGTCCATACGCGCGAGGAAGCGATCGAGATGACCAACCGCATGCGAGAGCCGGGCGGGGACATCGAGGGCTGAGCCGGCCGTCGGGCGGGTTCCAAAAAGGTCGAATTGTGGGATCGCGACGCGATTCGCGGCGGTCGCGCCCGTTTCTCTTGGCACCGGCCCTGCGCCGGGTTGTCAAAGCCAAGCCATGGAGGGTGAATCCACGCGATGCGACCAATGTCTGATCTGACCGCAACCCGGATCGGTCCCGAGCGGGTCGCCGAGCCGCCGCTCGGCATCCGCAAACGATTCCGCCGGGTGGCGCCGACTCAAGCGAACCGACACGCGACGCGTCGGCGTGGTCGGGCTCGGCTACTGGGGGCCGAACCTGCTGCGGGTGCTCTCCGAGCTCGAATCGACCGAGCTCGCCTATCTGTGCGACCGGGACCCGGACCGGCTGGAGAAGATGTCCCGCCGGTACCCGCGCCGCGAAGGCATGTGCCGACCTCGACGTCCTGCTCCGGGACCCGAGGCCTCGACGCGATCGTCCTCGCCACCCCTGTCTGCACGCACGCCGAGCTTGCCGAGGCCTGCCTGCGGGCCGGCAAGCACACCTTCGTGGAGAAGCCGCTTGCAGCCTCCTCCGCCGAGGCATACGAGCTCGCGCGGCTCGCATCGGAGCGGGACCTCGTCCTGATGTGCGGCCACACCTTCACCTACAGCCCGCCGGTTCGGGCGGTCAAGAAGCTGATCGACGACGGCGAACTCGGCGACCTCTACTTCATCTCCTCGAGCCGCGTCAACCTGGGCCTGCACCAGCGCGACGTGAGCGTCCTCTGGGACCTCGGACCGCACGACTTCTCGATCCTCCGCTACTGGCTGGATGCGACCCCGGAGACGATCTCGGCCTGCGGGCGCGATGCGGTCGTGCGAGGGATTCCCGACGTCGCATTCCTGACGATGCAGTACGCCTCCGGCCTGCTCGGGAACATCGAGCTGAGCTGGCTGGCTCCGAGCAAGCTGCGCCGGACCGTCCTGGTCGGCAGCAAGAAGATGGTCGTCTACGAAGATGGAGGGCCGGAGCCCGTGCGAGTCTTCGATCACGGCGTCGTCTACGAGGACCCTGAGACGTTCGGCGAGTACCACCTCTCCTACCGGACCGGGGACATCGTGTCCCCTCGGGTCGAGGGAAGCGAGCCGCTCTCGCTCGAGATCGACGACTTCATCTCCGCCGTGAACGACGGCAGGCCGCTCACCGCGCAACTTGACCTCGCACTCGACGTGGTCGAGATGATCGAGGCGGCTGAGGTTTCGCTTCAGGATCACGGCGGACCGGTCGCGCTGGCGCCGAGCTCGCGCCGGCCTGGTGGCGTGAGCCGGGTCCGAGCGCGGGGTCGGGTCGCCGCCTCAGGCGGATACGGATCCCTTGCCGCAGATCACGTCCCGTCGGGCACTCAGGAACGCCCCATGGTGGCGTCGACGTACCGGCCTCGCGACTATCTGCTGCGCCGCGCGCTCGCGGCGGCCGACCTGGTCGGCGTCGTCTGCGCGACTGCGGCGGCACTCGCAATCCTGCCGGTTCAGGACGGCTGGCCTCGAGCCGCGTTGCTCGCCCCGACGCTACCTGCATGGCTGGTCCTGTTTCGGGCGTACGGCCTCTACGAGCGGGACGTGAAGCGGATCAGCCTGTCCGTCCTCGACGACCTTCCGGCGTTGTTTCACGCCTTCGTGATCGGCACCCTCGCCCTCTGGCTCTACATCGATCTGCTCGGATACGAACCGGGACCCGGCCTGCCCGGGGCCGCTGTGTTCGCAGCGGTCGGGATCGCTTCGGTGTCCTGCGCACGGCTCGTTGCCCGCCGGCTGTTTCTCCGAATCAAGGGACCGTCGCGGGTGCTGCTGGTCGGGGGCTCGGCGATCAGCGCGATGCTCGTCCGAAAGATGGAGGACCACCCCGAGTACGGCCTGGATCCGGTCGGGGAGGTGACGATCGATGCTCGCTCCGACACCCCGGTGCCGTGGCTCGGACGACTGGCGGACGTCGACATGACCGGTCTCGCGCTGAACAACCGGATCGATCGCGTCATCGTCTCCGCCCCGGAGATCGACGACGAGTCGATGATGGAATTGATGGGTGATTGCGGCGCGGCCGCCGCGAAGGTCAGCATCCTGCCCGGCCACATCGACGCCCTCGGACCTTCGCTCGAGGTCGACGACATCGAGGGGCTCACGATGCTGGGCCTCAACCCACTCGTGCTGGCGAGAACATCGCGTGTCCTCAAGCGATCTCTCGACCTGACCGGCGCGCTTCTCGGCCTGATCCTCCTGGCCCCGCTCCTAATCGCCGTGGCGATCGCGATCCGGCTCGAATCGCCGGGACCGGTGCTGTTTCGTCAGCGTCGCGTCGGGCGACGTGGGCACGGTTTCACGCTGCTGAAGTTCAGGACGATGGTCGTCGATGCAGAGGCGCGGACCGAGGAGTTGCGGGCGCGAAGCGCGCGATCCCAACTGGCTCAAGCTCGAGGACGATCCTCGCGTCACTCGGACCGGCCGGATCCTGCGGCAGGCGAGCATCGACGAGCTGCCCCAGCTTTGGAACGTATTGCGCGGGGAGATGAGCCTGGTCGGGCCCCGGCCGCTGATCGGCAGTGAGGACGAGCAGGTCAGCGGTTGGGAGCGGACGAGGCTGGATCTCGCACCCGGGGTGACCGGGATGTGGCAGGTGCTCGGCAGGACCGACATTCCCTTTCGCGAGATGCTGAAGCTCGACTGCCTGTACGTGACGAATTGGTCGCTCTGGCTCGACGTCAAGCTGATCGTGCGCACCATCCCGGCGGTACTGGGTCGCCGCGGCGTCAACTGATCAACTGACCGTCGTCTGACGACGGTCAGCCGGCGGGCGTGACGACGGCCGCGCGGACGGCGTCGACGACACGCTTCACGTCGTCCGACTCCAGGCATTGGCCCATCGGTAGGGCCAGCCCGTTACGGGCCAGAGACAGCGCATTCGGCAGCGTCCGACCGGTGTCGAACTCCGCGAGCGCCGGTTGAAGGTTGAGCGGCGTCGTGTAGTACGGGCGGGACTCGATGCCGGCATCGGCCAGGCGGGAATGAAGCTCGTCGCGACGATCTGTGGTGACGACGTAGAGATGGAAGGCCGACGCACCATTGGGCGTCTCCTCCTGCGGGGTGACGGCATCGGCGATGCCGGCGTCGAGGTAGGCACCGGCGGCCGAGCGTCGGGCCACGATCCAGTCGTCGAGATGTGGGAGGAGCACGCGCAGGGCTGCGGCCTGCAGCTCGTCGAGCCGTGAGTTGTAACCGACCTCGGCGTGTCGCCAACGCTCATCGCCACGACCGTGCTCCCTGAGGACACGGGCCCGTTCTGCGACCTCGTCGTCGTCGGTCAGAACCGCGCCGGCGTCACCCGTCGCTCCCAGGTTCTTGCCCGGGTAGAAGCTGAATGTAGCCGCGTCTCCGAGCGCTCCCGCCCGACGATCGCCGAGCTTTGCGCCCGCGGCCTGCGCGGCATCCTCGAGCACCTTCAGCCCGTGGGCCCTGGCGAGGTCGTTGATCTTGTCCATCGGCGCCGGGTTGCCGAACAGGTGGACGGGCATCAGGGCGCGCGTCCGCTTCGTGATGACGGGTTCGATCGTGGCTGCGGTCATGCAATGGGTGTGCGGATCGATGTCGGCGAAGACGGGAACGGCACCGGCGTTGACGACAGCCTCCGCGGTGGCGAAGAAGCTGACGCCTGGCACGATCACCTCGTCGTCCGCGCGGACTCCAAGCGCTCGGAGCGCAATCGTGATCGCCTCGGTGCCGTTGGCGACGCCGATGCAGTGCCGTCGGCCGATATGCGACGCGAACTCAGATTCGAACGCTTCGCCCTCCGGGCCGAGGATGTAGCGGCCGGAATCGAGTACGGCCCGCTGACGCTCGGCGACCCGATCGAGCAATGGCGTGATCGCTCCACGCGTCGCGAAGAGCGGGACGTTCGGGGCGGCCAGGGTCAGCGCCATCGGTCGAGCAGATCCTCGTCCGGCACGGTTCGGACCGGATGGGCGGGAACGCCCATCACCACGGCACGCGCCGGAACATCGGCGGTCACAACCGCTCCGGCGGCGACGAATGCCTCCTCGCCGATCTCGACGCCGGGACAGATGACCGCTCCGCCCCCGACTCGGCAACGGCGTCGCAGCGTTACGCCTACCCTCGGCTCGCCCGCCGGATGGCGGGCCATGGTGTCGTCGTTGGTGGTGACGACGCCCGGGCCGACGAAGACGTCGTCCTCGATGACGCTGTGGGCAGTTAGGTAGCAGTTGGTCTGAATCCTCACTCGGGCGCCGATCCGGACGTCGTTGTCGACCGCGGATCCGCGACCGACCACCGAGTCCTCGCCGACCACGCTGCCCTCCCTGATGTGAGATTGATCGCCGGCGATCGCCCCGCGTTCGAGGGTCGCCCCGGCGAAGACGATGGCACCGCTCAGGACCCGCGCTCCGGGCCCGATCACGGTCGGTCGGCGCGACGCCAGCGGGCTCGCCGTCGACTGGCTCCCAAGCTCGAGGCGCTTTCCGATGACGGCGTTGTCCTGGACGATGCAGTCGCTGCCGATCCGGCTTCCCCCGCGGATCACGACGTTATGGCCGATCTCCACATCCGCATCGATCTCGGTGTCTGCGTCGGCGAATAGGTCGGGAGGCCGGGCGGCGAGGTCGGGTTCCATCGGCCTAACAACGCAGAAACGCCGCCTCCGCTTCCGGCGACCCCGGAAGTGGGGGCGTGGATGGGCCGTTGATCATCTGATGAGCCTGGCTGTTGACAACCCCGGGGCCTCGGCCGAACCTCCGGCCGGGATCGCGGTTTGTGCCGAGGACCTGGCGGTCCGAAGGCGGATACGCCGTGCCGTCGCCGGCTCCGCCGGGCGCGTCGTGGCATCCGCCGACGATGTCGAGGCGATGATCGACCATTGCGACCGGCCGGCTCCGGAATGCGTGATCCTCGCCGGAAAGCGGCCGGACAAGACGATGAGGGAGGCCGCGGCAAGGATCCACGCTGAGTTCCGCGAAGCGCCGATCGTCGCCGTGTGCCTGCGGGCCGGCGCGGGAGACGTCAGGCGCGCCATCGGATTCGGGGTTGACGGCGTGGTGCTCGAGCGGCGCATCGAGGACGCGCTCGGGCCCGTCGTATCCGCCGTATGCAACGGCCAGACCTGCGTGCCCAGCGGTCGCCGGAGCGAGATCGGAGCCAAGGTGCTCACCAACCGCGAGAAACAGATGCTCACGCTCGTCGCCGGCGGCAAGTCCAACTCCGAGATCGCCTCGACCCTCTTCCTTGCCGAGAGCACGGTGAAGAGCCACCTGTCGTCCGCGTTCGGGAAGCTCAACGTCTCCTCACGGCACGAAGCCGCGTCCGTGATCCTCGATCCCGAACGGGCACGGGCCCTCGGCATCGTCCTGGCCCCCGAGCAGCACCCTGCCGGCGGGGGTCCACGTCCGCCATCCTCAGCGACCTCACCGGTGGGGCGATGAACGACGTCGCGATCATCGTGGTGTCGATGGACGACGCCTCCTGGCTGGGGCCGTGCCTCCGATCGGTTCGCCGACATTCCGGGCCGATCCGATACGAGGTGGTCGTCATCGAGAACGGGAAGATCGCGGAAACCGAGGCTGCGATCGACGCCGAGTTCCCGGACGTACGGTTGATCGATAGCGAGAACCTCGGCTTCGCCCATGCCAACAACGTCGCTCTCAGGACCTGCGACGCCCGCTACATCCTCTTCCTCAATCCCGATACGGAGCTGGTGTCGGGCGAGTTGGCCGAGCTCGTCTCGATTCTCGACGGGAGGCCCGAGATCGGCCTGGTCGGGGTGCGGCATCTGACCGACGGCCGGGTCTATCCGTCGATTCGCAACTTCCCCAGTCCCTCGCGCGCCTTCGGGGCCGCGCTGGGGGCCGAGCACTGGCCGGTTCGCCCGAGCTGGGCCTGCGAGCGCGTCCTCGACGAGGCCGCCTATGAACACGAGACCGACTGCGACTGGACCGTGGGCGCTTTCCTGCTGACCCGTAGGGCGGCCCTCGAGGGCGCCGGCACGATGGACGAGCGCTTCTTTCTCTACTCGGAGGAGACCGACCTCTGCCTCCGGATCAAGCAGGCCGGCTGGAGCGTTCGGCACCTACCGCAGATGACGATCATCCACCATGCCGGAAAGGGCGGACTCGACCCAAGGATGGAGGCTCAGAACTCCTACGCTCGGATGCAACATGCCGATAAGCACTTCGGTGGCCTTCGTCGCGAGCTCTACAGGTTCGCCCTGATCACCGGCTGCGGGCTCCGGTGGCTGGTAGCCCTCGCCGGCCGTGACTCCCGACGGCGGGAGGTCGCCGCCGCATCGATGGCCGCCGCTTCTGGGCTTGGAAAGCCCCCGTTCGTCGCCCCGCCCCAGGTCGCCGTGCCGCTTGCCGGGAGTCGAGTCAAGGCGGATGAATCGATCGAACTGGAGACCGCGGTATGAGGGGAATGACAGCCACCGACGTTGTCCTCGAGTTGTGGAAGCGCAAGTTCTGGGTCCTGCCCGTGATCGTCGTCGCCGTGGCAGCGGGTCTCGTGGTCGCGAGCCGCGGCTTCACGGTCGAGAGGGCGTCGACCGACATACTCGTCGACACGCCGCGGTCCCAGGCGGTCGACATCGGAACGAGGGGACAGCAGAGTGAAACGGTCCCCCAGATCGACACGCTTGCCACCCGGGCTCGGCTGCTCGGCAACCTGATGGCCTCGGGTTCGATTGAGCGGGCGATCGCGAGGCGGGCCGAAGTGCCCCTCGATCGCCTGATCGTCGTGCCGCCGCCCGACACGGACGCAGCGGATTCCGCCGACGCCCTTCCGGATGCGAAGGACGCCAACGAGCCGGATGCCACGGTGCTGACGGTGACCACCGATTCGAGCCTTCCGATCCTGCATGTCGTCGCGCGGGCACCGAGCGCAGCGACCGCCGAGCGCCTCGCCGGCGGCGCGGTGGCGGAGCTGAAGGCGTATCTCGGCAGCGTCGCTGCCAATGATGGGATCCCCGAAGCTCAGCGCCTCGACGTCCACGAGATCGGTGTCCAGCAGGCCGTGACCTCCCCGGGCGGCCCTGGGGTGGGCGCCGCGGTCGCGGTGGCGCTATCGGTCCTGGCTCTCGGATGCGCCGTCATCGTCATCGCATCGCGGGCCGTCGCAAGCCGCGGTCGTCCCGTCGACCCGGTCGAGCGAGCGAAGGGCAACGGGCATCTCGGACCGGATCACATGGCCTCGAGGAACGGCTCCGGACATCCCGTTGCGCCGGCCCCGGCCCGATCCGAGGAATGACGCCGCTGTGAGGATCGGCGCATACCTTCGCGAGCTCTGGGGGATGAAGATCGGCCTGGTCGTCGCGGTCACGGTCGGCCTGCTCGCCGCGACGCGGGTCTTCTACCAGATCAGCATCATCCCGCCGAAGTTGGAGCGGGATTCCATGGATATCGCCAGCGCCTCGACCCGGGTCCTCGTCGACACCCCGCGATCGGCGCTCGTCGACCTGCGCCAGACGACATACGACCTGACATCGCTCACGAATCGGGGAGTGCTGGTCGGCAACGTGATGGCGAGTCCCCCCGTCCGCGAGTTCATCGCACGCCGTGCCGGGGTTCCGGCTCGGCGGATCACCGTTACGCCGCCCCAGACACCGGATCAGCCGCGTCCGCTGGCAGGCAGCGACAGCAAAGCGTCGATCGCCGACCTCGTCGCACCTCCGGACCAGCTGCGACTTGCGATCGAGGCAAGTCCGACCTCGCCGATCCTTGACATCCGCGCCGAGGCATCACATCCGAGGGTGGCGCGACGACTGGCCGAGGCCGCGGTCACTGGCACCGAGGACTACCTCGAAGCGGTGGCGTCGGCCGAGAAGACCCCGGCGAGCAGTCGGGTCGGATTGATCCAGCTCGGTAGGGCGACCACTGGCGTCATCAACGAGGGGGCCCAGCGCGGGGTTGCGGTGCTGGCCTTCTTCGTGGCATTCGGGCTCACCTGCGCCGCCGTCCTGTTCCTGGCTCGCGTGCGACGGGGCTGGTCGAAGGAGAAGGACCTCAAGCGGACCTCCGCGACCGGCGTGGCCTGAGCAGTGGAATTCGCCGGGATCATCCGCATCCTCGGGCTCCATCGCCGTCTCGTTGGAGTAGGCGCCGTCGTGTCGGTCCTTGCCGGATTGATCGTTGCCGGAGCGATCTCGCCGTTTCCGCCCGGCCTCGGCTCGGGACGGCCTGATGCTGCCGTTTCGCTGAGCCGAGTTCAGCTCGATACGCCGCATCCCCTGGCAGCCGAGGCGAAGGTGAAGGGTGCGGAGACGATTGCCGTTCGCACGCGCCTGTTCGCGTTCTTGATGTCCATGGACGAGGTCAAAGAGGGAATCGCGCAGCGGGCGGGCGTCGCGCCCGGGACGATCGCCGTCGCGATCGCCGGGTCCGACTCACCTTTGGTGGTGACTCCGCTCGCGAGCGAAGCGGCCTCCGCCACCGCTACGCCGCAGGGCCAGGTCGTCTCCATTGCCGCCGACCCCCAGGTCCCGGTGATTTCCATTACGGCTACGGCGTCCGACGAGCCGGCGGCCTCCCGGCTCGCTGCGGCTGCCACCGACGAGCTGGTGGCTCTCGTTGAAGTCCTGGCGCCCGACGGTGGCCGCAGGTACATGCGCGCCGATCCGATCGGCGCTCCGGTGACCCGCATGGAGGCGGGGGGGTTGCGGTCTCGTCAGGCCGCAGTCGCCGGAGTGACCATCTTCGTCCTCTGGTGCTCGGCGATCGTCGCCGGTGCGGGTCTGTCCCGCTGGTGGCGTCGCGCGGGTGTTCGAGTCGGCCCGGACTCGCTGGGGGATGCTCAGCAGAGCTGAGCGACGTTGCCGCGAGCCTCGTGGCGCCGGCGTTTCGCCTTTCGCACTTTCTTGTGGGCGCGACGCGTCTGCCGAGGCCCGTCGGCCCGCCGCACGGCTCGGCGCGCCCTCGCGACCCGCTTTCCGGCACGCGAGAGTTGCTTCTTGGCAAGTGCGCAGGCGTGGCCCCTGTCGATGACCGCGCCGACGTCGAGGCCGTCGCTCGCGTCGCCTCTCCCCGGCGAGCCCGGCGCCAGCAGGAAGTCGCGGCGTGAGTTGGGGTCGGGGCCGCCGACGTAAACGGGCTTACCTCGCGCTTCGCCCGGACCGCTCGGTCGCCCACCGGCCAAGAGGTTGAACCCCCGAGAGGCGACCGACGCATTGCCATCGCCGACCGAGATGTCGAGGAGGATGTTGTCCTCGATCACGGTACCCCGGCCGGCCGGCTGGCCCGATTTCGAGCCGATGGAAACGATCCCGCAGCGCAGATTGAAGAGGCAGGGGCCGTCGGCGAAGGTGTTGTGCCGGATGATCGACCCCTGGTCGGACCAGATCGTCACAGCGTAGGGATAGCCGCCCTTGTCGCCCTGAATGACGTTGTTCTCGATCACCTCGTGATCGGTGCCGTCGGGCGCCATGATCGCGTCGGGGACATCGTGGATGTAATTCCCGCGGATCACCGTGTTCTTCGATCCGTAGAGCTGGATCGCGTCGGTGTGGACGCCGTTGGGCGTTCCCGGCTCGAGGTCGTGAAATCGGTTGCCGAGGATCCGGGTGCCGTTCGAGCCGTTCTGGATCCCATCACTGAGCCCGCCGACGAACTCGCTGTTCTTGACCGTGATTCCGGAGGGTCGGCTGAGATCGCCTGGGATGTAGACGCGGCCCTCCGCGCAGCCGTTGCACTTGTCCCAATCGCGGTGGACGTTGCCATCGAGCGTGACGTTCGAGTTCGTCAGGTCTCTGAGAATCACCTGTCCAGGGATGTCCGAGTTGCGGATCGTGATGTTCTTCGATCCCTGCGCGATGACGACGTCGGTGAGAGTGACCCCCGCCACTGTGAGGTTTGCCGCGGGCGAGAAGTCGAGGGCGATCGTCACCTTCGCTCCCGGTGCCGGTCGCAACGAGACACGGCCCTGTTTCGTACCGCCGCGGAA
The DNA here is from genome assembly GCA_963798165.1 of uncultured Solirubrobacterales bacterium. Lineage (GTDB taxonomy): Bacteria > Actinomycetota > Thermoleophilia > Solirubrobacterales > 70-9 > RHKX01. The sequence goes on along the minus strand of CAWCSE010000005.1, from coordinate 4,525 downwards.
GGTTCCGTATGAGCCCGAGGACAGCCTGATCGTGTCACCGGGGTCTGCCTTTGCAAAAACCGCGTTCAAATTGGCCGGCGACGCAGAGAGCTCCGAGCCGGGCGCTGAGCCGGGGGCGATGACGGCGACGGCCGCCACGGTAGCGGCAAGGCCGCTGAGGAGCTTGTTGGCTGAAGATTGGGAGATGCCGTTCACCGTGACGCCGCCGGGGGAACCGGGTGCGACGCCTGAACACACCGATGGGCGTGTTGAGAGGGGAACGTTAGCGTCCGAGGTGGCCTCCTCAGGACCGAAAACGGACCGATCCGTGCTTTGCCTCGCGGCGGGGAGGCACCGCCCAAGTGCCTCATGATTGTCCTGGGAAGCCGCGATTGCCACCACGCACCCAGAGGCGACGACGGCGCAGAGCCCCACGATCAGGCTCCTCGCCACCGGATCACCCCGGGGGTACGGAAGGCGCGACGACGGGTCGCGCGTTGAAGTCGTCCGCGGTGTCGCGCCCGATCGTCGCCGCGACCCTGCGCCGGACCCGGTGGGCGAGGAGCCCGCCCGCGGAATGCCCGCCGTCGACCAAGCGCTGCCGCCGCCCGATCGGCCCCGACGCGACCAGTCGCGCATACATCTGCACTTGCCGATCGGCCGCCCGGCCGAGCGCGAACCGTTGAACGACGAGATCACGAGCCTGGGAACCGAGCTTCGCCCGCCGCCCCGCGTCATCGACGACGGTGCCGAGCTCTCGAAGCAGGTTCTCGAGACCGGCATCTCTGTCGGAGCCGACGCCATACCAGCCGTCGGCGAGAAACCGGCCCTTGCTCTCCTCGGTCAGCAGTTGCCAGAACCCCATCTCACCCTGGACGATCAGCGGCTTCGCGAATGCCATCGCGCGGAGCGCGGAGCCACCCATGCCGAGACAGACATCGGCCGCCGCATAGGCGGGGCGGGGATCGAGTAGCTCACCGGTCAGGATTGCGATCCGCCTCCCCGCCCTTCGGTTCGCTACGGCCGCCCGCTCCTCGAGGGTCGCTCGCGCCGGGCCGTCGCCCACGATGACGAGTTGCACGGCGCGATCGGCGGCGAGGGCCGAGACCGCATCGATCGCAGTCTCGAGACCTTCGAGCTTGAGCTCGGCGGCGAGGCGGGAGACGGCCACGATCGTCAACGCTTCGGGATCGATCCCAACCGCTCGACGCAGCGGTTCTGGGTCGACGACGCCCGGCGCATTGTCGTCCACGTCGACCGGAGGTTCGATGACGTCCACCTCCGTCCGCCCGGCTCGCCGCTCCGCCGCCGCGATCTGCTCGGTGCCGACGATCAGCGGCAGGTCCCGGGGGATGAACGGTGCGACCGCCATCGACATCACCGTGGCGACGGTGGGGGTTCCGGACCGGGCTCGCGGCCCCCAGTAGGCCTCCAGGACCGTGGTCCATTCGAATCCGTGCACGACGTCCGCCCTGCGGCTGCGGACGAGTTCGGCAAGCGCCGTCATGACGCGCGCCGAGGGTCTGCCCCGCGGCCGTGGAGTAGGCACGAGCTCGAGGCCGAGCTCGTCGATCCTCTCAGCGAGACGCCCCGCCTGCGCGAAGACGATCGTCTCGTGCCCGCGATCCCGGACGGCGGCGGCGAGCTCGATCGCGTTCAGCTGGCTCCCGCCGAGCTCGAGCGTGTGTGGGCAGACGACGATCCTCATCGCCCGTTTCCCACCGTCGCCGGGATCGGTGCCGGACCGAAATCGCGCGCGGGTACCCCGCACCAGAGTCGTTCGTCGGGAATGTCACGCGTGACGATCGCGCCCATCCCGATCATCGCCCGGGTCCCGACGCAAAGGCTCTCCCGCAGGCAGGCGCCGCTGCCGATGTAGGCGCCCTCGGCAATCCGGCAACCGCCGCCCACCTGGACTCCTGATGCGATCGTCGCGAAGTCGCCGACGACGGTGTCGTGGGGGAGCACGACCTGCGGCATGATGGCGACGTGGGCGCCCACCACGACATCCGTGGTCAGGTCCACGTGTCCGAGGAGGACTGAGCCGGGACCGATCCGGCAGCCTGCGCCGACCATCGCGGACGGATGGACGAGGGTGGCGTAGCGCTCGTCGTCCAACCCGAGCCGTTCAGCGATCCGCGATCTGCTGACGTAGTTGTCGGGCCGGCCGGTCGTGATCACGACCGCCGCCCCCGGATAGTCGCCGATCGCCGAAGTCGGCCCCAGAACTGGTACGCCGGCGACCGACTCCCCGGCTAGCTCCGGGCTGTCGTCGAGGAAACCACGCAGCCGCCACCGCGGTTCGACGGCGTTCATGGCGGCAACGGCAGCTGCCGTCTCCCGCCCGAAACCCCCGCAACCGATCAGGACGATCTCGCGCTGGGCGTTCATGCGCGAATCGACCCGGCCTTGGCCTGCGGAGCGGAATCGAGCAGCGTCGCGACCTCGGCGGCCCGAACCGTCCAGGAGTTCTCGGCGGCGACGCGCTGGCATTCGCGTCCGACGGCCGGGCTTCGCCCGCGTGCCAGCAGCTCTCGGGTCAGCGGTCCGAACTCTGCCGCCGAATCGGCGATGTGGACATGGCCGGCATCGAGCCAGCGATGAGCCGGTAGGTCTGACGCCACGACCGGACGGCCTGCGGCCAGATAGTCGAGGGTCTTCAGGGGAAAGCTGGCGCGGTTGAAATCCGACTGCGAATACGGCGTCAGCCCGACGTCGATGACGCGAAGGTAGGAGGGCAGCTCAGCGAACCGCTTCGCGCCCACCCATTGGACGTTCGGGCGAGCGATCAGCGCGTCGAGCCGGGAGATCTCGAACGTCGGTTGTCGAGGGCCGACGAGCAGCAACGAGCAGCCGGCATCGGCGACAGCGTTCAGCATCTCGAGATCGATGCGTTCCGACATATGACCGACGAAGCCGGCGATCGGCCCCGCCAGGTTGACATCGTCCGGGATCGGCGCGACGTCGGCACGGGCCAGCCGCTCGAAGTCGCATCCGTTCGGGATCACATTTATGTCCGGGCGCGTCTCCGACCAGCGCTCGGCGAGTACCTCCGATGTCGCGACGACGACATCAGCCAGTTTCAGCTGTCTCTCCGTGCACTCTTCGAGCCACGCTGGATCCGTGCCCATCAGCTTCGCGCCGGCGACGTAGTCATCGGTTCCATAGAAAACGCTTACGTCGCATGGAACGGCGTCGAGCATGTTGTTCAAGGAGGCAACCAGCGTCGTTCGCACCGGTAATCCAATCGCGTCCACCGCACGGCGAAGGGCCCTGCGTGCTCCGCGGGTCGCGAGGTCACGCAGGACCGGCCGACTGACGCCGGGGACGGTGACCGGTGTAAGGCGGAGCAGGTTTGGAGCCACGGGTCGGAGGCGCTCTTCGTGGAGTGCCCGGCGGGCCGTGCCGTCGCGCCAGGGGCTGAGCCTGGAGATCTGTGGATCAACCCAAAGCACCGGGCCTCGCCTCGCCAGCTGCAGCGCCAGGTGGCGCTCCGATTGCCAGACCCCGTCCCACGACGTCCCGGCGACGACGATCGTCAGTGAACGTTGGTCCTGCGTGCCGATCATGCGGGTCCCGCCAGAGGGGACTTGAGCATCGCCCGCATCGGATAGACGGCTGCGAGGTAGACGAGCCCCACCAGCGCCCCGCCGATCGCCAGCTGGGCGAACCCGTCGCTGATCAGGGAGACGGCCGATATCCCGGCCGCGGCCGCGAGGATCCCTCCGGCGAGGGGCCGGACCAGCTGGCCGGCCAGGCCTCGAAGCGAGACCCCGGCCCTCCGCAGCACGATCGCGTAGGACGGCAGGACGATGATCACGGCAACGCATGCGTGCGCGATGGCGACTCCCTCGATGCCATCGAGCCGAACCGCGATCGGTAGGGCGATCAACAGCGCCACGAGCCAGACGGCCTGAAGCGAGAGATTCGAGCGCGACATGCCGAGAGCGACGAGGAAGTCGTAGACCAACTCGCCGAGTACGCGGGTGAAAGCAAGCGCCATCAGCCATGGCAGCACCGCGGCGGAGGCCAGCCACTGCGGGCCGTAGACGAGACGGACCAGCGGCTCAGCGAACACTGCAAGCATCAGGCAGGCCGGAAGGGTGACCAGCAGCAAAATGCAGCAAACGGGCACGAATGCTGACGAGGCGTCCGTCTCACCTGAGTGGAGACGGGCGAACAGCGGCAGCGAAATCCTCCGAGCGGGTGCCGAAAACATGTTCACCGGCCAGGTCGAGAGATTGAAGGCGAGCAGGTAAAGGCCGAGCGAGACGGCACCGAGCTCGGACCCGACGACTATGTAGTCGATCTCGAGCAGCGCGATGATCAGCAGGCTCGCGCCCGCCAGCGGCAGGCCGAACCCGAGCAGTTCACGGGCGACCTCCCGACTGAAGCCGAAGCCGTATCGGTGGGGCGCGAACCGGAGGATGAAAGCTGCGTTGACGATGTTGCCGAGCAGGGCGCCCCAGACGAGCGCCCATGGCCCTGCGCCCTCGAGAGCGAGAGTCAGGCCGACCGCCGAAGTGACTACGAACCCCGCCGAGTC